>CAWDND010000056.1:0-227025 GCA_963803395.1 uncultured Planctomycetaceae bacterium
AAACGTAACCGTTCAGTCCTCAATCCGGCACCGAGTATGCAAGAAAGGGCCAGATAATCGTCGAAGACCTTGCAATTCCTGGCCACCTTAGTATCGTCGTCATACATGAGGGAGCCTCCCACGATCCCTGTGACCTTTTGTCCTGAGTGCGGTCAACTTCGGGCTGCTTTGGACGAGGCCCGGAAGCAGATCGCCGACCTCCAAGCTGAACTTCACGAATTGCGCTCCCAATTAAACCGCAACTCCTCGAACTCCTCCTCGCCCCCTTCGGTAGACCCACCGGGGGCTCCCAAACCAGTCATCAAGACACCGACCGGACGCCAGCCAGGTGGGCAGCCGGGGCATCCTGGACATCATCGCCTTCGCCTTCCGCGAGAGCGGGTCAACAAGATCGTGCCGTACGTGCCCACGATCTGCGCCCGCTGCCAAGCTTCCTTGCCCACCCAACCCGGGCCCGGCGACCCCGAGCCGACCTGGCATCAGGTCGCCGAACTCCCCGAACTGGCGGCCGTCATCACCGAGCACCAAGGGCAGCGCGCACCTGCCCCTGCTGTGGCCACGTCAATCGGGGCGAGATTCCCCCGGAGATCCGCGCCCATGTCCTCGGGCCACGCTTGACCGCGGTGATGTCTTACTTCAGCGGCCGTCATCACCTGGGCCGACGGGGTGTGGAAGAGGTCGTCGAAACCGTCTTCGAAGTGCCGACCTCTCTGGGGACCGTCTCGGCGCTGGAAGTGGAGACGAGTGCCGCCTTGGCCAGTCCGTATCAAGAGGCTCAGACGGCGGTCCGTGAGGCCGCGGTGAAGAACACCGACGAGACGGGCTGGAGCGAGAAGGGCCAGAAGCGTTGGCTCTGGACGGCGGCGACCGCGACAGTGGCCTTCTTCGTGATTCACCTGCGGCGGAACTTCGAGGGCCTTCAGGCCCTGTTGGGCGAGGCGATCACCGGCATCGTCTGTAGCGACCGCTGGGCGGCCTACAGCAAGCTGCCGCTGAAACTGCGTCAAATCTGCTGGGCCCACCTGAACCGCGACTTTCAGAAGCTGATCGAGCGAGGAGGACCCGCTGAAGCCATTGGCCGGGTGGGACTGGAGGTCGTGGAATGTCTGTTCGCCGACTGGTGGGCGTTTCGCCGCGGCGAACTGGACCGAGCGGGCCTGCAAGCCCGGTTGGACCCGATGGCGCGCGAACTCCAAGACGTTTTGGAGCAGGGTTGCGCCTGCGCGGATCCCAAGGCGGCGACCTTCTGCGCGAACCTCTTGGTGCTGTATCCGGCGTTGTGGCTGTTCGCGGCGATCGAGGGGGTGGAGCCGACGAACAACCATGCGGAACGGATCCTGCGCCTGGGCGTGCTGTGGCGGAAGAACGCTTTCGGTTGCCACAGTGCGGCGGGGTGCCAGTTCGTCGAGCGGATGCTGACCGTGGTCCAAACCCTGCGGTTGCAGAAACGACCGGTGCTGGATTACCTGTATCGCGCGATCATCGCTCATCGGTCCGGCCTTCCCGCCCCGCAATTACTGGGCCAAGCTGGGGACTGAACGGTTACTGGCAAACTTTACTGGAGTTGCAGCAATTCCCGGAGGTGTTCAGTAGTGTCAACAGGGTGTCACACTCAAAATCCCCTGTAATTTCCCTTGTTGGAGACCAATCAGGTAGAAGATATACTGTACAAGAGTTTGCGAAGAGCGTTTTCTGGAACCCCTTATTTTTCCTTACGAAAGGGCTGTCCGGGAATTGCTGCTGGAGTTGGTCCGAATCCTCTCCTACAGACTTGCCCCACCATCCCAGTCTACCCTGACTGTAGGTAAATCGGTGGTCAGAACGGCTCTCCCAGTGAAGTTTGCCATCTTAAGGTTTCTTTTCGCGTCGTCTGTACCCAACTCACCTGCGTGCCAGGGGTTCCGTTCTCGGGAATCCGTATGTCTCGACGGAACCCCTGGCCGCCCTGGATTTCCAGTCGAGACCCTGGGGGGACGCGCGGTCTTTGAGTAGGTGCCAATGGGATCGACGGCCGATCCTCTAACCCGGATATTTTATGCTCTCGACAATATTCGTCATAAGTCACAGGATGGCCACCCTTAATGGCGAGGTTCGTTCAAACAGGGCACGTTATGGGATCGTCCCAAAGTGGGGCACAGAGCATAGTGTACGAACTTGACACTTTACGGCACAAAGCGAGGCACGGACTGGAGCATTTATCCCTCGTGATTCGCAGCAGTTGCGCCAACAAGAGCCAAACGACCACTACTGAACAGTGTCAAGTAGCCGCCGGATCAATTTGGGACAGTAGGCCACGAGTATGAAATATTCGGGCTAACGATGGTCGCTCGTCAGCCAAGGACCGGAGGCGGCTTTCGGTCGCCGATTTCGCCCGTCATTCGGGCCGGGTCAGCGTGGGGATCGTGAAGTTGGAAGCGAAAACGAGGGTGATCCCGCCTCCCTTAATCCCCTTGATGGTGCCCGAAAGGTTCCTGAGGGCGAGGGGGTCGCCCTTGCGGCTGGTGAGCGTGGCGACGGTCGAGTCGGACCAGTCGAAGTCGATGACCCGGATCGTCACAGGGTCGCCCACCTTCCATTTGATCGGCCGGGGGAAGGTGTAATCCCAGATTGGCCGGTGGGTGTTGCGGAGCACGGGTGACGGGCCGTAGGTGACGCCGGCGACCTCGATCACGACGCCGAGGTCGGGACCGCCGCCGCCCAGGTACTTGCCGACGTCGGGCCTGACCTCGCCACGGCGGAGCGTGACGCGGTATTCGCCCGGCACGGAGACCTTGTCCCACCAGTCGAAATACTGCTTTGCCTCGTGGGCGTAGCGGCCGTCGGGGTGATCTTGCAGGTAGGCGCGGAGGCGGCGGGCCACCTCGGCGATGTCGTCGGGGTGGGCGATCAGATGGTCATACGCCTGGCGGTAGGTGTAGGTGTCCCACTCGCGGAGGATCCAGTCCTTGGCCTCGGTCGCTTCGCTGATGTAGCGGCCCCCGGTCTGGTGGGCCCTCAGGTAGTCCTGGTAGCGCTCGATCCGGGTGGCGAAGTTGGTCGGATACTGCCGCGAATAGTTCCGGGCGCGGTCGATGTCGCGGTCGTCGAGCATCTTGACGTAGGTCTCGAGCCGGCGTTCGACCTCGCCGTGCCACTCGCTCCGGGGGCGATCGGCGAGGAACTGCCGGGCGCGGTCGAGCAGCTCGCGGAGGTCGGCGTTGGGCAGGCCCTCGGACCGGATCAGGTCATCGACGAACCGCTGGTCGATCCGCGACTCACGCGCGGTCACCTGGCCCTTGAGCGTCTCGACCAGCGCCAGCGCCTCGTTGCGGTGGGGGGTCTCGGCGTAGTCGTGGAGGAATGCGCGGATCATGGCCAGGGGTCTCTCGGGCTCGTCGCCCGCAGCCAACGCCTCGGCCCGGACTTCGTTCCAGCGGGCATGGTGGCGCGCTCGGTCCTCGGCCTGCTCCACCCTTCGGATCGCGGGGGCGAGCTGGGGAACCTCGTCCTTCAGGCTCACAAGCCGCTGGCGGAGGTCCGGGCCTGCCGTGCCGAGCGTGACCTGGACCTCGGCAGCTTTGACCGTCCACTCGGCCTGCTTCAGGCGGGCGCGCCGGGCGCGCTCGGGCCAGAACAGCGTGAGCGAGGGGTGCCAGGCGAGGAACTCGGCCCAGCGCCGCGCCACTGCGGGGGCCGGGTTGTCGTGCTCGAACCGCAGCGCGCCGGCGAACCCCCCAGCGTCGTACGCGGCCAGCGCCACCGCCGCAACCGCCGCGACCGTCGCCAGGCGGAGCGCCGGCGCCGGGCACGTCGGCGCCGGTGCGTCCTGAGACGCGCCGCGGAACTCGGGCGTGCGCTCCGACCGGGGATAGCGACGCGCGAATGCGGCGACGCAGCGCGACAGGCGGGGGAGGTTGTCAGGGGCGAGATCCCAGAGCCATTCCAACTGCTCGACGTCGCTGGTCTCCAGTTGCTCGGCGAGCCAGCAGAGCGGTCCCTCCAGGCCGAGCGGATGCAACTCGGCGGGAGGCCGACCCCCCTCGGCCCCTCGGCCGTACGAGCTGACCGCGAAGAGCGCGCCGTGGGCGCGTGCTGCGCCAGGGCGTGCCGGACCATTCCGTACCGGGCCTCGACCAGTCGCTCGATGCCCCAGCTCGACGGGTCATCGTCCGCGCCCGGGTCGTCTCCGGCCGGCGCCTGCACGAGGACGCGGTCGAACTTGGTCAGCATCAGCGCGACGGGGCAGCCGGTGGTCGCGTCGTCCGAGCGGTCGATGTACCGTTCGAGCAGGTTCTCGACCTCCTGCTGCCGACGCCGTCGCTCGACCGGGTTGGCCGAGCCCTCGGGGTCGAGGCAGAGCAGCACGGCGTCGCAAGCGGCGAAGAATTCCTGGATTGGCTCGTCGGAACCGAGCGTGACGTGCTCTCCCTGGTAGTCCTTGACGATGAGGTCGAACCGCGCCGGACCGTGGTAGAGCCGCAGATTCAGTTCGGTCTCGGCCAGCGTGCCCGCGGGTGGCTCGCCCGCCTCGATCTGCGCAATTTTCTCGGCCAGGTACTCGGCGCTGGCCGGGTCGGACGCCGCCAGGCGCAGCCCTGGAACCTGGCCGGTCGAGGCCTGTCGGTAGAACATCGCCAGGAGCGTCGTCTTGCCCACGTTCCGATGGCCGAACAACGCGATCCGCTTCGGACCGATCAGCCGATTTTCCAGCGCGTCGAGTTGGTCATTGCGACGGTTCAGCACGCCACCAATCCCTCCGGTCCCTCAGAACTCACACATCGGGGGTCGGCTTCTTCCTCGGAGTTTTCGTCAATGTTTCCAGGATTGGCGACCATGCCGAACGGGGTGGTCTTTATCCTGAGCAATCATGTCAGCGATCATGGATGACGCAATTGATCGCGAGCAGAGAGGGCGTGACGTATGCACCTAGGTCCGCCGAGTGCGGAGAAGGCGGATCGGCCAGGTCAGCGGTCGGAAGAGCCACCCGATCGGCAGGCCGAGGATCACCATCGAGGCCAGGACCACGACGAGGCTCGCGAGTCCCATTCCCGCGAAGCGTAATACGGCAAAATTCATTCCGTGGTTCGCAAGGGCCTGGACAATCGAGGCTTCGAGCCCGCGGGCGGCCCCGCCGCCGGTGGCAGTGGCCAGTTGGATGCCAGCCTTGGCGAACTCGCGGACGGCGAGCTCAGTGGCCTGGCCAGCGTAATCGACGAACTTGTCGGGGTAGGTCAGGAAGATGGCCAGGACGCCTGCGGCGGCCAGCTTCTTCTTGTGGGGCAAGACCTCATGTGTGAAGAACGCCCAGCCTCCCCGGCCCGTTTTGCGCAGCACACCCAGGCTTTCCGGTCCCTCCTTGACGATCACCTCGGCCACATCGTCGCCGTAGATGCGGACGGCTGAGAGTCCCTCGGTGCCAAGTCGTCGGATCATCGTCTCAGCCTGGTCCGGATAGCGACGAGCGAGGCGCTGCGCGGTCTCGCCCATCTCGACGACCAGCCGCTTCTCGGCCGGTGCCAGTATTGCGAAGGTCCGGGCCGCCTCGGGGTTGTGACGGAGCAAGCGCGAGAACCGCGAATGCAAGAGCGCCTCCGAAGGCCGATCGAGCCGCCGGCCGAGCCGGGCAAGGTCCTCGGAGCGCCTGGCCAGGACCTCCAGGCCCACGTCGGCCTCGTGGACGAACAGGCGGCCCGCCACCCTCCCGGTATCCCCGGACCGCGCCGCGGCCCGGCCGGTGGCCTGGGCCTCGCGGACCACCTGCTGCACCAGTTCATCCAACCACGAGAGCTTGCCCGCATGCGCCGGAGCCGGCAGGGCAAGCACGACGAGCAGGCCCGCCCTGGCCAGGCGGGCCGCCATCGGTAACCGGGAGCGGCGAATCGGGAGGGGAGACATAGCGATGGGTCCTCGGGGCATCCAGCCACGGAGAGGATTCGTATTTCCGGGGATGATATTGGAGGAAACCGAGAGAGGTCGGGAGGTTTTCCGAAATTCTTCCGATGCCGCCTGATCCGATCAAGGATGCTGGGGCCGGCGCGAGGCCAGGTGTTCCTCCATCTTCTGGAAGCCGACCACGCCCACGCCGGCCTGCGCGGCCTGCGCGGCCAGATATTTCAGACCGCGCTCGGGGGGGATGCGGATCAGGACTTCCTGGCCGTTCTTGAGGAGCCGGACCGGTCCCCAGGTGCTCAGGCGGAACCCAGCCTTGGCACAAAGCGATCGGCCGAGGTTGGCGACCTCGGAGAGGCTGAGGCGCGGCAGGGCCTCGGGGACGTGGCGGAGCACCTGATAGGTCCCGCCGGCGAGCCGGACGGCCCACCAGCGCGCGAGCCGCTCGGTCGTCGCTTCGCCGCCCTGCGCAGCCCCCTGTCGGGCCAGGGCGCGCGTGGCCGCCTCGGTCCCCTCCTCGGCCAGGGCGCCGCCCACGGCCTTGATCCCCTCACGGGTCGCGGCCTTGATCTCGGCGCGGGTCGCCTCGGCCGCCGCCATCCCCTCGGGCTGGATGGCGGCCAGGCTCAGCGCATCGACCACCACGAAGCAGCCATCGATCAACGCCCAGGTCATCTCGCCCGAGGTCGGCGCGTGGCCCCGGCTGAGCACGCTCCCCAGATGCAGGAGGTCGTACAAGGGCAGAAACTGGTAGAACTTCAACTCGGTCGAGTTCAGCTCGGCGACCCGCTCCAACCCTGAGGCCTTGATCGTCCGGATCGTCGCCTGACCGTTCTCGCCCGAGAGGAAGAGGATTGACTTGGCCAGCGACTCGGTGAACGAGCGCTTCGGCTTGGACCGGAGATAGGCCAGGGTCTCGGGCCCGGCGTCGGTCTGCGCGATCGGAGGGATCACCGCCGCGCCGTAGGTCCGGAGGATGTCGCGGAAGTCGGGGTCGGTGGCGTACTTGTCGAGCATGGTCAGGGCCATCGTGCCGTGCTCGGCCAGGGCTTCGATCGCCCGGCCTCGCAGCGCGAGGTCGGCGTAGCCGTCGTAGACCACATCGGCGGCGTCGGGGCCGGTCCGCGCCAGGGCGAGCTCGCCGCGCTCGCCGTACTCGACCATCAGGCGGAGCGCGTGCGGGCTGCCGCCGACCGCGTCGACCAGGCCGGCCGCCGCGGCGTGCCGGAGATGGCCCGCGACCGTCTCAGCCGCGTGGGTCTGCAGCAGCTCATCGACATAATCGGAGTTGACCCGGAGCAGGATCAGCGCCTGATCGAGCGGCAGGGCCCCGCCGAGCGCATCGAGCACCGGGCCGTAGAGGCTAACCAGGGAGAAGCCGCCGAGCCCCTGGAGCCGGAACGCCTCCAGCGCCAGGGGGCCGTGGTCATCGAGCGTCCGGAGCGCGACGCGGAGGTCGGCCGCGCCCCGGTCCAGGCTGATGCAGTTGAGGACCACCAGCGCATCGGCCATGTCTCTGGAATCGTCCGACCACCGCTCGAAGAACTCGGTCACGCCAACCGGGTCGGCCAAGACCAGCGGCAAGGCGTTGGGAAACCGCGCCGCTACCCGCCGCTGCGTAGGCGACAGCCGCGCGATCTCCGCGACCAGGAGGGCTCGATCGGTCTCGTCGGCCCGCTTCAGGCCGAAATACTCCCGCCAGTGGCACAGCAGGTCAGCGGCCGCGGCGTCGGTCAGAGTCTCCCGGAGTTGCCGGAACTCGTTGGGATACTTCTCGTAGAGGTAAATCGCCTCGAGGTCGAGCCGATCCAGGAGGGTCAAGCCGCGGAGGCCGTCGGTCCGCTCGATCGCCAGCGCGGTCCGGCGGTAGCGCCGCAACGTGCGCTCGACGAGTTCCCGATCGTGCGGCTCCGCATAGCGCCGCCGGAGCTCGGCCTCGGGATCGGGTACAGCGGGGCTGGAGTGGATCGCGTCCCGACTCGGCCGCTCGCCTCCCGTCGGGGGGACCTCCTTCAGGGCGAGCTTGAACAGCACCCCCAAGGCGGCCAGCAAGGCGACGACGGCGAAGGTCCGCTGCATCAGTGAGGGGTCCCGTTCTGGTGGTCCAATCCAAGGTGCGATGAAATCAGGACGATCGGTGGGCCATATCCCGTCGAGGATCTTCACGCGCGCACATCCCTACTGATTGTCTGCTACTCAAGCCGATGCGTCAATTCGATTTGCAAGATCTCACGCATCTCAAGCTTGATCTTGATGAAGGGACGTTGCTGGGATACCCTCGACGGGGCGCCGGGTGGGGCTCTCCACAGAAGGAATCGGTCTTTCGTCCGGGAAAAAGTTGTCTTTTTCTGACAATTTCGCGGGCTGAGGAGACTCTCCTTTCTGCCCCTGGCCCGCCTTCATAAATACGGAACCCAAGACGTTGGTGCCCGCCGAGGGTGGCTTGCCTCCCTGGCTGGAGCACCGCCGCCCTCGGCGGTGGGTTTGTGGCGGCAGAAACGTCTGGGGAAACGTCATTAGGGCCTTGATGGAGATGATCGATGTCGATCCGTCTGGTCGAACCGCTGGGGAAGGTCCATACGAAGATCGTGGCGACGGTCGGGCCGGCATCGCGCGACCCGAGGGTGCTCCGCGAGATGATCGAGGCGGGGGTCGATGTCTTCCGGCTCAATTTCTCGCACGGGACGCACGACGACCACGAGGCGACGTTCAAATCCATCCGCGCTCTCGGCGCGGAGTTTGAACGGGACCTCGCGATCTTGCAGGACCTGGGCGGCCCCAAGTTCCGCCTGGGGCCGATCCCCGGCGATGCGGTCGAGTGCCGCCTGGGCGACGAGTTTATCCTGCCAGTCAAACGGATGTCCGACGACCCCCACCAACTCACCTGTACCTATCGCGAGCTCTTCCGAGACCTCAAGCTGGGCGACGTGGTCCTCTTCGCCGACGGCGCGGTGGTCATGGTCGTGTCCGGCAAGGAGGAGGACGCCGTCCGGCTGAAGGTTACACTTGCCGGCTGGCTCCGCTCGAATCAGGGGCTGAACCTACCGGGCGTGGCGTTGAGCGTCAAAGCCTTGACCGACAAGGACTTGCACGACCTGGACTGGACCGCCCGGAACCCGGTCGAGTACGTCGGGCTCTCGTTCGTGCGGCGGTCCAACGACGTCGTCTGGCTCCGCGAGGAGCTGGACCGGCGGGGGAGCCGGGCGCGGATCGTCGCCAAGATCGAGAAGCCCGAGGCGGTCGCGAACCTGGAGGCGATCCTCGCGCAGGCCGATGCCGTGATGGTGGCGCGCGGCGACCTGGGAGTCGAGATGGACGTGGCGCGGGTCCCGGCAATCCAAAAGCAGGTGATCGCGGCTTGCCATCGGGCGCGGGTCCCCGTGATCACGGCCACGCAGATGCTCAACAGCATGGAGACCTCCAGCCGCCCGACCCGCGCCGAGGCGAGCGATGTGTTCAATGCGGTGCTCGACGGGACCGATGCCGTGATGCTCTCGGGCGAGACGGCCATCGGTGCCTACCCGGTCGAGGCAGTGGCGACGATGAGCCGGATCGTGACCGAAGCTGAGACGCTCCTGTTCCGCAACGCCCCGGGCGCGTGTCCTCCGACGGGTCTGCCGAGGAGCGACCCGGCGCCCGGTCGCGCCGGCACGGTCTTGCCGATCACCGAGTGCGTGGTCGAGGCCGCCAGCCTGGTCTGTCGCTGCATCGAGGCTGCGATGCTGATCGTGGTGACCCGCTCGGGTCGGACCGCGCTGGCGCTTTCGAAGCAGCGGCACGGCACCCCCACCCTGGCGCTGACCGACGACGCCGAGGTCGCCCGCGCCATGGCGCTCTACTGGGGCGTCACTCCGCTCCATGGCCCCGAGATCACCCACGCCGAGCATTCGCTCGCCTTTGCGCTCGACTGGGCCCGCGCCCGCGGTCTCGTCGCCTCGGGCAACCGCGTGGTCCTGGTCCGCGGGACCATCCCCCAGAACCCGACGCATAACGCCCTGCTCGTCCATGAGGTCGAGTAACGCTCTCGCGCCGTGGAGTCCGGCCACGATCCGAGACAACGAAAGCTGGCGGAGTCCCGCCGAACGCCTTAACACGCACCGGTACGTTACAGTGACTGCTGGCGGGAGGATCTCTTGGTCTCCGCCTCTCTCGGCGGATAGAGATGTCAACAACCCCAAATTCCGTGACGGTCGAAGATTTCGAATGGTCCGAAAGCGATGAAAAAAATAAAATAAAAATATGCACTTGATATGGCGACGCACTCTGTTCATTCTTTAAGAAAGACCTTCCTGCTCGGGATAGGATGGGCCGGGTGGTCTTGGCTATGGTAGCCCCGCCGTGCGAATCTCGCATGGTCGGGGTTTTTTTTCTTCGTGGTGTTCGGGATCGGCGAAGTGGCATGGGAGAAATCAGAGGGCTGTGATGCCGGGGATCGGCGTCAATCCCCGGGAAGGTCGACGTCTTTTCAAAGGAAGGCGCGTGATGTTCAGCCTGGTTCTCGACCGCGCCCCCGCCTGGCGGCACCCCACCGGACCCCGCCGGAAGCGGCGGGGGCGCCTGTACCGTCCCTGGCTCGAGCCCTGCGAGCAGCGCATCCTGCTGGCCGAGGGCCTGCTGGCTAACGGCCCCGGGGTCCCATCCCTGCTCGAATCCGTGGGCGCCAATCGTGCCATCACGACAGGCCCCGACGTGCAGCAGATGCCATCGGTGGCCGTCGACCCGGCCGATCCGCAGCATGTGGTCATCGCGTACATGGACCGCGCGCTGGTGCCGACCGGCTACGCGGGCATCGGCGTGGCGGTCTCGCACGATGGCGGCTCGAACTGGCAGCACACGGCGGTACCATTGCCGGCGGGGTTCGATCAGGGGGCGGCCAACCCGATCGGCGGTTCGACGACCAGGGGCACGTCTTCGTCAGCTTCATGGCCGCCACGTTCAAAGGGCCGCAGCCGCCGCTCACCAATCCTGACTTCGGTGTTCGGGGCCCCCCCGGGATTCAATCCGACAACGGCATCTTCGTGGCCCGTAGCGACGATGGGGGCCTGAGCTGGGGGGAGCCGTCCGCGGTGGTCGTGCACACTACGACGGCCAGGACCCGGTGGACTTCGAGGTGACCCCCGACCTGGCAATCGACACGTTCCGGACCTTGCCGGACGGTAGTCCGAATCCCCGTACGGGGCGATGTACGAGACCTGGACCCGCATCTATCCGCCCGGCCAATTTCCCGGCGATCCGACTGCCCCAGGGGGCACCGATGTCATGCTCGCCGTCTCGAAGGACCAGGGCGAGACATGGCAAACGCTCCTCCAAACCCAGCCGGAGACGGGACTTCAGGTCTCCGTGATCCGGGATCCCGTGAATGATCGGGAGAGGCACCGCTTGGTCTGGGAGTCGTCGACCAGTCCCACCTGGCGATCGGGCCGGAAGGGGACATCTACGAGTCGAATTTCGTTGCCGGCGACTTTTCGGTCTTCCATTCCATGGACGGCGGCGCAAGCTTCGTCGGCCCCGACCATGTCATCGGATCAGCGGGTCGCGTTCGGCCTCGGATTCTTATCCGCCCCCGCGCAGATTTCATCGGCCAGCCCCCGAATCAATTCCGGACCAACACGGTCCGGGCCATTGCGGCCGACCCGACCCGACCGGGGACAGTCTACGCCACCGAGGCGAAGTTGGTCGCCGACCCCACCGGCAACGTCGTCCCCGACCCCGCCGACATCGTCTTCGCCCGCTCCATCGACTACGGTGTGACCTGGCAGCGCACCTTTTGGGTGGGCCCGAGCACGACCCACATCCTGAACGATGACAACGACGGCCAGTCCGTCACTGGCCTGAATCCCGATGACGTGATTACCAACCAGGCGTTGCCCAGGCTGACCGTGGACGCCCAGGGCACCGTCGCCGTGATCTGGTACGACACCCGCCGCGACCCCAGGAACCACCTCCTCGATGTCTTCGGCACGGTCAGCACCGACGGCGGCCTGACCTTCAGCCCCAACTTCCGCATCACCGACCAATCCTTCGACGCGGACGCAGGCACTTCACCGACGCGACAGGTCAGACGAATGATTACCTGGGCGATTTCCTCGGCCTGGCCGTGGCGAACCAGACGGTCTACGCCGCCTGGACCGACACCCGCAACGGCAACCAGGACATCTTCTTCACGCGCGAGCCGATCAGCACGGCCCCGCCCCCCCAACGACCGCTTCGAGCCCAACAACACGCCCGAAACCGCTACCGACCTGGGAACGGTCATCGAGCGGCCACATGCCCAAGCTGGCGAGTCCCCCGGCGACGAAGGACTGGTTCCGCCTCAAGGCCGCCTCCACGGGCAACCTGACCGTCTCGGCCACACCGTCCGCTGCGACGACAGCCCTGCGCCTCGAGTTGTGGGATGCGAGCGGGACGACGCGACTGGCGACAGGGACGGCCGCAGCGGGCCCGGGCGTTGAGCAGCTTGTCTTCCCGGGCCAGGCGCGGACAATCATACCTGATCCATGTCGTTCCGGGCGTTCTGATCGCAGAGCCTCTACCGCGGCGATCTCGCCGCGGTACACGCTCGACGTGCGATCGCTGACGGCCGATCTGGGGACCGTCGTCCATTCCGTTCAGACAGGGACGCTCAATCCGGACGTTCGGGCTTACTATTTGCTGGCGGCCGGGGCTTCCGGCTCTCTGGATGTGACGTTGACTCCGGGTCCCGACGTCATGGGCAGCTGTGAACCTGCAAGTGCTCGATCCCGACGTCATGGGCAGCTTGAACCTGCAACGTGCGGCAAGCTGACCGTGCTGGCGACAGGGAGCCGGAGCCGGACGGGAGCGTCGAGACAACTGTGGCGATCCAGGAGGGGCAAGCGGTGCTCGTCGGCGTCTCGGGCGGAGCGACCTCGGCGGGGACTTCCAGCTCGAATTCACCAACCTCGATCAATTCGCCACCCCGGACCTGAAAATCGATCGTGCTCCGGACGGATTCGGGTCCCTCACACATCGCCCTGGGTGATCTCAACGGGGATGGCACCCCCGACCTGGTGGTCTCCAATACGTTGTCCAACACGATCAGCGTCTTTCTGGGAAATGGTGACGGTACCTTCCAGGCACCGGCAGTTCGACGTCGGCGCCTTCGCACTCACCGTCCGCGGACAGTTCATCCAGGGCTTCCTCGAGCACAGGACGCGACCTGGCGATCGTCGATGTGAACCACGACGGCCTCCCCGACGTGATCGTGACGAACTATTCCTCGGCCGACATCTCGGTGCTGCTGGGTCGCGGCGACGGCACGTTCCAGCCCCAGCGCCGGTTCGACGCCACGTCGGCTCCCACCGCCCTCGGCGTCGGCGACTTCAACGGCGATGGCAACCCGACCTGGTCGTGGTCGATTCCCCCGCTTCGGGGCTGGTGACCGTGTCGTCTCTTCTGGGGCGAGGGGACGGGACATTCCAGCCCCAGAAGACGCTCGCCAATTTCAATCGGGCCCGGGCGCCTTCCCTGGCACGGTCGCGGCTCGCCGACTTCAACAAAGATGGCCGGCTCGACCTGGTGATCGGCGGTCTGAACGGCGCCAACGGGGTCCCGACATCCGGATCTTCCTCGGCAACGGGGATGGAACCTTCAGCTCCGGGAGGAGCTCTGGATGACGTCGGACAATGCGCGGATACAGGCGATCACGGTCGGCGACGTCAACGGAGACGGCAATCCGGACCTCGTGGCGGCAACCTACGATAGCGGCAAGAGCGGTACGTGTTCCTCGGCCAGGGCGATGGCACCTTCCAGGCGCCCCAGGACGTTCTACCCCGGCCCGGTGCCGACGAGCGTGACCATCGCCGACCTCGGCAGCCAGGTGACTCTGCCCTGACGGACCGATTGCCTTGGGGCGGCCCGACGGGCATCCCGACCTCTGTGATCACGAACGGCGGTGGGGTCTGGACCGCACGGGCATCTCGGACCTGCCGGTGGTCATCCTGCCCGGTCTGGTCGATAGCCAGGGGAAATATCGAAGGCTTCGGCGTCGCCCTTTACTCTTGTCTTCCGCGAATGTCCCCCTCGATCTGGTCATCGGCGATCTCAACGGTGACGGAGCCAAGGATCTCGCGATCGTCGATCGCGACGGCATCCGGATCACCTTCGGCAAGCCCCCGGTGATCCCGCCCAACGACACGCCCCGGACCGCCCGCAACCTGGGCACCGTCGTCCACGTGGTCGAACCGACGTTGACGATCGTCCCCGGGCATGAGGATGCCTACTATACCCTGACCGCGCCCGACCGAGGCCGCCCGCGGCTCCGGCCCCGAGGTCCTCGACGTCTCCGGGTCGTTCCAGGCCGTCGAGGGGGCTGGCCTGACCATCGAGTTGCGCGACGCCTCACCGGCGTCCTGCTCGGCTGCCGGCGAGCGGTTCCGCGCCCTCGTCGCCCAAGGGCGAGGCCCTCACTCCTGCACGTCTTCGGCGTCGCGGCCGCCGACGGCTCCCGCGGCACCGGCGCCTACACGCTGGACCTCGACGTGCTGCCGCAGTTCGTCTCGGTCGAGGCCCAGCCGCTACTGCCCGGCCAGGGCGGCTTGCCCGGCGGCGCCACCGCCAGCCTGGTCCTGACCTTCCAGGGCGACCGCCTCGACCCGGCCACCGCCCAGGACCCGGCCCACTACCGCGTCACCTGGCTCGGCCCCGACGGCCGACCCGACACCGCCGATGATCAGGTCATCTCGATCTCCAGCATCGCCGGCTCCCAGGGCGTCGTCTACGACCCCAGCGCCAACGTCGACGTGGCCAGCGGCAAGCAGTATCCGACCGCCGTGCGTCAGACCGTCACCCTGCTGTTCGCCGGCCCCCTGCCGACCGGCTCGTACCGGGTCGAGCTGTCGCCCGCCATCCTGACGGCTCCCTACAACGAGGAGGAGCAGGACCTCCTGGCCGGACGCAAAGCCAGTTCGCGGGACATCCGGTCGTTTTCGCTGACCCAAGGGCAAGTGGAGGCGAGGGAGCCGGTGGGAGGCCAGCGGGCCCGCTCGCCGGCCGGCGACCTGGGTGATTTCCGGGCCTGGGAGGCGGGGACCCCCTTCCTGACGCAGTTGCACGACGACCTCGGGGCGCTGCTGGACGCGAGGCTGACGAACCAGGGCGACAGCGATGGTAAGGCCATCACGGCCGCGCTGAACCGCCAGATTCAGGTCCGGTTCATCCCCGGCCTGAATGCGCTGGGCCGGCAGCCCGTCGCGGTGCTCGTGATCTGGCTCGACCCGGTGTCGTTCGCCCTGGCGGACCCCGGCGGGAGCCGGATCACCTACGACCTGCGGACCGACGCATTCAGCGCATCCCCTCGGCGTACGTCAATGTCACGGGCAACATCGAAGTGATCGTCATCCTCGTCGCCCTCGACCGGGGGACACCCTCGGGATCGACCTATGTCTCGGACGTGAGCGACGTGCCGGCGAGGCGGCGGGGTGGTGCGGTCTATCTCGGGCCCAGCCAGGACCGGCTCGAGTCCCTGGGAGCTGACCGACGGCCTGAGGACCGGGCGGCGCACGTTTGAGTTCGTCCTCTCCTACACCGGAGCGGATCCCCCCGGTGCCGTACCGGGCGTACCCTCCCGCGAGTCCCCCGCTGCCCGGACCAGGCGACCACCCCGATCCTTCCTCGCCACTCGGACCCGGCGGCGACCGCCCCACGAATCCCGAACCCCCTCAGGCTCCCACGCAGCCCGACGGCCCGTCCAGCAGCGGACAGGAAGGGAGTGCGACGGCCTTTGTCAACTCGACCCCTCAGGCTCTCAATCAGCCCGGCGATCCCGGGTTCAACCCTCCGGCCCTGTCCCTGTCTCCCGTCACGATCGTGACAGTCCTGTCCAGCGGCGGACAGGAGGGGAGTGCGACGACCTTTGTCAACTCGACCGGCCAGGCGCCGATCCCGACGCGGCTGGCGAGTGTTCCGAAGGAGACGACCAGCATCCGGCAGCCGATCGCTTCCCAAGGGGCGGCCGGAGCGAACAGGATTTCGGGCTCGGGGTGGCCCACCTCCCCGGTCCTACCTCGTGCCCCGGTCCGGGTGCGCCGTGCTGTCGCCGAGGCCCTGGGGTGGATCGTGCAGCTCTTCGCCCGAAGATCCCACGTGCTCCAGTTCCTGGGCTCGCTGCTGCCCATTTCCCGCGTCGAGTGGCGCCGCCTCGCCAAGGGGATGCTCCCGCTCCGCCTCGGCGCCGACGACCGCTCGGCCCCAGCTCGGCCCGACGTGTTCGAGTCCCCAAACCCCGAGCCGATCGAGGGCGGAGACGGACTGCTATGGAGGGACGGGGGGCGCCCAGAGATGCAGCCCGGGGTGAGCCCTCCCGGCGGGATCCCGGCCCTCTTTGCGATCGCCCTCCTTGCGGCCGGTGTCGGACCGGGCCGCGGGAGTGATTCTCCTCCCGAATTCGAAGGCACACCTCGCGAAGAGGCCCGAAGGAGGAAGGCTTCAACCTGAGCACTCGCCGAGTCAACGGGGGGAGCGATCCCGGGTGCGCCCGGGACGGCGGCCCTCATCCCCGGTCCGGTTCAACATGGCCGATCCCCGAGACCCGCTCCGAACCATCGACCCTTCCCTCGGGGAGCGGCCCTTGGGGCTTCGGTCATCCTCGGCCGGATCAGGAATCAGGGCCTCCCCCCGGCGATCAGCTCCTGGAAATCCGGCCGGGCGCACGCGCCGCGGGGAAGGCCGGCTCGCCGCGGATCAGCTCGATCTCGTCGGGACCGGCGGTCCCGCCCCCCCAGAGCTCAACCGCCCGCTGCAGCAGGCGCATCGCGACGTCGAGGTGCTCGGTCGCCCGGCCGCTATCGGCTCGAGAACAGCTCGGAATAGATACAGGCGACGTTATGGACGGCCAGGTAGTCGTCGGCCCCGAGCACCAAGGCCAGGGACGCCTCCCGCTGCGCATTGGCGGGGGCCCCGAGGCGGGCGTGGGCATAGCCGAGCCCGAGATGGGCTTCCGCATTCCGGGCATCCACGCGGATGCCTTGCCGAAATCGGACCGAGCCTTGTCCTCTCGCTTCAGCCGTTCATAGGCCCAGCCGCGCGCTGGATCAGCAGTCGGGTATCCTCCGGGGCCTGTTCCAGGCCCGTCGAATACGCGGCGGATGGCCTCTTCGAGCTGCCCCAGGTGTTCCCGCACCGCGCCGAGGTCGGCGAAGAGTGTCGCCGACCGGCCGCCCAGCGCGACCGTCTCCTCCAGCTCGGCCCGGGCCAACGCCCACGCCCTTGGACGCGCGGGCGGGGGCAATTCGACGGCGAGGAGGAATAAGAGCCGACCGCGCTGCGGCGTGCGCCTCAATGTCGCGGGGGCCGGACCGCCCGCCGCCGGCCAGGAGGACGTCGAGGTCCTCCAGGCACAGGTCGTCCCGCCCTTGCAACAGATGGGCCAGGGCACGGAGCCGATACACGGGTCGAAAGCCCGGGTCTTCGGCCACGAGGCGATCGAAATCCTTCAGGGCCTCCGGGTACTCGCCCCGCTCCATAAAGAGTTGCCCGCGATAGAACGCGGCCTCGATGAGCCTTTGGCCCTCGGGGAGCTGCAGGACCTTGCCGAAATCGGCCAGGGCCGCCTCGTATTTCTTTCCCAGCCAGGAGACCACGCCCCGATTCAGCCGGGCCGGGGGGAAGTCCGGGCTGAGATCAATCGCCCGATCCAAGTCCTGCTCCGCTTCGCGGGACCGCCCGTGGAGGGCCAGGGCGAGCCCGCGGGCGCGATACCCCCAGGGGCAGTCCGGTCGCAGGGCCACGCAGGTGCCCAACGCCTCGACGGCCTCGGCCCTCTGCCCGAGGCCCAGATAGCAGCGACCGAGCTGGAAGTGGGACCAGTAGTGATCCGGGCGGCACTCCAGGGCCCGCCGATACTGGCCGATGGCCTTGGTGATGCGTCGCGATTCGGCTGCCAGGTCGCGCATTCCTGGTGCGCTCGCGGCGTGATGGCCTCCCTGCGATCGTTTTCCCCCAGGAGGAAATGGTCCAGGGAGGAAGCCGGCGTAGCGGATCATCGGCCCGCCGCTGTTCCAACGGCCTGCGAGCTGTCCCCCAGGAGGCGGTAGCAGAGTGCCGCGCACCGATGGTCGCTCCGGGAGGGCTCGTGCAGGGAACGGGCCTCGTCCAGGAGGGCGAGCAGCTCCCGGGCTGCCTTCGGCCCGTCACAGTCACGGCTCCTGGCCTGGACCATCAATAAGAGCAAATCGTAAAGCTCCTCTTTGAGAGGAGCCCGCTCTTCGGGGAGCGGCAGGCTTTGGAGACCCGGTCCCCACGCCCGGGCGAGGGCGAGGGCCGCCTGGCCGGCAGCCAGCCCCCTCCGGAGATCATAGTAAGGGACATGCTCGGCGACGGGATCGGTGCTTGCGGCGTAGAACCACACCTGGTCGGCCATGAGGCGAATTGTTTGATGCGCCCCCCCTCGCGCTCTCTGCGCTGCCTGCTCGGCCAGTCGACGATCGGCGATGGCGAGCAAGTCGTCCGCGTGGGCCTTGAGGTCCGCCAGTTGAAGCTCGGGAGCGGCCGTGGCCAGTGCTTTGGAAAGCTGGAGTTTCGCGTCCTGCCAGTCTCGACCCCCGAGGGCGTCCTGGCCCTACTGGATGAGGGCCTGGCCCTCGGCGGCGAGGCGCCGCCACCGGCGTCTCGGCCAAGCGCCGCAGTCGGTCCTCACGTCCCCGGGCGGCCCGTTCCTGGTTTTGCGCCTGGTTCACCAGCAAGGCGGTGCAGACCGAGACGAGGGTCACCACCAGGAGTGCAGCCGCCCGGCCTGGGTCCCAAGTGCGGTGATGACGGGCCCACCGAGCGAGCCGCGGACCCCACCCTTCCCGGTAGGCCGCGACCGGCTCGTCGGCCAGCCAACGCTCGACGTCGTCGGCCAGGGCACGGGGCGAGCGTAGCGGCCCTCGGCCGGCGGGCCATCGCCTTCAGGCAGATCGCCTCCAAGCGCCGGCGGGACTCGCCGGTTGACCTGTCGCGGCGGCGGGAAGTCGCCCCGCCGCACCTTCCGCGAGACGACGTCGACGTCGCCCGCTCCTCGAACGGCGGCCCGGCCGGTCAGGAGGCAGTAGAGGGTGGCCCCCAGGCTGTAGACGTCGCTGGCCGGGCCCAGCAGATCGAGCCGGCCGGCGGCCTGCTCGGGGCTCATGTACTGCCGGCGTGCCGAGCGCCAAACCGGGCAGCGTCTCGGCCGACGCCGCTGGCCGACGAGGGTCGCAAGCGTCGACTTCGCCCCTCCTCGGCCCCGCTCCGGCCGGCCGACGACCTTGGCCAGGCCCCAGTCGACCACCAGCGTCTCGCCGTACTGGCCCAGCATGATGTTGCCCGGCTTCAGGTCGCGGTGCAGCACGCCCCGGCTGTGGGCGTACGCATCGCGTTGCAGACGTCGACGAACCGCCCAGCAGCTGCCGCAACGCCAGGGCGCGCTCGCCCGGGTCGCGCGCCTGGGACCTCGCTCGCGTGGAACCGCTCGATGGCCTGCTTGAGGCTGTCGCCCCTTGATGAACCGCATCGCGTAGAAGGGCGGCCGTCGGCATAGGTGCCCAGGCCGTAGACCGGGACGATCCCCGGGTGCTCCAGCCCGCCGGTGATCTCGGCTTCGAGCAGGAACCGGGCCCGGCTCTCGGCGTCGTCGGCGTAGCGGTCCTGGATCTCCTTCAGCGCCACCTCGCGGTGCAGCTCCTCGTCGCGGGCGACGAAGACCTCGCCCAGCCCCCCCTCGGCGTGCGGCCGGAGGATCGCGGAAGCGCGAGGTGACAGCGAGGAGGCGCCCTACGACGATAACTGCGTCGGTCCCAGGCGTCATGGCCGCCCCGCGGTCGGTTGGGAGCACGGCGAGCCAGGCTGGCTTGCAGTTCGGGGTCGGCGATCCGCTCCAGGTCGCTCCCGGACCGAGCTCAGCCGAATCGACCGCCGGCCAGGCTCCGAGCGGGGTCGCCACCGTGCCGCTTCAGGTGCTTGGCGACTATCGCCTCCAGCAACTCGTGCTCATCTCCGGTCAAGGCGCCGCGCTCGACGAGGATTCGGCCCAGGGGCTGGGACTTGTCCAGGACCCAGGCGCTGAAGGCGGCCAGCAGGCGAGTCGCGGTCGATGAAGTCGATCTGCAGCGCCAGGATGCCGAAGAGCAGGTTACGGTCGCTGCCTCCGCCCGCGGCCCGGCGCGGGCGGGTGGTCGGCCGCGGGTGGATCGCGAGAGTCGCCGCACCGAAGGCAGCGTTGATCCGGTCACTGTCCCCCGGGAACCGGGCCCAATACTCCCGGGGCGTCGGTTGTTCGCCGCACCGCCGGCGGCACTCGAGCTCGATCGCGAGCAGTTCTCGCAACAATGCCGGCCGCTCCGGCTCGGGCAGATCGCCCAGGTAGTCTTCGATCCGCGGCCGGCGGCCCGCTTGCCAGGCCGCCTCGAAGCGGTCGCACGTCCCGACGACCCGCTCGAGCTGGGACAACGGCAAGGAGGGGTAGTCCCGCGGGTCGGTCCCGCTCATGACGCCGCCTCCCACCTCTTGCGGATCAGGGTGACCTTATGAGTCACGGTCCGCAGGGAGCAGCCGAGCCGCGCGGCGATCTCCTCGTTAGTGTAGCCCTCCATCCGCCGCAGGGCGATCTGGCGAAGCGTCTCGTCGCCGAGGGTCTCGAGGAGGCGGCGGCACTCGTCGGCAACCATGGCGGCGAACTCGGGGGTCGGCTCGGGACCCGCGACTTGCCCGAGGAGATTCGGCATCCCCCTCGGGCCCTCCCCCGGCGAGGTCCGCCTCGCTGCAGACCCGGCCGCCGCCGCGCTTCTGGCGTCGCTCGCGCAGGACTTGGTCGGCGGCCTTGCGGGCAGTGAGGGTGACCAGGACCCGCCAGAGCTCGTCACGATCGTCGAGCCGGGGAAAGCGGCCCGCGCCCCCCGCGCAGAAGCTGTCGAAGGCGCTGAGGGCGACGTCTTCTTCATCAGCCGCGGTGCGGGGGGTGGCGCAGGAGCCTGGCGCGGGCCAGGCGGACGAGGTCCGCGAAGTAGCGCTCCCAGAGGGGCTGGACGGCGTCCAGCTCGCCGTCCTTGAGGTCGTTGATCCAGCGGGTGACGGAGCCGGGGTCGTCGGGCGACATAAGTCCCTCCGATATCTCTCATCGCCATCGAGGCCTAATACTACTCCGTTAAGATTTGCCCAATAGAGTGCATTCATGAGAGCAATTGGATACCCACAGGGCTTGTTTTCCAGGGGCTTCGCTGGAATTAGACAAATGCAATTCCTCTCACTTGGCATTTTGTTGGCGACATAAAGCTCTGCTAGAGCGGTACTTACGAGATTTAACGGAGTAGTACCTAAGCAAGTCCGCAAAATGAATTTGACAAAGGCTGCGAGATAACCGGGAAAACAGGCGGTTTCCCGAGGAATCGCCATCTTTGTTCCGCTCACCGAGCCGACATCAGAAGGGCCAATTTCCCCGAGAGAACAGGGCCTTCTATGTCATAACTAAAATACTTATATTTCCGAATAGTACACGATCGATGGAAACGACCGGGAGCTCCTGAAAATCGAGCCGTCGTATGGTCGCACTGCGGTGTCAAAAGAGTTTTGCGGACTTGCTTAGACCCAAGTAGCGGTCCCAGAGGAGACAGGCTGTGGCTTTGTCACCCGCCTTCAGTCGGTCGATCCAGATCGTCACGGACCCGTCGCCGCGGTAGGACATGCTCCACCTCTGCGGCCACGATCGGGTACGAGATCAACGGAAACCGGTCACAACTACGATTCTATCGCGCACAAGGGCAGTTACCCATCAGGGTAAAGAAAGAGCAAGAGCTTTCTTTGTCGCCTGTCCGCTCCACCTCCGACAACACGCCCGGATTCTCTTCGAGGTCGAGGAGGGCCAGCTCATCCGTGCCGCGGCAGGCCCCCTTCCGAGCCGATGGCCGAGCACGTGCCGGAGCACAAACTTTGTACCCCCGGCCAAGGGGTATGGGGCCGGATCCGAGCAAGGGCCTCGGAAAATACTCCCGGGAACGTTCTGCGTTTCGAGACCGGATGTGGATGTCATTAGAAGTCGGGCGGCAGCAAGCTGGCCGACCACGGATGCGAGTCGGGGCGAGCCGAATCCCGAGCGATTGGGAGCCCAGCCCCATTCAAGTCATACGATTCGGAGGCAATCATGCGACGGAAGCACCGATGCATCACCGGGCTGGATCAGCTTGAGGACCGGAAACTCCTCAGCCTCGCCGCCGGCACGCGCCGTCCCCTCTCCCCCTCAACACGCACCCGGCCGTCGTCGCGACCGCCACGCCGGGCCCCCGGCCTGTTGACCGGCGAGAATGCTCGGGTCGCGACGCAAACCTACGCGCTCACGGCCGCCTCCGGCGCCATCCTGGCGGAGTGGGACGACCTCCGTGCCGACGGCCTGAACCTGGGGAGCGCGACCAGCGGCGTGGTGGACGACGGCTTCGGAGGTCAGATCAGCTACTTCCAGGGCGGCGTCATTGACTGGACGCCGGCCACCGGGGAGAACGAGGTTCACGGCGCAATCCTGGCCAAGTGGAACGACCTCCTAGCCGCTGACGGCCTGAACCTGGGGCATCCGACCTCCGACGAGATGAACGACGGCTTCGGCGGCCGGATCAGCTACTTCCAGGGCGGCGTCATCGACTACAACCCCCAGACCAGGGAGACGCACGAGGTTCACGGAGCCATCCTGGCCAAGTGGAACGACCTCCGCGCCCACGGCCTGAACCTGGGGCATCCGACCTCCGACGAGATGAACGACGGCTTCGGCGGCCGGATCAGCTACTTCCAGGGCGGCGTCATCGACTACAACCCCCAGACCAGGGAGACGCACGAGGTTCACGGAGCCATCCTGGCCAAGTGGAACGACCTCCGCCGCCGATGGCCTGAACCTGGGGCATCCGACCTCCGACGAGATGAACGACGGCTTCGGCGGCCGGATCAGCTACTTCCAGGGCGGCGTCATCGACTACAACCCCAGACCAGGGAGACGCACGAGGTTCACGGAGCCATCCTGGCCAAGTGGAACGACCTCCGTGCCGACGGCCTGAACCTGGGGCATCCGACCTCCGACGAGATGAACGACGGCTTCGGCGGCCGGATCAGCTACTTCCAGGGCGGCGTCATCGACTACAACCCCCAGACCAGGGAGACGCACGAGGTTCACGGAGCCATCCTGGCCAAGTGGAACGACCTACCGCGCCGACGGCCTGAACCTGGGGCATCCGACCTCCGACGAGATGAACGACGGCTTCGGCGGCCGGATCAGCTACTTCCAGGGCGGCGTCATCGACTACAACCCCAGGACCAGGGAGACGCACGAGGTTCACGGAGCCATCCTGGCCAAGTGGAACGACCTCCGGCCCACGGCCTGAACCTGGGGCATCCGACCTCCGACGAGATGAACGACGGCTTCGGCGGCCGGATCAGCTACTTCCAGGGCGGCGTCATCGACTACAACCCCCAGACCAGGGAGACGCACGAGGTTCACGGAGCCATCCTGGCCAAGTGGAACGACCTCCGGCCCACGGCCTGAACCTGGGGCATCCGACCTCCGACGAGATGAACGGGCTGTCCGACCTTCGTCTTGGCCCTGGCGGTCGGATCAGCCACTTCGAGCGCGGCGTCATCGCCTGGGTGTTTCCCAGCGGGCCGGCGTTCCAGGTAGGGGTCCGATCGGCTTTTGTCTAAATTCGAGTTTCGCACTTTTCAGGAAGATTGAGAGTGCAGAGAGACCCCAGCAATGGATACCACCAGGGCAAGGCGGACGAGGGACCGGGCACAACAGGCGTAGTATGCTCTCTGCCGCCAGCGACGCTTCGCCCGGCACCTCGGGTTCGTGGTAGGAGCCCCGGTGCGAGCTGAGGTCGCCGGGGCGACCCGGACAACGGCCGCCCTCTGTGATTCACGAGCCCGCTGATGCTGTCCAGTTTGCGGGGCGGGTGTAGCAGTTGGCGATGAACCTCACCCGCTACCGCACCGTCTGAAAAGCGGAGAAACCGATCCGGCTGCGGGTACGTGCGAGGAGCTTGAGGAGTAGTCAAGTTTCGCGAGCGGACCTCGGCCTCCTGGGCCGCAGCCCGGCGTATTTCAGGTCGCGTTCCTGACTGGCGGTGTCCTGGCCATGGGCCTTCGAGACGCGGACGTAGATGGCGACGAACTTGGTCATGGACTTTCTGTAGCAGGCGGACAAAAAACGCCGTGACTCATGTGGTCAGCATTGATAGCGACTTTGATTCATGGCGATGCCTGCAGGAATTCCTTAGCAGCTGTCGGGATCGGCAAGAAGTGTCAGAAATCTTGAGTTCGGTGAGGTCCACGGGAGGTGTCTTATGAGATCCACCATGAAGTTTGCAGCGCCTTGGCCCTTGTCTCTTGCCTGATGGTCGCCGGGATGTCCTCGGCGGTGCAGGCCCAGGGGCTCTATACGCCCTACGGCCCCTACGGGCCGGCCCTCCGCCCATACAATCCCTACTTGCCCTTCACTCCAGGGCAGCAGCGGGGCTGGCAGGAGGCTAAGATCTACGAGCAAACCGGTATGCTCCCCAACCGCTTCATGACTCCGAATGAGGCGGAGACGTTCAACCGAACGATCACCCGAGACGCATGGCGGCAGGCGTACCTTGGCTCACTCCTCGCCGCACCAGGTCCTCTACGTGGTGCCTTGAATCATCGGGGTTCGGACACCTACCAGGGCATGGAGCGGCTCTGAGAGGCCATCCGGGAATGTGGCGATTGCATGCGGGCCTCGATAGGCGTTGAGCCAATCGGCGATCACTCGGAGGGACAAGCCCTCGGCCCGCATCGCGGCCACGATCGGGGCCGGGTCGGAGTACGCCTCATCGGCCAGGGACATGGCGACCTCGCCGGCCGGCCTCGCGGCCTTGGTGTTGGACCCGCTGGTCAGCCGATGAGAGCCGAGCCGAGCGCACGAGGACGCCTCCACGGGCGGGGCAGGATCAAGACGTGGGTATGACGGCCCCCGGATCGATTTCCAGGCTTTATCCCAGTTCGGCCCCGGGATTCGGGGACGAGTGGACCGTTCCTCCGTTGAAAGGCACCCATGCTGAATTTCAACATCAATCTGACTGGCCTGGCCATGATCCTCTGGTCGGGGATGCTGATCATCTCCGGGGTCGATCTGGGTCCTCTCGTCCCAGGTCCGGAATCTGGCCGACCTGCTCGAGGCCCAACAAGTCGCGGACCCGGCGCACCGCAGCCGGATCGTTGCCGCACGCGGGTCAACGCGGGCACAGGGCAAGCGCGACGTGATGCGCGAGGGACCTCGACGCCAGTTCGGCGCATAGTGCGATCCGCCCCGTGTCGGGGCGGCGGCCTGCCGCGACGGGGCGGGCCGGACAAAAAATGGCGAAAATATACTTGAGGGCTGTGCTCACGCAGCCCATGCTTGGGGATGTGCCCCCGTGCTCGGGTCGGGCACGCGGTCCCGGCTATGATGGCCCCGCTGGAAAGAGATATTGGGGACGCGGTCCCGGCTATGGTGGCCCCGCTGGAAAGAGATATTGAGAAAGAGAATCGGGCCGGGTCGCCCCGGGGCGACCCGGCCCGATTTCTCCCTTTGTTCTTTTCCCTCATTATCACCCTGCTGCCTTGGAGCACCTCGACTCTACCACCTCAGACAGTAGAAATTGAACGTTGTCACTACGCTTCACCCGCGGGCTGCTACTGCCAGAGCCGCATCGAGAGATTTTTCCCAGGGCAAGGTATTTCTGGCCCATCTCACCCTTTAGATGAATGCGCCGAGCTGCACTTGATGATCGTCGTATCGCTCATCGTCGTGTCCTCTGGTTGACATGCGTGATGTTCCGCGAGGCTCCGGATGACCTTCGGTAAATGGTGTGCCCGTGGCCATCGCCAGCCAAGGGCCGACCAATCGGGGTTGACCGTCACATGGTTCGGACGTAGGGTGCGGCGACACCAATCGTTCACCTCATGTAACTCGAGGCATGGCCGACCGGCCGCTCTCGTCCCGTTCAAGCAAGGGCGCAATTGCGCCGATATTCAGGTGGGAGTCCAGGGCGCCGGATCGTTCACCCTTCGGATTGCGAGGCCGTCCCAGGGAGGGGAACCATGCGGCTCTGGCCCGTCATCGCCGGGTATGGGTGCGCCCTGATGGCACTCGCCGGTTGTGCATTGGTCCGCCCACGCGACGAAGATTCGGCCGCCTCGGCCCCTCGGTCAGCCCACTATCAGCAGTTGAGCCAGGTGGCTCAGGCCGCCATCGACCGGCATGATTACGAAGAAGCCCGCGCTGACCTGGAGCGCCTGGTCTCCGAGTCGCCCCGATCAGCCGAGGCGCACCACCGGCTCGGCCGGGTTTTCCAGCTTCAAGGTCAGCTCGCCGAGGCCAGTTCCGCATACCGTCGTGCTTTGGAGCTCGACCCCGAGTATGTCCATGCCCTGATCGGCCTGGGCGAAGTCGAGGCGCAGCTCGGCCGGCTGGAATCCGCTTTAGGACGGTTCGAGGACGCCATCGAGATCGACCCACACGAGCCTGAAGCCCATCTCGCCCAGGGCCGGGTGCTCGAGGCGCTCGGCCACCCCGACGAGGCGCTGGCCTCCTACTTCCGAAGTCTCGAGCTCGACCCGAACTCGACCCCCGTCATCCTCCGAATCGCCACGCTCCAACTCGTCCGGCACGAGCCCGACCAGGCCCTGGCGCGGCTCGACCAGGTCATCGAGCTGACCCCCGACGACCCCGAGGCCCACCATCAACGCGGCCTGGCCTACCTGGCCCTGAAGAGCCCCGCCCAGGCGATCACCAATTTACGGTTCGCCGCACAACACCTCCCCGACCGCCCCGACATCTTCTATCACCTTGCCCTGGCCCTCAACGCCGACCACAAGATCGGCGCCGCCCTCGAAGCCGTCGAGCGGGCCCTCCAGCTCTCTCCGAACTACGCCGATGCCCGTGACCTCACGCAACGGCTCCGGCGGTGAGCATCAGATTCCTGGGACGGGTCGAAGAGCCACTACCGGACCGTGTTCTGGAGCGTCCCGAGACCGTCGATCTCGACCTCGACGACGTCGCCCGCCTTGAGCCAGACGGGGGGCTTACGGGCCATGCCCACGCCCGGCGGCGTGCCCGTAAAAATCAGATCGCCAGGCTCCAGGGTGACGATCTTGGAAAGGTAGGCGATCACATCATCGACGTGGAAGACCAACTGGTTCGTGTTCGAGTCCTGCATCACCTGCTGGTTCAGGCGAAGCCGGATGCCCAGAGCGTGGGGGTTGGCGACCTGATTGGCCATGACCAGTTCCGGGCCAACTGGGGCGAACGTGTCGAAGGTCTTACCCGCCATCCACTGCTTGCCAGGCTTCTTGAGCTGCCAGTCGGCGCCGAGATGTCATTGCCGATGGTGTAGCCGGCGACGTACGCCATCGCGTGTTCGCGCGGGATGTGCCGACCGCGGCGGCCGATCACGAACACCAACTCGGCCTCGTAATCGACCTGGGTGCTCTCCTCGGGCAGGAGGATCTCGGCCCGATGGCCGATCAGCGCCGTCGCGTACTTGCTAAACAGGATCGGCTCGTCGGGGACCTGCATCCCACTCTCGGCGGCGTGATCGCGATAGTTCAGGCCCAGGCAGATGATCTTGCGCGGGTCGGGGATCGGCGCCAGCAAGGTCACAGAGTCCGGGTCATGACGGACGAACCCGCGCGGCATGACCTCCCAGGCGCGGCGCTGAGCCTCTGGGCCCAGCGCCAGGAGTTCGCGGACGTTCGCCGGCAGTCCGGGATCGGCCGCGTTCAGATCCACGTACTCTCCCTGCCAGACCCCGCACGCCCTCGGCCCCCGCTCAGTTTGGACGGTCACCCAGCGCATGTCGGACCTCCCCTGTCAGTCATCACCGTCGAAATCCCCGCGCAACGCCCATAGAAACTACCGCGAACGCGGGCAGGGAGCCAGGGGGAGGCGTCGATCTGTCGGCAACCAGCAGGGATCTCGGCCGCGCTCAGGCGGCTCCATTCTTGGTCTTGGCCGGGGCGGGGCAGGTGGGGAGGCGGAGGGTGAAGGTGGTCCCCTGGCCGAGTCGGCTCTCGGCGCGAAGCCGACCGTGGTGCGCCTCGACGATGTCGCGGCAAACTGACAACCCCAGACCGATCCCGCCCAGACCCGAGGCGTCGGGGCCGGTCTTGGTCGTGAAGAAAGGCTCGAAGATCCGCCGCAGGTCGGCCGGCGCGATCCCGATACCGGTATCGGCCACGCTGAGCTCGGCCAATCGACCGGAGGCATCCGAGGCGACGCGGAGCCGGACCGTGCCCCCCTGGGACATCGCCTGGCGCGCGTTGATGATCAAGTTCAAGAGTACCTGCTGGATCTGAGCGGGGTTGACGCGGGCATATGGTCGGCCGGTCGCCTGGAAATCGAGACGGACCCGGCCGCGGGACAGATCCTTGCCCACGAGCAGGATCACCTCCTCAGTCAGTCGGACCAAGTCGGTCGGCTCGAGGCGATCGGCGCGGGGTCGGGCCAGCCCGAGCACTCCTCCGGTGATCGCCGAGGCGCGCTGCGCCGCCTCCAAGATCTTTTCGAAGGCGCTGGCGATATTCGGGGTCGGGGTTCCGCAGGCCGAGTTTGGCGTAGTTGAGAATCGGCGTCAGCGCGTTGTTCAACTCGTGGCAGATGCCGCCGGCCAGGACCCCGAGACTACTGACCCGTTGCAACGCGACCAACTGACGGCGGAGGGCCTCGATCTCCTCACCGCCCGGCGCCGGCGTCTCGTGTGATGATGAAGCCATCGTCCCCCTCAGAACCCGGACCACGCTGAGTCTCCGACCCACCCCCTTTCGTATCGGCCGGTTCCGCGATGGGGATGAGCCTCCCGAACGTCTTACTCCCCGCCTGGAAAGCTGGGGCGAGGGGGGCATCGAGAGGAGCGCCTCGCCATCCCATCAGGCCACCCCCAACGATATGACTTGTTCAATTCCCCGGCTCCACTCCCAACGCCCTCAGTTGTGCCGCTGGACAGAGGGACGACGGTCCGCACCGCAGCCCCTACCGGACTAAGGAGAGAGAGTTCGTAGACTCTCTGCCTGGTTCGGGGAGAGGCGCCGGGAAAACCTCGCCACAGGTCCTCGGGCATCACCTTCTCGGACACTGAGTGCACTCATACACTCGGAAACCCCGCCTCCGCAGTTGATTGCACAGCGGGGCCACGGAAGGGTCGTCCGAGAGGACGCCCGGTCCGCCGATCGGACCATGTCGACAGACACAACTTTTTCAAAGTAATATGTTAATCTCAGGCTATCCGAGTCTCATCGTGATGCGCAGCCCTGAGTTCACGGTCCGAGCCGAAGTGTCTGATGAACAAGCCCTTCCGTACACGATATGGCCCATTATGAGGGGGAGGCAACGCCTGGAGCAAACATTTTTACAGGTGCAGCCATCGATCGATAGAGCTCGTGGGCTTCGATGTACGCCTCGACTCCACGCGGAACCTGGTAGCGGATGCTCCGACCTTCGGCCCTTCGGCGGCGGAGGTCGTGCGAGGCGATCCCGATCGGCGGCATCGTCACCACCAGCATCGGGCGGGTATCCGGCCCGAGGTCGAGCGGGACGGCGGACGCGACGGGTTCGATGCCGGGGCGGTTGACCACAACGAGGGTCGCCAACCGCGCGATCCGGTCGGGCTGCCTCCAATTCGGGAGGTCGGCCAGGCTGTCGGCGCCGATCAGGAAGAAGAGTTCATCCTCTGGCCGGTCGCGATGGACCGCCTCCAGCGTCTCGACACTGTAGTGCGGCCCGGGACGCCGCGCCTCCAACTCCGAGACCTCGAACGCCGAGTTGCCGGCCACGGCGATCCGGGCCATCTCTAGCCGATGCGCCGGCGCTGTCCGCTCACCCGGCTTGTGCGGCGGCGCGCCGGCGACGACGAGCCAGACCCGATCCAGTCCGCACGTCTCGCGACACGATTCGGCCAGGATCAGGTGCCCCAGATGGATCGGGTCGAACGTGCCACCATACAGCCCTAGTCGCATCGCTGGTTGGCCCTATTGGTTCTGTCATCCGTGGTTTTCGTGTGGACAGGCGTGCAGAAATCGGGTGAAGTGGGCATTATAGGGGTGACGGTGTCCCCTGGATCTTGAGAGCGCGTTTTCCGAGCCTCGAACGCGGATTTCAGAGCACAATTCCCGATTTGAAATTTGAAATCGACCATCTTCGATCGAAAATGTCCGACGATAGGCCCCGATCATGAGCCTTGTCAACGGCAAACGCCAGACCGCGTGGTTCGGCGGCGACCCCGAGGCCGAGGGGACGTTTGCGGGTGTGGTCTTTAACCGGCCGATGGACCTGATCCTGACGTACCGGATCCCGCAGCGACTCCGCGAGGTGGTGTGCCCTGGGCAGCGGGTCCGGGTTCCGCTGGGCCGGGGCAACCAGCCGACGGTCGGCTACTGCGTCCGGGTGGACGCCGCGCTTCCCGATGGCGTTGAGTCGGGTCGGGTCAAAGACGTGCTCGAGGTGCTCGACGACCCGCCGCTGATCGACGCAGTGATGCTCGAGCTGACGCGCTGGATGGCCGGATACTATGCCTGCTCGTGGGGCCAGGCGCTCGACGCGGTGGTGCCGGCCGGGGTCAAGAAGCAGGCAGGGACGCGGGTGGGGACGTTCTTGACCGTCCCCGAGGAGGTCCGCCAGGTTCGTGCGTCGCTGGACCTGCCGACCAAGCAGGCCGAGGCGCTGACCATCCTCTGCCGGTCGGACGAGCCGCTGACGATCGCCGACCTCTGCCGGATGGCCAAGTGCGCCCCTGGCCTGATCGCGGCGCTCCGGCAGCGAGGCTACATTCACACGGTCAAGCGCCGGGTCCGTCCTGGCCCGGCCCCGCCGAGGGCCGACGAGCCCGAGGCGGATGCCGGGCGGATCAGGCCCGCACTCACCGCCGAACAGACGGCGGTGCTCGACCGGCTGGCACCCGCCCTGGAGGAAGATGCGTTCGCCACGTTCCTGATCCACGGGGTCACCGGCAGCGGCAAGACCGAAGTGTATCTCAGCGCCATCGAGCGGGTCGTCGCTCGGGGGCGTGAGGCGATCGTGCTGGTCCCTGAGATCAGCCTGACACCGCAGACGATCCGCCGGTTCCGGAGCCGCTTCCCCCGGGTTGCGGTCCTGCACAGCCACCTGAGCGACGCCGAGCGGCACCGCCACTGGCAGAGCATCGCCTCGGGCGAGGTCCAGGTGGTCGTCGGCGCGCTCGGCGGTCTTCGCGCCGACGCGACGGCTCGGCCTGATCGTCATCGACGAGGAGCACGAGAGCACGTTCAAGCAAGAGACCACCCCACGCTACCACGCGCGCGACGTCGCCGTGAAGCGGGCGCAACAGGAGCGGTTGCCGATCCTGCTCGGCTCGGCCACTCCGGCGTTGGAGACCTGGCGGAACGCCGAGTTGGGCCGTTACGTCCGGCTGCCGATGCTCGAGCGCGTCGGCGCCGGCCGATGCCCGCGGTCGAGTTGATCGACCTCCGCCACGAGCGGCCCGCGCTGGGCGGCCTGAGCGAATCGCTTCGCCAGGCGATGACCGCCGCACTCGACGCCGGCGGTCAGGTGATCCTGCTGCTCAACCGCCGCGGGTTCCACACCTTCGTCATTTGTCCGAACCCCCAGTGCGGACAGGTCCTGAAGTGTCACCACTGCGACGTCGCGCTGACCTATCACAAAAGCCGCCGGCTCCTGATCTGCCACACCTGCGACGCCGAGCGCCCGCCCGCCCGGGTGCCCCCATTGCCGTGCCCCCCACCTCCATTATGGCGGGATCGGGACCGAGCGGCTCGAGCGCGAGATCGCGACGGCGTTTCCGTACCACGTCGCGCGGCGGATGGACTCGGACACGATGCGGACGCCGGGCAGCCACGAGCAGGTCCTCTCGGCCTTCCGGGCGGGCGAGGTGCAGATCCTGCTGGGCACGCAGATGATCGCCAAGGGGCTTGACTTCCCCAATGTCACGCTGGTCGGCGTGGTCAATGCCGACACGGCGCTGCACATGCCTGACTTCCGCGCGGCTGAGCGGACGTTTCAGCTTGTGGCGCAGGTGGCCGGGCGGACCGGCCGGGGCGATCGGCCGGGCCGGGTGCTCGTGCAGACCTACTGCCCCGACCACCATGCGATCCGCTGCGCCGCTCGGCATGACTACGAGGGATTCGTCGCACTGGAGCTCCCCGAGCGCGAGCAATACGGCATGCCGCCGTTCGGCCGCCTCGTCCGGCTGATTGCACGCGGGGCTGAGGAACCTGCGGTCAAAGCCTACCTGGAGGAGCTGGCGCGGGCCTTGAAGACCGCCGCCCCTCCGGCCGTCCAATTGCACGGCCCCGCGCCGGCGCCGGTCTTGAAGATCCGCAACCTCTACCGCTACCACCTCCGATTGCGCCTGCATCGCCCCTCGACCGCTCCAGGCACTCTTGCAGACCGTTGCCCCCACCCTCCCCCGACCGAACGGGGTCGAGCTGGCCATCGATGTGGACCCAGTCAGCCTGCTCTGATACACATTCTGGAAGGTTTGGGCCCCGCCGGGGGCGGCGGGCCTCCCCGAGGGAGCACCGCCGCCCCGGCAGTGCGCACGATCGTTCTGAGAAGCGTATGAGGGGCGGGCGATCCCCGCAATCGTTCCGACCAGACACATTCTCGAAAGACAGGTTTACCTCGGATTGCATTTCCGGTAATCTGCCGCGCGGTTAGCCTCGGCTCTGAGGATTCGCCACCTCGAAACTCAAGGACGAGTCTCTACGTGATCGAGCAGGGAGGCCGAGTCTTCACACCTCCCCTTCCTCGAGCTCCCGACCGCGGCGCCTCAGGTCGTGGCCCATTGGGGTTCGATCGCGGCTCGGACCGTCGTCGTTGACTGGAGATGCACACCTCTCAGAAATGACACCCGTTCTTCCGATCGGCCTCCGGCCCCCTCATGCGGGCGGGCTATCGAACGATGGTGTTCCGGTTTTCCCATGGGCAAAGTTGCTCGAGCGCGACTCTCAATTTCAGGAGGATAAATGATGCACAGGTTTCGTCAGTGGACCGCCTTTCGGACGTCGATCTTGGCTCTCGGCCTGCTCGTCTGGGCCTCGTCCGGCGTAAGAGCGGACGCAATTATCAGCTACAACACCCTGGACTCGGGGATCGATGCGACTGGGGTGACTGGGACGAACGTCATCAGCTTCCTCCCCATCTCCAACAACAATTTCCATGCGCCTTCGTCGTTCAGTCTGGGCGACTTCCAGGTCGTGCGCTGGACGACGGCCAGTCCACGACCTACGACAATACACCGTTCCACATCACCCTGACGATTGATAAGGTCAACGGCCAAGCCCAGACCCCGAACGAGACGCCGGTCACGATCACCGGCGTGCTCAACGGCACGATCACCGGCCAGGATCAATCGAGCGTGATCGCGTCGTTCAACCCGATCAACAACCCAACCTTCCAGACCGGTCTCTACCAGAACACCCTGGGCATCATCGACAACCCGCTGTCGCTGGTCCCCTCGACGACCAACAACGGAAGGACCACGGCGCAGGGGAATCTCTCGACCGTCCAGAACCCGCCGCCGCAGGTTCCCGAGCCGACCTCGATCGCAATGTTCCTGACGACCCTGACCGGCCTGGGTCTGCGTCACCGCTTCGGTCGTCGTCCCTGAATAGGTGACTGCTCTCCCCCCCGACCGGCCCCGCGGGTGTCCGCCTCGACATCCTTCCGGTACGTCATGCGCATCCCCCGGCCGGGCCGGCCCCCAAGTGCTGGCCCGGTCGGGCCCTTGCGCGGTGCGGCGATAGCCCCTCACCGGTCTCGCGGGATCGCGACTCGGACCGTGCCCGCCGTCTGCTTGTATGTATCGCAGAGCTCGACCCCGCCCCCTGAGCACTCCGGGTCGCTCTCACCGCTCGGCGCTTCCATCCACGATCCCGCCGGACGGCGTTGAGCTGGCCATCGGCACGCCCCCGCCAGCCTACGAGGGGCGTCGCCCGATCGAATCGTCCTTCGTGGTTGCGCCGGGGTGGCCGGGGCGGGGCGCCGCGTGATCCGGAGCGTGTCGGCCCGGAACCTCCGGAGAGTCGTGGCACCCCGCCCCGGCTACCCGGGACGATGGCAGGAGAGGTCGGTTGTTCCCGCACGAAGCTTGACGACGCCGCTCCTCCGGGGACCGAGGGGTGCGCATTGGGCCTGGTCGCGAACCGACCCTCTCAAAAATTCGAACGATATTGGCAAAAGTTCCGGTTTACCTTCGGACGATCTTCGTTTATCCTCCCTCCCGTTCGGCTCCTCGAATTCGGCACCTCGAGACTCAGGGACGAGTTTTCGGCATGAACAGGCATGGAGGCCGTGTATGTTTGAGATCCCCCCTCGAATTCACATCCAGACTCCTCATGTCGTTGGTCTTGAGTTCGGTCGCGATTCGGATCTTTGTCGTTGACCTCAGTTGCGCACCTCGCGTCCTTGCCATAACCCCTTTGCCCAAGTTGTCACTGGATTCGGGTCGCGCCTTTTAGGATGGCTCGAACGTATTCGACCATTGAAGAAGCTTGGGGCGGGCCTCGCCCTCAGGACAGGGGCGGGCCTTCGAGCGATGGTGGCCCGGTTCTCACGTTGGCGAAGTCGCTCGAGCGCGACACTCAATTTCAGGAGGAAATCATGCGCATGTCACGTCAGTGGACCGGGCTGCGGACATCAGTCTTGGCCCTGGGACTTCTCGCCTGGACCGCGTCGGTGGTGCAGGCCTCCTCGCGCGTCACTTACAGCACAGTGGGCTCGAACATCGATCCGACCGGGGTGACCGGGACGCCCGCCATCAGTTTCAGCAGCGTGGACCACGGCTTGTTTAACGCGCCGTCGGCATTTAGCCTGGGCGACTTCCAGATCGCCTCGCTGCCCGACGGCCAGACCACGACCTACAAAGACACGCCGTTCCACATCACCTTCCTGGTTCACCAGATCAATGGCAACACGCCCGAGCCCAACCAGACGCCGATCACGCTCAACGGCACGCTCAACGGCACGCTCACCGGTGCCGACCAGTCGAGGGTGGTGGCGACGTTCGACACAACCAACAATCATGTCTTCAATACCGGGGTCTGGTCAAATACGCTGAAGATCCTCGACAACCCGCTATCGCTGGTCCCCTCGACGACCAACCACGGCCATACCTCGGCGCAGGCTCATCTCGACCCCAACGCCACCCCGGTCCCCGAGCCGACCTCGATCGCGATGTTTCTGATGACACTGGCCGGCCTGGGCGGGCGTCGCCTCTGCTCCGGTCGCCACGCCACCTGAGCTGACCATGCCACCGCTGACCGGACCGAAGGACTACCGAGCCCCTCGAATGGCGAGGGGCTCTTTTCCACACACCAGCGCCTTGACCTTTGGGACCCGACCCGGTTTTCTTCACCCGCGACACATGATGGCACGGGCAGGGCGACGGACCTGGATCTCCCATGGATGACGTGAAAGTTCCCAGCACCTTGAACCTGACTCCGTCGGCCAAAAGGATGGCCGGTTTCCTCTTTGGGCCCAGATCGACGCCCTCCCCGAGCTGACAACGCACCGCGTTCGATGCGAGGGAGAGCCGGGCTGGGTTTCCGCTCTCGGTCCCTTGAGGACCGCTGAGAGGGTCACGGCCAGGCACGCGGGCCTGGAGGACCTTGAAATTTGACCATGAGTCGCTCTCTCCCAAAGATCCCAAAGAAAGGAACGCTCAGCATGAACGCTCAACCGACCTCGCCGCGGATCTGGATGCTGGCCCTGGTCTTCGGTGGCCTGATCACCTCGGACGCCCTTGCGTCGCCCACACCGATCCTCTACTACGGGACGTTCGGATCAGTGGGCGGGACTTCGACCGGGCCGGTCACGTTCGCCGGCATTGGTTACGACCCGATACTATTGCCGCCAAATGGGATCGGGTATTATGGGTATTCGAACTCGACGGTGCTGCCAGGGTCGTTGGACCTCGGTCAGTTCCAAACGGAGACCATCCCCATCGGCGGGATCCTAACTCTCAACCACACACCCTTCACCATCAACCTGAACCTGGCGGCCGCCCAGGGAGTTGGTGAGCCGGTGAAGTTCGCGCCGAACGTGACGGTCTCGGGCGAGATCAACGGGACACTCAGCGGCAATGGCGTCTCAAGCCTGGAGGCGAAGATCGCGTCGGTCACCCCGTCCTGGCCGGGCCCCTTGCCATTCGACATCAGCTCCCTCACGACGGCGAATCCGATCATACTGGCACCGAGCGGCGTCAGTAGCGGGAGCACCGCCTTCTCGTTATCGGTCCCGACCGGCATCTCGCCCAGTTTCTTCAGCATCCCCGAGCCGACGACGCTCGCCGTGTTCGCGACCGCTCTGGTCGGGCTGGGCTTCCGTCGCTGGCTCCGCGTCGGGAATTGACAACCTCCCGCCAAATGCAAGCCTTCCTCCAGCCCCTCGTCGCGACGAGGGGCTTTTTCCGTGCCCCAGGCGGTGGACGCTTGCCTCACCCGGTGCACGGTCCAATCATAAGTAAGAGTAGTCCAAGCCGGCGGCGTCCGACGCCTCATGTTATTACTGGGGTTTTGCAAACTTCGCCGAGACCGCATAAAATCTAAGGTGCGGTGGATCATTTCCCGAGGACCACCCCGGTCGATGCCGGGCAAGGGTTCGGACAATTCATCGACAGTAGGATGACCGTCCGAAACGTTGATGCTAGGCCGAACCGCTTGTTTTGGGGCATTTCCCGAGGGATCGGCACTCAGTCCGTAGTGACAACTACATTATAACATGATCGGCTTGCCTCGGTGCCCCCGAGTTGCGCCGGGTGTTTTGATCGCCAAAATGGCGATCTGGGGCTCTGTACGCCTTGCGTCCGGATAAATTGCAAAACTCTAGTTATTATCGTATTATTGGCCGCAGACGCCCGCCCGACCCGAAGATCGTGGGGAGTCGAGGGCTGATGGTCGCGGGACCGTTGGAGTTGGTGGCCAAGGCCCGCGCGGGCGAGGCCGAAGCGCTGGGGAACTCTGCGCACTCTATCGCAACTACTTGAGGATGGTCGTCCGGACCGGGCTCGGCCCCAAGCTCCGCGAGCACGGGTCGAGTTGTCCGACGTGGTCCAGGAGGCGCTGGTCGAGGTCGTCCGGCAGTTCCCCAATTCACCGGACAGAACGAGGCGGCGCTGGTGGGCTGGTTCCGCCGCCTGGTCGGGCAGAAACTGGCGGACCTCGGGCGATATCACAACCGCGCCAAGCGCTCCACCGGCGGCGCAGCCGTGCCGCTCGACGCCCCCCGGGTCAACCCGATCGGGCCGACCCGGACCAGGGCGGTGGCCGGTTGCTCGACATGCTCGCGCTCGACCAGACCAGCCCGAGCGAGGCCGCCAGCCGCCGCGAGTTGACCGTCCTGCTGGCCGACGCCCTGGCCACTTTGCCCGAGGCCGAGGCCGAGGTCCTCTGGCTCTATCACGCCGAGGGCCTCTCGTTCGAGGCGATCGGCGATCGCATGGGCCTGGGCCGCAAGTCGATCCGGGGCATCTGGGCACGCGGTCTGAAGAGTTTGAAACGGTCATTCGATGGGCCCCCCGGCGACTCAATCCGACATCCTTCGTCGGGTGCGTGAGACGATCGATGAAATTTCGTGCGTCCTCTCAAGAATGTCCGATTCCAAATATTGAGATCTCAAATCTCAAATCCTCAGGGCGAGCGCACCGAATTCCCGCCGAGCGTCTGAGACGCCTCCCTTCCTTGATTCAAGTAGCCCTAACGTGCGTCCCACGCATCCCACGGACATGATCCAGCGCACCGAACTCGAGGCGATCGACCGCGATGAGCGGCTGGGCGAGGCGATCGAGGCCTACCTGGCGCTGGCCGAGGGCGGCCACGCGCCCGACCCGGAGACGTTCGCCTCGCGCTATCCCGACCTGAGCGACGGCCTCCGCGAGGCGCTGGACGGTCTGGCGCTGGTCCGCGGCCTGGTCGGCGAACCGACCGGCCCGGGGCATCGGCTGGAGTCGGGGCGGCGGATCGCCGGCTACCGGATCGTCCGCGAGCTGGGCCGGGGCGGCATGGGGACCGTCTACGAGGCGGTCCACGTCGGGCTCGACCGCCCGGTCGCACTGAAGGTGCTCGGCAGCCACGCCGCACCCGACTCGAACGGCCGGCGACGGTTCCTGAACGAGGCGCGGACCGCCGCCGGCCTGCACCACACGCACATCGTCCCGGTCTTCGACGTCGGCCAGGTCGGCGGGCTCTGCTACTACGCGATGCAGCGGATCGAGGGGAGCGGCCTCGACCGCGTCCTCCGCTTCCTCCGCAGCGACCGCTCGACCGCCGCCGGGTCGAGCCACGGCGGGATCGACCGCGAACCGGACCCCGACGAAGCGGCTCGCCCCCCTGCGAATCGGCGATCAAACGGTCACGTGGAGCGGTCGGGGCGACGCCGGAACGATGGGCCAGGGGCTCTGTGATGGGAGCCGCCGACCCCGACGACGACGCCGCCGCCCTTCGAGCCGCCGCGCGGGTCGGCCTATTACCGCTGGGTCGCCGAGGTCGGCCGCGAGGCGGCCGAGGCGCTGGCACACGCCCACCAGCGCGGGATCATCCATCGCGACGTCAAGCCCTCGAACCTGCTGGTCGATGCGCGGGGGATCGTCTGGGTGGCCGACTTCGGCCTGGCTCGCCGGCTGGCCGACCCGAGCCTGACCCAGCACGACAGCCTGCTGGGCACGCCGCGGTACATGAGCCCCGAGCAGGCGCGGACCGGCCCGATCGACGGCCGGACCGACGTCTACAGCCTGGGCGCGACCCTCTACGAGCTGCTCACGCTCCGGCCCCCGTTCGAGGGCCAGACCGCCGCCGAGCTGGTCGAGCAGATCGCCGGCCGCGAGCCGGTCGCGCTCCGCCAGTTCGACCCGAGGATTCCCCGCGACCTGGAGACGATCGTGCTCAAGGCGCTGGCCAAGCGCCCGGCCGACCGCTACGCCTCGGCGACCGACCTGGCCGACGACCTGGGCCGGTTCCTCAACCACGAGCCGGTCCAGGCGCGGCGGATCAGCCCGCTGGGCCGGCTCTGGCGGTTCGCCCGGCGGCACCCGAGCCTGACGGGCGTCTCGACCGCTGCCGCAGTGATCGTCGTGACGGTCGCGACCGTGGCGCATGTCCGCGTCTTGCAAGAGCGGAACCAGGCGATCGCGGCGAAGAACGAAACGCAGGAGGCGATGCGGAAAATCGAGGCCGCCAACCGCGCGACGCAGGCCGCGATGCGGACGCAACTCTGGCGCGAGGCGTCGGTGGTCCGGCTCTCGAACGTCCCGAACCGCCGCGTGACCGGCCTGGGACTGCTCCGGGAGGCCGCCGCGCTCGACCCCGACCCGGAGTTGCGGGCGCGGCTCCGCAACGAGGCGATCGAGTTCCTCGCGCTCCGCGACGTCGAGCCCCGAACCGAGTTCGCCACCGGCCCGACGCGCGGGCTCGTCTTCGGCCTCCAGGGGACGCGACTGGCCACGCTCTCCGACGACGGCGAGGAGTTCCGCCTCTGGGATGTCGCGACCCGTCGCTGCCTCGACGTCCACCCCCTCCGCTCCGGACCGCCCCTGACCCACTCCCGATCCGACCCCCGGCCGCCTCGGCGCGAGCCGACGCCGGGGATGGGGGCCGCACTCGATCGCGACCGTCGGCCCGAGCGTGGCGGTCGTCTTGCCAGAGGGGAAAGGCCTCCGCTTCTTCGACGCGGCCACCGGATCTGCGCTCCGCGACCTGAGCATGCCCGGCCATCGCATCCGCTCGTTCCTCGTCGCGCTCGACGGCCGGCGGCTCGTAACGGTCGAGTGGTCGCCCGACACAGTGTCCACCGGCCCGGGCATCACCGAAGGGTTCCAGGTCAACCTGTGGGACCCCGAGCGCACCAGCCAGCCGATCGCGACCCTGGCGAGCTGGAAGTCTGACCCCGTCCGGCCGTGACCACCCGCTGGTCGCGATGGCTCCGGACGGCCCGACGGTGGCCGTTGCCCGGAGCCGCAAGACGGGGGTCGCGCTCTGGTCGGCCGACGACGGCCGGGCGCTCGGCACCATCGAGACGCAAGCCGAACTGGGCACGCTGGCGATGGGACCCGACGGCCTCCTCGCCGTTGCCGGAGGCGGGGTGATCCGGCTCTGGGATGCCGGTTCGCGGACCCCCTTGCCCAGCCTCGACCCGCATCACAGCGGCGTCCGGCTCATGCAATTCAACCCGGAGGGGACGTTGCTGGCGACCGCCGGGATCGGCTCCGATGCCGAGGTCTGGGACCTGGTGTCGCACTCCGTGGTGGCCCTACTCCCGACGCCCAACCGGGTGGACGCCATGGCCTTCGCTCCCGACGGTCGCACGCTCGTCGCCGCCTGCGCGGCCTCGACCACGTCGGTCTGGACTGTCGTCGATCCGGTGGCCCGCGTCCAGATCAGCGGGTTCGACCTGCCGCTGACATCGCTGGCCTTCCGGGGTGACAACCTCCTGGCGATGGCGACCCGCAAGGGTACGATCCGCTTCTGGCGCCCGGGTCATTGCCTGAGCACGAGCCTGCAGGCGTGCTCGTCCCCGACCGATGGCTCCGCTCGCGAAGCGCCGACCACACTGATCTTCGACGGGCACCACCGGCTGCTCACGCTCGACCCCGAGGCATTGCGGTCCTGGCCCCATCCCCCAAGGTGTTCGGGCATGACGCGTGTGGCCCTGACCGAGAGCCCGAGCGGGTGGTGGACCTTGTTCCCCGCGCCGATCGCGCGGGCTTCGAGCGGCCGATCGCTTTTCCTGGCGCGAGGCGAGCAGGTCCTTGTCTGGGACACCGAATCTCCGGACCGCTGGCACCCGCTGACCTTGCCGGCGCTGTCCCGGGCGATGCCCCGCGATCCCGAGCGTGCCCGAGATGTCCCGCACGCCTGGCGCACGCTCGCGGTGTCCCCGGCCGGCGACCGCCTCTACCTGCTCGGCCACTCGGGCGACGTCCACGCCCTGGCGCTCGACGGCTCGCAGGCCCGTCGGCTCGACGGGAGCCTGCCCATCGAGGTCACTAGCTTGGCCCTGAGCCCCGACGGCGCGACCCTGGCACTCGGCGATCGTCTGGGGAGCGTCGCCCTGGTCGACACGTCCCGAGGGGTCATCCGATCCAGGCTCCGCCCCCTCGTTGGCGAGTCTGAGGGCCGCATCTGGTCTCTCGCCTTCGCGCCCGACGGCCGGACGCTCGCCGTCGGCACGCAGCAAGGCCCCGTCGAACTCTGGTCGCCCGACGTCCCTTCCGCCCCCTTGGTCCGGCTCCCCGGCCATCGCGGGCTCGTCACCACGCTGGCCTTCGCCCCCAAGGGCCGCTACCTCGCCACGGGCGGGTCCGACAAGCTTGTCCAGGTCTGGGATCTCGAGCGCATTCGCGACGAACTCGGCAAGCTCGAGCTGGCGTGGTGAGAGAGGAGCCACGACCGAGTCCCGACGCCTCGGTCCGCAACCGCCCTTCTGGCAGGTGGACTGGCTTTGAACAAACGCTCATGTCGGATTCCAGGGGGGTGACCCACGGATCTCGTCGTAAGTCCCACATAAGGTAAGACTTGAGGCAAGGGGCTGGGAATGCCGACCCTTCGAGAATAACCCAAGAGATTCCAATATCTTACGACGAACCTCGGGCCTCCACCACCCTGGAACTCGGCATGAGCGAAAAGAAACAACGATCCGATACACGGCTAGAATATAGGCGAAACTTGAGATGCCACAAGTGGTTGATAGCCCAGAGTTTGCGCGGGATCTATCGGCGTAAGTCATTTCCAGACAACCACTTGCAACTTCTTCGAAAAACCTCGGTATTCTAGCCGTGTATCGGGCCGTTGAAAAGAAAAAGGCGATCTGAGCGACCCTCTCACATCTCGGCTAGACCAAGAGTTGCATCAAGGGTTTGGAGGCCGGAAGCGGGAGCGGTGAAGGGGAGGCCCTTCAATTCGGACCGAATACCTTCCTACCTCGCCCAAAATGAAACTGTTAAGAGCCCTGGAGCCCGGTGATGCCGACGATCGGAGGTGGACACCAGCGCGAAAGACTGGTAAACTGCTCTGGTGTTTCGTCGGTTTCGTTTACCCTCGATGCGAGAATCGCCCCGCCGATGTCCGTTGCATCGCCTGCAAAGCTCTCCGCGCGTCTGCTGGCCGACCTGATCGCGGTCATGGGATCGGAGAACGTGCTGCACCACCACGACGAGCTGGTGGTCTACGAGTGCGACGGCTACGTCATCGAGAAGAACGTGCCCGACGTGGTCGTCTTCCCGACCTCGACGCGAGCAGGTCGTCGAGGTGGTCAAGCTCTGCAATCGCCACGACGTCCCGTTCGTCCCGCGCGGGGCCGGGACGAGCCTGGCCGGGGGCACGCTGGCCATCGGCGGCGGGGTGATGATCTGCCTGACCCGGATGAAGCGGATCCTGGAGATCAACATCCGCGACCGCTACGCGATCGTCGAGCCGGGGGTGGTCAACGTCTGGCTGACCCGGGCGCTGGCCGGGACCGGATTCCACTACGCCCCCGACCCGTCGAGCCAGGCGGCCTGCACGATCGGCGGCAACGTCGGCGACCAACTCGGGCGGCCCGCACACGCTCAAGTACGGCGTGACGGTCAACCACGTCCGGGGCGTCGAGCTCGTCCTGCCCGACGGCTCGGTCGTCGAGACCGGCGGCGTCACCGAGGACAACCCCGGCTACGACCTGACCGGCCTGATCGTCGGCAACGAGGGGACGTTCGGCATCGTCACCAAGGTCGATCGTCAGCCTGACCCGCGACCCCGAGGCGGGCCGGACGCTGCTCGGCGTCTTCGACAGCGTCGACGCGGCGACCGAGACGGTCAGCGGCATCATCGCCGCCGGGATCGTCCCGGCCGCGCTGGAGATGCTCGACAACCTGATGATCCAGGCCGTCGAGCAGGCGTTCGGCTTCGGCTTCCCGACCGAGGCCGGCGCCGTCCTGATCATCGAGGTCGACGGCCTCGACGCCGGGCTCGACCGCGAGGCGCAGGCGATCTCCGAGATCGTCCAGGCACACGGCGGCTCGGTCCAGAAGTCGATCACCTGGCGGACCCGCAAGGAGCCCGAGTACGTCGCGATCTGGAAGAGCCGCAAGTCGGCCTTCGGCGCCATCGGCCGGCTGAGCCCGACGCTACTGCACCCAGGACGGCGTCGTCCCCCGCACCAAGCTGCCGCACATCCTGCGGCACATCACCAAGGTCGGCGAGCGCTACAACATCCGGATCGCCAACGTCTTCCACGCCGGCGACGGCAACATCCACCCGATCCTGCTGTTCGACGAGCGCGACGCCGACCAGGTCAGGCGCGTCCTCCAGGCGAGCCACGAGATCCTCGACGAGTGCATCGCCGTCGGCGGCAGCGTCACCGGCGAGCACGGCATCGGCGTCGAGAAGATGGAGTTCATGCCCAAGCTCTTCTCGCCCGAGGACCTCGCGGCGATGGTCGCCCTGCGCAACACCTTCAACCCCGAGGGCCGGTGCAGTCCCGCCAAGATGCTGCCCGGCGGCGCCGGCTGCATCGAACGCAAGGGCCCGGGGCACCGGGCGCCGGCGTGAGGGGGATGGGGAACTGGTATCGTCCCGGAGAATCGATTACATTCGCCGATATCGCGTGGCGATGGGCTCCATCGGGTGCGTGGGCTAACCAACACCTTGTCTCTCAACGAATTTGGTGCGTGCCACGCCACCGGCCATCCGTTGCGAGAAACTCCCCTCCGACATGATCTCCATCCATCCTCTCGGGGGAATCGAGCGCCGTGGCGAAGCGACCCCGATACTCACGTTGGCGGCGGCTCCCCGGCGTTTATCGATCCGGCGAGGAGAAGGGATTCAATCCGGGTCTGGAGCCGCGACGGCTGACGCTCTTCCTGCCCGATGCGCTGCTCGAGCTGGCGGAGAGGCAGGCCGCTCGGGCAGGGGTCGAGACGGTCCAGGAGTATTGCGCCGATCTGCTCCTGCGCACCCTGGAGGCCGAGCGGATCCGCGAGCACGTTGCCGACATCGAGGCGCGCCGCGGGCCGCTGGAAGGGCTGCACGCGATCGCGGACGATCCCGAGTACCTCGCCGAGTGGAACGCCCGGGCCAACGCGCGCGAACGCTTCGAGCCGGTCTTGCCCGTGTCCGAGGCGGAGCCCGCATCCGCGTCCGCTGTGGAGCCTGCGTCCGCGTCCGATGCGGAGCCCGAGCCGGAGAAGGCCGATGCCGCTGCCGTTTCGGTCTCCGTCCCCGTCTCCATGCCCATCCCCGCGATCGAGCGCGTAATCGAGCTCCCGACGATCGAGCCCCTGCCGTCCGCGGGCATGACGGCGGCGCCGGGGCCGCTCAGCCCGGCGGCCGAGGTCGTCTTGCGGCATGCGGGGCAGGGGGAAGACGATCCCCGGGCGTTCCTTCCGAGCCTCCGGCGGGGGGAGGCGGTCGTGTCGGCCAAGATCGCCGAGCTGGCCCGCGCCCTCGGCGCTGGAGGCGGAGTATCGCGACGCCAGGGTGCTCGATCGCCGGATCGCGTTCGCCTTGCACCGGCTTGCCTATCGAGGCGCAGGTCCTGCACACCGACGCCTGGCCGGGCCCTTCGACGAGTGGACCGTGGACACGCTCCGCGCCGTCCAGGAGGTGGTCGAACAGATCCTCTCGGGCCAGGACATCCGTTATTTCCCCGCCGACCCGCCTCCGGAGGACCTGCGTTGACCCGATCTGAAACCATGATCGACGGCCGGCTGGGCGACGGCCTGATCGCCTCGGCTACCGACCGCCCGGAGACCGTCGACGCGCTGCGATGCGTCGTCATCGAGCGGGTCGCGCAGGGGCACGCCATCTACCCGCAGGGGGGCGGCACCGCGCTCGATTACGGCGGCGCCCCCGTGAGCCTGGCGTCGCGATCGACACCCGGGCGCTGAACCGGGTCATCGACTATCCGGCCGCCGACATGACGATCACGGTCGAGGCGGGCATTGACGCTCGCGGCGCTTCGCGCGGTCCTTGGCCGAGAAGGGCCAGCGGCTCCTGATCGATGCCCCGCAACCCGACCGGGCCACCCTGGGCGGGATCTTCGCGACCAACACGAGCGGCCCCCGGCGGTTCGGCGCGGGGCAGGCCGCGCGACCAGATCCTCGGCGTCAGCTTCGTCACGGCCGACGGGCGCTGGTCAAGGGGGGCGGCCGGGTCGTCAAGAACGTCGCCGGCTACGACTTCCCCAGGCTCCTGACCGGCTCGATCGGCACGCTCGGCGATCATCGCCCAGATGACCCTGAAGGTCCGCCCGATCCCCGAGGCCTCCGCGCTGGTCTGGGTCCCGATGCCGGACGTCGAGGGCCTGGGCCCGGCACTCGACCGGCTGAATACGTCGGCCACCCGGCCGATGGCGCTGGAGCTGTTCAACCCGACCGGCGCGCGGCTGGCCGGCGAGGCGCTCGAAGCTCCCGGTCGCCGACTGGGTCGTTGCGTCGTCGGCTTCGAGGACAATGCCGCGTCGGTCGCCTGGCAGTTGGACCGGCTGGCGAGCGAGCTGGGCCGGACCGACCTCGTGGTCCTCGAAGCGGCCGAAGGCCGAGCCTGCTCTGGTCAGCCCTGACCGAGTTCCAGGTCGCGGAGGTTGGGCCGCTCAGCTTCGTGGCCAACCTCCGCCCCTCGACGGTCGTCCCGTTCGTCAAACGCATCGACCCTGCGCGGTGGGCGGTCCAGGCACACGCCGGCAACGGCATCGTCCGGGGCCACGCGCTCGGGCGCGACCGGAGCTGGAGGGCCTGGCGCTGGAGATCGAGCGCTCCGCGCCGAGGCCGTCCAGGACGGCGGCAACCTGATCCTGTCGCGCTGCCCGACCGACGCCAAGGACCGCCTCTGCGTCTGGGGCGAGCCTCGGCCCGACTGGGCGCTCGCCGAGCGCATCAAGCACGTCCTCGACCCCAAGGGTGTGATGAATCCGGGGCGGTTCGTCGGTACAATCTAAAGTGCGTACAGCCCCTGAGGGTCGAAGCTCAACCGACCCTCACCCGGAGGGAGAGGGGGTGAGAAAAAGCCGACTCCCGCTCCCTCCGGCGGGGGCCGGGGTGAGGGGCTTCCGAGGCTGAGATCGGCCACCAACACCTCTTGCCAAAGCCCGAGACAGGCCTCCTCATGGCGATTGTGACATCCGAAAACCCAGCGACCACAAGTCCCGCCCCCCGCGCGGCGATGCGGGGATCGACCTCGACTGGCTTTCTCAGAGGATCGAGTACCGGCGCTACCAGGACTGCGTCCACTGCGGCCTCTGCATGGAGAGTTGCCCGACCTACATCGAGACGAGCAACGAGAACGATAGCCCGCGCGGGCGAATCTACCTGATGCGCGCGGTCGCTGACGGCCGGCTGGAGATGAGCCGCGAGGTCCGCAAGCACCTGGACCTCTGCCTCGACTGTCGCGCGTGCGAGTCGGCGTGCCCCTCGGGAGTGCAGTACGGTAAGATCATCGAGCCGTTCAAGGTCGCGCTGCAGACAGTCGGTGCCGGCGACCGAGAAGGCGAGCCTGCTCCGGCGACTGATCCTGCACCACCTGTTTCCGTATTCGGGTCGGGTCAAGGCCGCGCTGGCGCCGGCGCGGCTGCTCCAGCGGCTCGGGTTGCTCGACTGGGCGGATCGGGTCGGGTTGACCCGGCTGCTCCCGCCGACGCTCCGGCGGATGCAGGCGATGCTCCCGGTGTTGCAGCCGAGCGGCACGCTCCCCGAGGTCCTGCCGCCGATCGGCCCGAAGCGAGCGCGGGTTGCGCTGTTCCTCGGTTGCGTGGCTGACGCAATGTATCCCGAAACCAACGCCGCCACCGCGCGCGTGCTCCAGCAGAATGGCTGCGAGGTGGTCATCCCGCGCGGCCAGGTCTGCTGCGGCTGCGATCCATTACCACTCGGGCGTCGAGGCGCCCGCGCTAGCCTTGGCCCGGCGAAACCTTGCGGCCTTCGACCCCGATCGAGTTCGACGCGATCATCGTCAACGCCGCCGGTTGCGGCGCCATGCTCAAGGACTACGTGCACCTGCTGCCGCCCGCCGACCACGACGCCGCCGAGCGGTTCGTGGCCAAGGTCCGCGACATCTCCGAGTTCCTCGTCGCGCTCGGCCCGATCGCGCCCGAGACACCCCGTGCCGCTGAAGGTTACCTATCATGACGCCTGCCACCTCTGCCACGGCCAGCAGATCCGCGCGCAGCCACGCCAGTTGCTCGCGATGATCCCGGGCCTGGAGTTGGTCCCGCTCGAACAGAGCGAGATCTGCTGCGGCGCGGCGGGGACCTACAACCTGACGCAGCCCGAGATGTCGGAGCGACTCGGCCGCCGCAAGGTGGACCACATCGCCGCCACCGGTGCCGCGGATGGTCGTCACGGGCAACGTCGGCTGCATCCTCCAGATCGCCCGCCAGATCAAGGAAGGTGGCAGACCGATCGAGGTTGCCCACCCAGTCGATCTGCTCGACCGCTCGTATCGCGGGAAATGAGGACAATCGCTCGCGATCAGGCGGCTGAAAGGTGTTTCATCACGCCCTCAATCAATCCGGCCAGGAGCGGTGTGGCGTGGCAGCCCACATTGATGACCTCGTCGTGGGTGATCGGCGCGCCGGTGACGCCGGCCGCGGCGTTGGAGACCAGCGCCAGCGCCAGGACGTCCATTCCGGCGTGCCGCGCGACGATCGCCTCGGGGACCGTGGACATTCCGACCACGTCGGCGCCGAGCGTTCGGAGCATCCGGATCTCGGCGGGCGTCTCGTAGCTCGGGCCGGGCATACAGGCGTAGACGCCGGGGGTCAGCGTCACGCCCAGCCGCTCCGCCGCTTCGAAGGCCAGCGCACGGAGTCGGGCCGAGTAGACCTCGGTCATGTCGGGGAACCGGAGGCCGAGCCGGTCGTCGTTCGGCCCGCGCAGGGGGTTGAGGCCGATCAGGTTGAGGTGGTCCGTGAGACAGACCAGTGCGCCCGGCCGGAGACCCAGCAGGATGCTCCCCGTGGCGGCGGTCAGGATCAGCGTCCTGACGCCCAGGCGTTGCAGGACGCGGATGGGGAACGTGACCGCGTCGAGGTCGTGGCCCTCGTAGTGGTGGACCCGCCCTTGCAGGACCAGCACGCGAGCCCCGGCCAGCGTCCCGGCGATGAGCTGGTCGCCGTGACCCGCGACCGATGTCCTGAGAAAGTGCGGGATCTGCCCGTACGGGATCGCTACCGCGTCGGCCAGGCGGTCGGCCAGCGCGCCCAGGCCCGAGCCGAGGACGACCGCGATCCGGGGAGGCTTCGGCACGGTCGCGACGATCGCGGCGGCGGCCTCGCTGGAGCGTTCGAACAGGTCGAGGTTGCTCATTCGAGGCGCTCCGCAATCAAGTCAGGGACATCGACCGGCCCATCGCCGATCATGTAGGCTTCGCGGATCATCGCCATCGCGGCCGCTTGCGCCGATTCGTCGTTGAGCAGGACGGTGCAGAGGGGTTCGCCCGCCTCGACCGGCTCGCCCATCTTCTTGTGCAGGATGACGCCGACGGCCGGGTCGATGACGGAATCGACCCGGGCGCGGCCAGCGCCCAGAAGCATTGTCGCCCGCCCGATCGGCCGGGCGGCCAGCGCGTGCACGACGCCCGATCGGTTCGCGGGCAGCGTGATCCGGCGTCGGGCCGAGGGCAGCCGCGCCGGGTCGTCGATCGCGCGGGGGTCGCCCCCCTGCGCGGCCACGACGCGGCGGAAGCGTCGAGCGCCGAGCCATCGGCGATCGTCCGGCTGCAGAGGACACGGGCCTCGTCCAGCGACCCAGCACGCGCGCCCATGACGACCATCTCGGCGGCCAGCTCGAGGGAGAGATCGACCAGGTCCTCGGGTCCCTCGCCCCGGAGGCAGGCGATGCTCTCGACAACCTCGACCGCGTTACCTACCGCGCGGCCGAGCGGCTGGTCCATCCGGGTGATCAGCGCCCGCATTTGTCTGCCCAGGTTCCGGCCGATGATGCACATTGTCCGGGCCAGGGTCCGCGCGTCCTCGAGACGCTCCATGAACGCGCCATCGCCGGTTTTGACGTCGAGGACGAGGCCGTCGATCCCCTCGGCCAGCTTCTTCGACATGATCGAGGCCGCGATCAGCGGGATCGACTCGACGGTCGACGTCGCGTCGCGGAGGGCGTACAGGTGCTTGTCGGCCGGGGCGATCTCGGCGGTCTGGCCGATCAGGACCAGGCCGCACGCGTCCAGGACCGCCTTGTAGCGGTCGAGGTCGAGGTCGACACGGAAGCCAGGGATCGCTTCGAGCTTGTCGAGCGTTCCGCCGGTGTGGCCGAGCCCCCGGCCCGAGACCATCGGGACCGGCACGCCGGCCGCCGCGGCGATCGGCGCCAGGATCAGCGACGTCTTGTCGCCGACGCCCCCGGTGCTGTGCTTGTCGATCTTCCGGCCCGGCACCGCTGAGAGGTCCACGACCGAACCCGACCTCATCATCGCGTCGGCCAGCGCGGCGGTCTCGGCTGCGTCCATGCCCCTCCAGACGATCGCCATCAGCAGCGCCGACCATTGATAGTCGCCTACCTCGCCGCTGGCGATCCCCTTGACCATCCAGCGAATCTCGTCGGCCCCCAGCGCCTGGCCGTCGCGTTTCTTGCGGATGATGTCCACAGCTCGCATCGGTGCGACCTCGTTCCTCGGGGGTGCTAAGTGTTGAGTGTTTGAGTGCTGAGTGCTGAGTGCTCACAGTCTATCCTCAGCCATTGCGAGAAACCTTCTCGATACTTCAGGAGGTCGGTTTAGAGTCGGAGGGTTCGAGCGAGAGGTACGAGGTACCGAACTGGCGGTCGCCGGCATCGCCGAGCCCGGGGCAGATGAAGCCGACCTCGTTGAGGCGGTCATCGATGACCCCGACGTGGATCGGGACGTCAGGCATGACGGCGGCCATCCGAGCGATGCCTTCGGGGGCGGCGATTACGGCGAGAAACTTGATCCGGGGCACGCCCGCGGCCTTGAGGATTTCGCAGGCATGGACGGCCGAGCCGCCGGTCGCCAGCATCGGATCGACGACCAGCGCCGCCGTCATCCGGGGGCGTGCGGGGAGCTTTTTATAGTATTCCATCGGCTGGAGCGTGTGCTCGTCGCGGTAGAGGCCGATGTGCCAGACCTCGGCCTCGGGGATCAGGTCGAGGACGCCTTCGGCCATCCCCAGGCCGGCGCGGAGGATCGGGACGATACCCAAGGTGTCGGCCAGGACGCGGCCGGGAGCGGTCCCGAGCGGCGTGGGCACCCGGATCGGCCGGGTCGGCAGGTCGGCCGTCGCTTCCTGCGCCAGCAGCCCCGCCAAGCATCGGACCAGTCTCCGGAACTCAGCCGGGCCCGTCGGCGTGGCCCGCAGGGCCGCCAGCTTGTGATGAACCACCGGGTGAGACGACGGGAAGACCAACGACACACGCGCCTCCTGAATCACCTCATCGTCGGATACGTGCAATGCGCCGATCGGGTTTCAAGGGAGATGGGTCGCGCATCGAGACCCACCCCAGAGGCTCGTCTCCGCATCGTACATCATGGCGGGGTGGTCGGGGTGGGTTTCTTGGCCAATCTTTGGGAGTCTCGCGAAAAACCGCAAAGATTGCAAAGATGAAGAAATAAAGTCCTGTCCTCTCCAAGACTCCTCTCGCCTTTCTTGGCGTCCTTGCGAGAAATTCACCAAGTTTGGGAGGGGATGAAGGGATCACCCGCCGCGCTCTCGCCTTGTCCGATCCATTTCACTTCCGTACACTGAACGGGGCTCGAAATGGATTCGGGCCATGATCCTGCTCTCAGGGACTCCCGCTGCGATGCCCGTCCAGTTTGCCGTCTTAGCAAGCGGATCGCAGGGCAACGCAACCCTGGTACAGTTGGGGGGGGCGGGAATCCTGCTCGACCTGGGACTCGGCCCGCGTGCGCTGGCCACGAGGCTGGAGAGCGTCGGGTCGGGCTGGGAGCGGATTGCCTCGGCCGTCCTGACGCACACCCACGGCGACCACGTTGACGACGCGACCCTGAATCGGATGGCGCTGCAGCGGGTTGCGCTGTTCTGCCACGAGGGACATCGCGACGACCTGGCGCGGCGGCCCGGCTTCCTCGCGCTGGAGCAGGCGAGGCTGGTCCGACACTTCGACGAGCGGCCCTTCCTGACATCAAACGGGCTGAGGGTCGAGCCGCTGGAGCTCCGCCACGACGGACCGACGTTCGGGTTCCGGGTCGAAGTGAAGCCCGCACGCGGCGGCGCGCCGATCGCGCTGGGCTACGTGGCCGACACCGGGAGCTGGTCGGCTGCCCTGGCCGAGGCGCTGGCCGAGGTCGATCTGCTGGGGGTCGAATTCAACCATGACGTCGAGATGCAGCACCGGTCGAGCCGCTCGGCCGCGCTGATCGCACGGAACCTTGGTGACTGGGGACACCTGTCGAACGAACAGGGAGCAAGCCTCCTCACTGCCGTCCTCGACCGGTCCGAGCCCGGCGCGGTCCGGCACGTCGTGCTACTGCACCTGAGCCAGCAATGCAACCTGCCGAACCTGGCGCTGCGGACAGCACGGGCGGCGATCCGGGGAGCGGGTCGCCGCGCCACGGTCTACGCCGCGGGGCAGGCTGTGGCCCATCCCAATCTCTGGGTCACCCCCGGCCGCCGCCGGGCGGTCGCGGTCGTCGCGCTGCCGAGGACGCAGGACCGCTTTCGAACGCTGAATTTCCAATTTCCTGACGACCAGGTACCACATGAGGGATGACCGAAGGTCGAGGGCGGATCGTCGATCGCGGAATCGAGGTGCATGATCCGTGCCGGACTATTTCGCCAGTGATGTGCATCTGCGGCTCGACCGGTCCGAGCGAGGCCGTCGGTTTGCGCTGGGTGGACAGCCTCGAGTCGGAGGATACGCTGACGATCGTTGGCGACCTCTGCGACTTTTGGCTCGCCGCGCGTCAGACCGCCGCCGCGGCGACGGCCTGCGACGGGTTGCGGGCGTTGGCGGCGTTCCGGTCGCGGGGCGGCGCGATCGCGATCCTGCCCGGCAACCACGACACCTGGCTCGGCCCTTACTACCAGGAGACGCTGGGCGCCCGCCTCCTCGTCGAGCCCCTGTGGGTCGTGCTGCATGGTTTGCGAATCCTCTTGGTCCACGGCCACCTGCTAGGGTCGCGTCCCGTCTGGAAGGGTTGGATGGAGAGCCGCACCTTCCTCGAAGCCTTCCGTCTTGCCCCTGCGCCGCTGGCCAAGGGTCTTAACTCCCTGCTCGTACGCGTCAACGAGCGAGGCCGCGAGGCCGCCGATCGCCGCCACCTCGCCGCCTTTCGCCGGTTCGCCGACCAGTTCGCCGAGGCCGCCGACATCGTCATCCTCGGCCACATCCACACGCCCGTGGATGACTCCGCGACGCGGCCTCGGATGGTCGTCCTGGGGGGGTGGCAGCGCCAATCGAGCTATCTCAAAGTGGACGCCTCGGGCGCGTCCTTGATCGTCGAGGCCGATCCCGCCTCGATGCCGTGTGAAGCTTCCGGATGAGCTGCGCGATGCCGAAATTCGACCACCACCTGCACACCTCCCGCCACTCCCCCGACAGCGTGATCGACCCGCTCGTCCTGATCGAGCGCGCCTGCGCGGTGGGGCTCGACGGTGTGGTGATCACCGAACATGATTTCCAGTGGCCTGCCGACGAACTGGCCGAGCTCGCCGCGCGGGCGAAGGGCCTCCGGGTCTTCACGGGGGCGGAGGTCTCGGCCCGCGAGGGGCACTTCCTCGTCTACGGCCTGCCCGACCTCGACGAGGTGACGCCGGGGGTTGCCCTGGCCGACCTGCTCCAGTTCGTCCGGCGGCACGAGGCGGCCATCGTCGCCGCGCATCCGTTCCGCTGGGACCAGCCGTTCGAGAACCTGATCGCCGCGCACGGCCCGGTGTTCGACGCGCTCGAGCTGGTCAGCAACAACGTCACCCCCGAGAACCGTCGGAAGACCGCGCAGGTGCTCGAACGCTACCCGATGGGCGCGACCGGCTCCAGCGACGGCCACGACGCCGAGGTCATCGGCTGCTACTACACCGAGTTCTCGGGCGAGATCGCGACCCTCGCCGACTTCGTCACTGCCCTGCGCCAGCATCGCGGTCGACCGCGGCACCGCCCCGGCGCCCCCCAATCCGCCGGGGCTGTCGAATGATGAAAAGTCCTGACCGTCACAAAAATTCCGTGACAGTCCAGGCGAGTTCGGCCCAAATTGGGACGATCCCACGCTCTATGGACCTTGTATAATTCGCTTCCCAGGACGTTTCTGTCCACCGTCGAGGACGGCGATGCTCCAGCCAGGGAGGCCCGCCGCCCTCGGCGAGTACAAAGGTCTTGGGTGCCGTATCAGACCCGGCATGCCTGGGTGGTGGACGTGGCAGCGAGCAGGCTCCAACGTTCACCGTGGGGGGGGGGTCAACCCAAGTTTCCCTGTCGTGCGAGGGCTTCGAACCGTGCCTTGGCGGCGTCGCGGTTTTGCTGAGCGCGGCGAACGAGCGCGACGAGATGGAGCCAGAATTCGTCCTTTTCGAGCTTGGTCGGGGGCTTGGTCAGGACGCGCGCCAGGAGGGTCCGGAGCCGCTGGTAGTCGGCGGCGGAGAGGCCGGTCCCGAGTTCCTCCTTCGCGGCGTCGAAGGCCTCCAGGCATCGCTTCAACTCCGCGCGATAGTCGGCGTCGCTCAGGGTCAGGAGCGAGAGCAGATCCGGCTGCGGCTTGCCGGTCGCGGCTGACCGCGGCGTCAGGAACGATTTATCGACGAACCGCGAGCGCTCGAACTCGGCGCGCTGCGCGGCGAGCCGGTAGAAGTTCTGGATCAGGAGGAGGTTGGCACCGGTCTGCTCGGCAGCCTTCCAGTTGAGGAAGGCGGTCACCTGGACCCGCTGCGCACCCTCGAAACGATCGTCGCGGAATTGCGCCGCGCCGCAGATGACCAGCAGCAGCGCCGCGATCGCGCCGGCCCATCGCGCAATCCGCCGCTTCGAGGTCCGGACCAGCGGCCGGTGTGCGAACCCGATCGCCGCGCCGACCAGCGTACCCCCCGCATGACCCCAGTTGTCGATGATCGGACGCATTTGGCCCAGCATCCAGGTGACGCCCAGAATGCCCACCCCCAGCATTGCGGTGATGGCCAGGACCCAGACCATCTGGCGCTGGAGATACTCGCCGACGCGCGTCCTCGACCGCCAGCCAACGACCGCGCACAGCCCGACCAGCCCCATCAGCACCGTCGAGCCGCCTCCCGAGTGCACTTCGGGATTCGAGCCCAGCCCCCGCCGGACCAGCCCCGAGAGGAGGTTGCCCCCGCTCCCGATCAGCACGTAGATCGCCAGGAACTGCGCCGACCCGTACCACGACTCGACCAGGCTGCCGAGCTGGTACAACCCATACAGATTCATGCTGATGTGCAACAGGCCATAGTGTACAAATGTACAAGTAACGGTGCGCCAGGCCTCGCCGTGGAAGAGTTCGCGGAGCGTCAGGTCGCCAAAGCGGTGGCCGCCGCCGAGCCCGATGAGGACGATCTCTCGAATCGAGGAGGCATGGCCTTGCCAGAAGCCGGACAGGATCATCAGGAGAAAGACGACGACCCAGAGCGCGCTGAGGGTCATGGTGGCGGGGAATTGCTTGATCTCATAAGCCAGGCTTCGAAGCATGATGATATATTTCGCCTTTCAGCGATGAGGGTTCAGCGCGGCCTGGAGCCGGTCCATCTGCCGGGCGAACTCGGCTTCGTCGAGGACGGGGACGGCGCCGGCGGTGCCCACGCGCTGATCGAGGGAGACCCACGTCTTGCAGCCGGCGTGGTCGAGGGTCACGGCGAGGGGGGCCGGCTCGGGTCGCCGGTAGACGCGGACGCCGAGCACCCAGAGGCCCGGCTTGCGGTAGTGGAACCGCTTCTCGACCGTCTCCTCGGTCCAGACGTGCAGGTCTGCCAGCGCCGGCAGCACCTCCGGGCGATCGACGTAGCCGATCGAGGCGACGACCGCGAGCGCCTGGAGCTCCACGGTCCCGGCCGTGGCGTCGTCAAGGGGCCTCGGCCGGCGGATTCGCAGGCCCTGCTCAGCCTCGTGGACGCGGGTCGGATAGAGCCAGAAGGCAGGGTGCTCCGGGACGAACCCCTTCGGCCCCTCGGCGATGCCCCCTTTGCGGAGGATCAGCGACTGCCGACCCTCGGCCAATGCCTCGCAGACACCGGCCCACTCCTTGAAAGCCACGGCGCACGATTCGGGGGGGGGAAAGTCCGCCATCAGAGATCCTCGTCCAGGATGCCCTCACCCCGTTCGTCTCCGGGAGGGCGAGGGAGGAAAATCGGTCCTTTCTCCCGCAGGGAGAGGGTCAGTGCTTCACCAAGCGGCAGCGGTTCAGGGTGATCATTCACAGTTGCCATTCGTCCTTGGGGTGCCGGAGCATCAGGTCGGTGACCGCGTTCCGGGGCGGCTTCCGCTCGAAGAGGATCTGATAGACCTCATCGGTGATCGGCATCTCGACGCCGCGCTGACGGGCCTGGTCGTGGACGCTCCGGGTCGTCGGGACCCCTTCGGCGACGTTGACCATGCCCGCGAGCACCTCGTCGAGCGAGGCGCCGCGACCGATCCGCTCGCCCACGGCGCGATTGCGGCCGAAGGGGCTGTAGCAGGTCGTCACGACGTCGCCGACGCCGGCCAGGCCGTAGAAGGTCGAGCGCTGGGCCCCGAGGTCAGCCGCGAAGCGAGCCATCTCGACGAGGCCGCGCGTCAGTAATGCCGCCTTGGCATTATCGCCGAAGCCCAGGCCGTCGCAAATCCCCGCGGCGATTCCCAGGATATTTTTCAGGGCGCCAGCCAGTTCGACGCCGACGGCGTCGGGGTTGGTGTAGACGCGGAACAGCCCGTGATTGAGGACGTCGCGGACCTGGATGTTGAGCGGCTCGGCGACGCCGGCCACAACGACCGAGGCGGGCAGGCCTCGCGCCAGCTCCTCGGCATGGCTCGGCCCGCTCAGGACCGCGACAGCGCGCGGGCCGAGGGTCTGCTCGATGATCTGGCTGGGCCGGGCGAACGTCGCGTTCTCGATCCCCTTGACCACGCTAAGCACGGGGATCGCGGGGGGAACCCGCTCCGCCAGGCCGCCGAGCATGGCGCGGAGATAGGCCGAAGGGATCGCCGCGACCATCAGGTCGGCGCCGCGGGTCGCATCGCAGGCGTTTAGGGTAACCTCGACGTTCGCGGGCAGGACCACGCCCGGTAGGTGCCGCGAGTTCTCGCGCAACCGCGCCAGTTCGTCGGCGTGGCCGGGAGCACGCGCCCAGATCCGGACCGAGTGCACGGTCTTGCTGAACAGCACCGCCAGCGCGGTCCCCATCCCCCCCGCGCCCAGGATCGCGACCCGTTTCATGAATCGAAAGGTATGCTCGTCCCCGTCTTCGGCAACAGATCCGGCTCTTGGGAGGGATGAATGTGCATCAGCCGCCCCCGGCTGGTCTGTGGAGATCATTTCTGGAATACGGATTATAACCCAGCTCGGGGTTAGCCGGCCACCGGTTCTCCCCGGCTGTTCAGCGGGGCGATCACTTCGGCCTGGGCCGCTTGAACAAGGTGGGATCGGAGTTCACGGACAGGTCCAGGTCATTCGGGGCCGAGGCGGCGGGGCTCGGTGCGGGCTCTTCCTGCGACGGACGTATCGCGTCGAGCAACTCGCGCACCATCTCGACCGTCTTGGTGGTCTGTATGGCCACCTCCTCGACGCGCGAGGCCAGCGAGCCGAGTAACTCGGGGAGCATCGCGAATGACTGGAGCTTGACCTCGCGCGAGCAGGCAGCCCAGGGGGTCCGCTCTTCGGCGATGATCTGCGTGTACGGCTCTTTCCACTCGTTCTTGTCGAGCGTGGCCGTCAGGACATAGAGCCGGTTCTTCCCCGAGACTCGGCCGTAGGCCAGGTGCGATGTGACGAGCCTCTCGCGGTCGTCGTCGCCGATGGCACGCTGCGAGTCGAAAGCCCGGCTTGCCGCCGAGATGCCGATGCCCAGCTCCTCGCCGAGGAGGTGATCGACGGCCTGCACGATGGCGTTGGCCTCGGCCACCGCCGTGTTCAAGTGCTTCGTCATGAGGCACAACGAATCCTGATCCACGCACAGATCTTGGGCCATGGGGGACCTTCCTTGGCCTGTCCGGCCCGGGCATGGGGAGGCTGGGAGGCCGCCCCGACTGGGTCTCTCAATCCTTGAAGCCCGGCCATGGTAATCCCAGGGCCCGAGACGTCAAGATGACATTCGGTGATCCCAGGGCCCGAGACGTCAAGATGACATTCGGTGATGCGTGGGATGCGCGCGCCGGGGGTCTTTCTGCGGGGTGGGTCTCGCCGCGCTCGGCCCCCTGCCGTGGGCCGGAGATCGTTCTCGATGCCGTCGAGCGTCGCGTCCTGGCCGCGGTGAGCCTCCAGCATGGCGCGGCGCCGGCGGTCAGGGTTGTGGATCAAGGGCGACGGTCCGATTGATCAGCACGCCGTCGTCCTCGGCGATGCCCAGGTGGCCGCCATCTTCAGTGGCAAGGCCCTCGACCCTGCCACGGGGGTTGTCTCCCTCCCGATGACCACGCGCGACCAACCCCTTGAGCAACACGTACGACGAGCGTGCCGCGGCGCTCCCGAGGGGCTGGGGAGATCGATCAGCACGAACACGATCCGGAGCAATTGCAGGCGACGTTGGCCCGAATGGCGTCTGGAAGGGCAGAGGGCAAAGGGCAGACATCAAAGATTTAGATATAATTCATGTCTAATATTGAAAATCTGTTATTCGGCATCCAGGAAGCGGGCCGGCCTCCGATCAGCGGCTGTGGGCCTTTGGGGCCAGGTACTCGATCAGGGCGGCAACGTCGTAGTCGGCGAAGTGCTCGACGACCTCGTCGGCGCCGGCCTCCCAGAGTGCGGGGGCGGGGTGGGTGGTGGTCAGCCCGACGGCGCGCATGCCGGCGGCTTTCGCGGCCTGGATGCCGACCGGGGCGTCCTCGAAGACGACGGCACGCGAGGGGGCCACGCCGGCCTTGGCGGCGGCGACCAGGAAGACTTGCGGGTCGGGCTTGCCGCGCTGGATGTCTTCGAGCGAGACGATCGCGGCGAACCGGCCCCACAGCCCGCACGACTCGACCGTCAGGTCGAGATTGGCCCGGACCGCGCTCGAACCGATCGCCAGGAGGACGTCCGCCGCCGTGAGGCGGTCGAGCAGATCGCGGACTCCGTCCATCAAGATGATCTTGCCCCGCGCCGCGTCGCGGTAGCAGACTTCCTTGAGGTCGCCGTAGCGGGCGAGCGAGGCCTCATCGACCGGCTCGCCCAGGAGCTTGCGGAAGATGCTCGAATTGGTCATCCCGAACGTCTCGTGGATGAACTCGGATGTGATTGGCAGGCCGGACTGCCGGCCGACTTCGAGCCAGGCCTGCTGGTGGAAGGCCAGCGAGTCGACCAGAACACCGTCGTGATCGAAGATTGCCAGGGGCGCGGCGTCGGGATGTGGCACGAGCGTGGGTCCTCGGGGATCGTCGGCGCCTGTCGCGGGGCGCCGCGTCGCGGACCGCATTTTATCAGGCTCTCGGGGTGTTTGTCAGCGTGTGTTCTCCGCCCCGACCTTCCTGATTGGGGAGGCTTGCCCGGAAGATGCTCCCCTTGGCCCCCTCCGGGAGAGGGCCGGGTCAGGGCTCCTTCGATCCGGAGGGGAGCGTGGTCGAGGGGAGCGGGGGACGGGTTGGGGAGCGTCAGGACTCGGGGCTCATCGCGGCGTCGAGATGGATTAACTCCATCACCCCTTTGCCCTTCACCTCGATGCAGCCTCGGAACTCGCCCCGGAAGTGGGAGGCGACGCGCTGCCAGGCGGCCAGGCTGAGGTTGACGCAGCCGGGCTTGCCGTGGCTCTCGAGACGGGCTGCCGTGTTGACCGCGTCGCCCCAGAGGTCGTAGAGGTACTGCCGGCGCCCGAGGACGCCCGCCACGACCGGCCCGGCATGGACGCCGACGCGGAGGTTCCACCCGAGGTATTGGCCCCGTTCATCGCACAGTCGTCGGGTGGCCTCGATCATCCGCAGGCCGCACCGCACGCAGTCGAGCACAGGGTTCCTGGCGTCCTCCAGGAGCCCGGCGGCGGCCATGAAGGCATCGCCGATGGTCTTGATTTTCTGGACGCCGAACCCCGATGCGATCTCTTCCCAGGTCTCGAACAGTTGCTGGAGGTAGTGGACGATCAGTTCCGGCTGATCCTGGTGTCGGTCGCAGAACGGGGTGAATCCCGACGATGTCGGCGAAGAGGATCGCGACGTCCTCGCGGCGCTGGGGCCGGACGACGTTGGTCGCCGCCAGCTCCGCGACGACCTTGGCGGGCAGAATGGCGTGGAGCAACTCATCGAATCGCCGCCGCTGTTGCTCATTGCGGTCGCGCAGCCGCTTCTTCTCGAGGCAGGCGTCGACCCGTGCCTTGAGGATGGTGCGGTTGAACGGCTTGGGCAGGTAGTCCTCGGCTCCCAACTTCAGGCAATGGCGCGATGCCGTCGAGCTCACCGTGGCCCGAGATGACGATCACCGGGATGTCGCGGAGCTCGGGATCGCCCTTGAGGTGCTCGAGCACCTGGAAACCGTTGACCCGCGGCATCTCGATGTCGGTCAGCAACAGGTCGAACGGCCGCGAGTGGATTGCCTGCAGGGCATCGATGCCGTCGCCGGCGGCGACGACCTCGTGCCCCTGGTGCCGGAGCAGGTCGCAGAGTAGGTCACGGATGGCCTTGTTATCCTCGGCGACCAGCACCCGGCCCGGCTCGGCGGCGGGGCACTCCGTGTCGTCGGAGGCCGGCGAGTCCTCGTCCCCGTCCAGCCGGTCGAGGTAGGTCTGGACGTCGTCGAACCCCAGGTCGCCCTCGGGCGATCGCAGGTGAGTCACGGTGCTGTCGACCAGCGCCAGCGCTCGCCTGCCCAGGCTTCTGATCTTGTCAGTCTCGGCGGCGTAGTCGTCGAGGAACGCTTTGCGCAGGCCGCGCTTCAGCTCGTCGGCGTAGCCGAGGATGATCGTCAGCAGGCTCCTCAGGTCGTGGTTGAGGCCCTTGGCGACCTCATCGGGCAGGGGGCCGTCCCCCATGAGCCGGGCCGGGCCGAGGACGTCATCGATCATCGTCGCCAGGCGTTTGGCGCTGGCCTCGATGGTCCTCAGGTCGCCGAGCACGCGAGTGCAGCAGCAGACCTTCTCCTCATCGAGGAGCATGCCGCAAAATTCGAGGATGGCATGGACCGGAGCCAGCAACTCGTGCCGACGGTACGCCAGGTAGAGCCGGCGGGCCCGGCCGGCCCCCGCGGGCCGTCCCCCACCGGCGCGACGTCATCGCGGTGGGCCGCAGCCTTCGCGGCCGGAGGCTCGTTGCCGATCATCCGGTCTCCCTTCCGTTAGCATGGGCATTGATCTGGTCCATCAGCAGGTCATAGTCGAACGGCTTGCTGATGTGCTCGACGAACCCTTCCCGCAAAGCCCGCTCGCGATGCTCAACCCGCTGTGCGTGGGCCGTCAGGGCGATGACCGGGATGGTCCGGGTCGCCGGGTCGGCCTTCAGCCGGCGATTGACCTCCCAGCCGTCGATGCTGAACCCGCCGAGGTTGATGTCCAGCAGGATCAGGTCGGGCCGCTCCCCCGAGGCCACGGCCAGGCCCGCCGGGCCGTCCTTGACGTGGAGGAACTGGTGGTCGTCCTCCGCGACCCAGCGCCGGACCAGTTCGGCGATGTCGGGCTCGTCTTCAATATAAAGGATTTTCATGAGGAAACCGTCTCCGGGATGGGGGGACGCGCTCGCGGCCGTGCTCGCTGACGAGAGCGCGGATCTCTTCGAAGAGTTGGTCGCGACTGTAGAGGCCCTTGTGGAGGATCTGCTCGACCCGGCCCTCCAGACGATCGGCGCCCCTCGGAGTCGATCTCGGCGCCGGTGATGACGATGACGGGGATCGATTCCCACGCCTTGTGCTTGCGGATCTCCTCGATGACCTCGAAGCCGTTCATGCGAGGGAGCATCAGGTCGAGCAGGATCAGGTCGGGCCGTTCGACCTCGATCTGAGCCAGCGCCACGAAGCCGTCGGCGGCTTCGGCGACCGTCCAGCCCTGTCCCCGGAGCGAGCTGCACAAGCGGCTGCGCGACTCCGGGTCGTCCTCGACCACCAGCAGTCGCGCCGCAGGGTGGCCGCCGACGTGTTTGCGGATGATTTCGGTCAGCCGGTCGCGGCCGAACGGCTTGGTGACGTAGTCGTCGGCCCCCAGACGATAGCCCCGCTCCTTCTCGTCGAGCATCGATGCCATGATGATCGGGATGTTGATCGTCTCGGCGTCGGTTTTCAGAGCGGCCAGGACGGCCCAGCCATCGATACCGGACATGACCACGTCAAGGATGATCGCCGAGGGGAGCAGTTGCTTGGCCAGGCGCAGGCCCTCCTCGCCGCTGGAGGCAGTGCGAGTCTGGAACCCCTCGTCGCCGAGGTTTCGCTGCATCAGCTCGCAGACCGACGCGTCGTCGTCGATGATCAGGATCAGGTTGGCCGCGCCGGCCGGGGTCCGCCGCTCGTCGGCCGGGACTCGCCGCTCGTCGGACTTCGCCGCGCGGGGCGTCGGGGTGGGAGCCGGCGTGGCCAGACGAACCTCGGCGGGGAGCCGGACGGTGAAGGTCGTCCCCTGGCCCACTTCGCTCTCGACGCCGATCTCGCCCCCCATCGCCCGGCAGTAGAGCAGGCAGATCGAGAGTCCCAGTCCCACGCCGGCCTGCATCTTGGCGCTGGAGACGTGGACCTGCTCGAACCGGTGGAACAGCGCGCCCGTTGCTCCGGGCCCATGCCCATGCCGGTATCGCGGACGCGGAAGACGATCCACGTGCCGTCGTCAGCCGGCTCGCGGGCCGCTTCCAGCGTGATCGTCCCGTCCTTGGTGAACTTGCAGGCGTTGGTCAGCAGGTTCATCAGCACCCGCCAGACCTTGGCCGCGTCGGCGGTCATCGCGCCGAGGTCCTCGGCGGGGCGGAACTCGATCGTGTTGCCGTATTTCTGGGCAACCGTGCCGATTCCCTCCATTCGACCCTGGATCATCTGAGCGACGTCGAAGGTCGCCAGGTCGATCTCCACACCCTTGTCGTTCATCGCCTTGCTAAGGTTCAGCAGGTCGTTGATCAGCTCCAGTAGGTCCTTGCCCTTGTTGACGATCAGCCTCAGGTCGGGGATGAAGGCGTCCTGCCCCTTCTTCTTGGCCTTGCGGAGCAGGTCCTCGCTGAAGCCCATGACGATCGTCAGCGGGGTGCGCAGGTCGTGGGCGACGTTGCTCAGGAGGGTCTCCTGCGCCTTCATCGCCGCGTCGGTCGCGTCCTTGGCGGCCGCCAGCTCCTCCATCTTGTCTTGCAGCTCGGCCGTCTTGAGCTTGACACGCCGATCGAGATCGGCGTTGAGCTCGCTGAGCTGGACATTCAGAAGGCGGACCTCGCTCTCGGCCAGCTCGCGCTCGGTGATGTCGCGAGAGTTGACCACGATCCCCGCGACGTCCGGATCCTCGAACAGGTTCGTGCCGATGGCCTCCAGAGTGCGCCACGAGCCGTCGCGGTGGCGTTGGCGATAGCGAAGGGGGCTGCCGACGCCCATACCCCGGCCATGCCGCTCGATCCGGTCGGCGACGGCGCGATGGTCATCGGGGTGGATGTGCTCGAACCCCGACCGGCCGTGCAGCTCCTCGGGGGTATAGCCGAGCAGTCGCGTCACGGAGGGACTCGTGTAGAGGATGGTCCCATCGCGGCCCAGCACGGTGGTGATGTCGGAAGCGTTCTCGATCAGCGACCGGAAGTGCCGTTCGCTGCGGCTGAGCTCGTCGCGGGCCTGCTTCAACTGCGCTTCGCGGGTGGAGACCTCATCGATCATGCGCCGGAACCCCCGCGCGAGTTGACCGAACTCGTCCGAGCGTCTGGCGAGGGGGGCCAGGTCCTCGCCCCGGTAATCGCCGGCCTCGACGGCCTCGGCGGCGGCGGCCAGCGCGGGATCGGCCCCATGACTCGGCGGGCCACGAGCGAGACGATCCCCACCATGAGGCCGAGGCAGATGACGTTGAACCTCAGCGACCGCATCATCATCGACCAGGCCGGTGCATAGACGGTTGCCTCGGGCACGCTCAGGACCACTTTCCAGTGGGATTTGGGCGTCGTATTCCACAAGACGAACGAACCCGTTGCGTCGAGCTGCATGCGGTCGGTGGGGCTTTTGGGGCTGTTCGCGACCTGCTGGCCTTCTGGGAGTTCCCGCAGGGCCTCGTTAGGGGTGCGGCCGACGATTAATGTAACATTGTTGATGACCTGGTCCTTCTCGCTTCCGGTAAGCTCATGAGGAGGCCACAAACTCACAAGTTGCTTCCTGAGATTTTCGATTTGCCAAGCTTTTTCCGTCAGCCTCTTCTCATCAGTGTCCACGACCACCTTGCCAGCACCGTTGAACATGCGGAAATGTAGCACATTATCCACAGCAGCCACGATGATCAGATCTTTGCCCCTTGTCGGGATGTCATGTACGTCTTTCACCCAGGACATCAATCGTAGGTCACACTTGCGGGCGAAGACTTTTCCCTCCTTGCTGACCAGGTAAGCGTCGCTGGGCCGCCCACCGGCACCCACGGCCTGGAATGACTCGTGACAGATCTTCTGGACGCGTTCGGCCAGGAGGTCCAGAGCCAAGTCGACCCCCGCGACCCCGATGAATCGGTCGCGGGCGTCGAAGACGGGCTGGGTCACGCTGACCATATAGATATTCGCGCCCCCTCATCGAAGAAGGGATTGGTGACGTTGAGCTTGTGCGTCGCCTTGGGGACATTGTACCAGTTGCGTCTGGGGTCCTTGGAATTGTGGAAGTCGTAGTCGACTGAGTCGTGGAGGACGTACTCGAACTGGCTCTTCTGCCCCCGATGCTTGCGTTCCACCCACTGGATGGCATCCTTCTCGTGGTAATCCTTAGAGTCGAACGCAATGTAGATGCCGGACGCTTCTTTCTCGGGGGTGGCCTTCAGCAACTCGTTGAGGACCTTGAGGGTGTCCGGGGTGGGTTGGTCCCCCAGGGCCTTTTGTCGCGCCGCGATGTACTGCGGCAGGATCGCGACACGGGCAAACACTTCGTCCACCTCTCGAGTGATCGCATCCAATTGCATCTGGGCCGTCACCGTCGCCTGCTTCTCGATGGCGCTTTTGCCCACCCTATATCCAACGAAGGCCGTCAAGGCCAGCACCAAGCAGGGTGCGGCGACGATGAGGATGCTCAACTTTTGGCCGAACGTCCGCGGTCCCCTGAACGCTCTGTTCATCATTGTCCTCGCAGTCGCCTTTCCTCACGAAAGGTTACGGCAGCCATCGCCGTTCGTGACTCACGTCATTTGATGAGCGGGTCAGACGAAATGTGCAGTCGTCTTCGGGAAGTCTACACCCCTTGTTTTCAAGGGGAAAGAGGATTGCTTCTCCCTCTGCTGGTCTCGCGGATCACGCCTCGATGGGGGTGATACACTTATGAACGATCACTGATCAATCAAGAAACCACGGAAAAAAGGCCGGGAACCGATGCTGAACATTTTGTCTGACTAGACTTTCGGACTTTTACAAGCGTCGAACACCTTCCTCGTCGACAGAGGCTTTGTTTCTAGATTCGGCAGCGTTTGCCTGTCAGCGCGGCGCCGAAATTTCGGCGCACAGGTGTTAGGTACACTAACAATTATGCGACTGTGGCTTCGTACCGGGATGCTCGAAAAACAAGGCAACCGTGACCTGCCGCTTCCATCAGCACGACGTGCCTCAAAAAAAGTCCGAAAGTCTAGTCTGACCCGCTCATCAAATACTTCGTGACGATCCGCGCAGCCCACCAGGAGGCGTCACGCCGGGCCGACATCGGTCCCCTTCGCCCGGCCCCCCGAGAGACGACCCCGGGTTGACCCCGAGGCCATTTTCCTTCGGCTCTCTCACCGGCCGAGGGTGAGGGCGTCCCCGCGTGATCCCCCTTGCCTTCTCTCCTCGCCGGATTGTTGGCCTGGTGCATGTGAACTTAGTATTTGGTTATGAATATGTTGATAAATAAATGTCTATTCATCTTCTTGTTTAATCAAATGAGCCTTACGTGGCCTGGGCCGAAAAAATAATCACAGATAGGACGAACTTGAGAGTATATTAGAAGGATCCGAGCTTCGAGATGTCAAGCCTTGAGTGCTCAGTGTCGAGCGGAGGGGGCCAGCGGAGGCTCAGGATTCACGAGGTCCTCGGGTGACTCGGAGGAAGTTGGGGTCCACCCGGAAGTACCATCGCGTTGCAATCTCGTGCAGGCGGTACGGCGGCACGTCATCAGGGCTGGGTTGGGCAACAAAAGACTTGGCTCCTCCTGCGTTTCGGAAGGTTGGTCCCCAATGCCTCCTCCAAGGCTTACAATCCTGCGACCCTCGGACTAGACTTTCGGACTTTTTTTGAGGCACGTCGTGCTGATGGAAGCGGCAGGTCACGGTTGCCTTGTTTTTCGAGCATCCCGGTACGAAGCCACAGTCGCATAATTGTTAGTGTACTAACACCTGTGCGCCGAAATTTCGGCGCCGCGCTGACAGGCAAACGCTGCCGAATCTAGAAACAAAGCCTCTGTCGACGAGGAAGGTGTTCGACGCTTGTAAAAGTCCGAAAGTCTAGTCGGAGTGCGGCGAGGAATTCGTTCTCTGTCTTCAAGCTCATGTAGGCACGGATGATGCTGAACATCCAGAACCTGATCGACGAGGTCAAGGGCTTCGCGACCGTCCGGCCGATGCGCCGGCCCGACGGGAGGAGTGCGACGAAGTCTCTGGCGTGACAGCACATAAGGGGCATTCGGAGGCAGTGAAAAAAACCGGGCGACCGGGGCATCGCCGCCGGTTGAAGGGGGAGCGGGGCCGCGGGACGTTGGTGCAGGAGAAGCCGTCGCGCGTCGGGATGATCCCAAGCACAGGCCCGCTCGCCCTCCGAAGGCTGGCCGATGGGAAGCAAACGACGATCCCTCCGCTGATCCGAGGGACGATCGCCAAAGACACCATCGTCGCCACCGATCAAGGATGAGATCTCTGGGCGCTTGACGGAGTGGGGATGCACCCCTCGCACCGTGTGTCCTGCGGTGGGGGAGTTCGCGTGGGACGAGTCCTGAGAGGAGTTGATCAAGCTCTTCGCTGGTGAGAACTTGGAGCGGCGCTGAAGGACTTGGATGGACGACGTACATCCCTTGTCGGTCCCGGGTGCGACGATCACGCGACAGGTGCTCTGGCTGGCCGCGCCGGTGCTGGTCGAGCAGGCACTGCTCTACCTGGTGATGCTCTCGGACACGCTCCTGACCGGACGTTACTTCGCGGAGGAGCATCTGGCGGCGGTGACGTATCTTCTCTGGTTTCTGGGGAGCCTGTTGACGGTTGTGTCGGTGGGGGGAACAGCGCTGGTGGCCCGGTGGGTTGGCGCAGCAACCCGAGGCCGCCGCGCGGGTCTGTCAGCAGGCGGTCGCGCTGGCGCTGGTCATCGGAGGTGTGACGCTGGCGGTCGGCTGGGGCCTGGCGCCAGTGGTCGTCCACGCGATGAACCTGACGGGCCTGGCGGCGACGTCCGCCGTCCGGTTCCTCCGGATCGTGCTGAGCGTGACCCCCCTGCTCGCCTGCACGACGGTAGGGGTCGCCTGCCTGCGGGGGGCGGGCGACACAAGGACCGGGATGTGGGTGATGAGCCTGGTCAATGCCCTCAACGTCAGCCTGAGCTGGTCGCTGGTCCAGGGCTTCGGGGGGCTGCCGAGGCTGGGGTGGGCATCTTGAAAGTTGGTGGAATCTTTGTACACAAGAGCGAACGCGGTGACCTCAGAGGAAAACCTGACGACGGGATCGGAGTCCACCCATGCACTCTTCAGCCCTGACGCCCGAGAAGCAGGCCGAGATCGAGGACCTTACCCGGGCCATCCGCGAGGCCGTCGACGCCGAGATCGGCGAACTGGCCGCGAACCTCGCCTCCACCGACGACGCCCACCTCTTCGGACAGAACGAGTTCAAGATCCGCGCCCTCGCCCACAGGATCGCCGCCAAGGCGGTCGAGGAACATCTGGCGCGAAAAAAAACGGCTACGAAGGCGCCGGAGTAACCTGCCCGCACTGCGGCCGGGCCGCCGAGTTCCACTCGCACCGCTGGCACACCTCGTTCAGTCTCGTGGGGGCCATCCGCGACCGCCGCGCCTACTACCTTTGCCGGATCTGCGGCAAGGGCCTGTTCCCCTTCGACCGCGACGCCGGCCTGACGACCCGCGACCTGACCCCGGGCTTGGAGCGAGTCGCCACCTTGGCCGGGACCGTCGCCGACAGCTTCGAGAAAGGGGCCGAACTCCTCGAAGAAATGTCGGCGCACGGGTCTCGGAGTCGACTGTCGAGCGGACCACCGAGGACGCCGGTCAGCGCCTGGCCGACGCCGTCGAAGCCGGCGCGACCTTCGGCCCCAAGACCGACTGGCCCTGGCACAAGGATTATGACGGGAAAAAATGGGCCTACGTCGAACTCGACGCCACCGGCGTCCGACAACCAGGCGAAGGGGGCGGCCCCGCCGAGGGCCGCATGGCCTACGTCGGGATGGTCGGCAACCCGACACCGGAGTTCCTCGCTCCCGGCGAGAAACCCGGGCCGATGCAGGCGCGTTCCCTCTCGGGGCTGTACCCCCTGGAAGAGTTCACTCCGCTGATCCGCACGCCCGCCGCGCACGTCGGCATGGACCGGGCCGACCGCTGGATCGGGCTGTCTGACGGCGGCAACGGCCTGGAAGCCCGGCTCCGGGAAAACTTCCCACGTGTGGAAGTGATTATCCTCGATTTCTTTCACCCCGCGGAAAAACTCACCGGCCTTGCGCGACTGTTGCACCCCGGCGACGAGGGCGCGGCGGAGGCCCAAGCACGGCAGTGGCGGCAGTGGCTCAAGGAGGAAGGGGGCGCGTTGCTGGGTGCCGTCCTCCGCCAGTGGGATTGGCCTCCCCGGCCCGGCCTGCACGAGGCGGTCGACGAGCTGACCGGTTACCTCGACCGGCACGCACACCGGATGGAGTACCCCGAATACCTGGCTCACGGCTGGTGCCTCGGCAGCGGCGCGAGCGAGAGCGCCTGCAAGACGGTCGTCGGCCAACGCCTGAAGTTGGCCGGGATGCGCTGGGGCGAGGACGCCGCCCACGCCGTCTGCCACCTCCGCGCACTCTACCGCAGCGAGAAGGGCCAATGGGACGCCTTTTGGAATCGGGATTACTCGCCCAACTGAACGCCTGTCTCACCAACTAACGTGATGCTCACCGCATCGGCTGGCTTGAATCGTGTCCGCGGGAGGGGATGCGCTGGGGTATCGCGCGGCTGCCGATCATCCTGAACCAGCGCTGCCGGACATCGAGGGGAAGAATCCGCGATGGCCGACCCTCCCGACCGAACCGCCCAGATCCGAGGCTGCCTGGATCGCCTGCGCACCGGCGATGACTCGGCCCGTCGGGATTTGCTGGAGCACGTTAGTCAGCGCCTCGGGCACTTGGCGCGGAAGATGCTACGGGGCGACCGGCGGGTGCGCCGCTGGGAGGAGACCGATGACATCCGGCAGGACGCGATGCTGCGGCTGTACCGGGCCCTGGAGCGGGCGCGGCCGGAGAGCGAGCGCGACTTCTTCCGCCTGGCCGCCCTGCAGATCCGCCGCACGCTGATCGACCTGGCCCGGCGCCACTACGGCCCCGAGGGGGACGGCGCATCACGCCACTGACCTTCCGACGATCGCTGGCTCCGACCACCTGCGGGACGCCGCTGACCCGGCCGACACGACGCATGAGCCGCAGCGGCTGGCCGATTGGACCGAACTGCATCAGGTCATCGCGCGGCTGCCGGACCCCGAGCGCGAGGCGTTCGACCTGCTGTGGTATCATGAACTGCCCCAGGCCGAGGCCGCGGCACTGCTCGGCATCTCGCAACGGACGCTCCAGCGCCACTGGCGATCGGCTCGGCGGCTGATCGGGGTGGCATCCGCGGCGAACAACCGCCCGAGTGAGGCGCGAAGGCGAGGTCCATGTCCACCGAGACCAGGCTCGATGACCTGTTGCATCGCTGGGAAGAACTTCGGAATGCAGGGCGAGTCCCCGACGCCCGAGGAGGTCTGCCGCGACGCCCCTGACCTGCTGGCGCCCTTCCGGGACGAGTTGGCCGCCCTCCTTGCCGCCGAACAGGCCTTGCAAAGATCCGCGCCCCCGACCATCCCGGTCATCAACGTCCCCAACGGATCGGGAGAAGTTGCGGAGGTCCCCATCCATCCCGGTGCCGAGCCGGTGCCCGGCTATCGGCTCGTGGCCCTGCTGGGCCGGGGCGGCTTCGGCGAGGTCTGGAAGGCCGAGGGGCCCGGCGGATTTCCGCTCGCGCTGAAGTTCGTCCGACTGGCCGGCCCGGTCGGCGCGGCGGAACTGCGGTCGCTGGAAGTCCTCAAGGGCATCCGCCACCCCAACCTGCTCAGCACCGTCGGCGCCTGGGAGGTCGGCTCTCTCCTGATCATCGCGATGGAGTTGGCCGATCGCACTTTGGGCGACCACCTCCGCGAGGCTCGGGCCGCCGAGTTGCCCGGCATTCCCGGCCCGGAGTTGCTGGAGTATCTCCGCGAGGCAGCCAAGGAGATCGATTTCCTCACAGCAATTCCCGGTCTGGTGTTTTTCCTCTGAAAAGACGCGGTTCTTGGTCTCCCCTTTCGCACATCCATCGCGCATAATGCTTTCCTGAACTCTCCATCTTGCCACTGGTGCCAATGGAGTGGCTCGTCATGGCTCTCCTTCTTGGTCATGCACGGAAGAACCTGTCGGCTGATGCCCTCTTCCGACTGCTCCGCTCCCGTTTCGACTCCCTCCCTGACCTGCGCTCCGGTGAGGTCGAGATCCCCCTGGGCGACACCCTGATGTCGGCCTTCGCGAGGTTCTCTCTCAAAGACCCGTCCCTGCTGGCCTTTGACCACCGCCGCCGCGACCCCAACGACAACTTCCGCACCATCTCTGGGATCAACCGCGTCCCCTCCGACTCCCAGATGCGGGCCATCCTGGATCCCCTCGATCCCGCAGACATGCGACCCGGGTTCCGCGACCTCTTCCGTCCCCTGCAACGCGGCAAGGTGCTGGAACGCTTTAGCTCTCTGGACGACCACTCCCTCCTGTCGCTGGACGGCACGACGGATTTCTCATCCCCCAAGATCCCTTGCTCCTCGTGCCTGGTGAAGCACCATCGCAACGGCGGCGTCACCTCTTCCCATCAACTGCTAGGGGCCACCCTGGTCCATCCCGACTGGCCTGCTCCCCAAAAACTGGTCCAGTCATAATGCAAATCGTACAACTGGCAGAGACCAGGGAGCGATTGCATGCGAAAGCGAACCAGCCCTGACCGGATCGCCTCGACCCTCCGCGACATCTGGGCCGACCTCGACGCCGGGCTGAACGTCAACCAGGCGTGCCGCAAGGCCGGGATCAACCCGACCACCTCCTACCGCTGGCAGGCCCTCCCGGAGGACCCCGTATCGAACGAACAACTCCGCATGTCTGAACTCGAAGCCGAAGTCGGCCGCCTCAAGCACCTGGTCGCCGCAGCTGGCGCTCGACCGCCGCATGCTCCAGGAGGCGTTGAAAAAAAAGCCATGACCGCCGCCCGACGCCGATCGATCGCCGCAGGGATACGTGAACACTTCAACGTGTCGCAACGGCACGCGTCCCGGGCGCTGGGGCTGCCCCGTTCCGGCCTCCGGGACACGCCCGTCGCGCGGGACGCGCACGCGGCGTTGGCCCGGCGTGTCGAGGAACGGGCCGGCACGCACCCGCGGTTCGGCTACCGGCGGATCTGGGCGCTGTTGGTCCGCGAGGGGTGGTCGGTGCACAAGAAGGCGGTGCGGCGGATCTGGCGCCTGTCGGGGCTGAGACTGGCCGGACCTCGTGCCGTGCCCAAGCCCCGGCGGCCGCACGGGCAGGACGTCAACGCCTGCCACCTCCGGCCGTCGCGCGGCAAGGATGATGTAGGGACATGGGACTTCATCTTCGACCGTACCAGCGAGGGCCGGAGCCTGAAGTGGCTGAGTCTGGTCGACGAGTATACACGTGAATGCCTGGCGTTGGAGGCGCGCCGGGGCATGACGGCCGAAGAGAGCCGTGCCATCCTGGCCGGCGTGGCGGCGGAGCGTGGCGGCCCGCCGCACCGAGTCCGCAGCGACAACGGCCCGGAGTTCGCCGCGGAGGTGGTGCGGAGTTGGCTGGAAGGGGCGGGCTCCGCAGCGCTGGACGTGGCGCCGGCCAGCCCGTGGCAGAACGGCTCCGCGGAGTCGTTCCACAGCAAGCGCCGCGAGGCGTTCCTGGACCGGGAGGAGTTCGAGAACGAGCCCCAGGCCCAGGCGTTGGGCGCGGTTTGGAAGGAGGAGTATAATACGGAACGCCCGCACAGTTCGTTGGGAGATCGGACACCGGCCGAGTGCGCGGCCACTGGCGCGAGGTACGTGCCTATCGAAGAGGACCCGCTTGACGGAAAGCCTTCTGAACAAACGCACAGATAGATTCGCATTATGGCTGGACCAAGAAATGGGGCGCAGGCCAATCTATTCGGGCCAGCGGCTGGACATCCAACCGGAACGGGGTTTGGTCGGGGAATGCGACTTCATTCTCGCTCGAACACCGCCGGTTCCTGTCCTTCGCGCGCCGATCGTGACCATTGTCGTAGCGAAGAAGAACGATATTGAAGCCGGTTTAGGTCAGTGCGTGGCCCAGATGGTGGGTGCTCGGTTGTTCAATGAACGAACGGGCAAGGTGGGGCAACCGCTCTTCGGTTGTGTGACGACCGGCGAAGATTGGCAGTTCCTCGAGTTACAAGCCGAAGTCGTCGCCATCGATCGAAGGCGATACTACATCGATAATATCGGAATGATTCTGGCAGTCTTCCAGGCCATCTTTGCCCGGTGTTGTCAGGTCTGAAAGGGACAGCCGTGTCGCCGTAATCGGGGTAGGAAGGACTCATTTTCCCTCTACGTCGCCCAGGCCTGCCCTGGGAGCGATTTCGAACGTATCGAGATGCACCGAACCTCCCGCCCGAGTTGCCGGCATGCTTCGCACGACCCGTAATCCGGCGTCCCGTGCGCGGCCAATCGACCGATGGCGGGCGTCCGGCGGGACGACATTGAGAGACATTAGGACTAGACTTTCGGACTTTTACAGACGTCGAAGACTGACGTCATCGAAAGTGCCTTTGCTGAAGCTTCGGCGGAATTTGCCCAAGGGCGCGGCGCCGAAATTTCGGCGCACAGGAGTTTGTTCACTAACAATGATTTGATTGTGGTGGCGCACCAGATCGTTCGAAAAGAAATGCCAGAGTTGTCTGCCGCAACATTCAGCACACCGTGCCTCGAAAAAAAGTCCGAAAGTCTAGTAGGAGGGCCTCTCAGGATGAGACGTAGAAGGGCCTCTGGTCGGATCATCTCATGCGGATCGCAGGGACGTGTCTTCGTGTGGGCCTGGCGGTCATCTTCAGCCTGGCGGCGGGCCCGGTGCGGGCGGACCGCCCGGCCGACTTGCGCCTCGAGGCGAGGCGACTTGTGCAGTCCGGAAGCGATGGTGAGGCCCTCGCGGCGCTCAACGCGCACCTGAGCCGCAGGCCGCGCGACGTCGACGCCCGGACCTTGCGCGGGAACATTCTGCTCCAGCTCAATCGGCCCGAGTCGGCGCTCGCCGACTTCGACGCGGCGGTCCGGCTCAACCCACTCGCCCCCGCCCCGCTCACCGACCAGGGCATCGCGCTGCTAATGCTCGGCCGGACCGTCGAAGCCCTCGACGCCTTCAACCGAGCAATCCGCCTCCACGCCATACGGTTCAACCGGGATACGAAGGGTCTCGCTGCTGTCTATTGCGGCCTCGGCCAGGCCCACCATCGCAGGGGCGACGAGGCGGAGGCGCTCGACGCGTACGACCGCGCGATCCGGACCGACCCAGACGGCCCGAGCGGGTTCACCGGCCGGGGCGACTCCCTCCTCGCGCTCGCGCGGTTGCAGGAGGCGATCGCGAGTTACGACGAGGCCCTTCGCCGCGACCCGACACATTCGAGAGCTCTCACCGGGCGGAGCGAGGCCCTCGCCCGGCTCGGTCAGGACGAACAGTCGCTCGCCCAGCTCGACGAAGCCATCCGGCTCGACCCGAGCTTCGCCCGGGCGCTCAGCCTTCGCGGCGCGATGCTGGCTCAACGCGGCCAGAACGAGCAGGCACTCGCCGACTTCGACGCGGTCATCCGACTCGTCCCCGACGACGCTGCGGCCTTCAAGGACCGGGGCGGTATCCTCGTCCGCCTCGGCCAATACGAGCGGGCGCTCGCCGACCTGGACGAGTCCATCCGTCTCGACCCCAGCCGGGCGACGGCCTACCAGAACCGGGGAGCCGCCTACAACGGTCTCGGCCAGTACGAGCGGGCGGTCGCCGACCTGAACGAGGCGATCCGTCTCGACCCCCGGAACGCGGGGGCGTACTCCAACCGTGGGCTCGCCTGCAGCGGCGCTCGGCCGGATCGAGCGGGCGATCGCCGATCTCAACGAGGCGATCCAGCTCGCCCCGCGCAACGCGATCGTGCACCTCAACCGGGGCGGCGCGTATGCCCGGCTCGGGCAGATCGACGAGGCGATCCGCGACTTCGACGAAGCATTGCGGCTCGACGCGCGGATCGTGGCGGCATACGTCCGCCAGGGCCGCTCCTTGCAGGGACTCGACCCGCGCGACGAACCGATCCGGGCCGAAGACATGGCGCTGCAACTCTCTCCGTCGGCCGCGAGCGTCTACTGCACGCGCGGCCACACGCGGCGGTCGAAGGGCGACTGGAGCGGCGCCATCGCCGACTTCACCCGGGCTCTCCAGATCGACCCGGCGAACGCTGAAGCTTTCGTCTCGCGCGGCTGGTCGCTCCTCTGTGCCGGCGGCAACCACGCCGAGGCCGACGCCCGCGCCTATCTCGACCTGAAGCGCAGCCGCGACGCGCTCGCCCCCTACATGGCCATCCTCGGCGCCCTCGGCGCGCACGGTGCCGGACACCCGGAGGAAGCGCGCGCCTTCCTCGACGAGGCGATCGCCCACACTCCCCCCCTGCTCTGGCCGATGCCGGTCCTCCGCTACCTCAATCGCGAGATCCCCGCGCAGGTCCTGCTCGACGCCGCTCGCGGAGACCGCGAAGCGACCGAGGCCCACGCCTTCCTCGGCCTCGACCTGCTCCAGTCGGGCGACCACTCCGGCGCCCTCGAGCACCTGCGCTGGGTCCGCGATCACGGCATCAGCCACTCGATCGCCACCGACGTGGTCCGCGCCACGCTCGATCGCATCGAGGTCGCGAGAGCCGACCGGCCCTCGCCCCGATGATCCGGATGACTGGACTCATGCGGACGGCACGGTCCAGACGATCCGTCGGGTTTGGAAAGCCTCTCTTCGGTCATTCCTCAGGACGTGGTGATTGGGTCGAGGATCGTGTAACCTGAGGAGGTTCGCGGAGAAACCTCGAAAAGAACTGATTCGAAAAAAGGCGGACTTCTGACAAGAGGGGTCGCGCGATGACGGTCGCATGCCTGGCCTTGCTGACGCTGATTGGCCTGGGCGAGCCGCCGCCGGACGTGACGGAGTTGGTTGTACGTCTCGGCTCGGTCCGCTCCGCCGAGCGTGAGGCCGCGGCCGGCGCGCTGGAGCGGATGGGGCGAGCCGCCCTGCCGGCACTCCGGGGGGCGAGAGATTCCCGCGACCTGAAGGTCCGGGCGCGGGCGGCGGCCTTGCTCGACGCGATCGAGGGGCGGCAGCTCATCTCCGCCACGCTGGTGCCGCTCGACTTCCGCGATCGCCCTGTCGCCGAGGTCGTCGAGACGATCGGCAAGCGCTGCGGGATGGTGCTGATGCTGGTTTCCGACGGTGCCCCGAAGCTGCCACCTCGGCCGATCACTCTGGAGGCTCCTGATTCGGTCCCGTTCTGGACGGCCCTCGACCGGCTTTGCCAGGCCGGGGGGCTCCGTGTCGTCCCCCCCTCGGAAACCTGGCAGTTCCGCCGTCAGGTGATGCCCAACGGCATGGGAGGCCCCCAGCGGCGGCGGACGACCGGCACGGAACTGCTCCTCGTGCCCCAAGACGGTCGCGGGATCGGCCCCGTCTCCGACTTCGGGGCGTTCCGGATCGTCTTGACCACCCTCCACCATCAACGAGACCGGGTGTTCTTCCGGGACGCGCCGGCACCTTCGGGCAGCACGTCGGAGTCGGAGCGGTTCCTTGCCAGGGTGCAAGTCATGGTCGAGCCCCGGCTGACCCTGGCGTGGGACGGAAAGCCCGTGCTGAGCGAAGCCATCGACGATCAAGGGCAGTCCCTTGTGCCCGAGCGCAACCCGAAGCTCCTGCGTGAGTCGGGTCCGGTCCTCGAGTTCGGTAGCCGCCCCGACCTGCTCGACATCCCGATGACGTATCCCGAGCGGCCGGGCAAGACGATCATGCGGCTCCGGGGGATGCTCCCCGCCGTGGTCTCGGGCCGTCGGCCCGACCCGCTGGTCGTTCCCCTGGGCGAGGCCCTGGGCAAGATGTTCCATTCCGAGGAGGCCGCGCTGACGATCCACCAGGTGAAGACCGTCCCGAACCAGCCGGGGGTGGCCGTCGACCTCACTCTGACGCTCCCCGAGGTCGCCAGGACGATGTTCGGCAGTCCCCTCCCGTCCGACCTGCACGCCGGCCTCCGGCCGCCGCCGCCACCGCAGCCCCAGCTCGAGTTCGTCGATGCGTGGGGCCGGGTCTGCCAGGCGTTCGCGCTCGGGCCAGCCCGCCTTGGCGACGGGATGCGGAGGACGCTCCAGATCACGCCGGCCGAGGGTGCCGGCCCTCCGGTCGGGGTTCGCTATTATGGCTTCACCTGGAGGAAGATCGAGGTCCCATTCGAGTTCCGGGATCTCCCCTTGCCCTGAGCCGCTGTCGCGGGAGCCCCCTCATGACCCGGCCGCGCCCCTCGGGATCAGGATCGTCAGGAGCGCTTCCGGGCCGTTGGCGGAGGAGGCCAGGCCATCCAGGCCGAGCGCGGGCACTCCGGCCACCACACCGACCTTTTGCTCCGACTGCACCTGGGTGGCCAGGCGTCGGCCCAGGAGGAGGTCAATCAGGGACATCAGGTCACCACGGGATACCGGGGGAATTCATGCCAGGATTGTTCGCGGGTCGAGAAAGCAATCGCCGTGCCGCTTGAGATCGACGATCCATGCAAAGCGAGCCGGTGGACATTAATTTTATTTTAGTTTATTAAAATCAACTATACGTTAATTTATTTAAATTAATAAGGTGTCGTTCCGCGAGGCAAAGAGTTACGCCCGATCGTATTATTGGCGAAACCAATTCATGTGGAAACGCTGAAGCGGCTGGATAAATTAAGGGAAAAAGCTTCGGAGAGAATTTTTTTACCTGGATATTTTGTTTGCAATTTGAATAATGACGCTGCTCGAAGGATCGTGAGGTCATGATGGACCAGGATGAGCGATGTTGCGTGTCTATCACAAAGGGAATCCCCGCATGAACAAGCAAAGGCGGATCTGCGTGACAGCAGCAATGCTAGGGTTGATGCTCGGCGGGGCAGCCGGGCAATCGAGGGCGGCGCTTTTCGTCAACATTGATGCGCGCACCGAGATGATCAGCGCAACGATCAACGACCTACCCGTGACGCCCCTGCCGGACAGCCACGATGATTTCATCCACTTCAACTTCGATGCCGGTGTCATTTTCAATAATAACCAGAGCGCGAGCAACGACATTAATTTGCCGGTGACGCTTGTGTACCGGGGCCGGCTCCTCACCGCGCCTACGATTGGCTCATCAATTATCGATGTAAAATTCGCGTCGGCCCCGGAAACGACTCCCCTCGGGGACATCCTCCTTGACTCTGTTGTACAGATCCAGAAGGAGGTTTTTCAACCAATGCAAGAAATCAACACGAGCGGTGTGCTCATCGCCCGGATCTCCGTGGCGACGTTTGTCCCTGAGCCCTCTTCATTGGGGATGGGCGCAACCGCCGTGCTTACGGGCCTGGGCTATTGGTGGTGCAGCCGTCGTCAGCGTGCCATGGCCTGAGCCTGAGACAAGATCCTTTCGTCCTCCCGACCGCTGTGTTCCGTCCCAGGGGTTCACCCGGGCAGGTCACGGCGGTTGTTGTCTGGACGTCCGCTTTGTTTGAAACACTGTGAACCGCATGATTGCAGATGGTGAATTGTTGGATCAAGCTTTTGTGGGGATCGGTCGCCGCGTTCCTCGCGTCGGGGAGGCGACACGTCTGGTGAGGGGTCGAGGGCACCTTGCCAACGAACGTGGAGTCAAGTGGGCGGAGGTCGGAACTCCCCGAATTCGCGCAAGCACATCCTGGTAAACGGATCATCTCATCGCATGGAGGCTTCCCGAGGGCGGCGGAGATGATTGCGGACGTCTTCCAGGAGGCCGAGCTGGATCGGGAAGTGCGGCGGCGCGATCGGCGAGCGCACAGATGGACGTGCACGTCGCGTCGCGTGCGGAGCCTCGGCCATTCCCGCAAAGCATCAATCTTGCCAAGGACGAAGGGTCGCGCCCGCCCTCGGGCGAGTCGCCAGACGGCCTGGACAATCGTGAACGCGACGTGCGGGATGAGCGCGGCCACCAGCCAGGAGGTCGGCAGGTCGGTCCAGAAGAGAACCTCGGCGTTGCGGGACATCCACCGCTGGAGCGCGGGCCGTGCATGGTCGTAACTGGCCGAGACCTCATGGAGGATCCGGCATCGCGGGGTGAAGATGCAGTCGTAGCCCGACCAGCGGAGCCGGAACGCCAGGTCGACGTCCTCATAGTACGAGCCGAAGGAAGGGTCGAAGCTCCCGACCCGGCGGAGGGCCTCGGTGCGGTAAAAGGCGCTCGAGCCGCTGGCGCCGAAGACGCGGTCGATCGGGTGCGCGATCCATCGGGCGGAGGGCTGGCCGTGGCCTCGCTTGCTCGGCCAGCCGAACACGTGATAGCAATCGCCGGCCGAATCGACGCGGGAAGGGTCGGACCGGACGAGGACGAGCGGCGCGACCGAGCCGACGGTCGGGTCGGCGAACGGTGCCAGCCCGGCCGCGATCCAGCCGGGGGTGACCTCGGTGTCGTTGTTCAGTAACTGCAGGAACTCACCCCGGGCCGCGGCAATCCCCGCGTTGGCCGCCGCGCAGAAGCCGGAGTTTCGGTCGAGCCGGACCAGGTGGGTGTCAGGATGCTTCCGCGCCAGCCAGTCGGCGGTCCCATCGGTCGAGGCGTCGTCAGCGACGATCACCTCGATGGGCGGGTCGGCGGGTCGGAAACGAGCGATGCTCGCGAGGCAGGTCTCCAGCAGGCGGAGGCCATTGAAGGTGGGGATGACGACCGAGCAGACCGGCTGTTTCAAGGATCGGTCCTCCGCTTGGAGCTGCCCCAGGAGGTCTTGCCCCAGACCACATGCTGGACGGTCATCACCAAGATTCGGAAGGTCGAACCAGAACGACCAGCGCTGAATGTAGTCGAGGTCGTACTGGATCCGCTTGCGGAGCGACGTCCGGCCGCGCCAGCCGTGGACCTGCACCAGCCGGTCATGCCGCCCCGCACGGTATGCCGCAGGTCGTAGTCGGGGAGGGCCTCGCGGAACCGCTCGACGAAGATCGGGCGCTCGGGCCGAGGGCCGACGAGGCTCATCTCGCCCCGGAACACGTTGACCAGTTGGGGCAATTCGTCGAAATTGGTGTGCCGGAGCCAGGCGCCGATTCGGGTGCAGCGGGAGTCGTGGTCCGAAGCCCAGATGGGGCCGGTCTCCCCCTCGGCGTCGCGCCTCATGCTCCGGAACTTGAGCATCTCGAAAGTCCGACCCCCCTGCCCCACTCGCACCTGCCTGTAGAAGATGGGCCGGCTGGAGGTGAAGAGGATTAACAAGGCCACGAGGGCGAAGAGGGGTGAGAGGACGATCAGGCCGATCGTCGAGCCGATGAGGTCGAAGAGGCGCTTGCCCAACCGCTCGCCGCGGAGGGCCCAGTCGGCCCAGGCTGTCGTCCAGGTTGCCTCGGCGTCGCGGGCGGGGGCGGCGGGACCGCCTGGCTCGTCGATGATCCAGTGGACGGCGACTTCGGGATGGCTGAGCTGGGCGAGTTGGGGGCGGAGCCGCTTGGCGGGCCGCCCTGAGACGGCGACCACGATGTGGGTGGCTCGCGCCCGGTCCACCAACTCGTCGAGTTGGTCGATGCCTCCGAGGACAGGGACCGGGTCGGTCTGGGGGTGGACCGCCAGTTGGCGGCCCCAGCCCAGAGCGCCCGAATACCGGGGATGGCCCGCGTCGATGAACCCGACGACGGGCATGCCCGCCCAGGGCCCCTGTCGCAGGCACCGAGAGAGTCGCCGACGGTCACGCCAGCCCCCCACGAGCAGCACGCGACCCTCGGCCGGACGGCTGAGCCGACGCACCCGTCCGGTCAATTCGAGAGGATTGTACATGGGTTTGCACCGATCCATCGGTGTCGGGCTCGGGGACCGCGTGAGTCCGGGCCCACGCCCGGTTCGACCCCGACGGACTCAACGAGTGGCCTGGCCATCCTTGGCAGCCCTCCTCGGATTTCCCTCAAGCTCTACCATCGGCTGAACCGACGCACTATTCCAGTGATTTCGGGAAACGTGGTTGCCCAATCGCCGATTTCCTAGCCTGGTAAGGTCGAACGCGTGCATTTACCCCAGGCCCCCAAATCGCGGTCATCGGTCGGCCATGGCCCGCTGCTGACGGTCATCGTCGTCAATTACAATGGCTGGTCCGATGTCCTCCGGTTGGTCGTGGGGCTGGCCGCGACGGCTGAGGTCGCGACGGGCATCTGTGAGGTCGTGGTCGTCGATAACGCGTCGCAAGGACCAATCCCGAGGGAGCTTGCACGTCCCAGGCCTGGAGTCCGGCTGGTTGCTCGGTGCGACAACGGCGGGTTCGCCGTCGGCGTCAACGCCGGATGGCGCGCCTCTCGGAGCCCCTGGCTGCTGGTACTCAATCCCGATGTCGTGGTCCCGGATGGGGCGCTCAGACAGGTCGTCGCATGTGTCGAGCGGTTCGAGGTGGACCCGAGCGCGGCCCCGGGGGTCATTGGATTCGGCCTCCGCAATCCCGACGGCTCACCTCAGCCATCGGTCGGGACCTTCCCCAGCCTCGCTCGGACCTTGCGCGAGCAGTTGATACCGCGCTCACGTCGGAAATACCAGGCCGGTTGGCGGATTCGACCGGGATCGGTCGGCTGGGTCACGGGGGCCTGCATGCTCGTCAACGTCCGGCTGCTCGACGTGCTGGGCGGCATGGACGAGGATTTCTTCCTCTACCACGAGGAGGTCGCCCTCTGTCGTTCGGCGCACGGCCTGGGCTGGCGCGTCGAGTACGATCCCAGTGTGGCGGTTGTGCACCTTCGTCCCTTGCAAAATCGGACGATTTCCCCCAAGATGCGGGTCATCACCCGGCACAGCAAGCTCCTCTACTTCCGCAAACACCTGCCGGGGTGGGAATGCCTGGGGCTCTCCTGGCTCGTCTCGACCGAGGCGACCGTCCGGGGGGCCTGGGCCAGGTTGAGGGGACGGGCCGAGGACGTTCGCGCATGGCGCACGATCGGCGAGGTGGCGCGGGCCTTCCGCGCAGGACGAGAGCCGAAGGGACGTGACGTGCTCAGGTTGGCCGACGCCCCTGAGTGTGGTCGTCGCGACACTTCCTCGGCCGTTCGAGCAGGGAAGCACCGGAGGGCCCGCGCCGCGAGGCCTCTCGTACCGCGAAAGGACGGACCGGAGTGACGCTGATTCAGCACGGACTGCGCATGGGCCTCTTGATGGCTGGCGTCCTGGGCTTGCTCGGGTGGCTGAGCTACCACTCCGAAGTCACCTTCGCTGACGGCCTGCGCTACATCCATCAGGCCGAGCGGATTGACCGGGGGAACTGGTCCGACGGGCTGCTGAAGGCCGTCGATCATCCCCTCCACTCGATTGCGATCGCGGCGGTCCACGAGGTCATCAGCGGCGAGGGGCCAATCGCCTGGCAGCGGTCCGCACAGGCAGCCTCGATCCTGGCCGGGGTCCTGCTTGTTCTGCCGCTCTACCTGGTCGCGTTGGATGTCTTCGGGCCGCCGACCGCCTGGCTTGGCGTCCTCCTGTTCGCAGCCAACCCGATGTTCGGATTCGTGATCGTCAACGTCCTGAGCGAGAGCACGTTCCTGCTGTGCTGGACGTGGGGGCTCTGGGCGGCCATCCGCTTCCTCCGCGAGGGGCGGTTCTCCTGGCTCCCGCTCACGATCGGGTTCGCGGCGCTGGCGTACTTGGCGCGTCCCGAGGGGATGCTCCTGCCCCTCGCTCTGGTGGCCACGTTGCTCGTCCTGCCGCTCCACTGGGCGACGCGGATCTATTGGCCGAGGTGGTGGGCAGCGGTCGCGTTCCTGGTCCTCGGGCCGTTGCTCCTCGTCGGCCCGTACATGGCTGCCAAGGGGGGGATCGGGACGAAGCCGTCGATCGCCCGGCTGATCGGGTCCGCGCCCAAGGCCCCGTCCACCGCGCTGGAGCGGGAGAAGCCACTGCCACCCGACCAGACGACTTTCCAGACCTATCGTATCGCCACCCAGCGGATGTTCAAGGTGATGCGGGCGTCAGTGACGAGTCCGTTGCTGCCGTTAGTCTTCCTGGGCCTGGCGGTGGCGCGGCCGTGGTCGCCTCGGGCGCGGATCTGGCTCTTCGCGGGGATCCTACTGGGCCTCTCGGCGGTGGCGCTGGTCCGGCTCCACGCCACCGGCGGCTACCTGACGATCCGCCACGCGATGGTGCCCGGGATGCTCCTGACCCTGTGTGCGGCCAACGGCCTGGCCTGGATGATGCGCTCGATCGTCATCGAAGGCCGCTGGATCGGCCTGGGCGCAAGCGCTTCCGGCCCGGCCCGGCGGTCTGGGCCGTGGTTCTGGCCCTGCTCGTCGCCCTGCCGCACACCCGGCACCTGACCCCGCTCAAGGGGAGCTTTGACGTTTACCACGACGCTGGCGCCTGGATTGCCGAGGTGAAGGCTCACGACCACGGCAAGGTGCTCGACCTGACCGACTGGACGCTCTACTTCAGCCGGAACCCCGGCTTCCGATTCTCCGAGGTGAACTGGGCCGCGATTGACCCGACCACCCGCTGGGTCGTGGCGCGCAAGGCGCACATCCGGGGGCACTGGCACTACAGCCATCTTGTCAATGACTTGATCGGCGGCCGGCAACCCGTGGCGACCTTCCCCCGCCATCCCGCCAGGGGGCAGTTGCAAGTCAAGATCTACGACCGCCGTACCCCACCCACCGCTCTCGCCGGGCAGTTGTCCGATCGGGGACACTCAGCTTCGGGAAGGCGGGAAGCACAGAGGGTTCCAAGATAGTAAGATCGCCGTAAACCCACGTTTCCGCGCACTCCGTATGACCCTTGAAAAGTTCGGTTTTCTTGTCCCAGGGAGGGGATGCTCGATGCGGATCGCCTGGTTCACGCATCGCTATCATCCGTGTGTCGGGGGGGCCGAGAATTACGGCCGGGCGATGGTCCGGCGGTTCGTGGCGGCGGGGCACGATGTGGATGTCGTGACGAGCGACGCGCAGGATCTCTGGTACTTCACCGACCGGCGTCGGCTCCGGGTGGACGCGCCGAGCGAGTCGCGGGAAGACGGGGCGCGGGTCCGTCGGTTCGCGGTCCATCACCGGCCGTTGCAGCGTTACGTCGGGCGGCTTCTGAGCTACGCTCCGCACTGGCCGACGCGGTGCCGGTCGGCGTCGTACATGCCGATCCTCCCCGGCATCGAGCGGGTCCGCGGCCCCTATGATGCGGTCTTCGCGGTCGGGTTTCCCTACACGGTCTTCTCCTACGCGGCCTTGCGGACAGCGCGGGCGGCGAGGGCGCCCCTGGTGTTGACGCCGTTCCTGCACCTTGCCACACTCGGCGACCCGGTCCACAAGCACTACACTCGTCCCCACCAGATCCGGTTGCTGACGCAGGCCGACGTCGTGGTCGTGCAGACTGAGCTGGAGGCCGAGGCGGTGCAGGGTTGGGGCATCCCTCGCGTCCGGATCTTGAAACTCGGCATGGCGGTCGAGCACGCGGAAGTCACCGGCGGCGACGGCCAGCGGTTCCGCGAGCGGCTGGGTGTCCCGGTCGGCCGCGCGGTGGTCGGACATCTGGCCACGCTCGACCCGAACAAGGGGAGCACCGACCTTGTCCTGGCCATCGACCAGCTCAACGCGTCGCGCCCGGCGCACGACCCGATTCACCTGATCCTGGCCGGGCCCAGTTCCCCCTGCTTCGAAGCGTTCCTGGCCAGGCTGCCGCAAGGTACGCCCCCCTGGCTGACGCGCTTCGGGCCGATGCCCCTGGAGGGCCGCGCCGACTTCTTCGCCGCCCTCGATGTCTTCGCCATGCCCTCGCGGACCGACTCGTTCGGGATCGTCTTCCTGGAAGCCTGGGCCAACGGACTGCCCGTCGTCGCCGCCGCCGCTGGGGGCGTCCCTGAGGTCGTCCGCGACGGCCAGACCGGCGTGCTCGTACCCTTCGGTGATCTCGACCGCCTGAGCGGCTCGATCACCCACCTCTTGGACGACCCCGCGCTCGCCCGGAAGCTCGGCGAGACGGGCCGCGACCTTGTCAACCGGGGTTTCACCTGGGACGACAAGTTCGCTTCCCTCTGGTCTCGGACTCGCCAGGCGATCGCCGAATCAGGGATGCCCCGACCGAGAGGGACGCTCACGGCGCATGCCCTCCCAGCGGCCCTCCAGGACCGATCCGACCTACTGCTGGACGCCCAATTCGACGATCTCGCGACCGATCAGGGACTTGAACGCGCGCACGCGGTCCAGGGCCTCGCGGTGCGAGCGCGCCAGGCAGACCAGGCCTACGAGGCCCTCGCGGGAGATGGAGACCACCCGGAAGCCGGCCTGCGACGGCGGCTTCCTTGAGTTCCCGGCGGGCAGGTGCAAGGGCGTCAGCAATCGCGGGGATAGCGTGTCATCCTTGTCGAGGGCATCGGATGCCCTAGGGCGACCTTCGTGCCGGACCGGATCCAAACCGCCTTGACGCTTCGCCATGTTCGGACCTCCAGGACCAACCACCGAGCGCCCGAACAACATCGGGGTGTCCCGGCAGCGGGGCGGCTAGCTGGGAGTCCTCCAGGGAAGTCAACTGGGGGAAGGGTTCAGGGGGATCTCCTCCGGGTCACGGTCAGTGGAAACCTGACGCGCAACGGCCTGGACTTGAGTCTGTGATGGGGAACTTGCGTCTTAATGATGTGCCATTCACCTGAGACGCTATTTCGCGTGAATGCCAACGCAGGACTACCCCCCATCACGAATCGGTTGCGTCGGGGCGCTGAGCGGCGCCCCCCTCCCTCCAGGGTGCGAACAGTGATAAACTCGACGTGGAGGGGAGGAACGAATGCCGCTGCTGGACCACTTCCATTCGCCGTTATCCCTGTCTCGCCACTGGGAATCGTTTCATGCCTCGTGGGCGACCGAGATGATGGCGGCGCTTAACCGGGGCGTGTTGCCGCTGGGGTATTTTGCCGAGACTCAGGTCCACATCGGAAGCCGGGTCGAGGTCGATGTTGCCTCGCTCGAACACCGGGCGCCGGCATCCACGACAGATGAGAACGGGGTGGCGAGGCCGTCCAGACCTGGGCGCACCCCCAACGCGACGCTGGTCATGCCCGCCGTCTTCCCCGACGAGATCGAGGTGCAGGTCTTCGCCACGGCGACCGGTGCGACGCTGGTCGCCGCCATCGAACTGGTCAGCCCCGGCAACAAGGATCGAGCGGAGACACGATGTGCGTTCGCGGCCAAGTGCGCCGGCTACCTGCAGATGGGCATCGGCTTGGTGATCGTGGATGTCGTCACCAGTCGGCAAGCGAACCTGCATGATCAACTGGTGCGACTGATGGAACTGCCGGCAACATTCCGGTTCGCACCCGAATCACCTCTCTCTGCGGTCGCTTATCGACCTGTCCGGCGCGATCCGGAGGGCGATCAGATCGAAGTCTGGCTGATCCCTCTGGCCGTGGGCAAAGCCTTGCCGATCATGCCCCTGGCCCTCCGCAATTCGGTGACCGTCCCGCTCGATCTGGAGGCGACCTATGTCGAGGCGCGACAACGGAGCCGGTTGTGAGGTCATGGGGCAGGATCGTGAGTGTTACGCCCGCGCCATTCTCCTGCTGAGGATCGCCCGATGGCCGAGAGTGGTCCGTCAGATATCGAACTGCCCCGCGACCCCCGGATGCGCGGTTTCCGGTCCCGATCGAGTGTCGATGAGGTGACCGCGCTGATTGCGCGCCGGATCAAGTCGCTCCCTGCCGAGACGATTGATCTCACTTTGGCGGCCGGGCGCGTGCTGGCGGCGGAGATCCAGGCCGTTGCACCGGTGCCGGCCTTCGACCGCGCGGCGATGGACGGCTATGCCGTCCGGGGCGCAGAGACGTTCGGGGCCTCTGCCTCTACGCCGATCGCCTTCCGATGCATCGACGAGGTGCGGCCCGGGCGGAGGTGCGAGGCGGTGGTCGGGCCGGGCGAGGCGGTCCAGATCACAACCGGGTCGGCAATCCCTCAAGGTGCCGACACCGTCGTGAGGGTCGAATCGACCCAGGCCAAGGGCGAGACCGTCTGGGTCGTCGAGGCAACCTCGCCCGGCCGGCACGTCGGACGCTGCGGCGAGGACATCGCGGCCGGGACCGTGGTGCTCGGATCGGGACGAGTGCTCAGGCCCCAGGACCTGGGCGTCCTGAGTGCCGTGGGGGCTCGGGGGATCCCCGTCGTGCGCCGGCCCGAGGTCGTGATGATCATCACCGGCGATGAGCTCCTCGCCCCCGGCACGCCGGCGCGGGGGCTCCAGATCCCCGACATGAACTCGGTGATGCTCGGGGCGCTGATCGCCCGCGACGGCGGCCTGGCACGGGTCGTGGGCCCCCTGCCCGACGACCGAGACGGACTCCGAGAGGTGATCATCGGGGCCTTGGGCTCGGCCGACGCCGTCCTGATCTCGGGGGGTTCCTCGACCGGGCCGGAGGACCACGCGCCGGGGCTGGTCGCCGAGCTCGGCGAGCTGGCCTCGCACGGCGTGGCGCTCCGTCCGGCGAGCCCGGCGGGGCTGGGGTTCCTGGGCTCAGTCCCCGTGGTCCTGCTGCCGGGCAATCCCGTCAGTTGCCTCTGTGCCTACGACTTCTTCGCCGGGCCAATCGTCCGGCTCCTCGGCGGCCGGCCGCGCGAGTGGCCCTATCGTCCAGTCGTGCGGCCGCTGGCCCGGAAGCTCGTCTCGGTCACCGGCCGCGTCGATTACGCGAGGGTCCGGATCGAGCAGGGGCAGGTGGAGCCATTGGCGATCAGCGGTGCGTCCATCCTATCAAGCACCACGCGCGCCGACGGTTTCGTCGTGATCCCGGCCGACCTCGAAGGATACGCGCCGGGAGCTTCGGTCACCGTCTGGCTCTATGATGCTGGATGGCCCTCTCAAGGGGTGGAACCGAACGGGCCCGGTCATTTTCGCTCGGGGCCGGCTCCGTGACTCAGACAACGACTCGCCTGCGCCGCCAGGCGCATCCCAGGCCGACGAGCGTGGCCGTCCCGCCCATGAGGAGGGCCGACGGCTCGGGAACGACCTTCGGCTCGGAATAGAGGACGTCATCCAGCGCCACCACATTCACGCCCCCGGCGGGATTATCGTTCGGGCCCAGGGCCGTGGTTCCGGTGATGATTCGCACCCGGGAGAACTCTACCTCTGGGGTGGTCGTCACACCCAGGAACGAGAGGCTGCCGGCGGGCACAGTCCCTTTCAACACATTCGCACTAAACACCTGGTTGTCGTTCTGGTCAAAAAACTCCAACCTTGAGGTGTTGGGGAGGTTAACATTCGTGAAGACGGCGCCGAAGCCGCTGACTGTCGCAGGAATGGTACCGTTACTGCCGGGGGCGGAGAAGGTCACGTCCGTGATGTTGCTCCCCAGGGGAGCGAAGATCCGCAGTGGACTGAAGGTATTGAAGGTTGTGCCGTAGGTCGGGTTGATGCTATTGAGCAGGCTGGGCGGGGTTTGCGTGAATCCGTTTACACCGCTCCCCAAGCTACCCAAGGTAAAAGTGGCGCCCCGGGTGTTTTGGAAAACTGTGAATGGGTTCGCGGGGGGCGTGGCAGTGTTGTTATTCCCACCACCGTCCCAGTTGATTTCGCGACGGCCACTGCCGAGGGGCATCAGGGTGTTGCCGTTGTTGGGGTCGCCAAGTGCGGCACGGAACACATCGACAGTAGTCTGGATCGAGGCTGGATTGGTATTCCCACCCACTGAGAAGACATTAAACCCTGCAAGGCAAGTTCCGCTCGAAGTGAGCGAGAAGGCCGCGCAGGCGATCAGAAAGATCGACCGCAATTTTCGGACCATGTCTCAACATCCTCCTAATAATGCTCTTGAAACGTTTCTGCCCAAGGATCGGGGGCGACTGTGAAGCGTCATAGAGAGAGAGTAAAACGATGTAATCCACCCAACGCATAAACCAGGAGCTTCCCGGTTCAGCGTTGCGGCCTTCGAGTGCTGTTGCCGGCTGAGAGCGGCCAGAGCCCTGCCACGAGGCTAGGCGGTGAAGGTATCGAAGTTCTCGATGTTATCGTTCTACGATGTCCTCCTTTGGTTCGCCCCCGATGAGGGCGAAGAATGAGTTGACGAGGGTCGACGTCAAACTCGAAGGCATCATCCCAGATCAAAATGGGAATTGCAAGGATAAAAGTTTAAGTTTATTAGACCCCACCGCTTCCCTTTGTACAAAGTCCATTTGTAGTCCAGAATTCACTTCTCCCTGAACGAGCATCGTTATGATACTCGATCTGCGCAGAGCCAGGTTCTGGGTTGATCGATCAAGAAACAGCTATAGCATGGTGCCTGAACAGGATCGATTCGCCCAGCCACGCGGTCGAGGCGCGATCGCAAAACGCGGTTGCCGCGGCGGTCGCGCAAGGACGGGCCGAATGGGGCGTGGCGATCGCGCTCCTGGCCTCGTCCTTTGGCCTGGGATTCCTCCCTCTCCGCGCCGAGCAGTACGACCAGGCGATCCCCGAGGACCGCAGGGACCGACCCGCCGTCGTCGCATGCCGCGCGTTGCTCGAACGGCCCGAGGCACGGCGGAGGCTGGCCGGATTATCTGGAACGGTCAACAAATAACTTGAATAATTTATTATAATATATGTTAAAATATATACTTGTGTCTAGGGTCTCGTCTTCGAGACCCCGTCTGAGGCGTTGTCGCAGGCGAGCGCCGGGGTCCCGAAGACGTGACCCTAGACACCCAAGGCAGCCTGAATGTTCAAGTTATTTCCTGACAACGCCTATGCAGATCTAAAGAAACATGATAATATCTTAAATTTGATTATTTAATTTGACTCGCAGGATGCTGGAAGTGAACACCGCAATGCTGGGCGCCGTGGTCTTATGTGGGGGTCAGAGCCGGAGGATGGGCCAGCCGAAGGCATGGCTGCCGTTCGGCCCCGAGCGGCTGCTCCAACGCGTCGTCCGACTGGTGCGGGAGGCGGTCGGCCCGGTCGTGGTCGTGGCGGCGCCCGGTCAGGAGTGCCCCCCCCTGTCCGACTCGGTGAGGATCGTGCGCGACTCGGTTTTGGGCCGAGGACCGCTCCAGGGGCTGGCTGCCGGGATAGCCGCCTTGCCCGACCCGGTCGAGCTAGCCTACGCCTCAGCCACCGACGTCCCCTTCCTCCAGCCCGTCTGGATCGGTCGGCTGCACACGCTGATCGGCGACCACGACCTGGCGATCCCGTTCGCCGAAGGCTACCACCATCCTCTGGCCGCACTCTATCGCCGCACGACCGTCTTGCCCGCGATCGAGGCGCTCCTGCGTGAGGACCGGCTCCGCCCAGTCTTGCTGATGGAGGCCGTGCGGACCCGAGTGGTCGAGGCCGAGGAACTCCGCGCAGTCGACCCCGAACTCCGAACTCTCCGCAACTTGAATGCGCCCGAGGACTATCTCCGCGCCCTCGATGAGGCGGGGCTCAGCGCCGTGTCATAAGAGCTCGAAGGATGGGCTCAGACTGGACCGCCCGGAGTCGACCGCGGCTTCGACCTCGCGTGGTTCTGGGCCGGCTTGATTTTCTTCCGGAGTTGGTCCGCCTCGACCTGCGCCTGATGGTGGGCAAGGCGCTTGGCCTTGCGGTGTGCCGCGCTCGCGCTCGTACTGGAGCTGCTCGAGCCGCGCCTGCTCTTTTGGCGAAGGTTGCGACCGCCTCCCGCGCTGTGCCTCCGAGACCTTCTTCGCGTCCGCCGGGGCGACGAGGCCATCCCTTCCCCAGCGGTCACAGCAGAGGCAGTACATGTGAGGTTGGAGTCCCAGGTTTCCACAGGCGGGGCAGTCAGTGCGGACGTCTTCGCCGGGGCCTGGCCAGGGGGTCAGCCCCTGACCGATCAGCAGGGTCGGCCGGGGCAGGTCATTGATCCTGGCGTGCCCGATTCGATGGTCGTGCCGTGTCGAGGTGGGTCGCGGCACGTCCTCGGCTCGCTCGGCGGCGAGGCCGGGCTCGGGCGCGGGATCGATCACGTAGTCGAGAGCTGCGGCCAACTCCGCCTTGCAGACATTCCTGGCCCTGGGGAGAGGCGGCGGGGGATCGCCCACGCGCGCCCAGCGCGGGCTCTCCTCCACCCCGACCTCGACCAGGTGGACCTGCAATCGCGCCGCAGCCAGGGGCGAAAAAGTTACCAGGGGTCCCGCTTCGCACTCCCAGACATCGATCCATCCGGCGACATGCATCAGGCAGATCAGGTCCGTCGTCTCCTCGGCGTCCCGGTCCAGTGCGGTGGCCACTTCAGCCGGTGACTGCCAGGCGACCGGCCCCTCGAGCAGGGCGTTCAAGACAAGCCACCACGCGTCCGGAATCTCGACCATAACCACTCACCCTTGCAGTCGATTTCGTGCTGAACGTCGAACGAGCCGGGAGGATGCGTGAGGCGTGAGAACCGCACCAATATCTCTGCCACATTCGGAAAATGGGTGAGTGAAACGCATCCAACCGAGAATCGGCTCTCGGTGCTGTCGCGATCTCGTGATCGCCGCGGTATTAATGCACCAATCCTCCGGAATCTCCCCCTCGGCAGTGATACCGACTGCGTGGCGAGCCGCTTTCCCCTATCCATCACTATCGGGGAAGATGGGTGAGGCGCTCACGCATACCCCTGCATACTCCCTCATGGTCGCCCTCGTCGGCGAAGGCTGCCCAGTTCAGGGACCTTGGCTTGAGAAATACGTATTAATGAGCACGATCGAATTGTTCGGTGTGCCACGGCTTCGAGCGGGTCGAGGGAGCGTGACGCTCGACGCCCCGACGCTGGAGCAGGCGCTGGACGAACTCGGCCAAGCTCGCGGTGGTCGCGCTCAATCCGCTGACCGGCCAGCTTTGCGACGCCCTGGCGTCGTCGCAGTTCGCAATCGCGGCAAAGTGCGCGGGAATCGTCGCCCTGGTGATCACCGGCGACATGCGCGACACCGAGTGTGGTCTTCGTGGACGGGATGGGGACAGGCGAGCCCCGAGTCGAGTGGCGTCGCTCTGGGGCCTCCCAGCCCGTGAGGCCGAGGATCGCCTCCGCGACGAGCACGGCAAGGAATGGCAGGTCGCGGCGATCGGGCCTGCGGGCGAGCGCCTGACCCCGTTCGTGACCTTATCAGGCTCGAGGATGGACCGAGGACGGCCGAGTCCCACGCGACTTACGCCGCGCACTGGGTCTGGATGGCCCCGCGTTCGGGACGGATGAGAGCGACGCCTCGCCGAGGTCAGCAGCCTCGCTTCCCTATGGCCCCTCATCCGGAGCGGACGCGGACGAAGCCGTCGCGATCGAGAGCGGCTCGGAGGCCCGTATCGATCCATTCGTGATCGCCGGCGCGGAGGGCTTGCAGCCGGCCCTCGGCATCAGGGGGGAGGGACCGGCCCGACTCGTCCACCACCCGGAGCGCGACCCCGGGCAGCGAATGGCCGACGGTGTCGGGCTTGTGGCCGACCTGCTGGACGCCGCCACGGTCGTAATCGGCGGTCGAACCGGTCAGGAGGCCAAGGGATGGATGGTCGAGGTGGGGGAGTGTCCGATCGATCGTTTCCAGCGGGCGATTCGGCCCCTGCGAAAGCGAACGGCGCGGACGCCCGCCTCCATCACCGCCTGGCGGACCGTGAAAGCGGTGATCGGTGGCGAGACCGGTGGGCCGTACACGACGTTGACCGTCCGGCGCAGCCCCTGGGGCCACTTCCAGAGGAATCGTCCTTGCGAGTAACTGAGCAGGCTGCCCCAGAGGTCGTCGAGGTAGACCGGGATCACCGGGACGTGGCCACGGTCCTTCAGGATCGCCTCCAAGCCGCGGTAAAACCTCCCGGTCAGGCCGTTGCGCGAAAGTTGCCCCTCGGGGAAGATCGCGACGACCTCGCCACGGTCGAGCGCCGCGCGACACGCCTCGATCATCGCCCGCTGGCGCGGGGCCCGGCGAACGGGACAGGGATCAACCCCACCCAGAGTGCCAGAGGTCGGAGGACAGGAAGATCGATGTAATCGCCGTTGATCAGTGCGCGGCCGCGGCGCGGGCAGGTCGCGGCCAGGAAGAAGCCATCGTACCAGGTCACGTGATTGGCGGCGAGCAGCGCCGGCCCGGCCCGGGGCACGTGCTCGCGCCCTCGGACCTTGAGCCGGTAGCGCGGCCAGAGCAGGACCCGGATCAGAGGCTGGATGAACCAGGGCAGCGCCGCGACGAACGCGCCGAGGACTACAGCAGCCAGGGCCAGGGCGACAAGCCGGTCACGCGACGACATCGGCGGGCTCCGGTACCGGTCGGGCGCGGGACGGCTCAGCGGCCGGATCAGCGGCACGGCGAGCAGCGTGACCAGTGCCGAGGCCTTGAAAGCGCCAGCGTAGCTCTGGCCGAATGCCGCCACGACCTTGGCGAAGAGCGAGCCGCCGATCACGCTCACGTTCGAGATGGCCATGAACAGCGCATAGGTCGAGGCTGCCATCCTCGGGTCGGACGCCTCCATCGCCAGGACGTAGAAGACGGCGTCGACCCAGCCGTTGGCCGCGCCAAAGGCGAAACCGCCGAGCGCGGCCGAGGACGGGCCGGCCACCAGCGCCTGACCGGCGGTCGTCACCACCAGCATCGCGATCCCGATCCGCAGGACCCAGCGCCGGCTGAGCCGTCCCGCCGCCGCCGACAGCAGCGCCGCCCCGACCGCCCGACCCACGTAGCGGAGCGAGGCGAACGCCCCGATCTGGCGGTCCTGGAAATGGAGCGACTGATAGAAGGGGCTCAGATTGATCTCGACGCCATAGCCGACAATCGCATAGAAGGCCCCGAAGGCCAGCAGGACCAGAGATCGGGGCAGGATCAGGACCCGGAACGCCGCCCACTGGAATCGCTCGGCATCGGCGGCACGGCGCGGCTCGCGCACCCCGACCGCCAGCGCCAGCGGGACCAACCCCAGCGCCGCGCAGGCCCAGAGCACCTTGAAGAAACGCTCGGGACCATCTCCCCGGCCATCGAGCCAGGCGCCGAACACGTACGAACAGACGGTCGCCGCGACCGCACGCGCCGCGACGAGCATCCCCTGGACCCGGCGCGGTCGCCGGGAGGGGTGAGGTCGATGACCATCCCGTCGCAGCATGTGTCGTACAGCGCCAGCCCCGTGACCGTCCCGACCGCCAGCAGCGTGAACGCGGTGAGATGCCGGCCGGGGTGGACCAGCACCAGCCCGATGAACCCCAGTGTCTGGAGGATTAGCCCGATGACGATGTAGGGCTTGCGGTAGCCGAACCCGAGCAGGTTGACCCGGTCGGAGAGCGGCCCCCCCAGGAACTTCAGGATGAAGGGCACCATCGCCAGACTCTGCACGTCCGCGGTTGTCTCGACGGACACGCCCGCCGCGTGCATGAAGATCTGGTTGAAGTTGAAGAAGTAGGCGACCACCACCCCCTGCACTGCATAGAGTGACGCGAAGAGAGCGAGAGAGTGGGGGTCGACCCGCTCGGTGCGGCTCATTCCGACTCCTCCGAGGCGGGGTCGGCGTCGGCGTCGGGCAGTCGGCCGAGGCGGAACGACTGGCTCAGCAGTTTCTTGGCGCGCCGGCAGCGGCGAGGCGTCGACCCGCGCGATCACCTCGTCGATCGGGTACTCGACCCGCTTCAACTCGATCTTATTGCTGTCGATCACGGCGTAGGCGGCGCGGGTCGCCGTCGCGCGGCTGGCCGACGCTGCCGGGATTGACGACCACGACCCCTCCGACCAACAGGTTAAACTGGATGTGCGAGTGCCCGACCAGGACAATGTCGGCCTCGACGTTCTTCAAACTCCTGGCCCAGACCTTCGGGTCGCCTCACACATATTCGTCGAGCGGGTCGCGGGGCGTCGCGTGGACCATGAGGAACCGTTTGCTGCCGATGTTGAACCGCTGCGTCAGGGGCAGTTGGAGCAACTAGCGCCGCTCGTCGGGCCCGAGCGCCGTCCCAGACCAGGGGCGCGTGACGCGAGTCAGATAACGATAGCCGTTCTCGCCCTTGACCGCGATCCCCTGCGCCACGCCGTGGTCGTGGTTGCCCCGGATCGCGTAACGCGCGTGCGTCCTCGCCCACCGGACGCAGGTTGCGGGGTCGGGGCCGTAATCGACCAGGTCGCCCAGGCAGAGGCAGATGTCGTGTGGCTCGTGGATCGCCGCCAGCAGCGCCGGCCAGTTGGCATGGATGTCGGAAACCACGAGGATTCTCATGCGCCGACGATTCTCATGGTCGTTCGCCCTGCTGACCCCGCCAGGAAGCCAACTCTCTCACCGATCTATGCGAGCCATCGATCGTACCAGAGCTGGAACATCAGCAAGGTCCAGAGCGGTTTGCGGTGGTCGCGGGTGCCCGCCTGATGCTCCTGAATCCGTCGGGCGACCTCTTCGGGCCGGAACAGGCCCTGCCGCTGGAGCCGCTCGCGGTCCAGGAGCGAACCGATCAAGGGGGCCAGCGGCCCCCGGAGCCAGCGCGCCACGGGGATGCCGAACCCTTTCTTGGGCCGCTCGAGGATCGCCGCGGGGAGCCGGCCCGACGCCGCGCGCTTCAGGAGCCGCTTGGTCTGGTGCCGCCCGTATTTGAACACGGCGGGCAGCGCCTGGATCGAGTCTACGAGCGTCGTGTCGAGGAACGGGGCGCGGACCTCCAGCCCGCAGGCCATGCTCGCACGATCAACCTTGGTCAGGATGTCGTCGGGGAGGTACGTATCCTGATAGAGCGCCAGCGATCGGGTCAGCGGGTCGGCGCCGGGCGCCAGCCGCTCGGCGCGGTGAAGGTGCTCGACTTCGACGTCAAGCGGGGCCGGCTCGACCAGGAGCCGGGCGATCTCCAGCCCCGAGAACGAGCCGAGCCAGCGCTGGTGCGCCAGCGGGACGGGCTCGGACGCACCGCGAAGGAACTGCTTGAGCTGGAAGTCGAGGCTGAAGTTGCCGTGATCGACGGGGAGCCGGCCGACCGCCGCGCCGGCCAGCGCCCGCGCCGGCCTCGGCAGGCGGCGGAACAGGCCGGCCGCGCGCTCGGCGGCGAACGTCGGGTAGCCCGCGAGCAACTCGTCGGCCCCGTCACCCCCCAGCACCACCGTGACCTCGGTCCGCGCGAACCGGCTGAGCAGGTGCGTTGGCAGGATCGAGGCGTCGCCGAATGGCTCGTCGAGCCAAGCAGCGACCTCGGGCAACAGCTCGAAGACCGTCGCGGCCGAGAACGTCCGCTCGTGGTGGTCGGTCCCGAGGTGGCGCGCGACGGCCCGCGCGTGGGCGCTCTCGTCGAAGCTCGGGTCCTCGAAACCGATCGAGAAGGTGCGCACGTCCCGCGCCGGCTCTACGCTCGGTCAGGGCCGCCGCGACGCTCGACGAATCGACCCCGCCCGACAGGAAGACCCCGAGTGGGACGTCAGAGCGGCGGTGCCGCGCGACGGCGGCGCGGAAGTCGTCCCAGAACCGCTCGGCCGCGTCGTCGAACGGGAGGGCTTCGGCCGTCGGCGCGGGGGGATTCCAGTAGCGCACCACCTTCGTCCTGCCCGACTCCCAAACCAGGATGTGGGCGGGGGGCAGCTTGCGGATGCCCGACCAGATCGAGTGCGGGGCGGGCACGTACTCATAGAAGAGGTAGCGCGCCAGGCCATCCGGGTCGAGCCGGCGGCCGACCTTGGGGTGCTCCAGCAACGCCTTCGGCTCGGAGCCGAAGACGAGGTCCGCCGTCGGGCGTCTCGGCGTAATAGAGTGGCTTCTGGCCCATCCGGTCGCGTGCCAGGACCATCTGGCGGCGCCGGCCATCCCAGATCGCCAGCGCGAACATGCCATTGAGGTGGCGGGCGAAGTCGGCCCCGTGCTCCTCGTAGAGATGGACCAGGCTCTCGGTGTCGGAGACGGTCCGGAAGAGATGGCCCCGCGCCCGGAGCGCCTCGCGCAGCGCCGGTTCGTTGTAAAGTTCGCCGTTGTAGGTGACCCAGACCGAACCATCCTCGTTGCCCATCGGCTGCGCACCGCCGGCCAGGTCGATGATCGAAAGCCGACGATGTCCCAGCGCCGCGGGGCCGTCGAGGTGGAGGCCCTCACCGTCTGGTCCTCGATGCGTCAGAGTGGCGGTCATCCGCGCCAGAATGCCGCGATCGGCCGCCGCGGCATCGCGGCCCACGAAACCGGCGATGCCGCACATGGGATCCAGCAGGTCTCCGGGTCTTCAAGTCCGTCGAGGAACTCTTCGGCCCTTCCTAATTGGATTAGGCTACCCGATTGCCCTGCGCACCGATAGTCGCTCTGCGAACCAATTCAGCGGGGTTGGGGAGGGATGAACGAGGGGCCGGGCCCAGCGCTCCCGTTCCCTAGACGCCGACCTCATGCTCTCGATCGTCTCCTGAGGGATCGCGTTCGCGGTCTGCCGCAACAACCCGGAGAACCTCGATGAGATTGCCGTCGCGTTCTCGGTGGCCCTGGTCTGGTCACGAAGGACCCTGCCCCGGCCTTCGCGGAGGGCCGAGGACACGGCGCCGGAGCGGCCGGCGGTTGATTTCGATTCGAGCGCCGCCTAGTCTTTCTTTAAGAGGCAATCTCCCCAGTCCTCACTCTCGCGAACGTTCCCCAGGAGCCCTCGATGGCGTCGTTCGAACCCCAAGATTTCGGCCTCGACGAGCCGCCGCCGCGGCCCACGACCCCGCCGGTCCTGCGGGGGTTCCTGTTGGTCCTGTTCGTGTTCAGCCTGATGGCAGGCCTGGTCTTCGGCATCCCCTACGTGGCCGATCAGACCGGCTATGCCTGGGAGGCAGGTCGCTCCCGCGCGGCTTCCCAGGCCCTGGCGCGGCTCGACAAGGCGGGCGTGTTCAACCGTGCCTCCGAGCTGTTCCGGATGGCAACCACCGCGGTCGCGCCGGCGGTCGTCCGGATCGAGACGCGGCGGTTCCGCCGGGGCGGCCTCGCGCTGCTGGGCCCCGCGCCCGGGCATGGGCCCGAAGGCTTCGGCCTCGGCTCGGGCGTGATCATCGACAAGGACCGCGGCTTCATCGTCACCAACCACCACGTCATCAAGGATGCCGACCAGATCGTCGTCCGCTTGAGCCGAGGGAACGAAATTCCCGCGCGACTCGTCGGCGCCGACCCCAAGACCGACCTGGCCGTGCTCCAGGTCTCGGCCGGAGTCAAGATCGCCGCCGAATGGGGCGACTCGGAGAAGCTCGACATCGGCGACTGGGTGCTCGCCATCGGTAGCCCGTTCGCGCTCGACCACACCGTGACCGCCGGGATCGTCTCGGCGACCGAGCGGAACGACCTGCGGATCAACGAGTACGAGTCGTTCATCCAGACCGACGCCGCGATCAACCCGGGGAACTCGGGCGGCCCACTGGTGGACCTCAACGGCAAGGTCGTCGGAATCAACACTGCGATCTACACGCTGAATCAGGGCAACGAGGGGATCGGCCTGGCGATTCCCTCCGCGATGGCGCGCCGGGTCGTTGAGGGCTTGATCAAGGAGGGGCGGGTGATCCGAGGCTATCTCGGCGTGGGCATCCAGCCGGTAAACTCCGCGCTGGTCAAGGACCTCGCGCTGCCCGACACGCGCGGCGCCACTCGTCCGCGAGGTCCGGCCCGACAGTCCTGCCGCTCGGGCGGGCATCCAGGTCGGTGACGTCATCGTCGGACTCGACGGCAAGGAGGTCGCCGACCCGGCGAGCCTCAAGAACCAGACCGCCGGGTTGGCCATCGGGACGAAGGTCCCCCTGGAGTACTTCCGTGAAGGCAAGCGTCAGACCGTCACCGTCACCATCGCCGAACTCGAAGGCGCGCCGACGATCGCCTCCGCGATCGGCTTTAGCGTCCGCGAGCTCCCCCCGCCGGCGAGGTGGACGCGAATCCCATCCTGGTGATCGATCAGGTCGTCGCAGGCAGCACGGCCGCGCGGGTCGGCCTGCGACCCGGTATGCGGGTCGTCGCCGTCGGCGTGACCCCGGTCCACACCAAGGCCGAGTTCGAGGTTGCAATTGCTTCGTACGACCGCACCCAGGGTCTCCCCCTCAAGGTCGAGACCCCCGACGGCCAGATCGCGAGCGTCCGCGTCGGTGGCCCCACCACCGGTCGCCGCTGAGCGGAGATCACCTTTCGACCCGGTGGGAGGGACCGACCGAGAAAGGGATTCCCGAGAAGGGAAATCCCTTTCTCGCCCGGTGCGGTCCCGCCGCGGGAATTCCCTTCCCGCGGATGGTCGCGACGCCTGGCAAGGGCTTCACCACCGGTCGACTTCGGGACTCTGGGGGGATGATTTTCGCCCTCGCGCGACCAATTCCGGGGTCAAGGTCTTGACTCGGACATCTGGTTCGCGAGACATTGCCGCCTTTTGACTCCGGAATTAAGAGAGTTTGGGTAAGGCGGAAACCCCCGACCTAGGGTTTGGATCAAGGGAGTCGCTGATGTCAAGGAAATAGTTGAGGGTACGCCGGGGTGGGGCGGCGCGAGCAACCCGCCTTGCAGGGCGAGTCGTTCTAAATGCTAAAATCGTGCCAGTTTAGAAAAAGGAAGGAGCTGTCGTACGAGACTTCGAAAAACTTGACCAAATTTCGGATCCGGGTTATAATTGACGTGATGCCAGAGTATTAATGGGCACGGTGTGCGGTACCTTAGGCCCGGACGAGTTGTCCGGGTCGATGTGCCGTGCTCACCATGGACCCGGGCCTGAGATCTCGATATCAGGAGCCCCCGGTGCCCCGATATTCCGAAGCCACACTCGCCGCCATCAAACACGCGGTCGATATTGTCGCATTGGTCGGCGAATACCTGCCCTTGCATCGCTCCGGTTCGAAATTCAAGGCCTTGTGCCCGTTCCACGACGACCACAACCCCTCGCTCGAACTGAACCCCGAGCGCCAGTCGTTCAAATGCTGGAGTTGTGGTGCCGGTGGCGACGTCTTTGATTTCGTGAAGGAATACGAACGCGTCGAGTTCCCCGAGGCGCTTCGCATGCTGGCCGAACGGGCTGGTGTTGCTCTCGAAATCCCGTCCGCCGGGCCAGCATCAAAAGGTCCCTCGAAGACCGAACTGCTCGCGGTCAACGCGTGGGCCGCACGAGCGTTCGCCGAGGCGCTGGCGCGGTCGCCCGAGGCCCTGGAGTATCTTGAGAGTCGGGGGATCGACCGCTCGAGCAGCGAGCGGTTCGGGCTCGGGTACGCCCCCGAGGCTCGCGACTGGCTCGCGACCCGCGCCCGGCGGCAGGGCTTCGACGCCGAGCTGCTCGAACGGGCGGGCCTGGTCTCCCGGTCGCCCAAGTCGCCCGGGTTGACCCGCGAGCGCTTCCGGGGCCGGCTGATCTTCCCGATCCACGACTTCCGGGGGCGGACGCTCGGCTTCGGCGGCCGGATCTTGCCCGAGGCCGAAGCCGCGCTGGCCGCCCAGGGGAAAAAAGTCGCGAAATATCTCAACAGCCCCGAGACCGTACTCTTCCTGAAGCGTCGGGTGCTCTATGCGGCCGACCTGGCCCGTCCAGCCGCCCGCGAATCGGGCTGGGTCGCCGTGGTCGAGGGCTACACCGACGTGATCGCCGCCCACCAGGTGGGGCTGACCAACGTCGTCGGCACCCTCGGCACGGCCCTGGGCGACGACCACGTGATCGCGCTGCGTCGGCTGGCCGATCGCGTCGTCCTGGTCTTCGACGGCGACGAGGCGGGGCAATCGGCCGCCGACCGCTCCCTGGAACTGTTCCTGGGGCACGAGGTGGACGTCCGGGTGTTGACCCTGCCTGCGAACCTCGATCCCTGCGATTTCCTCCTGAAAGAGGGGCCGGGCCCTTCCGTGACATGGTGGAGCGGGCGGTCGATCCTCTGGGCTTCGCGATCCACCGGGCCGAGGCGCGGTTCGACCTCGACTCGCTCGAAGGATCGCGGCAGGCTGCGGAATGGGTGCTGGCGATCTTTGCCCGAGTTCCCAAGGCACGCCATGCCGGGCTCGACGTCAAGGTGGCCAAGGCGCTCGATCGCCTCTCGGAGCGGCTCCGGGTGCCGGTGGCGACGCTTGACCGCCGGCTCAAGCAGTTGCAGCGTGCCGCCGGCCGTCCGGCCCCGCGCGATCGGGGTGATGCCGCTGGGGGGCGGACGCTGCCCCGCCGGCGCCGACCGTCGTGCCGATCCGTCCCTCGGACCTCGACGTCACCGATCGCCAGTTGATCCAAATCCTCTTGAACGAGCCGAGTCTGGTCGGCCGCCTGATCCGCGGGTGGCGGTCTCCTCGATTCGGGATGCCCCGCTGCGTACAATTCTTCAGGTATGCTACGACCTGTATGGCGAGGGTCAGACTCCGACATTCGAACGGGTCGCCTTGCGGCTCGACGATCCCGAAGTCCGGTCGCTGGCGGCGGGCTTGCTTCTCCCGATCGAGCCCGCGCCACTGCCCGAGAGCGTCCGGCCCGCACCCCTGGAGGACCGCCTGGCGGGGGTGCTCGCCAAGCTGGTCGAGCGCGACTGGCAGGACCGGCTCCGGGACCTGGCGGAGGCCCTCGAGGAGACCGACGCGACCGCTCATCCGGAAGCGTATCAGGCACTACAGCGCGAGCAATTACGAGTCCAAACACAACGGCCGGACACGAAGAAGAAATCCGCGTCCTGACCTGTCGTCGTTCCGTGAGTGAGGGAGGTTTCTGGATGGAAAAGCTGGACGAGGGCCTCAAGACGCTCCTCGACCTGGGCAAGCGTCGGGGATTCCTGACCTTCGACCAGGTCAACGACTACTTGCCCGACGAGGCGAGTAGTCCCGAAAAGATCACCGGTCTGCTCGAATCGCTCGACGAGATGGGGATCGAGCTGATCAACGAGGACGAGGCTGAATCGCGCCTGCTCGCCTCGGGAGACCTCGATGACGAGCCCGACGAGCTGGTGGACGAACCGCGTCGACGAGGACGACGGCGAGCTGACCCCCGAGGACCTCGACGAGATCTCGCGGCGGATCGACGATCCGGTCCGGATGTACCTGACCCAGATGGGCGAGATCCCGCTCCTGACCCGCGATCAGGAAATCGGCCTGGCCAAGAAGATCGAGATCACGCGCAAGCGGTTCCGCCGCAAGGTCCTCGAGTGCCACTTCGCGCTCGCCCTGGTCGTGGACGTGCTCAAGAAGGTCAACGAAGGAGACCTCCCGTTCGACCGGACGGTCAAGGTCTCGGTGACCGAGAACCTGGAGAAGGACCAGATCCTCGGCCGGATGCCGCACAACCTGGCGACGCTGGCACACCTGATGGAGTGCAACACCCGCGACTTCCGGACGTACGTCCGCGAGCGCGACCGGGCGACGCGGCGGGCCTTGCTGGCTGAGCTCAAGAGCCGCCGCCGCAAGGCGGTCAACCTGGTCGAGGAACTCTCGATCCGGACGCAGAAGGTCCAGCCGCTGATGAAGCGGCTCGAACAGGTCGCCGCGCGGATGGCCGAGCTCGTGAACCAACTCCGGGACCATCGCGCCGGCCGTGGCGGCAAGGAGGACCGCGCCAACCTGCAGAAGGAACTCAAGGACCTGATGCGGATCACCCTCGAGACCCCCGAGAGCCTCCAGCGTCGGGTCGAGGCGATGAACCTGCGATTCCGCGAGTACGAGCAGGCCAAGCGCGAGCTCTCGGGAGGCAACCTCCGTCTGGTCGTCTCGATCGCCAAGAAGTATCGCAACCGCGGCCTGTCGTTCCTCGACCTGATCCAGGAGGGGAACACCGGCCTGATGCGGGCCGTCGACAAGTACGAGTATCGCCGGGGCTACAAGTTCAGCACCTACGCCACCTGGTGGATCCGCCAGGCGATCACTCGCGCCATCGCCGACCAGGCGCGGACGATCCGCATCCCGGTGCACATGATCGAGACGATGTCGAAGCTCCGCAACGTCTCGAAGAAGCTGCTCCAGGAGAAGGGCCGCGAGCCGACGATCGAGGAGACCGCTCGCGCGGCCAACATCTCGATCGAGGAGACGCGGCGGGTGATGAAGATCAGCCGGCACCCGATCTCGCTCGACCGCCCCGTCGGCGAGAGCGAGGACAGCTACTTCGGCGACTTCATCGAGGACGAGGCCGCCGAGAGCCCGATCAACGCCGCGACTCAGGAGATGCTCAAGGAGAAGATCGACCAGGTCCTCAAAACCCTGACCTACCGCGAGCGCGAGATCATCAAGCTCCGCTACGGCTTGGGCGACGGCTACACTTACACCCTCGAAGAGGTCGGCCGGATCTTCAAGGTCACCCGCGAGCGCGTCCGCCAGATCGAGGCCAAGGCCGTTCGAAAACTCCAACACCCCGTCCGCAGCCGGCAGCTTGAGGGATTCCTCGAGAGTACCGGCTGACCCCGGTCCTTCCCACCGCCGGCGCCTTCGGGCGACCGGCGGTTTTTTTGTGGGCACTCGCAATGAGACCGTCAGCGATCAGCGATCGATCCTCAGTCAGCGACGCACCGCGAGCGTCGCTCACGACAGTCAGAGGGGCAGTCTCCCGCTCGACCCTCACGCCTGCGGGTCGCCTGAGCCCTCCGCCGAGGACTGACGGCATTATGGGAGCGAACGAATGACCGCCACCGCCGAGCACCTCCGCGATCTGCATCAACTCCACCAGCGCGCCAAGGCACTGCGCGACCGGCTGACCTCGGGACCGAAGACCCTGGCGGCACGCCAGGCGGCGCTGGCCAACCGCCAGGCGGCGCTCGAGGCCGCGCAAGGCCCTCCAGGACGCCAAGGTCCAGCTCAAGAAGCATGAGCACTCAATCCAAAGTTACCAGGTCAAGATCGACGATCTCCGGGTCAAGCTGAACCAGGTCAAGAAGAACGAAGAATATAAGGTGATTCAGAATCAGATCGCCGTCGATCTGAACATCATCGAGAAGCTCGAGGGCGAGATGCTCGAGGACATGGTCCAGATCGACGAGCAGGCCGCCACGCTGGCCGCCGAGGAGGTCAGGCTGAAGACGTTCGCCGCCGAGGTCGCCGCGCTGAAAGATCAGGTCGAGTTGCAGACCGTCCCTCAGCGTGCCCAGCTCCAGGAACTGCAAGTCGCCATCATCGAGGCCGAGGTCGTCATCCCCGAGGAACTCCGTGAGCGCTACCGCCGGACCTTCAAGCAGCACGGAGCCGATGCAATGGCGCCCGTCGAGCACGGCGCCTGCTCGGGTTGCTATGTTACCGTCTCCGCCCAGATGATGAACGAGCTGATCAACGCCCAACACCTGACCTTCTGCATGACCTGCGGGCGGATCCTCTACCTGGCCGAGGAGGACGTCCCGACGGCGCGGTGCACAGCGCGTTGAAGAACCGATGAGAATCCTTAAATTTGAGAGTTCGGATTTCGAATTGGATATTAGAGATTTAAAATAAGAGGAAGTGACGACTGCTGTTAGCCATCGGGAGTCTCTTTCAGCGAAACGGCCCGCGGCGGGGTCGGCAGGGATGCTGTCGGCTCCGGCTCGGGCAAGAAGAAGAAGGCCAGGCCGAGCACGATGTAGACCATCAGGAGCATGGTCCCCTCCAGCCAGTTCGATTCGCCGTCCTCGGCGACCATCCTTGCGATGATCACGGCCAGGATGACCCCCGTCACTTCCATCGGCGAGAACAGCAGGTCCATTGGCACCGGCCGCGCATAGCTGGCGAAGACCAGGAGCGGCGCCACGAACAGCGCGATCTGCAAGGCCGATCCCAGCGCGATGCCGACGGTCAGGTCCATCTTGTTCTTCAACGCCATCAGGACCGCCGTCGAATGCTCGGCCGCATTGCCGACGATCGCTAGCACGATCACGCCGACGAAGACCTCGGTAAACCCGAGCGTCCGGCTCGCCTCCGCGACGGCGCCGACCAGCACCTCGCTCATCAGAGCGACGAAGGCGGTAGCGACGACCAGGACGATCGACGACTTCCGCTGACTCCAGCCGACCACGTCGTGGAGGGCCGCCTCCGCATCCTCGCCGGTCGGGTTATACAGGTCCTTGTGCGTTAAGAGGCTAAAGACCAGATTCAGGGCGTAGGCGACGATCAGGACCACACTGACCGACAGGCTCAGCTTGTGCTCGATGCCGGCGGCGTAGGGGCCGACCAGTTGGTGGAAGGTGGCCGGGATGACCAGCCCGATGGCGGCCAGGACCATCAAGGTCGCGCCGACGCCCGCGGCCGTCCGGTTGAACTGCTGAATCGAGAACCGGAGCCCGCCCGCGAGGAGACTGGCCCCCAGGACCAGCAGGAGGTTGCCGAGGATGCTCCCCGTCAGCGACGCCTTGACGACGTCGTCGAGCCCCTTGAACAGCGCGAACAAGGCGATGATCAGTTCGGCCGCATTGCCGAATGTGGCGTTCAGAAGGCCCCCAATGCCCGGCCCGAGCCGGTGCGCGAGCGCTTCGGTCGACTCTCCGATCAGCCCAGCGAGCGGGATGATGGCCAGTGCCGCCAAGCCGAACTGCGCGACCGCCGGGGCACCAGTGGCCCACGCAATCAGGGCGACCGGTATGAACCCCAGCAACATCCGGAGCCAACCCACCCTCCGCGGATCGATCCAGTCGTGCCACGCCATCGCTCGGACTCCACCGGGACCCTCGGGCCGGTTGACTCGGCTACGCGCCACTTTATAATGCCTCCAATACGTCGGGGCAGGACCCGATAATATCAGACGAACTAATTTGAGAATATCTCTCGACTTCGAGAGAGGACGAGGCAACCAACCATGGCTGGCAGTGTGTTGGAATTTACCGACGCCAACTGGAAATCGGAAGTCCTGGATTCGCCAGTCCCCGTACTGGTCGATTTTTGGGCCCCCTGGTGTGGCCCATGCCGGATGCTGGCCCCCACGATCGAGAAGCTGGCGGGGGAGTTGCAGGGCAAGGTCAAGATCGGGAAGTTGAACACCGACGAGAACCAGGAGACGCCGGGTGGCCTCCGGATCTCGGCAATCCCGACCGTCCTCCTCTTCCAGGGGGGCAAGGAAGTCGATCGACTCGTGGGCGTCAACACCGAGTCGAAGTTCAAGACCAGCCTGGCCAAACTCGGGGTCTTGTGACGGCGTGGCCGGTCTTTCCCACGTCCGGATCAAGATCTGCGGCTTGACCCGTGTGCCCGATGCGCTGGCGTGCGCCTCGGCCGGTGCCGAGTGGATCGGCCTGAACTTTCATCCCGGTTCGACCCGTCAGATCGATCACGGGCTCGCGGCTGAGATCATCGCCGCACTCCCTCCTCCAGCGGAGGCTGTGGGAGTGTTCGTCGATCGGCTGCCGGAGCAGGTCGCCGCGGTGGCCGACCGCCTTGGACTCCGGATCATCCAGCTTCACGGTCAAGAACCGCCCGAAAACCTCGTTGCCCTGCGCCACCTGCACCTCATCCGCGCCTTTCGCCTGGGCGATGCCGAGGCCGTCACGCGGATGAGCCGCTATCTCCATCGGTGTGAGGAACTTGGTCGTCCCCCCGATGCGGTGCTGGTCGATGCCTTCGTGCCCGACCAGGCGGGAGGGACCGGTCAGGCGATCGCGGCCGACATCCTCTCGTTGCTCCCCCCCTGCCCCGTCTGATCCTGGCCGGTGGCCTGACCCCCGAAAACGTCGCCGAACGCGTCGCTCGTGTCCGTCCCTGGATGGTCGATGTCGCCAGCGGCGTCGAATCCGCGCCCGGTCTCAAGGAGCTCAGGCGCGTTGCCGCCTTCATCCGTCGGTTGCGCGACCTCTCGGTTGAGGGTCCTGTGGGGTGATCGGCGCGTCGCATCGCAATCTGGAATGATGAGCGCGGGTTGTCAATGTGCGGATCCGCTCTTGACACACACGTACGCATGTCATATCCTCAGGTTCGACATTCCTGACCGCCGCGCCTGCGTGGTCATTGTTAAGGGGGGCCATCATGGAGAGAGATCGCCTCGGCCGACGTCGAAAACCGAACCAGGAGCGTGGCTTGCGGTCGCTCCATCCGCTTCTCCCTCAACAATGGACGAGCAAGGTGCTGCGGGTCGCGATGTCGTGCGAGGACTGGGTGCGGTTCGCGGCGCTGGTCGAGAACCTCACTCCGGAGGCGCCGACCGAGGCGCGCGCCCACGGGATCGTGATCTCCCGCCTGATCGAGTCGGCTTCCCCACCCCGATCCGCCCCCGGTCCACTCGACTGGATGGACTGGGAGCGGCAGAAGACCTTGCGACTTCTTCGTTCAGCGGTTTAGGCGCGTATCTTGAGGCGGTCGGCTTCACACCCTCTGCGCACTCTCCGCGGGAGGGGATTGGAGAGGGGGCCCGCCTGGGCGGCTCGTTGAGACAGCCAGCGGGTGGGATCGCCCCGCCCGGATTTCCGATCGAGGGGTCGCGGTCCCCCTACGATATGACTTCAGTCCTATTAAGGAGCAGCACCCTTGGCAACTGTCGTAGCGGGAGACGTGAAAGACCTGTCGCTAGCCTGTGTCGGCTCGAAGCGGATCGTCTGGGCGGAGCGGGATATGCCGGTCCTCCGCGCGATTCGCGAGCGGTTCGAGGTGGAGAAGCCGTTGGCGGGCATGCGGATGTCGGCCTGCCTGCACGTGACGGCCGAGACCGCCAACCTGGCACGGACTCTGGTCGCCGGTGGGGCCGACCTGGTTCTCGTCGCCTCCAACCCGCTCTCGACCCAGGACGACGTCGCAGCCAGCCTGGTCCAAGACTTCAACATCCCGGTCTTCGCGATCAAGGGAGAGGATGAGTCCAGCTACTACCGACACATCGCCGCCGCTCTGAAACATCGCCCCAACGTCACGATGGATGACGGTGCCGACCTGGTTAGCGCGATGATCTTCATCGCGCTGAACCGCCTCGACGACCTGCATCCCGAGGTTCGGAGCTGGGCGAAGACGCTGAGCACGTCCGAACGTGCGGCACTGGTCGCCTACGTGGTCGCGAGTATGGAGGAAACGACGACCGGCGTGATCCGGCTCCGCGCCATGGAGAAGGATGGTGTCTTGAAGCTGCCGGTCATCGCGGTCAACGACGCCGAGACGAAGCACTTCTTCGACAACCGCTATGGCACCGGTCAGAGCACGCTCGACGGCATCATCCGCGCCACCGACATGTTGCTGGCGGGGCGCAAGGTGGTCGTCTGCGGGTATGGCTGGTGTGGCAAGGGAGTGGCGATGCGGGCCAAGGGTATGGGCGCGCACGTGATCGTCACCGAGGTCAACCCCATCCGCGGCCTGGAAGCCGCCATGGACGGTTTCGAGGTCATGGAGATCGCCCGGGCAGCCCTGTCCGGCGACCTGTTCATCACGGTCAGCGGCAACATCCACGTGATCCGCGGCGAGCACTTCGCCCTGATGAAGGAGGGCGCGATGATCTGCAATTCGGGCCACTTCAACGTCGAGCTGGCGCTCAATGACCTGGCCCACGCCGCCACCACGATCAACAAGCAGGTCCGCGAGTTCGTGGACGAATACGTGATGAGCGACGGCCGCAAGCTCTACGTCCTTGGCGAAGGTCGGTTGATCAACCTGGCCGCCGCGCACGGTCATCCGGCCAGCGTGATGGACATGAGCTTCGCCGCCCAGGCGCTGGCCACCGAATGGTCGATCAAGCAGAAGGGTGCGCTCGAGCACATCGTCTATAACGTCCCCAAGGCTGTCGATGAATGGGTCGCGGCGCTGAAGCTGCAAACGATGGGCATCGTCATCGACACGCTCACCGATGAGCAGCGCAAGTACCTCGATAGTTGGGAGATGGGCACCTGAGCGCATGTGGCATGAGGGTTGCATCGCCGATTCGATTTGAGGATGATGGAGGCGATCGGGCCGAGACCTCCATGGCCGGCCCCCCATCGCCCACCTTCTAGGACGAGGCAGCCCATGCCCTACCCCCTCGAAAACGCGATCGAGAAGTCGATCGACATCTATGCGCCGCTGCATACCGTCTACAATCAGTGGACTCAATTTGAGGACTATCCCAAGTTTATGGAATGGGTCCGCGAGGTCAAGCAGATCGACGAGAAGCGGCTGCACTGGTGCGCGGTGATCGAAGGACGAGAGCAGGAATGGGATTCCGCGATCGTCGAGCAGACCCCCGGCACCCGGATCACCTGGAAGAACTTCAATAACGCGGTCGAGGACGGTATGGTAAGTTTCACCACGATTTATGAAGGGACGCGGGTAACGCTCCAGATGACCTACGACCCGGAGCAGCTCCCCGAGCCCGAGTCCAAGGGAGACCCGAGAATGGCCCTGTCGCGTCGGGTCGAGCGGGTCCTTCAGCGGTTCAAGGAGTTCATCGAAGCACAGGGCACGGAGACCGGGGCCTGGCACGGCGAGATCCAAAGCGGCCAGGTCGTCAACGAACGCGCCTCCGATCAGGCCGATACGAGTCGCCCGGGACAGATCGGATCCTGATCGCGATGGAATCCTCGTTTCCATCCTGGCACACGAAGTGAAGAAACACTCACCCCAGTCTCTCCTGGAGGATGAGAATTGAAGGTTCTCACTGCGCTCTGGGAGAGGGTTAGGGTGAGGAGAGCCTCGACCCTTGACTGTCCTCGATAGGTACTTCTCCGGCCAGGAATTGCAACCATGCCCGATGTCCGCCCCTTCCGTGGGATCCGCTACGATATCACCCAAGTGGGGGCGATCTCGGAGGTGGTGACTCCACCCTACGACGTCATCGAACCGTCCTTGCAGGACCGGCTCTACGCGTCGAGCCCGTACAACCTCATCAGGCTGGAGCTGAATCGCGGGGAGCCCGGTGACGACGCCGAACACAACCGCTATTCGCGTGCGGCCCATTTCCTCAAAGATTGGCTCCGGCAGGGCATCCTCCGTGAGGACGCACACCCCGCGCTCTACGTCTACTCTCAGTTGTTCGAGGTCGAGGGGCGGAGCTACACGCGCAGGGGCTTCCTGGCACGCGTGCGGCTTGAGCCGTTTGGCGAGGGACGGATCTATCCGCATGAGCGGACACTCTCCGGCCCGAAGGCCGACCGCCTCGCTCTGTTTAACACGACCAGGTTCAACTTGAGCCCGATCTTCGGCCTCTATCCCGATCCTTCGGCCGAGGTTCTCTGCGCCGTCGAGTCGGGAATGCGCGACCGGACGCCGCTGGAGGCGACCGATCATCTCGGTGTCCAGAACCGACTCTGGCCAGTGTTCGACCCGCAGGCACACACGGCCGTGCAAGGGCTGATGGCCTCAAGGACGATCTTCATCGCTGACGGCCATCATCGTTATGAGACCGGTTTGAAGTTTCGCGACGATCTGGCCGCCGCCGGGGCGCTGAATGGGCACGACGACCCTGCCAACTTTTGCATGATGATGCTCGTTGGCATGAGTGACCCAGGTCTCCTGATCCTGCCGACCCACCGCCTCGTCACCGGCTTCCCCGAGCTGACCATCGAGGTGCTCGCCGAACGGCTTGCTCCCGAGTTCGAGGTGCATCTGGTCGGTGATGGTCCGTCGGGCTGCCGCGCCGCGTGGGAGGAAATCGCGACGAGAGGCGCAGGATGTGCTCGGTTTTGGCTGTGTCGCCGACAACCAGTGGGCAACCGCCCGGCTCCGGAGCGATCTGACCATGGATCGGCTCGTCCCAGAGCATAGCCCCGAGTGGCGTTCACTCGGCGTGAGCATCCTGCACGAACTGGTCTTGAAGGCACTGCTCGGGCAAATCGGGAACCCGAATTGCCGCTACGTCCACCTGCTCGACGAGGTCCTCACTGATGTCGAACGCCGAGGCTGCGATCTCGCTTGCCTCGTGCCCCCAGCGGGGATGGAGCACGTCGAATCGATCGCGTCGAACTTAGAGAAGATGCCTCCCAAGAGCACGTATTTCTATCCCAAGCTCTTGAGCGGGCTCGTGCTCAATCCGTTGCGTTAATCACAGCAGAATTCACCACAAAATCTCACCTAGGCAACTAAGCAAGGAGAAGCCAAAGCACGGATTGTTAATCGGTCTGCTCTTCGTTCCCTTTGGCTCTGCGGGGTGACTCTCTTCGAGCGCTCGGGTTGCAAGCTCCTCGATCACTTCGAAGCTTCTCGGAGGTCTTGGACGCGAGCAATGATCGGCTGCGTTCGATGTCCTCGGCACCTCGTCGGGCGACCCGAACCTAACCGCTTTGACCCGAGTCTCATCCTTGATCGAGTCCTCGTTGGGGACACACTCTCGCCGACCATCGGACGAGCTGTCAGCCGTTCCGGGGCTCGGTTCCACGTGAAACGTGATCCCTCCTCGTCTACGGTCGGGGAATCAAGGGGCATGAGATCGCCGGCAACCCCAAGCCCGTTGCACTTCAGTCGCAATCGAAACCCTCATTGGCCTATGGTGCTCCGGCAGGTCGCGTTTGGTGCTCGCGGAGATAAACTTCATAAGAGGGGTCACGCGGCCGTTCCCCTTCGGCGCCGAACGGGTACGCCAGCATCCCGCTCCAGGGGAGGGGCTCGACGGTGTCGCTCGCAGCAGTGAACGGATCGGCATCCTTACAGTATCCAACGGCGCGGAAGATATAGCTTCGGGTCCATCCCGCGGGAAGGCTGGGGACCCTCTGGGTCTCGAACTCGAGACGCACCTCATCCCCGGGTCCAACCACGCAAAATTGGTCGTCGTCCTCCCGTAGCAGCCGGGCCACGTCGCCGAGTTGAGTGAGCCGGCCGGCCATCCGGGCGAGCGGAGCGGGATCGACGTTCTCGTACTCGTAGAGTAAGGGCAAGCGGCCGTCGGAGGAGCCTTCCCTTGTGAATCCTCGGTAGCCGAGCACGGCCCGGCCCACGGACAGGGCTGTCACTCGGAGGCCAGCGTCGCGTCGCGAACGGCGAGGAACGCCTGGTCCCAATAGCATTGCATATTTGTCCGGAGCCGGAGCACGCAGTGAGACCCGATCAGCCTGCCGCCCAGGTCGAGCGTGGTCAATCTCGGCAATCCCGCGGGGTAACCCGCGTTCGGCTCAATCATCTGCCAGGTCCCGTCGTCTCGGAGTCGCTCAATCGTCGGAGCCCGGAGCTCGACCCCGGCCGTCGCCGCCGCATAGTTCGTCTGCGAGTATGGATACTCGACCCAGCCGGCGAGGCAGAGGACCAGCGCATCGTTCGGGCCGAACCGGCTCAGCCGGTCGCCGAAGTCGAGCATGATGCCGTGCTCCTCGGCGTAACCGATCCAGCCTCGGAGTCTCCGGAACCCATCGACTGTCTGGCGGTCCCAGACACGGAGCTGGTCGGTCACATCGCGGCCGTCGAGGTCGGTCGCGCGAACCGGCTCGATTGCGGTCCGCCAGGCGATGATCTCGCCAGTTGGCCGAGGTCCCTGAGGCGCGAACCGCTCGTCAGGCGCTGCCGAAACCCCCGGCGGACAATCGACCACCTCGAGGACCAACCGATCGAGATACGCGACCTCGTCCATCGGCTCCGTGATCGAGAGGCGGTAGGTCCCGCCGACGTCGCGAAGCTGCTCGGAGGCGATCGCGATCGCCTCGTCGCGGTCGGGTTGGCCGTAGAGACCGGGGGCGACAAGGTAGCCCAGGCCGCCGCCGCCGAGGAAGTCGCCGACGCAAGCGAACCGCTCGCCGTTCCACGTGAAAAGGATCGGGCAGCTCCCCGTCTTGCGGTTGTGCTCGACGACCTTGAACACCTGGTCGGATGGCAAATTCAGTTCGCACTGCATGGTTCCGTCGGGCCATCGGAGCCGGAGCAAGGCGGCCGAAGGGTCTGTGTCGAGTCCAAGCACGACCGGCCCGACCGACTGCGCCAGTCCGGCCTCCGGCGTCGTGTGGTCATAGAGGACGTTGAGCCCCTGCCCTTCAAGCTCCACCCGGACGCCGAGCCCGTGAGGGTTGGTCCGCATGTGGTCAAAGCTCGTCTTCCAGCGGCCCGTGAAGTCCAGCCCCAGCCAGTGCCTATTAACGCCAGCGGGCCTCAATTCCAGTAACATGGGCTGTTGCGACTCGAGGGGGATGCACAATTCGGGGAGCGGGTCTCCCTCGAGGTCAGCCAGCGCGAATCCGAGGGCTCGGTGGTCCTCGTCCCGTTCGTCGCGGGAAAACAAGCCCATTCCTTGAACGAGTCGCCGGCCCTCGTTCCGGGCGAAGACCGAGAGCCCGTGTGAGTCAATCCCGAGGAGATCGGGCCAGGTGTCGAGGTCAGGGTCGGCGGTCACGGCACACCGCCATTCCCTCGCATTACATGGCCAGAGTTCCCAGGTGATCTCCCGGCTCGCGGAGGAGCGATGAGTCGTGTTCCGCCACGCGGCAACGCGGCCTTTCGCTTCGACGGCCACGAGGTCGGAGCGGCCGTCCTTGTCGAGGTCGGTCACGAGCAGACCAGTAACTGTCTCGGATGAAGCCATCGTCTTCATCCCCGCCGCGTGAAAGCGGCCGAGCCGGTCGTTCAGCACGGCAATGGGGGGCGCGCCAGCGGCCGAGAGGACGAGGTCGATGTCGCGGTCATCGTCGAGATCGAGAGCGGCGACCGCCGTGTGCGGCGTGTTCCCGCCCCTGAGGGCCTCGGCCTCGGGCCAGGGAATGAAGGCGGTCGAGAGGCCGTCGATCGCGGGCAGGTCCTCGGGAGCGACGGCCAGCGGCGCCCAGTTGTCTTGCGGCCGGCCCTGGATCGGTGCGGGCTTGCCGTCGTTGCGGTAGACCGCGTTGGTGAGGCCTGGAGGGGCCGTCTCAGTGAAGGCCAAGTCGGCATGGTCGAGGTCCGTGTAGTTGATGACGTAAAGATCGAGATCGCCGTCTTGGTCCAGGTCGAGCCAGCGCGCCGTCAGGCTCAAGGTGGGTGGCGCGATCAGGCCGGCCGACTGGGTGACGTCCTCGAATTTCTTCCCGAGATTGCGATAGAGCCGGTTCGAGCCGACGCCGGTCACGAACAGGTCGATCCTGCGGTCGGCGTCGAAGTCGCCCGCCGCGACGCCGAGGCTGGCACGATCGTCGGGCAGGCCGAAGGCCGCGGTCGAGTCCTCGAACCTTCCTTCCCCCTGGTTGAGCAGCAACGCGTCACGGACGCCCTTCGGCCCGATGATGCCGGCGCAGAGGTAGAGGTCGAGCTTCCCATCGCCGTCCGCGTCGAACGTGGCGACCGCCGCGCCGCAGCGGTCGCGGGCACGACCGACAACCGCGAGCGGACCCTTGAAATCCGCCCGAGAGACCCACCGATGACCCTGGGGCAACTGGAACGTTCGACTCTTCACGGATTCGACCCCAAGCTTCGGAGACGCCTCCTCGACGGACTTGAAGGCCAGGATCGGGTCGATGATCCGGGCATAACGGCCCATCTCTCCATAAAAGGTCTCGGCGAGATCACCCGACCCGACAGGGTTGCTTTTGGGGTTGAGGTTCCGCCAGCGCTCGAGGAGCTCCTTCTGCTTCTCGCGATCGCCGGCCCAGCCGTATGCGGCCTGGAGCTTGAAGAGCGCATTGACAAGGTAGGGATTACGCTCCAGCGCCTTGGTATAGATTTCGATGAGCTGCTTCGCCTGGTCCGGTCCGGCAGGCCGGTCGGGGTTATCAGGATCGCAGAGAGTGCTGCCGACCTTGAACCAGGCGTGGCCGTCGCTGGGGTCGTGCTCGGTGACGAAAACAAAGTCCTCGTGCGCCTGCGCCATCTGACCCAGGTATTCGAGGATGATTCCCCGGCAGTAGTGCGCGTGCAGGTTCGCGGGGTCGCGAACGAGAACGTCGTCGACCAAGGTCAGCGCCTGCTCGAAGTTGCTCCTGGGGACCGCGGCCGCGGCGCGGTTCTGCTTCGCGTGTTCGTCTTCGTTCCCGGTCTGGTTCAGTAATGCGATCGCCAGGTTGATCGAGCCGGGAATCCATCCCGGCGCGCGCTCGTGGACCTCCTGAAAGCGCGTGCAGCCTCGGCGTACTCGTAGCGCTCCATGTGGCCGAGGCCCTCGAGATGGGCTCTCAGGACGGCCTCCAGCTCCTGCGCCGGGATCTCTTTCTTGAGCGGGTCGGCTGCGGCTTGCTCATTTTGCTGGAGTCAGGGAACTTGGGCGACGGGCCGGGACCGGTCGGCTGACGTCGGGGGACGGCCGTCGTCGTCCCGGCTTGGACGCCGGACGGCCAGGGAGCGGTCCCAGGGCGAGCACGAGGCCGAGCAAGGCGAGGTCGCCAGGTCGATGGTCCCGGATACGACGGATCGGAGCCGCATGGTGCCTCCTCGGAGACAGATCGGGATACGAACATACGCCGGCCTCGCCGGGTCGCGGGGATGACGGATCTGCTCAATCGCGCCCGCGGGGGCGGAAGATGGGCCGGGCGTAGAGGTCAGTATAGGCTTCGGTCCGCAGGTGGGAAAGGAGATGATGGCCCCGCCGCCGCCCTCGCTCGGCGCGGAGCGCGGCCAGGTCGATCGGCGCCGACGACGATCTTCTCGCCCGGCCCGGGGTCGGCCTGCGCCAGAGATGCGGCCGTCGAAGTCGACGATCATGCTCCCGCCGGGCCACGAGAACGGCGGATAGTTCGCGGCGCTCGCGCCCTGGTTGGCCGCGACGACGTAGGCGAAGTTCTCGACCGCCCGCGCCCGGTTGAAGAGCGTCCACCAGTCCAGCGGCGGCGTCGCGCCCCAGGGGTCCATGTAGGCCGAGACGCGGATCAAGACCTCGGCCCCGCCAAGCGCCAGGGCGCGGATCGCCTCGGGGAAGAGCCAGTCGTAGCAGATCGCCGCGCCCAGGCGGCCGATCTCGGTCTCGACCACCGGGAAAAGCGGCTCGTCGTAGCCCGGCAGGTCGTGCGGGCTGGCGTGCACCTCCCAGGGGAGCCAGGGATTGACCTTGCGATAGCGGCTCAGGAGCCCGTCCGGACCGATCAGGCAGGTCGTGTTGAAGACCACGCCCGGCCATCGTGCGTCGACTTCGAGAAACGTGCCGGTCTGGATGTAGACGCCCCGCTCGCCGGGCCTTCCTGGCGTAGCGGTCGGTGTGCTCGTTGGGGATCGGCACCGCCAGCCGGTCGCGCAGCTCCTCGACGGTCTCATAGATCGGCGCGGCGTGGGCGAACTCGGGGAAGACGACCAGCTTGACGTCGAAGAACGGCTCGTAGCCGACCACGGCGCGATCGACCATTCCGAGCAGTGCGCCGACCCGCCCGGCGATCTCCGACCGGTCGCGCGGGCAGGGCAGGTCGGTCTGGCAGGCGGCGGCGTAGTAGCGGCTGGAGTCGGACCACATAATTCACATCAGCTCTCGAGGGGCTGTCCAGATGGTTGTTCTCAAACACCGGAGGAGGAAGCTCGGAAATCCGCCTCGTCGGGTCGGTCGACTGCTTCGAGGCCCACCACCGCAAGCGGATCGAGCCGCCGGAGTTGATCCCTCGATCGATCCCGCCCCGTCCTCAGCGTCGTGCGCGGACGTCGGGGATCGTGGCGTCAAGGAACGCCGCCAGCGCGGGGTCGGGCTTGCGGTCGCTGAGGCGAAGGAAGATGTCGGCGGCTTTTCGAGTGCGGCCGGAGAGATACCACTTCGCCCCGAGGACCAGCCAGGCATCGCGGTCGCCCGGGTTGGCCTGGAGGTGCGTTTCGAGATTCGAGACCTGGCGGGCGAAGTCGGCCGGCTCGAGGTAAAGTGACTCGATATCGGGTGCCTTGGCCAGCCAGCCGGGCTCGGTGGTCAACGCCTCACGGAGCTGCAGGGCGGCCTCCGAGTACCGAGCGCGTAACAGCGCGAGCTGGGAGAGCCGGATGCGAGGTGCGGCGGCTGCTGGGTCGGCGCGGACCGCCTGCTCGTAACGTTCCGCGGCGCGTCGCGTGTTGCCGGCGCGGAAGAGGCGATCGCCGATGGTCACCAATTGACTCGATCGGGCTCGGTCGCACTTCTTCAGGGGAGCCGGGGCTGGGGCCGGTTCGGGGAGAAGTAATCCACGATGAGGCGGAGGCCATGGGCCCGCGACTCCGATCCCGGTGTCGGTCGCGGATACCGGAGCGCCAGTCGGCCCCACGAGAAAATGCAAGCCGCTCGGCGCATTGAACAATAAAGGTGGGAAATAGGAGACGGGGAATCCGTGCGGGCCGACCGTTGTGTAGGAACCCCGAGATGAGTACGCGACCAGGTGCGGCGGGCCTCCGACCACGGAGGGGACCGGAACCGCGACCCATCCGCCATGTGGCCTGTGAGCCTGGGCTGCCTCCCAGGGGACGGAGAGAATCAGGAACCAGCCCCAAACCCATCGGAATGACATGATCGACCGACCTCGTTGTTGACAGAGAGAGGGGGCATTTCCTCAATGATCGCGGCGAAGACCCCCCGAAGGCAACCGGCCTTGCGACGACGTGTCCCGTTATCGTTGCGCCTGGACCTGGAGGTGATTCAGGTCCGCGCCGATGTCGGTGTCTGCCCGGACGGGGAATCGCAACGCCAGGTGTGCGGGTTCGACAGCACCAGGATGGAGCGGCTTGATGAACCTCACAGCCGGACCATTGCCGCCACGCCGAGGCCCGGGACCGGCCGCATTGCGGATGTGATTCTGGCCCCAGAGGTCCGTCCACTGGCGATCGAGATTAGGGAAGGGATTCATGGTCACCACCGAGTCGGTCCTGGCGGTGAAATTGACGATCTCGAAGGCGTCGCTGAGGGAATCCCAGAGTAGGGTCCCACGCGCCAGCGACTCCGGCTCGACGCGAAGCAAGACACTTTCGCGCGGCCTCTCGAAGTTCGACAGGAAGCGCATCTCTGCGATTTCAAAACCCAGGGCCGTTCGGGACCGGGAGCATTCCCCGGCCAGCGACCGAGTAAGACAAAGGATTTTTCAGCGGACAGTGTGCAGCGGTCGAGCGAGAGCCCCACGTCGAACGCACTCCGCGCCACCTTTGCCGGGACGAGCGAGAGGGCGGTCCCCCCCGCGGCGATCGCGCACTGCGTTAATGCGATGAACCCCCGGCCCATCTCGGCCGTCACAGCGTCGCCTCCGGTGATCAGGAGGCAGTCGATCAGCCGGCAAATCGGGCGATCGATTGGCTGATCGGGCAGAACGTTGAATACGCCCGATGTGTTGATCAGTCGCCTGGTGCTCGACGCACGGAACGTGATCAGACCACCGCCATTGACCTCACCCCCTCCCCGTGCCTGAAACCAACAGCGATCGAGGATCAGGTGGCCGTCCTCGACGAGGATCAGCGACTTCAATCGGGACGCGGCGTCACGCTCAAATCGAACATTTGAGATCAGCAGGTCGCCTCCGTGGACGTCGATCAGCGCCTCTCCTCGTGCTCCCTTGAACGGTGTGAAGTTGAGGGGTTGCAGCTTGACCGAGTGGCCCACCGCATTCATGAGGGACGGCGTCGGGTCGTAGACGATCTCGAGCGATATGCCGTGGCGCACTCGTACAGGTGTAAAGCTACAGTTGCGGCCGTACTTCACCTTCACCCGAATCCGCTTGTCGTCCGGCCGGATCTGTTGATTGAGAAACAGACCGAGGTCCCCCTTCCACGGCAACGCTTCGGGATCGAACGCCAGCTCACGCAGAACTCTAGGATTTGGGATCGGATTCAACGGCTGTGTGATCGGCTGAGGCGACTTGACCGAGATGATTGTCGGTGCGGCCAGGACATCGGGCAGGATAGCCGGGATGGAGAAACGGCTGAAACGCCCGATCGTTTTTTCCATCAGGTAGGGGCTGGGAGCGGCCATGCGGACCAGCGTTGCGAGAAGTTCGGGCGCCTGGTCCCTCAGGTGAGTCGCGGTGATCAGGTCAAGCCCGATGGGTATCGGCCAGCTCTCGCCCTTCATCTTACTGTTCAGGTCAGTGTTCGGCCAGGTCCACCGCGCGGCGTCGAGGTCTGCGACCTTGACCGTATGGTTGGCACCTGCGGAGACCCAGTCGCTCCAGCCCGCGAAAATGTTGCGGTTGCCGGTCCAGCTCATCAGTTCGCCGGCAGCCGCGTCCTCACGCAAGCCGACCATACTGGCCTTACTCTTTCCCGTCCCCTCGAATCGGCCGAATGTGGACTCGAACGCGCGAACGACCACGGGATTCGGCCTGCCTCCCTGAGACAGTCCGTCCAGCTCGATGATCGGGCCAGAGCAGGCCAGGAGGCTCCGGAGGATGTGAACACGTCGCTCGCTCCCCGCTTCGGGCCGGGCGCAGGCGATCAAGGGAGAACGGCCCCCGACGATCGCCGAACCGAGGAGCGCGACCTCGACGGGTCCTTTCCCGAGTTCGAAAGCCTTGAGATAAGGCCAACCTCGGATCAGCGATCGCTCCAGTCGGATCCGCGAAGGGTGGGGGGCGGCTTCGGTCTGGAAGACCGCGAAGGTCTGGCGCTGGTTGTTGATCACCGTGATCGTGCAGTTGCGGAGCGTCACTGTCGAGCCCTGACAGAGGAAGAACGCCGACTGATTGGACGACAGGACATTCACGTCCACAACCAGGTCAAGGCCATCGAGAATCAGGTTCTTACCTTCGGGGAGGATGAAGACTGCCGATCGTTCCCGGACGACGCCCGTCTGACTCCGCTCGATGGTGAGAAGTGGTCGAAATCCGGGCCGGGCACGGATCAGCCTTGAGCCACCAGAGAACCGCAGATCATCCTCGTAGAAGGGTCCGTTATCGGCCAGCTCGACCGTCCCGTCGATCACATTGTAGAGTGCCTGCTTCAGACTGGGCTTCTGCGCGGGATCCTGAGGGTCGACGATCCGACGGACCGAAACGACTGGGCCCCCGGTCAGATGTTCCGGGATCGGCTCGCTCGCCCAGGTGGGCACGAACTTCGACACGAACTCGGCCCAACCTGGCTCCTCGCCGACATGAGCGGGCGCGGGGTCCGCTGGCTCGATCCAAACTGTCGGGCCCATATTCTTGAAGGGCTCGCCCGGGAGTGAGAAAGAAGAGACCGAAGAGTTCGACGGCAAGATGAGCTTGGGAGCCGCAGGGTACGACTGTCTCAGCGAGACGATCGAAACCTTCGGTTCGGGCATCTTGGGCGGATCCTCGGCGACTTCGTTCATGCTCGGGCGCATGGTCTCCTGGGTCGTCGAAGGGCGTTTCAAGAAATCAAAGCCGAAAAGGAAGAGCAGCATCCCTAGGACGGTCAGGCAAGAGAGGATAACCCAGATCCGCGATTTTCGCTCCGAAGCTTGCGCAGAGTCCCGCGCGAAGGTGCTTCGAGTTGGCCAGACGTTTGACGTGCTCTTCCTCTTCCACGTCGGCATCGCCGAGGTTGAGCTCGCGTTCGAACCTGGGCTTCGGGCGTGCCGTTGCGTTCCGTGAGGCATGGAGATGAGGGCTGCCGGGTCGACCCGTCTCGGGCCCGCTGCTCGTACCCAGTTCCAGGGTCATCGTCTCGACCAACGTTTGGTCGATGACTCCTCCTTTCTTCGCATCCGCTGAACGGGGCGAAAGTCCGTGGGACATTAGCGGCAAACCGAGGTTGCTCGAACTTTCGCCCGCGTCGAGTTCCTCGTCGAGCGGTGCGAGGCCGATTTCCGAGGGATCGGTGGGCACGACCTCGAGGGCCGCGAGCAGCTCGTCGTAGTCCTTGAAGCGCTTCTCGGGGCGCTTGGCCATCATCCGCTGGATCAACTGTGCCAGCGCGGCGGGGACCTCGGGACGGACTTTCCGAACGTCGGGACGGGGCCTGCCGTGAAGTGGCAATTCAACTTATCTGAAATGGCGCCGCCGGGGAATGGGGGAGAGCCGGTCAGCAGGAAATAGAACGTGCCGCCCAGCGAGTAGATGTCGCTCCGCACACTGGTACCGCGGCTGTCGCGAGCTTGCTCAGGGGACATGTAATCGACGGTGCCGACGGTCGTCCCGTCGCGTGTGACCCGTTCGTCATCGTTCTCGAGCTGCAAAGCCAGTCCTAAATCGATGATCTTGACCTGACCCGAGGGCGAGATCAGCAGATTCGCGGGCTTGATGTCGCGATGGATCAGTCCTCGGCTCGCGGCAAAGCGGAGTCCTTTGGCGACCGTCTTGATAACCGAAGCCGTCTCGGCGATCCCGAGCGGCCCTTGGCTCTCGACCAATTCCTGGAGGTCGCCCCCCTCCACGAGTTCCAGAACCAAGTAATGCCGGCCATCATCGACGCCCCGATCGAAGATCGAGACGATGTTGGAATGTTCCAGTGCCTCGGCGCTCCTGGCCTCGCGCAGGAAACGCTGGAGAAAGGTCCCGTTCTTGGCCAGGGCGCGAGGGAGAATTTTCAGCGCCACCTCGTGGCCTGTCTCAATGTGGACCGCCCGGAAGACGGAGCTCATGCCGCCCGATCCAAGCCCTTTGATCAAACGATAGCTGCCGATGATGGTTTCGGGCTCGGCTTCGTTTGTCGATGCACCCTCGTCCATCGTGCGTTGGTCCTCCCCTGACCATGGCCGGGGGATCACCTCAGGGAATCACTCCCCTGTCTCCAGGACCTGTCTTGAAGTAGGGACATCCGCAATCTCTACCATTGAGATGCGTTAGTAAGGGAAGCGTCCGTACCCAGCACCAGAGCGCCTTCAGATTGTAACCGATGAGTCAGTTCAAGTGACACCCTCCGCTTCCCCAAATCCGAGGAAAGTCAGCACCGACGCCCATGATGGGCGGGAGGTAACGGAGGAAGCAGTAAGGATCGAGCCGCATCCTCACCGGCCAACCGGCGTCGCCGAAACCGGTCCCGACGATTCGCGCCGATTCACGATTCGGCGTGCTGGGGCGCTCGGAAAATAACGTTGAAAGAGGGGCTTTGCCAAGCAACATCCTCGGTTGTGCCGACCGAACGGGTGAGTTCCTCCTCATTCGACCCACCCTATCTTAGGAGCGCTTTCGCCAAGAGTTCGGCCCTCGTCTGTATCCATTCGCTCCGTCTTGAGGCGGATTCGACTCCTTTCGCGGGCCGATTGCTCTTCGGAGAAGGAAGCACGCGAGCGTTCCTTCTGCGCTCGAGTAGAATCCGCAGACGATCCTTCAGCGGTCGTCGAGAACGACCCGACGATCTGAGGTGGCGATCTCCCCGCCTGGCGGCGACTGGGCAACTCTCGACGCCAACATCAGAGTCGAGGCATGTGCAGTCCTCCGTCGATGCTGAGGACCTCGCCGATCGAGAAGGGCAAGGCGTCCGAGGGGAGCGCGGCAACTGCGCGGCCGACGTCGGCTGGGGTCTCCCCTCGCCGGGCGTGGAGATGCCGTCGTCGATCCGCCGTTCGTCGAGCGACCCGTATCAGTTCGGTCATCTCGGTGGCGGTAATGCCGAGACGGAACTCGTAAACGCGGATGCCCTGATCGACCAGGCGGGCCTCGAGGAAGCTGCGCCACCATGCTGAGGCTGGCGTTCAAAACGCAATCCTCTCCCTGGTTGATGACGAAGACGATCTGCGACGGGCGCACCGTTTCCGCAGCGAAGTGGTCGAGCATTGTGCGTGCGACGGCTGGCTGGAGGAAACAGGGGGCCGCGGCGGCTGGTCCCCCCATCCCGGTCCCACCTGGAAGGGGTGGTCTCCAGAGGGTCAAGCCGGGACTCTGGGGCGACCCCGGCGTTGTTGACCAAGAGATCGACCCGGCCGAAGTCGAAGATCACCTCGTCCAGAAGGGCGGTGCCCTTGTTCCCCAGTTCGGACGCTTCGTCCTGATTGGCGCGTCCTCGGCGCACTCCGGCTCTCAGCCTCCCGGCACGCGAGGTCGCCAGCGTGGGGGTCAGACCGATCGCTGACGTCCCCTCGAGAGTTACAGCCCGCCAGTTCGCCTACAATTCCACGCCCTATCTTCCCCGCCCTACCCCCCCCGTCACCACCTCGACGAGACTGTCGGCCATTTGCTCGACCTCCTGAGTTGCCTGCCCCGGGAACATGGCTCGCTGGCCGCTCGACGTGATCCGAAGCGTTGACAGCATGCCGCACTTTCGATGAGAATTGATTGGCCAGTCCCCATGACGCGCCCGTAGCTCAGGTGGATAGAGCGGCGGTTTCCTAAACCGCAGGTCGCAGGTTCGAATCCTGCCGGGCGCAACGCAATCTTCCGCTCGGCCTCGTCTCGGGGCCGGCTCGTTCGCGCCCGTAGCTCAGGTGGATAGAGCAACGGTTTTCTAAACCGTCGGTCGCAGGTTCGAATCCTGCCGGGCGTAGTATGTCGGTCGCAACATTGGACCCGAGAGCGCATTTGGAGGCACTCCGGCCGCATGGTGGTGGGAATCACGCTCCTCGCCGAACTCTGCCCCTTGACACGCCTCGAGAAGTCGATTCTCATGATGCAATATGGGATTGCCGAATGAGCCTGCGTGAGGAGCGGGTTTCACGTGGAACGTCTGGCAACCCGGTCGTGGAGGATGCACCTCCGAAGCGGGAACTGGCCATGGACCTCAAAGCAAATCGGTTCACGCCGTTGTCGAGGGAAAACCTGACCGACATCCCGACGAGCTGGACCACGATCAACAGCGCCCATACCCCCGGACCCTCGGGTCAGGCAGCGATGAACGACCTGGTCGGCCGCTATCACGACGCGGTCGAGCGCTACCTCCGCCTGAAGCTTCGCGACCCGAATCTCGCCGACGAGGTCCTCCAGGAATTCTGGACCAAGCTGCTGACTCACAAGCTCGCCGGTGCAGACAGCAGCAAGGGCCGGTTTCGCGACTATCTCCGTACCGTACTCCACCGCCTGATCATCGATCACTTCCGCTCGCGGAAGCTCCAGTCCCTCCCACCCGGCGATCTGCTCGACCCGTCCAGCCCTGATGCCGATTACGACCGGGTCTGGCGCGAGGCGATCATCAAGCGCGTCTGGGCACGGCTGGAGACCTTCGAGGTCAACACTCCCAAGAACCGTTACGCCACTGTCCTGCATCTCCGCGTTAGCAACCCGGACGCCTCGATCGACGAGCTCGCCCAGAAACTTGGCTCTCAGACCGGTGCGCGGGTCACCCCCGAGGCTTTCCGCAAAACCCTGCAACGCGGGCGGGCAAAGTTCCTCGAACTCCTGGTCCAGGAACTTCGCGAGACCATCCATCCCGCCGAACCCGAAGACATCGAGGCCGAGATCTACGACCTTGGCCTGGGGAATCTCTACCGTCGTTACTCCTCCGAATCAGACTCCTGAATCGAGACGATCACCCAGGGTTCTCACCTCACGCCGGTCCCCCTTTTATTGTTGATTCCACCCGACTTCACAACTTTCGTGCACTCTGAAAATTCCCACGCCCCCTTGACCCTCTACCCCAACCGGTTAGATTTGTATTAAGGACGTTAACCCAATCACGTTGTTCGTGACGACGTTCCATCTCGCCACTGCGTGATCCCCGATCCCCTTCGCCCGCTTGGGACCTCGCCTAGTGCGACAGGCTTCAGAGAGGAGCGGCGATGCTGGTTCTCTCCCGCAAGAAAAACGAGAGCATCATCATCAACGACAACATCACGGTGACCGTGATCGAGATCCGTGGCGACAAGGTTCGCCTGGGCATCGAGGCTCCGAAAGACGTCACAGTCCACCGTCGCGAAGTGTACGAGGCCATTCAGAACCAGGCGAAGTCTCGCGATCACGGCTCGACGGCACTCTCTCCCGACTCTGGTTGAGCCGCTTTCCGGTCACGGCAACCGAGTCGTACGACGGGCGTTTGGGTCCCACGATCGTTGTATGCACACACCCTGTCAGATTTTCCGAATGCCTGGCTGCTCAAAGCTCGAAGCCTTCCGAGGTTCGCCTGCCTCCTCGTCGCAATGGGACGTTCAACTCGTGTCGGTGTTCTTGAGCATGCGGACGAACTCGCGCATCCAGGGGCTATTATCCGGCCAACCCCGGACCGTGACGAGTGTCCCATCGACCACAACTTCACGGTTGACGAACTCTGCGCCCGCTGCGCGGAAATCGAGCTCCAGGTCGGGGAAGCAGGTCATCGTCTTCCCTCTCGCGCCTCCAGCAGCCATGACGAGGAGCGGTCCGTGGCAGTTTGCGGCGATCGGCTTGCCGTTCTCGACGAAGTGGCGGACGATGGAAATTGCCATCGGTCGATTTCGGAGATACTCGGGCGCCCGCCCGCCGGGCAGAACCAAGGCGTCGTAGGACGATGGATCGACGTCATCGAGTCCCAGATCAGCCTGAACGCGGTATCCCGGCTTTTCGGTGTAGGTGTCGAAGCCGGGTTCGAAGTCGTGCACGACTGAGAGGAATGCGCGCTTCTCGGGAGCGGCGATATGGACCTGCCATCCTTCCTCTTCGAGCCGGTATTTGGCGTAATAGATCTCCTGGGCTTCTCCCGCGTCCCCCGTCAGTAACAAGATCCTCACCATGAGGGTATCTCCTGTTTGGGAACCTCTGTCACGTCACGAGCCCGGTCCCTGTTTCCCAATGAGGCTAACGTCTCGGCCCAGTGGTCGCAACACGGTTGGGATGTTTCACGGGAAACCTCGTCGGCACGTCAGCCAGGTCGCGCAAGGCGACCTTGACCTCAATGCAGACCACGGATACAGTAATTCTCAACCTAAGTGATGGGAGGCCCCGTCGTCTAGTCCGGTCTAGGACACATGCCTTTCACGCATGCAACACGGGTTCAAATCCCGTCGGGGTCACTTGGACAGATAAGAGCGATCATGAATTCCTGACTTCTATCGCTGGGGTTGACATCCATCGACACCTATATTCCATCCCCTGCCTCATCTCCGTTGTGCACAATCACACCGTCACGTCCGGTCGATCGACTCGCGGTCTCTCCCACCAAATGCGTTTCAGACTCTGCCAAAGAAGCGATCAAGTTCGCATGATCGGGTCGGCCCCGAGCGCGCCAAGATGGGCTTCGACGCATTCGTTGAGCCTCAAAAGGTTGTATCCCCCCTCCAGGACGCTCACGATTCGACCGTGCGCGTGCGTGTTCGCGACCTCGACGATCGCTCGCGTCAACTCTTCGAAATCCTCAGACTCCAAGCCGAGGCTCCCGATCGGATCCTCGGCGTGAGCATCGAACCCGGCACTGATCAGAACCAATTCGGGCCGAAATCGGTCGCCCAGTGATTCGAGTGACCGTCTAAAGGCAGCATGGTATTCGTGCCTTGTGATCCCGAAGGGCACGGGGACGTTCCGCGTCAGTCCCAGTCCCTTGCCGGTACCGGTCTCCCCGATTGTCCCAGAGCCCGGATAAAATGGGTGACGATGGATCGAGAAAAAGGCGACATTTGGATCGTTGTAGAAGATCTCCTGAGTCCCGTTTCCATGGTGGACGTCGAAATCGACGATCAAGACTCGATCCAGTTTGTGCCGTGCGACGGCGTCTGCCGCAGCCACCGCGATGTTGTTGAAGAGACAGAACCCCATGGGTTCGGCCGGCCGGGCGTGATGTCCGGGCGGGCGGACGAAGCACATGGCATGCCTATTCGGGTCGCCGAGCACGTAGTCGACCGCCTCGACAGCCGCACCCGCCGCCAGCAGTGCGGCGTTGAGCGACCCCGGAACGACCCAGGTATCGGGATCGACCGGCCCTCCTCCCGACTCCTCGAACTCCACAAGTCGGTCGAGATACTCAATGCGGTGGACGCGGGTCAATTCTTCAGGCGTCGCCTCGCGGACCCTCCCGGCCGGGCAGGTCTGCAAGAGTCCCGTCCGTTCCAGGTGGCGCAGGATCGTCTGGAGCCGTTCCGGACGCTCGGGATGCCCGTGTGGGGTGACGTGGTTGAGCATCCGGCGATCGATGAAGAGGCTGACCATCTGCGACGCTCCTGACGATTTCGAAGCCGTGAAATATACTGGAAGCTCAATCCTTAGAAGGTAATACGGGTTCAAGGGCCGAGTCAACCGGGCATTGAGTTCCACGTGGAACGGTTTCGGCGCGAACGTGAAGGGGGCGTGGTGAAATCGATCGTCTCTTTCGATGAGAATCCTGTCTCATAAGGCCGATATCGCCCCCTGCCCTCCGTGACCTCTTCGAAGTCATGGCCCTGACCTTGAGTGTAGACTGGCTTCGATTCTCGTCGTTCGGACCGTGGGTCGTGACCAAGATTCATTGATATGCGTTGTTATTCCAATGTTCTCCGTCGGTGCCGAGAATTCGTCAGGTACGCTCAAAATCGCTCCTTTGCACGGACTAGACAGAGTCGGATTTTCGGCTCCACGGCGACTGGTCAATGACCACAGGACACTCACAAGGAACACGAGCGACTGGATCGATAGCGGGGAAACGTTGCTCAACTAAGAGGGATTTTCTCCGAGGGCATCCGCTCCTTGCTCTCGCCGAGTCAAAGGGGGGGGGATGGAGACTGATGAGCAAATGGCGGGAAAACCTCGATCCGGTTACAATGCTCGACGTCGATCCGAAATCGAGCTTCGAGGAGACGCCGGTGCTTTCGGTGTTGCTCCGGCTTCTCGCTCCGAGGTTGGAGAGGATGCAGGCATCGTTCCCTGCTGTGCCGATCCGGATGAAATCTCTCCGATCTCGGTTGTCGTGAGCTATCCGATGATGCCTGACCCCCCTGTCTCGCTCTGGCCTGATCCCGAGTCGCTCGGTCCCGTGACCGACTTGTATCAGTTGATGATGATGGCCGGCTATCTCTCCGCGGGGAGGGAGCGCGATCGCGCTACCTTCGAGATGTTCGTGCGGCGGCTCCCACGGCAGCGGGCGTATCTCGTTTTCGCGGGGCTAGAGCAGGCGATTGGCGACCTTCTCCGCTTGCGCTTCTCGCAAGAGCAGGTTGAGGCGATCCGCCGCTGGCCGGCGTTCTCGAGGATCGACCCGGCCTTCTTCAACGCGCTGGCGTCGATCCGCTTTGAAGGGGATGTGTGGGCCATCCCGGAAGGGACGGCCGTCTTTGCTGGCGAGCCTTTACTTCGGATCGAGGCATCGCTGCCCCAGGCCCAGTGGGTCGAGACGTTCCTGCTTGCATCAATCGGGTATCCGACGCTCGTGGCGTCGAAGGCTGCACGGATTGTCGAAGCCGCGGCAGGTCGGCCGGTCTATGACTTCGGCGCACGGCGCGGACACGGGTCACAGGCCGGGCTCCTGACCGCGCGTGCGTCGTACATCGCGGGCTGCGCCGGGACCAGCAATGCCGAGGCGGCGCGGCGGCTGGGAATCCCCGCCGCGGGGACGATGGCTCATTCCTGGGTCCAATCATTCGCAAGCGAGAGCGAGGCGTTCGAGACATTCGCGCGCATCTTCCTCGACTCCACGACGCTGTTGGTCGACACCTACGACACTCTGGCCGGTGTGCGGCACGCCGCCGCGATCGAGCCGCCTGTCCGGGCGATCCGCCTCGACAGCGGCGACCTCAGCGAGCTCTCGCGACAGGCCCGGGTGATCCTTGACGGACTCGGACGAAGGGGAATCAAGATCTTCGGCAGTGGAGACCTGGATGAATTCGTGATCACCAGGCTGGTCAGAGAACAAGCGCCGATTGATGCGTTCGGAGTGGGCACTGAACTGATCACCAGCCGCGATGCCCCTGCGCTGTCGCTCGTCTACAAGCTGGTCGAGCTGGAAGGTCAGGGAAGGGTCAAACTCAGTTTGAATAAAAAGACCTACCCGATGGCCAAGCAGGTCTTCCGAACCTGGGATGTCGAGGGGAGGTTTGCCGGCGATCGCGTCGTCAAGGCCGATGAGACCGCAGACGGTGAGCCACTTCTGGTTCGGGTTGTTCGTGCGGGGAAACTCTCCGCGCCGCTCCCACGGCTCGACACAATCCGAGAGCATTGCCGACGCCAGCTCTTATCTCTTCCTGATCAGCTCCACGGAGTGGAGGCGGAGCCGGATTACCCAATTTCCTATAGCGACGCCCTGGAGGCCGAGGCCGAGCGATTCGGAATGCGCTGCAAGTGAACTCTCCCGTTGACTGACAGGACCCTTGAAGGGGAACGCACGATGGAGCCGAAACGCGAGGCGTCGCTCCGACGCGCACCGCGAGTCCACGACCGTCTCAAATCGCTCGAGCGGCATGTTGATGCGGTTCTGGAGTTGTCGTTCAGCGCTTGGTCGGCGCAACGGTCGAGAATCACGGGGGATCAATTCTCCAGACCGCAATTTTTCATGTCCCGCGCAGGGTCAAGTTCTGACAAGACACGCTGCGTTCCACGTTGGGACGGTCCAGCGAGTCCGGATCCTGGCCAGCCCATCTCAGGAATTACTTGAGCTTTACAGAAAATCTTCTGGGGGATACGATCCCGACATGCTCGGGGCAGGACGCCCCAAGCACTCCATTTCCACGGCGGACAGGGACGTCCGGATCCGGAGTCAGACATCCCTCCGCCGGTCGCGTCCGCGAGCGAACCGTCACGGAGTCTTCCGAACGTGGCCAAGATCATTAGCGTGGCCAATCAGAAGGGGGGGGTGGGCAAGACGACCACCGCCATCAATCTCGCCGCCGGGCTGGCCAAAGCCGGTCGCTCGGCGCTGGTCATCGATGTCGATCCCCAGTGCAACGCAACCAGCGGTCTCGGTGTCGAGCCCGCGCAGCGTCATCCGCTGGTCGCCGGCCGACCGCTCGCCGAGACGATCGTCGAGACGACGCAGTCCAAACTGTTCGTCCTGCCCGGGTCGCAGAGCTTGGCCGACGCCGACGCGCTGTCGGCGTCGAACCGGCAACGCGCCTCGATGCTTCGCCAGCAACTGGGCGGAGAGCTGAGCGGATTCGAGTTCGTCTTCCTCGACTGCCCCCCCTCGCTCGGCCAGTTGACCCGGGCCGCGCTGGGGGCGTCGGCCGAGGTCTATATCCCGATCCAGTGCGAATATTTCGCGATGGAGGGTCTCTCCCAGATCATCGACCTCGCCCGGCAAACCAAGACCAAGGATAACCACAGGCTCGAGATCGGCGGGATCGTCCTGACCATGTATGACCCCGAGCTGGACCTGGCCAACGAGGTGGCCGATGAGGTCAGGGGCTACTTTGAGGACACCGTCTTTCATACACTCATCCCCCGCGACGTTCACATCAGCGAGGCGCCGAGCCACGGTGTGAGCGTGCTCGACTATTCGCCCCGGGCGCAAGGCGCCTGGGCCTACGCGGAACTTGCCATGGAGGTCATTGATCGTGACTAAGCGACGACTCGGACGCGGCCTGGAAGCGCTGCTCGGACGCGAGGAGGGAGGTTTCGAGCCCGGCTCCTTCGACTCGTCCGACTTTTCGTACGTCCCCGTCGACCAGATCGACCCGAACCCGTTCCAGCCACGACGCCATTTCGACCCGGGCGAGATCTCGGCGCTCGCCGACTCACTTCGCCAGCACGGAATGCTCCAGCCGATCCTGGTGCGCGCCGTCAACGACCGCTATCAATTGATCGCGGGCGAGCGCCGGTTCCGTGCGAGCATTGAGGCGCAACTGCATGAGATCCCGACGCGAATTTTGGAACTCGACGACCAGCGGGTCAGTGAACTGGCGATGGTCGAGAACCTCCAGCGTGAGGATCTCAATGCGCTGGAGAAGGCCACCGCCTTTCGCGACTATCTGTCGCGCTATGGCGGGACCCAGGAGGAACTGGCCGGGCGGTTGGGCCTCGACCGCTCGACCATCTCGAACCTGATCCGCCTGCACGACCTTCCCGAAGAGGTACAGGAGGCGCTCCGAAGCAAGAAGATTACCCAAGGCCACGCTCGGGCGATGCTCTCGCTCCCCGATGCCGAGCAGCAATGTGCAGCCTGCCATCGAGTGATCGCCGAGGGCCTCAACGTCCGTCAGACCGAGGCGCTCGTCTCGACCGGCGAGCCCATCCCCGCACGAACCCGAATGCGCAAGGACCCGGCCGACCCCGAAGCCACCCCCTCTCGGGGCAAGGCCCCTCACTTCCTCGAACTCGAACAACATTTGCACCATCGCTTCGGGACCCCGGTCGTCATCCGCGTCAAGAGCCGCGACCGAGGCCAGATCGTCATCGACTTCAATTCGCAGGAAGAATTTGATCGCGTGACCAGCTTCATCCGAGGCTGAGCTCCTCACACGTCGCCGACTCCAATACTCTCGCACCGGCTCGAGGTGAATCCGGCGCTCGTTGACCTCATCGCCCCGAACAGGCGAGGTCAGGCAAGCACCTGGAAATCCCCTCGGGCCTGTGCGTTTTTCCATCGCGACTCACAGGCTAATCTCGCAAAGGTGCGAATGTCGGGCGAAGAAATTGCAAGCTCCTCCTCCCGGAAAGTCGCGTCTTGAATTCACCCTTCATGATCCTTGCCTCCGCAAGCCCGCCCTACCCCCCTCAGGTGTTGTCGGACTCTCTTCTATCGAATGCGAGAGGAGGAATTGTCCATCCTCCTAAAGTCTTCTCCCTCAGGGACGGCCACAGCAATCGGGTGACTCCGTAAGAATGTCGTTCTAGAGGACGGGATCATCTCCGGCGCGCGATCCGGAACCATTCGCATACGGTGACTCCGCTTCTCATTTTTCGAGATTCTGATGAGAGAAGAGAACCTTGTTTCACGCGATCTTCACGATGAAGCGAAGATCCGTATGCCTGACCGCGCACAATTCACTAGCGAGCATTGACCTCTGGACAGGGGAAGGATTATCAAACCCGGCGGCACTATGTTTGCTATAATACAATATCACGTTTCCAACAAGCGATCAAAGCCGACGATGGCCCCGACTCGCTGGTGAAGATCGGGGAATGGAATCGCGGATGGGCGACGGTATCTACGAGGCTGAGCTGACGAACTCCTTATGCAAGGTCATCTTGGACCCCACTCAGTTCGATTCGCTTCACGAGATCCTCGGGGGCTTCTGTCACCAATGTCGGAATACGTTGAACGCGCTGAAATTGAGCCTATATCTTGTGACGATCAATGCGTCGCCCGAGATGTCGGACTTCTGGAAGGAACTGGAAACACGCTATCTCGCCGTCGAAAAAATCTTCGATCGATTGCAGACGATTTGCCGATCGATGGCGTTTAACCCCGTCCGGATGCCGTTGAGGCTCCTGATCGAGGATCGCCAGGCGTTCTGGTTCGAGATGTTGGCGGCGAAGGGTCGCCGCCTGGAACTCATCCCGCCCCTCGATGAGAGAGCGGGGGATTTCGATCCCTGCCGCCTGGGGCAAGGGCTTGACGTGTTCGTTGCCTGGCGCGCCGAGGCGGGCGAGCCAGGGCAACCTCTTCGGCTTGACTGGTGGGCCGAGGATGGTCAATTTCATCTTCAATGGTACGATCCCCTCGACTGGGGTGGTGGGAGCAAGAACGGAATCTATGGTCGCACCGATTCACTCGCCTTACCCCTCCTGGCCCGGATCATGATCTCGCACAGCGGCACTCTTGGAGTGGCTGTGGACGAAGGGCTGTACGTCCGGCTCCATTGGCCGCTCAACGTTCGGTCTCTGCCATGATGTGAGACCCGAGCCATGATGAGCGTGGCGCGCGCTCCTTTGTCGCGTCCCCTCGCGTTTCTCGCGACCTGATGTCCTCCTGGTCGATGATCACGAGCCGAGCTTGAGGCAGCTTCAAGAGGTGGTGGAACTGGAGGGCCACCGCTGAGCCTCGGCGCATTCGGCACCTGAGGCTCTCCGCTGGCGCGACCTCGGCGCCCTCAGATCGCCGTGACGGACCTCTCGATGCCGAAACTCGACGTCCGAGGACTCGCAGGCTGGCTCCAATGGCGCTATCCGTCGGTCCCGCTCATCCTATTGACTGCGCAGAATCGCGACTCCCCTTCGGCGGCGAGTTTGCGGCGGACGTTCACGGAGATCCTGTTCAAGCCCGTGGACGTGGATCGTTTCCATCGCTTACTCGATCGTCTGATTCCCTTTCGAGGAATTTCAACCCTCCCTTGACCCGAGCATTGGCTCGACTTTACCATGCATGGGTCCGTGCCGCGCGGGGCGTAGCGCAGCCTGGTTAGCGCGCCTGCCTTGGGAGCAGGAGGTCACCAGTTCGAATCTGGTCGCCCCGAGTCCGCTCCGAAGCAATCAACGTCTCAAGCTGATCTCGACTCTTGGAGACAAGACGCTTGGGAGCAACCGTACGTTCCACGTGAAACCGTGTGCGTATCGGCGAACGGCTCTCACCTCGACATTGTTCAGAAAGGTGCATCCCCGTTCCTCCAGATTATACGCGAGGGACCGGCGAGGTGTCGAAGCTTCGTCCTACTCTGCTCGACCGGACCAGCGAGCAAGGCGCGATTTGAGTTCGTCGAGGATTTCGGACGTCTTGCTCGCGCCGATCCGATCGCAACCGAGTTCGGCAACGGCAATTGCGTCGTCGAGACTGCGCACTCCCCCCGCGGCCTTGAGCTTGACGTGTGGGGGCGCGGTTCGTCGCATCAAGATCAGGTCGTGAGGCGTGGCGCCCCCGCTCCCGTATCCTGTGGACGTCTTCACGTAGTCGGCACCGACCGCCCCGCAGATCTGACAGAGACGGACTTTCTGGCCTTCGTCGAGGTAGCAGTTCTCAAAGATCACTTTGACGATCGCACCACCATCGTGTGTGGCTCGGGCGACGGCCGCAATGTCCTCGGAGACGGCCTCCCACTGGCCGCCGAGCGCCTGTCCGATGTTGATGACCATATCAAGTTCGGTCGCGCCGTCGGCGATCGCACGCTCGGACTCGAAGACCTTGACGGCAGTGGCATGACCGCCGTGGGGAAATCCGATGGTCGTCCCGACGAGGACGCCCGAACCTCGGAGGATCTCGGCAGCCCGAGCAACGGCGTAGGGCTTGATGCAAACACTAGCGACACCATAACGCGCAGCGAGCCGGCATCCTTCTTCAAGTTCAGCGTCGGTCAATGTCGGACCCAGGAGCGAGTGATCAATTCGCTTGGCGATTGCGTCGTATGTGAGTATCATAGCGGAAGCGGTTCCATCATGGGAAGCAAGGTCGCGACCGAACGGACCATGATTGTGGGTCCCCCGTTTCGACTGGCCAAGAGAGGGTCAGCGGACGGGATTGAACGACTGGCCGACCCCCTGACCCTTCGGTGATGAGGTGACGGGATGACGCGCGGCGAGGTTGGGGCGGAAGATCATCAGGAGCACCAGCGGCAAGTAGAGGAGCACCAGTGTCCCACCCTTGTCGAGGTACCAGAACTGGCTGGCGACCAGCAGTGCCGATGAGAAGGCGATCAGCTCGCCGAGGTTCTTCGAGGTTGGTAAAAGCGTGGTGATCACCACGAGGGCCACATAGAGGATGAGCACCGGCATGCGATAGCTCGCGTCGATTCCCGACCAGAAGCTTCCGGTTTGGGGAGGATCGACGTGGGGCAAGAGTCCAGCCTCAGCGAGACTTCGCGCACCGAGGCGCGCGTGCCCAGACGGCGAGACCGGGGACGGCCCACGCCAGAACCGCACTTGCGGCGACCACCCCGAGGCCGACCGCCACGAACCGTGCCGTCCCTCGACCGCGATAGAAGCCACCCCAGAGAGGCACCAGCCCGAGGCACGCCGGCATCCACCCCGCCGCCAGCCCGATCAAGCCCCCCGCCAGCCTCGGCCGGGTGTGCACGGCTAAAGCCATGACGATCAACGCCGCCGGGATGACCTGACCACAATCCACGAGCGCGATTCGGGTGTAGGGAAGGAGCAGGTAGCAGGAGGCAACAGACAGCCCGTCGATCGGCCGTCCGAAATGGCGCCATCCTACGACGATCAGTCCGGCCACGAGACCGAGATGAGCCAGGCACGCCAGCACCCGAGCGAGAATCACCTGCGGCAGAGTTGACTTGAGCGAGCGGGGCAGGGGGGCGGTCCTGAGCAACTGGCTGACCGGCGCCTCGGCGTCGAGCGCGCTAGAGCAGGGGAGGATCGACGCGACTGCCGGGATCGGCGGGATTCCGCGCCGCCCCGTCATCGACAGGGAGTCTCAGCGCCTCGGCCAGCGAGAGCCCGAGGATCCCGATCGCCAGGCAAGCCAGACCAGACGCGTTTAGGTTCGGCTCAAGGAGCGGGCGGCGCGTCAGGCCGAGGTCGATCAGGCAACGGGCCAGCCACAGAGTCAACCCGAGAAACAGCCAGAGAAACGCGATCCAAGGCTGCTCCCCGCGATGGCCGACCAGCAGCATCAGACCCGGCGCCGGTGCGAATAAGAGCAGCAGATCCAGGTTACGTACACTCCAGATCCGGCTGAACTTGAAGAATAGCGTCAGGCAACCGAGCAGCGTCAAGCTTAACCAGACTTCCGGCCCGACACCCAGGTCGGCGACCAGCGAACCGCTCACGGTGAATCTCTCTCTGAATACCAAGTCTGGAGAAGGAGGTCGGCCGCAGGCAACGAACCCAACACGAATCACAGCGGGTGTGTTCATCCGGCCCGAACGCGTCTCGAATGACGGCAAACAGCAGGAGGAATTCTCACATCTAAAGACCCTAACCGATCAATCCGATTCAAACGGTACGGGTTCACCGGCCAGTTGGCTCAAGGCGTTCATGGCCGCGCGTTGTTCGGCATCCTTCTTGTTGCGTCCCCAGGCGGGAGAATAGCGTTGCCGCCCGATCTGCGCGGCGATCTTGAAGCACTTTGAGTGATCGGGTCCTTTTTCGTCGAGCAGGAGGTACGTCGGAGTCTCGCCAAATTGGCGTTGCGCGACCTGCTGAAGGTTGCTCTTGTAGTTGGTACCCCCGTGACCTTCGACCGTCGCGTCGATTTCGGCTTCAATGTGTCGGACGATGAAGCGTTTCGCGGCCTCCATTCCCCCATCGAGATAGATGGCTCCGATCAGGCTCTCGAAGACGTCGGCTAGGATCGATGACGGGGTCTCGTCTTGCGCGCCCATCCCCTTGCCCAGGACCAGGAATTCGTCGAACCCAAGCCTCTGCGAAATCTTGGCGCAGGTCCTCCGCGAGACGACCACCGACTTGATCCGGGTCAGGTCTCCTTCCAGATATGCAGGGAACTTGCGAAAGAGTAATTCGCAGACGATCGCCCCTAAGATTGCATCACCGAGGAACTCGAGCCGCTCGTTGGAGGTCAGGCGATGATTCGCCCCCGACGCGTGTGTCAGAGCCTCGCGAAGGTAGGTCGGATCCCGGAAAGTGTAATTGAGTACGTCCTGGCAATGCTCCAACTGGGCCTCATCGTCACGACTAGTGGGATCGGGCATGGTCGCACCAAGATGTCGCCCAAGGATTTGCGATTGAATTTCATAGGCTATTCCAGGCTTAGCTTTCTGTCAACCATTCATTGGGCGGGGGACGTAGCAGCGTCCCAACGGATTCCAGCACGATTGAGGGAAACCAGCTTGCACCCACCCAGTTTTCCGGCTTACCCCGCTGAGCTCCCGGTATCGACAGAATCCCTTGAAGCCCCCATTGGGCGGACCAACCTCCGGCCAACGACGACAAAGCAATTGACGAGCTCTGGTTCGGCCTGATAAGATCAGAAGAAGACGTACCTGATAAGATCAGAAGAAGACGTAATTGGACTCTGTTACTGAGAATCCCATCGGACCAGGCCACCGCGAGGCCTGCGATGAGCCGGGAGAAATGGTCGCCGTGGTTCCCGCCAAAGACTTAAAGCGCCGAATGGTCGTCGAAATCGCCGGCGCGCCGCACATGATCGAACAGATCCAGGTCCAGACACCCTCGGCGCGGGCGCGGCCACGCTCTACAAGATCAAGGCGCGCAGCCTCAACACCAAGACTCGGGTCGAGAAGACCTACCGTGGGACCGAGGGTCTCAATGAGGTAAGTTTCGAGCGCCGTCCGGTCCGGTTCCTCTTCCGCGATCCCGATAGCTGCCATTTCATGGAAGCGGCCGACTATCATCAATTCTCGATCTCATACGACGACCTACGCGACCAGTTGCCCTTCATGACCGAGAACATGGCAGGGATCGAATCACTGGTGGTCGATGACGAGGTCATCGCCATCGAGTTGACCGACACCGTCGAGCTAGAGATCGTCGAGACCACTCCCAGCGTCCGAGGCAACTCGGCAACCGGCCGGATCAAGTCCGCCAAGCTCTCTATCGGCCACATCCTCCAGGTTCCCGAGCACCTCGACCAGAGTGTGACCGTCCGGGTTGATACTCGGACGGGCGAGTATCTCGGTCGGGCGAATTTAGTCGATTCGATACGAAATTGCTTGAAGATTGAGGACAGGCGAGGGCTTTCGGTCCCGGTTCGATGATCACCGCGCCCGCACCGTTCCACGTGAAACGGTGCGGGACTAAGTTGCTTGTTGGAATTGGTTCGTTCCGTCATGGCGATCGGGTGGGGAGTCGGTTATTCGACCCCGATTGGCTGCTGAAAGAAGAGCTTGAGATAACTCTCGTAGCGACCAAAGTGGATCTGGCCCCAATGGACGGCGTCCTTGACAGCACAATCGTTCTCGTGGGTGTGCGAGCAGTCGGGAAACTTGCAAAGCGGAATGTAAGGGCGGAACTCGACGAAGTAGCCATCGACATTGGCGGGCTTGACACCCCAGAGCTCGAACTGACGAAGCCCGGGCGTATCAATGACGTAGCCACCGGCTTCCATGCGGATCAACTCGGCGGTCGCTGTCGTGTGCTTGCCCTTGAACGTCCAGTCGGAAATCTCGCTGACGCGGAGGTTCAGGCCCGGCTGGATCGCGTTCAGGAGCGAACTCTTTCCGACGCCGCTCTGGCCCGAGACAGCGGTGGTCCCTTCTGCGAGCAACGCGCGGAGCCGCTCGATCCCCGGCCTGAGAGGGCGGAGGTCAAGATGGTCTCGTAGCCGAGTTGTGTGTATAGGCCGATGACCCACTGATAGCTCGGCCAGATCGACCAGGTCCGCCTTGTTCAAGACGATCACCGGGCGGACATCGCCGATCTCGGAGGAGATCAGGTAGCGATCGATGAGCGGGAGCTTCAAGCCCGGCTCGGCAGAGCGACGAGACGATGAGCAACTGGTCGACGTTGGAGACGAGGACATGTTCGATGCCGTCGATAGCCGCGACATGATCATCCCGCGACGGGCTTCGACCTTCTCGATCAGGCACGCCTCACCCCCCGCGCCACCGGGGCGAAACCAAACGCGGTCTCCCACGGCAACGATATTGCGGCTGCCGATCGCCAGTGTTTTCAGGAGGCGTCGCAAATGACAGGGGACGGACCGGCCGTCCTCCGCCTCGACGATCGAGACCAAGCCGTGGATTCGGATGACCCGGCCGGGCACGCAGGCGTCGAGGTTGATGGCGAGTTGCGACGCCGAAGGATTCTCCTCCCGGGGTGTGGCCGGCGGACGTGTCGGGGACCTCGGCGATAATTGTCCGGTGTCGTGAGAGTTCTCCCTTGGCACGGACCCTTTCGGCGTTCGCTGGCCTCCGTCGGATTCCCCTGGCGATAGACGCGGGTCAGATCGTTGGCCCGCGTCCGCTTCTGGCGGTTTTTTTTGAACGCAACGCGAACTTTTTTCTTTTTCGACACGTCCTCTAACCCTCGTTGCCGTGAGACCGACGCCGAGTCCCGCCTTCAAGCTACGGTGGACTGACGGGTGCTGTCAACCGACCAGAAACCCGTTTTCTCCCCAGAAAACGGGAATCTCTTCGGCTGAGAGGATCTGCAGGGCCACGATCAGCGGATGTGGAGAGGACGGCGACCCGCGGTCCGATCGACGCCGTTCGCCGTCGACTCGCTCATCACTTGCTGGGCGCGTTTCGGGTTCGAGGTATGGAAGATCCCCAGTGACTTGCCCGGCGCAGTGGAACTCGAGGCGTAGGCGTACTCGATGTTGATGTGCTCCTCGGCGAGCCGTTCCAGGATCCGGGCGAGCGCACCTGGCCGGTTGTCCATCTCGACCGCCAGGACGTCGGCTTGCTCAAACTCGGTGCCCAGCGTATTCAGCACTTTCTTGGTCGGCTCCAAGTCGTCTGTCACGAATCGTAGAACGCTCCGGTCGGCGGTGTCCATGACCGACAGCGCCCGGATATCGATCTTCTCGTGTGCCAGCGCCGAGCAGATCTTGGCCAGACGGCCGGGCTTATTCTCCAGATAGACAGTCACTTCGTGGACGAATTCCATCGAATCGCCTCCAAAGGGTTCAAGAGCTTGACGAATCACGCCTCATCCCTGAGTCGCCCCCTGATCGGCCGGCAATGAAGCCCAAGGCCCTGGGACCGAGATCGTCAACTACCCGCTTCGGGCGTCCTTCATCATCGCGTGCTCCTGGCCAGGATGAGTGAGACTGCCGCGCCGAATTCCAAGGGTCACACGTCACTCCTCGCCAATATCGACCTTCGCAGTCCGTGCGAGCACGTCGGGTCCGCGCCAACCAGGCGCACCTTCGACCGTTCGTTGCGCGTGACGGTGCTGTCTGCCGAGACGCCTCCCTGGGAAGGAGAAGATCGTCGGGAGGCAGGGACGATGATCCCGACGCTCCAGGCGCCGGAGTCGATTCCCGGGTGAACCGTGCTTTCTCCCGGCAACTCGTTCGAGTCCTTAAGACGGAAACACGTCCGCCAGACGGCGGCACGCGGAAATCGTTGCACATTTCGGTCCATAAGCGAATGTCCGACGGACATGGCCTGAACCGGTGCACCCAGAGGGAGATGGGGCGACCCGAGCTGGATCGGGGGACATCTCCTGTCCGGCGAAACCAGAGGGGCGCGCGATCCCTGCCACCTAATTAGAATGTTATGGTCGAAACGGTGCCGCGCCAATCACCTTGCCTCCAGCCAGCCGCGTTTGTTGACATTATTTTCTAGGATGGCCAACTCCAGTGGAGTTGGCCCGAATCCCCTCCTACAGGCTTACTCCGCCCTCCCAGTCTACCCAGACCGTCGGCAAATCGGTGTTGTTCCAGCGTCCCATACCCCAAGGATAGGCCAAATCGGCGATTCAGAACAACGCTCATGCCTAGTTCCAGGGTGGTGGATGCACGAGATTCGTTGTAAGTTGTTGGAATCACATGGGTTATTCTCGAAGGGGCGGCATTCCAATCCCCTCGCCCCAAGTCTTAACTTATGTGGGAATGACGGCGAGATCCGTGGGTCACCCCCCCCTAGACTCGTCTTCTACAGTAATACCGTAACCTCTTTCATTGCCATGACTTACGTCGATTTTCTCGTTTGACGTAAGTCTCTGGTATCAAAGACGTTGTGGCGCCTAGTGCCACGAAAATAGCGCAACTTGTTAGTTGTCAATCGCTTGGGTTGACTCAGGGTCGAAATCTTAACTCTTTGATATGCCTTAACTTACAACGATGGTGTCGAAGACGAGCTAGAATCCGACATAGCAGAACAATTTATGCGCCTTCCACGGTTCACTGCTTATACGATCGGGTCAGTGAGGATTTGGTCTTAGACGTCGGTCAGGCGGAAGTCTCAGTCGGGGCGACGGTAATGAGTTTCGCGTGGTCGAAGCCAAGCAGGTGGAGGATGGTCGCGTGGACATCGTGGACATGGACCATGTTCTCGATCGCCTTGATACCGAACACGCCGGTCGCGCAATCGACGCGACCTCTTCTGACATCACCTTTGGCCGAACCCATCGTGAAACCGTAGTGGTTGTCGTCGAGCATCCCGCGTCGCTGCGGGACCTTGACCAGTGCGACGAGCGGCTAGTCGCAATACTGGGCGAGGAGGCGGTGGTTGGCATCGAGGAGGTGGCCGTGGTTTCGCTACCCGAGCAGGTCGACCTGTACGCCGGGTTTCACGTGAAACGTGGCAATTCTTGAACTGGCGGATCGGTTTCTCGATGTCGTGCTGCTGGCTGTCGAAGGCAGATCCCGGTAGCATCGATGCGGCGAGGGCCTGCCATTCATGAAGTGCTTGATCGACCTGATAGCCCGCGCTGCGAAGAGCGCCTTGCGATGCGCTAGCGAGGTGATCGTCTCGGCCCGTGAGACGGAAGGGCGAGCAACCTGGCGACGTCCATCAAGCAACTCAGTGCCGGTGTCCCGAAACGCATTCCCGCAGGGCAGAGCACCTCGCGACAGGCCAGGCAGGATCGATGGGACGCGGAGCGAGGTGCAACATCTTGGAGAGCCCCAATCACGTCGTCCGGCACGGGTCCCGATGCTGGGCCGTTCAAGAAGGAACGTTATGTCTGGGATGGAGGATTTTGGATGATCAGGCCGCCCTATCAGATGCCTTGGAAGATGCTGACCAAGGGGGGGACTGCGCCTCCGCTCGCCTGGGAATTGTCCGGAGTGCTGAGAGATACGGGATCCTCGTCTTCACTCGGCACTCAGTACGAACAGCGAAATACGCCGATGAGTCATTACCTTCTCTTGATCGGTTTGCTCTTGGCCCTGAACGCCCCCGTGACCGCCTCCGCGCGGGAGGATGCCGACACGGCGTTCCCATCAGCGTCGAAAACAGCCGAGGATGAGCTGACTCCCGTGGCCATCCCCGAGCCGAGTGCGCTCGCCTTGCGTTATTACCAAACAGGGAATTGGCTCTGGACCTTCGAAAAGGTCTGGGGGATCTTTGTCCCCGCGCTGCTGCTGTTCACAGGCACATCGGCGCGAATCCGTGATTTGTCCTGGAGGCTAGGCCGGAAAAGATTTTTCGCTGTCGGAATCTTCGTGACCCTCTATCTCGCGATCACTTTTCTGCTCGATTTTCCGTTCCATTGTTATCAGGGATTCGTTCGCCAGCACGCTTATGGCCTCTCACGTCAGCCCTTCGGTCTTTGGTTTGGCAACTCGCTGAAGTGGCTCTTGCTCTCGGCGATTGCCGGGTCCCTCTTCGGCTGGTTCCCGTTCTACCTGATCGAGCGACGCCCGAGACTCTGGTGGCTCGACCTTACGCTGCTTTCGGTCCCTTATCTGTTATTCCTCCTTCTGATCACGCCGATCTGGATCGATCCCCTATTTAACAAACATCAACCGCTCAAGGATCAAGCCCTCGAACGAATGGTCTTCGTGCAAGTCGCGTCGGGTGGGGATCGATGGGCCCCGGATCTTCGAGGTCAACAAGAGTGTCGACACGAAGGCTGTCAACGCCAAGGTCACCGGCTTTCTCGGCACCAAGCGGATCGTCCTCTGGGATACGCTCCTCTCCGACCTCGACGAGAAGGAGATCCTCTTCGTGCTCGGCCATGAGATGGGGCACTATGTCCTCGGCCATCTGACTCGGAGCATCCTTCTGTCCGCGCTGGTCATCGCGATGTGCCTGGTGTGGGCCGACCGTATGGGGTGCTGGCTGATCTCCCGGTTCCGAGACCGAATTCAGCTCGCATGCCTCTCCGACATCGCATCAATCCCGCTTCTGCTCCTCCTGCTGCAGGTGTCGTCACTCGTCGTCATCCCGATCGCCAACGACTATAGCCGTGCGCAAGAACACGCTGCCGACTGCTTCGCCCTTGAGCTCACACGGACCAACCGCTCGGCCGCCCTCGCCTTTGCCAAGTTGCAGCGCGAGAACCTGAGCAACCCGCGACCGGGTTGGTTCTACCGCACCTGGCGAGCCACCCATCCCAGCATCGCCGAACGGATCGATTTCTGCAACACGTACCACCCCTGGGCCGAAGGACGCCCTTTGCGCTACCGACAATGGTTCCGGCCTTGACCGGACCTCAGTTGGTTCGTTGTGCCTATCTACGGCTTTCTGGTCCAGATGTCGAGCGGCTCCACCCGATAACGGACGTCAACTTGGTGACGACGATGGACTTACCTCCATTATCGCGATGGGGGCGACGAGCTGGGTGTTCGACGGTGAAGGAGAGATTGGGCGTCCGAGAGGAGGAAGGCGGCGGACCAAAGGGTCGATTCCTGGGAGCGAACCGCCAACGCATTTTGGAGCCTTGCGGGTCACGACGACCGTCAATGTCTCGGGTCGTCGAGGGTCAGTCAGAACCGCCACTTGTCTCGTCGAGAAATGTCGGGCTCGGCCCTCCTCCGTGGTCGGGCGAACGGGCCATGGTGTCCGGGTGGACCCTCCCAGGACCGCCGACCTGGCGTTTCCTGCGGGGATTCCTGGGAAGAACCTTCCCCCTCGCGCCGCGCCGCAATCCCTGTGGCGACACGGCAACGGCAGATCCGGGCGTCACCTCCTCGCACGAGGAGGCGTGGCTTCCGCCCCCAAGTTCCACGATGCGTTGTCGAAAACAAGCCTCGCGAAGCGTTGTCGGTCCGAGCCTGGGAATTTCGGATCGCCTCAGCCGGCGAGGGGATTTACTACGACAACCCGCTCAAACTGGCCCGGCTCGGGCTCCCTCCCCGTCGATCCGTCGGTCGCCTCGCGCTCCCTTGAGAGCGCCTTCCAGGAGGCGACATAAGGACGAGCTAATGAACAAGTTGAGGGGCACAATCTCACTTCAGCGGCGTCTTTCCTCGGTTCCATGCATGCACGCCCCCTTCGGATTGTTAGGTCCCGGACCATGGTCAACATCCAGAATCTCGTCGACGACCTGAAGTGTTTCGAGAGGGTCCGCGACTTGCGCTGACGCCAGGGAGTAACCTGACTTCATTGCGACCCTGCGCGGATCACCAAGAAGGGTCACAAGACGACCCATCCTGAGCGGCAGCGCTCTCAGAGGCTATCCGGGAAGGGGTGGGTGCGAAGTCTCAAGTCTTTGTTGTGAAGAGGGTTGCGTCGCCCGAGCCTGTTATCGCCGCAACTCGCCTCCACACAACGACTTCGGGCCACTTCCCTGGGGCTTCTCGGATAGCCTCGCAGTGCCAAGCCTGTCAGACACACTTCGACGACTTGACCGGGACCATCTTCGCCGGCCATCACCAACCGTTACGGATCTGGATCCTCTGCCTCTACTTCATGGGACTGAATCTCTCGAATGAACAAATCGGCCAGGAATTGGATCTCGACCCCGACGATGCCCAGATGATGGCCTCCCAGCTCCGCGAAGGGATCGTGGAGCGGCAAGCCGGTCGAGGTCCTCAGCGGCGAAGTCGAATGCGACGAAGTCTATGTGGTGGCAGGACATAAGGGCCATCCCGAGGCGGTGAAAAAAAAGGGCGGCCCCCCCGACGGCGCCGGTTGAAGGGGGAGCGGGGGCGGGGGACGCTGGCCAAGGAGAAGCCCCCGATCTTCGGCATGATCCAACGCGGCGGGACGGTGGTGATCCGGATGTTGGAGAACGTGCAACAGGTCACGATCGCCCCGCTGATTCGCGCCACGATCGCTCCCGGGACGATGTTGTGTACACGGATGAATATGACATCTATTTCCGATTGTCCCGCATGGGGCTACGGTCATCGAACGGTCTGTCATGCCGCCGGGGAGTTCGCCCGGGATGAGGATGGCGATGGTTTCTGCGAGGTCCATATCAATACCATCGAGGGATTCTGGTCGTTGCTCCGCTCGTGGCTGCGTCCCCACCGGGGGGTCTCGCAGGAGAAGCTGCCCCTGTATCTGGGATTCTTCGAGTTCATTCACAACGTCCGAAAGCGTGGTAAGGCGCTGCTGGGAGCCTTGATCAGCCTCCTGGTCAAGCAGCCGCCTGGAATCCCGGATGAGCCTACTTGGTATCGTCTTCACTCTTCCACAAGCCTGTGGAGGATGTCCGGTCACTTCTTCCTCAGGCAGAGGAGGGGGAGATCTGAACGTCTGCCGCGGGCTCTGTTGCCGAGGTAGCAGAGCCGACGATCGATCAGAAAGACGCCTCGACAGACCTGTTCGACCCGATCAATTCTCGGTCCGCGGGGCAGGGGGGGGATCCGGGCGGTAGACTCGATCTCTTCGGTGGCAAGAGCAGCTCTCGACCTTCTGCAACGGTACGCCTTTATGTCATCTTGTCTCCGTGCGTGATCGTCAACCCCATGCTCTCCTCACGGCTGATCTTCGTCGCCGCCTGACGACCCAACTGGCGGCCTTCCTCATCCGCTTTGATCCACTCGCGAACTCTCGGGTCGAACATGACATACACCGTTTTTCTTTTATGGATGACGCCCGCGTATTGATTGCGATTGTGCAACGATCGTCCCCGTCCCGTCCACACGCCGTCGCACCGCGTACCCGGCCAAGTGCGCCCGAACGCAGCCAGACGCGGTGGCTACCCCGCACCGGTCGTAATCGGGGAAGAGAGGGGCCGGACTGCCCAGCCTCAAGCGGCGGAGTCGTTTGACGGACGATCCGTGAGGCAAGACCCCAGGCCGCGGAGATGGTGGGTCCTCCTGGCCGTCCTGAGAGCGGCGCCAGACGGCCTGGCGCATGGGTCGGGGAGGGGACGAGGCATAGGGCATTCTCCGTCCAAGGGCTCGAGGTCAGGGCAAGCCTTGAGTGTATGCCCATCCCTATGTCGCAGAAATTTCCTGACCGCCACGGATTTTGTAGGCGTGGACATCGGTATCCACCCAGGGACGCGGAGATCAACAGGTTTTGCAGCCAACAGTCATGATACCGGTGCTGGTTGAGGCGTTCGGCGGGGCAACGCCAGTCGTTGTTCCGTCGCGTCGTCGCCGGGTGCCAGGGCGCGAAGTTGACAACAATGCCCACGCGCGGCAGTGCAATCGGCTCGCCTCCTGAGAGCCGTGAAGGTGTTGGCCGCGGTCGAAGTAGCGATTCATCCCCCGCATCAGGCGATCCAACATGTTGCTCGTGCGGTGGCCGTCGGGATGGAGGTAGGCGAGCGACCATCGTGGGCGTTTGCTACAGAGATCCAGAACCTTCTCCAACACCACCCCGGAAAGCTGGCGGTACGCCCATTGCCGAAGCGAGCGGAGCCGTTGCGCAAAGCTACGGCGGTTGGGCGCGTGGTACGCCTCCCAGACCCGCCGAGAAACTTCCGCGAACTGCTCTTTCAAGTGCTTGGCTCGGTCTCGGATCTTGAGCCACGCGTGCAGGAAGCACAGCAGGATGACCACCGTCGGGAAGAGCGCCTTCCACGCCGCTTGCGTCCACGTCCAGCCATCGGTGCTGACGGTCTTGGGGACGTACTCGGGGGTGATATTCCGCGCTTCCTCCTTGAAAACGCCGTAGGCGGCCTTCAGGTCGTCGGTCCCCGCCGTCTCGGCCGGCTCCGCTCCCAGGCAGCATCCCTCAGCGACCGTGGTGGCGATGTAGATCTTCTGTCCCTCGCGCACCTGGTGATGCTCGTCGGCCAGCAGGTGCTCGGGCAACTCCACTTTGACGGTGGTCCCCACGATGCTGGCGCGGCCCAGCCCACATTCCAGGCGATACCAGTCCATCGGGTCGTGTCCGAAAACGTGGGCCAAGGCCCAGAACGGGACACCGAACTTGCGCAAGAACAGGGGGCCTTCCACGTCCGCGGTGCGTGCGGCCATGTAGGGCATCAGAAAGGAAGGCCGGATGCTGTAGGTGGTTCCGTCCTTCAAGCGGAGCCGCCGGATCGTGACGCCTTGCTTGGCCGAGACGCGGTGGCCCATCAGTTGGAATCCTTCAAAGTCCTGCGGGAACAGCTCCGGCATGCGTCGAAAACAATCCTCGATCGTGCGTCGGAACTCGACGGGGTCATTGACGATCTGCCGATAGGCTTCTTCTGCGATGGGCAAACAAATGGTACGATACCCTCGCGACGACTGAGTCGCGATTGCTTCGGCCATGATCCCCCTCCTTTCGGGCACTACGTGGATCATGGCCGTTTTGTCTCGTCATGTCAGCATGGTACCGCCCCCCTACAAAATCCGTGACGGTCAGAAATTTCGTCTCGGGATTTCGCGGCCCAACCTCATGTTGGGCGACATCGGCATAACCTCGGGCCGGGCGTTCAGCAGTGCGGTCGAGGCCGCGAACAGGAGCGAGGCGATCCCCAGGAAGATGTCCACCAATCGGTTGCGGGCAGTGATCAGTTGATGGATCCTCCGCGAGATGTGGAGGAAACGGACCTCGGGCGCCAGCAGCGGGTGCAGCGCCGGCTGGAAGCCGGTGGCGACCTCCTCGCCGTTCATTTCGATCTCGGCCTGCTTCCGAGCGACGACCTCCTCGCTCGAGATGTCCGGCTGGAATCCCTCCAGATGCAGCCGACCGGGGTGTTGGGCGTCGCGGGAGTGGGGGGGGTGACGGGAGTGGGGCGGGAGCACTCATCGCGACGGCTCGATTTCGCTCGGCGCGGTTCCGGGTTTCAATGGGCGGGTTCCGGTCGTTATCATGAACTCCGTCGCCGAAGGCCGCCAGGGTCAGACTCGGCCTGCGCGGGACGGGCCGGTCTGCTCATGATGACTTCGAGGGATCGCGCGATGGAATCCGGGTCGTTTCACTCGGTCGCCCGCGTCGGCGAGATCGCTGAGGGACGCGGCAAGCCCTGCGTGGTCGAGGGGCGGGCATCGCCGTCATCCTCGACGGGGGTACGTATTACGCCATCGACGACGCTTGCCCTCACAAGGGTGCTCCACTCTGCGACGGCATCGTCTTCGACCATTCCGTCACTTGCACTTGGCACGGCTGGCGGTTCCGCCTGGACGATGGTCGACGGCTCGACGGCCACAGGTCTCGCGTCGGGACCTATCCCGTCCGTGTCGTCGGCGAGGAGATTCAGGTTTCCGTGCGCTAAAATCTCTCCGATCCGGGGGTCATCGTCCCCGGATTTGCGGGGCTACGGGACGATCTCTTGCCTTCGGATTTCGTGACGAACACCGGAGCCACACACCAATGCGTGCCGCTTTCATCGAACAGACGGGGCCGATCGAGGCGATCAAGGTGGGCGACTTGCCGAGACCCGTGCCCGGACCGGGGCAGGTGCTGGTCAAGGTCGGCGCCGCGGCGCTGAACCCGATCGACCTGTACCTGCGGTCGGGGCTGATCGCGATGCCGATGTCGTTCCCGTACATCATCGGCTGCGATCTGGCGGGGACGGTCGAGCACGTCGACCCGGGTTCGATGAAGGTCCGCGTTGGCGACCGGGTCTGGGGGTCGAACCAGGGGATGCTCGGCCGCCAAGGGGTCACCGCCGAGTACGCCGTGGTCGACGAGGAGTGGCTCTACCCGACGCCCGGGCGGCTTTCCGACGTCGAGACCGCGGCGATGGCGATGGTCGGGATCACGGCGCACCTGGGGCTGTTCCGGTTCGGCCGGCTGGCGCCGGGTGAGTCGGTCTACGTCGCAGGAGGCAGCGGCGGGGTCGGCTCGATGGTCGTCCAAATGGCGAAAGCCTTCGGGACGCGCGTGGCGACCTCGGCCGGGAGCCCGGAGAAGCTGGCGCTCTGTCAGGAACTCGGCGCCGACCTGGCGCTTAACTACAAGGTCGACGATATCCCGGTACGTCTCCGTGCATTCGCTCCCGAGGGGGTGGACGTCTGGTACGAGACACAGCGCGAGCCCAATCTCGAAGTCTCCATCCCCTTGCTTCGCAAGCGGGGCCGGATGATCGTGATGGCCGGCCGCAGTGCCAGACCTCCGCTCCCGCTCGGGGCGTTTTATCCGAGAGACTGCACCTTGCTTGGCTTCGCGATGTTCAACGCCTTGGCCCCGGAGCAGCAGCACTGTGCCGACGACATCCATCATTGGGTCGAAACCGGTCGCCTCAAGCCCCTCGTCGGCCGAGTCTTCCCGCTCGACGAGGCCGCGGAGGCACAGCACTTCCTCGAACAGAACACCCTCGGAGGCACGGGCACTCTCACGGGCAAGGTAGTCATCTCGATCGGCTAGAAGAGAATTGCAGAGTAGAAACCGCTTCTCAGGGCTCATCCAAAAGCCCTCGCGGAGGGTATCTGGTCCCCGACTCTCGCCCACGTGGGGAGGGGAGAAAAGGGGGAGAGCCTCTACGGGAGCGGGGATCAGGGCTATCGCCCGCTCCGTTCCAATTCGCGGAGAGCGGCGATGAGATCGCGGAGCTCGTCGATGATGAGCGTGGGACGGACGTCGGGCCAGAGCGTCGGAGCGAGGGCCGAGGTGCGTTCCAGCGCGTCGCGATAGGCGATGGCGTCGGAGTCGTCGGGTTGCCAACCTTTGGCCCCACGTTGAGGCCATTGGACCCAGGCGGTAGCCATGCCCAGTACCCGAGCGGGCACCAGGTCGTTGTCGAGCCTGTCACCGACCATCAGGCAACGCCCGGGGGCGCGCCCGCGCGATCGAGCGCGTCCTCGAACAACGCGGGGTCGGGCTTGAACCGCCCCACTTCCTCGCTCAACGCGACGACGTCAAAGCGGCCCAGCAGGCCGAGTTCGGCCAGCCGGCCGCGACACTCGCGGCCCTGGTTGGCGATCAGGCCAAGCCGGTAACGCCGCGCCAGGCGCTCGACGACCTCGGTCGCACCGGGGATCAATGGCGACAGCTCAGCGAAGCGGGCGCGGACCTCGCGCCGGTCGAGGCCCAGACCTGGGCGCACCCGGATTCGTCCAGGTCGGCCGAGAGGACCTCGAAGACGGGCCAGCGCGACCCGGCGGCGGCCCTCGCCTCGCGCGCGGCCAGCAAGTCACGGAAGGTCGAGCCCGGCCGAATCCGCCGGATGGCCTCCACGTGTCGGCGAAAGCTCAGGTAGGTCAGCGGGTCCTCGTCCAGGAGGACATTCCCCACGTCGAGGAAGATCCAGTCGAGCATCCCCTTATCCCAGGATTGTGTCCCTGTTAAATTCCAGGCTCATCATCTGGATCACGGGGTGATGAGCACCATTGATCGACCGCAAGCTCTTGTGAGATAGCCCGTTAGGTGCCCTGTGGCAAGCGGGTCGCCCCCGCGCCACAAGTCGGATTGTTCTCAAGAGTTACAGCGAACTCGCAGGGCCGCAACCCCAGAAGCCCTCAGGAGCCAGAGAACGAGAAGAGATCGACAAAAATATATTTTATAAATTATTATATTATCAGATTTTGTTATATGAATTCATTAATTTTTCTGAGCCCATTGAGAGCCTCCGCAATTGTGGACTGTTGTGCAGATTGTATGGACCGCCTGGGTGTGGCATCCTGTTGACGGCTGGAGCGGAGTTACCCATTGGATGTTACGGAGCAACACTCCTTCTCTCTCAGGGATGTGGCGAGATCGACCAACATGGAAGTGCGCTGTCCGAACCCGGTCTGTGGCCGTACCTCGACGCTCGGCAACGACCTGCTGGGCCGAGTCTTCCGTTGCACTCGTTGTCGGACCAAGCTCCCCCCTCGCTCGCCGGCGCGATCCTCGCGCGGGCGCGCATGCCTCGGGGGGAAGGTAACCTACGCGTCTCACGTCACCATGCACGCGGGCGTGTCGGCAGATGCCCTCAGTGGGGTGAGCAGCCCTCCGTCGGCGGCCCGCGCACCGATTGCCGTGGTGCCGACCCGGCTCGGGCGGTTCCAGATCCTCGAGGTGCTCGGGTCGGGGACGTTCGCGACGGTCTATCGGGCCTTCGACCCCGATCTCGAGCGCGACGTGGCCCTGAAAGTCCCCCACGAGGCCCACTTGCGTGAGCGACGTGTCCTCGACCGCTTCCTCGGTGAGGCCCGGGCGCTGGCCCGACTCCGGCATCCACAGATCGTGCCGATCTATGAGGTCGGATGCGATGGCGTTTATTTTTACTTCGTCATGGCTCTCATCGAGGGGCGTAGCCTGGACGCGGTCATCAAACCTGGCCCGCTCGCATACCGCCGCACCGCCCGGATCGTGTGCGACCTGGCCGACGCGCTGGCCTACGCCCACGACCTTGGCATCGTGCACCGCGACGTCAAGCCGGCGAACATCCTGCTCGATCCCAGGGATCGGGCGTACCTGACGGACTTCGGCCTGGCCCACCGCCGGGGACTGCCCGGCTTGGCGTCGCCGGCCCGGTCCGGCGCCATCATCGGGACTCCGGCCTATCTGGCACCCGAGCAGACGAGGACGGGGGCAGGGGCGTCCTGCCGACCACCGATCAATACAGCTTGGGCGTCGTCCTGTACGAACTCCTCTGCGGCCGCCCCCCTTCAGCGGCCCGCCGCCGCTCGTGCTCTTCCGCGCGATCCATTGCGAGCCGCCCCGCCCGCTGTCCCTGGACCCGGAGGTTCCAAGCTCTCTCGAAGCGCTTTGCCTGAGGGCGCTGGCCAAGCACCCCGAGGAACGCTTCGCGTCCTGTCGGGCGCTGGCCGACGAGTTGCGGCGCTGGCTGAACGGCAAGCCAGCGCACCGTCGGCCAAGGCCGAGCAGCGCGGTCCCCGCCTGAGATGGTCCTCGCGAGATCCGCACGCCCTGGATCTTCAAACGAATATTCCTGATAATTTCAAATGAACGCTTTCTCCCTGGCCATCTCCCGGCGGGAGAGGGAGAACGAATCCCTCCTCTGGTCCTTCGGAAGATAGCGGGCTTCACGGGGCGACTCGGGAGCGGGGATCGTTCTCGCCCCTTACCAAGTGCGGGTCAATTCATCGAGCGCTCGTTCCGCTTGATCCCTCTCATAGCCGTAGCCGCGCCTGCAATTTCCCGATGAGCTGGTCTCTCTTGCCGGCCGCCTGGTTCAGGTCGTCGTCGGTCAGTTGGCCCCACTTCTCCTTGACCTTGCCCTTGACCTGCTTCCAGTTGCCTTCGATCTGATCCCAGTTCATGACGTGTCTCCTGGATGGAAATCCTGAACATTCTGGGGAAACATCATGCAAAGAGTGCGCCTCCTCTCCGACTTCGGGGAGTGCGGCCCGGATTCCCTCCGTGGACTCGAGGAGGACGTCCTCAACGGCGGCTCGAAGACCAGGACTTCCGACCAGATCCCCTCGCCCCCCTCGAACGCGGTCGGGCGACGGTCGTTGAAGCCTCCGCTGCGGATGATCAGCCGGTCTCCCTCGATCCGGTAAATGGCCAGGATCAGTGGGACCTCATGCCCATCGACCGTCGTGAACTTCACCCAGTCGAGCGCCTTCGGTCTCATCCTCTCGTCGATTCGGATCTCGCCATCGGCCAGGATCCTCATTCCCTTTGCCGTCTGGATCGTCGCCGACACCGCATTTCCCTTGATCTCCAGAAGAACATCCGCATCCTTGCGTGGACCGACCGTGGTCCCCCATCGACCCTGGATCCGGGCGAGGTCCCCTTCGACCGCCGCCGAACCAGAAACCATCACGAGCAATAAAGGTATCAAGAGCAGCTTCGCGTTCATCGAAGTTCGCCCTAACAAGAGATGACTCATTCATCTTTCCAGACAAGGGATGTCGATGAAGCTGATCGACATTTCCCCCTCCGCCGATCAAATAAAATCAAGTATATCGATCATATTAGTCAAGAAAACGCGTTCCGCCGACCGGCAATTCCGTGCCTGGTTCTGTTTTCGAACCCGGGTGATTAAACTCGTTCCCGGAGAGCACACAAGGGACACCTTGCCGGGCGAGGGATGGTGAGCATCATGAAGCCATGCATCATTGTCATGGTCGGTGTGATGGTCGCGTGGAGCGTGACCGTCCCGAGTATCCAGGCGGGGTTCATCGGCAGTGACACATCGCAAGGTCCGACCCAGCGGCTCCGGGCGATCTTCGCGGCCTACTGGGACGATGAGTTGCGGACGGATCCGCTGGAGGCCACATTCATCGGCGACCATCGCTCTGACGACCGGCTGGGCGACCCGTCGGAGGCCGCGTACCTGGCGCGACTCGGGCGTGACCGCGAGCACCGCGCGGCCCTCGAGGGGATCGACCCGGCCGCGCTCTCGCCCGACGAGCGGATCGACCGCGAGGTGCTGATGGTGATGCTCGACGACAAGCTCGAGGGCGTGCGATTCCGCAACGTATTGATCCCGATCACGCAGCAGGAGGGGCTGCACCTGAAGTTCGCGCAGAGCGTCAACTTCCACCCCGTCGCAACCGTGGGCGACCTGGAGAACTACCTCCGACGGCTCCGCGCTTTCCCCCGGACAGTCGAGGCCACCATCGCCGTGATGCGTCAGGGAATGGCCGAGAGGCGCGTCCCGCCCCGGGTCACGATGGCCAAGGTGGTCCCCCAACTCCGTGCCCTGGCGACGTCCCGGGTCGAGGACAGCCCCCTCTGGGGGATTGTCGCCCGGTTGCCGATGGATTGGGCCGAGACGGACCGCGCGGATCGCCGCCGAGGTCCGCGAGGCGATCGAGGAATCGGTCTCCCCGGCCTACGAAGCGCTTGCCCGGTTCGTCGCAGCCGAGTACGTGCCGGCCTGCCGCGAGAGCGTCGGCCTCTGGGACTCTCCCGACGGCGACGCTCACTACGCCTACCGCGCCCGGTCGTTCACCACGACGACCCTGACGCCCGACGAGATCCACGCGATCGGCCTGGCCGAGATCGCCAAGATCCGTGAGGCGATGGAGGCGATCCGCGTCAAGGTGGGGTTCCAAGGCGGCCTGGATGACTTCTTCCAGTCGCTCAGGACCGACCCGAAGTTCCACACCAAAGATGAGGCCGAGATCCTGAACCGATATCGGACGATCCTTGAAGCGATCGACGCCAGGCTGCCCGAGCTGGTCGGACGGCTGCCCCGGACCGACTACGGCCTGCGCACGATCGAGCCCTATCGTGCCAAGTCGGCCGCCGCGGGCTATTACTACCCCGCCCGAGGATGGGTCGCGGCCGGGCTATTTCTACGTCAACACGTCCGACCCGACAAGCCGAACCACCTACGCGATGCAGGCGCTGGCCTATCACGAGGCGGTCCCTGGCCATCACCTCCAGATTAGCCTGGCGATGGAAGCCAACGGACGTCCCGCGTTCCGTCGGTTCGGCTACTTCCCGGCCTTCGGCGAGGGTTGGGCCCTGTACAGCGAAGGCCTGCCCGGCGAGGTCGGCCTGTATACCGACCCTTACGCGGTGTTCGGCCGGCTCGAATACGACGCCTGGCGCACGGCGCGGTTGGTCGTCGACACAGGACTTCATGAGAAGCGCTGGACGCGCGATCGGGCGATCGCCTACCTGGAGGCGAACACGGCCGTCCCTCGGATCGAGGTCGAGAGCGAGGTGGATCGCTACATCGCCTGGCCTGGCCAGGCGCTGGCGTACAAGATCGGCGAGCGGAAGATCCGCGAAATTCGCACGGGCCGAGCACGACTCGGCCCGAAGTTCGACCTCCGTGCCTTCCATGATCGCCTGCTCTCGCAGGGTTCGCTCCCCCTCAGCGTTCTCGAACGATTGATGGACCAGCAGTCTCCCTCCGAGCCATGAATGCGTCTGAGAATTTTTCGTAGGTTGAGTGGGACACGCCGCCTCCGAGCGGCGTCTTCAGCCTACCGAAATTTTAATGATTTAGCCAATTAAAATAAAAGATGATTGAGTCACACGGTCGATGATTCCGAGCATGACTCATTGGTTCTCGACAAGAACTGGCACCGGCCGACGAACTCACGAGTGGGCAATTTGCCTTGGCACAACGACGAGAGGGGTGTGATCACCATGGGATTAGACCTGGTTCTGGGTGGGCTGGTGCTCATCATGGCGGTCCGGGGTTGGCTCAAGGGATTCGTCCTCCAGGCGACCCGGCTGGCCGGGGTCGTCGCATGCGTCTATCTGGCCGACCCCGTCCGCGACTTGGCCAAGCCCCACGTGATCGGCTACTTGCCCACGATCCGGCCCGACCTGGTGGACCGGATGCTCTGGTGGTCGTCGTCGATCGTCTCTTACGTCGTGCTGGTCGGCCTGGCCACCCTGATCGTCAAGCTCTACCACCGTCAGCCCTTCGGGCTTGCTGAGCCCGGCCGGACCGATCAGTTCGCCGGCCTACTGCTGGGGATGGCCAAGGGCCTGATCGTGGCCGCCTTCCTCGCCGCCGGCATCCAGAAGTACGCGATAGGCTCGCTCAAGAGCGTCCCCTTCGCCGACGAGCAGACGAGGACGTCGACGGTTCTGCTGTGGAGCGAGCGATACCGGCCTGTCGCCCGGATGTGGTCGCTGCCCCCGGTGCAGTCCTTCGTGGCCCACGTCCAGCGCATGGGGCTGAACAGCCCCACGGAGAAGACGACCGATCCCGAGCCAGTCCAGACCGCAAGCCGGACTCCTCGGCTGCAACTCCCCACCCCCGGCCGATCAGGGCGCGACGCGGCGATCGTCGACCCCGAGGTCGCCAAGGCGGTCGATGAGGCCCTGCCCAGGCCGGTCACGCGAACTGACGTTGACCGGAGGGTGCGATCCCGGCACACTCCCTCGCGGCTGACCCGATCGGGCGGCCGTTGAGGATTGCGACAGATGTCCCAGTTCGCCCCGCAACTGTCGGCCCCGCCGCGCTGGGCGGTCTATCTCCTGATCTTCGGCCTCTACCTGACCTTCTGCGGCTATCGCAGCCGCGAGGGGGACCAGGCCTATCGCCTCCCGCTGCTCCTTCACCGGCAGGCCCCGGCACTCTATGCCGACGACCCGTTCGTGCGGTCGTTCGACGCCTTCAATCCCCACCGCGGTTACCTCGCATTGCTCGACGCGGCGAGCCGATCGCTGGGGCTCTCGGCGGGATTAGCGGCGCTGTTCGGGCTGACCTTCGCCATGACCTGCCTGGGGCTGGACCGCCTGGCGCGCGTGGCCTGGCCCGAGGCTGGGCCACGCGTCGGCGTCGTGGCGGTAGGCCTGGTCTTGACGGCGAAGGCGGGGAACATCGGCACGAACCATCTGTTCGAGGCGATGTTGCTCGATCGGCTGATCGGCTTCGCGCTGGGCTGGCTGGCGTTGTCGCTGGTCGTCGATCGCCCTGGACAGGGCTGGTGGATCGCGCCCCTTGCGATCGGCCTGGCGACTCTGATCCACCCGTCGGTCGGCCTGCAACTGGCGATGCTCCTGGGCGCGGCCTGGCTCGGCTGGTCTCTCTGGCCGGGCGGGACGGGTGTGAATGGGAAGCTGGCGGCTCGAGCGGTGGGGGCACTGGCCCTGGCGATGGTGCCCGGCCTGGTCCTTCCCCTCGGGCAGGGCGCTCGCCACCTCAAGGGTCTGACCCCGGAGGAGTTCTGGCTCCTGAGCGTCGAGCTGCAGAGCCCGCAGCACATGCTGCCGCACCTCTGGCGATGGTCTCAGTGGCTGGCCTGGGGATGCTATCCCGTCCTGGGCTGCTGGCGTTCGCGGAGGCGCCGGCCCTTTCTCGGGGGGAGAGGGCGGATTTGACCCCGTCCTGGCCGGAAGCCCGCATCCGACTGGCCGTCCTGCTGGCGATCAACCTCACCGGGCTGGGATTGGCGTGGGTCGCGGTGGAGTGGCTCCATGACCTTCGCATCACGCTCCTCCAGCCATTCCGGATGGCGACTGTGCTCCGGGGCCTGGCGCTGGTCGCGCCTCTCGGGACGGGTCATCGCGCTGTGCGCACGAGGTGGTCGGGCCAACCGCGGCCGCGTGGCCCTGCTGGCGGTCGGACTGACCGGCGACTGGTCACTCGTGGTCGTCACGGCCTTCGAAGTCGCCAGGATCATGGGGACGGCTGTGCCGGCCTCCTCGACTCCGGCGGCCGGCTCTGCCAGCCCGATGACCTTGGGAGTGCTTGACCTCTCCAGGCGCGGAGCCGCCTGGGCGAGAAACTTCTCCCCCGCCTGGGCCGTCCTGGTCGGGGGATTGGCATTCCTGGCTCGCCATGACACGGAGTCGGGCCACCTCGCCCTGATCGGTGCCCTCGTCGCCGTGACGGCCGTCACCTGGTTGGGGAAGGGCCGCGCTTTCCACTTGACCCCGCGACGGTTGGCCTGGGCGACCGCAGCGGCGTGGGCGGTTCCCCTGGCCGCGCTGGCGGCCTCGGGCGAAGCGGTCCGAGGGAAGCCGTGGGCCAGGGCGCTGGTGAACCGCTGTCGGTTCGCAGCCGTTCCCGGCGACGACGTGGAACGACTCGCGGTGTGGTGCCGCGATCACACGCCGGCCCGGGCGCGGTTCATCGGGCCGCCGGGACCGAAGACATTCCGGCTCTGGTCGCTCCGCAGCCTCGCCTTCAACCGAGCGGCGAGTCCGTACCATGCCGAGGGGCTCGCCGACTGGTCGGTGCGGTTCCGGGACCACGTCGGCTTCCAAGGTTCGACCGCCGCGTTCGTCCGGGCCTACGTGGCCGACCGCCACGGCCTGGAACGGCGCTATCAGGCCATGAGCGACGAAGAACGCGCCGCGCTGGCACGGCGACAGAACGCAACCCACGTCATCGCGGCGCCCCGCCCGGCCGGGATCAAGGGCGATGGCCCCCTGGTCTTGCTCCATAGCGAGGGCCGTTCTGCCGTCTATCGCGTGCGAGAGGCGACACAGATCGTTCACAAAGGCGCGAACAACGTAAGGCAGTGAATCAGAGGGCCTGTGTATCAAAGGTGGCGGCTGCGTTCCGGCGGAGCTTCTGGAAGGCATCGCGGATCTCTTCGCTCGTCCCCACGGTCGGGCAGAGGTCGAACTCAAAGACCATTCTCGGCGTGATCGCGAACGTGACAAGAGGGGCGAGGTGAGCCCGATCCCCGACGATCGCGGGGTGAGTTCCCGCGCCGGCCCATGCAAGACGATCTGTGATACCCCCCACGTGGACAAGCTGAAGGTCGCGCCGGATAATCGCGGCGCAGGCCCGCGCGTCGATTCTCCGGGGGGTGCCATGACCAGTCTGACGATCAAGGAGATCCTGGCCGGCCGTTTGGATGTCGGGGCGGCGGTCACCGTCGAGGGATGGATCCGGACCCGGCGCAACTCGAAGGCCGGGCTCTCGTTCCTCCAGGTGCATGACGGCTCGTGCTTCGACCCGATCCAGGTCGTCGCCGAGGCGTCGTTGCCGAACTATCAGGGCGAAGTCCTCCACCTGACCACGCATTGCGCCGTCCGGATCGTGGGTACGCTGGTCGAGTCGCAAGGCAAGGGCCAACGGTTCGAGGTCAAGGCGAAGCGGATCGAGGTGGTCGGCTGGGTCGAGACCCCGGACAACTACCCGGTCTCGGCCAAGCGGCACTCGTTCGAGCACCTGCGGACCGTGGCGCACCTGCGGCCGCGGACGAACACCTTCGGCGCCGTGGCCCGGGTCCGCGATTGCTTGTCGCTGGCCGTGCACCGCTACTTCCACGAGCACGGTTTCGTCTGGGTGCACACGCCGATCATCACCACCAGCGATGCCGAGGGCTCCGGGGCGATGTTCCGCGTTTCGACGCTCGACCTGGCGAACCCGCCGCGCGACGAGCACGGGAAGGTCGATTTCGCGGCCGATTTCTTCGGCAAGCCAGCCAGCCTGACCGTCTCAGGCCAGCTCAACGTGGAGGCGTACTGTCTGGCGCTGAGCCGCGTCTACACCTTCGGCCCGACCTTCCGCGCCGAGAACTCGAACACCACGCGCCACCTCGCCGAGTTCTGGATGATCGAGCCGGAAATCGCCTTCGCCGACCTGTCGGACGACGCGGACCTGGCCGAGGATTTCCTCAAGTCCCTCTTCCGCGCCGTGCTGCAGGAGCGGGCCGACGACATGGCCTTTTTCGCCCAGCACATCGACAAGGACTGCATCCGTCGCCTCGAAGCCTTCATCGCCGCGAGCTTCGAGCGAATAGACTACGGCGAGGCGATCAAGGCCCTGGAGGTGGCGCAGGCCAAGGGGCGGCGGTTCGAGTTCCCCGTGAAGTGGGGCATCGACCTGCAAGCCGAGCACGAGCACTATCTGACCGAGACCTTGGTCGGGCGTCCGGTGGTGGTGATGAACTACCCGAAACAGATCAAGGCATTCTATATGCGCCTCAACGACGACGGGCGGACGGTCGCGGCGATGGACGTGCTGGCCCCGGGGATCGGCGAGATCATCGGCGGGTCACAGCGCGAGGATCGGCTCGACGTGCTGGACGCCCGGCTGGACGAGCTAGGTCTCTCCAAGGAGCAGTATGGCTGGTATCGCGATCTCCGGCGCTACGGGACCGTGCCCCACGCCGGGTTCGGCCTGGGGTTCGAGCGGACGATCATCTACGCCACCGGCATGGCCAATATCCGCGATGTCATCCCCTTCCCGCGCACGCCAGGCAACGCCGAGTTTTGACCGAATACAGCACGCGGCGATGCGGCGGCCGAGGGACGCGCCAGTCATCCACACCCTCGGGCAACCCGACGACCCCTTCGGCCCCGGGCGTGACGACGACTGCGTGCTTCCCAAACGCGCCTCGATCGGCGGCTGTGTTCTTCTCCAGGGACGGATCGGAGTCTCTGCGGCACAGGGATTGCACACATTGACCTTGGCCATTGACTCGACATCCCCAGGCGGCTCCCTGAAAGGCGCTTGGCGCGGGGACAAGTAATCATCCGGAATCACTCGGGAGCAGCCATGAGCCGTGCCACCATGATCCTGGGTAGTACCCTGTCGATTGCCCTGAACGGGTGCCTGCCGCCAGCGACCAAGACGAGCACCCCACCTCCCGCGTCGACCCGGACGGTCCGGACGGCCCAGAGGCCCCCGGTCGCCGAGATCTCCTGGGACACCGACCGCGACCGGGTGTTCGCCGAGTTCCTCCGCGACAAGGCGGGGGTGATGATTCGCAAGGCCGCCGTGGGCATCGAGCAGCGCGCGGTGACCTGCACCTTGAGCTGGACCAGTCGGTCGCTCCGGACGATACCCTTCCCTTGACCAAGAGCATCCTGGCCGGGGCACGGCGGGACTTTCCTGATCGAGCGATCACGCTGTCGGTCTACGACCCGTCCGGCGAACCGATCCTCAAGGCCTTCTATAAGCCAGGGCAGGGCGTCCACTACCAGATTGCCCACGATGGCGCGACTCCCCGGCGGTTCGAGGACGGGCAAGCGGCCGATCCGGTGCCGCGCTCGGGGGTCACCGAGGCCGATCGCAAGTTCGCGGCGTGGGCCGAGGAGCACGGCCGCGCCTACCTCAGCTATGTCCAGGCCGACCTGGAGCGGCACGGGCGGCTCTGGTTCGGCGTGACCCGTGAGGTCAAGCCGGATGACGTGCCGCAACTGACGAAGTCGCTGCTCCAGGGGGCTCAGAAGGAGTTCCCGCACCGCGACCTCGTCGCCACCGTCTTCGATCCCGAGGGCGAGCGGATCGGCAAGGCCCACCTCGGCGCCAACGGCCAGGTCCGCTGGGAGCGTTAGAACTCCAAAGAAGTATCTCTCTCGAATTCCCGCGAGGAATCAGAAGGATCTCACCAGAAAAGCCCTCACCCTGGCCCTTCGAGAGAGGGCCGGGGAGAGGCCATCGAACCTTGGACGACATGCTGTTCGCGTCCCAGAGGAGCTTACGACCATGCCACAGTGGGGCAACCAGGACTACAAGAAGGCCGTCTTCGAGCAGCTCGCGGAAGGCTCGGGCGGCGAAGCCGACCAGGACCATTTCCAGCACTTTGAGAACTTCTCAGCCGGCGCCCCGCGACGCGACGTCGAGCAGGGGGTGAGCGAGGCGTTCCAACCGGAGCGGCTCCCCTCCGAGGAGGTCGAGCCGCAGTTCCGGAGCGCCGCCGAGAAGATGCAGTCGCACGAACGCTCCGAGATCGCCCAGGACCTGATGGAAGAACTGCAACGGCATGGGTTGGCCCCCTCGTGGCTCCAGAGGATGCTCGGACTCGGGACGGCGGACCCGCGACAGGCCAGCCCCGACGACGTCGCCAGACTGGCCGAGTACTCACGCCAGAACCACCCCGAGGTCTTCCAGCGGGTGGTCGCGGACAAGCCGTTCTTCGTCCGCTGGCTGAGCAAGCCGCTGGTGGCCGCGCTGGTCGGCGTGATCGCGGGCAAGCTGCTCAAGCGCACGTACGACCGTTGAGCTTCTCGACCCTCAATCAAGGAGTCCCGACTATGTGGGTGATTCAATATGCGATCTTTGGGCTGGTCGCCGGCGCGATCGCGCGGCTGCTGCACCCCGGCCACGACCCAATGAGCTGGATCTGGACGATGGTCCTGGGCATTGGCGGCGCGGTCGTCGGCGGCTGGATCGGCGGACAACTGGGCATCAATACGAACTCGGGCGTGGCGAGCTGGGTGGCCGCCATCAGCGGCGCGGTCCTGCTGCTGGCCGCTTACCATGCCGCTCACCGCCCAACGCGCAGCAGCGGCCGGGCCCGCCTCGAGCGAGGATTACAAGAAGGCCGTCTTCGACGACCTCTCCCGCGGACCGAAGGGCTGAAAGGCCGACATGGCTCGCGTTCGGTCTCCGGCGCTCGCGAAGAGGAGGGGACCTGACACCAATGTGTGTTGATGTCTAAATAATATTTGGTAATATCATGTTCGAGATTTCAAATTTGAAATCTCGAACATGATATCCCTACCCCATGTTTGGGATGAAGCCACCCAGGCCGGCGGCTCCGGTGCGCGAAAACGCCTTGTTTTCCAGATCCTTCGCGCAGGCGGACCTCCCCTCGGCCCAAAAAGTGTAGTGACAATCTGATTCAGATTTTGCCTGGAGTTACCGGAGATTTCCCTTGACTCCCCACGATTCGTCGTGATAATTATTCGCATGTGCCCGCGAACTGTGAGAGTCCGCTCCTCCAGCGGCACCGTCCACGAATAGGTCCGCGTCGTCGCAGCCTCCCGCGACGGCGGCAAGGTCAAGCAACGCGTCGTCGTCGATCTCGGACGCAAGGTCCTCCTCGTCGCGGTCCTCCCCAAGCTCCACCGGCTCCTCACCGGAGAATCCGCTAGAATCCGCTGTTGAGGCCGGCGATCCGGCAGCTCCCCAAGTCGGCGATGCCTCCCACTGGGGGCCCGTCCTCGTCGTCCGCGCCTTGTTCGACCAGTGGGGCCTCTGGTCCCTCCTCGACCAACACCTCGGACGGGCCAAAGTCGTCCCGTTCGCCGACCGCGCCTTCGTGCTCGTCGCCCACCGGCTCCTCGCGCCGGCCAGCGCACACGGGCTCGCCGGCTGACTGGAAACCGACCTCGTCTGCGACCGTAAGGGCCGACGCTTCCTCCCTCACTGGCACCAGCGCCGGCGGGTCCGTGTCCCTCCCCGCCAACTTGACGCCTGGTCTCGCTCCCTCGACCAGCTCCTTGCCGCCAAAGACCGGATCGAAGTGGCGGCTGTACCCCCGGCTCCGCGATCTCTTCAGCTTCAAGCCCGAGTTGGTCCTCGACGACCTCACCAGGACGTACTTCGAGGGCGTGGGTCCGCACGACTTCGCCAAGCCCGGCTCCAGCCGCGACGGCAGGCCGCAGCATGTGCAGGTGATCGTCGGCGTGGTGAGGGTCGCGGGCTGGCCGATCGCCCCTCATGTCTGGGAGGGGAACCGCATTGACCATTCCACGGTTCCAGAAGTCATCAGCGACTTGCGCAAACGCTTCGCGTTCGGTCGGGTCGTCTTCGTCGGCGACCGCGGCATGGTTCCCGATGAGAACATCAAGTCGCTTAAAAAAGATCAGCATGGATTTCTCGTCGGGATCAAGCGGCGGCGCCACACCCAGCTCGACGCCTGGCTCGATGCCGTCGACGACACGAAGTGGCTCGACTGTCCCGGCGGCATCAATCCCCGGGAACGGAAGACCGATCCGCCGCGCTCGCGCCGCCAGGAAGGAGACCGTGATGTAGTGACTAATCGAAAATCCGGCCCTTACCCCGCAAGGGGTTACGTTGAGCCACCCCAAACATGGGGTAGCCATCGGCACCTACGCTCGGACGCAGACATGAAGGAACGATGGCGAACGAACACTCGAGCGTTGCGAACTGCAGTCGCCTCCGCCACCAATCTCCACGATGAGCTGTCGGTCCGAGGCGACGAAAGCTCCACGATGAACTGTCGGAAAAAGCTCTACGATGAGCTGTCGGTTCGCAGGTAGGGAACAGGATCGGCAGGCCGGTTTTAGGATCCGTTCCGGATGAGGCGGAGGCGGGTAGGGAAAAAGGTCGGCGGCGAGCCTCATGGGGGTGAATCCTCGGCTATACTGGTCTGAGAATGGGCGTGCCGATGGATCCGGCGATCAGGTCTTCGGTGTTATACCGTATGACGGTCTCACCAGCCCGGCACGATCCCGGGTCTTTTCCCGCCATGCGATCGCCGCATGATTCGCGGTCCATTGCCCGGGCGAATTCGTATGAGAATCGGCGGGTGCCCGGCTCCCCCGGCTCGAATCCTCGGGCCCGCGAGGCGCATCAGCTCGCGGATGAGACGGGGCCATCCACTCCGGGGCTGGCTTTCGTCAGGGGGAAGTGCGGCATCGTCAGGCCCCCGATTCTCCACGGTCGCCGGACAGACGCCGGGTCGACGAGGGGTTCGAGACCTCTCCGGGATCGGTCGGGTCCGGTCAGGGGTGCAAATCGCCACCCGTCCTGATCGTCGTTCCGCGGCCCGATGGGTCCGGACGCGAGGCGCGGGCGGGTTGGAAGGATGGCGTGAACCGTCAGGACGGGCAACGGGCCGATTGCGCATCGCGACCGGCCACCCATGGAATGAACCGATCGCCGAAGGGATTTATCGATGTTAGGAACTGTCAACAAATAACTTGAACAATCTATTAGTGGTTCCGTGAAAATATGGCTGGCTGGGGTCTCGTCTTCGAGACCCCGGCTGAGGCGTTGTCGCAGGCGAGCGCCGGGGTCTCGAAGACGAGACCCCAGCCACCCAAGGCAGCCTGAATGTTCAAGTTATTTCATGACAGTGCCTTAGCTAGTGTCCGCCGGAAAATGCATTTGGGCCTGGTTTTTCTGGACTTTCCCTCAGAGTTCGCTCTCGAAGTTTTGTCCCGTCCGCGTAAGATTTGAGCTGAAAGAGCCCTTTTGCGCGTTTTGAGCGACGAATCTTCGAGGGACTGCCTGATGCGAATCTCCTTTGATCCCCAACTCCGACTTAATTGTTCTCCGATCCCCAAAGTCCGGCTCAACACCTCGTGCCGGGACGAGATCATCCCCATCCTCAAAGCGTTGCAGCACATTTACAGCCAGCCCCAACTGCGCGACGAACTGCTTGACGCAGTTGCTCAGGACGTCAACGCAACCTCCAGTGCGGACCTTGGCCGCCCAGGGATGACCTACTGGTCGATCCTTGTTCTGGCGGCCGTCCGACTCGGCTGCAATTTCGACTACGACCGGCTCCAAAACCTTGCCGAAGAGCATCGCTCGTTGCGGCACGTCATGGGGATCGGTGGCTGGTGTGACGATCAGACGTTCGACTGGCGATGTCTCCGCGATAACATCTGTCTGTTGTCACCCGACACGATTGAGCGGATCAACCACCTGATCGTGGCCGAGGGCCATCGGCTCGTCCCTAAAGCACCTGAGACGGTTCGGGGCGACTCCTTCGTTCCTGCCACCAACATTCACTATCCCACCGATTCCAGCCTGATCGGCGATGGCTTACGCACGATCGTACCGCTGGCGGTGCGACTGGCGAGACTCCTCTGCCTCGGCGGCTGGCGTCAGCGCAAGCACTTGCTTCGGACCGTGAAGAGACAACTTCGCATGATCAACAAGATCGCCAAGGGCAAAGGACACGACTTTCCCAAGCGGCTGGAGGACGGCTACCGAACGCTCTTGGGCCTGGCCGATCGGATTCTGGCCCGAGCGCTGGAGTTGCTCGACCCCGCTCTGATCAGCATCGCTCCCAGCGCCGCTGCATCCAAAGTGGATATGCTCAGAGAGAAATTGACAGACTACATAAATATGACCATTCATGCCTGTGACTTGGCTCGACGGCGAGTATTCGAGGGGGAACGGATCGACAACAGCGAAAAACTCTTCAGTCTGTTCGAGCCTCACACTCAATTGATCATCCGTGGCAAGGTTCCTCAACCTCTCGAGTTCGGCCACCGCGTCCTGGTAATCGAGGATGGCGCGGGCTTCGTCTGCCACTATGCGATCCTCCCTCGCGGGGCGGAAGACAGCGAGGTTCTGGTGGAGGAGATGAGGCAGGCGCAGAAACGATTGAACGGCCGAATCCGAAGTGCGTCGTTCGATCGCGGCTTCCATTCTCCGGAGAATCAACGCGAGTTGGTGAAACTGGTAAGGCACCCGTGCTTGCCCAAGACCGGTCACGTTCAGGCCCAGCGTCAGGAGCAAGAGGCCACGGTACAATTCCGCCAGGCACGGCGGCGTCACCCGGGGATCGAGTCGGCGATCGGTGCGTTGCAGTCTGGCAATGGTCTGGATCGATGCCGAGATAAGGCCTTCGGTGGCTACTGTCGATACGTGCGGCTTGGGGATCCTGGGCCGGAATCTTCACGTCTTGGGGAGGCTGTTGATCGCGCGCGAGGATCCGAAGTGCGAGGCGGGGCGGTCGCGGCGCGGCCGCAACGCGGCCTGAGGCACTCAGTGCGGTCGGCAAAGGAGGCTGAGACCACAGCGTTACGGCTGTGGAATGGAGAGAGTCCGCTTGGCAGTTGACCAATTCGCGTTATCGTTCGACTTTTTGAACAAGTTTACGTTCAATATGCAATGAACTGATCTCCAGACAAGACAGTGTTAATGAGCTGTCGCCTCCCGTTAACAAGAAATGGCAGTTTTCCGACGGACACTAGTTAAGGGTCGGAGGTGGGTCGGCCGCTCAGGAGAGGGAAAGCGACCCATCATCCGCCTGCGCTCGCCAAGAGCGTGGGCAGTCCCAGTGAGGTTGGTTGATCGAGGGAATGCACCCGAAACATCGGCGATCGCCCCGCGGAGGGTCTCCTTCGGCATCGGGCGGCTCGTTCCCGAAGACGATGGATCCTCGGCTCGGTTCACTTAGCTTAGAGGGGCTACTGCCATGTCTACCTTGGGCTGGATGTCCGTGAGTCGGATGACTCGCCGCGCCCTGACGCGGGGACGCTCGCCGCGCCGACTCGCAAAATACAAGATTCAACCGATGTTGGAGTCGCTCGAGGAGATGGTCCTGCTGAGCACGGGAAACCCGATGATCGGCGAGCGCTCGGTCCAGTTGGAGGATTCGACCGTCAATATCGAGCGCCACGGCGAGCACGCCGGTGACGACCGCGCCGCAGACGCTGACCATCGGCAACCCGGCGAATAATACCGTGCTGACGAACTTCCAGAACCAGCCACTGACCCCGTCCTTGCTGCTGTTCGACCCGACGCTGGGCACGCTGACCGCGGTGACGGAGACCCACTCCGCGGTCCTCCAGAGCCGGATCACGGCGACGAACCTCAGCCAAAGCTCGGGGACGATCATCACGGCCAACCTCAACGGCAACTACGCGATCAACGGCCTCAACCAGACGATCGCAATGACCGTCACCGCGCCGTCGCAATCGATCGCGGTGCCCGCGTTCGACCCGAGCAACCCCAGCGCCTCGACGGCCATATTCCAGCCGCTCCTTGCCACCGACCCAACGCCGCCGAGCCCCCCCACATCGGTCACCTTCACCGATCCCGCGTCGTTGCAGTTCTTCACCGCCTCGGCGGACCGGACGTCGATCACCGCGACGATGACGGCCAACGGCTTCGGGTCGGCCAGTGCGCCGAATGGCAACCTCTCCACGATCATCATTACCTCGGCCTCGGCGACGATCACTGTCAGCTACACGTACATCCCGGCGCCTTGCCCGACCATCTCGAGGATCTCGCGGACCGGTGTCCACAACCAGGCGACGCAACTCATCATCACCTTCAGCGGCACCGTGAACCCGACCCTGGCGCAGAACGTTAACAACTACTCAATTATCGCGTCGAACGGGGTGAAGCTCGGGATCCTGTCGGCGGTCTTTAATCCGGCCACGAATTCCGTGACCCTGACCCCGGCCACGAAGCTCAACGCGCACTTCATCTACACTCTCGCGGCCACGCTCCCCTGCGCCAATGACGGGTCCACGGTCGTCCCCTTCGGCGGCAAGCCGACCCTCATCGGCTTCTTCAACCACCGGGGGCAATTCGTGCCGATCACCAATGGCGTCATCGGCAAGCCGACCAGCTCCGGCAGCGGTTCGAGCGGCCTGACCCACCATGTTGTCAATCCTCGTCTTCGTCACCGCTGATCGGGAGGGCGCGATGAGATCGATCGGCGACCCCGGTCTCTCCCGACGAGGGCCGGGGTCGTCCGTTGCGCATCGGGAGATGTGTCGGGATATCGCGGCGCCCGGCCGACCTCGAAGGCCTCGGGCGGGAGCCCGGTGACCTCTCTCCAGAAACCGGTCAGGACGTCGCCAGGGTGGTGCCGGGCGATCCGCTTGAGGCAGTCCGCCATCGGCTCGCGATGGACCAGCGCCAGCGCCGCCGCGATGATGGCCGGCGCCGGCTCAGGCCGTCCGAGCAGCAGACCAGCGTGGGGATCCCGGCCGCGATCAGGATCGCCACGGTCCGGATCGCCAGCGCCAGCAGCTCGGGGCGATTGCCGACGCCGTCGATCAGGGGGAACCGGCACGAGATCAGGTCGCGTCGGGTCGGGAACGAGGGCTCTTCCTCCGCCAGCTCGATCATCGCCTCGATCCCCAGGTCGAGGAGCGGAGTGAAGTCGTGCCCCTCGCCGGCGTGACCGATCCAGATCGATTCAGGAGAAATGCGATAGATGATACCCTCTCTCGAGCCCATGCGGATGACCAGAGGGCGGTCCCCTCCGGTTGGGGGGGTCGCTACACCACTGCTGTGAAGATCATTGGAGGGATGCACGCAATATTTTAACGACTCCAGGCAACCTCGACGACGCGACGGCTCGCCGCCGTCAATTCAAGACCGACCGTCGCGGCAAGGTCCACCAGAGGTGGTCGCGGGCATCGCGGGGCTCCTCGGTCCGGCCGGCGGTCCTGGGCTCGGGGGATCGGGTAGACGTCGGTCGTGTCCAGCAAAACCCACCCCGTTCTCGACGGCGCGGTCGAGAATCTGAATCGAGGCGGACGAGCGTAGGTTTCGACGTGAACGCGTGGAGGCGGGTCGCCCCCTTGAGAGGTCAAGACAGAATTGGGCCGAAAGCCTGAAACCAGGGCTTCCCTTGAATTCTGTTAGGGTCACCGCGTACCCGGTCTCGCGGGGGATGGCGCTTACCGTCAGTCCGCAGCTCATGCCGATGCGGCGGTGGGTGGCCCAGACGGCCGGCAGTCAGCGCTGATACCTCTCGGTTATCGCCTTGATCGATTCAGTTGGGTGCAACCCGTTTGGCTGCAACTCTTGCGTGATCGTAAGTCCTTGAAATGCCGCGGGAAAGCACCTGCCCGAGGGATCGGGCTTCCTCCGGTGACGCGCGACGGCTCATTATTCGCCGTCCGGGGCTGAAATGTATCGCTCAGGGGACTTATCCTGACCGCTGATTAACGTGTCCCAAACGGGAACGGTCCGGAGTTAGTCCCCATGAGCGCTTCTCAGGCTAGCCCGCCCGCCGCGGCGTGTCCACCGACGGTCGACGAGTTGCAGCGGCAGATCCGTCTGCGGCTCGACGAGATCATCGCCTTCTGCTTGAAGGATCAAGGACCCGCATCTTTCCTCGCGTTCGAGGCGGCCCTTCTGGGACTCCTACGGTCACTGGGATGCGTGCTGATCCAGCTCTCCCTCCGGGCGCGCCACGACCGGCTCGACCCGGTGGTTTGGCGGGCCCGCGGCTCTCGCATGGCGGACCCCGCCGCCGAGCGGACGCTCAAGACCAGTTGCGGGCCGGTCGCCTATCTCCGGGCCTTCTTCGTGCCGCGGCCCGGCGGCGGGCCCGGCGTGCACCCCTTGGACGTGGAGCTGGGCCTGACGCGCCACGCCTACAGCCCGCTGGTCATCGGTTGGTTCTGCCGGTTGGCCACCCGGATGAGCTTCCAGGTCGCCAGCGGGCTCGGGGGGAGGTTCCTGGGGGCGGCGCCGCCGGCCTCGACGATCGAGCCATGGGTCCTGGGCCTGGCCCGGCCCGCTTACGTCTCCCTGAGCGACGGCCCCTTGCCCGAGAACGACGGCGCCGTGCTGGTGCTCGAGAGCGACGGCAAGGCGGCCCCCACGGCCACGGAGCAGGAACTGGCGCGGCGTCGCGGCCCGCGGGCTCATCACCCACCCGGCTGCACGTGTCAGCGGCATCGGGGCCGGGCGCATCGAGGGCGTCGGGGGCGGAAGAAGCGCCGGAAGAAGGGGGACAAGAGCAAGCACGGCCGCAGCGCCACGCTGGTGGTGATGTACACGTTGCGGCGGGGCGAGGACGGTCGGCTGCCTGGCCCAATCAACAAGAAGGTGTTCGGGACGTTCGGATCGCGGCAGTCGGCGCTGGAGTGGGCGCGGCGCAGCGCCGCGCCGCGGCTTCCCCCCCGGAACCGCCAAGACGGTCCAGATCGTCGTCGACGGGGAGACATGCCTGGAACAGCGGCGGCGGCGGCTCTTCCGTGGCGCGATCCTGACGTGGGACATCCGACACGCGCAGGAGAAACACTGGGAGGCGGGCCGGCTGTTCCATCGAGAAGGCAGTGCGGAGTTGACGCGTTGGGTGGAGGAGTTGGTCGATCTGCTCTACAAAGGGCATGTGCGTGCGTTGTTGGGGCGGTTGGAGCAGGCGATGCGGGGTATCAGCCTGCGGGGCCCCGGGACGAAAGAGAAACGGAAGGTCTTGAAGCGTGTCCTCACCTAGTGGTCTGTCAATTTTTGATTGACGGGTATACTCTCTTCAGCTTGACCCGCGCGTCGGCGATCGTGACACGCCAGTTGATGGTGATTTTCGCCTTGTTGCGCTGAGTCTCCCAGACACCGACCTCCCTTCGGACCACCTTCGTCGCATCCAGGCGGCGATCAAGACATTGGCGGTCCAGGATGGAGAGTTCCGTTTCTGCCATGTTCAGCCCGCTGCCATGGACGGGGGTGGGGTGGATCTCCAACCGACGCGCCAGGCGGGCGCCTCCTCGGGGGCAAAAGCCTCGTACAGCGCGCCGATTGTATGCGTGTTCAAGTTGTCCTGCACCCACCGCAGACCGATCGCCTCGGGGTAGATCTCATCCAGGATCACCCGCAGGCACTCGGCCCAGTCCACCTTGGTCCGACGGTCGCGGACGAACACCTTCCGCCATCCGCGAAGGGGTTCCACGAATCAGAATCGGTTGCAGACGCCCTTGCGTTCGTACTCGTAGTCATAGAGAACCGGGCGGCCCTCGCACGCGGGCAAGGGGATGCGGGTCTCGGCGATCAACTGCTTGGGCATCTCATCCCTGCCCACCACGGGATATCGCGGATCGTAGGGCAACTGATACAGATCCAGGAGATCCTCCATCCGGGCCACGAACTCGGCGTCAGCCTTGGGAGGAAAGCACCACGTCTCCTCGTGCCACGGGATCACGGCGTTTTTTTAAAACCTGCCGCACGGCCTCGGGGGAGACCGCGCCGCGGCCCAACGCCACCAGTCGGTCGGCGATCAGCCGCAAGGTCCAACGCTTGCGCCCCGGCGGCGGATCGCTCTTGGCGATCGCAATGATCTGCGCCTGCTCGCATCGATCGACTTTGTAGGCTCCGCGTGGACGGGGTCGCGGAACCGGCGCCGATTCCAGCCCCTCCTCGACAAAGCGTTGCCGCACCCGTTCCACCGTCCGAGGCCCGATACCCAACGTGGCGGCGATCTCCTGGTCCGTGCGCCGCAATCCATCGACCGCCTCGTCGGCGAACAGGAGGAGGGCGCGTGGTTGAGCTTGCGGGCGGCTGCTTTGCCCGATGAGAGCATCGACCGCAACAGGGCTCGCTCCTCGTCGGTGAGGGTCACCTTGTATGTCCGTTTCCCGGCCACGGCGGACCTCCTTCGGTTGCTCCAGGATCTTGGGGTACAACCGAAGGATGGACACCCTCGCCATACTCGTCAATCGAATTTTGACAGACCACTAGCTGGAGGCGCGGGTGAAGCTAATGGACTACGGCCGGTTGCGGAAGGAGGACCTAGTGATCGCGTCGGGTGGGGTGGAAGGGGCGGCGCGGGACGTGGTGGGCGAGCTCCTGGACAACAGCGGGATGAGGTGGATCGAGGAGCGGGCGGAGGCGGTGTTGCTGCTGCGCTGCATCGAAGTCAACGGCGACTGGGAGGCGTTCATGAGATGGAGCCAAGAGCAACGCAACCAAGAACTGGAGGGCGGCCAGGTTGTCCAGATCCGGAGCAAGACCCCCACCCAACTCCCGAACGCAGCATGAGCATGACAGGTTTGCAGCCAAACGGTCTGCACCCGATTCACGGTCATCGCCACGCGGGGATTCGGCTGGTCCTGGAGGGACCGACGTTGGTGCATGCCCTGGACGCTCACGCCGCGCATCCCGGGCCGTTCACCGTGGACGACCTGCTGCCCTCTCGGACAGCCCGAGAGCCGCCGTGCCAAACAGAGGCGCGGAACCGCCGCACGATCATGAGGAAGGCACGCTCCAAGAAGAAACGGCCATTACTCCTGGCCGAGCTGGAGCGGCGTTATCGGGAAACGCCGGTATTCTAGCTCTTTCGCGGACCATTGTTTTTTTTAGGCCGGCGGCGTGGGGATGGGCGCGGATGGCCGTGGAGTCCAAGATCACCCACTCCAGGTCCGGGTCTTGGAGGACGTCGAACACCCGCCGCCAGACGCCCTTCTTGGCCCAGCGGTCGAATCGCCGCCAGACACTGTTCCAATTGCCGAAGGATTCGGGAAGGTCGCGCCACGGGGCACCGGTCTTGGCGATCCAAAGGACGGCATCGAGGAACAGACGATTGTTCTTGGCGACCTTTCCATGTTGGCCGGGCTGGCCAGGCAGGAGGTGGTGGATCCGCTCCCAGTCGGCATCTTCGATCGCGTGGCGGGGTAGCATCGCAGGCCCTCTAATGGTGTGGGAAGGGGCCCCATTACACCCGAATTGCCTAGCTGTTGTCCACACGACCTAAATCGCCCCGAGAGAATCAAAAGAGACCAACCGACCACGTTTCGTCGTGATAATTATTCGCATGTGCCCGCGAACTGTGAGAGTCCGCTCCTCCAGCGGCACTGTCCACGAATACGTCCGCGTCGTCGCAGCCTCCCGCGACGGCGACAAGGTCAAGCAACGCGTCGTCGTCGATCTCGGACGCAAGGTCCTCCTCGTCGCGGTCCTCCCCAAGCTCCACCGGCTCCTCACCGGAGAATCCGCTAGAATCCGCTGTTGAGGCCGGCGATCCGGCAGCTCCCCAAGTCGGCGATGCCTCCCACTGGGGGCCCGTCCTCGTCGTCCGCGCCTTGTTCGACCAGTGGGGCCTCTGGTCCCTCCTCGACCAACACCTCGGACGGGCCAAAGTCGTCCCGTTCGCCGACCGCGCCTTCGTGCTCGTCGCCCACCGGCTCCTCGCGCCGGCCAGCGCGCACGGGCTCGCCGGCTGACTGGAAACCGACTTCGTCTGCGACCGTAAGAGCCGACGCTTCCTCCCTCACTGGCACCAGCGCCGGCGGGTCCGTGTCCCTCCCCGCCAACTTGACGCCTGGTCTCGCTCCCTCGACCAGCTCCTCGCCGCCAAAGACCGGATCGAAGTGGCGCTGTACCCCCGGCTCCGCGATCTCTTCAGCTTCAAGCCCGAGTTGGTCCTCGACGACCTCACCAGGACGTACTTCGAGGGCGTGGGTCCGCACGACTTCGCCAAGCCCGGCTCCAGCCGCGACGGCAGGCCGCAGCATGTGCAGGTGATCAGCATGTGCAGGTGATCGTCGGCGTGGTGAGGGTCGCGGGCTGGCCGATCGCCCCTCATGTCTGGGAGGGGAACCGCATTGACCATTCCACGGTTCCAGAAGTCATCAGCGACTTGCGCAAACGCTTCGCGTTCGGTCGGGTCGTCTTCGTCGGCGACCGCGGCATGGTTCCCGATGAGAACATCGAGTCGCTTAAAAAAGATCAGCATGGATTTCTCGTCGGGATCAAGCGGCGGCGCCACACCCAGCTCGACGCCTGGCTCGATGCCGTCGACGACACGAAGTGGGTCGACTGTCCCGGCGGCATCAATCCCCGGGAACGGAAGACCGATCCGCCGCGCACGCGCGCGCCAGGAAGTCCCCTCGGGAAGTCCCGACCTGCGCATCTTCGTCATCGACTCCGACGAGCGTCGCGGCTCTGAGCAGGCGAAGCGCCAGCAAGCGTGGGAGCGAGCACGCCAGAAGCTGGAGAAACTCCAGGAGCGAATCGCCTCCAGCGTCTTGAAACGGCCCGAGAAGATCGGGGCCGCTGTCGAGCGAATCATGCAAAAATATCACGGCTATCGCTACTTCGATTGGAAACTCAGTGCCGGATCGCTCGCGTTCTCCGAGAGCAAGACGCACCTGGAGCGTGAAAAGAAGATTGAAGGAAACTATGTGATCGCGACCAGCGAGAAGGGACTGAGCGTCCTCGACGCCGTGGCGCGAGATAAGGAATTGACCGAGGTTGAGAGTGGGTTCCGCCAACTCAAGGACGTGAGGGCGATGCGGCCGCTCTCTCATCAAGTCGCGTCGCGGGTCAAGGCTCATATCTTCGTCGCGGCGCGGGCGCTGTTGGTTCAACGCCTCCTGGACCGCCGGCTCAAGGAGGCGGGGTTGGATCTGTCGCCGGCGCGGGCGTTGCAAGCGCTGTCCACCGTGCGGCTGGTGAGCTTCCGTCTGGAGGGCCAAGCCGAACGCCGAGGGCTGACCAGCGGCTGTCCCGACGCCCGGCGAGTCCTGAAGGCGCTGAAGCTGATCGACCAGCGCCCGCCGGCGCCGCCCGAGCAGGAGGAGACCGTGATGTAGTGACTAATCGAAAATCCGGTCCTTACCCCGTAAGGGGTTACGTTGAGCCACCCCAAACATGGGCTACCACCCAGGCAGACCGTGTTGGCACGGCGCACACGGTCGCCCGCCAGGGAGTCGGGCCGTTCGCGGGCGCCACCGAGGTCGTCACCGTTCGCCGCTTGTGCGGCCATCCCGCTCGTATTCGAACCGGACGGCCCCGTCCTCCACCTTCAGCCGCGCGTCGAAAGATTTTCCGGACCTGGACTTGAACCCCTTGAGCACCGCGCTCTTACCCTCGCGGATGAGCGCCTGCGCAGTGCGCGGTCCGATTCGCTTGCCCGCGATCGTCTTCCAGATCGCGAATGGACATCCCCGCTCCCCGCCGCTACAACGGAAGGACCGTTCCTGTTCGACGACCTCGGACCCGCACAGGGGGCACGGGCCGATCCCTCGGGAACCTTCGCGCGTGGCCCGACGTTGGGGTCGGCCCCTGGTCCCCTTGCGTGCGGGCGTCCGCCGCGGCCCTGCCGCAACGGTTGCGCGTTGCTCGCGGCCGCTCGGCACGGGGATCTCCACCAGCGCCCCGGAGTCCGTCAGGTGGAGAACCAATGGGCCTGAACCCGCGATCGACACCGGCTGGAGCAGAACGCGCCGCTGCAAGAGTTCCCTGATTTGTCCGATCCTGAGCAACTCGCCCTTGTACTCCCTCCAGAGCACGAACGGGCACCCCTCCCGCCAGCCCGAGCAGCCGAAATCCCGCTTCCCCTCGATGACCGGACGGCCACACCTCGGGCACTCACCGAGCTTGCTCTCATCAACCGCGACCGTGTCGCCGGAGCGGATGAGGCCCGCGGTATATTGGGTGATCTCGCTCATGAACTGGCGGGGGTCGAGGCTTCCGGACTCGATGGCCCTCAGCTTCGCCTCCCACTCACCCGTCAACTCGGCGGACTTCAGGCTCCGGTCCTGGATCAGGGCCACGAGGTACCGGCCCAGGTCGGTTGCGGTCAAAGTTTTCTGCAACCGCGTGATGTAGCCTCGCTGTAACAAGGTTTCGATGATGGAGGCGCGCGTCGCGGGCGTCCCCAGGCCCCGCTCCTTCAGTGCCTCCTTGAGTTGCTCATCGTTGACCAGCTTTCCCGCAGTCTCCATCGCCCCGAGCAGGGTGCTCTCGGTGAAGTGCTTCGGGGGCGTGGTCTCCCCCGCCTTGAGGAATGGTTCGTGGGAGCCACTCTCACCCGGGCGGAACTCGGGCAATTCCTGCTCGTCTTCGCCCTTGTCCTTGTCGGCCCGTCGGGGATAGAGCGCGGTCCATCCCGGCTCGACCACCCGGACGCCCCTCGCCCGGAACGGGACCTCGTTCGACTCCCCATCGACGATCGTCACGTCCTTGATGCACGCGGGATAGAAGACCGCGATCAGCCGGGTGACGACGGCGTCGTAGACCTTCTGGGCGGCTGGAGCCAGCGGGCCCGGCCGCTTGCCGGTCGGGATGATCGCGTGGTGGTCGCTCACCTTCTTGTCGTTGATGATCTGACCCGTGAAGGCGAGGGCGTCGAGATCGAGCTTGCCGATCTCGTCCGGCCTGATCGGCTGGAGGTCCCGCAAAATGCCTGGAATCTCCTTCTTCATGTCGCTGCTCAGGTACCGCGAGTCGGTCCTCGGGTATGAGATCGCCTTGCCCTCGTACAGCGCCTGGGCCGCCTTGAGTGTCGCGTCGGCCGACATCCCGTACCGCCGGTTCATGTCCCGTTGGAGTTCGGTCAAATCGTAGAGCAGTGGAGGCTGGACCCGCTCTTGTTTGCGCACGACGTTCCGGATGACGAAGACGTGCCCCTGCACGCGCCCGAGCCACTGCTGGCCCTCATCTTCCTTCCAGAATCGCTCACCCGTGAACTTGAATAAGACCCCCCGGTAGCGGGTCATCAGCTCCCAGAAGGGCTCGGGCTTGAAGGTCCGGATCTCGTCATCGCGGCGGACGATCAAGGCCAGCACCGGCGTCTGGACCCGGCCGGCGCTCCAGAGGAGGCCGCGGGCCCCGTAACGGACGGTGTAATGTCGCGTCGCATTCAGGCCCACGATCCAGTCGGCCTCACACCGGCAGCGGGCCGCAGCGTAGAGCGCGTCGTACTCCGATGCCGGGCGCAGGTGGCGGAAGGCGTCGCGGATCGCGCCTTTGGTCAAGGAGTTGAGCCAAAGCCGCCGAACCGGCGTCCCCGTGCCGCCGATCATCTCGAGGATATAACGGAAGATCAACTCGCCCTCGCGGCCGGCATCCGTGGCGCAGATCAACTCGTCCGCGGAGCGGAACAGGCGGTTGATCACCCCGAACTGCTTGCGGGCGCCCTTGTCCTCGATCAGCTTGAGCTCGAACCGCTCGGGCACGATGGGGAGTGTGGCGAGGGACCATCTCTTCAGGGCCGGATCGTAGTCTTCCGGCTCCTTCAAGGTGACCAGATGCCCCAGCGCCCAGGTCACCTGAAATCCCCGACCCTCGAAGTACCCGTCGCGCCGCGCGTCGGCCCCGAGGACCGCGGCGATCTCCCGGGCCACGGAGGGCTTCTCGGCAAGCACCACCCTCATGAGGACTCCTCCACCGGTCGGCCGCGGGCACGCAGTCTGCCCTCGATGACCTCCACATCTAAGGATTGTATCGAATCTGACTGCCCGTTCACCACATCGAGTTTGGTTGCGGCTGACCCACATGTCCTGACCACCACGGATCTTGGGAGAGTGCGACACGAAGCTACGGATGGACCTGTTATGACTGGTCTCTCGGGACATAACCCGGTGTGCGACCACCGGTACCCTACCAGGACGTGCGGCCCGAGCAATCCGGCGGTGCGAAGCTCCTGGGACAACGTAACCTCACCCCGATGGGGTGGTCGGACCTCCCGCGAGGGAATCCGGCGACTGCTAACGCCAAGGCGGTCGGGGGCCAGGGTGGATGGCAGGGCTAACTCAGGTGAACTGCTGATAAACGTCGTGAGATCCAGCAAGCCAAAGGCGCTGATAGGCTTGAACCAAACGGTACGTGGCCAGGTGCAGGGGCCTCTCCCATCCCCTGCCGTCGCTGTCCGAGCCACCGGCGAAGAGGCAGAGCCCGCACCATCCGTGATCCGTCCGTGGAACGTGGTAAGCCCGTCGTCCTCCCCTTGGGGAAGGCCCGCCGCAAGGTGGTCGCCGATGGGACGGCGGGTAAAGGATGAGGGAAGAAGCGAATGTCGTCCGGTAGTCGGGCGGATAGGGGTTGAGTCATCGGGCGAGATCACCCCACGCGAAAGCGGGCCGACTTCCCTCGGGTCTTTCGTCACGAGAGCACCTGGCAATCCACTTCGGGGGACAAGCAGATGACGGTGGAGTCTCGCTCTACTGGTGCGGTCCCCGACGAGGAGGAAGGCTGGCATACCATCAACTGGGAGTCAGCCCACCGCATCGTGTGTCGGCTCCAGGCCCGTATCGTGAAGGCGATCCAGGAAGGCCGGTGGGGCAAGGTGAAGGCCTTGCAACATCTGCTGACCCACTCGTTCAGCGGCAAGGCCCTTGCCGTCCGACGAGTGACGGAAAACCAAGGCAAAGGGACTCCGGGTGTGGACCGGGCGATCTGGAATACCCCGGAGAAGAAAGCGACGGCCTTACAGACGCTCCGGCAGCGGGGCTACAACCCCCGACCGCTGAGACGTGTGTACATTCCCAAGAATAACGGCAAGATGCGTCCCCTCGGAATTCCCACGATGCAAGATCGGGCGATGCAGGCCCTCTACCTGCAGGCGCTCGATCCCATCGCGGAGACGACGGCCGACCCGAACTCTTACGGGTTCCGGAAGGAACGATCGACGGCAGACGCCATCGGGCAATGCCACACCGTCCTGAGCAACCGGAGCGGTGCTCGCTGGATCTTCGAGGGGGACATCAAGTCGTGCTTCGACCGGATCGGCCACGAATGGTTGATGGCCCATATCCCGATGGATAAGGGCATCCTCCGGAAATGGCTGAAGGCCGGGTTCATCGAGAAGCACGTCCTCCACGCCACCGAGGAAGGGACGCCTCAGGGTGGCATCTGTTCACCGGCATTGGCGAACCTGGCGCTGGATGGCCTGGAACGGGTCCTGAGGGGACGCTACCCGAAGGCCACCGCCCGGAGCCGGAAGGCCAAGGTCAATCTGGTGCGCTATGCGGACGACTTCATCATCACCGGGAGTTCGAAGGAACTCCTGGAGACGGAGGTGAAGCCGATGGTGGAGTCCTTCCTGAAGGAGCGAGGACTGGAACTCTCACCGGAGAAGACGCATCTCACGCGGATCGAGGGCGGCTTCGACTTCCTCGGGCAGAACGTTCGCGACTACGGTGGCACCGTCCTGGTGAAGCCGTCACGGAAGAATGTCGCGACGTTCCTGGAGAAGGTCCGGGGGATCATCAAGGCGAGCCGGCAAGTCACGGCCGGACATCTGATCGTGAACCTCAACCCGGTGATCCGGGGCTGGGCGAACTATCACCGGCATGTGTCGAGCAAGCGGACCTTCTCGCGAGTGGACCACGCGATCTTTCGTGCGTTGTGGCGGTGGGCCATTCGGAGGCACCCCAAGAAGTCCCGACGATGGATCAAGGACCGCTACTTCGAAGTCGTCGGAGGACGGCATTGGGTCTTTCACGGCGAGGTCGCCGGTCGGGAGGAGAGGATCCAACCGGTCCGGCTCTTCGATGCTTCGAGTCTACCGATCCAGCGGCATACGAAAGTCAAAGGAGAGGCGAATCCCTATGACCCGGCCTGGGAACCGTACTTCGAGGAACGCCTGGGCGTGAAGATGGCCGGGACCCTGATGGGTCGATGGACTCTGCGTCTGCTTTGGCGGGAGCAAGGCGGGATCTGTCCGGTCTGCCATCAGAAGATCACCACGGGGACGGGGTGGCACAACCACCACATCCAGTGGCGAACCCATGGGGGCCAGGATACGATCGAGAATCGCGTGCTCGTGCATCCGAACTGCCACCAGCAGATTCACAACCAAGGTTTGGACGTGGGTAAGCCGCGTCCCGAGAGGGGCGTTTGAGAGGCTTGAGCTGCATGAATGGAGACATTCCCGTGCAGTTCTTAGGGGAGGGGGTGACGGTGACGTCACCTCCTTACCCGACCAGATCAGCGACGCAGGAAACGAGTGACGGAGCCTGGGAATTAAGGAAAGTTTTCGGCCCACCTCGGCTCTCTGCCTTGTTCGCTCGTTAGAATTGCTTGTGAGCGGCGAGTCTCCCGACACAACCGAAGAGGAAAGACCTGCGCCTCCCTTGTCAGGAGAGGGGCTACCGGGTTGCATCGGAGACAGATCGGAGCGGAGCCCCCGGGCTTGAGGGGGTTTCAAAGACGAGGGGATGAGCGCCGTCGCGCCGAGGACCTCCGCCGGGGAACGGGCGTGGCGAAGGGGGGAGGACATCGATCCTTCGGGACGCGACATCTCTCCAGTGGGATCAACCAGGTTTCACACGAATGAGAGATCGACTCGCGTTACGCCCCGATTTGAACGAATGCACCCTGGAAGATCGCTGTCTTCTGTATGCTCCCGGGTTGTCCAATGCGTTCCTGCCGATCAACTCTACGACCAATCAAATCAGCGTTCCCGGTACGAATTCCAGCGGCGGCTCGGGCGGCGGCAATAACGTCAAGCCGGGACCCACGTTCTACTATGTGACGGTCGGGGTCAGCTTCGGCTCCGGATTCGCAGGCGTGAGCCCGGGGTCGACGGTTTCGATCTACAGCGTCCGCTCCCTCGCGAGCACGTCCGGCGGTGGCGGCGGTGGGAGTAGCGGCGGTGGCGCCTCGAGCAGCCCCACCAGCTCCACTCGTTTCGGTACCGACCCAAACCTCGGCGGCTACAGCAGCAGCTTCAGCTCAGGGTACAACTTCAGCCTCGGCCCTTCGAATAATTATGGGATGACCTCGAACATCGTGGGATCGGTCCCGGTGCACACCTATGGCGGCGGCGGCGACATCCAGGAGGCCCCGGAGCATCAGGACTCCACCGCCGGCAGCACCTCGACGCGGAACCAAAGCCCAATCAACGGGGGCACTCCCAGCCTGCCTGGAATCCTCGCTCCCGGCGTCGGCACACTAGGCCCAGGCTCCAACCTCTGGAAAAGCCTGCTGGGCAAGCCCCCCGGCCTCCCAACCACGATGCCGACCGGGCCGGATCGAAATAAACCCTGACCCCGCCCGCAGACCCTGGAATGGGGCGGATGGCAACCCCCGCTCCGTGGCCGATCGCGGCCCTCGGAGGGACAGCCGAACAGCTCGAAGATCGATCGGCCATGGTCGGGATCGGGACGGGGCGGTCATCGGTGTCGAGATCCTTGGCAGGATCGATCCCCGACGCGGTGTAGAGCATCGCGTCGATAGCGGGAATTGACACGAGCCGCTCCACGATCGTTTTGGAAAGGCCTTTGGTGGCGCCGATGGCCCGGCCAGTGAGGAGCCCGCCCCCGAAGCCAACGGCACCAAAGGCGGTCGATTGGTGGAGTGTGCCCTTTGAGTTGATCGCCAATTTCCGCAGACGGAAAATCACCCACAATCTGGAGGGCATCTCCTCCTGATTTTCCTAAAAATCAGCCGTTTACAGGTGTCAGAGTGTGCGTGAATTTTCTTTGAATAACCGCCCAACGGAAATCGTCATAACCTACTTTCCGCACATCTCGTTGGTATTTTCCGCGAATTTCGGAGGGCTGTCCACAAAGGTGATGCCAAGACAGGAAGCGATCTTTCCCCCAAAGTTTTTCGGGGTTTTCTGCAGATTCGTGAGCGGTTCCCTCTTGACAAAAATAATTTATATCGCGTAAAGAATAAAAAGTCAAGAACGACCTCACCGACAAAAATGGACGTCAGTGCATATTCCTCGGATGATATTAATGGATAAACCGACGCTATCGGTCCCCTAAGGCAATTGGACACAGAGAGTTGTAGTCGATTTTACCCATTTTTTTATCCGATCCAGATTATCACTTGGGACCTTTGTCGGTGTTGTCAAGAACAATCTTAGGAGTTACGCAGTTGTACAGTTTCTGGACAGGAGGTGGCCGAAATTTGCCTTACCACGCAAACGCTATCTTGCCCATGTTCCAGCTCGACAGGCCACTTAACTATACGTTAGTTAACTAACTGCGTGACTCCTAAATCTATCGCATAAGCAGAAAAAATAGGACCGTCGGCCCTCGTCAGCCGAGAACAGTCGGCCCAGGGATAAGGAACTGTCAACAAATAACTTGAACAATCTATGAGTGGTTCCGTGAAAATATGGGTGGCTGGGGTCTCGTCTTCGAGACCCCGGCTGAGGCGTTGTCGCAGGCGAGCGCCGGGGTCTCGAAGACGAGACCCCAGCCACCCAAGGCAGCCTGAATGTTCAAGTTATTTCATAACAGTGCCTAAGAGCAATTCCCTGGGAAATCGATATGGGAGATCATCGAAGATAAAATTATGATGAAACCGAAATTCAAAGATAATTGAGTCGAGATGTGTGGAAAGTGGGCCCCACTGCGTAACTCCACGAATAAGGAAACGATCCATCCGGGTCGGAACGATGATACCCGCATTCGGCGCGACTGGCTCACACGGAGGGAAAGACATCGAGAAAAATCGCCGTAAGGATGCGGAAACAAGAGAGACCCTCCTGACGGGTTCGGCGAATCTTTACAAATCGCCGACTTCCACACCACAGATGACCGCATGCATGCTATCATGGAAAATGAGTGGTGATTTGCTCTCGGAGGAAGTCGGGAAATTGATTAGGTTCTTTGACAGGTGAGTCGCTTGCGGGCGAATACGTCCTATGGTTTCCCTGAGTCGAATTCGGGTTGGGTCTGCGAGCGAGGGAGATCTCTCGCGTTCACGCACGCGTGCCAATGAGGCGGGGGAGGGACGAGAGTGGCGAGCGGTAGGGGAGAAGGCAAGGCGCGGCGCTCGTACCGACCAGCCGTGGAGTTGCTTGAAGCGCTCCGGCTGCTCAGCGACGCTACGCAGACCCTTCCCGGCATCGCCGTCGAGTGCGATCTCCTAGGGCTCTCGGCGCCGAGCGCGCCGCCGATCTCGGACGCGACCTGGGATGCCGCGCTGGTCCAGAATGAGCTGGCCGACTTCCTCGACTCGACTCAGAGGGGGCAGAGAATGAGTCGCTCACGGCCGGGCTCTCGCAACTGGATCGCTACCTGAACCGGACCTGGTATCGCGCGGGGGTGGCCCTCCAGCAGCACGACGACTGCTCGCAGGCCGTCTACGCGACGCTCCTCTTGCTCATGGGCCGCGGTCGTTTTGACCGGTTGGTCGGCGAGATCGGTCGGCGCGGCATCCGCAACGTCTTGAATCGCCAGACCCGTGTCGGCCCCGACTTTTTCCGGGCCGTCGATGCGGTCAAGAAGCGCGCCGACGCGAACGAAGGTTCCAGCCTCTCGACGCGATCGACGTGGCGGCCTCGGCCCGCGACGACGAGACGCATGCGAGCTGGCGCAAGGCCTTGCAAGAGGCCATCGACCAGACGCTCAGCCAGCGCGAGGCGGCGCTGATTCACGCGACGCTCAAAGGGGAGACGCCTGCCGAGATCGCCCTGCAATGGGGTGTCGCTCCCAAGACCGTGAGCAACGAAAAAACCGGCGCGTGCTCCAGAAGCTTCGCGGAGTCCTGGTCGACGATCACGCCGATTGACCGCGTCCGCACACCCTCGCGGGGTGCGGGAGGCGCGCCGATCTCCCCCATGAGAATGATCTGGGAGCGCCCCATGCACTCCACGGAGCGGGGGCGATCACGATTTCTGCTGAATCGCCTGCGTGGCTTGCTTGGCGAGTTCGGCGGGGGTATTGACGTGCTCCGAGGCGGTCGCCGTCTCCGCGGGCGGTGCCTCGGCGGGAGGGTTCGCGGTCCCCTCCTCGACTCCATGCTGTAAGTCGCGCTCGCCGAAGATCTTCTCGAAGTTGGGGAAGCCGTACTTGCGGACGATGGGACCGCTCATGGTGGGTCACACTCCCTTGGGGACCAGAGGACGACCGTGAAGCTCGTGGCGGCCGGGGTATCGGTCGCTCTTACCTAGTTTTCGGCTCATGATCCGGCCTGTCAAAGCGCGACGGAGAGGCTGGAGGCGACCGCTCCTCAGCGGGACGGGGATCTGCGCTTGCCGGCGGCCTGCGCCTCGGCGAAGGCCGAATCGAAGCGACGGCCGGTGGCGGCGAAGCCCATCGTCTCCTTGACGAACCGTGCGGCCTCGGCGGCGCCGTGCTCACGGTCCATGCCCGGGTCCTCCCACTCGACCGAGAGCGGCCCGTCGTAGCCGATCTGGTTCAAGGCCCGCGCGATCTCCTCGAAATTCACCTGGCCGCGGCCGGGCGAGCGGAACTCCCATCCTCGGCGCGGGTCGCCGAAGCTCAGGTGCGAGCCGAGGATGCCCGACTTGCCGTCGAGCGTCCGCGCCGCGTCCTTGACGTGGACGTGCGAGATCCGGTCGGGGAAGGCGCGGAGGAATGCCACCGGATCGACCATCTGCCAGTGCAGGTGACTCGGGTCGAAGTTGAACCCGAACTCGGGGCGGAAGTCGAGCGCCTTCAGGGCCATCTCGGCCGAGTAGAGGTCGAAGGCGATCTCGGTCGGGTGCACTTCCAGGGCGAACTGGACGCCGCACTCGCGGAAGACGTCGAGGATCGGATTCCACCGCTCGGCGAGCAGCTTGAAGCCGTCGGCGATCATCGCGTCGGGGACCGGAGGGAACGAATAAAACAGGTGCCAGATCGACGAGCCGGTGAAGCCATTAACGACCTTGACGCCGAGCTTCTGCGCCGCACGGGCCGTGTCCTTCATCTCCTGAATCGCCCAGGCACACTTCTTCTCGGTGTCGCCCCGGACGTGCTCGGGAACCCAGTCGTCAGTCCTTGAATCGTTCCGGTCGAGCACGAGCTGGCCGGTCAGGTGGTTCGAGATCGCCCAGCACTTCAGGCCATAGCGGCCGAGCAGGTCGTGTCGTTCCTTGCAGTAGCCGTCGACCTTGAGGGCCTTCTGCACGTTGAAATGATCGCCCCAGCACGGCAGTTCGATGCCGTCATAGCCCCACTGGCTCGCCTTCTGGCAGATGACTTCCAGAGTCAGGTCGGCCCACTGGCCGGTGAACAGGGTGACGGGACGGGCCATGCTGCGTGACTCCATGGGGATCCACCGATCCGCTCCGGCGCAATCGGCCGATGCTTGGGGTTGGGAGAACCGCAACCATAGGAGTCGTTCGCGGGAAAGTCAACGATTTGACGGTCCAGCCTCGAAGAGAGATAATCGGTCAAGTTTGACGCCCCCTCTCCTCCCGCGAGCCCGGTGCCCGTGAAGCCGCCCCGAGCCCTCCTGTTTGACTTCGATGGCGTGATCGCCGACACGGAGAATATCCACATCGCCGCCTGGCAGCGGACGTTCGCCGCGCTCGGGTGGGAGATGTCGGACGAGGTCTGCGCGGGCCGTCGAGGTGGACGATCGCGACTTCCTGGCGGAGGTGTTCGCCGAGCGGATGATTGAAGGGGCCGACGTCGAGGGCTGGACCCGCCGCAAGCAAGACCTGACCGTGGCCCTGCTCGCCGACTCGCCCCGCGTCTATCCGGGCGTGGTCGAGCTGGTCCGGGCCGTCTGCGGTCGCGTCCGCCTGGCGGTCGTCTCGACGACCTGGCGTGAAAATATCACGACCGTACTCCAGGCGTCTGGCCTGGCCGAGGCGTTCGAGGTGATCGTGGGCAAGCAGGATGTCCGGGCGGTCAAGCCCGACCCGGAAGGCTATCGGCTAGCCCTGCAACTTCTGGCCATCGCGGCCGGCGACGCGGTCGCGCTGGAGGACTCGGCCACGGGCCTGACCGCCGCCCGGGCCGCGGGCCTTCGCACCCTGGCCGTCGGCCACCGCCTGCCCCTGAGCGATTGGGTCGGCACGTCCGACTCCATCGCCCACTTCCGGAAAACGTCCGCCGTGCTCGAGAAGCTCGCCTTGACATAGTGGAGATCGGCGACCTCCAGAGGAGTCTGGATCTCGAAGACTCCGGCGTATCCGCCGGGCGCTGGGCTGGCCGTGTAAGCTTTACCTCACCACCGCCCCTAAGCTGACGGAGCGGCGCAAGCAGGCCCGCCGTCGGACGCGTCTCTACAACCAGACGACCGAGAACGAGGCCGATCGCCGTCTGGAGATATGATCAAGCACTTTGCTCTATTGCCGGATGAAGAGGCATTTTTCGAAGGGCGTCTCCTCGGCAGAGAGAAAGTCGCCGTCTGCCGATGAGGGATCGAGATCCTGCAACTGCGCGATTGCCTCATGCATTCGGGTCGGGTCGATCTCGTGAACGTCGATCGGATCGCCCACGCCGCGGAGCATTGTCAGCGTCAGCCGACCGCCCAGGTGCTGGCGGAACTCTTCTAGACCCTGGAACAGACTCCGCGTGTTGTGAAGGGACGGGTGGCCCAGGGTGAAGCCCAGATCGATCAGGCAGTGCAGCACCCGATCGGCATCCTCGCGGGGCAAGCCCAGGGCCAGCGACGAGTACAGGGTGTCGAGCGCCACGCCGACGGCCACCGCCTCGCCGTGCCGTAACTGGAAATCAGTCATCGCCTCCAGCTTGTGGGCCGACCAGTGGCCGAAGTCGAGCGGCCGGGCCTCGCGCGCCTCGAACGGGTCGCCCCTGAGGGTGATGTGGTCTCGGTGCCTCTCGGCCGAGGCCCGGATCATTGGCAGGGCGACCGACATGTCGCGGCGGCGGATGCAGGCGGCCGACCGGCACAGTTCCGCGAACATCGCCGGGTCCTTCAGCAGCGACACCTTCACCGCCTCGGAGAAGCCGCAGATGAACTCCCGATCCGGCAGCGTCGCCAGCAGCGCAGTGTCGTTGATGACCGCCCATGGCACCGCGAACGAGCCCAGCCAGTTCTTCTTGCCGAACAGGTTGACCCCGTTCTTGACGCCGACGCCCGAATCGGCCTGAGCGAGCGTCGTGGTCGGCAGCCGGACCAAGCGAAGGCCCCGATGCGCGATCGCCGCCGCGAAGCCGACCGCATCCAGGACCGCCCCGCCGCCGACGACCACGACGTAGCTCCGCCGGTCGAGATTCGCGGCGTGGAAGACCTTGAGCATCCGCTCCAGAATGTGGATGTCATTCTTGACCGCCTCGCCACCTGGGACCCTCTGCACGTGACCGGCAAGCTCGATCCGGTCGGCGTGCGCCCTGACGAAGGCCCTGAGCCCGTGGTGCAGGTCCGGCTGGGCCGTCGTGACGTGCTCGTCCATCCAGAATTGGACCCGAGCGATCCGTCCCTCGGAGGGCTCGAGCACCTCCGCCAGGACTGCTTGGTCCTCGCCGAGCAGGTCGTGCGTGAAGTACAACCGATGAACAAACGAGGGGCGCAAACGGCACCTCGGAGCGCGTGGGCTCGGTTTGGTTGGTCATCGTCGCAGAACGTCCGGGGTGGGGTGGCGGGCTTTCCTCCGACCCAGTCCGTGGATCGCTGCGGGGTGGAGGAATTTTTCATCATCATCTTACGGACTCGGCTATCCCTTGTCGAGAAACCAGATTCGGGAGGATGGCCGCGTGAGCGTCGCGGCCGGACTCGACCCCACAGTCCCTCCCTCCGCCGCTTTCCGACCCAGCAGCGTCGGACGCGGGATCGACCCTCGCTTCATCCTCACTCCCGCTCTCAAGGGCCTCTCTCGAACCGTTGACTGCGACTCCCTCGGGCTGTCGATCGTCGCCCGGAGAATCCGGGAGCGCCTCCTCATCCCATCCCACCTCGAGGTTGGCGTTAGGGGATGGATCGGGAGGGATGGGCTCACCGCCGTCGGCCTCTCCCTGCGCCATCGTCTCGGGTGACGCGACGTCAACCGAGACGGGATCCTCTGCCCGGATGTACCGTCCGGGACCGACCCGGATCAATGTCATGGAGGGCGGCTCGGGCAGAGGCTCTCGCTGCCCGCGCCGGCGCACCCGAGCGCGCCGAGCCTTGGTCGGGCCGGAGCTCGTCTTTGCCGCCGGATCGAGATTCGCCCCTACATCGTCGGAAGCGGCGGCCACCGCACGCGCCTCCTCGTCCTTCGGGGTGAGGTCATGATCCCCGCCCTCGACACGACCCGGATCTTCGGCACCTTTGCCTGCCAACTCCCCCACTTCCGGACCTGTCGCCGCCCGGCGCCATCGGGTCTCAAGTCGTCGGAATCCTGCCCTCGCGACGAGGAACGCCAAGAACAGCCAGGCCGTCAGCAATGTCGAGCCACGGCTCGTCGCGGCAAGCAGGATCAGGACTGAAATCCAGGCCGCGACGAGAACTCGAGGGAGCGGGTGGGGCGAGAGGATGGCCGGAAAGAGACGTTGGGAAGAATCGAGCCGCACGAGAGATCGCTCCCCTGGTCACGATGAGGGCGGCATCACCCGGAGTCGCGTCCTCAATCCTATCGGCAGACGCGGACCGTCTCCGGTAGTTTTCGGGCGATCAGCGTTCGCTGGTGGGATCTCCTCGGAAGTCCCAAGCAGCCGATCCTCCAAGGGTGTCCCCCAGAGCGTCACAAGCAGCGCGGACAAATGCAAATCGCGCCAGCCGAGGGCGGCGCGTCCAGATCATCGGCGGCTCAGCGGGGGGTCGCGAGGATCTTCTCCACGGAGGCGAAGCGGACCGGCTTGGTGAGGTAATGATCGAAGCCGACGGTGCGGGACCGCGATCGCGCCTCCTCTTCCGTCCGGCCACTCAGGGCCACCAGCAGGGCCTCGCGCGTCTCCGGCTGCTCCCGCAGCCTGCCGGCCACCTCGTAGCCGTTCAGCTTCGGCAGCCCGATATCCATCAGGACCGCATCCGGCCGGAACACCAGCGCCACCTCGATCGCCGATGCGCCATCGTGTGCGACACAGACCTCGTAACCGAGGGATCGCAGCATCATGGCGTAGAGATCGGCGAAGTCCTCGCAATCATCGGCCAGCAGAATGCGGTGCGGCCGGCATGGGAGGCGCACGGCTCCTCGAGCCGCCGGGATTCCTCGGCCAGGCTCGGGCTCGTCTGCGTCAGCGGGAGCTGGACGATGAACTCGCTCCCCTTGTTCGGACCCTCGCTATGCGCCTCCACGGTCCCGCCGTGCATCTCCGACAGCCGCCGGACCAGCGCCAGGCCGATCCCCAACCCGTCCTGGGGGCATTCGGACGCCCGGAACTCCTGTGTATAGAGGCCGAAGACGTGCGGCAGCATCTTGGGAGCGATCCCCCGGCCCTCATCCCGGACCCGGACGACGGCCCGGTCCCCCTGGCGGACGACCTCCAGCTCGATCCGGGAGCCCCGTTCGCTGAACCTGGCGGCGTTGAGCAACAGGTTGGCGAAGACCTGGGCCAGCCGGGTCTGATCGCCCTCCAGGTACAACGGCTCCTGAGGCGGGCTGACCGACAGTCGGTGGCCTCGTGCGTCGATGAGCGGACGGCTGATCTCGATGGCGAGGTCCAGGGCCGCCTTGAGATCCATTGGCTCGCGCTGGAGGATGAGCTTGCCCTGGGCGATCCGGGAGGCGTCGAGCAGGTCGTCGACGAGCCGCGAGAGGTGCCCGACCTGGCGATCGATGGTCTCTCTCGACCGGCGGCATTCGGGACCATCCGGCATGCTCAGGCGGATCGAATCCAGGGCCGCCCGGATGGCGGCCAGGGGATTGCGGAGTTCGTGGGCCAGCATCGCCAGGAACTCGTCCTTCCGCCGATCCGCGTCCTGAAGGGCTTCCACCCGGGCCCGCTCGGCGATGCCCCGGCCCATCACCACGTAGACCATGCCGATGAGGCCGAGGCTCAGCAAGGCGGCGACGAGGCTCGTCAGCCGGGCCGAGAGCAAGCCCCACCGCGACGAGGCGGCCTGGGTCCGCAATAACCCGACCTCCTCGCCCCTCATCGCGCTGAAGGACGCCCGGATGGCGTCCATCTCCTTCTTGCCGACGTCTTGACGGACAACCTCATGCGCGGCCTCGAATCCCCGCTCCCGCCGCAATCGGACAGTTTCCGCCAGTTCGCCGAGCATTCGGTCGATATGCACTTCCTCGACGGCGATGCGCGACTGCTGGGAGGGGTTGTCGGCCGTCAGTGCCTTGAGCCGCCGGAGGGCGTCCCGGATCGCGGGGAGGGCAGCGTTGTAGGGCTCCAGGTACGCGGGGTCGCCCGTGATCAGGTAGCCCCGCTGACCCGTCTCGGCATCCTTCAGCATCGAGAGGGTGTCGGTGAGCGCCCCCACAACCTCGTGGGAATGGGCAAACCAGCGCTCATCCTCAGCGATCCGGTCAATATTCCAGGAGGAAACGCCGGCATTCAGGCCCAGGACGATGAGGATCGAGGCCAGTCCAAATCGCAGGATTATTGCGGTCGAGTTGATCATGGCTCAAACCTCACAAGGAAGCTCCCCGGGGCGTCCCGCCGGGATCCCATCCTCGCGAACTCTTTCCGACATAAGCTCTTGCGTGAAAGAAGGCTTTGGAGGCTCGATATTATAACACGCGTCCGGGTCGAGTGCATCGTACTGCCACACGGAACCTTTAATATAGAATAATGTAAAATTATTATGGTTTAATCGACACTACTTTTGCTCATCTGCTGCTCGACGGCGCTCCAGCGGACCCGCATCACCCGCCTGGCGGCACCGGGCCGTCCCGGTCAGGCCTCGACGACCCGCGGGAAGGATCCGCTCCCGGAGGACAATAAGCGCCGGGTCGGGAACGAACAAACGAGTGGGAACGTCCCCTCACGCCGTCCGCGCCTGGGGCTCGCCGATCAGGCCACCCCGAACCTGGCGCGGGGTTGATATGTTTGGATGAGATGACCCATCTGGAATTGATCTGAGGAGTTCGCCATGCCCACCTTGCCCGAGATCCGCGTCGGCGCCCCGATCCGCCACGAGGCCCTGACCATCTTCCCCCTGTTCTCGGAGGCCGGCGGGAGCGTGGATTACCTGCTCTCGGATGAGGCGATCGCCGCCGGGAACATCGTCGTCGAGGAGTTCGGCGAGGCGGGGTCGGTCCCCAACCTCCTGGTCGAGAACAAGAGCGATTCGCGAGTCCTCTTCATCGAGGGAGAGGAACTCCGGGGGGCGAAGCAGAACCGGGTGCTGAACACGTCCGTCCTCATTGCCGCCCGGAGCAAGACCACGATCCCGGTCAGTTGCGTCGAGCAGGGGCGATGGCGGTACAGGTCCCGCCACTTCGGGTCGAGCGGCAGCCACTCGTCCTCCAAGCTCCGGTACATCCTGAAGAAGTCCGTCAACCGCGCGGCGCAGGAAGGCCGGGGCCACCGTTCCGACCAGGGGAAGGTGTGGCAGGAAGTCAGCCGCCAGATGGACTCCCTCGGCTCCTCGTCCGATACGATGGCCATGGCCGACACCTACGCGGCGTACCGCACGCGCCTGGACGAGTTCCGCGCGCGGCTGACCTTACGTCGAGGGGGCAACCGGAGTCGCCGTGGCCGTGGGCAAGGCCGTGGTGGCGATCGACATCTTCGACAAGCCCTCGACCTGCCGCATGGCGTGGGACCGGCTCCTGACAGGTGTCGTGATGGACGCCTTGGAGGCCGAGCCGACCGAGGGACCGGCCGAGGCCGCCGACGTGCAGCGGCTCCTCGCCCGCGTGCTCGACGCCCCCTGGCAACCGACGCCGGCCGTGGGCGAGGGCGAAGAATACCGGACCGCCGCCGACCAGGAAACCCATGCGTCGGCACTGCTGTTCCACGGGGCGATGGTTCACGGCAGCGTCATGGTTGCCGGCTGAAAGCCCCACCCCCAACGCGCTTCAGCCAGTCCTTGCACGCAGGATCGGCTCCCGTTCAATCCGCAGAGGATGCAAATGGTCATAAATACTTAATTGCTTAATAGATGCGGATGACGCGGATTAATGCAAATGCTTGACTTTTAAATATTTTATTGATCCGCGTCATTCCCGCCTGTCGCGGCGGACCGCGTGGAGGGTCTCGTCGAGCTTCGAGAGGAAGCGGGACCGATCTTCCTTGGCGAAGGGAGCCGCCCCTCCGCTGATCGCGCCCGATTGCCGGAGCATGTCCAGCAGTGCGCGGGTCGCCAGTGCCTCGCCGATGGTGTCCTCGGTGAACGCCTGCCCCTTCGGACCCAGCACCCGCGCCCCCTTGCGCAGGCAGCGGTCGGCCAGCGCGATGTCGGCCGTGATCGCGATATCGCCGACCCCGATGTGCTCGGCGATCCAGTCGTCGGCCGCGTCGAACCCGCCCCGGACCACGACGGCCTCGACGATCTCCTCCCGCGGCACGCGCATCGGGGCATTCGAGACGACATAGACCTTGACCCGATGACGCCGGGCGACCCGGTAGACCTCGTCCTTGACCGGGCAGGCGTCGCCGTCGACGTAGATGGGCATGGACCGACTCCCGGGATGGGCCGCTCGGAGATCCCCCGCGAACCGGACATCAGGCCATCTCGGGATGCGCGTGGCCCGCGAGATTGCGGGCCGCGTCGATCACGAGGGGGGCGGTGCCGTGGAGGACGGCGCGGGGGCCCCGTCCACCGTCTTCGGCTCTCTCGAGCTCAACGCGCGTGCCATCCGGGTCGAACAGGTTCGATCGCAACGAGGAGCCCGCCGATGCGCCGATGGAGCACCCCCATGTTCCGTCTCCCGCTGAGCCGTTTGACGTCCGGTCAATCATTCGATCCCCGCCTCATCAGTCCCGCCCCGTGAGCGTGAAGGCGGCCCAGAAGAACGGGTGCGCCGCCCCGTACCGCTCGCGCCGCGATATGATCAGGGAGAGCTGCGCCGCGGCCTTTGCCCTTACCGGCGGCGAGGTTGTCGAAAAACGCGGTCATCAGCCGCGCCGACTCCTTGTCGGGCACCTGCCAGAGCGTGGCTACCCCATGTTTGGGGTGAAACCGCCTGAGCCGGCGGCCGCCGCGCGTGAAAATGCCTTGTTTTCTAGGCTCTGGGCCTCAGGCAACCCCCGCCAGCCTGAAAAACGTAGTGACAATACTACTCCGCGTTCTCCGAGAATCTCTCAATAATCTCCTTGCCAAATCCTAATTGCGTCGTGATCATGGTTCTCATGTACCCCAGAACCGTAAAGGTCCGCTCCTCCAGCGGCACCGTCCACGAATACGTCCGCGTCGTCGCAGCCTACCGCGAAGCCGGCAAGGTCAAACCACGCGTCGTCGCCGATCTGGGACGCACAGATCTCCTCGTCGACATCCGCCCCAAACTCAAGCGACGTCTCGGTGGCGCCGGCGGTCCGCAAGACGCCACTCCCGCCGATCCCGAGGTCGTCGAGGCCTCGACTTGGGGGCCTATCCTCGCCGTCCGCGCTGTGTTCAACCCACTCGGCCTCTGGGCCATCCTCGACCAACACTGCGGCCACGCCAAAGGCGTCCCGTTCGCCGACCGCGCCTTCGTGCTCGTCGCCCACCGGCTCATCGCCCCGGCCAGCGAGCACGGACTCGCCGGCTGGCTGGAGACCGACTTCGTCTGCGACCGCAAGGGCCGACGCTTCATCCCCCACTGGCACCAGCGCCGCCGGGTCCGCGTCCACCCCCGTCAGCTCGACGCCTGGTACCGCACCCGCGACCAGCTCCACGCAGCCAAAGAACGCATCGAAGTCGCGCTTTTCCACCGGCTCCGCGACCTCTTCAGCCTCAAGCCCGAGTTGGTCCTCTACGACATCACCAGCACCTCCTTCGAGGGTGCCGGCCCGCACGACTTCGCCCAGCACGGCTCCAGCCGTGACGGCACGTCGCAGAACGTCCCGGTGATCGTCGGCGTGCTGATGGTCGCGGGCTGGCCGATTGCACACCACGTCTGGGCGGGCAATCGCATCGACCATTCCACAGTTCAAGAAGTTATCAATGATCTGCGAAAACGTTTCGAGTTCGGCCGGCTCGTCTTTGTGGGCGATCGGGGTATGCTCACCGATGAGAACATAGAGAAGATCACAAAAGATGAGCATGGATTCCTGGTCGGGATCAAGCGGCGGCGCAACACCAAGCTCGATGCCTGGCTCGATGCCATCGACGAAACCCACTGGATCGACTGCCCTGGCGGCATCAATACCCGAGAACGAAAGACCGATCCGCCCCGCACGCGTGCCCAGGAAGTCCCGTCCGGAGATTCCGACCTGCGCGTGATCGTCATCGCCTCCGACGAACGCCGCGGCTATGAACCGGCGAAGCGCCAACAGGCGATGGAGCGAGCACGTCAGAAACTGGAGAAGCTCAAGGAGCGTGTGGCCTCGGGCGACTTGAAGCCGCCGGAGAAGCTCGGGGCGGCCGTCGAGCGGATCATGCAGAAATATCATGGCTATCGTTATTTCGATTGGAAGCTGATCGGAGGTGTGTTCGCGTCTTCCGAGAGCGAGACCCGGCTGGGGCGTGAGAAGAAGATCGAGGGAAAATAGGTGATTTCGACCAGCGAGAAGGATCTGAGCATCCTCGAGGCGGTGGCGCAGTCCAAGGAGTTGATGGAGCTCGAGAGTGGGTTCCGGCAACTCAAGGACGTGCTGGCGCTGCGGCCGAGCTCTCACCAGGTCGAGCCGCGGGTCAAGGCCCACATCTTCGTGGCGGCGTTGGCACTGTTGGTCCCACGCTGGCTGGGCCGACGGCTCGAGGACTCGGGGTTGGAGCTGTCGCCTGAGCGGGCGCTTCAAGCCCTGTCGACGGTCCGGCTGGTGCGCTTCCGCTGGGAGGGCCAAGGAGACCGCCGCGGGGTCTCTGGAGGCTGTCCCGATGCGCGGTTGGTCCTGAAGGCCCTGAAACGCGTCGACCAGCGACCGCTGGTTCCCCCCGAAGGGGAGGAGACCGTGATGTAGCGCGCTCATCGAAAACTCGGTTTTGGCTCTACGCAGGATCACGTCGCACCACCTCAGAGCTGTGTTGGCGGGAGGCTCGGGAGCTGGGACGATGGGTGCGGAAAGTCCTGTGGGCCGGGTCGATGCATCCATCCATTCTTTCGAGGGGGACGGTAGTGTAGTGACTAATCGAAAATTCGGTGTCTACGCCGCAAGGGGTTACGTCGACTGACCCCAAACATGGGCTAACGACCTGGCGCTCAGCGCACCGAGCAGCGAACGCATACCACGAGCGGCTCGGCGGGGCCTGGAGGTGCTTTGGTCGGCGCCTTGCTCCACAGCACGCTTCTCACTCGAACCTACTGAGGTCTACAGGTCGGAGGTGGTTCTCATCACAGAACCGGTAGTAACGGTCGAGGAAGGTCTTCCAGTTCTCCAGGCCCATTGAGTGCCCTTGGGAGTCGATGAACTCAAGTGCGCCCTCGATCACGATGAAAGCAACAACGTCTTCCCCGGGCTCCGCGAGGAAGGTGTGTTGTGAGCCGGCGGTCTCGTAGACCAAGTCTCCCGCCTGGGCTGTCCACTCGTGTTCGAGATACCGCCATGCGCCTTGCACCGTGTACACGATGACCGTGCCATGGTGGTTATGTAAGCCAAGCCCTTCTCCGCCCGGCACGTGGAGCAGAGTGATGACCTGCCCTGTAACGGGGTCGATCTTCAACAGCTTCAGCTTCACGGTGGCGCTGTACGGAGTGAACGGAATCCAGGGCAGGTCGTGGCTGTTTCGATACAACGGTGCCAAACCCTTAACGCTCATCATGGACATGTCCTCCTTATGCTGTTTGATGCGACCACAAGTGGCGCCGCCCAACGGACGGCGGCTGAGAGCTTGTGAAAAATTAGTCCTCCGTACACTAGATGCGTCAGATGGGCCACTCCGAAGCTCTTGTTGGCTAACAACTTAGGACGGTAGTGTCCATTGGTTTGGCGCAGCATTTGTTTAATTTTTTCACAGGCTCTGAGCGGCCGGCTCCTGCCGGTCCGCTCCAGCCATGGATTAGAAGGCGCTGAGTTCGCGGGGTTCCCTATTCCCCGAAAAACAATCGGCGGGCGCGGTCATCGATTGGCGACTCGGGGCCCAGACCGATGACGTCCGGGATCCCTTTGGGCTCAGTGAGCAGCCAGGGAAACACGCGATTCCGACGTTCATCCGCTGCCTGTCCGGTGGTCCAAATCAGCTCGGCCCAACACCGAGTGACCTCGTGAAGAACCCCGTAATACCGATCGTGCGCTTGCGCATAGTCACGGATCGCCGCGCGCCAGTCGGATGCCGAGCAGAGACAATCCCTGAGATGGAGGACATCCAGCAGCGTGAGCGAGAGGCCGGTACCCCAATCGGGGTCGGGGGCTGCGGCCGCATCGCCGATGAGTACGACGCCGTCCCGCGCCGGTCCGTGTACCCAGTGATCGGCACCGTTGAATTCAGCGAGCGGGCCGGCAGGGCTCACGTGATCAAGCCATTCCGTGGGAATCCCCGTGCTCCGGCAACACGCGAGAAATTCGTTGGCTCGTCGCTCCCCGCTCAGTCGGTGAGGGCCGTCAGCCTTGCGGTACATGAAATACGCGCATGCGCGGTTTCCGCCAAGCGGTGCGATCAAGGTCGAACCGGTGGGTCCCACACCCACATGGGTCGCGTCCTCCGGTACAGGCATCCCTCCAAGGAGGAGTCCCGCGATCACGAGCCGGTCGGGATCACGATCCACTCGAAATCCTCCCCACGAGCGGACTTGAGAGTTTCTGCCATCCGCGCCCACAACGATTCGCGCCTCAAGGGATACGGCCCTGCCTGGCTCTTGAAACTGCACCCTGGGAGGATCGCCCGGCACAACCGCATCGACCGTGACACTGCGGCGGACCTCCGCTCCTGCCTTTTCGGCAAGCTGCAGGAGCACCTCCTGCATAGCTGGATGAGAGACGTTGAACGAGCCGACACGATGCGGCGTTGTCGCTTCGAGATCGCGGTTGAAGTCTGGGCGACCGCCAACCCACGTCGTCCACCACCGCGTCTGGTTCCCGCAGGTCGCAAGGAGAGGATCGTAGATTCCGAGGGCGCGCGCAGGCCGACACTCCCCAGGGATGCATCTGCTCACCGCGCACTCTATCCTTGAAGCGCGTCTCGCGTTCGAGGACGAGGACCCGATATCCCCGTTCGGCAAGATTCTTGGCGAGCGCAGAGCCCGCAAGGCCGCCCCCAACAGTAATCATGTCGTAAGCCATGTCATTACCTCCTCGCCTGCCAACGACCAAACTCACCTGCCGGGGCCGCCTGAGTGAGCTTAAACCCTGGAAAACCGGAATGGCGGCCCCGGTCAGGCGCAGCATTTGGTTAGCTCGCGCCGCCCGGGGCCGACACGTGCTCGCGGGCGGAGCGGTCTAGGCTCCCGCCGGCGACGGGGCGAACGATCCGGCGTCCTTGCCCGCGCATTCGCGCACAAAGCTCTGAAGCGTGCGGGGTGCCGCGCCACCGATCAGGGCGATGACCTCAAGCATCTCGTCCATCCCTCCGGCCTGTTCGCCCACTCGCTTTAGCCCCTGCCCGAGCGGCTCCTGGAGGACCTGCCCCCAGAGGATCGACAGATGCGTCACCGCAGTCGGATTGTCCGGGATCCGCCGGGTCAACGCCTCACGTAACTGCTCGAACTCGATCTCCACGTCTTCGATCGCTGCCACAACCTGCCTATCACAGACACCTGTTCGATCCCGAGTTTTCATCCGGATATAAGACAGCTCTATGACGATGATATAACATTTCTATTGATTTGTATGGTTTGGGCCAATGATAGCCCTATGTCAATTATCGAATTACGCTTGTTCAGAATTTAGATGGCCGTGTAGCCGCCGTCGATGAGGATGACCTGGCCGCAGATGAAATCCGAGGCGGCCGAAGCGAGGAACAGAACCAGGTCCGCGATCTCAACAGGTTGCCCGAACCGCCCCGACGGGATCCGGGCCTTCATCGGCTCCCCCTTCTCCGGGGCGCCCCAGACCTGCCAGCCCATCTCGGTGAGGACCACGGTCGGCGCCACGGCGTTCGCCTGGATGTTGAACCGCGCCCACTCGGCGGCCATGGCCTTGGTCAGCATGTTCAACCCGCCCTTGGAGGCGCTATAGGCGGCGTGCCCCTCCGGGGCGGTCACACCTGCCAGCGAGGAGATATTGATCACCTTACCCCGCCGCTGTTCGATCATCTTGGGGACGACGATCTGGGCCAGCAGGAAGGGGGCCCGCAGGTTGACACCCTGGGTCTCTTCCCAGTGTTCCAGGGAGGTATTCAGGTAGCTGCCCACGTACACGACGCCGGCGTTGTTGACGAGGACGTCCACGGTACCGAAGAACTCTAGGGCCTCCTCACCGGCGAAGCGAGGCCCCTCGGCCGTCCGCAAGTCAGCTTCGATGGCCACGCAGCGGCGGCCCTCCCGCAGGACGATTTGCCGGGTTGATTCCAGCCCTGCCGCGTCCCGGCCCACGATGGCGACGTCCGCCCCCGCATCGGCGAAGACAGCGGCGATCTCCGCCCCGATCCCCTTGGACGCCCCGGTGATCAGCGCCCGCTTCCCCTCAAGGGTGAACCGGCTGGTGTGGTCTGTCATCCCTGTCAATCGATAGCCTTATCAACAGCCTCAGATCGAGGCGGATGTGCTCCTCGACGGTCTTGATCTTATGCCTGCATTCCAGCCGTCGTGGACCTCCGAAGTGGAGAAGTGCCCCCCGTTCGACTGAGGGCGTACTTCGCCTTCTAACGACCAAGCTAAGCTGTCCCGGCCCGTCTGCAAGGCTTTCATGCCGCGTCAAACCGAGAGGGTGGGCCGCTGTCAGCTTCGGCGCCTTGTTAGGCATCACTATGCCATAAGGATGAGGGCGATCACTGGTATCACCAAGGTCAGTGTGCTCGTCACCCACCAAATAGCATTTGTATCTCCGTACACCCGTCCCTTCGCTCCAATGATCGCCGCACCCAATGCCGCCAGACCACTAATAAAAGCAATCAGGAGTGCTAGTAATCCGCGAGTGCGGCACCCCAGCACTTCAACCGGCCTTGAAGCTAATACAAAAAAGGCAGCCGGCATGATGGCAGGAATTATTATGTGATAGACAATACGTTTCATGTATGGTGCCTAACTCTTGTTTCTGCTGACCCGCATAAAATCCCGCCCCAGTCCGCAGAAGACGAAGCCGCTTGGGGCCATATGCGGTACATACAGTTTTTCATAATAACGACTTGGACCTCGTGCCTCAAGTTCCCGCTGGAATCTTATTCGGACCTGTCGGTCCGCAGAATCCCCCGCCGTTGTCTCGACGCAACTGAACGCACCCCGAAGGGGGGCCGTCCCCCGGTGCGTCTTCCGCCCAGAATGACGCACTCAGGCCCCCACCTCGGCGGCAGCCAGTCCAAGTGAAACGTCTTGAAATCCGGCGAATCTCGCCCTGAACCTCCCAGGCCCTTGGGGAGGCTCCCGCACCAAAGGCGCAGTTTCTGCGTCCTTTGCAACCAAGGACGCAGCAAGATCGTTGTTTTTGTCCGGTAGCCATCGAATGCCCATCACGGGCTTAACGGTGACGGACCGTGACAAGGTGACATAGGACCAGTCAGCGGCACCACTTCGTGTCGCAATACCGCGGCACAACCTCATGTCGCGTGACATCCGGCATGCCCACCGGATCCGTCCTCTCCGACCGCTCGCAGGGAGGGAGGATGGGGTGGCAAAATCGCACAGGACTTGTTCATCTCCGGTGAATCGGGTACAGCATTGGTTTAACGAATCCTGTCGAAGACGATGGGCGATTCCGGCTTGGAGATCCTGTCCCGCAGGTTTACCGACAACAATGCCCGGACGACTCTGAAAAACGTCAGGCGACGACAGAGACAGAGATCCGATCACCTGACTGTACTCCTCGTTGATCTTCCCCGACGGCTGGGTGCCATAAGCTGTCTTCAACTCGTGGGACTCCGACGTCTTCCAGGCCGGGAGGGACGATCCCGACGCCAACCCCTCACCAGTACCTCCAGTCGCCGGTCGCGATCACGTAGAGGCCCAGCGCCAGGTTCGCCGAAACGTGGCTGACGAGGCAGGCTGAGACGCTCTTGGTCTGCCAGAGGAGCCAGGCCCACACCAGGCCCGTGATCAGGGCCGGGAGCCACTCCGGGTGTACCAGGGCGAACATCGCCGCCGTCACCAGCGCCGCCGTCGGCGTCACCCGGCCGATCGGCACGCGCGTGAAGTCGGCGTCAATCAGCCACCGGATCAAGAAGGATCGCCAGAAGAGCTCCTCGATCAGGGGCACCAGCGCGACCAGTCCGAGGAAGCGGACGGCCAGGAAGCCCCACTTCGCGGGGCCTTTCAGGACGTTCGGATCGAACCCCGTCCGCGTCCCGAGAACGGCGAACGTGGGATAGTGCCCGTCGAGCCCGACCCAGAGCGCGGTGACGACCAGGCCCAGCACCGTCGCCAGCGCCAGCGAACGCACGCCCGGTAAGGGGGCGAGGTCGCGCCACGACGATCGGCAAGACCAGGCCAGGACGGCCACCAGCGCGACCTTCAGCACGTAGGCCGGCGGATACCCCAGCGGGCCCGGCCCGCTCCCGGCGCCGGAGAGATGGCCCTCGATGGACGTCAGCACCAGGAATCCGGCCATCGGGATCACATAAGGCAGCGCGGGACGCATCGCGGACGTCAGCTCATTCATGGGCCTCTTCGCCTTTCAACAGCGCCAGCAAGGCGGGGTCGTCGAGTCGGGGGACGATCAGATCGGAGTCGTGCAGGATCTCGGCCGGGCTGTGTTCGTGCGGCACGCCGACGGCGAACGTGCCCGCCCTCTTCGCCGAAGCCAGGCCCGCCGCGCTGTCCTCGAGTACCAGGACCGATCCCGGAGGCACCGCGAACCGCTCGACCGCCTTGCGGTAGACCTCGGGATCGGGCTTACCCCGGGTCACGTCCTCCGCCGCGAGCACGAACGCGAACCGGTCGCGGAGCCGGTGTCCGTGCAAGAGTCGCTCGGCATACTCGCGGCGCGACGATGTTGCCACGGCCCGCGGGAGCCGCCACGTCTCCAGGTGATCGAGCAGGGCGAACAGTCCCGGCGTCGGATGCACCGCGGCGTCCATCTCGGCGTAGAACCGGGCGCGCGACTCCGCGATCAGGTCCTCGACCGGTTCGTCGAGCCCGGCGAGCGTTTTGAATGCCTCCCCTGCATCCACCGAGCGGCGGCCGATCATCGCTCGCATGATCTCCGGCGTCAACCGCTTCCCGCGCGCGGCCAGCATCTCGGCCGCCACCCGGAAGAACAACGCCTCTGTGTCGAACATCAGGCCATCCAGGTCGAAGACGACAGCGCGGATCGGTGGCGGCATGGCGTCGCTCGGTGGTCCGATGGTCGATCGCAGATCCCGGTGATTACGCCCAGGATCTCCATTGTAAAAGGTAAAATCTCAAATTTGAAATCATTGAACATGCTTCAATGCAATCATGTACAATTCGGTCGGCCGCGTCGGCGCGGACGCTCTCGGGGAACAGGGACTCCTGGTCCAGGGTGTTCTCAGCGTTGAAAGGAATCGGCGTGAAATCGGTCTCGAACCGGAGTCCCGGGTGAGCCTCGACCTCGGTGGCCAATGGCGCGGTCACCCAGAGGGTCGTCAGCTCCAGGGTGTTGGGGATCAGCACCATCCGCGCCTGGCTCCGCGCGGTCCGCCAGCAGGTGTCGAGGCAGGTGGCGATCACGTCGCGGTCGGTCGGCAACGCCAGCGGGACGCGGGCGCGGGACAGGAAGTTGCTTGTCACACTGTTGATCCGCATCGGCTCGGGGTCGAGCGCGCACGAGCCGCTCGGTGGTCAGGTCGGCCAGGCCGATCCCCAGCGCGTTGCCCCGCGTCTCAGCCGAGAGGTCCAGGACGGCGAGTCGCGTGACGACTGGGCGCGGCAGGTCGGGCATCGTCTCGACCCGTTGCCGGCCGATCACGTTGGGGTCGAGCCCGGTCCCGCTGTAGTTCTTCCCCAGCTCGCCCACGACCAGCACGTCAATCTGGTCGAACGGCAGCGTGGCCATCAACGTTCGCGCCTCGTCCAGCAGGCGGGGCTCGACTTCGAGCAACTCCTCGGGTTCGACTGCGACGATCTCGGCGGTGTGCTCGCGCGCGTTCTCGAGGATCGCCAGGCCGAGAGCGACCGGCGTCCTCTTGAGCAGCAGCGCACCGACTTCGGGGAGCAGCCGCTTCAGGCCCGGCAGGCCGAGCTTGTGGACCTGTGCCGCCCCCTGGCGCTTGCCCAGGCCGATCGTCAGCATCTTGAGCAGGCCGCTCTCATATCGGCCGGTGAACGACGTGTGCGGCTTGATCCGGTTCAGCAGGACGATCCCGTCAGCGTCATAGGCATTCTCGTCGAAGTGGATCGGCAGACCGAAGGCGTTGGTGCCCAGGACGACGGTGTTCATCGCGGAGCGGATGGGACAGCCGATCGCCTCCTCGGTGACGCCGAACTCGGCCAGCAGGCGCGCTGGCCGACAGCGGTCCCGCCGCCGTGGCTGCCCATCGCCGCGACGATGAAGGGGGCATAACCCAGCGCGCGGAGCGTCGCGACCGTCGCGCGGGCGATCCGGTCGATCCCGGCGATTCCACGACTCCCGACCGTCACCGCGATCGAGCCCCCGGCCGGGACCCGCGCGACGATATGGCTCGACCGGATCGCCTCGGCTACCGCACTCCAGACGTCGGCGACCTCGGGTTGATCGAAACTCTGGCGTACTCGGGCGATCGGCGGGAGGTTCATCGGCGCGGTCTTGGTCCTTCTCGGTGGTCGGGGGGGGCCTTCCCTCGGGGCAACGGCCCGGCGGAGGCGGCCGGGCGGCGGGTCCCGGCTGGCGGATGCGAGACGACAGACGAAGAAAATCAATCAAATGATGGCTCTTCGCGGAATCGAGTGGGTGGTTTTCAGAGTTTTGGCAGCATACAGGTAAGTATCTTTAGCCGGAAATACTCCTCGTCACGGTCGCCGTAAGCGCGTTGTTGAAGGACACGGATCTTGTTGTTGATTCCTTCAACGAAGCCCAAAGGCACCTTGTTCTCCACGTGACAATACGTCTCGATGCCGTCCCAGTGCGCCTCGACCATCGCGGCGAACTTGCGAAAGGGTCCCAGCCGTTGCCACTTCAAGGCGTCTTTCCAGTTGTTGAAGAACCGGCGGGCCCAACCCGGGCGGTTGTAGTCCCAGAGTTGGCCGAACGACTGCTTCAGGAGGGAGGCCTTGTTCAACCGCCGATGGGCTCGGAACAGCAGCTTCAACGCCTGCTTCCCCCCGATGGTGAGGTTCTCCCAACGGGACAGCAGGTTGTACTTCTGCCCCTTAATGAACCGGCGTTCCTTCCCCGAGAGCCGCGCGTCCTCCTGCTTGCGCACCTCGTCCATGGCCGTCCCCAGATGTTTGAGGACATGAAACTTGTCGGAGATGATCCGGGCCTGCGGGGCGTTGCCCTCCTTGAGGGTAGATTTGCGGAAGGCTTTCCACATATCCATGACGGCCAGGCGGATCTTCCGGCATTTCTTCGGGCCGAGCCAGGCAAAGAACTCGTCCAGGCTCGCCTCGGAGCGGTCCTTGCCGCCGAACCAGATCGGTCGCCCCCGCTCCAAGTCGCTGACAATGATGCGGTCGCGGTGGCGCTTGGCGACGGCGATCTCGTCGATGCCAATGACCCGGGGGGCGGGGCAGCCCGCCCGGCGGAGTTGTTCCCGCATGTACTGCTTGTCCAGCTCCTTGACGGTATGCCAATCCAGGAGCAACTCCTCGGCGACCGCCTGGATGGTGCTCTCCCGGCAGCGCCTCCCCACGTAGAAGGCGAACCGTTTGGTGTAAAGGGGGTTGTCCGCCAACCACTCCAACTGCTCGCGTTTCACGCCGCCACACCGAGGACAATCGACCCGGCGAACCGAGAGCTCGCGAGAGACCCGCCTGTCGCCACAAGCGATGTCGCGCACGCGCCGCGGCCGTTGGTCGTAGAAGGTGCGAGATCCTCGCCCGCACACCCCGCAGCGCGTTTTTTTCGGCGGCGGCGGAGCGTGATGACCACCGCCCACGGGTCACCGAAGACACCCCGAACGCCGGCCCGTGGGACGAAGCCGGGGAACCTGTAGACATCCTGGAGTCGCTTGAGTTTACCCATCCGCTCATCGTGACGAGTTTCCGATGGTCAGGGAAGGGCGTTCGACCCGAAGAAAACAGCGGTTTGCCGAAGGTGAAGAGCCCAAAGTTAACCACACGATTCCGCGAAGAGCCCAAATGATTTCATTGCCTGCCAATCCAAGGAATTCAAATTCCGCCCTCTGCCCTCGAAAGGCACGGAAACGGCCGCCCTCCGAGAACCCGCGCCCGGATGATCTTACAGGAAACCCCGGCGCGCGCCAAAGCCCTTCGCCAGCGCGAAGGGCTTTCGGCATCTCATCGCCTCGTCGCGGTGCGGCGTCCCCCTGGTGTGGGGGGCGCGGGTCACCGACTCGGAACTCAGGCGACGGCAGGGCGATTCTTGCGGACCCGCCGCACCAGGGCGATGGCTCCCATCATTCCGGCCCAGGCCAGGATCGTGGCCGGCTCGGGCACGGGTCTCGGCTCGATCGTGCCGTTCAGGGGCGCGTAGGTCGTGGTCAGCGGCGAATTTGGTTCGATCGGGTCCGAGCCCAGGATTCCGACGAACTTCTGCGTGGGTGGCTGGTCCGTCAGCACGACGAAGGTGGCACTGTGAGCGCCGGCCGGGAGCGAGGGGATCTGGTTGTCCTTGTTGAAGTACGTGGCCAGGAGCGAGCCGGAGGTCTTGTTCGACTCCCAGTCCAGTTCCGAGGGCTTCTGGGTCCCCGGCACGTCGATCCCACCGGCGGCGCCATCGGTGATGGCATAGGCCCCGACCTTGACGCCGCTGTGGGTCAGGTCGGTAAGGATCGGCGTGGAGCTGAACTTCAAGGACGTGGCCTTGAGATCAACCGGCGCGTTGTCCGAGTCCGTGACGTTGTTCAAGTCGTACTGGTAGCCATAGGCATACAGGCCGGTGGCCTCGCCCGTCCCTTTGAACGCCTGCGACACCACATGCCCCGAGATCTGGTTGCCTTGATACTGGAAGGGAGACGACAGCGCCGGAGCGCCATCGATCTGCTGGAACAGGCTGTTGAACGTCGCCGCCGACATATCCCCGGTATTGAGGGACGTGATGGTGTCGGCTTGGGCGAACGGGGCGGCCAGGCCCAGAGTCAGACCGGTCGCCAGGGCGAGAGTCAGCGTGAACTTGTTCATTCTTGCGATCTTCCAGGGTTGATCTGGGGTTCGCCGGGCGAACCCGTCTCGTGCGAGTCAGTCCATGAACTCGCCGGCCGGAGACCGACTCCGGACGGGCCCCGCGGGCCGTTATAAGCGCGCCGAGCGCGGGAGAGGGCGACCGATCGATCCCGCCTGACGAGAGCGACGGCCCGACCCCGGAGCCGCTTTCCCCTGACACGATCCGGCCCGGCCCACCCTGCTCGTACAGGGAACTCCCGAGGTCGGGGGCGGTCAGTCGCGCTGGCGGACGCGTGGGAAATCGGCTCGTCTCAGGTAGTGATCACGGGACGAGACGGCGTCTCGTCCCATGAGCGTCAGGAGGGTATCACTACCCCCCGATACGGTCAACCCGACTTTTTCCCCGCGGCCCCCGGTGCCGCGCCTCGAAGTGCTGAAGGCTGAGTGTTGAGTCTCAAGACCCCTCCGACTCAGGACTCCGCACTCCTCAGCTTGCCGACGGTCCTTCAGGGAGAGTGCGGCTCCAGGGGGCGCGTGCCTCTGGGATCGACCGCGATGCCCAGCATCCCGTTCGGGATGTCATTTCGGGTGTGCAGGTCGCCAGCCGAAGGTCGATCACCGACGGCCATTGGCGGATCTCCCGGGGTCGAGGGCCGGGGACCGGCGTCCGGCGGCGGATCGCGGGGGGCGGGGGCCGGGACGGCCTCGGCCGCGCCGTGGTGGACGTGGAGGTCGTCGGGCGGGAGCGGGACGTCTTCGGAGACGAGCACCCGGGGGCCGACCGGCAGCCCCGCTCGCTGCCGACCCTTGTAAAAGCGGTACGCCAGCCAGGTGGCCAGCGCCACCGCCACGATCATCGTCATCCAGTGCTTCACTCTGTCGAAGCTGCTCTCGATCTGATGCGCGAAGACGAAGCCGAGGCCGAAGATCAGCAGCGTGCTCAGCGACGCAGCGACGATGTCTGTCAGGAACAGCTTCAGCGTGGGCAGCTTGAGGATGCCCGCCGTCAGGTAGGCGGCCGTCCGGAACCCGACGGCGAAGCGGCCGAGGATCAGGATCTTGAAGCCATGCCGATGGAAATAGCCCTTGATCTGCGCCTCGCGCGCCGGCGAGAGGAACTTCCGCGTCAGCGGCAGGCTCATCACCTTCTCGCCGTAGAAGAAGCCGAGAAGGTAGACGACGAAGTCGCCGAGCAACACCCCGACGAAGCACGACGCCAGGGCGATCGGCCACCACATCCGCTCGTTTTTCGACAGAACGGCGGCCAGGATGATGGGCGCTTCCTCGGGGACCGGGAGCCCCAGGCCGCCGAGCACGAGGAGTAACGCGATCCCCAGGTATCCGAGTTTTCCGATCAGTGCTTCCGTCAACCTCGACTCCCTATCGCTCCGCCCCGCCCCTACGCCTCTCCATGCCCCATGCCGACCCCTCGAAATTGGTATCATATCGCCGCTCGAACGTCGAGGGGCGGATCTCCCGTCCGGGACAGGACGTCCGGATCGGCCCGGACCCTTCGTGCGGAGTTCAAGACTCTTCCCGCTCCGCACCTCGCAATGTGAGAGTCGGGGCCGGTCCGTCTTGACCGCCGGGGCGATTTCGGATAGGGTCCGTTGCACTTCCCATGGAAGGGTTGTCGCGGACACCTTGCCGCCGGGCCGGGGATGTGGATCGAGGGGCCGCAATCGGCCTCTGGGTCTGTCCTGGCGGCGCTGTCTTCTCAAGGAGGAGAAGTCCCCATGTCGTCCCACGACCGCCGGACCGCCGCCTGCCGCCGCGCCTGGGGGCACGGTCCCATCATCCTCCGGTTCGAATTGCTCGAGGGCCGTCAACTACTCACGGCGTCACATTCGATGCCGGATCTGGTCTGCGCAGCGTTTGACACGCTGCACAACCTCGACTGGGGCGACTCGTTCCACGCGGTCGGCCAGATCAAGAACCAGGGGGACGCGCCGGCGACGGTCCCATTCAACGTCGAGGTCATCGCCTCGACCAATCCGATCATCGGCCCCGGGGCGGTACCGCTGGGCGAGGTCACGATCCCTGCCGGCCTCCAACCGGGGCAGTCGGCGCCATTTGATCAGATCTTCACTCTCCCGCAGACGCCGATCCCCGGCTACTCGGGGTCGGGGCCGATCTATCTCGGCCTCTGGGTCGATCCCGAGGGGAAGGTGCCCGATAGCAGACCGAATAATAACTTCGGGCTCGGCCAGGGCTACGACACATCGGTCGTCGCGATCACGCCTCGGCCGCCGTCGCAACTCGTCGGCACCTCGCTGGGAATCTCTCCCGACCAGACGACCTGGGGCCAGTCGGTCACGGTGACAGCGCAGGTCACCAACAACGCGCAGGGCGACGCGCCGGCGACCCGCGCAAAGATCGTCCTGACTCCGGCGGGATCCAGTCCGGGCGGATCCAACGACGTGACGATCGGCTACCTCCAGATCCCCGCCGTTCCCGCTTGGCAGACGGTCAACCTCTCGCAGCCGATCACGCTGCCGGCGGGTCCGCCCGCGGCGTTCGCCGGGAGCACGCAGTACATGCTCTCGATGATCCAGGACGCTGACTACGTCACCAGTCCGATCTATCCCCACCAGGCGACGCAGGGGCTTGGCCACGACATGGTGGCCCTGAGCATCGGCCCCGGCCCGAACGCTAACCTCCCGGAGGGACCCGTACCCGACCTTGCCGTCGGCGCCGTCCAGGCGCCGACGGTCCCGGTCTCCTGGGGCCATGACATTCAGGTCCAGGCCTCGGTGGAGAACCTCGGCCAAGCTGACGCCGGGCCGTTCCACCTCCAGTTCCTGCTGACTGGCGCCTCCGGCTCGCTCGACCATGCGATCTACCTCGGCGACGCCTCGGTCAACGGCCTGAAGAAAGGGTTCGACCAGTTGGTTAGCCAGACCCTCCACCTCCCCGGCCGGCTCCCCAACGGCCTGATGCTCGACAGCGTCGGCGTCGGCCGGATCGCCGCCGTCGTCGATCCCGACCACAACGTCGATGAGACGAATCGGACGAACAACCTCGCAGAATCGAACCCAGTGACGCTCCGCGTGCTTGGCACCGACGGCAGGAGCACCGTCCCCACCGCGCCCGCGCCCGCGATCATCCCTCTGCCCCAGCCCAAGCCCGCGGGCACCCTCCAACCCGCTTCCAAACCGACGCCCGCCCACCCCAGGGCCAAGTCCCTCCCGCTCCGTCGCCATCCCCTGCCGCCCCATCGGAACCTGGTCAGCAGGGTCGAGCACAAGCTCAAGATCTTCCCCGACCGGGTCAGCCACTTCGTCCGCGACTTCCTCAAGAAGGGCTAACCGACTCCAAGGCGTTGTGCACGGGCCGGGACGGAAAACCCGAACCTCCCCGGGCCCGCGCGTAACCGATAAAATCTGAAGACCTTCTGTCAAACTGCCCAGCTTTCAAGCTCTGGGGAAAAACTTGAGACAAAATTCAAATTAACTAGGGGATTTATTGAAGCGTGGCAATTTCCTGGCTATGCTTTGCTCAGATCGACATGGCCCGGGTCACGAGGAGTTCCGATCGACCCGCCATACGGCCCGCCGAAGGATGGGCTGACGGCCTCTTGCCCAGCGTCCGAGGAGCACCCCGAGATGTCCAGCGACCGGCTTAACGCCCCCTCGTTCGAGACGACGACCAGGGCGGGCTCACTCGTGGAAGCGCGGTTCATCCCTCTGCAGTACGAGCCTAATTACGCGTATCCCCTGTTGGTGCTGTTCCACGCGCGTGGGGGAGACGAGGAGCAGATGGTCCGGTCGATGCCAGCGATGAGCTGGCGGAATTACGTGGGGCTGAGCCTCCGCGGCCCCGAGCCGTCGCTCCGTCGCGGTCGCCCCGAGGGGTACGGCTGGGGCGGGCCCTTCGCGCGGCCCGACCGGCATGCGCCGCGGTTCTCGCCCGCGGAGCCGGAGGCTGAGCTGTTCCGCCGCCGGCTCCAGGAAGCGTCACCCGACCCGCTCGACCTGCTCGAGGACGGGATCTTCACGGCGATCCGCCAGACCCGCCGGGCGCTGCACGTGCACTCGGAGCGGATCTTCCTGGTCGGCTGTGGTGAGGGGGCGGCGGTCGCCTACCGGCTTGGCCTGAGCTACCCTGAGCGGTTCGCCGGGGTGGTGGCACTCAATGGCTGGATCTCGGGGGAGTTCCGCCCCCTGGCCCGGCTCAAGGCGTGCCGCGACCTGCGAATTCTGGTCGTCCACGGCGAGTGGAACGCGCGGGTCCCGGTCCGCGCCGCCCGGCGCGACGTCGCCCTGCTTCGCGCCGGCGGGCTCCGCGTCGCGTTCCAGTCCTATCCCTGCGCCCATCGCCTGACCTCGCCCATGCTCTCGGACGTGGACACCTGGCTGATTAACCACTGTACGGCCGAATCCTGAGCCCCGAGCCGCGCTCGGTCGAGGATCCCGCTCCTCAGGCAGGGGGACGGAGACCAGAGCCGGGCCGCTCCCTCCTCCCGCCGTTACCCCGCGTCGCGTTTCCGCCCCCGGTCGTCCGGTCGGTTATCACGTTCCGATCTCATCCGCTTCCCGGTATGATTGTGCCCACCGCTGCGGACGGCGGTGCTCTCTCGGAGGAGGCCCGCCGCCCCCGGCGGACACCAACGTCAGAGTGTACAATCGCTAGAGGTATCGACTCCCATCGAGGTCGAGTCATCGTGATTTGTAAGCTTTGTTTAATGTCCGATCGTTTTCCGTCGGGATGTGGAATGGTTCCCACGGTTTCGTTCGGCCGGTCGTGTCCGAAGTTCATTGAAAAGCCTTGTTTCGCCGATGTTTCTCGTCGGTGCTGAGATATTGCCCCAGGGCCTGGGAGACATCCACCCATGATGATCAGCGTGCATGCCGGTGGTGAGCGTATGTATGGGAATGGCAAGGTCCCGTCGACACGTTGTGATGGGCTGAAAAAATATTTGTTGAGATGGAAAAATTATGTTGTCGAACGTGGAAGCTATGAATTATTCTCTTAATTACAGGACTCGAAACTGTCAATTGAACCGCCCCGGTCCGCCCTCCGGTGACGAGAACATCGGTGATCGCCCCCCCGATCGCCTTCGAGACCGATTGGATTCACAGCACGCGGATTCGTTGGGATCTCCAGGTGAACCGTGCGGGGAGACACGCACCTCGCCGGGATCCATTCACTCCCAGGAGAGAGATACATGGCGACCGTGACGACGAAGACCATCAAGACGAACAAGCCCAAGAAAGATGCCGAGCAGCGGCTCAAGCAGGCGCAGAAAGCGGCGGTCCTGTTAAAGCAGGTCAGCGACCCGACTCGCCTCCAGGTCCTCCTGATGCTCGTCGAGGGGGAGAAGCACGTCGGTGCTTTGTGCGAGCGACTGAGCCAGAGCCAACCGTCGGTGAGCCACCACCTCGCCCTCCTGCGGCATGGCGGGATCATCGCCCCTCGCCGCCAGGGGAAGAACAACTTCTACGGCCTGACCGAGACGGGCGAGGAATTGGCCAGAGCCATCAGCACGGTGATCTCCTGAATCGCCCCGTGGAGGATGATCCACGCCAGCCACCCCACGATGGGATCAGCGGCCGGCCTCACCGTCTTTGAGAAGACTGACTTCCAGACGCCGATCAACGAGAGGTGAGACGCGCCCTTCCCCGCCGCAGGAGGATCTCGCGGCGTGCGACACGGACTCTTCGTCGGTCCCCTTCGACCCCATCCGTCCGGGAGGCTCCTCGGCCCTTGCGACCGATCCCGGTCCTGGTACACCGGGGGCGGCGGGGCGGCCTGATGATCCCGCGGCCTACTCGGGAGCGGTTCCCGGGGAACCGGTCGGGTCAAAGGCCGAGTTCGTCTCGGCAGGTCCCCGCCAGCTTGCTCCTCCTCTCATCCGACACCGGATCGCTCACCATGGGGAGGCTGAGCAACGCCTTGAGGTCGTCGCTCAGTTCCGGCCCGGACCAGTCGGCGGGTATCGACGCCATCAGGATGCTCAGCCAGACCAGGGCGTTGCGGCTCCGCTGCGGAGCGGTCGCGTCGCCCCCGTAGTAGATGCCCACCAGCGTGGAATAGATGACGTTCCTGATCCGGGGGCCGAGTCCCGCCCTCTGCTCCCGGGAGAGATGCAGGGAAAGATCTCCCTCAATCGCATCGTAGACACCCTTGGCAATGATCTTGGAGATTCTGGCGAGCCTCTCAAGTTCGGGATCATCCGCCATCAGAAATCTCCCGGGCTTCCCTCGACCGGAGCCCTGGATGTGATCCTCTGTCGATGACACCCCGACGGGCCTTGAACCGCTTTGGCCGACCCCCATTCTCCCCCCAAGCATAGAACGCTCCTGACCGTCGGCGGCGATGAATTTGTTTCGATTGATCGATCCACTAGCCCTCCCGGATCGGCTCCGTGATCGCGATGCGGCGGAGGAGGGGTGTGGCAGGCATGGTGCCCCCGACCGCCGACCGAGGAGTGCCCTTCCTCATCCAGGTGGCACCGACGTCCCACCGGTGGGATTCGGTTTCCCGCCTGCTCCGGATGAATGGCGTAATTACATAAAGAGCATAAATTTAGGAGTCTTTGGGGACGTTGTTACGGAATTGACGAAACGACACACCCCGTGTACGATAGGTCCGTACTCAAGGAGTGTTGGAGGTTGCGTGCGGACGATTCGTAGGTTCCATTCATGCATATTCCCGATGCGGTGCTCGATCCGAAGGTGGCGGTGGCGACGAGCGTGCTGGCTGCGGTCGGGTTGGGCGCCGGACTCCGGAAACTGGAGCGTCGGTTGGGCGAGCGGACGACGGTGCTGATGGGGACGATGTCGGCGTTCGTCTTCGCGGCGCAGATGGTCAACTTCCCGGTCGGGCCGCGGCGGTCTCGGGCCACTTGCTGGGCGGGGTGCTTGCGGCGGTGATGCTCGGCCCCTGGGCGGGCGCGGTGGTCATCGCCGCGGTCCTGATCGTCCAGTGCCTGCTCTTCGGCGACGGCGGCCTGACGGCGCTGGGGGCGAACTTCGTCAACATGGGGCTGATCGGTGCCGTCGGCGGCTACGCGATTTACGCGCCGATCCGCCGGGCCATCGGCGGGCGATCGGGGGTCCTGATCGGCGCGATGGTCGGCGGCCTGGTTCTCGGTCTTGCTCGCCTCGGGGGCGTTCGCCGTCGAGCTGGCGGCCTCGGGCCGTCGGGCCGACTTCTTCCACGTCCTGGGCTGGATGGCGCTGGTTCACGCCGGCGATCGGCCTGGGCGAGGCGGTGATCACCGGGCTGGTGCTCCGGTTCGTCCTGCTGACCCGGCCCGACCTGATCGACTCGACCCAGACTGACGCCGACTGACCGACGTGGACGACCGGCCGCGCACCCGACGTGGTGGCAGGCAGCGATCGCTGGCCTGGCGATCGCGCTGGCGGTCGCGGTCTTCCTCGCGCCGTTCGCCTCGGAGCATCCCGACGGCCTGGAATACGTCGGCGCGAAGCTCGGGTTCCTCGCAGGAGCGCGGCCCGGCCGCTCGTCTCCGACGCCGATCCCCGACTACGCTTCCCGCTCCTCGGCCGCGAGCCACGTCAAGGCTCGCCACGGCGGTGGCGGGGCTGGTCGGGACGCTGGTCGTCTTCGGGGTCGGGCTGGGCCTGGCACGGATCTTCTCCGGCGACGCGGCCCCGAAGGGGTCTCCCCGGATGCGGCTTGAGTTCCTGGAACGCTACTGCGAAGGCGGATGGCCCGCTCCACCGGCTCGACGCGCGGATCAAGCTGGTCGCGCGCTCGCCTTCGTCGTCGCCGTCGTCGCCACGCCGCTCGGCTGGTGGCACGGCTCGCTGCGGCCGGGGCTGGCGCTGGCGTTCGTCGTCGGCCTCTCGGGCGTCCCGCCGCGCGACTTGCTGGCGCGCTGGCTCGGCTTCCTGGTCCTGGTCGGCTTCCTGGCGCTGATGGTCGCTCCGTCGCACCCGAAGCGCGGCGAGCTCGGGCTCGCGGCCGGTCGCCCTGACGATCGTGGCCAAGAACAGCCTGGCGTTCCTGGCGATCCTCGTCCTGGTCAACGTCACGCCGTTCCGCACGCTGCTGGTCGCGATGCGGAGGCTGGGCGTGCCCCGGTCGCTGGTCGCGACCCTGCAATTCATGTATCGTTACCTCCATGTCCTGACCGACGAGCTCGACCGGATGGCCAAGGCACGGCGGTCGCGGACCTTCCGGCGTCGGGGCGGCTCGACTGGGGCCTGCTGACCGGCCTGATCGGCGTCCTCTTCCTCCGCGCCTTCGAGCGCGGCGAGCGGGTCCACGCCGCGATGCTCGCCCGGGGCTGGGACGGCACGATCCGCAGCCTTGATGACCCCGATGAGTGAGGATCCCCGCAGCGCCGCGGAGCAGAGGGAAGGTCGAAGGATTTCCGCGTCTCCTCTTTCCCGTACCCTCCGTGTCCTCGCATGAATCCTCCCGGACGATCTCGACCATGACGAGCGACGCGGCGCCTCCGAAGTCCCTGCCGTGCGGGTCTGCGACCTGGAGTATCGCTATCCCGACGGCCGGCTGGCGCTGCGCGGCGTGGACCTGACGATCATGCCGGGCGAGTCCGTGGCCCTGGTCGGCCCCAACGGCGCGGGCAAGAGCACGCTGCTGCTGCATCTGAACGGCCTGTTGCCGGGCCGTCGGGGCGGCGAGGCGGTGCACGTGCACGGCGCGGGGCCGGTAGGTGCGCAGACGGCGCCGCGCGGTCTGGATCGACGGCCTGGAGGTCAACGCGCGGAACGCGCCCGAGGTCCGCCGCCGGGTCGGGCTGGTGTTCCAGGACCCCGACGACCAGCTCTTCAGCACGACGGTGATCGAGGACGTGGCGTTCGGGCCGCTGAACCTGGGTCTGGGGGTGGCCGAGGCGCGCCGGGTCGCCCGCGAGTGCCTGGCGCGGGTCGATCTGGAGGACGCCGCCGACCGCGCGCCGCATCACCTGAGCTTCGGCGAGCGGAAGCGGGTCTGCCTGGCGGGGGTCCTGGCCTGCCGGCCCTCGGTCCTGGTCCTCGACGAGCCGACGGCCAACCTCGACCCCCGCGGCCGGCGCCGGTTCATCCGGCTGATCCGGGACCTCTCGGCCACCAAGCTGATCGCCACGCACGACCTGGAGATGGTCCTGGAGCTGTCCAACCGGACAGTCCTGCTCGACGCCGGCCGCGTCGTCGCCAACGGCCTGACCCGCAACATCCTGGGCGACCCCGAGCTGCTCGAGGCTCACGGTCTGGAGATGCCCCTGAGCCTCAAGATCGGCCGCACGCTCTGAAGGATTCCCCAGCGTGCTGCAGCCATCCAGTAGAACCAGCCCAAGCAGGTCCTGCTCCCCGAGACCATCGCCATCCATTCGAGTGCGCGCGCCCGCGTCGCTGGGCGTGAACGGGAGGCCGCAAAACCCGGCGATTCGGCCTGGGAGAGGGCCGCCAGGCACGGGCCGAGGCGGTCGCGACGCAACTTCTCACCTCCGGCGGCTGAGCACCAGCCGATTGTTATTTCAAGAATCCCAGAGGTAGCTTCAGCACCCCGGAGAAGAAGGCCACGGCCGTGTCGGCGACGACGATCGAGGGGTCGAGTGCGACGGAGGGGTTCTTGATGGTCCCGGTGACGCGGAACTTCAAGAGGCGGTTGGAGAGGTAGTTGGCAACCCTCAGGACAGCCTCCTGGCTCCGGCCGAGGACTTCATGGAGGCCGGGGATCCGCGCGACCAGCGCCTGGCCGGTCTCGGGGATGATCTGGTTCGTGTTGATCAGCACCTCCAGGTTCAACTGGCCGTCGAACCCGACCGTGCCCCCGGCGTGGAGCTGCACCAGGCGGCCTTCCAGGGTGAGCAGCTCGACGATGAGTTGCTTGTTGGCGATCGTGCCATTGAGCTCGCCGTCTTCGAACAGCCCGCCCCGCGGCCCCCAGGAAACGGTCGATTTCGCGGAAGACGGGCAGCGCGACGAGCGAGGCGTCGTCCAGGTTGAGGACCACCTTGCCGCGATAGCGCTGCGGCTGGGCCGGGTCGGTGCCGGAGAGGGTGATCCGGCCCGAGATCTTGCCCGAGGCGGGCCGCGCCGCGTCCGACTCGATCCGCGCCAGCGACTGGAGGTCGAGGCTGGAGAGTTGCACCAGGGTCTGGAACGAGCGATCGTCGCCGAGTCGGAGTGTGATGTCGCCCCGAAGCTGTCCCCCAGCCAGCCGCGCCGACCAGCTCCGGACATGGATCACGCCGGATCCGGTCTCGGGCATGAGCACCACCTCGGCCGGCGCACGGACCTCACTGAGTGGCAGGCGGGCGAATCGTGCCTGTGTCACCACGACCTCGGCGGCGGCGCGGAAGACCTCATCGAGGTTGCCGGCCACCCGGAGAGAGCCGAGGCCCTCGAGGTTGCGGGCGAGGTCCGGCAGGAAGGCCAGCACCCGACTCAGCGCCGCGCGGTCGATCCGGAATTCGAACCCGATTTGCCTCGGCCCCTGCGCCGGGGTCGAGCCCCAAGCGAATCCCCTGGCCAGGCCGCCGAGCAGCTCGCCATTGAGCGGCTCGATCCGCCAGGTGGTCGGCGAGAGCGCCACGATCCCCCGGAGCTGGCCGAGTGGGAGGTTCTTCCCCCAGCTCAGGTTGCGGAACTCGGCCACGCCGTGCGCCCAGAGGCCCGCGCCCGTGCCGGAGAGCGTGTCGCGGAAATTGGCGTCGATGGCGCCAAGACCCCCCAGTTGGGCCGCGGTACCGGTGATGCCGAGTGCTTTCCAGAGCTGGGCGAGCTTGAATCCGACGGCGCGGAACTCGCCGCTGGCGGTGGCCGGCGCCGGGGCGGAGTTGAGCGGGAAGTCGCCCTTGAACTTGATCTTGCCGCCGAGGCTGTCGGCCGTGACCTCGTACCGCAAGGTCCCCTGGTGCGCCCGGACGGCGGCGTGGACCTGCTCGGCCGGGATACCCTGCATCGTCAGCTCGGGCGCCGAGAGCCCGACGGTCGCCTCCAGCGCCGAGACGTCGGCGGGGATCGAGAAGCGGACCTGGCCGTCGGCCTTGCCGGTCAGCTTGAGGCCCTGCCCGGGGATCGCCGCGGTGAGCTGCGCCGTGTCGATCGCGGTGAAGGAGGCCGACCCCTCCGTCGGCTTGCCGGTGCCGACCGGCACGCGCACCTCGGCGGCGAGCCGGCCGCCGAACGGATGCGCCTCGATTCCCGAGACCACGACCGCGTCGCGGTCGGTCGCCCACCGGAACGGGACGTCGCCCAGCGGCATCGGACCGGCCTGGAACCGGCTCAACTGCCCCTGCCCGTTCGTCTCGACCGACCAGGGACCGAGCGTCCCGCGCACGTCCGCGTGTGCCGAGAGCGTGCCTGAGACCGGCGACGCGTGCGGCGCCGAAGGCACCAACGCGCGGATCGCGGCGAGGTCCCAGCCGTTCACGTCCAACGTCGCGTCGAACGCCTGCGGCGGCTTCAGGTCGAGCCCCCCTCGCGCGAGAGGGGCCGCCCGGCGAGTGCGGCCGCGAAGCTGGGGACGTCGAGCTTGCCACCCTTGAGGTCGAACCGCAGCGCCACGCGGTCCATCGCCGCACCTCGGTAGGTGATGTGCTGGCTCTCGACCTGCCCCGAGGCGGTCCAGGCGTCCGGCTGGCGGACCGCGCCAAGGTCGACCTGCGTCTCGACGTGCATCGTCGCCAGGCCCGACAACGGGGTCGGCCGGGGCAAGGCCGGCGCGGCCAGCTCGCCGAGCGGGAGCTGGTTGCCGTCGAACGTGACCGAGAGCTTGCCCGGCGGCGACAACTCGGCGTGGACGCCCGACCGGAACCCCCCCGGCGGCAACGGGCTGTCCGCCGCGAGGGCCGGCACCGTCGCGGCGGGCGGGTTATCCGGCCCGCCGTCGGGAGAATCGACCAGCCTGCCATGCAGGTTCGACAGCTCGAGCACGCCATCGGCCAGGTCGATCCGCGCCGCCAGCCGGCCGAAGTCGACCCGGTCGATCGATGCGCTCGTCAGTGTCAGGTCGCCGTGGAAGGCGTAGGCCTTCACGTCGCGGAGCGCCCCGAGCGGGATCGTCGCATCGGCCCTCAGGCTGAGCCGGCCAGTGATCGGGATCGGGAACGGGAAGCCCGTCAGATACTGCGCCTTGGCGACAAGTTGCTTGACGTCCACATCGTGCAGCTCCAGGTGCGTCGTGAGCGTCCTGGGCAGTTGGATGCCCGTCCGGCGCGGCTTGGGCGCCGCCGGGGTCGAGGCCGCCTGGAGTGCGATCAGGCCCTCGGCGGCCCACGTGAGCCCGAGCCGTCCCGAGTCTCCCGCATGGAACAGCGGCAGCGACGCGATCATCGCTCGCGCGAAGTTCCGGGCGCGGGCCGCGCTCGGGGGGTTGGTGTATTGCAGGTCGTCGCCCACCGCATGCATGGCCAGCTTGAACAACTTGACTGGAATGCCCTGGATCGTTCCTTCCTCGACGACCGCCTCGCCAGACGAGCCCGAGAGGTCGATGCCCTTCGGGTCAAGGACGGCGTGGAGGTGGACCTTGCCGGTCAGCAGGCCAGTCACCTCCGCCTCGTACAACTGCCACGACCGGGGCGCGTCGGCGACGTTGAGCTTGGCCAGGTCAAGTTCCAGGTCGATGCGCGGGGGCGACTCGACGAAGTCGAGCGTTCCCCCGGCGGCGACCTTCCCCCTGATCGCGTGGCCTTGGACGCCGTCGAGGTGGACGACCCCATCGATCACCTTCAACCGGCCGGTCGTGGCGGTCGAGTCGAAGCCGAGGGTCGGGAAGCTGGCGCCGATCTCCAGGAGCGTGACCTCGGTCCGCGTCTGGAACGTCGGCTGGTCCTTGCCCGAGGCCCAGTCGAGCTGGACGAGTACATTGACCGGCCCTCGCGGCACGACGTGCGTCCAGATCTCGGCGGGGAGGAACGGGATGCTCTCGAGCTTTGCGCGCTCGGCGGTGAATCGGTCCCCTTCAAGCCGGACCGACCCCTCGTGGAAGTCGGGGTCGATCGTGCCGGACGACACCCAGCGACCCCAGGTCGGGTCATTGGCCTCGGCCGAAACGACGAGGCGCTTCGGCTCGGACAGGAGCCGGCCGCCGACTCTGGAAACGACCATCTCGCTGGGCCAACCCTCGCGGTGGAAGTTCACCTGCGCGTCCTCGACGGCGATGCTCGGCACAGGCGCCCCGGCGCCGCCTCCCCCGTGGATCACGGGCAGGTTGACAAACCGGCCGTCGTGGTTGAGCCGGAAATGGACCTCGGGCCGGACCAGCGTGACCAGGCCGGGTGAGAACCGGCCGCGGAGCAACCCGAACAGTGAGAGGTCAGTCACCACGCGCTCGGCCGAGGCGAACACCGTCGAGCCGGTCGTCGGCCCCTCGTGCAGGGTCAACCCGACCACCCCCGCCGAATGGCCGTTCAGCCACCAGTCGCGGATCGTGACCTTGCCCGCGAACATCGCCTGGACCCGCCCGACGATCACCGCCGGGATGACCCAGGTCAGGACGACGAGGAAGATCACGACCACGATGGCCAGGCAAACCCCGAGTCGCTTCGCCCACTTGGATGAAATTCGCATCGGTCACGTTCCCTCCTCAAATCACCCGTCGCCCTCCGCAATAGCCCTGCAACGCATCCGATGCCAACATCTTACCGAACCGGAGAGCAGGCTCGTGCCTCAGACACCTCCCAGGACATTGCGAACCGGAGAGCAGGCTCGTGCCTCAGACACCTCCCAGGACATTGGAGCCCGCCGGGGGTGGCGGGCCTCCCCCGAGCACCGCCGCCCTCGGCGGTGGGCACGGTCGTTCCGGAAAGCGTATAACATCCCCTCATCGGAGGGAATCGGCACACGCCGTCCTTCGGCATGCGCAAAGTGGGTGGGATTTCCCGGCGGTGGGACGAAAATGGCGGTTTTTTGGAAGTTTTGGCTCAATGGAAGGGTGAATCGTACTCGGCTGACCGGTCTCGTACCTACGCCACTCCATAGCGCGCGACGACGACGGTCACGTTGTCGGGCGCGCCTTGTTCCAGCGCGCGATTGATCAGGCGCCCGGCGGCCTCGTCGGGGGAGGGGCGCAGCCGAGAATCGCGGCAATCTCGGTGTCCTTGACGGGCTCGGTTAGCCCGTCCGAGCAGAGCAGCAGGATGTCGCCGTCGGCCACGCTCAGCTTGTGGATCTCAGTGTAGACCCCCTCTTCCGGGCCGCCGAGGACGTTGGTCACGACATTCCGCATCTTGTGGCGCCGCGCAGTCCTCGGGCTTGATCTTGCCATTGCTGACCATCATCTGGACGAGCGTGTGATCGTCGGTCAACTGCTGGAGCTCGCCGTCGTGGAACAGATAGGCGCGCGAGTCGCCGGCGTGGACGATGAACAAGTCGGTCGCGACGCTGTAGGCCATCGTTAACGTGGTCCCCATCCCCAGGAGCGCCCGATCGCGTTGCGCGCGCGCGATCACGGTGCGATCGGCAAGCTCGATCCCCGCCCGAAGTTCGTTAAAAAGCGCATGCTCCTCCTGGCCGCCGAGGTGGAGGAACCATTTGAGCGTGTTGAGTACAAACTCCTCGACACTCCGGACCGCCAGGGCGCTGGCACGCTCGCCCGCGGCGGCGCCACCCATGCCGTCGGCGACGACCATCATGTATCCCTCCTCCTCGGAGAAATAGGTCGCTCCCGAGTCGGGCAGGCTCGACTTGCAGACGTGCATCGACTTGGCGAGCCGGGCGACGAGGTAGTGGTCCTCGTTATTGCCGCGGACCTTGCCCCGATGGCTCAAGGCCCCGAACTCGGTCCGGACCCTTCGCGGGCGGAGCTCCTCCTGGTGGAGGAGGTCGCCCGTCGTGATGTGGTCCGCATCGGCAAGAATCTCTGGACTCGGTGTCATCGCGGTTCTGTCCTGGTTCTTGGAACCCTGGATTCGACACTTCAACAGGGGATTGAAATCCTCTACATGCAAAATCAAGGCCAGACCTTGTGGGATGCATCGTCTTCTCGCCGCGTCCCTTCTCGTCATCAAGGCCGCTCCCCGGAGGCTGGGCCGGGCGCCGCAGCGTGGCCCATCCTGCGGAGATACGCCTTTTGGAGAAGGGATCCATCCGCGAGGAGTTGCGGGAGCATCCGCAATCCGGACTGAAACGGCTCAAAACCTCAATTCAGTCAATCTCTTTAGATTCTTACCCTGTAACTTCTCTGCGCCGTGCGCGCATCTTTTCGGTGGATCACGCTGCTCGACGGGCAGCCGCCGGAATCCCATGATGATACAGTTGCACCACCGCACCAAGCACTTGATAGCCTTTGCGGCTGACGTGCCACCGCAGGCTGTGCGGCACCTTCACGATCAGTCCGCGCACGTGCAACCGCTTCAACATCCGACCCACCGCCGTGCTCTGGCGACGGCGTTCCCCGGCATCCTCGGTCGATCCATACAGCGCCTCCCGGATCTCGGCGTTGCGGAATCCCCGCACCAGGTGGTTGCCATCCAGCACGGCACCGAACAACTTCACGTCCGCTTCTCGGGCCGGGTTGAACCCCGCATGACTCCGGCCGGACACCACCACCGGCTCGGTCAGTTCCTCAACCTGACGATAGGCGGGTGCCGGGTTGTCGACCACCGACAACGCCTCCAGGTAACGCGCGTTGGCGGCCAACGCCACCTCGCGGTAGCGATACAGGTTGACACCCCTTTGTTCATCGGGCACCAGACCATCTCCTGGTAGCCGGCACGGTTCCGCAGCCGGCGCACCCGGAACTCCCGCGGATTGTTGATCACCGTCTCGATCCGCAGGACCAGCCGAACTTGTCATACATCTTCAGCCAGTTGTTCTTCATCCGATGTTTGATCCGCGCCCCGGGCCAGCGCCCCTTCTGGCAATGAGTGAGTACCTCGCCGTCGAACCGAGGATGGAACCGTCGGCCCAGGAACGTCAGGATGTCCTTGGCCGAGAAGTTCACCGCGGCGTGATCCAGCAGCCGCGGGTAGAGACCAGCCAGCGCCTCGCGGCTGGTGAAGAACAGGTCGGTGGAGAACTCGGCTTGGTCGACGACCCAGTAAGAGGCTATCCGGGAAGCCCAGGCAAATGGCCGGAAGTCGCTGCAGGAAAAGGGGTTGCGGAGATTGCGGGCCAACCAAGCGCAACCGACTTCCTGATAACGATTTAGGGCTAAAAACATGGCCCTTCCCGGATAGCCTCTAATACGGAGTCCAGGAATTTCGTGCGCCACCCGCGATGGTCGCCGGGAGAATTCAGCTTGTTTCCCAGGGGGATGCCAGCGCACATTTCAACTGGACTCCGTATAAGACCTGAGGCTGCGAAACCAGGGCTCGTTCATCAAGGGATTGACCTGGCGCACCAGGCGATTGAGGATCTTGGGCCCGTTCTGGCGGACGAACGAATCGGCCAGCTTCTGAGCGGCTTTGGGATCGTCCAAGGCCGTGAAGGCGTTGTCTTGCTGGGTGAATCCCAGGCGTCGTTGGAGCAATTGCTGAGCCAGGCCAGGAGTGGCCGTTGACGTAGACCTGGACGGTGAACGGGAACCAGGTCGTGCAACCGGATGTGGATCAGGCCCAGCTTGGGATCGAGGTAAGTAGAAGGAGAGGACGCGCTGCGGCCGGCGTGCGTTGATCAGGCGCGGCCGATCCTTGCCGGAGATGAGCTTGAAACTCGCGCAGCATTCCATGCAACAGAGGACGCAGATCAGCCCCTCGAGGATCGGTCGTTGTCGGAGGATCTCATCGACGAGTTTGTCCTTGCGATGGACCCCTTGAAGGAATCGGTATTCGGCGCCGGCCTCCTGGGCCGGGCGCTTGGCGTGGTCGACCAGAGTCTCGGACTGTTGCTCGAGCGAAGTCCATGAAGTCGTCGCGTCGGATCTTGAGGACGTGGTCGACGAACCCTTCGAGGGCCGGTCCGTTGGCGAGGGCAGATGGCCCTTGAAGATGACCCGATCAAAGCAGGAGAGCACGGCGACGATCAGGCTGGTAAACTTGGTGACGAAGCGCGACAGCGTCTTCATGGCGTTCTCCTTCGGGGTGGGGCCCAAACCAACCCCATTCTCGTGGGAGGACGCCGTTTTTGCTCATCCTTTTTGGTTGCGGCTCTGCCGCGTTGGGTAAAGTAGGCGTCGGCATCGAATAGCCCGATACGAATACGAAAGGGCCGAAGATGGACGTGCCGACAACCGTGATGAAGCCGGGCAAGGGCCGTTCGGTCTAGCTCGGCGGCATGGGGGTGGTGTTCAAGGTCTCCGGGACGGACACCGGAGGGGCGTTCGCAGTCGTGGAGCACCCGATCGAGCCGGGGCGGCTCGTGCTGTCCCATGTCCACCTGCACGAGGACGGGTATTCCTACGTCCTGGAGGGGAAGATCGGTGCGAGGGTCGGTGATCACGAGGTCGTCGCGGGGCCGGGCAGCTACCTGATCAAGCCCCGCGGGCTGATGCACACGTTCTGGAACGCCGGTCCCGGTCCGGCATCGCCGAACTCGCCGAGGTCGGAGACCCGGGCCGGAGGCAGGAGCTAGCGGTGAAGTACGGGGTGACCTACTCATCTGACTTGATCGCCGGGCTGATTTCCAAGTACGATCTGAAGTTACTCGGTCAATGACCCGATGACGCCTTCGACATCAAACAGCGGTCACACTTCGCTGCGGGAAAGTGTGCCAGTGTCACCACGAATCTCCACGATGTCTTGTCGGTTCGGGAAGCGTGAACCTCTACGATGAGCCGTCGGAAAAAGCTCTACGATGAGCTGTCGGTTCGCATTTAGGCATAGGTTATTCCAATGACAAACCCTTCTGAACGGGTACGAGAAATCACCTTGCGATTTTTAGCCGGGCCGACCGATATGAATGTATATGGGAAGGTTCACGGCGGGGCGGTAATGAAATGGATGGATGAGGCGGGGTATGTCTGTGCCACAGGGTGGAGTGGGCATCCGTGTGTCACAGTGTATGTCGGCGGTATTCGTTTCTACAAACCCATTCTGATTGGGAATATTGTGGAAGTGCATGCCCAACTGATCTATACGGGGCGAACCGGCATGCATATTGCGGTGAATGTGGGCAGTGGCGATCCGAAAAATCGGCAGTTTATCCCGACGACTCATTGTGTGACCGTATTTGTGGCGTTGGATGAGGAAGGGATACCTTTGGAAGTGCCCGAGTGGGTACCTCACACCGAAGAAGATAAAAGCTTACAGGCGTATGCCGAACGGTTGATGGAGTTCGGGAAGCAACTTGAAGGGGAGATGCGACCCTATTTGGATCGGACGGCGAAGACGGAGCATAAGTAGGAGGTATGGTTAACCTCCATGGCGTTCAACAACCGCATGCAGCCGACCCGCGGCTCCGGCGTCTAGGTTGGCCGGGTACTGGGTTCGCAGCTTGTTTGTCGGGAGCGGATGGTGGACATCGGGCGGGGCAACCAGCAGGCGGGGCAGCAGGGCCAGTGAGGTCCATCGTGCCCGCCGTGCCTGTCGCAGCCGCAGACGAGGAGGGAAGCCATGTCGGGGAGCCCAACCTTTCGACCTGCCAAGCCCTGGGGCTGGGTCATCTGGGCCGTCCAGACGTTCCTTCGGATTGACCTCGCCTGGCGCAATCGGCTCCATCTCGAACCGCGTGACCTGGGGGTGCTGCGGGACCTCCCGCCGGGGGCGGGCATCATCTTCACGCCTAACCACGCCGACAAGACAGACTTTCAAAGTCTGCTGGGAACTGTCTCGCCGCTGCGGACGGCGGTTCCTCTTCATGATGAACCGCGAGGCGTTCGACGAGGGCTTCGGGGCTGCGGGCTGGTGGCTCCAGCTCCTCGGGGCCTTCTCCGTGGAGCGCGGGGGCGATACCGCGGAGGCGAAACGCTACGCCATCGAGGTGGTGGAACGGGGCCGGGAGATGCTCGTCATCTTCCCGGAGGGGGGAGATCTACCACCTGAACGACCTGGTGCAGCCGTTCAAGAGCGGGGCCGTCGAGATCGGGATGCAGGCCGTGGTCGAGGCGCGGCGCACCCGGCCGGATTGGACGGCCTACTTGATCCCGATGGCCCTCAAGTACCGCTACCGCGAACCCATCGCCCCCATCCTGGAGCGGCGGACCCGCTCGATGGAGCGACGTCTCCACCGGCGCATGAGCGGTCTCTCGCTCCAGCGGCGATTGGTTGATATCCTGGCGGACCTGTTGCATCGCCAGGAGCTGGCCCATCACCTGAAGCCCGACGCCGATCGTCTCACCGCGTTGAGCGAACGCGTGCAGGAGATGCGCAAGGCCATTCTCTCGCAGACCGAGGAGGAGTACGCGGGTGCGACCGTCAAGTCTCAGGCCCAGACGATGGATCGGGCGTGGCGGCTCAGTTCCTCTCTGCGGAACCTGTTGGCTCAGGTGGGGCGATTCCGCGGCAAGAGTCGGCGCAGATCCGCAAAGACTTGGCGGCGTCGGAGAGTGTCGCCCAGATGGGGAGCTGGCAGCCGCAGTACGTGGATCTGGACCCGTCGCAGGAGCGGCTGGCGGAAATGGTCCTCAAACTGGAGCGCGAGGTCTACCAGATCCAACGCCCGCACCTCTGGCAAATCGAGACGTCTTCCTCCGCATCGGCGATTCGATCGACCTCGGACACTTCATCCCGGACTATCTCCAGGATGCCCAAGCAGTCCGCCATCGCGTCGCGGAACAACTCCGCGATCAGATCCAGGTGCTTATCGACACAATCGCAATTCTAACGCATGATGAGCGGATGGGGGCAGGAAGCTCCTTGAAGATGGGCAGGGATCGCGAGTCCGCTCAATAGGTGTAGCATCTGCACCACATCAAAAGCCGGATCGATCTGGACCTCCGAGAATGAAGCCGGGAGCGGCGCACGACACCCGAGGAAGACAGCGCCCGTGCTGATCTCCGTCCGAGCCACCGCTGCCTACGACCTGCCCGAAGAGACTTTCCTCTTGCTGATGGTCGAGCCGCCGCTCGTCGGACCCGCCCACCGGGTCGAACAGGAGCGACTGCTGACGACGCCGACGCCCTTCCACGAATTCGGGACGGACGCTTACGGCAACTGCCAGCGGCGGCTCGTCGCCCCCAGAGGATTCTTTTCAACGACCAGTAGAAACCCCGAAACGAAAAAATCTTTTCGTTCGAGTTCATGGCGACGATTGAGACCACTCCCAACGCCGCACTCCGCGATGATGCCGTCGAACACCCGCTTCGGGAGCTCCCCGCCGAGTCACTGGTCTACACCCTGCCGTACCGCTACTGCCAGTCGGACCTCCTCGCCCGGATGGCGCGCGGCGAGTTCGGTCAACTCCCGTCCGGTGGCGGGCGAGTCCGGGCATCGCCGACTGGGTCCGCCGGTAGGTCGAGTACCGCTATGGGACGACCGACGCCAAGACGTCGGCGTACGATACGGCGACGGAGCGGATCGGCGTCTGCCGTGACTTCGCGCATCTGGTCATCGCTTTCTGCCGGGCGCTGGGCATCCCCGCCCGCTATGCCTCATGCTATACGCCGGGGCTGGAGCCGCCCGATTTTCATAGTGTCGCGCAGGTCCACCTGAGCGGGGCATGGCACAACGTCGATGCGACGACTGAGGCGGTGCGTCCCGCCCTGATCCCGATCGCGGTCGGTCGGGACGCCGCCGAAGTGGCGATGACGACCCTGTGGGGGACGGGAAAGCTGCGGGAACAGACCGTCGAGGTCCGCGCGATCGCCGGATGAGGAAATTAAGCTCCATTGCGGTCGCGTGAGCTTCTCTCGGCCCTCGGCTGATGCGTCAAGCGAGCCCGGTAGGCGGCGAGAGTGGCTTTCGTGCGCTCGCTGATCAGCCCGGCCTCCAGCTCGGCCACCGCCGCCATCTCACCTCCTCGCCCGAGGCGTCGTGCGCCGCCGCCGCCACGTCCTCGGTGGCGAGGTAGCGCGGCTTGACCGCTGAAACCCGGAGGATGCGCCCGGTCTCGATCTGCTTCTTTAGGATGGGGAGGTGGTTCTTCTTGAACAGCCGGATGAACTCGTCGGCGTCGCCCCAGCGCACTTGTAGTAATACTCGGCGACGAACGGACGATCCCGTGACTTCGGCTGATCAGCCTGCGCGGTCGTGGTGGATCGGAATTCCGGGCAAAGCACCAGGGCCAGCGAGAGCACCACGCCATGATGGAACGCCCTGCCTGATCGAAGGGTGGAAGTTGACATGGTGACCCATCTCCAAGCTGGGCTGAGACCATCCCCATCGATCGGAGGGTCGGACGGGTTTCCGGGGACGGACGCCGGGTCGGCAGGAACCCTTGTACGGGTTCAAGATAACCGTACTGGGGAAGGTGTGGAATCCAGCGCCATCGGGAACGCCCAGTCCGATCGTTGCGGAAGCGGTACCCACCCGGGTAAGCGTCATCTTTGTGGGGATAGCGTTTGTCCAGCATGGCAGAAGGGCCGAATTGACGTAACTTGGCCCTTGACTTCTCCTTGCACTTGTGCCTCCGTCCTTCGCCGGCTGAATGACCCTCGACCGAGGAGGATTGATCTTCGGCCATGAAGCACGAGATGGACACCCTATCTTACGCAAGATCCGCAAATCCCAGAGGAAAACCGTGCGACCGAACGGGTTTCCCCCTTGACATTCGCTCACTTCTCGGGGGTGTTAATTTTCCACCCACAATCGTGACGCTTACCCCAGCGATTCCCTGTCAGCCATTAAGTCACTGTGCGACAAGGGGTTACAGAAACCGGATTTCGCAAACCCCGTTCACTTGGACAAGCGTCAACAACGAGTCGCAATCTCTGATTCGGTCAAGAGTTGTGATTGAAGAAGATCGCCTGGTTGTTCAGTATAGAGACCAGGAATTGCCCGTAATTCCCCGTGTCCTTAGTGTACATGGCGGAAAGCCAACAATACAAACCATTGCAAGCAAAGAGGTTACGACATTAGAGCGGATTGCTAAACTGATTGCGAAACCTGTAGTAAAGATTCGCCGAACCCGTCAGGAGGGTCTCTCTTGTTTCCGCATCCTTCCCAGTTTCGATGAAATCATTGGACTTACGTCAAGGGCCACTACTGTACAAACGGGTTCGGCGGTCATTTGCAACCTGTACAGAATAAGTCCTTGCTGCTCAACGACTTAAATCGGACCGGGAATCGCTGCCATTACCCCACCCACCCAGCCAGGGGTGGCTCACAGTCGACCGGCGGCGGTTCGGCAGGTATGATGACGCCTTGGCATCAAGTCGCAAGGAGGGACCATGCTCCGCAAGCAGATCATCAAGGGATTTTCGGCCGCCCCGGTCCCCACGGCGGGCGAGATCGACATCGCCGCCGCGGCGACCGTGCTGGTGACCTCCGAATACCCCGAGCATCCCGTGGATCACGCCTTCGATGAGCCGACGCGGGCCGGGGGGGAGCCGTTGGGTGGCCGGAGGGCCCGGCGAGCAGACGTTGATCCTGGCGTTTGACGCCCTGCAGGCGATCCGCCGGATCATCCTGGAAGTCGAGGAACCGGAGGTCTGCCCGCACGCAGGAACTCCAGTTGGCCGTCTCCCGTGATGGCGGGCAGACCTACCGGGAACTGCTGCGGCAGGAGTACAACTTCAGCCCGCCGGTCATGACCTTCGAGCGGGAGGACTGGGCGGTGTCGGCCGATGCGGTCACGCATCTTCGGCTCTGGATCAAGCCGGACAAAGGGGGCAAACCCAGTCGGGCCACCCTCACTTCGTTGTTGGTCTTGCAGTGAGGGGAGCCGGAGGGCGATGGGCTGACCCGATCAACTGACCTTGGCCGAGTTGCCGGCCTCACACCGCCAGTGCCAGCCTCCGGTACACGCTGCGGTACGCCCCGTAGATGATCAGCGCAGATCATCGGCAAGAGCGGCCCGCCCAGGAGCGGCACCCAGTGGAGCAGCACTTTGCCCCGGCCACCCTCCGCCGGATCGAACCGCCAGAGCAAAGGCCATGCCGCGTGGGGTGGCTTAACGGCGGCGTTGGAAGCCAAAATTGTATTCGTCCAAAAGAAGACCGATCGCGATGCAGAAAAGCCCCCAGATCATGGGGTTCGGTATGGCCGTAACTCCAATTCCCGCCGCGAACAGGATGACAGCCGCGATAATGTAAAAGATCATCCCGATGGTCATGCGCGGACTCCTTTGTCGGACCTGTCGATCAGAGGTTGGAAAGGGCACATTCTTGTTATAGCATTTCACGCTCGGGTTGCGCACCTCATACCAGCGAACCCGAGCATTTCAGGCTGAAACCCATACCCAATCCGAGCGTGAACCGCTATAACGCGGTATTCAGAGGACTCGATTTCCGAGGAGGTACGTCATGAATTGGGATCAGATCGAAGGCAACTGGAAGCAGTTCACGGGCAAAGTGAAAGAGAAGTGGGGCAAGCTGACCGACGACGACCTGACGACCAGCGCCGGGAAGCGCGACCAGCTCGCCGGCCTCCTCCAGCAAAGGTACGGCTACGCCAAAGACGAGGCGCACAAAGAACTCGACGAGTTCTGGAAGGCGCTAAAACCGTGAGCTTTCCTCCGCTGCTGGGCGCATCCGTTGCTGAGCAGGGGCGGCTGCGCCGAGCTAGGGTGACCGACAAGAGCTGTGCATCCCCGTTCCAACCTCTTTCTCGTCGCGATGCGAGGAGCGTCGCCCCCGCTCGCGGCGGGATCCATCCCTGTTCGAGAAAAGAAGCCATCCCATGCTCTACTGGGCCATCGTCTTCGCGGTCCTCGCCCTGGCCGCCGGCATCCTCGGCTTCGTGGGGCTCAGCGGCACCCTCGCCTGGATCGCCAAGGCCCTGCTGCTCGTCTTCGTGGTCCTGTTCGTGCTCTCGCTGGTCTTCGGCAGGAGGCGGGGGTCGGCTGTCTGATCCTTGTCGGACGGGCAAACCCACCGTGAAGCCGCCCGGACGCCAACGATTCGTGGCTTCAGGAGAGAGAAACCCATGAAACGGCCTCTGACATTAGCCCTGATTCTCGGCCTCCTCTCGTTCCCCGCCGCCGGCCTGGTGGGCTGCGGCGAAGAGTCGAAGAAGAGGGAGACGACGGAAACGGTCTCGACGCCCGGTGGGACGACTACCACGACCTCGGAGACCACGGTCAAATCGACCGGCGAGAACCCGCCGCCCAACCGCACGGGCGGGACCGGCAAGACCGGCAAGTGAGCACGTCACACCGACCGCCCCCGAACACAGGGGGGCGTTTTCACTGGCCGTGCAGGATTTGAAAAATTGCCTGGCGCCCGCCAGTTGGTGCGCGCGATTGGTGCCTCAACCCGCCTTCCGTACCGGGTCGGGCAACTGCCGCGCGGGCAGAACCCCCGACCTCCGCCAGGCGTCGAGTTCGCCGTTCTCCCGCGCCGCTTCCAGCGCCGCCAGCGCCTCGACCCCTTGGGACGACCAACTCATCCCTTGGTGCTTGCAACGCTCCGACACCGCCCAGTCGTGGAACTTCTCCACGCGCGTGCTGCGCGATCCACAGCCCCGCGCGTTGCCGCTCCCCGTAGTCCGGGATGTACGCCCGTCGTTTCTCCAGAGACCCGATCAGGTCCTCCAACGCCTTGAGGTTTCTGACCCACCCGGTCGCTTCGCGCAGCAGAGCGATCGCCTCGTCCACCTCTCCTTCCCACAGCCGGTCCAGGAGCGCCTTCTCCAACGCCCGTCGACGGTCCTTCGGCCCCCCCGCCAAACTCAGGCACTCGGAACACCGTTTCCGAAGGTGCCACCAACATACGATCATCGCCTTCGGATCGATCCCCAAGCTCTCGAACCACGTCCGGACCCATGACGCCCCGTCCCCCAGCACCAGCAGCCGCCGGCCGCCACTGAGCACCTCCCACTCGAAGAGCAGCGCCGACACCTGCAACCACAGCCCGTCCGTCGATGCGTCCGCCAGCGCGTCCCGCAGGCCCACCACCAGCACCACCGCCGTGTCCGTCCAGATCTCCTTGCGGCCCGTCGACGGTGGCGCCTTCGTCTTGACCTCGTCGGGTGCGACGATCACCACCGCGTCGTCCCCCGCGGGGCTCCTCCCGCAGCACCGGCGGCGACGGGTCACAGCCGGGGAAGCCCGTCACGACCCACTCCGGCGGCGGTGCCTGTGGCCACTGGGGATCCTCCGGGTCGAACGGCGGGTCGTCGTCGGGCTCGTACGCCGACATCCGGTCGGGATCGTCGGCCAGGCACGGGCCCAGCGCCGCGCGTTCCACCTCGGACGCGGCGTCGAGGGTCGCGCAGGCGCGCTGCCGCTGTGCCGCGACCAGACGGCCCCCTTGTTCGTGCACGATCTCGATGACCGTGCTCCGCCCAAGCAGGTCCGCGTCGCCGGCCCGCGCAGATCTCCTCAAGGCTCGCGCCGGAGGAATGCTCGCTCATTTGATCACAGACCGCGTCGCGGAGGTTCCCGGTGATGGCCAGTTGATGCGGCGTGCCCCACGCCGACGCCGAGGGGATCTCCGTCGTTCCGTCGTGCCGGTGACTGACCCGGCAGCGCTCGACGGTGACCGCGCCGAAGAGCGTCTTGAACGTAAAGGAGCGCGTCCCCCGCCGCTGGATCCCCTCACCCCCCTTGCCGTCACGACCCTCCAGGACCAACTCCCGATCGGCCTTCTCGATGAGCGCACGGAAGAGCTGCCGCTGGACCTCCAGACCGGCGGCATGGACGTTCGCCTCGATTGTGTCGGGCAGGTGGTCGTCCTGATCGGGCATCGGCAAGGTGATCACCATCTCCAAGGAGGCCGAGAGATCCTGGCCCACCCGGTTGACTGGGCCGAGAGTGATGGTAGCCTGAAGGCCGTCAGTGTCGCGCACGGTGAATCTCCATAACTGATTCTATGGGGGTTCATCGTGCGTGTTTTTACGGATCGGCCCGACTGTGTCACCCTCCTGGGGGGAATTTGCAACAAGGAGGCGTCTTCCTGTCCTGTGCATTTTTCCTATCATCGCGCACGAACTGGCG
>CAWDND010000057.1:0-41340 GCA_963803395.1 uncultured Planctomycetaceae bacterium
GCTGGGATCACGACCCAGGCCCACTCGCGACGGCCGAGCACGAAGCGGCAGATCAACCAGTTCAGGGGCACGAGGGCGATCAGATACGCCAGGATGACCTTGAGCACGAACTAATGCGCCGGGGACCCTGATGCCCGAGGCGTCCTCCAGGACGTCGCGGCTCATCTGGGGCAGCGCGGAGGAATCGAGCCACTCGGCCACGGGCGAGGCCGGGGAGAGCGGGGCCGCGTAATTCTTCGGGACGGAGCCAAACCACCTTCCGCGAGGGGGCGCGGCCTCGGAGGTCGTCCTTTCCGTCGGGACATACGGGCTCGGCCGGGAGGCCGACGAACCCAGGTCGCGGCTGAGATAGCGGAGCCAGCTCAGGTCGAGGCCGGACAGCCCGCCGAAGGTCGGAGGCAGGAGCCCCCGACCGTTCGGGTCCCAGCCGTCCTTGCGGATCAGGGGGTCCTCGGGACGACGGAGTATGACCCGTCGGATCAGGGTGTCGAGCCCCGGCCAGGCGGTGATCGCCGGGTCGGTCGGGCTGAGGGCGAGCATCAAGATCCGGCCCCTCCCGACGCGCCACTCGACCCCGAGCAGTCGGTCGCCCGACTCACCCAGTGGGATGAGCGAGGCACCCGATCGGGGACGGAGCCCCGCGAGGAAGACCGGCCGATTCGAGGCCGGCATGATCGGCTCGGCCGAGCGGTAGCGGCCGAGGTCGCGGAGGCTCGCATCGGCCTCTTCCTCGGCCGGGGGCGTCGGCCGGGGATCGTCCCGATCGAGGGGGGTGGAGGGCGGCCGGTACGCGTTCGCGAGCGCCTTCAAGTCGTCGCGCGTGAGCAAGACGCTCTCGCCCGAAGGCTCGGCCGGCAGGTAGGGGGCGAGAAAACTGTCGCGCAGCGTGGCGAAAGACGGTCCAGAGCCGCTGATCAAGACCAACTGGCCCCCCCAATGCAGCCAGTCGAGCATCGCTTGCTGCTGCGCGGGGTTCAGCGTCTCGGTGCGCATGCCGTCCCAGATCACATGGCTGATGGTGGTCCAGGTCAGGGGATGCGGCGACAGGAGCGGTCGATCGGGCTCCAGCGGCAAGACCATCCGGTAATAGCGCTGATGTTCGACCGCCTGGACATCGGCCCGGTCGGCCCCGAAGGGGTACATCGCCTGGAGCCGATTCCACTGAGTGTAGGCGTCGTTGGGCTCCTGGGTCAGGACCAGGATCAGCATCTGGTGCGGCTCGAGTACCCGCAAGCTGGCCTGCCAGATCTCGTCGGCGCGGACCGTCTCGGGCCGGAGCAGCTCGAGGGACAGTTCCCTGGGAATCTGCGGCAGCATCATCTGCAAGCTGAGCCGCGATCGCTGTTGCTTCACCAGGCGTGCATTGCGGCGGTAGAGCACCTCCTGCGGCATCCCCAGCAAGGGGACGGGCGCCGTTTGGAGCAGGCCCGAGTAATCCTCGTAATTGGTTCGGAGTTCCAGTGCGAGCGTGCTCCAGTGGTTCGGCTTGACATACGGCAGGACGTCGAAGGGCGCGACCTGCGACCGAAAGAATTCCCGAGGTGGCCTCGTCTTGTCCTTCTCCGCCTTGCCCTTGACGCTCTCGGGATCGGTCAGGAACTTGAGCCGCTCTTCCATCGTCGGCAGTTGCGCCGAGGCTGGTGGTCCCGACTGGACGAGCCACACCAGCGCGAGGGCCAACAGCAGGGGCCGGGCGAGCACGGTCAGCGATTTCACGATGGACGTCCCATGAATCGACAGGATTGGAACTGTCGGGGCCGATCCCGGAGCAGGTGCGCCGAAATTGTTAATGATGAGTTTACCCTGACTTTCGTCAGACCGGAAGTGCCCGACAGAGAATTGGAGATCCGCAGGGACCTGGGGTGCGCTCGCGATCTCGGGGCGTGCCGCGCGTCGTCGGGGTTATCCCCTCCCGGGCCGTGTCCCGTGAGCGGGGGGCGATGACCGGCCTTCCTGGTCTTTCCGCGGTTCATCTCCGCCAGATTGGCGGGATATGTCACCGCCTCCGCCCGATCAACGTTGGAGAGAGCGGGAGATCTGCCCGGTGCCGCGATCTTCAAACCCCGTTCGGTCTCTCCGGCATGTCAAGGTGCGCGGAGTGTCCTCCTTGTAAACGATCGGGGCGGCAGCGGAATCCGTCCCGCAACTCGGCGTCGTTCTCTCGAACCCAGGCGGTCGGTGAACCGGCAAAGAGAGCATCAGACAATGATGCCCCGTCACCGGAACCGAGCCGCGCGGCGATTCATCGGGGAGCGGACGCGACATCAGACGACCGCTCGGCTCCCCATGGTAGCCCCGGTGAGGGCGGTCCAGGTCATCTTGCCGAGCGGTCAGCGCGTGATAAGCGTCCCGGAAAGATCTTGCGCACTGTCGAGGGCGGCGGTATTCCCACGGGGGGAGACCCGCCGCCCCCGGCGGGCACAAACTTCCCAGGATGCGCATGAGTCGGCCAGTTGCCGGGTCGCGTGTGATTGATTCTGAGGGTTCACCCGGCCACCGAGTTGTGGCAACGCACTTGCTGGGCCGGCGCAGACTTCAGCAGGATGGTGTCAAGCCGGAATCGTTGCTCCAGGGACAGATATCCCTGTCGTGAACGTTCCTCGATATCCTCCAAGCACTCGGAGATGACCTCCTGTTTGCCGGGATAGTCCGGATGCTCGGCGATGAGGGTCACGACTTGCTCAAGTCGCTCGAAGACATGGGTGTTGGACATCGTCGTCACCCCTCCCTAAGGGGTACCAGAGCCTCGACTCCACCACTTGGCAAGCCTTGTTCCTCGCAGCTCGCCACCTTTGCTGCTTGTCGGACAAGATGTTGAAGCGCGTGATGAAGGTCACTCCATCCGTTAAACCGATCCTCAGTTGGACCACGGAGGGTGGTGATTCATGCCTTGACGGAGACAGCACAGCTTGTACAGAATCGTTAATTGGCCCATTGATCGTGTGTCTTATGCGTTTACTCATGAGACGCCAGGTCATGGGATGGGGGACTTCCCGATCCCGCGTTTTCGATCGGCCTCATCTCGATCGTTACCGCGATCAAGGGGCAGTTCGCAGCGACCCCCCTTCTGGATGCCCGTCCGTTCGGGGTCTTTGCACATGGTGCATACGTTCGCTTGCGACCACCCTCTGCGGAATGCGCATCCGCAGGGGGCTTTTTTTTCTTGAAAGGTGGAATTATTGAAAAAACCAACCAGATCGACTCTTTCTCGGGGGTCACAACCACGTGATCCTGACATACCCACGAGATCGTCCGCGGCGGCTCCTTCCGGATGCCCGTCCGTTCGGGGTCCTGGCACATGGTACATATGATCGCCTGCGAGCACCCTCTGCGGAATGTGCTTCCGCATCAGTTCTTTCCGCCCGAAAACCCTCACATGAGAAGAGCATGGACTGAGAGCCTGTGAAACTTTCGACTAACGTACACTAGGTTGTCGGGTCTTCATTTTACCGAATCTCTTGGCTTTCAGCGACTTGCGTCGATGAAGCCCAAGACCCGGTGTGTGAATCAAACCCGATTGATTCACAGGCTCTGAGTCGCCGAGCGCACGCCGGAGATTTTGCAATCATTCGTAATAGCTACGGCAGATCAGGGTCGATCACGACGGGATCCTGCCGTCTTCCCCCGAGCCTTTCCCTACAAGTTAGTGCGAAAATAATCTCAGAGGCTCGCGAACTTTTTTTCCGGATTCGAGAGCGATTTCGATGGAAGGGGACCAAAGCGAGGAGCTGACGCGGACCCTGGAAGCGTTCCGGGCTGGGGACGCGGATGCGGAGAAAAGGCTGGCCGCCCAGCTCTGGGCCGAGCTCGGCTCGAGGGCGGCCCGATTGATGCGTCAGGAGCGCCGAAGACGACCGGACCACAGCTTGGAGACCATGGCGCTGTTCAATGAAGCCTGGCTGCGATTGAAGACGAGCGATGCCCTGGCCCAGATGTTGGATGGCGTGGGGCTGACACAGGCCGCGACCAACATTATGAAGCAAGTCCTGATCGACCATGCCCGCACGCGAAACGCGAAGAAACGAGTTGGGGGCCGTCGCCGCGTACCGCTGGATGTGGTGCTCGACCGCCTCGAAGCGAGAGATCTGGAGATGGTGGCGCGAACCAGGCCCTCGAGGAGCTTGCCAAGACCCAGAGCGAGTTGGTGAGCCAGGTCATCTGGCTCCGTTTCATCGAAGATTACGAAGTGAAGGAAGTCGCCGCCAAGCTCAACATCACGGCATACATGGTTGAAAGAGCGAGCACCATGGGGCGAGCCTTCCTTCGCGGGCGCTTGTTCGGCGAGAATAATCACTCCTGAGTCCTTCGAGCGGGCCCAGCAACGGTTCGATATGGCCAAGTCGCTCGGCCTGGCCAGGCGATCCCCCTGGGAGGGTGGCGATGACCCCTCGGTGGGGTGGCCAGGCTCTTCGAGGACTCAGGGAGTGCCATCCAGTCCGCACGCGATCCGGAAAGAACTGATCAGCCGATCAGCGTTGAAGTGTCCGGGCCGGACTTGTCGGGAGACTTCGATTCCCGCTAGAATTACTGGTTTGGGCAAGGACCGACATCGATCCCGGGGACTCCGGCTCGGTTCGTGGAACGCAATTCGACGAGAAGGACGACGCAGCGATGGCTCATAAGAAGGGTCAGGGGTCGAGCCGCAACGGCCGCGACTCGAATCCGAAGATGCTGGGGATCAAGCTTTACGGGGGCCAGTTCGCCCAGCCTGGCAGTATCATCTGCCGCCAGAGGGGCACCAAGTGGCACGCGGGCAAGAACGTGGGCATCGGCCGCGACTGGACGATCTACTCGCTGATCATGGGAACGGTCAAGTTCGATCAGGAAGGCCGCCGGATCAATGTCGTCCCGCTGGACGAGCCCAAGGTCCAGATCTAATCCGCCTCACAGAAAGCGACAGCGCTCTCGGGATCTGATCCCAGCCCTCGCGCTCCCCCTCGAGGGCGCCAGGAAGAATTTTCTGGGATGCGTATCAGTCGGGACGTTCGCGATGGGGTAGGCGATGTTCGTGGACCGGGTGACAATCTTGGTGGGCGGGGGTGATGGCGGCAACGGCTGCGTCAGCTTCCGACGTGAGAAGTATGCGCCGCGAGGCGGCCCCAACGGGGGCGACGGGGGTGGCGGCGGCAGCGTGATGGTGCGCGCCGTCGAGGGGCTGACGAATCTCGCCCACCTCTCGTATCAGCGGCACTGGAAAGCCGTGCGCGGCGCACACGGCCAGGGCTCCGACTGCACCGGGCGGAACGCCGCCGACCTGATCATCGCGGTCCCGCCCGGGACCATCGTGCGCGATCGCGATCGCGGCCACGTCCTCCGCGACCTGAAGCATCTCGGCGACTGGGTGAACGTCGTGCGCGGGGGTCGTGGCGGACACGGCAACGCCCATTACAAGTCGAGCACCAACCGCGCCCCGCGCCGGGCCGAGAAGGGACAGCCCGGCGAGGAACGCTGGATCCACCTGGAACTGAAGGTCATCGCTGATGTCGGCCTGGTCGGCCTGCCCAACGCCGGCAAATCGACCTTGCTGTCGCGGATCTCGCGTGCCCATCCCGAGATCGCCGATTATCCGTTCACGACCAAATACCCCAATCTCGGTATGGTCCAGGCTGGGGCGGACCGCACCTTCGTCGTCGCCGACATCCCCGGCCTGATCGAAGGGGCGCATCAGGGGCAGGGCCTGGGACACGAGTTCCTCCGCCATGTCGAGCGGACCCGCTTGCTCGTCCACCTCATCGACGCCGTCCCGTTCGACGGCTCGGACCCGCTCACCAATTATCGGACGATCCGTCAGGAACTCGAGCACTACAGCCCCGCACTGGCTGCGCGGCCCGAAGTCGCCGTGGTGACCAAGATGGACCTGACCGGCGCGACCGAGGCCCTGCGCCCGGATCGCCGACGCACTCAGCCGCGAGGTCCTGGCCATCTCCGCCTTCACCGGCCAGGGAATCCCGGCCCTCATCCACCTCGTCGCCGACATGCTAGAACGCGCCGAATCCGTTGCCGAGGACGCGGACAACCTCGGGATGAGAGAAGAAGATAAAATCAAGGTTTGAAATTATAAATTTATAGTCTCCATTTTCCGCATTTCCGTGGTGAGTTCCATGATCCAGATCGTGGCCGACCTGGGCAACTCGCGGCTCAAGTGGGGCCGGGTCGGCTCCTCGGGTTTGCTCGAGTCGTCGCTGGTCCTGCCGGGCGACGATCCCGACGCCTGGTCATCGGCCTGGCAAGCCTGGAACCCGGTCGGTACTGAAGGTTCGACGTGGGCGATCGCGACGGTCAACCCGCCCGTGGCCGAGCGGTTTGGCGCGTTCCTCGATGCGCACGGGATCGGGACGACGCGGTGGTACCGCTCGGCAGTCGACGTCCCGATCCGGCACACGCTGGATCAGGCCGAGACCGCTGGCGCCGACCGGGCGCTGGCGGTCGTGGCCGCGCAGGCGATGCACCCGACTGGCCGGCCTGGCCTGGTCGTCTCGTGCGGGTCGGCCATCACGATCGAGCGGATCACAGCCGATGGCGTCTGGCAAGGAGGCGCGATTGCGCCGGGCCTGGGCCTGTCGGCCCGGGCGCTCCACCTCCTGACTGCACAATTGCCGCTGATCACCCCGCACGAGGCCCCACCCGTCTGGGGATCCTCCACCCGCCCTGCGCTGGAAGCTGGGCTGTACTGGGGCGTCGTGGGGGCGATCCGCGAGCTGCTGACGCGCCAGGCGACCGACCTGTCGCCCCTTCTCTGGCTGGTCTGGACCGGCGGCGACGCCCCGCTTCTGGCACCCTCAATTGCCTGGGGAGCCGCGTGCGTGGTCCCCGACCTGGTGCTCCACGGCCTGATCCACGTCGCCTTCGGTCGATCGGAAGGGAGTCCGAGCCAGCGAGAGCGTTAGAATCATTCAGGACACTGCACCCAAGAAAACTCCCTGCACTCAGCACTCTGCAATGACACACGATCAACGTCTACCGTCCGCTCGCGTCAGCATCTTGACCCCCGAGGGTCGGGGAGCGATTGCAGTGGCCCGCGTGTGGGGACCTCGGGCGCGGGAGGTCGCCGATGCGGCATTCCGGCCCGTCCGGGGCGGGCCGCTGGCCCGGACCGAGCCGGGCCGGCCCCGGCTCGGCCGGATGGGGTTCGGGCTGGGCGACGAGGTCGTGGCGGTCATGATCGAGAGCGACCCGCCCGAGGTGGAGATCCATTGCCACTGCGGCACTGCCGCGGTGGCCCTGGTCATCAAGGCGCTCGTCGCGACCGGGGCCGAACGGCGGCAGCCGGTCGCCTGGGTCCGGCATGCCGCGCGCTCGAGGATCGCGGCTGAGGCCGAGGTCGATCTAGCGCGCTCTCCGACGGTCCGGTCGGCCGAGATCCTCCTGGACCAGTCGCAGGGGCGCTCGAAGCGGACGCCCGACGGTTGATTGCCCTGGCTCCTGAAGACCCTCCAGCGGCGCTCGACGGTGTCGAGGTCCTGCTCCGACGCTCCGAGGTGGGATTGCGGCTGGTCTCGGGCTGGCGGGTCGTGCTCGCGGGCCGGCCGAACGTGGGCAAGAGCCGACTCCTGAACGCCCTGGCGGGTTTCGATCGTGCCATCGTGGACCCGACCCCCGGCACGACCCGCGACGTCGTAACCGTCCGGACCGCATTCGACGGCTGGCCAGTCGAACTGGCCGACACCGCGGGCCTCCGCGCCTCGGAGGATGCGATGGAGGCGTCGGGCATCTCGCGGCGGCGCCCGACAGGCGGAGGCCGACCTCGTGGTCGTGGTCCTCGACCGCTCCGAGTCCTTGACCGACGTCGACCGCGCGGTGCTCGGATCCTTCGGTCACGGCTTGATCGTGGCCAACAAGGCCGACCTTCCCCCCGCCTGGGAGCCCTGGGACCCTGAGATCCTGACAATCTCCGCGGAACGGGGCGACGGCATCGAAGCCCTGGCCTCGGCGAGCGCCCGCAAGCTTGTCACCGAGCCCCCGTCCCCAGGCGCGGGCGTCCCCTTCCGCCCCGTTCACGTCCGCCAGCTCGTCGCGGCGCCGACGCACTCAATGCCGGCGAGATCGCCTCGGCGGTGCAACTCCTGTCGGAGTTCTTGGCGGACCTCCCGGACGCGAAAACGTCAAGAGGGGGAAAATCCCCGTAGCATCCGTCGAGCGCGGCGGGACCCAGCACCGGCCGTCCTTGGTGGACCTCGCCGCGCTCGACCCACTTTCCAAAATCACCTCCGGAGAGCGACGCTCTTCGCGTCACGAATCCTCCGGCGGCTCGGGAATGCGCTGAAGGTCGGGGCCGGCCGACGAGGCAGGGCTATCGGAGGCGAGCCGGACATCGTCGGGTCGGAGGGTCCAGACGGAGCGGTTCGGACTTCAGTCCCGGAGGAACTTCACGTCCCCGTGAATCGGCGCCTTCTCCTTCGTGCCGACCACGACTATCCACGAAGGGCGATCGAAGAGGTTCGGCACCGCGCCCACCTGAGCCGACTGATCACGGCGATAGGCGTTGATCTGATGGTAAGCCACCCCGCTCCCTTTCCATCGGATCCGGTTGCGATGCGAGGCGAGCGCGTCCTGGCCATCGACGCGGAACAGCGGAGCGTCCTGGGACGTGGTGGCGAGGATCGAGTCGCGGGCGATGACGTCGATGACGGGCAGTTCGGGCTCGCCCGCGGCGCTTTCGAGCTGGACGAGACCGCCGACGACCCGCGCGGTCACCCGGTTGAGGCCGAGCTTGACCGTCTCGGTCGCCTGACCCCGGGGCAGGCCGTGCGCGTGGACCAGACTCCACTTGGTCGCCACGACCACGTGATTCAGCTCCAGATCGAGCGGGTGGCCGGCACCGACCTCGACCAGGTCGCCGCCCGCCCGGAGCAGGCAATGTAGCTGTCTATTTTCCCACGGCTTGTCGGGCGAGCGTTGTTATGTTTCGGCGGGGAGGGTGGGCGGTGCGTTGGGTTGGTGGAGCTCGGCGAGTTCCTGCTGGAAGATGGACAAGCCTGTCTTCCACCAGCGGGTTACTTCGGACAGGAGATTGTCCCGTGTGAATCGCTGGAAGCGGGTGGCCAGCGAGGCCAGCACCGTGAGGATCACACCGCGTCGCTGGGCTCCGTCGGCCGTCTTGCTGGTGCGGGCTCCTTTGCGGACTTCGGCTTCGCGGTGCGCATTTCGTTCGCTGCGATTGTTCGTGGCCTCGACCGTCGGATGCTCGACGAACACGAACAGGCAGTCTGGGTTGTCCATCAACTCGTTCTGCAAGCGGAGGAAGTCGGCCTCGTGCGGTGGGGTCTCGTCCGGAACGATCTGCTCGCCATGACGGCGCAGAGTGGGCGGATGCGGTCGAGCAACTGCTCGGCCTTCTCCGCGCGACCGACGCTCAGTCGACCGTCGCGTTGATGACGCAGCGCCTGGAGAGACGTCTCGCACAACGCGTCGAGGAACGTCGCATATTCCGGGTGATCGGGGTGCTGCAGCGCGAGCTTGATCGCCTTGCGGATCAGATGTGCCCAGCACAACTGATGCTGGGTGAACAGGCTCTTGTAAGCCGCGTAATCGTCCGTCACGCCGATCCCCGCGAACGAAGCGCCGAGGACCGCCGCCGCTTCAGTCTTCGCCCGCGACACGCCGCAACGAAACAGCACGTGCATCGTCGTCGAAAAGACCCACGTGTAGCACGACTTCGTGCCCACTTTCCAACCGGTCTCATCAATGTAGACACTCATCTGTAAGGCGATCAGTTCGGCGATCGTGTCGTAGTGCTCGTCCCAGTCGGTGGCCAGTTGCTTCAACAGCGAATCGGCCTGGGACTTCGACAGTTCCAACTTCGTGAAGCACCGCATCACCTCGCACGCCTGGTCCAGCGAGACGCCAATCCAGGAGTGCAGAAACGCGAGGCTCAGGATGATCTCAAGGCCGGATTCGCTGCGGCTGGTGCGCAGCCCCGGCGGCAGCGGCCATTGTTTCGAGTCGGGCAAGTCATGGATGCGATAGCCGACGTCAACCGCCTGGCCGTCGATGAGCCGCCACGCGAACTGCTCACGACGTAAGACGCACTGTTTGGCCTGCGCCCGATTTCTTGGTCCAGCCATAATGCGAATCTATCCGTGCGTTTGTTCAGGAGGCTTTCCGTCAAGCGGGTCCTCTTCGATAGGCACGTACCTCGCGCGAGTGGCCGCGAACTCGGCCGGTGTCCGATCTCCCAACGAACTGTGCGGGCGTTCCGTATTATACTCCTCCTTCCAAAACGCGCCCAACGCCTGGGCCTGGGGCTCGTTCTCGAACTCCTCCCGGTCCAGGAACTCCTCGCGGCGCTTGCTGTGGAACGACTCCGCGGAGCCGTTCTGCCACGGGCTGGCCGGCGCCACGTCCAGCGCTGCGGAGCCCGCCCCTTCCAGCCAACTCCGCACCACCTCCGCGGCGAACTCCGGGCCGTTGTCGCTGCGGACTCGGTGCGGCGGGCCGCCACGCTCCGCCGCCACGCCGGCCAGGATGGCACGGCTCTCTTCGGCCGTCATGCCCCGGCGCGCCTCCAACGCCAGGCATTCACGTGTATACTCGTCGACCAGACTCAGCCACTTCAGGCTCCGGCCCTCGCTGGTACGGTCGAAGATGAAGTCCCATGTCCCTACATCATCCTTGCCGCGCGACGGCCGGAGGTGGCAGGCGTTGACGTCCTGCCCGTGCGGCCGCCGGGGCTTGGGCACGGCACGAGGTCCGGCCAGTCTCAGCCCCGACAGGCGCCAGATCCGCCGCACCGCCTTCTTGTTCACCGACCACCCCTCGCGGACCAACAGCGCCCAGATCCGCCGGTAGCCGAACCGCGGGTGCGTGCCGGCCCGTTCCTCGACACGCCGGGCCAACGCCGCGTGCGCGTCCCGCGCGACGGGCGTGTCCCGGAGGCCGGAACGGGGCAGCCCCAGCGCCCGGGACGCGCGCCGTTGCGACACGTTGAAGTGTTCACGTATTCCTGCGGCGATCGATCGGCGTCGGGCGGCGGTCATGGCTTTTTTTTCAACGCCTCCTGGAGCATGCGGCGGTCGAGCGCCAGCTCGGCGACCAGGTGCTTGAGGCGGCCGACTTCGGCTTCGAGTTCAGACATGCGGAGTTGTTCGTTCGATACGGGGTCCTCCTGGAGGGCCTGCCAGCGGTAGGAGGTGGTCGGGTTGATCCCGGCCTTGCGGCACGCCTGGTTGACGTTCAGCCCGGCGTCGAGGTCGGCCCAGATGTCGCGGAGGGTCGAGGCGATCCGGTCAGGGCTGGTTCGCTTTCGCATGCAATCGCTCCCTGGTCTCTGCCAGTTGTACGATTTGCATTATGACTGGACCAGTTTTTGGGGAGCAGGCCACACCGCAAGGGATGGGCGAACACCCGATTGAAGTAATCGATAAATTTCAACAATTTCTTACACAATACATTCAAAGATGTGAACGAGCCTCTACGAACCACCTTCCGCATGATCACACCGAAGACCACCTCGATCTGGTTCAGCCACGAACTCTGCTTCGGCGGGTGCGATCGCGCCAGTGCCAAGGATTTCGGCGGAATTTGAGCGTTCCGGTCCTGGAACGTGCCCTGAGTTCCTCAGCCGAGGGCTGGGAACTTGGAGCAGGAGGCGTCTTTTTCCGCGGTCGGGCGCTGTCTCACCGAACCGCCTCCTCTCAGGAAGGGCCGCCTCCAGGGCCAAGGGGACGGAGCGTGCCTCCGGAGGAGAACGCTCGTGGGCGGCCGCCTGGATCTTCCTGACTCTTCCTCCTCGGTCCCCCTGATCCTTCGGTGGGTGGCTCTGATCCTCTCGCGGCGCAGGCGCTCCGAGAGCCCCGGGGCCGTGTGGGAGGGCGACGGGTCTGGGACGGCGCGGGGAGCGGCCGCGTGGGATGGGGCCGCAGCTCCATCATACAGATTTACACTACAGCATCCTTTGAGAATCGAACTCAGCGGGGTTCGAGCCGAGAAAAGGCCAGAAATCCCGCAGAATCTTTGGCACTGGCGCGATTGCACCCGCTTCGGCAGGTACACGAACCGAATTCGGTGGCCACGCTCCGACAAGGACGCGCGACCACTCGCCAGCGACTTCTGCACCCCGCTCACACCCCTCTTACCCAACCCCGTCGTGATCTCGCACGCCTGGGCCACCAGACTCACCAAACTCTCCGAGCAGTGGATGTTCCGGTTATCCACCACGAAGACCCAAGGACCCTCCGCGTCCGTCGCCACCGTCCGCTCGATGTGGCCGGCGAAATCGTCCTCGGTTCGCGTCGCTCCCAGCGTCGGCGCGATCAGCTCCCCCGTCGTCACCTCGAAGTTCCCGATCAGGCCAATCGTTCCGTGCCGCGTGTACTCGGCCTGGATCCGCTCAGGCTTCCCTTCGCTCATCGGCTTGGCGGCGGCGTTACGCTCGAGCGCCTGCAGGCCCGTCATCTCGTCCATGCACACCGTGTGGGTGCCCTGGCTCTTCTCCCACGCCGGCGCCTCACGGTAGGTGTCACAGACGGCTTCGACTTGGCGGGCAAAGACCTTCGGGTCCTCCTCGGGAGTGTTCAGCCAAGACCGGCTCTTGTGGGGCTGCAAGGCGGCCTCGTGAAGGGAGCGGCTCACCGGTGAGGGCGAGATCGACTCCACGAGGCCTCGCCGGATCACCTCATCGGTCAGCTCCCGGACCGTCCGGTGCGTGAGGGGCCGGCCGGACTTCTCGGGCGGCTCGCAAGCGACGGCCCAGATCTGGGTGACCTGCTCGGGGGTGAACTTGCCGGGGGCGCCGGGGCGTGGTTCGTCGCTGAGGACCGCTTCGAGGGCGCGTCGCCAGACGGCGCGGGACTCGCAACACTCGAATCATCGAGTCGGTCCCACGCGTCGGCCCAGCGGCGTCGCCTGCGTCCGACCTGGCGGTGTGTCAGGCCGATCCTCTGGGCGATGTCTTCCTTGAGAAGGCCGTCGAAGGCCAGGACGATGATCGCGGCGCGTTGCCCGAGCCGCGAGGCTGCGGTGATGGAACGAGAGAAGGGCTAAACCGAAGTTCCGGACCCGTTTTTCGCACAACTTCCCTTGTGATAAAGACTTCACCGCGATTCTGACTCCCAATTGTAGCCAAAGTATTTCCGGGTCATTCTTGACGCGCCCGGATGCCATCGCGATAGTGTCCCGCATGGCACGCAAACACCGAGCGGTCCATGTCGCCAGAGTCACGAACACCCTCAAGGGGGTAACCTCTACCAGTTCCTAGTCCGAAGAACCACAGTTGAACGCCAATGATACGGCCAGCTTACCCTCGTTCGTTACTCTGCCCTGCTTCACGCTGCTGGCTTCGCCATCAGCGGACGACCCGTGTACGTCCATCGGAATGTATGTGCAAATACTCGATTGAAATATTCGATAAAATTCGACAGTTTATCACGCAAGTCTTTCACCGAGGTGAACGAACCACGGCGAATCACTTTCCGCATGATCACCCCGAAGACCACCTCGATCTGGTTCAGCCACGAACTGTGCTTCGGCGTGTACACGAACCGGATGCGGTGACCGGGCTCCGACAAGAACGCCTGGCGGCTCGCCACCGATCCCAGCACACCACGTACCCCCTTCTTGCCCAGCGCCGTGGTGATCTCACATGCCTTGGCCACCACCCGCACCAAGGTCTCCGAACAATGGATGTTCAAGTTATCCGTTACGAACACCCACGACGCACCCGGGTCAATGGCCCTCGTCTGCTCGATGTGGCTGGCGAAGTCGGCCTCGGTACGCGTCGGGCCGATCGTGGGAGCGATCAACTCCCCGGTCGTCACCTGGAAGTTGCCGATCAGGGTCAACGTCCCGTGCCGCTCGTACTCGAACTCGAGCCGCGCCGGCTTCCCCGCGATCATCAGCTTGGTGGCGGCGGTCCGCTCCAACGCCTGGATGCCCGTCATCTCGTCCACGCAGACGGTGTGGGTGTTCTGGGTCTGCTCCAACACTGGCGCCATGCGGTATGTGTCGCAGACCGCCTCGACCTGCTTCTGAAACCGCTCCGGGACCTTCTCGGTGGTGTTGAGCCAATACCGGCTCTTGTGGGGCTGCATGGCGGCCTCGCGAAGGTAGCGGCCCACCTGGGACGTCGAGATCGACGCGACGATGCCCCGTTTGACGACCTCATCGGCCAGTTCGTGCGCCGTCCAGTGGGTGATGGGCCGGCCGGACTTCTCGGGGGGCTCGCAGGCGACCGCGAGGATCTGGGTGACTTGCTCCGGGGTGAACTTGCCCGGTGCGCCGGGGCGCGGTCCATCAGTAAGGACCGCTTCGATGGCCCGGCGCAGAGCGGCGTGGGTCTCGCTGCATTCGAGGTCAATGAGGCGGTTCCATGCCTTGGCCCAACGTCGTCGCCAGAGTCCGACCGGGCGTTGCCCAAGGCCGACCTGCTCGGCGATCTCGTCATTGCGAAGGCCGTCGAAGGCCAGGAGGATGAGGGAGGCCCGTTGCCGGAGATGCGAGGGAGCCGTGACGGCGTCGTGGAGCGTGCGGAGGATGTCATGTTGACGTTCAGTGATGGTGATCTTAGCCGCCTTACCCGGCATGGTGAAAGCTCTCCTTGTAACTGGGAAACTAGCAAAGCCAGGTAATTTTAGCGTGACGGTCAACTTCTTGGGATCTCAACTACGGTTTGTGGGACTACCTCCGACGCACCTGCCGTCAGGACGGCAAGGTCCAGCATGAGACCCTCGGAAACCGCTCCGATCTCCCGGTCCACGTCATCGACCGGATCAGCCGCGCACTCAAGGGCGAGACCTGCGTCCCCGCGGCTGACGCCTTCCACAGGACGCGCTCGTTCCCCCATGGGCACGTCGAGGCCGTGCTGACGAGGATCCGCACGCTCCCCCTGGAAGACCTCGTCGCCTCCGAGCCGGCGCGGCGGCGCGACCTGGTGAGCGCCAGGATCGCCGAACGTCTCCTCTTCCCCAGCTCCAAGCTGGCCAACACCCGAAACTGGCACGACACCACCTTGGCCGAGGAACTGGACGTCGCCGATGCCACCGAGGATCAACTCGATGTCGCGATGGACTGGCTGCTGGCGCGGCCGGAGGCAATCGAGAAGAAGCGGGCGAAGCGGCAGCGCGGCGACGGGGCCCTGGTCCTCTACGATGTCACCCGCAGCTCCTCCGAGGGGACGACCTGTCCACGGGCCCGCTGCGGCCAGGACCGCGACGGCCCGACCGGCTGCCCGATCATTGCCGCCGGCGCGTGGACCGACGCCGACGGGCGGCCGGTCGCCGTGCAGGTCTACCCCGGCAACACCGGCGATCCCCAGACCGTCCCCGACCAGGTCGAGACGCTGACGAAGCGGTTCGGGCTGTCGCGCGGGGTCCTGGTCGGCGAGCGTGGCATGCTCACGCAAACTCAAATTGACGTGCTCAAGAAACACCCGGGCCTGGGCGGGATCGCGGCGTGGCGCAGCGGCGCGATCCGCCGCCTGTTGACCGACGGCCACCTGATCCGCAAGGATCTGGAGGCCGAACGCCTGGCGGAGATCACCACCCCGGAATTCCCCGGCGAGCGGCTGGTGGCCTGCTCCAACCCCCAATTGGCCGAGCAGCGCCGGCCCAAGCGCCCGGAGCTGCTGGCGGCCACGGAGGCCGAGCTGGGGACGCTGGCCGCCCGCGTGGCGCGGCCGGCGGGTCCGCCCGAGACGGCGGCCGCGAGCGGCGTGAGGGCGGGCAAAATCATCAATCATTACAAGATAGCCAAACATTTTATCATGACGATCCGTGACGGACATCTGGGCTGGGCCCGCAAGGAAGACGCAATCAAAAATGAAGAGCATCTGGATGGCATCTCTGTGATCCGGACCCGCGAGCCGGCCGCGCGAGTGTCGGCCGCCGACGGGGTGCGGTCGTCCAAGCGACTGGCCTTGGTCGAGCAGGCGTTCCGGTGTCTCAAGGGGATCGACCTCTTGGTGCGCCCGAGCCACCACCGCCCGGCCGACCGCGTGCGGGCGCACCTCCTGCTCTGCCTGCTGGCCTATTACGTGCAGTGGCCTCTGCGCCGGCGTGGGAGCCGCTGCTGTTTGAGGACGAGGAGTTGGCCGTGGACCGGCAGCGGCGCGACCCGGTGGCCCCGGCGCGCGCCTCGGAGTCGGCGCGGCTCCAGAAGAAGACGCACCTGACGTCGGGCGGTCTGCCGGTCCAGAGCTTTCGGACGTTGCGGGCTCCTCTGGGGACGCGCTGCCGGAACACGTGTGTGGTGACCGTCGATCCCAACCAGACGACGTTCCACCAGGTGAGGGAGGCCGATGCGTTGCAGGTAGAGGCGCTGCGGTGGATCACGGTGGAGACAGAAACGGGCACCGAGAATCTCCGTAAGTCGTTCGACACTATAGATATTCTCCATCATCCCCCCTGGAACTTCGGCTAAGGGAGATCCTGCTGACATTCGGTGAAGGTGATCTTGGCCGCCTTGCCGGGCATCGTGAGAGAACTCCTGGCGACTGGGAAGATAGTCAATCCAGGCGATTTTGGCGCGACAGTCAACTTCTTGGGCTTTCAACTACGTAAAGTCGGTCTAGCGTTGAAGGAGGCGAAGGTGCCGGCCGAGCTCCACGTCTACCCGACGGGCGGCCACGGCTGCGGCTTACGCCCGTCGGACCACGCGGTCTCCACCCGCCCCCAACGCGCCGAGCAGTTGAGTCGTGCTGTGCCGTCGGCGGCGGATTCTCAACCCCGCCCCTTGCACTGCGCATTCTCGACTTCTCGAACACCGGCGCGGTATGATGCCGCGCAACATGGCGCGTCGCTAAACCTGTGGGGGCCGGCAGGGAGGCTGCGACCCGACCGCCGGCCGACGTGATCAAGGAGGGTCCGTGCCCCCACGGGATCCGCACACCTGGAGCCGTGGGCCCGCCGTGGCATGTCGGAGGTCCACCCACAAAATGCCTCCCCCCGATCGATTCGGCGTTCGCCTGGCGATTGATCATTACCCCGGCGTTTCCTGCCCCCCGACGCGAGGCACTGTCGAGGGAGATGGGAGGCCGGGCGCCGCGGCGCCCGGCCCTGCCCGGGAGAGCCGGATCAGGACGACTTTTCCCTGTGGCCACCCGACCGAGGTGGACCGTGAGCGGCCTGACGCGGGCGCCCGATCCGGCCTCTGCTCTCGCGAAGTCCGCGTGCTCTCGGCCGATTCGATGTCTACCGATCGTCCCCGGGCCTGTTTGGCGAGTCCCTTCGGCCGGGTCCACGCAAGGTGATCCACAAGGGAGACCCCTCGGGCCTCGCCCGCTTTGGAACGCGGATGGCCGATGGTCCTGCGATCAGGGCTGGTCGTAGCCCTTGATCTTAAGGCGACCGGCGGATGGAAATCTCCCCAGAACTGAGCGATCCCGTCCTGCCCAGAAAGAGCGAGTCGCGGGCGAAATCGTTCCTACCGAACGCCTTACCGTCGTGGACGTGCCACTTGCTGCCCGGGAGCAAAGGCGTGTCCTTGAAGCCGTGCTTCGATTTCCCTTGCTGGGCGCTCGCATCTGTAGAGGGAGGCCGAAGCCGCGATCGTCAGGAGGATGATCGGTCGTTTCCTGCGCATTGGTCTCCGTTTCGATCCACGAAACCGGGGCCGTGCCAGGTCCACAAGTCTTCGCCCGCGCCCTTTCGGCGGGCCGTTCGAGGTGAATTGTTAACGACGGACATCCCGCTCCGCCGCAAAGTGATCCCGGGATTCGCGCCGGGCCCGACCAGGGCCGGGACCCTCGACCACGACGATGAGGGACGGCGAGGAAGTCACCGGACTCCGAAGTTTGTAAAATGGAACCACCCGGGCCCGCCGCGCATCCAGCGGCTATGGGTCAACCCGGCCCGAGACGGGACCTCTTCCATCTGCACCTCGTCGAGGACGCGAACATGAGGCGTATCGTTTCCCTGCTGGCCGGCATGGCATCGCTCGTCACGGCCGTGAAGGCCGCGGGACCCGAAGGCGGGGCGGTCGCCCGCGAGGCGGCGGCCCTGCCACTGTCCGAGGTGATCCTCTACACCAGCGGCGTCGGCTACTTCCAGCGCGACGGCCAGGTCGAGGGCAACGCTCGGCTCGACCTCCGCTTCAAGACCGATGACATCAACGACCTGCTCAAGAGCCTGGTCGTGCAGGACTTCGACGGCGGCCAGGTCGCGACCGTCACCTACGGCTCGCGCGACCCGATCGCCAAGACGCTCAAGAGCTTCGGCATCGACCTGACGACCAACCCTGGCCTCGGCGGGCTGCTCGGCCAGATCCGGGGCGAGCAGGTCGAGGTGGCCACGCCGGCCCGCATCACCGGTACGGTCCTCGGCGTCGAGACGAAGAAGCGGCTGGCCGACGAGAACAAGGTGGTCGAGGTCGAGTACCTGAACCTGCTGACCGAGGAGGGCCTGCGGTCGATCCCGCTGGAGCAGATCCAGCGGATCAAGCTGCTCAACGACCGGCTCGACGCCGAGCTGCGCCAGGCGCTGGCGGTGCTGGCCGCCGGCCACGACACCCAGAAGAAGACCGTGTCGGTCCAGTTCGATGGGCCGGGCAAGCGCAGGGTCAGCGTCGCCTACATCGCCGCGACGCCGGTCTGGAAGACCAGCTATCGGCTGGTGCTGGACGAGAAGGAGGCACCGTTCCTCCAAGGCTGGGCGATCGTCGAGAACACGACCGACGACGACTGGAACGACGTCCGGCTGTCGCTGGTCTCGGGCCGGCCGATCTCGTTCGCCATGGACCTGTACCAGCCGCTCTACGTCAATCGCCCGCTCGTCGAGCCCGAGCTGTTCGCCTCGCTCCGCCCCCAGGTTTACGGCCAGGCGATGGATGAGGCCAGAAAACCGGCCGAAGCCCGACGAGGCCGGTCTACCGCCGCCCGAGGCCGCAAATGGCGCCGCCTCCAGATGCGGGCTGCCCATGGCCGGGCGCCCCGAGGGGCGGCGCCGGGCGATGGCCGCTCCCGATCGGCAGAATCGAGGAACTGGACCTGAAGCAAGGGGTCGCCTCGGCGGCCGCAGGGGCTCCAGGCCGGCGAGCTGTTCCAGTACGCGATCAAGTCGCCCGTGACCCTGGCCCGGCAGAAGTCGGCGATGCTGCCGATCCTCAGCCAGGGGGTCGAGGGCAAGAAGGTGTCGATCTATAACCCGGCGGTGCAGCCGAAACACCCGCTCAACGGCTTCCGCCTCAAGAACACGACGCCGCTTTACCTGATGCAGGGCCCGATCACCGTCTTCGACGACGGCGCCTATGCCGGCGATGCCCGGATCGAGGACCTGGCGCCGGGCCAGGACCGGCTGATCAGCTACGCGCTGGACCTCAAGGTCGAGGTCGAACCCCAGGACCAGGGGGGGCGACAGGACCTGGTCGCCGTCAAGCTCCGGCGGGGGACGCTCATAGCCACGCGCAAGAGCAGCGATGCGAAGCTGTACCTCATCCGGAACCGCGACCGGAAGGCGAAAGACGTGCTCATCGAGCACCCATTCCGCGACGGCTGGGACCTGGTCGAGCCCTCCGAGCCCGCCGAGCGCACCCGCGAGGTCTATCGCTTCGCCGCCAAGGTCGAGCCCGACAAGACGGCCCGGCTGCTGGTCCGCGAGGAACGGCAGTCTGACGAGGCCATTGCCTTGACGAATCTCGGCCCCGACCAGATCGCCGTCTTCCTCAAGTCCCGAGGCCATCAGCGACCGGGTCAAGGAGGCGCTCCAGAAGGTCGTGCAGCTCCGCGACCGGCTGAGCCGGACGCAGACCGAGCAGGGCCGGCTGGAGCAACACATCGCCGAGATCACCCAGGAACAGGCCCGCATCCGCGAGAACATGGGTCGAGCTCGCCCAAAACTCCGAGCTTTACAATCGCTACGTCAAGAAGCTCGACCAGCAGGAGACGGAGCTGGACGACCTTCGCACGCAGATCGAAAAACTCAAGAACGTCGAGGCCGGTCAGCAACTCGAGCTGAACGACTACCTATTGGGCCTCGAGATCGACGGATGAAAACAGCCATTCCCTTTCACACGCGCCCGTGATAAGAGACCGGCTTCGGGTTTGACGGGACGGATAACCCGATCAACGGCAAGACGTGCAAGGTGACGAGGGTCGCAACGAGCAGCGTGACCATGAGCAGCGCGGTCGCGTCGAAGATCCGCTTCCAGCCGCGATGCCTCATTTGCCCGCGGTGACGTTCCTCAGATTCCAGGCGCAGGATCTTGGTCTCCAGGAGGTCGAGCCGCCGGGAAACCGCCTCCAACAGCGAGTAAATCCCAGCGGCCGGTGAGCGCGAGGAGTGGGACGGCGAGCAGGTTCAGACCGTAGCCGAGGAGGGTGATCGCCCAGTATCTCCCCGTCCGGTCGGCGAGGTATCCCGAGACGAGGTGGAGCGCGTAGCCGATCAGCTCGCCGAGCCCGGCGACGAATCCCACGGCCACGCCGCTCGCGCCGAGGACGGCGAGATACGGGCCAGTGATGCTCCGGGCTCCCTCATACGTCATGTCCGCAAACAGGCTCACGACGCCCAGGAGGACGACGAGCGGCAGCGCCACACCGCGGGAAATGTCCTCAGGGGTTTTCGTCAACGTTGACTGATGTTCCATCGGTCGCGGTAGGGGACGCCCTTGCGGGCGTCCCCTACCGCGACCCCGCGTTCCGCGTGGCCTTCCTCCAGGTCGCCGATCAGCAGCTCCAACTGTTCGATATCGCGGTCAAGCGTTTCCGAGGAGCGGCCATAGCGGGCACGACAGCAGCGCCAGCTCGGCTTTCAGCTTCTCGATATGCAGCGTCTTGGCGTACAGCTCGGATTGCAAGATCAGGGCAAACGCCCGTAAGGCAGCAGGATCGGAGGGAAGAGATGCAGCAGCGAGCGACATGATTCCGTGTAGCACAAAACCCTGGTAAACACCAGCTTTTCCTGCTGTTTTACCGCATTTTTCTATGCCAGCGCGGACGGTATTCCACCTCCACCGGAACCGTTCGCCGCCAGTCCATGCCCTCGATCAGCAGAGCCAATTGCGACGGCGTCAGGCGCAAGCGTCGTCGATGACCGGCGGCCAGACGACGCGGTTGACGGTGGCGATGATCCCTCGCTATAAAAAATGCAGGGCCGTCACTTTCTTCGGCCTTAATTCGGGTGGGGATCGACTACGATGGCCAAGGTCAAGGTCCTTTTCCTGGCGTCCGACCCCTTTAAGCAGAACGCCCTGGCCCTGGACGAGGAGATCCGGGCGATCACGGCCAAGATCCGGGCGGCGGAATATCGCGACACGCTCGAGCTGGTCTCGGCCTGGGCGGTGCGGCGCGACGACCTCCATCAACTCCTCCTGCAACATCAGCCTCACGTCGTCCACTTCAGTGGCCATGGCAGCCAGGCCGAGCAACTGATCCTCAAGGACCAGAACGGCCAGCCCAGGCCGTTGAGCAAGCCGGCGCTGGTGGGCCTATTCAATGCGCTCAAGGACAACGTACGGGTGGTTGTCCTGAACGCCTGCCATTTGAAGCCGCAGGCCGAGGCGATTGTGCAGGTGATCGGCTGTGCCATCGGCATGAACACAGCGATCGGCGACGAGGCGGCAATCATCTTCGCCGCGGCATTCTACCAGGCGCTGGCGTTCGGCCGTTCGGTGCAGGCCGGGTTCGACCTGGGCAAGAATGCCCTGATGCTGGAGGACATCCCCGAGGAAGAGACGCTGGAGTTGTTTGTTCGCGATGGCCTTGACGCCTCGAACATCAGCTTGATCGCTCCGCCCCCCATGGACCGTTTGAGCGTCGTGATGACTCTCGGGGCGTTGGCCCCACCGGATTTTGAGTCAATCGTAGCATCCATCTCCGGCGCGTCCCGTCATGTCAGTCCGTATGTCTCCATCCCCGAGAAGGCTGCCGAGCTCGTGTGGTGGGCCGAAAGTCCCACCGGGCCCGGACTCGATGCCATTCAGAAGATCCTGGACCATCTTCGGGAGGCCCGCCGCGGATAGGAGAGCGAATCACGGCGGGCCAGTCACTTTTCATGGTGCCGTTCCCCGAAACCTCGGCTTCGTTGGTCGCTCCGACGACCTCGAATCGCTTCATGCCATATTGAAGGAAAAAGACCCCGTGGGCCTTCGGCCCGCGGGGCTCACGGGCATGGGTAGCATCGGGAAGACCCAGTTCACCGTCGAATGCACTCTATCGTTACAGGTGCGCGACTACCATGAACCGTTTGAGCGTCGTGAGGACTCTCGGGGCGTTGGCCCCACCGGATTTTGCGTTAATCGTAGCATCCATCTCCGGCGGGCCAGTTCCCTCATCTCAGTCCGTATGTCTCCATCCCCGAGAAGGCTGCTGAGCTCGGCTGCGGTGGGCCGAAAGTCCCACCGGGCCCCAGGACTCGATGCCATCGTCGGAAGCCTCTCCGGACCGTTTGATCATCAAGGTGACTCTCGGGGCGTTGGCCCCACCGGATTTTGCGTTAATCGTAGCACTCATCCCCGGCGCAGTCCCGTCAAGTCGGTCAGCTAGACACCATCCCCGAGAAGGCTGCCCAGCTCGTGCGGTGGGCCGAAAGTCCCACCGGGCCCGGACTCGATGCCATTCGGACGGCCCTGGAACGTTTGAGCATCGAGATGACTCTCAGGGCGTTGGACCCAACGGGTTTTGAGTCAATCGTGGCATCCATCCCCGACGCGTCCCGTCAAGTCGGTTGGGAAGGCACCATCCCCGAGAAGGCTGCCAAGCTCGTGCGGTGGGCCGAAAGTCCCACCGGGCCCGGACTCGATGTCATTCGGAAGCCCCTGGAACGTTTGAGCATCGGGCAATGCCCGTACCGCGGCCTGGAGTTCTTCGACGAGGCGCATTCCCGGTTCTTTTTCGGCCGCGAGGCGCTGACCAAGAGGCTACTGGACGCGCTGCGGCCCGCGCCGCGCCCCGGCCGGGAGAATCGGTTCCTGGCGATCATCGGCCCCACGGGCTGCGGCAAGTCCTCGCTCGCGCGGGCCGGCCTGGTCCCCGCGCTGCGGCGAGGCGGGATCGATGACAGCAACCAGTGGCGCATCGTGATCCTCCGGCCGGGCTATCACCCGGCCGAGAGCCTGGCTGTCGCGCTGGCGGGGCTGCCGGGCGGGGCCTCCCTGATCCAGGATACGCGCAAGCTCCTCAACATCCAGGAGTTCGGCAACGACGAGAAGTCGCTGCACCTGTTCACCCGGCAATTCCTCGGCGACGCCGCGCCCACACGCCAGCTGGTGGTCCTCGTCGATCAGTTCGAGGAGGTTTTCACCCTCTGCGAGGTCGACGCCGAGCGCAAGGTCTTGATCGACAACCTGCTCTACGCCGCCACCGACCCCGACGGCCAGACGATCATCGTGCTGACGCTCCGGGCCGACTTCTACGGCAGATGCACTCCTATCCCGATCCCGCCCTGCGCACCGCCTTGGCGGGCCACCAGGAGCTGGTCGGCCCCATGACCGAGGACGAGCTCCGCCGGGCCATCGAGCAGCCCGCCCTGTCGGCCGGCGGCGAATTCGATCCGGGGCTGATCGAGATGCTGCTTCAGGACGTCGCGGGCCAGCCGGGGTCCCTGCCCCTGCTCCAGTTCACCCTGACGGAGCTGTGGGGGCGGCGCGGACTGGGGCGGCGCGAAAAGCGGCGGCTGACCGTCGCGGCCTACACGGCGATCGGCAAACTCCAGGGGGCTATCAAGAATCGAGCCGACGACGTTCTCGGTTATTTCGATACCACCCAGCGCGACCTCTGCCGCCGGATCTTCCTCCGGCTGACCCAGCCCGGCGAGGGCGTCGAGGACACCAAGCGCCGAACCTCGTTCGGCGAACTGGTCTCGGTCGGTGCCGACCCCGTGGCCGCGAAAGCCGTCGTCCTCCGCCTGGCCGACGCTCGCCTGATCACGATCGAGGCCGAGCCGAAGACAACGGGCAAAGTCTCTGTCGAGGTGGCCCACGAGGCTCTGATCCAGGGTTGGCCCAAACTCCGCCAATGGATCGACGCGGACCGGGACGGCCTGCGGATCCACCGCCAGCTCACCGACGCCGCCCGCGAGTGGAAGGGACACGCCGGCGACGCGAGCTTTCTGTTCCAGGGCACCCGCCTGGCCGTGGCGCGAGTGGGCGGAGAAACACACCGATGACCTCAGCCCTGAGGAGGACGAATTCCTCAATGCCAGCGTCCAGCAACTGGAGGAGGAGCAGCGGCAACTGGCGGAGGAGCAGCGGCGACTGGCGGAGGAGCAGCGGCGACTGGCGGAGGAGGAGCAGCGGCGACTGGCGGAGGAGCAGCGGCGACTGGCGGAGGAGCAGCGGCGACTGGCGGAGGAGCAGCGGCGCCGTATCCGGTCCCTGAACAGATGGCTGCTGATTGTGTTCACGCTCATGGGCTTCCTCGTTTTGCTCTTTTTCCAAGCTGAGACCGAGCGGGCGAAAGCTGAGACCGAGCGGGCGAAAGCTGAGACCGAGCGGGCGAACCAAGTTATAGCGAGGGCGGAGCAGATGTGCCACGCAAAAGCGAATGAAAATACAAGAAAAACTATTATCATTAATAAAAGAACAAAATATGAATATGTATTCGATGGACCCGTTGAAGCTCCGGGAGGTGGTGGTAGGGTGCATGGGGAATTTCTCCGGCTTCAGGCCGGTGTCGATCGACCTCGATGATCGGAAAAAGCCCGTGCTCGATCAAAGTTCGATCCCACCACGTCAAGACGGTCGCCGTCCATCCGGAAGTGGGTCAATACGCGATCGGGATGGCTGACGGGACGATCGCCGTGCTGGGCTATCAGAACGACCCTAGGTCCCCGCTCTACTACCGCGATTGCCGACCTTGTCCCCGCAAGAACCGTGCTGCCCTGACAACTACTGGGAGACAGCTAATCTGCGCGGGGTGTAACGGGACGATCTGGGTGTGGGAATCGGGCGGTCAAGGCCCTCCGAAGGGCGGCCGGGGGGCTTCCTTGGACCTCGATGACGATGATCACCTCTGTGCCGCGATCACCCCCAACGGGAAGTATCTCGCCGTCGGCAAAAGGAAATCATCGACGATCTGGATGTGCGACCTGTCGGTACCAGACCCGAGATTCGAGAATCCCAAGTGTCTTCCTGGTAGTAGGCAGTTGACATGCCTTGCGTTCAACGCCAGAGGCAACCTGCGCCTGGCGGCGGGATACCGCGAGGGGACCGAGCACCGCGTCTCGATCTGGAGGGTGGAGGACTTCCAAAGGGTCCCTCGGCCCCGAAGAGGGAGTGGTGGAATCCCACTCCGGCGAAGTGCGCGGGGCCGCCTTCAGCCCAGACGGCAAGTTCCTGGCCGTCTGTTCCGAGGGTATCGCCGTCTTCGAGATTCTCGATCGGCCAGTAAGTAGGTGGCCAAAGGTTCTTGCACGGCTCCCTCTGGCGAAATGGCTGATAGACGAACTGAGCAAGCGGTACGATGGTGGCCGAAGGTTCTACACAAGGATTATCGTCCCTACTTCACCCTCGGTGGAGACCAATCGGACTTCGCCGAGTTCAGCCCGGACAGCCAGCTCCTGGCGTATACCTGTGCCCAGCGCAAGAGGTGCGACTCTGGAGCGTCTCGACCCGCCGGAGGGTCGCCAACCTGAAGCATCGAGGCCCGGTGCAGGCTGCGATGTTCGGGGGTGGTGTGACCTAGGATTGATGTCCTCGCTGAACGACGTAAAGGACATCCCGAAAGAGGGCAAGAATCTGATCATCGTGGCCGCTGTGAAAAATGAGCTACACTTCCGCATTTTCGACGGTGATGGCCAGAGGGTCGTGGACACTGATGAGAAGAGGCGGACGGGACAGGCCCGGCAAATCGAAGATCTCAGGAAGCAACTCGAGAGCTTGTGGCCCCCCCACAAGCTTACCAGGAGCGAGAAAGGTCCGGTCATCACCGCTGTCGCATCAATCGTCGGGCACATCGACAGGGGCGGACGGACGCTCGTCGTGGCCGGTCCCCAGTCGATCCGCCTCTGGGACCTAGACCGCGCCGATGAAAAGACCACCCTGGCCGGTCACACCCAAGGCGTCCCCGGCGTCGCCTTCAGCCCCGACGGAAAGTGGCTGGTCTCCGTCAGCAAAGACAGGACGGTCAGAGTCTGGGATCCGGTCAAAGGAGTGCCCCTCAAACTCTCACGGAGAGAGATGACAGCATTCGCACCCCCTGGAAGGTTACGGCCAGACCGTCGCCTTCAGCCCGGATGGGAAGATGCTCGCCATCGGGGATTGGGCCGGCGCCATCCAGATCTGGGATGTCAGTGCCGAACGCGTTAAGGGATGGCGGCGTCTAGGCAGGCCCATCGAGGGTTCGCTGCGGTGAGAGAAGATCTGGACGGTCGGCTTCAGCAGGGATGGACGGTATTTCGCCGCGGGCGGCGAATCCGGGTTGAAGATTTGGGGGGTCACGAATCGTCGTCTGAGATGAAGAGCCGCACCCTGAGGAAGTGCCGCCCCTTGTTAAAGGGCTCTGGTTCGATGAGCGAAGCGGACAGCTGGCCTGGGCCGGGGCGGAGAGCAAGGAGCGAAGATGCCCCGATCAACCTCTACCTGTGGGACTTCAAGAAGAAGAAACCGATACCGCTCCGTTCTCCCCAGCTCGATGATGGCGTCCTCAGCGTCGTATTCCTCCCCGGAGGGAAGCAGCTCGTATTTGTCGATCATAAGGGGAGTATCAGGATCATGGATCCGGAGAACGGACAGGAGAAACCTCCCAGTCCCATCCGGCGGACTAAGGAGGTCGGTGGGTCCGTACTCTCGTTGAGCCCGGACGGTGCTTGGTTGGCGGTGCAGTCGGGCTTGGCGGCCGAGGTCTGGGATATACAGACCGGGGAGCTCCTGTTCAGACTGCCGGAGGAACTCGGTATCGTCTGGTCGTTGAGCTGGAACCCGGACAAGAGCCGCAAGCAGTTGGCCGTCGGGACGTCCGATGGCGGGCTCTTCCTTTGGGATATAGGGAAGGTTCGAGCTGAATTGGATCCGATGTGCCTCGGTTGGTGACAGGGACTCAACTCGGGGAATCCCTCGGCGCAATGAGAGGTACATGCGTCCGGGGCCGTCTCTGGGGCGTGACGCGACTCCGGTGGGGGCCCGCCCCGACTACCCGTCGTCGGCGACCAGGCGTACAGCGGCATCGCGCCGGGGTTGTCGTGCCGCCGGCGCCGGGTGCGCCTGATCGCCCCGCTGCGGCTCGATGCCCGCTTGGTCGCGCCCCCTCCGCCGCGGAGGCCGGGGACGATCGGCCGCCCGCGACTCGTCGGGCGACGCCTGCCCGAGCTCGCCGCGGTGCGGGCCGACCCGAAGACCGTCGGGCATGCCGTGACCGTGCGGCGGTACGACGGGCCCGAGCGGACGCTGGAGTTCGCCACCGGGACGGCGCTGTGGTCCCACAACGGCACGACCCCGCTGCCGATCCGGTGGGTGCTCAGCCGGGATCCGAAGGGCGCGTCGGGGCCGCGGTGCAGCTCCGCAACGCGACCGGAGGACGATGCGGAGACGATCCTGGCCGAAGTCATCAAGCGCTGGCCGATCGCGGTCACCGTCGAGGGATCGCGGGTGCACCTGGGGGTCGAGACGCAACGGCAATGGTCCGACCTGGCGATTGAGCGGGAGACGCCCTGCCTGTTCGGCCCCGACACGGTGGCGGCGCTGATCGGCCGGGCGTTGCCTCAGGAGCATCCGCTGGCCATCCACACGTCGGCCCGGTATCCGAAGGCCCAGGCCACCTTCCCGGACGTGCCGGCCGCGGTCCGACGTCACTGTTGGAGTGGGTTGGAGATTCGCACATCCGATCGCGACCCGGCGTGTGTGGAAATCCTGAGGTCCCACTGGGAAGTCCCGCTCGGTCCGGATTCCACCCGGATTCCGGGCCGGACGGTCCGGAAGACACCGCACGTCGCCGGGCCTAAAATCAATTTCAGACGTGATCCTTGGACACAATCGCGCCGTACCGACCGGTACCATCACCCCGACCCCCGAGTGCAGCGCAAGATGGAGGTCCTCTGGCTCAAGAGCCATGGCCTGGGCCACGACGCGATCGCCGCCTACGCCGACGTCTCCCGGCGCACCGTCCAGCGCTACCTCGAGGAATACCTTGAAGGCGGCCTGTCGCGCCTCCGCTGCTGTCGGGGGCATCCGCCCCAAAGCGCCCTGGCCGAGCACCGGGACTCCCTGGAGGAGTACTTTCTGGAGCACCCGCCGCGCTCGGCGAAACAGGCTCAAGCCGTCATCGAGCAACAGACCGGTGTCCGCCGTGGCCTCACCCAGGTGCGCCACTTCCTCAAGGACCGCTTGGGGCTGCGCTGGCGCAAGACCGGGGCCATCCCCGTGCCCCCCAAGAAGACGGTCGAAGAGCACGCCCGGGACCAGGCCGTCTTCCTGCGGGAGGAGCTGGAGCCACGGCTGAAGCAGGCCCGCCGGGGCCGGAGACAGGTCTATTTCGTGGACGCCGCTCACTTCGTCTTCGCGCCGTTCGTGGGATTCCTGTGGTGCGCGGCGCGGCTGTTCGTGCGGGCGGCCTCGGGCCGCAAGCGGTACAACGTGTTGGGGGCGCTCGACGCGGTGACGCACCGGATGGTCCGCGTGACCAACGACGGCTACATCAACGCCGAGTCGGTCTGTGCGCTGTTACGGGCGGTGGCGGAGGCCGCTGTGGGATTGCCGATCACGCTGGTGTTGGACAACGCGCGGTACCAGAAGTGCGCGTTGGTGCAAGGACTGGCTGAGTCGCTGGGGATCGAACTGTTGTACCTGCCCGGGTACTCGCCCAACCTGAACCTGATCGAGCGACTGTGGCGGTTCGTCCGCAAGCAGTCGCTGGACTCCACCTACTACGAGGACTTCGGGCAGTTCCGAGCGGCCATTGATGGGTGCCTGGACGACCTGTCCACAGTACACAGGGGCGAGATGGAGACGCTCCTGACCCACAAATTCCAGATGTTTGAAGTATCACGCTGTCTATCCGGAAGGCGACCGACTCAGTCGATCCTGGAAAGCACCGACCTGTGGGACAGGGAGGTGCCGCCGATCCTCCAGGTGATCGAGTGCGAGCGGGAGACGAGCGTGCTCCGCGCCCTGTGCAGCGGCCGCGACCCGGCGGGGTCCTGGGACCTCCATTGCCCGGTGTGCGAGCGCCTGGTCACCTTCATCCAAGGCCTGGACGGAGGCCGCTTCCTCCCCCGCCGGCGCGTCGAGCTGGTCGACACGGCCCGGCCGGACGGCGAGGATGGGGGCCATCCAGGCGAGGCGGAGGCGCATGGGAACGGAGTGGTGCCGGATCGGGATCGGCACCACGTCGGGTGAGAGGGTCCGAAGAGGCATCGAGGGTTGGAATGATGTCAACTGTAGCCCCGACCGAGCGGCGATTCATCACGACGAACATCCCCGCCCGCATGGACCGCCTGCCCTGGAGCCGCTGGCACTGGCTGGTCGTCATCACGCTGGGGATCACCTGGATCATCGACGGGCTGGAGGTGACGCTGGTCGGCGCCATCAGCGGCGTGCTCGAGAGGCCCGAGACCCTGCACTTCAGGGCCGCTCAGATCGGGCTGCTCAACACGGCGTACCTGGTCGGCGCGGTCCTCGGCGCTGGTCTTCGGGTATCTCACCGACCTCCTGGGCCGTAAGAAGCTCTTCACGATCACGCTCGGCGTCTACCTGGTGGCCGCCTTCCTGACGGCCTTCTCCTGGGACTTCTGGAGCTTCGCCGCCTTCCGCTTCTTCACCGGCGCCGGGATCGGCGGCGAATATGCGGCGATCAACTCGGCCATCGACGAGCTGATCCCCGCGCGGGTGCGCGGCTGGGTCGACCTGGCGATCAACGGCACCTTCTGGGTGGGGGCCGCGCTCGGCTCGCTGGTGACCGTCGTGCTCCTCGACCCGCGCTGGCTGCCGCTGGGGATCGGCTGGCGGGTCGGGTTCGCCATTGGCGCCGTGCTGGGCCTGATCATCATCTTCTTTCGGCATTCCGTCCCCGAGAGCCCGCGCTGGCTGATGACCCGCGGCCACGTGGAGGAAGCCGAGCGCGTCGTCGGCGCGCTCGAGCGGGCGATCGAGGGGTCCGGGCACCGGCTCGAGCCGGCCGAGCGGACGATTGCGATCCGGCCGCACGGGCCGGTCGGCTTCGGCACGATCGCCCGGACCATGCTCCGGAAATACCCGACGCGCACGGTGCTCGGCCTGATGTTGATCATCTCGCAGGCGTTCCTCTACAACGGCGTCTCCTTCACCTTCGCGCTGATCCTGACGAATTTCTACACGGTCCCCGCCCACGACGTGGGCCTGTACCTGCTCCCCTTCGCCCTCGGCAACTTCCTGGGGCCGCTGCTGCTGGGACACCTGTTCGACTCGTGGGGCCGCAAGCCGATGATCGCCGGGACGTACGCGATCTCCGCCGTGCTCCTGGCCGCCTCGGGCTTCCTGTTCACGCACGGGCTGCTGAGTGCCACGACCCAGACCCTGGTCTGGGGCCTGATCTTCTTCTTCGCCTCGACCGCCGCGAGCTCGGCCTACCTGACCGTCAGCGAGATCTTCCCCCTGGAGCTGCGCGGCATGGCGATCGCCCTGTTCTACGCGGTCGGCACCGGGATCGGCGGGCCGGTGGCCTCGTGGCTGTTCGGCCGCCTGATCGACACCGGCTCGCGGGTCTACCTCTTCTATGGGAACCTGTTCGCGGCGGCACTGTTGATGTTGACCGTGGTGGTCGTGGCGCTGTTCGGAGTCAAGGCCGAGCGGACCTCGCTCGAGGAGATCGCCGAGCCGCTGTCGGCGGTCGGCAAGGCCGAGGGCGCAGGCGCGTTTTCCTGAGCGCTGGGGCGAGCCCCTGCAACCCCGACCGACTCCCGAGGGGTGTCACTGCCACTGGCCCACGACGCGGCGAGAGATCCGAGCCTTTTCACGACGCACTGCGAGCGGGACCCCGTCACCAGCTCCCCTGGTCGGCGCCGCCGGTACAGGACTCGGACGCGGCGTCGGTGCCCCAAGACCCGCCGGTCGTGTCCGGCTCGCCTCCGGGGGACGGCGCAGGGGCCGAGGTGGGCCTCATCGCCTCGGCCCAACGGCCCGCCGCCTCCGCAGCGACCTGGGCGGCGGCGATGAGCATGACGTCGAGCACGGGGTTCCCGTAGTAGTGCGCCGTGAAAAGGCTCGGAGCTTCAGCGGGTGCAAATCCCGCCCGGATCACTGGTCGCTCCATCCGGTAGCTATCGGAGCGGCGGCGGAGGTGACGAAGCCGTCGAAGCCTTCGAGACCACGGGCTGCCTCCGGCGGCTCGGCGAGCAGGCAGGCCGCAATGCGAGTGAACGCCGTGCAAGCCCCGAAACAACCCGATGTGGGAGCCACCCGGTTGCTCTACGGGGAAGGCCGCCGTCCCTGGGGACAGGAGGGGACCACCCCTCACGACGCGACACGTCTCAGGGGTCCCACCGGGGTATTGAGCCCAAACCCAACAATGACACTGGTGGCGAATTCGTCTGCTGGCGGGTTTCCCCTTCACAAGGGTACCCATCTTGCCCAGACTCCGGCCTATCGGCCGCTGACGGGATTTCGCCACCAGTGTCAACAATCGTGACACGAGCCGCAAATTAGCGACTCCACAGTTCGCAAGATGGCCGAAAGGCGAAATGAGATCGCTCAAAAAGGGTCACCAGAGCCAGGAAAGGGCACGAATCCGGGGTGATTTCGTATGCCAAACCGAAAGGCGAAATCAGCATTGGTTCACTGGGGTGTCGAGGTTCGACCCAGTCCGCTCGCAAGTCTATGCTGGGCAGAACATTCAGCTACTTTGCGGTTGATGACATGAATGTTGGGTTTGGGCCTGAATGTGGTACAACCTACTTTCCGCACATCTGGGGATGAATTTCTCCGAATTTCCGGGACGACTCAATCGGTGAGTTGTCCTTGCCTTACGTCATTGCCTCCGAAATCCGTGGTCGCTTGCCGAGCCGACCATTCGCTCGCGTCAAAGGGCCGTCGGTCCGTTCCTTTCATGCGCCAGGCAGTTGAGCATTGACATTCTCTTTCATGCGCGGTATGAGGCAATTGTGTCAAGAGCGATCACCCGCGTTTGGGCAGAAAACCGCGAGAAATCCTGGGGAAAACAAGGGCCCACTGAAGTTGATCCCGCTCGAAGCAGGTGGTTCTGAAATTCACGGAAATTGGCGGCGAGATGTGCGGAAAGAAGGATTCACCACTCCTGTCGGGGAATGGCGGCTCCCTTTTCGTCTTTACCGCGATCGCGCTGCTCTCGGAGCACACTATCCCTCAACGGCCGGATCGCGCCATCCAGCGACTTTCGACACGTCTCACGCTCCAGTCGATCGAGACGACCATCCGGCGATTTGTCCCGATCGGGTAGGTCTAGGCAAGGAGCAACGCCCCTTGTAATCCCCCAGAAGAAACGGATCTCACCATAATTGGTGGTGACACTCGCCCATGCTAGGTGTGTGGCTGGCTGGTTGAACCGATCCACAACGAGAATGAGATCAAGGGGTTAGGAAAAACGTGCACAGAATTCGCGCTTTCAGCCCAATAACGGGCTAACTTCGACATCGGCGTGTGCTCTGTTCGTCGGCAAAGAGGATGAATTGGATTTCCTCGACATAGGAAATGAAGATCATCAACAGGCACGTGTCAAATCAGAGACTTTCGGGGTATCCCATCCGGTCTCTCTCGGACGGGTCAAGGATTACGCCACCTTCGTGTGGGGTGTTCGGAGGGCGGACAGAGGACGAGCAGGGCGGAGGATCCGCGGTCGCGCCGCGTTTACCCCGGGTCCGTCGACGAGTGGCTACGGGGGTGACGGTCGAGGACTCGGAGACGCGTTGAGCGTCAGATGACCTCTCGGCCGAAAGACGTGTGTCGCAGATTGTCGACGACCTACCCCGGCCCAACGGCGTGATCTTCTCCCCGGACGAGACGACACTCGACGTGGTGCTCTCGGAATCTCCCGACGTCTGGGCCTCTCCGTCGAGTCGCTGGGCAAGGTCTGCAGCGGCTGGGTGCTCGCTCGGCTGGATCAGGCCGAGACCGACCCGTCTCGCGGCGGCGACGGCCTGGCCATCAACACCGAGGGAACCCTCGACCTGGCGGTGCCTACCCTGAAGGCGATGCAGGTCGTCACCCCGGCCGGCAAGACACTCGGCCTGATCCGAGTCCCGGAGAACCCGTCCAACGCCGCCTTCGGTGGCAAGGATCGAAGACCCTCTACATCACGGCGCGGACCTCGATCTCCGCCGTGGAGACCGAGGCGAAAGGCCACCAATTCGGCCTGCGCGGGACGCTGATCGACGCCGGATATGGACGCCATGCCCACGCCTTCTTGGCGTGGGCATGTCTGGGATCTTCGCGGCATGAAGACATGCCCACGTAGACGTGGGAATGGCACCCAAAGACGGTGTACGGCAAGACCCCGCATGCCGCGCCAGGGGGAATCGGGTTCCAACCCCTCAGCGTGCCACCAAGACGATCGTCGAGTGCGGGCGGACCGTGTAGGTTGGCTCGGGCAGGAAGAAGGCCTGCTCCTGGGGGACGATGTCCTCGCCGCTCGGCAGCGAGGTGTCGGCAATCCGATACCAGTGACCGCCGTCGTGATCGGGCAGCTCGACGGTCAGTGGCTCCCAGAAGGCGTTCGAGGCGACGTAGATGGGGACGTCCGAGCGCTGATCGGTCTGGAACGCCTCCAGGCACCAGGCGAGGAACCGCGAGGTCCCCGAGAAATCGGCCTGCTTGGGCTTCACACCGTGCCAGGTGATGTTGCGCAGGACCGGCGTCTCCGCTTCGTCGGCAGTCATGTACCGCCAGCGGCGGACGATCTGGTGCCGCTTGCGGAACGCAATGATCAACTGAGTGAACCGGAGGATCTCGTCGTGCCGCTTGGTGTTCTCCCAGTTGATCCAGTTGAGCGAGTTGTCCTGGAAGACGGTGTTGTTGTCCCCTTCGGATGTCCGGCGCATCTCGTCGCCGTAGAGGAGCATCGGCGTGCCCTGCGAGAGGAACAGGATCGTCAGGAAGTTCTTGATCTGCTGGCGGCGGAGGGCCTCGATCGCCTCCTTCTCCTCGTCGGGCAGGTCGGAGAACTCGACGAAGCCCTCGTAGCCGCAGTTCCAGCTATGGTTGTCGTTGGCGCCGTCGCGGTTGCCCTCGCCGTTGCGCTCGTTGTGCTTGTCGTTGAACGAGACGAGGTCGTTGAGGGTAAAACCGTCGTGGCAGGCCACGAAGTTGATGCTGTGGAACGGCGACCGCTCCGAATCGGGCTTGGGGGCGAACAGGTCGTAGGAGCCGGCGATCCGCGAGGCCAGCTCGCCTGTCATCCCGAGGTCACCCTTGACGAACTTGCGAACCGCGTCGCGGAACTTGCCGTTCCACTCGGCCCAGCGGCGGTCGGAGAACGAGCCGAGCAGGTACTGGCGGATGCTCCAGGGCTCGGCGATCAGCTTGATCCGCGACAGGACCGGGTCGGTCTCGATCTCGTGGATCAGCGGCGTCTTGCCCTTCTCCTTCTGGTCCACGTCGATCGCAAAGACGGCCGCCAGGTCGAAGCGGAAGCCGTCGACGTGCATCTCGGTGACCCAAAAGCGGAGGCAGTCGAGGATGAACCGGCGGACCACCGGATGGTTGCAGTTGAGCGTGTTGCCGCAACCGGTGAAATCGTTGTAATATTCGCGTTGGCCGGGCTCGAGCATGTAATAGAGGTTGTTGTCGAGCCCCTTGAAGCTGACCGTCGGACCGAAGTGGTTCCCCTCGCGGGTGTGGTTGAAGACAACGTCGAGGATCACCTCGATGTTATTCTTGTGCAGCTCGCGGACCAGCATCTTGAACTCGTCGATCTGGGCGCCGAGCTTGCCGAAATAGCTATAGCGCGACTCGGGAGCGAAGAACGCGACCGTGTTATAGCCCCAGGCGTTGGCCAGCCGCTCGCCGGTCATCGGGTCGCGAAACGGGCCGTCGAACTGGTCGAATTCCATGACCGGCAGCAACTCGACGGCCGTGATACCCAGATCCTTCAGATGCGGGATCTTCTCGATGAAGCCGCGGTAGGTCCCCGCCAGGTCGCTCTCGGAGGAATGATGCCGGGTGAAACCGCGGACGTTGACCTCGTAGATGATCGACTCCTCGATCGGGATGTCGGGGTGCCGGTCCCCCTCCCAGTCGAAGTTGCTCTGGTAGGCCACGCATCGCGGGGCGCCGGTGAGGTTGTCGATCGCGCTGGGACGGAGGTGGCGATCGGACTTATCGGGATCGGTGTTGTTGTAGCCTAGCGCGTCGCCCGACTGCCAGTAGAAGTCACCCGTGATCGCCGGCGCATAGGGGTCGAGCAGCGTCTTCACGGCGTTGAACCGGGTGCCGTTGGAGGCAGGGTTGTAGGGCCCATCCGCGCGGAAGTTATAGAGCGTTTCGTTCGGCAGACCCTCAACGAAGATGTGCCAGATGACGACCTGATTCGTCTCGTCCACTACCGTCCGGTTCGTCTCGGGCGACAGCGGAATGATCTGACTCGGCCGCCGGTCGGCGATGTTGTCGAACAGGAGCAACTCGACCCGCGTCGCCCCTGCCGATTGAATGGCAAAGTTGATCCCTTCGGACGTGATGGTTGGCCCGAGCCGTTCGGGTGAGCCGGGCAGCAAATTCGTGATCCTGGGCATGGGACCTCGAGGGCGGTGTTCGCCAATTCAGTCATGTGAAATCGGACGTCACCGACAGAACTCAGCTCGTGCGGTGTTCCTGAATTCGTTCAAGCCGCCAGCAGGCGCTCGGAACGTTGGTCCGGCGGCACGACGCGGCAGAAAACGCGGACTGGTCGGCCCACAAGGCGTCCCCAACGATGAAAAAAGCCTCCGGGTCCTCCACAGCGCCTCTCCCGAGGGTTTCCGCCACTCGGGAGGCCACCAGCTCTTCAGCTTCTGCGACGCCGACGCCCGCAGCACGTTCCAACCGCCAGCTTGTGCAGAACCACCCGCGACACACCCTTCAGACCGCGCACACTAGACGCCCAGGTCCAGGCGGTTCTTCAGCCACTATTGGTCGACTCGATCCCCGATCGCGGCGCAGTACCGCTCCGCGAACACGTCGGTCTCCTCTTCCACACGCCGCCGCAGCCGCGTCTTGTCCGTGAATTCCAAAACGAACTTGCCATCACGTGTTTGCTTGATCGGACATTGCCGCCGGAACGGGCACTCGCGCACGCCGACTCAGGCATCTCGACCCGCGTCGTCGCCGTCGCCGTGTCGTGCACACGACGTCGGCCGGTGGCCCGCGGGGCAGGCGTCGATTGTGCCAGTCCGCTCGTCGAGGGCGAAGTCGTCGACCGTCAGCGTCGCGGGGTCGGCCGCCGCGCGCGGCCGGGGACCGGACCGACCAGATCGACGCCCCGCGGGCGGCGGCCTGAACGTTCTCATCGCCGGTGTAGAGCGTGTCGGCCAGGAGTTCGTCGGGAAGCCTCCCGGCGTTCTCCAATTGGTCGAGCATGGGCGTGACCGCCTGGGCGTCGGACGCGCAGGCGGTTGCGGCAGCGCCGCGGTGAGCAGTTGCACGTCATTGTCCGGCACGCAGGTCTCGGCGATCTGCACCTGATAGCCGGGACCTTTCTTGCCGTCGTAGGTGGCGTCGGGGTCGGACGGATTCTGGACGCAGTCGCCGCCGGTCTGCGCCTTGACGACGATCTTGCCGCCGCTCAGCTCGCACTGCTGATCGAAGATCGTGATCAGAGCTTTAGAGGTCGAACGGTTGGCGAGGTCGCCGCGCGCGGCGAAGCGGTCGATGACGAAGCAGAGGTCCTCGGCGGCCTGCTGGCGGCAGCGGGCGCGGGCTTCGGTGTCCTTGGCGTCGGCGAAGAGCCGCCTGGCCGGCCGTGCGCCGGCGGAGGTCCTCGGGCAGTGCGGCGTAAGCGTCGAGGTCGTGCCGCTTGAGCTGGGTCAAGAACCGCTTGATCGCCACGGCCATGAGTTTGGTGCGTCCGAAGCTGGCCATGTGGCTGAAGACATGGGTCGAGTCGAGCCGCTGTCGGGAGACATCGAGATCGAGCGCTTGATGAGGCGGGTAGTGACCTCCTCGAAGACGCGCGCGGCGAGGTGGTCCTCTCGGAACAGCTTCTGGTAGCGTTCGACGGTGCGCACGGAGACCGCGGCGCCGGGCTCGAGGTTCAAGGCGTACTGGACATCGGTGCGAAGATGTAGCTCGGCGGCCTCTTGGGCGGTCCAGCCGAAGAAGTCGGCGAGGAAGACGAGCGCGGCCAGGGAGTAGAGCTCCTTGGTGGGGGCGCCGAGGGAGTCGCTGAAGTGTTGGGCGAGCTCGGCGACGGGCATGAGTTCGAGGAGGACGTGGCGAAAGACGCCCTGCCAGCCGTCGGCGATGATCCGCCGCCCGACGGGGGTATGACCCCGTCGAAGGGGTCGAAGAGGCGGTTTTGTCGGGGATCGACGGAATAGATCATGGCGAGCGCAACTCCTTATCCAAGCTCTAGTTAAGTATAGAATGCGCCGAGGGTTGTCAAGGAAAAAGCGACCGTAAGGTCAGGAATTTCAAAGAGTTACGCCAAAAACTAGGGCCGGCAGATTTCTGTCGGAGACGTCAAATCGGGAAAATTTGGCAAATTCTACGCCAATAATAATAGACCATGAGTGGTGAAGCGGTGTCGCAAATCCTTGGAGTCCCGAGCTCGGGTCATCCCACGCGCCCGCGGGGACGGCTCTCAAACCGGGCCGGTGTCATCGGAGGGGATGACGAAGGCCAGGATGATGTAGATGAGGAGCCCGGGCACGATGGCCGTGAAGAAGGACCCGAGTGCGAAGAGAATGCGCACGAGCGTCGGGTCCATACCCAGAGAGTTCCCGATCGCGGCGCAGACCCCGGCGAGCATCCGGTTTGACGAAGGGCGCACCAGCCTCGGCGCGCCAGTGGAACCGAGACCCCAGGTGGTCGGCGGGAGGTCGGGCCCGCCCGCGGCCGTGAGCCAGCTCCCGCAATGCTTGCACTTGATGGCTTCCGCCTGGATCTCCTCCGCACAATAGGGGCAGAGCTTGGTGGCCATCATCGGACCTCTCCTCTACCGGAATTAGGAACGAACAAATCTGGGAATCCTCGCAATTCTCCGGAAGGAATGCCCTTGCGGGAGTACCACACCGTGCCTGGCCCAGGTCCCGGAGAATCCCTGCCCGATCCACCCGAGGGAATCACCCGCATCGAGGCTCTGCCAAAGCCCAAAATCCGTAAACGCAGCCGCAACTTCAGGCGGCGGCCCTGACCTCGCTGTGACTTTAATTCCTCCCGCGACCGCAAGTTCCAACGAACTCTCCACGACCTCGGCGATCTCGTCTCCGGGCGTCCTTGCGACATTGTCCTGAGCACCTCACAGCATTATTGTGCGGCATCGGCTCAAAAGGGCAATCTGAGGTCTGGTTTCGGAGTTGCCCCGCTCCGACATGGGAGAGTTGCCGCAACGGTCCCCGGAAGAACTGAAGCTGCCCGAAGAAGTGTCAACCTCAGAACTTGCAGCCTGAGCCGTTGCCCACGGGTTGAAGTCAACCCGCGGAACCCATCTGCCGGTGGAGATCGCTGAGAAATCTCGGAAAGTTCGACAATCGCGACGTGCGGCTGACGGATCGGCGCGCGAGATCGCACTCATACCCATGGAGGCTACGAACGACGACGCTCGGGATGGACCGCGTGGGCCGCCAAACCAAAGAAGGGACCGAAACGATGCGCTTGACCTTGAGGACACTGCTCGCCTGGCTTGACGACACGCTGCCGCCTTCCGAGGTCCGGCAGATTGGCAAGCAGGTGTCGGAGAGCGAATTCGCCAAAGAGCTTGTGGATCGGGTCCACCGGGTGCTGCGGCAGCGCCGGCTGGCGGTCCCGGGTCCGACCGGCCCCGACGCGGTCGATCCCAACGTGGTGGCCAGCTATCTCGACAGCGAGCTGCCACCCGAACAGGTGGCCGAGTACGAGAAGCTGTGCTTGACCTCCGACGTGAACTTGGCCGAGGTGGCCAGCACGCACCAGATCCTGAGCCTGATCGGCCAGAAGGCGAAGGTCCCCGACGAAGCGCGACGACGGATGTACCACCTGATCAAGGGTCGCGAGGCGGTCGTGCCCAGGGAGGCCGCGCCGGCGACCTCGGCCGCGCCGACCTCGGAACCGCTCCAGCCTTGGGAGACCCCCGTGCCGCCGCGCCGGCCGTGGATCGAGCGGTTCGGGCCGGCCGCCGCCGTCGTGGCGATGATCGTGGTGCTTATCTGGTCGGCTTATTTGAGTCTGTCCCAGCCGGGTCAACCGATCCCGCTCGGTCCGGTCCGCGGAGCAATCCGGGGGACAACATGGAGGCCGCCGCGAAGGGCGCCGGTCCGGCCGCGCCGGCGGTGGAGAAGCTCCCGCTCAAGAAGGAGGCCGAGCAGCCTTTCCCCAGGCTCGCCGGGGGGACCCCGACCGAGCCGGGCGCGTCTGAGAAGGCGGTCGCCGCGGCCGGCGAAGCCGCGAAGCCCGCCCCACCCCAGTCCGAGCTGCCCTCCGGGGTGGTCGGCGTGGTGGAGAAGCCGTCGGGCATCCTGCTCCGGTACAATCCCAACCAGCGCCAGTGGGAGCAACTGACGACGGAAACGCCCCTGAAGGACCAGGACCGCCTCCTGAGCCTGGAACCGTTCCGCTCGACGCTCGTCCTCGGAGGGGCGCGGGTGGACCTGGTCGGCGAGACCGAGGTCTGGGTCCTCGCGGCGCAGCCGATGCAGGCGGCCCGCCTGAACCTGGTCCAGGGTCGCGTGGTCCTGCACGGCACCTTGCCCGCCGCGCCCTTCGCGATCCAGTTGTCCGGCCGGCGCTTCGAGGTCACGCCCCCGGCCAACGTGGCGGTCGGTCTAGAACGGGTCAACCGCCGCGAGACCGGCTCGTCGACCGCTGCGTCCTCCGACCTGGTCGTCTTCGCGCCGGAGGGCGAGGTCGCGCTGGCCGCCGGCAGCGTCAAGGAGACCCTCGCTGGCCCCGGCGCGATTACCCTCCAGGCGGGCTCCTGGGTCAACAAGGGTGCCAAGCCCGCCCCCTCCTGGGTTACCGAGACGAAGCCCACGCCGCTCGATCAGCAGATCGGCGAGCAGTTTGCCAAGTACTTCCGGCCCGAGCGTCCCGTCATCGCCAACCTGGCCGAGGCGATGGACGACGAGCAGAAGGACGTGAGCCGGCTGGCGATCGCGGCGCTCCGCCCGGCGGGTGACATCTCGATGATCGTGCCCATCTTGAGCACGCCGGATCATCCCCCGCGGCGCAAGGCCGCCATCAACGTCCTCCGCGCCTTCCTGGCCCAAGGCCCCGACGCGCTCCAGGACCTGCGCGAGCAGCTCTGGAACAGCTACGGCCCCGACCTGGCCGCTCCCGTCGAGAAGCTCCTCATCGGGTACACCTCAACGGAGGCCCGCGAGGACGAGACCTACACCAACCTCGTCCAGCAACTCTCGAACGAAGACGTCGGCGTCCGCGAGCTGGCCCTCGACAACCTCCGGTCGCTGACGGGCCGCGATGAACTCAACTACGATCCCGACAAGCCTTTGGGACCGGGGCTGAAGGCCTGGAAGGACCTGCTCCGCGACCACGAGCTGCGACCCGTGGCCGCCCGCAAGGTGGAAAAGTCATGAGGATTTTGGAGGAGGATGAGGAAGAGACGGTATTGTAGATCCGAGACCCCGACCGGCAAGGTGCGCGAGGTTGACAACTGGGGTCGCCTCGCTACGATCACACATTCCCAGGGTTTGACTCGAGGGCCGGTCGGGATGCCGAGGGCGAAGCAGCCGAGTTCCGACCCCGCGCTCCAGGCGAAGCGGGTGGTCCGCCAACTGGCAGGACTCTATCCGACGGTCGAGTGTGGCCTGAAGTTTCGCGACGCCTATGAGTTGCTGGTCGCGACAATCCTCTCCGCCCAGTGTACCGACGCGCGGGTCAACCAGGTGACGCCCGCGTTGTTCGCCCGCTATTCCGACGTCCGCACCCTGGCCGAGGCCGACTTGGCCGAACTCGAGGCGCTGATTCACCCGACCGGTTTCTTCCGGGCCAAGGCGAGGAACCTGGTGGCGATGGCCAAGCAGGTCGTCGAGCGGCATGGGGGGGAGGTCCCCCGTGACCTCGACGCCCTGACCGCCCTGCCGGGGGTCGGCCGCAAGACCGCGAACGTCGTGCTCGGCACCGCCTTCGCGATCGCCTCGGGGATCGTCGTCGATACTCACGTGAAGCGCCTGGCCTTTCGACTGGGCCTGACCTCCAGCACCGACCCGGCGGTCATCGAGCGCGAGCTTCTCCGGATCGTCCCGCGCAAGCATTGGGTGGAGCTGAGCCATCGTTTGATCGCGCATGGCCGAACGGTCTGCGCCGCGCTGCGGCCGAAGTGCTCGGAATGCGCCTGGCGACGATCTGCCCAAGGAAGGGCGTGCGCCCCTCCTGAGCGCCGATTCGGAGAAACGCGAGAGATCGTTG
>CAWDND010000058.1:0-225188 GCA_963803395.1 uncultured Planctomycetaceae bacterium
GAGTCGGCGATCGCCCGGTCGTATTCCCCTTTAGCGTACCAGGGGCGCCCCGGTTGTAGTACGCCATGGCGTTCTTGGGGTCGAGCCTGATGGCTTCGTCGTAGTCGGCGATCGCCCCCGTCGTAGTCCTTGCGGCCGTACCAGGCGTTGCCACGGTTGTTGAAGGCGACGGCGTCCTTGGGGTCGAGCCGGATGGCCTCGGTGGAGTCGGCGATCGCCCCGTCGTGCACCTGGCATCCTTGGCCTCCGATGCCGCCTCCTCATGCGTGACGGTCGTGGTGTATACGAAGCAGCCGACCAGGACCAGGACCACGACCAGGAGGATTGCGAAACGCCGGCGGAATTCAACGCAGGTTTGGGGGGTGTTGGAAAAGCAAATTTGGGGGGTGCTAGGGTGTGTGGACAATATCTGGGCAGGATGCAAAATCTGGGCTAGAGCAATAACACCATGATTGCAGCCACATGAACGAACCCCAGGAAGTTCCGAGCCGTCTTCTCATACCGTGTCGCCACCCGACGGTATTGTTTGATCCGGTTGATGAACGCTCGCCAGGTGGCGCATCCTTATAAAGATGCACGTCATACTCTCGCTTGAAAATCCGATTCTTCCTCGGCGGGATCACCGCGGCCGCTCCCGCTGGCCTCGATGGTCGCAACGAACTTATCCCCGTCATATCCCTTATCTGCGATCACTGCATCAGCATCGTGACCTTTAACTAATGCAGCGCCCTGATTGATGTCGGCCTCTTGTCCCCCGGTCAGGATCAACTCGACAGGGTTGCCCAACCCGTCTACAGCGATGTGCAGCTTGGTCGAGAAGCCGCCGCGCAGAGCGTCCCAAGGCTTGGTCGGCACCCCCTTTTTTTACAACGATCCTCAAACAGAGCTAGGCCGTGTAGACAAATCCTGGGGGTTTTGAGCAGGATAGGCGAAGCTTTCTCGCCTCTTGTCAGCCGGGAGTGCTCCCCATGCGTCGCCACGAGATCACCGATGAGCACTGGGAACGCATCAAAGACCTCCTTCCCGGCCAGCCGGCGACCCCGGCGTGACGGCCAAGGACAACCGCCTGTTCGTCAACGCCGTCCTCTGGATCGCCAAGACCGGGGCCCCCTGGCGCGACCTGCCCGAGCGATTCGGCCCGTGGGGCTCGGTCTGGAAGCGGTTCGATCGCTGGGCCGCGAAGGGGGTCTGGAAGCGGGTCTTCGAGGCGCTGCAAGACCCCGACCTGGAATGGATGATCATCGACAGCACCGTGGTCCGGGCGCACCAGCATGCGGCCGGGGCGGCAAAAAAGGGGGCGCCGACCAGGCCTTGGGCCGTTCCCGAGGCGGATTCAGCACCAAGATCCACATCGTCGTCGACGCCCTGGGCAACCCGGTCGAGTTCATCCTGACGGCGGGCCAGGAGGCCGACGTCACGCAAGCCGAGCCGTTGATCGAGGGGCACGAGGCGGAGGCGTACATCGTCGACAAGGCGTATGACAGCGACGCGGTCGTGCGGACGATCGCAGAAGCAAGGGGCCGAGGCGGTGATCCCGTCGAAGAAGAACCGGAAGGTGCCGCGTGATTATGACAAGCATTTGTACAAGGAACGTAAGAAGGTCGAGTGGTTCATCAACCTGATCAAGCAGTACCGGCGGGTCGCGACCCGGTACGAGAAGACGGCTCGGAACTTCCTGGGATTTGTTCATGTGGCATCGATCATGGTCCTGTTGCGGTAGCCCAAATCGACGCAGCTTGCCCAGAAATTGTCTACACGGCCTAGGAGCGTGTCTGAGTATCCCCGGCAGTGATTAAGCCGTCGATCTGTAAAGGCGCGGTTGATTCGGGCACAATCCTGGTTCCACGCACTTGTCGAAGGCCCGGTGACGCTGCGCAGGAGCCAGGTGAGGGACGATCGACGCAAGAACTATCGCCCGTGGGACGCCGAGCAGGGGAGCCAAGAGCCGATCTCGCCGCGCAACGCGCTGCCCAAAGACGACCTGGTGTTCTTCCTCCTCGATCTCATCCCGCAGCTCGACCTCGCTCCCTTCCACGACCATTACGCCCGCGAGCTCCGCGGCCAACCGCCGTTCGATGTGACCAGGATGGTCACGCTCCTGGTCTACGCCTACTCCGTGGGCGTCTGCTCCAGCCGGAAGATCGCGGCGGCCTGCGAACGGAACCTGGCGTTTCGAGCGATTGTCGGCAACGATCCGCCCGACTTCCGCACGATCAGCGATTTTCGCAAGATCCACCTGGCCGCGTTTCGGCCCTTCTTCCTCGAGGTGTTGCGGCTGGCGGGCGAGATGGGCATGGTCAAGCTGGGGACTCTCTCCACCGACGGGACCAAGATGGGAGCGAACGCCTCGCGACACAAGGCGATGAGTTCCGGATCCATGGCCAAGGAGATCGAACGGCTCAAAGGGGAGATCGAGCAACTGCTCAAGCAAGCCGAGCAACTCGACGCCGAGCAAGACGCGGCCCTGGGCAGCCGTCGTGGCGATGAACTGCCCGAGGAATTGAAGCGGCGTGAGGCCCGGTTGGCGAAGATCCAGGAGGCCAAGGCGCGACTGGAAGCCGAGGCCCGAGCCCGGGCGGACGAGGAACAACGCCACCGCGAGGACGAGCAAGCCCGGCGCAACGCCGAAGGCCGCAAGCGTCGGGGCAGAGCCCCTGCCCCGATCGACCCCACCCCCGAGGACAAGGCGCAAACGAGCTTCACCGATGCCGAAGCGAAGATCATGAAGCAGAGCAATAAGGGCGTCGACTACTCGTCCAACGCTCAAGCGGTGGTCGACGGCGCCGACCAGATCATCGTGGCCTGTGAAGCGACCAACGCGGCCCATGACAAGGAACAGGCCGTGCCCATGGCGCACGCGGCCCTGGACAATCTCAAGGCCGCGGGGATCGAGCGGCCGAGGTCGGCCGACGGCACACCGAGGCCGATTCCCAACACCGCCGATACGGGCGACTTCAGCGTGAAAGCGGTCGGCGCGTTGGAGGAGATGGGCTTCGATCCGCACATCGCCCTCGGTCGCCAGAAGCACCACGAAGCCCCAGTCCCGGCCACGGCGGCGGCGACCGCCGCGCCCGCCCCCCCAGCGCCCGCGGCGGCGGCGGCAGCGCCCGCGGCCGAAGCGAGCGTCGAGGAGAAGATGCGAGCCCAGCTCCGTTCGGCGCCCGGCCAGGCGCTGTACGCGGCCCGCAAGCAGATCGTCGAGCCGGTCTTCGGCATGATCAAGTCGGCGCGGGGCATCCGCCAGTTGCTCCTGCGAGGCCTGGAGAAGGTCTCGGCCGAGTGGCAACTGATCTGCCTGACGCACAATCTTCTGAAGATTTGGCGGCGCAGCAACCGCGCCGCGGTGAGTTGAGGGGGACAGTGTGCGCGGAGGTTTGGGTCTGGGCCGAGACGGCCAAGACCGAGCGAGACCAGGGGCGGATCCGGGAACACCGGCAAATACTCGGACAGGCTCCTAGGGCGTGTGGACAAATCCTAGGGATTTTGGGTAAGGTTGGCAAACTGATTTACGGTTCTGGACCTACCGGGAGGGTTACCATGCGACGTCACGAGATCACGGATGAACACTGGGATCGGATCAAGGGCTTCCTCCCCGGCCAAGAGGGTGACCCGGGCGTGACTGCCAAGGACAACCGGATGTTCGTCAATGCCGTCCTCTGGATCGCCAAAACCGGCGCCCCTGGCGCGACCTCCCCGAACGCTTCGGCCCCTGGAATTCGGTGTGGAAGCGGTTCGATCGGTGGGCCCGCAAGGGCGTCTGGCATCGGGTCTTCGAGGCGTTGAAGGACCCCGACTTGGAGTGGCTGATCCTCGACAGCACCGTGATCCGGGCGCACCCGCATGCGGCCGGGGCGGTAAAAGGGGGCGCCGACCAGGCGTTGGGTCGGTCCCGCGGTGGATTCAGCACCAAGTTGCACTTTGCCGTCGACGGCTTGGGCAACCCCGTCGTGTTCCTCCTGACCGGTGGCCAGGTGGCCGACGTGACGCAGGCCGAGGCGCTGATCGATGAGAACAAGGTGGAGGCGGCCCCAGGACGCGACACCCCAGGCCCCAGCCCAGGGGCCGAGGCGCTGATCGATGAGAACAAGTTGAAGGCGGTGATTGCGGACAAGGCGTACGACAGCGATCCGTTCGTGGCGGCGATCGAGGCGCGCGGAGCAGCGGCGGTGATCCCACCGAAGAAGAATCGGACTGTGAAGCGCGATTATGATAAGCATTTGTACAAAGAGCGAAACCTAGCGGAGCGATTTATCAATAAGATCAAGCAATACCGTCGTGTAGCGACCCGTTATGAGAAGACGGCACGCAACTTTCTTGCATTTATTCATGTAGCTTCGATCATGGTTCTACTGATATAGCCCAAATACCGCAGCTTTCCCAGCTATTGTCCACACGCCCTAGGATGACGGCAATTCCCGGTAGCGCCGCTCCAGGTCGGCAAGGAGGGCCGGCCGTTGCTTCTTCGAGCGGGCCTTCCTCATGATCTTGCGCCGCTTCAACGCCTCGGTTTGGCTCGGCGGCTCGCGGGCCGCCCGATACGGCAACAGATCGTCCACCGTAAAGGGCTCGGGGTGCGCGGCGTGCGCGTCCAACGCCGGCACCAGTGTCGCGCCCGTCTGGACGAGCCGGACCCCCGCGTGGCGACGACCGTGGATCCGACGCTCGTGGCTCTTGGGCAGGCGAAACCAACGCTCCAGATCGAGATTATCCCGGATCGCTTCATATTCCTCCTCGCCCACGAACAACCCGGCGAGGAAGCTGAGCATCACCGTCGCCATCCCGTGGCGGATCGGATCCTCGGTCGCCTCGAAGTGATCGATCAACGCCTCGAACTTCTCCTGCCGCTCGGTGATGTCCTCGGTCCCGGGCTCGAGCGTCGCGGCCACCTCCGCGATCACCTCGACGTATTCTCGGATTGTCTCTTGCTGTTCCTTGACTTCGTCCAGGCCCCCCTGGATGCATCCGGCCAGGCGGCCGAGTTGCTCCTCTGCGAACCCCCTTTTTTCGCGTCCAAGTTCCGTTGGATCGACTCCTGGACCTCGTTCAGGGCCTCGGCCATCCGCAAGCCGGGAGGATGCAGGGGGCCACCTTGATCGTCATTGAGGATCCCACGCACCGCCGCGCAATAGTCGAGGACCACGCCGCCGACGGGATCGACCACGGCGGGAGCCCTCTCCGCCGGTCCCGCGGTCGCCATGACGGTCACCGCGGGATCGTCCGGCCCGTCGTCCTTCGTCTCCGTCTTCGGTCGCGCCAGCACGGCCTGTTCGATCGTCCGCAGGCCGCGGACCTTCTTGCGCATCTGGACCTTGGCGTGACTGTCCGCATCCAGGACCGGCTGGGCCAGATCGCGGAGGAAGTGGTTGTCGCAGTAGCGATGGGGCACCTCGGGGAACTCCGCGGCGATCCCCGTGACGAACGCGTCCTGCTTGTCGGAGAGCCACAGGGCCACCGGCTTGCCCAGGGACTCGGCCCACTCCCTGGCCTGGGCGATCAGGCGGCGGACCTCGGCCGCGGTGGCCGAGAGCAACGGCTCGGCGAACCAGACCCGCTTCCCGGTCAGCTCCCGGACGACGTAGAGGGTCTCGTGCCCCTTCTCGGGTTGGAGGCCGTCGATCGAGAGGATGATCTCCGCCGTCGCGGCGTAGTGCCGGCGGAGCGACTCGGGGTCTTGCTGCCGCGCCGCGAGCATGACCTGGTACGGTCGGATGTACTGGGCGATGGCGTTTTCGGAGAGCTTGATCCCGTAGTCGTCCCGGAGTTCGGATCGGATCAGGGGGATCGCCAGTGGCGCGAACAGCGGCGATGACCGATCCAACAGAAGACATCCCAGCCGATGGCCCACTTGGGCAGGGCGATGGTCACTTCGGTCTCGGGGCTCTTGGTCTTGGTGGTGCCCGGGGCAGTCGGGATCGGGGCAGCGGTCGAGCCTGCAGAGCAACTCGACCGGCCCCTGAAGGGTATGGAAGCGCCGATAGCGGTGGTCACAGACGTGCATCATCCGTCCGCAGCGGGGCAATCCCGATCCAGTGACGTCGAGCTCCCACAAGGCGAAGTCGGTATCCTCGGGCCAGTCGTAGGGCATCGCGCTGATCTCCCTGGGGCACTGAGATCCGTCGATCGGGCAGACCAGCTAAGAGGTTACACGTGCAGGAGCCGAGATCCTAGCCCTGTGAAGCGTCGTTGAGTTTTTTTCCTCTGCGCGACCTGTTTCAGCCAATGGATCGAAGACCAGGTCAAGGGCTGAACGCCCAGAGAACCCGGGATCGGTCGCGGCGCGATGAAATCGCCCTCATCATCACGCACGGTCCGCGGCCGAGGCGGTGGTGCCTCGGACGCAGCGATCAATGAGCCGGTCCTCGACATGGATGACGGACGACCCCAGAGGGAACACCTCGGGTGGAAAATGAAGCCAGAAGAGTCGAAATGGAACGCTGATCGGCACGTGACACTCCTCTCGTGCGGATTCGATGCGCGGTTTCATGGGATGGCCTCTTCTCGTATCATCGAGGGGAGGGACTTCCGAAGGCCTTCCGATATCAAGATATAGGCCGCAAATCTTGTGCCTACTGAGAGTCAGGAAAGTAATGTCCGCCCGGGTATCGCTCATGTATACTTGCAGGCATGAGAGACAAAGGGTCGCCCGAGGAACATGAACACCGTCGCTTGCTGGCCGTCCAGCGCGTCCTGGAGGGATACACCGCCGAGGAAGCCGCCGAGATCCTTGGTGTCGATCCACGGTCGGTCCGTCGTTGGGTCGCCGCGTATCGTGAAGGAGGAGGACGGAGTTTACTCTGCCGGCCCGTCTCGGGCCGCCCGCCCAAGTTGACCCTCACTCAGGAGAAGATTGTCCGGCGCTGGTTGGCCGACAGCCCGAGAGAGCATGGGTTCGAGACCGAGTTATGGACCGCCTCGCGGTTAGGTCAACTGATCCAAGAGGAGTTCGGTATCCGACTCCATCCGAGGTATCTCAGCGTATGGCTGCGGGACCGGGGGTTCACCCCGCAGAAGCCGCAGCGCGTCCCCCGAGAGCGCGACCCGAAGGTGATCGCCGCATGGCTGGAGTCCGACTGGCCGCGCATCAAAAAAAAACAACGGCCCGACAAACGGCTAGAATGCCGAGGTTTTTTGAAGATGCTGCAAGTTGTTTCCAGGAAAGGACTTGCGCTGACAGATTTTCCGTAAGTGTAGGCCTGTCAACAACATACGGCATCTCGATTTTCGTCGGGTTTCTAGCCCTGTGTCGGGTCGTTGAAAAAAACAACGGCCCGACAAACGGCTAGAATGCCGAGGTTTTTTGAAGATGCTGCAAGTTGTTTCCAGGAAAGGACTTGCGCTGACAGATTTTACGTAAGTGTAGGCCTGTCAACAATATACGGCATCTCGATTTTCGTCGGGTTTCTAGGGCGTGTGGACAATATCTGGGCAGGATGCAAAATCTGGGCTAGAGCAATAACACCATGATTGCAGCCACATGAACGAACCCCAGGAAGTTCCGAGCCGTCTTCTCATACCGTGTCGCCACCCGACGGTATTGCTTGATCCGGTTGATGAACCGCTCCGCCAGGTGGCGCTCCTTATAAAGATGCTCGTCATACTCTCGCTTGAAAATCCGATTCTTCCTCGGCGGGATCACCGCGGCCGCTCCGCTGGCCTCGATGGTCGCAACGAACTTATCCCCGTCATATCCCTTATCTGCGATCACTGCATCAGCATCGTGACCTTTGACCAATGCAGCGCCTTGATTGATGTCGGCCTCTTGTCCCCCGGTCAGGATCAACTCGACAGGGTTGCCCAACCCGTCTACAGCGATGTGCAGCTTGGTCGAGAAGCCGCCGCGCGAGCGTCCCAAGGCTTGGTCGGCGCCCCCCTTTTTTACCGCCCCGGCGGCGTGCTGGTGGGCCCGGATCACGGTGCTGTCGAGGCTCAGCCACTCCAAGTCAGGGTCCTTCAGCTCCTCGAAGACCCGGAGCCAGACGCCCTTGGCGGACCAGCGATCGAACCGCCTCCAGACCGAATTCCAATTCCCGAAGCGTTCGGGGAGGTCACGCCAGGGGGCCCCGGTCTGGGCGATCCAGAGGACGGCGTCGACGAAGAGACGGTTGTCTTTGGCGGTCACGCCTGGGTCGCCGGCTGGGCCGGGGAGGAGTGCTGCGATCCGCACCCAGTGTTCATTTGTTATCGAATGACGGTACATGCTTGAGTGCTCGATCAGCCTGGAAACGCGAGCTTTGATACCCTCCTTACGAAGTTCACCCAGGTTTTGTCCACACGCCCTAGCCCTGTGTCGGGTCGTTGAAAAAAAAGCCAGACGACAAGGAGCGCACATCGCCCTGATCGACGAGAGCGGCTTGCTGATGGGACCGCTCCTCCGCCGCACTTGGTCTTTGAAGGGCCATACCCCGGCGATTACCCAGGGCGGCGCCCACCGCCAAAAGGTCTCGGTCGCGGCGGCGGTGGGGCTGTCGCCCCGCCGGGATCACTTGGGGCTTTACTTCCACACGCTGGCCGACGGCTACTTCGACAACTGGTATGGGACCGCCTTCATCGAGGCGATGTTGCGGGACCTGTCCGGTCGATTCGTGGTCGTCTGGGACGGCGGCCCGATGCACAAGGGGGAGCCAATCCGCGCGTTGGAGACCCAGTTCGCCCATCGGCTGATCTTGGAACGGCTGCCGCCGTGGGCCGCGATGCTCAACCCGGTGGAACCACTTTGGAGTGGGTTGAAATGGGAGCGGTTGAGCAACTTCGCCCCGCACGATGTGCGTGAACTTGACGAGCGCGTGGTCGCCGAGTTGGCTGCGAAGCGAAACGATCAAGTATTCTTGCGGAACTTGTTCCATGCCTCGGAACTCCCGCTCCCGCGGACATTACTTTCCTGACTCTCAGTAATGCCAATAGATTCAGCGTCTCGTCGCGCGTGACTGTCAAGGAAAGGCATCCCGGATATTGGAGCCCAGCGGGCAGTCTGCGTCACGGAGGGCGCGGCACGAGCGCGCGGGCCCTACATGCTCAGCCAGCCGAAAATCTCGCCCTGATCGATCGTCCGAGGAGTCGTCGTTTCCCGCCCCGGCCTGGCACCGACTCCTTGATGGTGACGCGATTTTCTTCCAACTCATGGATCTCCGGAAGCGTCGCGGCCCCACGGTATATCCCGATGCATCCTCCCATCGAAAATCATGCCTCGGTGACGAGGATGATCATCGAGCGGGCCTCGACGTTGTAGGTGAAAAAAATGGGGAGGATGGGCCCTTTGTTCGGGTCGAGGGCATCCTCGGGCGACGTTTTTGAGGTGTCGACGGACTGGCGCCAGGGCCGCCCAGAGGGGGAGGCGGGGATCCGGAACGCGAGCGGCTCCCAGTAGGAATTCATGGCGATGTAGAGGTCCTGATCGACCACGCCAAGGCGATCAGAACGGCGGCCATCGAGGGTGAAGGCCAGCGAACGACTCTCGTGCGAGAAGTCGGGCTGGCAGAGATCAACGCCATGCCAGACGATGTCGGGGGGCTGACCGTCGGAGGGGGCTCCGGTTAGAAAGGTCCGCCGCCGCAGCACTGGGTGCCGGCGCCGGAGCGCGATCATGTGCCGGACGAAGCGAAAGAAGTCGGCGTTCCGCTCGGCCAACCCCCAGTCCACCCAACTAATCGCGTTGTCCTGGCACCAGGCGTTATTGTTCCCCTGCTGAGTGCGGAGAAACTCGTCGCCCGCCAGGAGCATTGGGATCCCCTGCGATACCATCAGCGTAGCGATTAGGTTCCGGGCCTGGCGACGCCGCAGCGCCAGGACCAGGGGGTCATCCGTCGGCCCCTCGACGCCACAGTTCCAGCTCGAGTTATCGTCAAGGCCGTCGCGGTTGCTCTCGCCGTTGGCCTCGTTGTGCTTCTGGTTGTAGGAGACCAGGTCGGCCAGGGTGAAGCCGTCGTGGCAGGTGATGAAGTTGATCGAGTGCAGGGGGCCTCGGCCGAGATAGATGTCATCACTGCCGCAGAGCCGGGTCGCCAGGGCCGAAGTCATGCCGGGCTCACCCTGCCAGAAGCGGCGGACGTCGTCGCGGTAGCGGCCGTTCCAGACCGACCAGCGCGCCCCGCCGGGGAAGTTGCTGACCTGATAGAGCCCGGCGGCATCCCAGGGCTCGGCGATCATTTTCGTGTCGGCCAGCAGCGCGTCCTCGGAGATCTGTTCGAGGACCGGGGGCTCGACCATCACGTGCCCTTTGCGGTCGCGCCCCAGGACCGAGGCCAGGTCGAAGCGGAACCCATCAACGCCGGCCTCGGCCACCAGGTTTCGCAGGCAGGAGAGCAACATGCCGCGGACGATTGGATGATTGGTGTTGAGTGTGTTACCGCAGCCGGTGAAGTTCAGGTAACGCCCATGGTCGTCGAGCAGGTAGTACAAGCGGTTGTCCAGACCCCGAAAACTGTAGGTGGGACCGTCCTCGCCCTGCTCGGCCGTGTGATTGAACACCACGTCGAGGACGACTTCGATCCCTTCGGCGTGGAACGCGTCGATCGTCCGGCGGAACTCGTCCCAGGGGGCCGTCCCCGTCGGGTCGCTCGCGTAGGCCGCCTTCGGCGCCCCGTAGCTGATGTTGCTGTAACCCCAAAAGTTGTGCAGCCGCTCGCCTGTTCGGGGATTGACGAATGGGCAGTCATTCTCGTCAAACTCATCGACTGGGAGGAGTTCGACGGCTGTCACCCCCAAATCTTTCAGGTAGGGGATCTTCTCGGCGAGCCCGGCGAAAGTGCCGGGGTGGCCCACGCCGGACGACGGGTCGATGGTGAAGCCGCGGACGTGTAGCTCGTAGAGGATCGTGTCCTCCCGGGGGATTCTCGGGTTTAGGCTGATTTGCTGATCGATCATCGACGCGGCCAGCGACGGGCTCATCAGGCTCCGCCTGGTCCGATAATCGGCTCCGCCCCAGGGTCGGCCGTGCGACAAGGCCCGGGCCGTTGGGTCGAGCAGGACGATCCGGGGGTCGAACCGGTTTCCGACCTCGTCCGGGCCATCGACGCGGAATCCGTAGCAGAACGCATCCGGTAGGCCCAGGATCCGGACGTGCCAATGATCCCCGGTCCGGTACATCCGATGGTCCAGCGGAATCTCGGCCGCGATCTCCTCGCTCTCGATCTCGTAGAGGAGCAGATGGACCGAGGTCGCGTGCCGGCTGAGCAGGACGAAGTTGATACCGTCGGGAGTCGGTCTGGCACCGAGCGGCAGCGGGCTGCCGCGCGTGACGGTCAACGTGCGACCCTGGAATCGGTGCGAGAGTCCTGAGGGACTCCTGGGCGCGTCAAGGGACATCGGCATCACTCCGAGGGAAGAGATGGGCTCGTCGAGGGACATCGGCATCACTCCGAAAGAAGATTTCAGCTCCGACCCTGAGTGTTGAACGCCTCCTCGGCCATCAGGATCATCTGGGCGACATCGATCAGTTTCTTGTTCTTGTCGCTGGCCAGCCGTTGCAACCGACGGAAGGCGTCGTGTTCGTCCAGGCTCGCCTTCTTCATCAGGAGGCCCTTCGCCTTCTCGATCACCTTGCGGTCCTCCAGCGCCTGTTTCAGATCGGCCGCCTCCTTGCGTAATGCCTGGAACTGCTCGAAGCGGCGCATGGCGATGGCGATCACCGGCTCCAAGTCGGACTGCTTGATCGGCTTGACGAGGTAGGCCAGGATGTGGTCCGCCTCGGCGCGGCGGATGATCTCGGCGTCGTGGTAGGCAGACACGAGGATGACGGGGACCGGGCCGTTGCGGTAGATCTGGGCAGCGGCGTCGATGCCGTCCATGTCGGGCATCTTGATGTCGGTGATCACCAAGTCGGGCCGGAGCAAGCGGCACTGCTCGACCAGCTCCCGGCCGTCCTGGGCGATGGCAATGACCTCGTGCCCCAGGAGCGGCAGGATCTGCTGGAAGTAGTCGCGCATATCCAGTTCGTCATCGGCGACGGCGATTCGTAACGAACGGCTCATGACATACCTCTGGGCAAGCTGATCAGGAAGACTGCTCCGGGGTCGACGGACTCGCCGACCGCGATCTGGCCACCGTGGGCCTCGACGATCCGCTTGGCGATGGCCATCCCCAGGCCGGTCCCCTTGGCCTTGGTGGTATAGAAGGGGTCGAAGACTTTCTGCCGCTGCTCCGGTCCGAGGCCCGGTCCGTTGTCAAGGAGGGCGACGCGGACTCCGGGCTGGCCGTCGAGGAGCGCCACCTCGGCGCGGACCTCGATGATGACCGGCGGCCGGCACGCGGCCAGGGCGTTCTCCAGGATGTTCCGGAAGACCTGACCCAGCCGGAATGGGTCGGCCATGCACCCGAGCTCCACACCCTCGATCTGCTCCTCGAGGATGGCGTGTTTGCCCCTGCGCGCGGATTCCAGGTGCGACCAGGCCTCTCGCCAGACCTCTCGTAGGTTGCAGGGACGGCGGTCCAGCGTGATCGGGGAGGCGTAGCCGCGGACGTCCTCGTAGAGATGGTGGAGGTGGTCCTGAGCCGCCTGGAGTCGCGCGATCAAGGCGAGGGCCTCAGGACGGTCCTTGACGGTCAGCGCGAGCATCTCCAGGCACGCCTGGCTCCGTTGCAGGGCATTGCGGCTCTCGTGCGCCAGCCCGGCGACCATCTGGCCGATGGCCGCCAGCCGCTCGGTCTGGAGGGCGCGCTGTTGCGCCTTTTTGACGCCGGTGATGTCCTGACCGACGGCCAGCACGGCCGGACCCCCATCGTAATCCATCAGGAGGCGGGAATTCCAGACCATCCAGCGGCGCGAGCCATCGCGGCAGACGATCGGGTTCTCGAAGCCGTGCACCTTCTCACCGTCCAGGACGCGGTGGACTGCCCCGCGAACCGAAATGTCGTGCGCCTCGGGGATGAACAGCGCGAAGTAGTCGCGCCCCTGGACCTCCCGCGCGGAGTAGCCGGTTAGACGCTCGGCGTAGGAGTTGAAATAGAGGATCGAGCGATCGGGACGGAGGATCACGATCATGCATTCGGCCGCCTCGACGAGGTGGCGGAAGGCGGCCTCGCTCCTCTCCTTGGCCAGGGCGAGCCGCCGCCGTTCGGCGATCCGCGTCAGGCTGCGCGCAGCGACTTCAATGTTGAGCGGCTTGAGGATGTAGTCGGCCGCCCCCTGGCGCAACGCCGCGATCGCCCCTTGAAGGTCAGAATAGCCGGTCACGACGATCACGGCCGCCTCGGGGGCCGCGGCCCGGAGCGTCGGCAGGAGCACGTCGGCCGAGGAGTCGGGGAGCTGGCGATCGAGGATGATCGCTGTGAACCGTGACCAGTCCTTCCGGTCGAGCGCCTCGGCGGCCGTCATGGCCGACGTGACGCGACAATTGTCCAACTCGAGGATATCGCGCATGTTCGCCAGCGCGTCCGCGTCGTCTTCGATCACCAGGATATCCAGGGGCGTGAGGGAGTCCATCGCGGCTCACCCGGCTTCGTCGTCGCGGTCGACGTCTCTCAATTGCGCCAGATGCTCGATGGCCGTCAGGAGCTGCGGGACGTCGAAGGGCTTGTAACAGACGGCGTCGGCCCCCTCGGCCAGCACCTGCTCGATGAGCTGGTCCATCTCGTCGCGGTTGCCGGTGATCAGAACCGTCCGGGCCTGCGGGTTGGCCATCCGGACCAGGTGGAAGACGCGGCTCCCATCGCCCACCGGGAGCTTCAGGTCGATCAGGACGACCTTGTACGACGCATCCTTAAGCTGCTCGGCGGCCTCGGCTGCGTCATGCGCCAGGCTGACCCGATAGCCGCGGTCGCGGAGCAGGTCCCAGAGGTTGGAGCAGAGGTCGCGGTCATCGTCGACGACCAGGACCAAGGGCTGCCCGATCGCCTCATCAACCAGGCGGAGGAGCCTGGGGAAATCGACGGGCTTGGCCAGAACCTGCCACGCCCCAGCCGACAGCGCCTCTTCAACCTTCGTGTCGGCGGCGTATCCGGTGACCAGAAGGGCCACCGTCCCGGCGCGGAGCCTCTTGATCTCGCGATAGAGGGTCAGGCCATCCATGCCTGGCATCTTCAGGTCCAGCAGCGCGACCTCGTAAGGCCGCTGCCGGATCAGCTCCAGCGCCGCCGGGCCGTCGTGCGCGACATCGACCTGGTAACCCAGGTCGGTGAGGATGTCCAGCATGTTCCGACAGATATCCACGTCGTCATCGACCAGGAGGATCGCGGGTTCGGACGACTTCATGATCCGGTCCCTTCGCCATCGGGCGCAGCGGTCAGCCGCACGGTGAACGTGCTGCCGCACCCGACCTGGCTGGTCAGGTGCAGGCTGCCCTGATTCTTCTCGAGGATCGACCGTGCGATGGCGAGCCCCAGTCCGAGCCCGCGGGCTTTGGTCGAATAGAGGGGCTCCATGATCCGGGCGAGGTTATCGGGCGGGATGCCGACGCCCTCGTCGCGGATGGCCACCTCCACGGTCCCGTCCGTCTGCCGGCCCTCGATCGCCAGCCGCCCCCCCGCCGGCATGGCGTCGCAAGCGTTGCGAATCAGGTTGACGAAGACGATCCGGAGCTGATCGCCGTCGGCCAGCACCGACGACAACTCCGGCGTGAAGGCGAGTTCCACCGCGACCCCCTTGACGGAGCCGTTCATCTCCAGCGCCTCGTGCACGCAGGTCGCGATCCGGACGGGGCACAGGTTCGGCACCGGCATCTTGGCGAAGCGCGACAGCGCCGAGATCACGTTATCGGCCAGATCGATGTGCCGCTCGATCCGCTTGAGGTGCTCGGCTTTCTTCTCGGGGGTCGGGTTGAGCGCGTTCATCAGGTAGTAGACCGAGGTCTTCATGACGTTCAGCGGGTTGCGCAGCTCATGCGCCACGCCGCCGGCGACCTGGCCGAGCGTGGCGAGCCGTTCCGTCTGTTGGAGCCGTGCGGAGTAGACCGACTGGTAGGAGTCTTCGATGATCGCCAGATCGAGGTCGAGCAGCTTATTGAGCGAGCGAATCGTTTCCTGCAACCCGCGCGTCCCCCTCCCAGGTCTCGTGCAAGGTGCGGCTCAGGCCCGTCCGCAGCCGCGACAGGGCCACGTTGGTGTAGACCTGGTCGAGGCCAATCTCGACGTGACGCCAGCCGACCCGCCATCGGCGATCGACATAAGCGCTGTCATACCGCCCGCCGAGGAGGTCGCGAACCCACGCAAGCAGCGTCCCCTTGAGCCGCTGGATCTGTGCCTCGCCCCCGGTGATGACCTTGCTGGCATTGGGGTGGCGCTCGATCTCGGCGTAGAAGTCGTCGATGAGGACCGAGAGATGCGGCTCGAGCGGACGGGCTGCAGCCACGATGCGCCGAACATCATCGTCGCTCCAGCCCACGTAGGACTGCAACTCCCGATAGCGATCGTGGAATCGGTCGGCAACCATGATCTTCCTCAAGACCGCGCGAACCCACGAAAACGAAAAAAACCCACGACCGCCAGGATGCGGTTGCGTGGGCTCTCGAAACCCGATCCGGACGGCCCATTCGTGAGCCATCCAAACTTTATTCCCGATTATTGTAACCAAGCCAATGATGCAACGGAAGACCTGGAGCGACCGATCCCTCATTTTCCGACTCATGTCGGATTTCGACCGTGGCCGATTCGGTTTCCGGCCATGACCATGGGGCTCTCGCCCCGTGTTCACGACGGGCGCCGCGCCCACCCCGGTGTGGTGAGGATGCAACCGGGTCCCGAGGCGGGAGGATCGGAGAAATGGACTGATTGAATTTCCCCCAAATCATGGTCTTGACCGGCCCCCGCCGGCCTGTTAGGATAAGATTATCAATGCTCATGAAGGGCAAAGATATTGGCTATGGTGGCCCCATTGTGCGAATCATCGCATCAATGGGGCTTTTTGTTTGCGCCATTCCTTACACTGTCCGATGACCGGACATCCGGGGCCCTCTCTGGCCCGGTCAATACATGTGCGGTAATGACTGCCGCGCTCAAGGCGTCGTGATGGTCTGATCCATCCCGAGATGCCTGGAGTCGGCTTCATGGACGCCCCCTTAATAGTCCCCACGAAACACGAGATCTCGGGTAGCTCCCCTCACCTGACGATCGGCCAAGAGGTCGAGAATCGGCTCCATCGGTGCGGTTACCTGGTGCTGCGCCATCTCATGCGACGTCCGAAACGGGGTGATCCACCTCCGCGGCCGCGTCCCCTCGTACTACCTCAAGCAGATCGCCCAGGTGATCGCGGGCAGTATCGAGGATCCACGCTCCATGATTAACGATCTCGAAGTCATCGCCCCGACGGACGGCGCTCCGAACGGGCACGATCACGCCGCCTCGGTGAAAGGTCGGTCCTCTTGAACCGCTTTGATCTTACCCACATCCATCATGGGGGAGTCTTTTCTCCCCCGATCACACTAAAGGGAGTCACGGAAGATGTTGGTCCTGAGCCGCAAGCTGAACGAGACGATCGTCATCGACGGGAACATCCGCATCACGGTGGTGGGCATCCGCGGCAATCAGGTCCGGATCGGGATCCAGGCCCCCGATTCGGTCAAGATCTTCCGGCAAGAACTGGTCTCCTCGGACCATTCGTATCTTGAGCCTGAGGGACCGAAGGAAGTTTCCCCTGCTCGGCAGGACGACACCGCCATCGCGGTCGTTCAGACCGCGGGATGGTGAATCCGATCGGATCGGATCGGATCGGCACGGGCCGGCCCGGGTGCAAGGGGGCCGGCCCCGAATGTCTCGTCGCCATGATCCCCCCTCTGCTTCAAGCGACAATCCCCTGATACCGATCCGGACCATCTTGTATCCGACGAACTTCTCGGATCTCTCCCGTCGCGCGTCTCTCCCGACGCGATTGTTCGCGGGTGATCTCGGCGCCCGTCTGTTCGTCTGCACGTCGTGGAGATGATGCACGTCGTGGAACGCAATTGGACTCGGTGGCATCGCCTTCTCTCACCGAAGAGGAGTTGCGCCCGAATGGATTCCACGAGTCCCTGAGGGAGCGGCTCCGACAGCATGACACGGTCGGCCATGCCGTGCTGTTTGTTCATCTTAAACGTTCAGCGGCCGGCCAGTTCCGGGCGACCTTGACCCCTTGGGCGCCCTCGGCTACGATTACGGCATGCTTGGGCGCTTCGTGAAAAATACGCAAGGGCTTGACCTTACAACAACCTAGGACGTCGGCAATGGCTTACAGCACGGTGGTGGAACGGCACAAGACGCGGGAGGTCGTCCTGGGTGGTCGCGTGGTCGGCGGTGAGAACCCGATCTGGGTCCAGTCGATGACGACGACCAACACGTTCGACGTCGAGGCGACGGTCGAGCAGATCCATCGCCTCGTGGAGGCGGGGTGCGAGTTGATCCGCGTGACGGTCCCCAAGAAGGAGGACGTCGAGGCCTGCCGCCTGATCCGCGCGAATCACGATTCCGCTGATCGCCGACATCCACTACGATTACCGGATGGCGCTGGCCTGCCTGGAGGCTACGACCGACGACGGCCGCCCGGCTGTGGACAAGATCCGGATCAACCCCGGCAACATCGGCGGCCCGGAGCGGTTCCAGGAGGTCGTGCTCAAGGCCCGCGACAAAGGCATCCCGATGCGGATCGGCGTCAACTCGGGGAGCCTGGAGAAGGACCTGGTCGAGAAGTACGGCTATCCCTGCCCCGAGGCGATGGTCGAGAGCGCCCTGCGGCATATCGAGACGGCCGAGGCGCTGGGCTATCGCGATATCATCATCTCGCTCAAGGCGAGCCACGTGCCGACGGCCGTCGAGACCTACAGCCTCTTCGCCGCCACGTGCGATTATCCGACGCACGTCGGGATCACCGAGGCAGGCTCGAAGGAATATGGCACCCTGAAGAGCGCCGCGGGCATCGGCGCGATCCTGCTCCGGGGGATCGGCGACACGATCCGCGTCTCGCTCCTGGGCGACCCGGTCCCCGAGATCGCCGCGGGGTTCGACATCCTCCGCGCCTGTGACCGCCGGGTCAACCGGCCCGAGGTCGTCGCCTGCCCGACCTGCGGCCGGCTCGACATCGACCTGGAGCGGATCGTGGCCGAGGTCGAGGCCAAGATGGCCCACCTCAAGAACCCGCTCCGGATCAGCATCCTCGGCTGCCTGGTCAACGGCTTTGGCGAGGCCAAAGAAGCCGACCTGGGCATCGCCGCCGGCGCGGGCAAGGGGGTCATCTTCAAGAAGGGGGTCCCGATCCGACACGTCAAGGAATCCGAGATGGTGCAGGCCCTCCTCGAGGAGGTCGAGCGGTTCCACGAGGACACGCCCGCGCTGAAGTCGTACCAGGCGAAGAAGAAGTCGGCGCTTCCGATCCTCAACTGACCCGTGATGACCTGGGAGCCTGGCCCGTGGCGATCTTCAAACGACACAGGAACCTCGGGATACTCTTGCTGGGCCTCTGGCTCATCGCGTCCGGCCTGCTCCATATCGTCTCCATCCCCCTCCCGTTCAGCGGAATCCTCTTATCCCTGCTCGCGGCCGGGGTCGGCCTCCTGCTCGAGCGCCGAGGACCGCGCGAAGAGACGACCTTTTCCCCCGCAGAAGCGAGCCGAGACGAGGAAGACGCGGGCGGCGAGGTCATTCTCTCGAAAGAGCTTCTGGGAGCATTCGACGGTGCGGGTCGAGACTGCGGCGCCGGGCTCGAGATTCAAGGCGTACTGGACGTCGGAGCGGACGATGGAGGCCTCGATGGCCTCCTGGGGGGTCCAGCCGAAGACGTCGGTGAGGAAGACGAGCCCGGCCATGGAGTCGAGCTCCTTGGTGGGGGCGCCGAGGGAGTCGCTGAAGTGTTGTCCGAACTCGGCGACGGGCATGAGCTCGAGGAGAACGTGGCGCAAGAGGCCTTGCCAGCCGTCGGCGAGGATCCGCCGCCCGACGGGCGGGATGACACCGTCGAAGGGATCGAACAAGCGGTTTTGTCGGGCATCGACGGTGTGAAGCAGGGCGGGCGCAACTCCTTATCCAAGCTATGGTTAAGTATAGAATCGCGCCCTGGGTTGTCAAGGGAAAAACGACTGTAAAGCCAAAATTTTCAAAGAGTTACGTCGATTACCAAACTGGCGTCGTGGCCGTCCGTCGCTCACGCTCCCGCCCGGGGAGATCCCCCGCGCCTCCAGGAGCGCGGCCACGATCCGCTCGGCGGCCTGACCGTCACCGTAGGGATTGACGCCCTTGGCCAGCGGGGCGAGTGCCGAGGGATCACGGAGGTAGCGGCTCGCCTCGGCGACGATCCGGGCGCACCGCGTCCCGACGAGCCGGGCGGCGCCCAGCGCGACGCCCTCGGGGCGCTCGGTCGTGTCGCGGAGCACCAGAACCGGCACCTGCAAGCCGGGGGCCTCTTCCTGGAGCCCTCCCGAGTCCGTCAGGATCAGCGCCGAGCGCTTCAGCAGGTTGATCAGTGAGAGATAGTCGAGCGGCTCGACCAGGCTCAGGTTCGGGAGCCCCCTGAGGATCTCGTGCGCGGGCCGGCGCACGTTCGGGTTCAGGTGGACCGGGTAAACGAAGTGGTATCTCTCGTCCCGGAAGGTCTCGGCCAGTTCGCGGAGCGCGGCGCAGATCTCGCGGAACGGCCCTCCGAAGCTCTCGCGGCGGTGCGCCGTGATCAGCACGAACCGCCGTCCCGAGGGCAGCGCTGCCAGGGGGCCGGCCGACCAATCGTAGGGGAGATCGGCAACCTCGAGGAGCGCGTCGACGACCGTGTTGCCCGTGACGACGATCCGGTCGTCAGGGATCCCCTCGCCCCGCAAGGTTTGCCGGCTCCACTCGGTCGGGGCGAAGAGGAGGTCGGCCAGGCGGTCGGCCAACGAGCGGTTGATCTCCTCAGGGAACGGCCGGTCGTGGTCGCCGGTGCGCAGCCCGGCCTCGACGTGGCCGAACTGGATCCGGTGGTAGGAAGTCGCCAGCCCTGCAGCGAGGACCGTCGTCGTGTCGCCCTGCGCCAGGACCCAGTCAGGCCGGCACCGGCCGACCACTCCGTCGAGCGCGGCAACAGCACCGCCGTCAACTCCGAGAGCGACTGGTCGGGTCGCATCAGGTCCAGGTCGAAGTCGGGAGCGATCCGGAACACATCGAGAACCTGGTCGAGCATCTCGCGATGTTGGCCAGTGACGCAGACCAGCGATCGCGCCCGGTCGCGATGCCGGTCCAGAACCTTGATCACAGGGGCCATCTTGATGGCCTCGGGCCGAGTTCCGATGACGCACAACACAGTCAGCATCGAACGGCCCCGACGCGCTCCCGATCCCCCTGATGATTCGGATGCCGGCTCGATCGTCGCAGGTTTCACGCGAGCTGACAAGGGCGGACGCGGGACCTCACCGCGACCCGAAACAGTTCGCCCCGGCCTTCTCTCGATTCGACACCACTCGTGGAACGATCCACTCAGCGTGAGTCTTTGAAGTCAGTCGTCGGCCGTCCCATTCCCACGTTGAAGACATGCGCATCGGCCTGATCCGTCTCCAGCGCCAGGAGATTCGCCCGCGCGATGCCCGAGGCGTGGAGAAAAGTTGTCGCGATCCCGTACATGGTCCCGAGCCACCGACTCCGACGTCATCCTCCGGGGGCGAGCCGGATCAGGCCTTCGGCGAGGGGAGGGGTTGGGCTTGGTCGGGGAGCTCGATCCCCTTGCCTGACCTTGCGGACGGCGTGTCGATCGGACGAGCCCGCCGTGCTCAGGCTTCGGCGGACAACGTCAGGGACGGGTTGGCGTTGGTGCGCGGCCGAGGGCTCGCCGACGAGGAATCCTTGAAATACGCGATCACGCTCTGGAGGATCGCGTCGAGCGATTGCTCCGGGAGGAAGCCGACATACGCGGTGATCTTCGAGATGTCCGGGACCCGCCGCGGCATGTCTTCAAAGCCCTCTTCGTAGGCTCGATCGTAGGGGATGAACACGATCTCGGAGCGGGAGTCGGTCAAGAGCCTGACCCTCTCGGCCAGCTCCGCGATCGTCACCTCCTCGTTCGACCCGATATTGAACACCTGGCCAAGCGCGTCCGGGTGGTCCATCAACTTGATCAGCGCGCCGACCACGTCGCTGACGTGGGCGAAGCAGCGAGTCTGCGAGCCGTCGCCGAAGACGGTGATCGGCCGGCCCCCGAGCGCCTGCTTGACGAACGTCGGGATCACCATGCCATACTGGCCGGTCTGCCGCGGACCGACCGTGTTGAAGAGCCGCACGATGACGGTCGGGAGCTTCTTCTCGCGCCAGTAGGCCAGCGCGAGGAATTCGTCGATGGCCTTCGAGCAGGCATAGCTCCAGCGCCCTTGGTCGTCGCCCCCATCACCAGGTTGCCGTCCTCGCGGAATGGAACCTGATTACTCAGGCCGTAGACCTCGGAGGTCGAGGCGATGAGTACGTTTTTCTTCTTCTTGTTGGCCTGCGCCAGGACGACCTCCGTGCCGTGCACGTTCGTCTCGATCGTCCGGACCGGGCTCTCCACGATCAGCTTGACGCCGACGGCGGCCGCCAGGTGGAAGATCACGTCGCACTGGTCGACCAACTCCGCCACGACCGCCTGGTGATGGACGCTGTCGAGCGTGTAATGGAATCGGGGATGGTTCTTCAGGTGTCGGATGTTGTCGATGCTCCCCGTCGAGAGGTCGTCCAGGATGGAGACGTTATCACCGCGATCGAGATATGCATCGGCCAGATGAGAGCCGATGAAACCCGCCCCTCCCGTGATGAGAACGCGCATCGATCCACCTTGCGACAGAAGAACGTTGCCCCTCCCACCTCTCTTCGGCAGCGACGATCCCCGGCAGCCTCGCCCGTCAGATTCCCGCGCCTCCCCGTCCCGCACGTTGCGGCCAGGAAGCCGATCGAGAGGGACGTCCGCCGCCGCTCACGGAAGAGTCGCGCCCATCAAGACGCGACAATCTTTCCCTCCCCGGCCCGTGCGATTCCGCGGGTGGCCCCCCGCGTGTCCACCACCAGGTCCGAATAACGCACGATGAAGTCCCAGTCGAAGTGGGCGTGGTCGGTCGCGATCAGCACGCAATCCTGTGCCTCCAGGGTCTCGGGGGTCAGGGGCACGCTCTCCAGCCGGATGCTGTGCCCTCGGAGCGGTGGCAGCACCGGGACGTGCGGGTCGCTGTACGAGACGACCGCCCCGCGATCCTGGAGCAGCTCCATCAGCTCGACCGCGGGGCTCTCGCGACAATCGTCCACGTTGGGCTTGTAGGCGGCCCCCAGAACGAGCACGCGGCTCCCCTTGAGCGGCTTGCCGCGGACGTTCAGCGCCGTCATCACGCGTTCAATGACGTGATGCGGCATCGCCGTGTTAATCTCGCCAGCCAGTTCGATGAACCGGGTGTGCAGCCCGTACCGACCGCGCGGCCCATGTCAGGTAGAAGGGGTCGATGGGGATGCAGTGGCCGCCCAGCCCCGGCCCCGGGTAGAAGGCCTGGAACCCGAAGGGCTTGGTCTTGGCGGCGTCGATCACCTCCCAGACGTCGATCCCCATGCGATCGAAGACGAGCTTGAGTTCGTTGACCAGGGCGATGTTGACCGCGCGATAGGTATTCTCGAGGATCTTGCAGGCCTCGGCCACCTCGCAGGAGGAGACGAGGATGACCTGCGGCACGACCGAGCCATACAAGGCCCGCGCCAGTTCCCCGCTCGCCTCGTCCCAGCCGCCGACCACCTTGGGGATCGTGCCGGCGGAGAACTTCGGGTTGCCCGGGTCCTCGCGTTCGGGGCTGTAGGCCAGGAAGAAGTCAGAGCCGGCGACGAAACCGCCGGCCTCCAGCTCGGGGCGGAGCACATCGCGCGTCGTCCCAGGATAGGTAGTGCTCTCCAGGACCACGAGCTGCCCCGGCCGGAGGTACTGGCCGATCGCCCGGCCGGTGTTGATGACGGCCGATAGGTCCGGCTCATGGTGCGGTCCCAGCGGGGTCGGGACACAGATCAACACGGCGTCGACCTCGGCGAGGCGGCTGAAGTCGGACGTGGCCGCGAACCGGCCACCGTCGCGCAGTGCCGCCACCCGCTCCGAGGCAATGTGCCCGATGTAACTCTGGCCCGCCGCAAGCCGCTCGACCTTGGTGGCGTCGATATCCAGGCCCAGGACAGAGAACCCCTTGCCGGCGAACAGCTCCACCAGCGGGAGCCCAACATATCCCAGGCCGATGACCCCGACCCGGGCCGTCCGGTCTTCGATCTTCCGACTCAACCCGGCCACGTGCTCCGGTGCCCGATGGGTGTGCGTCATTCCGCTCTCCGATGTCGTGCGAGCCATTTTCGAGTCCCTCGCTGCATACGCCATCGCGCTTACCCTTCCTCATCTCTACGAGTCCGGCGCCGACCCGGAGCGATGGAACCGAAACCGATCATTTCAGAGACATTCGGAGTCCCTTCGACCGGAGGCCCGAGGATTGGGCGGGAATCGCCGTCGGGGCGAAACCAGGGGCGGCAGAGGAGGGGAAGATCTCCTCAAGATGTCCCGGCCCCACGACACGGCAGTTGAATCGTCTCACCTCGCTCCGAGACAAGGCTCGATGAAAATCGAACCAGGGTCTTTTTGCCAAATAGGGGATCGCTCATGTTTTTGATAGAGAACAGCCGCCCGCGGTTGCCCTCCATTGATAGATTCGTTTGATAGATTCGTTCAACTTGTTTCCTGACGACTCCTCATCGAGTCCCTGACACGACTCCGAGAGGATCGATGGAAGCTCGAGGACCTCTCATCCTTTATCAAAATCTACCTTACACGAGGACTGCGCACTTTTCAAAAGTGGATTTCCAGCGCACTCCACCCGCCAGCTCACCCCATCAGACGCAATCACGCGAGTCGCACCCTCCGAAAAGGAGAGGGGGAAAGAGAAGAGTCGCGAAAAAATCAGTCGGTGAGAGCCTCCGCGAACCACGACATCACCGGCCCCCAAGACGCCGAACGCCCCGCGCCGACCCATCAGGCAGCGCGGGGCGTTCGCACGATCCGGTGGGGGCAGCATGGCCCGCTGGCCGACAACTCAGGCCTTGGCGGTGGCCTTCTCGGTCTGCGCCTTCTTGACGATCTCGTCCTGGAACTTGGTGGGGAGCTTCTGGTACTTGAGAAACTCCATGCTGAAGCTCCCCTTGCCCTGCGTCATGCTCCGGAGGTCGTTCGAGTAGCCGAACATCTCCGCCAGCGGGACCTCGGCCGCGATCACTGCGAACCCCGAGCGGTTCTCCGTGCCGAGGATCACGCCACGCTTCGACGAGATTCCCCCGGTGACCGGGCCTTGGAATTCGACCGGCGTCTCGACCTCGACCTTCATGATCGGCTCGAGCAGGATCGGCTCGCGCCTTGCGGAACGTCTCCCGGAAACAGTCGCGGGCACAGATCTGGAAGGCCATGTCCGAAGAGTCCACGTCGTGGTACGAGCCATCTTGCAAGACGATCTGGACGCCGATGACCTCGTAGCCGGCGACCGGTCCCTTGTGCAGCGAGTCACGGAAGCCCTTCTCGACCGAGGGGATGTACTCGCTCGGGATCCGGCCGCCGGACACCTCGTTCTCGAAGACGAACGGCTCGGGGGCGTTGGGCGGCAAGGGCTCCATCACGCCGATGACGTGCGCGTACTGCCCCGAGCCGCCGGTCTGCTTCCTGTGCTTGTAGTTGAACGGCGTCGCCTTGGTCGGCGACTCGCGGTAGCTGACCTTCGGGGCGCCGACGCTGCACTCGACCTTGTACTCGCGGCGGATCCGCTCGACGTAAATCTCCAGGTGCAGCTCGCCCATGCCCGAGATGATCGTCTCGCCCGTCTCCGGGTCGACATGGACGCGGAACGTCGGGTCCTCGCGCATGAACCGGTTCAGCGCCTTCGAGAGCTTGTCATAGTCGGCCCGCTTGGCCGGCAGGATCGACAGGTCGATGACCGGCTCGGCGGCATAGATGCTCTCCAGCGACAGGTTCGTCCCCTCGGCACAGTACGTGTCGCCGGTGGCGCACTCCAGGCCCATGACCGCGACGATATCGCCGGCGCTCGCCAAGTCGATGTCCTCCTTCTGGTCGGCGTGGATGCGGAGGATCCGGCTGATTCGCGTCTTCTTTCGCTGCCGCGCGTTGGAGTAGAACTCGCCCTTCTTGAGCGTCCCCTGATAGATCCGCATGAAGGTGACCTGGCCGAACGGCTCCTCGACGAGCTTGAAGGCCATCGCCACCAGGGGTGCGTCGGGGTCGGCGGTCAGGGGAACCTCGGCCATCCCGTTGTTGTTATCCTTGGCGAAGATCTCGCGGTCGAGCGGGCTCGGCAGGTAGTCTTTGACCGCGTCGAGCAAGAGCTGTATGCCCTTGTTCTTGTAGGCCGAGCCGATCAGGACCGGGCAGAGCTGCTGCGCGATCGTCCCCTCGCGGATCGTCTTGTGGATCAGATCGAGCGGGACCTCCTGCTCCTCGAGCAGCAGGACCATGATCTCGTCGGAGACCAGCGAGAGCGCCTCGAGCATCCCTTGGCGGGCGCGCTCGACCTCCTCGACCCGGTCGGCGGGGACCGGCTCACGGCGGACCTTCTCGCCCTTCTCGCCGTCGAAATAGACCGCCTGACGGTTGATCAGGTCGATGATGCCCTTGAAGTTCGACTCGGCGCCGATCGGCAACTGGAGGGGCACCGCCGTCAGGCCGAGCTTGCTCTCCAGTTGCGAGATCACGTTGGCCGGGTTGGCGCCGGTCCGGTCCATCTTGTTGATGAACGCCAACCGGGGGACCGCGTATCGCTTCATCTGCCGGTCCACGGTGATCGACTGCGACTGCACCCCGGCGACCGCGCAGAGGACGAGCACGGCACCATCCAGGACGCGGAGCGACCGCTCCACCTCGACCGTGAAATCGACGTGGCCGGGCGTGTCGATGATGTTGATCTTCTTTTCCTGCCACTGGACGGTGGTCGCGGCCGAGGTGATCGTGATCCCCCGCTCCCTCTCCAGGTCCATGTGGTCCATCACCGCCCCTTCGCCACGGACCTCCTTGATCACGTGGGTCCGGCCGGCGTAATACAAGATCCGCTCGGTGAGGGTCGTCTTGCCTGAGTCGATGTGAGCCGAAATCCCGATGTTCCGGACGTTACGAAGGTTTTCCATAATGCAGTCGCATCTGAACTCAGAGGGTGGAACGCCCTTTGAGCGGGTGTCTTCTGATCTCGATCGTTAGTTTGGGGGTTGCTCAACCCGCCGTTCCAGGACGGGTTGACCGCTGGCCGAAAACCAAAAAACGGGGGCACACCATGTCGGATAGTTCTGAGAGCTTAGTGAACGATGGTGTGGGGCATGAGACGAGTCCGAGAAGGTCTGATGTCGAGGGTGCAATATCATAACAGACCCCATGGACAGGTCAAGCCCATTGTTCGACTCACTACTCCACAACATAGTACGCGGGAGGGCAAGGGTGGTGCGCTCCCCTTCGCAAGCGGCGATTCCCCCGGCGGGAGGGCTTCGGCTCATTTTCCGCACATCTGGGGCGAGTTTCCGTCTCCAACCGCCGAGAATTCATGAAGTTACATCGTAACCGTTCAGTCCCCAGCTTGGCCCAGTAATTGCGGGGCTGGAAGGCCGGACCGATGAGCTACGATTGCGCGATACAGGTAATCCAGCACCGGACGTTTCTGCAACCGCAGGGTTTGGACCACGGTCAGCATCCGCTCGACGAACTGGCACCCCGCCGCACTGTGGCAACCGAAAGCGTTCTTCCGCCACAGCACGCCCAAGCGCAGGATCCGTTCCGCATGGTTGTTCGTGGGCTCGACCCCCTCGATCGCCGCGAACAACCACAACGCCGGATACAGCACCCAGAGGTTCGCGCAAAAGGTCGCCGCCTTGGAATCCGCGCAGGTGCAACCCTGCTCCAAAACGCCTTGGAGTTCGGCGCCATCGGGTCCAACCGGGCTTGCAGGCCCGCTCGGTCCAGTTCGCCGCGGCGAAACGCCCACCAGTCGGCGAACAGACATTCCACGACCTCCAGTCCCACCCGGCCAAGGGCTTCAGCGGGTCCTCCTCGCTCGATGAGCTTCTGAAAGTCGCGGTTCAGGTGGGCCCAGCAGATTTGACGCAGTTTCAGCGGCAGCTTGCTGTAGGCCGCCCAGCGGTCGCTACAGACGATGCCGGTGCTCGTCTCGCCCAACAGGGCCTGAAGGCCCTCGAAGTTGCGCCGCAGGTGAATCACGAAGAAGGCCACTGTCGCGGTCGCCGCCGTCCAGAGCCAACGCTTCTGTCCCTTCTCGCTCCAGCCCGTCTCGTCGGTGTTCTTCACCGGGGCCTCACGGACCGCCGTCTGAGCCTCTTGATACGGACTGGCCAAGGCGGCACTCGTCTCCACTTCGAGCGCCGAGACGGAGCCCAGAGAGGTCGGCACTTCGAAGACGGTTTCGACGACCTCTTCCACACCCCGTCGGCCCAGGTGAGGACGGCCGCTGAAGTAAGACATCACGGCGGTCAAGCGTGGCCCGAGGACATGGGCGCGGATCTCCGGGGGAATCTCGCCCCGATTGACGTGGCCACAGCAGGGGCAGGTGTGCGCGTGTCCTTGGTGCTCGGTGATGACGGCCGTCAGTTCGGGGAGTTCGGCGACCTGATGCCAGGTCGGCTCGGGGTCGCCGGGCCCGGGTTGGGTGGGCAAGGAAGTTTGGCAGCGGGCGCAGATCGTGGGCACATACGGCACGATCTTGTTGACCCGCTCTCGCGGAAGGCGAAGGCGATGATGTCCAGGATGCCCCGGCTGCCCACCTGGCTGGCGTCCGGTCGGTGTCTTGATGACTGGTTTGGGAGCCCCCGGTGGGTCTACCGAAGGGGGCGAGGAGGAGTTCGAGGAGTTGCGGTTTAATTGGGATCGCAATTCGTGAAGTTCAGCTTGGAGGTCGGCGATCTGCTTCCGGGCCTCGTCCAAAGCAGCCCGAAGTTGACCGCACTCAGGACAAAAGGTCACAGGGATCGTGGGAGGCTCCCTCATGTATGACGACGATACTGAGGTGGCCAGGAATTGCAAGGTCGTCGACGATTATCTGGCCCTTTCTTGCATACTCGGTGCCGGATTGAGGACTGAACGGTTACGTTACATCGTCTATTTTTTGGCGCATGCGTCGGTTCGTAAACACCGGCTCACGCCGAATACCTTGATACAAGCCTTTGTTATCTAAGTTTTTGCAAATTCCATCAGTGATCGTGGTGTCAGCGGGAGCGGGCGGTGGTGCTGTTCGGCTCGTTCGCGTCAGGGTTGGGGGGAATGTTTGCGTGCGGGACGTGGACCGGGCTGGCGGTCCTGCGCTTCGTCTTCGGGGCATGTGGCGTCGACGGTCGACGTCATCCGGCAGACGCGTTCCCCTGGTTCGGGCGTTGGATGCCGGTGATCTCGGCCTCGGGAGGGCTGGCACTCATCCCGCGACCAGGTCGTGGTCCAGGCCTGGGCGCGGCCTGTATCCCTTCTGGGATCGTCGGCTGCTCCGGTAGCGGCTCCTCCCTGCGCCGGAATCGCGGAATCGAAACTGGGGTCGCGACAAGCCGAAAACCCCGTGGTATCATCGTTTCACCCGAAAGGCCCTGACTGACCGGGGGCACGGGGCGCCCTCGGAGCCTAGGTCCAACCGGGAAACGGTTGCCGATTTGGACGGAGAGGCCGCGTGATGGATCGGCTCTGGGCGCCCTGGCGCGCGCAATACATCCGGGATGCCTCACTCCAGGCTGAGACCGATCTCGGATGCTTCCTCTGCCGAGGGCTTGCGGGCCACGACGATCGGGAGAGCTTCCTGGTCTGGCGGGGGGTGCACTCGGTCGTGTTCCTCAATCGCTTCCCGTACAATAACGGCCATCTGCTCGTCGCCCCGGTGGTCCATCGCGGGACGCTCGGTGCCCTTTCGGGGGCCGACTTGACCGAACCGATCGAGACCGTCCGTAGGATGGTGGAGGTGCTCGACCGGATGCTCCGCCCGCAGGGCTATAATATCGGACTGAATCAAGGGAAATCGGCGGGCGCGGGCCTGCCCGGGCACCTCCACTGGCATATCGTCCCTCGCTGGGACGGCGACACCAACTTCATGCCCGTCCTGGGCCAAACCAAGGTGATCGTCGAGAGCTTACACGAGTTTTACGACCGGTTCGTGGCGGAGTTGGCCGGTCAGGGCGAGCGGCAGCCCTGAAGCGTCCTGCGGGCCGACCGCTGGTCGGCTCCCCCTGCCCCGGCGAGGTCGGAAAGGTTCCTGGCCATGCTCTTGATCGTGATCCGGGCCGTGTTCGTGCTGGTCGTGGCCGGCCTGGGCGTCCGCATGGCGCGCCTCGTGGGAGAGACCGAGAGCACCAACCCCTATCTCGCCTACGGGGTGTTCCTGGGCGTGATGGTCGCCGCCCTCGCACTCGTCGTGGCCGACCTGTGGCCTCCCCGCAAGCGGATCCAGACGATCTCCGCCATCTATTGCGGGATCATCGTCGGTGTGATCCTCAGCAACCTTGTCCAGAACGCGCTGGAGCCGACGCTGGAACTCTATCTCCGACGCGAGGTGCACAAGGGGATCTCGGGTCTGCTCATGATCTTCATCTGCTATATCTGCATCAGTACCCTCCTCCAGGCCAAGGATGACTTCCGGTTCATCATCCCGTTCATCGAGTTCTCCAAGGAGGTCAAGGGCGCACGGCCGCTGGTCCTCGACACCTCGGTGGTGATCGACGGCCGGATCGCCGACGTGGCCGAGACGCACGTGATCGACCAGCCGATGATCGTGCCCCGGTTCGTGCTCCAGGAGCTGCAAGGGATTGCCGACAGTTCCGACAAGCTCCGGCGGAACCGGGGCCGGCGCGGGCTTGATATCCTCAATCGGCTCCAGCAATCGCCGGGCATCGAGATCAAGATCCATGACACCGAGATCCCCGAGCTGGCCGGCATCCGCGAGGTCGATCAGCGCCTGGTCGTGCTCGCCAAGCATCTGGGGGGCAAGGTCGTCACCAACGACTACAACCTCAACAAGATTGCGCGGATCCAGGGGGTGGACGTCATCAACCTCAACGACCTGGCCAACGCCATGAAGCCGATCGTCCTGCCGGGCGAGGGTCTAACGGTCAAGCTGATCAAACGCGGCGAAGAGCCTGGCCAAGGTGTCGGCTACCTCGACGACGGCACGATGGTCGTGACCGAGCAGGGCGCCTACCACCTAGGCGAGACGATCCGACTGACGGTAACCAGCGTCTTGCAAACCAGCGCCGGCCGGATGATCTTCGGCCGGATCGACCCGACCGCGTCGACGCGGACACCGAGCAACGCCCCGCCCCAGGAGCGGGAGAGCCAGGGCCGGGCGAACGCTTAGAAACTCTCCGAAAACGCCTTCTAGGAGCGTGTCTGAGTATCCCCGGCAGTGATTAAGCCGTCGATCTGTAAAGGCGCGGTTGATTCGGGCACAATCCTGGTTCCACGCACTTGTCGAAGGCCCGGTGACGCTTCGCAGGAGCCAGGTGATGGACGATCGACGCAAGAACTACCGCCCGTGGGACGCCGAGCAGGGGAGCCAAGAGCCGATCTCGCCGCGCGATGGCTGCCCAAAGACGACCTGGTGTTCTTCCTCCTCGATCTCATCCCGCAGCTCGACCTCGCTCCCTTCCACGACCATTACGCCCGCGAGCTCCGCGGCCAACCGCCGTTCGATGTGACCATGATGGTCACGCTCCTGGTCTACGCCTACTCCGTGGGCGTCTGCTCCAGCCGGAAGATCGCGGCGGCCTGCGAACGGAACCTGGCGTTTCGAGCGATTGTCGGCAACGATCCGCCCGACTTCCGCACGATCAGCGATTTTCGCAAGATCCACCTGGCCGCGTTTCGGCCCTTCTTCCTCGAGGTGTTGCGGCTGGCGGGCGAGATGGGCATGGTCAAGCTGGGGACTCTCTCCACCGACGGGACCAAGATGGGAGCGAACGCCTCGCGACACAAGGCGATGAGTTACGGATACATGGCCAAGGAGATCGAACGGCTCAAAGGGGAGATCGAGCAACTGCTCAAGCAAGCCGAGCAACTCGACGCCGAGCAAGACGCGGCCCTGGGCAGCCGTCGTGGCGATGAACTGCCCGAGGAATTGAAGCGGCGTGAGGCCCGGTTGGCGAAGATCCAGGAGGCCAAGGCGCGACTGGAAGCCGAGGCCCGAGCCCGGGCGGACGAGGAACAACGCCACCGCGAGGACGAGCAAGCCCGGCGCGACGCCGAAGGCCGCAAGCGTCGGGGCAGAGCCCCTGCCCCGATCGACCCCACCCCCGAGGACAAGGTGCAAACGAGCTTCACCGATGCCGAAGCGAAGATCATGAAGCAGAGCAATAAGGGCGTCGACTACTCGTCCAACGCTCAAGCGGTGGTCGACGGCGCCGACCAGATCATCGTGGCCTGTGAAGCGACCAACGCGGCCCATGACAAGGAACAGGCCGTGCCCATGGCGCACGCGGCCCTGGACAATCTCAAGGCCGCGGGGATCGAGCGGCCGAGGTCGGCCGACGGCACACCGAGGCCGATTCCCAACACCGCCGATACGGGCGACTTCAGCGTGAAAGCGGTCGGCGCGTTGGAGGAGATGGGCTTCGATCCGCACATCGCCCTCGGTCGCCAGAAGCACCACGAAGCCCCAGTCCCGGCCACGGCGGCGGCGACCGCCGCGCCCGCCCCCCCGCGCCCGCGGCGGCGGCGGCAGCGCCCGCGGCCGAAGCGAGCGTCGAGGAGAAGATGCGAGCCAAGCTCCGTTCGGCGCCCGGCCAGGCGCTGTACGCGGCCCGCAAGCAGATCGTCGAGCCGGTCTTCGGCATGATCAAGTCGGCGCGGGGCATCCGCCAGTTGCTCCTGCGAGGCCTGGAGAAGGTCTCGGCCGAGTGGCAACTGATCTGCCTGACGCACAATCTTCTGAAGATTTGGCGGCGCAGCAACTGCGCCGCGGTAAGTTGAGGGGGACAGTGTGCGTGGAGGTTTGGGTCTGGGCCGAGACGGCCAAGACCGAGCGAGACCAGGGGCGGATCCGGGAACACCGGCAAATACTCGGACAGGCTCCTAGAACATCAAAAACGCTGGAAAACCAAGGGGTGGTTAGGATCGTTTTCGGATAGTTTCTTGGTATTACTCCGTTAATATTTGCCCAATAGTGTGCGTTCATGAGAGCAAATGGATGCTCGCAGGGCTTGTTTTCCCATCATCACGGAGGGGCAGCTCATTCCACCGAAGCTGTCAACTTGCTCGGCGAAAAATTTGGCCGAAACGCGACAATCCCCAAGGGCGTAGACCCGAACTCCGCCGCTTCGGTGTCCGCGGTCGCATTCAGTCCTCGGGTATCTTCGAAGAGAGTGGGACCGGTCTCCCCAACTCTCTCAGGGGGGCGCTCCTCTCCTGACTTGCAGTCATTCGCTCTTCGGAGGTGCGGGCTCTCGGGGGCGCATAAGTTCCCTTCGCGAAGGTCTCGGCAACCACTTGTCTGGCCTGATGCAGTCCTTGATCCTCTGGGTTGAGCTGAAGCCCGATGATGACTTGGCGGTGCGCCTCCTTGATTTGACCCCACGCGACCAACCAGGTCGCGAACTCCCGCCTCCAATCTCCACGCAAGGGATCGAGCATCAGGGCCTCCTCCATCTGCCTCCTGGCCTGATCGCGATTCCCCAACCCCTCATGCGCCCTCGCCTGGAGCGAGAACCGCTGGGCGGTTGTCACGTCTGGATCGTTGGGCAATCGCTTGAGGGCCACTCTCAGAAATCGCTCTCTGGACTCCTGGGCATCGGGACCGGTGTAGAGTCGGTCGGCGAACCAGAGGGGGAATCGTCCCCCATGGGGTGGCAAGACTAGACGGAGGATTTCGTCGGGCGAGAGCACCGTCGCGGCGGCATCGGCAACATGCATCCAGGTTTTTTCGTTGACCTCCAGCGACTTCCTCCAGCAACGGGCCGCCAGGTTACGATCGCCGACCTGGACCGCCAGCACCGCGGCAAGCTCGATCACGCGCCGATCAACTCCGGCCTGGCACAAGGCCCGGTTCGCGTAAACGGCCGTCGTGTCGCCACCCTGGAGAAGATAATCCAGGCTCGCCAACTCGACATGGGAAAGTGCCAGGACCGGACAACAGCGGCGGGCTTCGAGGAAACTTCGCGCCGCCGGGACCAAATAAAAGCGAACCGGCTCGTGCTCCAAAAGCTCTTCAACCGGAATAGTCAGGCCGACGGAGTTTCGGTGGACCCTCCCATGTAACCACAGGGGATCGGCCAGCGTGGCCCTCGTCTTGGGATCGGCCACCTCCTGACCGATCCACTCAGCCGCTGTCCACTGATAAAGACTCAAGAGCGTCATCCCCAAACGGACGTGGCCCTCTGCCCAGTCCGGTCGATCTCCCAGCGCCTGTTCGAGTGACATCTTCATCCGCTCAAGGTCCGGCCTCGGGCGATCAATTCGCCCGGCCGTCGGCATATACGCATCGGCCGCTGGAATGCCAGAGCCCCAGAGCTGGGTTTCGGCACGGGCCCGGTGGTATCCATGTGTCAGAATGGCAAGACTGAGGATGGACATCGATAAACCTGCCAGAACAGAGCCAAACTTCCTCCAAGGCGATGGCTCCGAGACCTGGGCGGTGTGAGGGGTATCGAGCCCCAGGCGACAGAGGTAGGCGCACAGGACCACCGTGGCGACCGCGACGCCGGGGATGTGAAGGCTGAAGTCGCAGAGCCAGTGGAGCACCAGGGCCAGGCCACCGAAAAGCCCACCGACGATCATGGCACGGTCACTCGGCACGCTCGTGGCGCTCAGCGCTCGGCATGCCAGCCGGGCGCTGGTCAGCAAGGCCATGAGGGCGAAGCCGAGTCCAAGCAATCCGCCCTCGACGAGCACATCCACATATTCATTCTCCCCTCGTGAGAAGAAGGTGCCACGATCACGAAAGTCGAGGGGGGCGACCGCGACCGGAAAACTCCCGAAGCCGACGCCCCAGATGGGGTGCTTCAACCACGCCGCGATCGACACCTTCCAGACCTCCCAGCGGCCGTCGGAAAAGGCCTCCACGAGCATGGCCAAGCGATGGAACGGGGACCAACTCCCCGCAACGATCAGAAACGAGGAGACTGTGATCAGAACCAGGGCCAACTCGGCCCCTAATCGCATCTTCCAACGGAGGATGACGAACAGCGCCGCTGATGCAGCCAACGCGGCCAGGAGACCTCCGCGGGAATGCGAGGCGATCAGGCCGACGACCAAGACTCCCATCGCGTAGGCGGGCCAGAGTCGATGCGCCTCTCCCCTGAAACCAGGGATCACCCTGCCTCACGGCCAGGAGAACTCCCAGCGCGAACCCCAGGCCGATGTTGAGGTAGGCTGCAAGATGATTGTGACAAATGAACGGCCCTCCGGCGTACCAAGCAGCATCAGGTCTCGGAGACTCGCGCAGCCAGTAGATCTTGCCGTTCCAACTCAACCCTTGAATCAGGGAGAACAGAGCGAGCAGCGTGGCGTTGACGGCGACCGCGAGCCCAAAGCGGCGGAACGCGGCACGAACTCCGTCCAGACCGAGCACGCTCTGAAACAGGATCCAGGCCGCCGCCAACCGCGCCGCTGTGGTGATCGACGCTTCGGGATTCTGGCTCACGGTCGGTGGCGGCAGCGGAACGGGGGTGTTAGGGTCACCTCTCACGCGTTCGGCGACTTTCGGGAGGAGGCTCGAACGCCCTGTGGCTTCCGAAGCGTCGACGACCCTCAATACCGCTTCGGGGAGGGGGGCCGCCTGCGCCAGCGCCATCAACGCGAGTCCTGCCACCGCCACGCTCGGCACGCAGCACAGAAACCTCACCCGATCCGCTCTCCATCCCATGATCGTCCCCAGGATCGCCAGAAGGACGATCCCCAGATCCAGAACTAATTCCGCCCATGCATCCACCGAGCCGAAAGCCCAAGCGCAAGGCACGCCATGGCCAGGATCACGACCTCCGAGAACTGCCATAATCGTCGGATTTCCGGCTGACCGCTCGTCGAAGTGATCATTGGTCCCATGGTGCGGTTCACATCTGGGTTTCGCCCGGAAAAGGGTGTGAAACCAATGGCTGACGAATTTGGCATATGATCTTGCATTTTATAAATCGCCGCAAGGGCAATTCGGCTTAATAAAAAATGAGCGTGCTCCTGAATGGCGCAAAATTAAACTGGCTGCGCAATTCCCGGTGGTGCCCCAGAAGAATTGAATGAGCGCCATAACTCCTTGTGAGCCACGGCGTTGAACTGCTCGGCCCCCTGAACCGTAACCTTGTGTGCTGAAAGAGGGTTAAGCCGTTCATTCAATTCTTCTGGGGCACCACCCAATTCCCGCAGAATGGAAAATCCCCCAATTCTTGCTGCTCTTCCACTCTATTACGGTGATGAAGCCAAGGTGATTTTTTGAGATTACTGCTTTTTATAGGAGTCACGCAGTTGGTACTTTGGGTAATTTTCCTCGCCGAGAAATTGACGAGAAATAAGGGCTTACATCGAGGCCATCTTGCCTAGAATACCAACTGTGTAACTCCGATTTTATTGGAAAATGGGACAAAAATTAAAAAGAGACAACTTATTTCCGAATAGTGCAATGGTATTTTTATTATTTTCGCTGGAGATCAACGACGATCAGGTTACTGAAGAATACGTCGCGACAGGAAAGCTGGTCGTCGAGGGCAACCGCTACACGCCCAGGTTCGGCGGCAACGCCTACCCTGAAACCTTCACGCTCGACCTCGACAAGACGCCCAAGGTGATCGACTTTACCTACTACGGACGGCCCCCGGGAGGGTGAGGTCGTCAAGGGTATTTACAAGTTCGAGGGCGACAAGTACGTGATGTGCCGAGCGCTCCGGGAAGAGAACGAGCGCCCCAAAGAGTTCGCCACTAAGGCCGATTCCGGGCTGGCCCTGGTGGTCTGGAAGCGTGCCAGTCCCGCTGGAGACACCAAGCCGTAGGCCGACGAATCCCGCCACATGGCACTGGATGGATCGTGAGTTGGTGTGCTGGACCAGCACGGTGGCCGGAAGGTTGGCAAAAGGATGAAACGAGCCAGATTCGGCTGCCTCCCTCGGGTTATCTTGTCGAAATCGCCACTCTCAAGGTTGGGCCCCTTCTCCCGGTGCTCCTGGAAAGGCGGGTCGGGGGCACGGTGGCCGGCTCTCCCCGGCAGCAGAGGTGGTCCAGCGCCTCCTTGGCACGACCCAAACTCCCCGGAAGCATGGGTTGTTCGTCGGCAGCGGATCCTCTAGAATATCGTCCTTAAGTGTTTCCCGAAATCCGCTGGGCTGTAGGGAGCCGAAAGAGGACCGACGTGGCCACCATCGACGAACGCCAGACCGCAACGAAGTCGAAACCGCTGACTGGGGCCGACGTCCTGGTCGAATCCCTGGTCCGGCACGGCGTCGAAGTGATCTTCGCCTATCCGGGCGGGGCGAGCATGCCGATGCACCAGGCGCTGACCCGCGTACCGTGACGAAGATCCGGACCATCCTCCCGCGCCACGAGCAAGGGGGGATCTTCGCGGCCGAGGGCTACGCCCGCGCCAGCGGCAAGCCGGGGGTGGTCATGGCCACCTCCGGCCCCGGAGCGTTGAACCTCGTGACCGGCTTGGCCGACGCCAAGATGGACTCGCTTCCGCTCGTCGCGATCACCGGCCAGGTCCCGAGCCACGTCATCGGCACCGACGCCTTCCAGGAAACGCCGATGGTCGAGGTCTGCCGCGCGATCACCAAGCACCACTACCTGGTGCAGAGCGCCAAGGATATCGCGCGGATCGTCAAGGAGGCGTTCCACATCGCCAGCACCGGGCGGCCCGGCCCGGTCCTGATCGACATCCCCAAGGACATCCAGAACACGATCGTCGCCGACCCCGACTACGACGTGGCGATGGACCTGCCCGGCTACCGCCTGCCGCCGCCGCCCTCGCGCCGACAAGATCCGCGACGTGCTGGCCGCGCTCAAGGCGAGTCGCAAGCCGATCATCTACTGCGGCGGCGGCGTCGTCGCCTCGAACGCCTCCGAGGAACTCCGCGAGTTCGCCAACAAGACCGGCATCCCCGTCGCCATGACCTTGCACGGGCTCGGCGCGATCCCGAGCGACCACTACCTGTCGCTCGACATGCTCGGGATGCACGGCACCGTTTACGCCAATTACGCGATCAACGACGCCGACTTGCTGCTGGCCCTGGGCGTCCGGTTCGACGACCGCGTCACCGGCAAGCTCAGCGAGTTCGCCAAGCACGGCAGGATCGTCCACGTCGATATCGATGCCTCGGAGATCAACAAGAACAAGCCGCGCACATCGCGATCAACACCGACGTCAAGGCGTTCCTGCAGGCGATCATCCCGGTCGTCGAGCCGGGCGACTGGCGCGAGTGGCATCAGCAGCTCGACGACCTGGCGCGCGAGCGACCCGATGACCTACGATCAGCGCGACGACGTGATCCTGCCGCAGTACGTCATCGACCAGTTCTCGAAGCTGACCAAGGGCGAGTTCATGATGACCACGGGCGTCGGCCAGCACCAGATGTGGGCCGCACAGTGGACCAAGTTCACGCAGCCGCGGACCTGGATCACCTCGGGCGGCCTCGGCTCGATGGGCTTCGGCCTCCCCGCCGCGATGGGCGCCAAGGCCGCCCGGCCCGACGCGCTGGTCGTCGACATCGACGGCGACGGCAGCTTCGTAATGAACATCCAGGAGCTGGCGACGATCTACTGCGAGAACCTGCCGGTCAAGGTGATCTTGCTGAACAACCAGCACCTGGGCATGGTCGTGCAGTGGGAGGACCGCTTCCACGCTGGCAACCGCGCCCATACCTACCTCGGCCCCGTCGACCACCCCGAGGCGATCGGCCAAGGCGAGGGCGACCTGCCCGAGGTCACCTATCCCGACTTCGTCACGATCGCCCGGGGCTTCGGCATCGAGGCGCGGCAGATCCGCCATAAGTCCGAGGTCGTGGACGCTCTCAAGGAGATGATCGCCTATCCCGGCCCCTACGTGCTCGACGTCCTGGTGCCCTACCAGGAGCACGTCCTGCCGATGATTCCGGCTGGGGGGACGGTGCGCGACATCATCAAGAGCTAGAAGTCCCGACATCATGCGGCCAATCGGCGGGTGGGTCGAGCGGAGCGAGGCCCACTTGACGATCTGCGAGTCGCCTTGAAGAAGTTGTCGGATGCCCAGAACGAGACCCAGTCGGGAGGGTATTGCTGAACACGCTTGGCAGTAACCCCCACTTGTCAAGCGATGTTCGGGGCTTTCTCGCAGCAGGCAGGCAGACGGGTGGACAGCGCGGACACTTTGCCCGGCAAAGATCGCCCGTGACGCCACAGTAAGCCTCAGTATGGAAAGCACTTTCGCGCCGCTTACTGCCACAGTGTCCACTGCTGAAACTGTCCGCGCCTGTCCGCCCGCCACGAGAAAGCTCCCATTCCGTTCAGGATTGCTTTCGCACCCTGAACAGTGGATGATTTCAGGCGTGTTCTACACGCTCGCACGACCAAGGCCCGCCGTGGAGCCCCGCGGCGGGCCTTGGTCGTGCGGGGAGGGGGACGCTCGGGCCGATCAGTTCACCCAGATCGGCCCATCGACCAATAGGCCGTACTTCTTCATCTTCTTGTAAAGAGTTGTGCGGTTGATGTCGAGCACCCGCGCGGTCTCCTGGCGGTTCCAGTTCAGGGCCTGGAGGGCCTGGATGATGATCCGTTTCTCGGGCTCTTCGAGGGCTTCCTTGAGCGGGCGGATGTTCATAGGCAAGTGAGGCCGGTGCGCGATCGAGGTGGCCCGGGACGTCCGGGAGTGTCTCAGGCTCGGGGAGAGGTGGCCCGAGGTGATCCGCGTCCCCTGGCAGAGGACCACACCACGCTGGACGACCCCCTCCAACTCGCGGACGTTGCCCGGCCATTCGTATTTGTTCAGGAAGTCGAGGGCGTCACGGGTGAAGCCGACGACGTTCTTGCCGAACTCGATCGCGTAGCGGACGCGGAAAGACTCGGCGAGCTGTTCGATGTCGCCGCCGCGGTGCCGGAGCGGGGGCAGCTTCAGGCAGATGACGCTCATCCGGTGATAGAGGTCCTGGCGGAACTTGCCCTGCTCGACCAGGGTCAAGAGGTTCTCGCTGGTGGACATCAGGAAGCGGACGTCGCCGTGGCGGCTCGAACGGCCGTTGAGGACGCCTTCGAACTCGCTGTCTTGCAGCGCGCGAAGCAATTGGAGCTGGTGTTCTTCGGACAGCGCGGCGACCTCTTTGAGGAAAAGGGTACCGCCCTCCGCCTGCGCGAGCTGGCTCGACCAGTCGGGGATGAAGCCGGTTGGGGGGGCGATTGGATCGAGATCGAGGGCGTCAGCCTTTGCTGTGCAGTCGAGGGTGGTGAAGGGACAGTCGCCGGGGAAGCAGAGTTTGTGGATGGCCCGCGCCAGGAGCGACTTGCCGGTTCCGTGCTCGCCGATGATCAGCACGGGCACGCGCGTCGTCGCGATCGTCGCGGCCAGTTCCAGAGCCTGCCGCAGGCTTGGGTCATTGCCGAGCATGCCCAGATCGCGGGCCAGTTGGTCGGCCAGGGGAGGGGGAGTGAACCCCGGCGCGGCAGCGAGGCTCAGGATGGCGGACGAGGACGCCGGAGTCGGGGAGAGCGGCGACATGACCAGCGGTCCCAGCGCCTGCGTGACGGATGCCCGCAGCTCGGTCGCCGGGACCGGATACTTCAGGACCGCCAGGGCCCCCTGCCGCAACGCCTCCTTAGCACGCTCGGGATTGGGGGTCATGAAAAGCAGGATCACCGGAACCTGGCGATACTTACGCCGCATGTACGAGAGCAGTTCCAACGCATCGGCATCCATGGGATCGACGCCGGCCACGAGCAAGTCCACGCCACCGCGTTCCATCAGGCGGACCGCCATCCGATCATTGACAGCCTCATCTATCTCAGGCCCCAACGACTTGAGCATCGAGCTCAAGAGCGCGAGCGCGGATGGTTCGGGATGCACAATCAAGAGTCGGGATTTGCTCATGAGGATCATTCTTTCAATCAAATGTGCCCGCGTAGGGACATAGGACCGGTGCATCATCCTTGAGAAAATAAGGTTCTTCGGCTTCGCCGCAGCGGGAACCCGTCCTGAGTGAAGGCCAGTGTGCGCAGGTGGACCGACACCCCGAGGTGGGTGGACAGCCCGCCTCAGGGAACCTTGCTCAGCCGCTCTAGACCGTTGTTCCCTCTAAACGTCTATGTCATGGACGCAACATCGTCAATGAAAGCCCAAGTCGATCCCTGATGCGACGGCCGGGGGCACCGTCGAATGAGTCGAGTTGGCAGCACTTCTTTTCAGGCATGCCGCTTTTCAGTGCGGACGTGGACCGAAAAGAGCTACGGGACGGTGAGATTCCTGTGGCCTCACACTTATTAGCGGAAGAGCCCCTTTTCGGAGGCGAGTGGAGCACAGATTATTCGGATTTCGGTATTCGCGAACTAAATTTCGAAAACTACGGATGCCAAGTCAGGGGTGCAATATAATGAATCGTGCAATCGTCAAGAGGACAAACTCGAATTGGAAGGCCTACGCACGCGGATGCGCATCGTGATAGGCGTCGAGCATACGCTCTTGGGTAACATGTGTATAAATCTGGGTGGTGGTCAAGCTGCGGTGGCCGAGCAGTTCCTGGACACTCCGCAGGTCGGCGCCGCGGTCGAGCAGGTGAGTAGCGAAACTATGGCGGAGCGTGTGCGGACTGGCACCGAGGTCGAGTCCGAGGCCGCTGAGAGAGGACTCGAGGAGTCGGCCGACGCTCCGCGTTGTCAGTCGGGTGCCGTAGCGGTTGAGGAAGACCGCCGGGTCGCCCAAGACTTTTGGCTGGCGCAGCGCGACCCAACGGACAAGCCAGGACGTCGCCATCCGCCCGACCGGGCAGAGCCGCTCGCGGCGGCCTTTGCCGCGGACCCGGACCATCTCTTGCTCGATGTCCAGGTCGTCGAGGTTCAGACCGACGAGTTCGCTGACTCGGAGCCCGCCGCCGTAGAGCGTCTCGAACATCGCTCGATCGCGGACGCCGAGCGGTTCGCCAGTGGCGATCGCGTCGAGCAGGCGAATCACGTCCTCGACGCGGAGGAGACGCGGGAGACGCTGAGGCTGTTTCGGGTTCCGTAGCCCGCCGCAGGGATCGGCAGAGACGACCCCCTGCCGCCGCTGGAAGCGGTAGAACGACCGCAGGCTCGCCAGCCGTCGAGCGATTGTGCTTGCCGCGTAACCCCGGCCGTTGAGCCAGGCCGAGTACCGTCGGAGCCGTCGCGCGTCGGCGGTCGACGGGTCGACCCCCTCGCGTTGCGTCTCCGTGAGGAACTGACAGAACTGTGCGAGGTCGTCCTCATAGCACCGGATCGTGTGGGCCGAGCCGTTGCGCTCGTTCTGGAGATGGTCGAGAAATGCAGTGACGGTCGGGTGCATGACCTGCCTCCTTGTGTCGTTTGGTCGCGTCTCTTCCATAATCGATTGATCGCTGATGGATCGTCGATGCCAGATGACAACTCCCCGATCCCCATCAATCATCTGTCATCTGAAATCGGGCACTCTCTGACGGATCGTGAATCTGAACGCCTCCTGAATGTCCGGCGATCCCCGCGCAACACCAGATCGATCTCGACCTTGCTGATGCTGACATCATCGAATGCTCCGGCTCAGCACCGGCATGATCCCGATCTTCGGCAAATCCCGAATCATCCTCGAGTGCCGTCTGGGACCACCTACCGAGAAGCATCGTTCGCCCCATCACCTGACTTTTTTTGAGGGGAAGACTTTCCTTTGACCGGCTCACCTGCTATGATTCCATTGCGCCGTGGAGCAGCGGTTAGCTCGCCAGGCTCATAACCTGGAGGTCGTAGGTTCGATTCCTGCCGGCGCAATTTTTCGTGACCTCCCACACCCCGCTCTGGGGTGTTTTTTTGGCCCTCATCCCTTCGGGTCGGCAGAGGGGGATCAGCCCTCGAAGAGGGCTCGGATCGGAGTTCCCCGGCTGAGGGGGAGTGGGCGGTTCAGGGGGTCGTGCATCTCGGTGGCGGGGTCGAGGTCGAGTGACCAGTCGAGCGTGGCGTTGACGTCTCGGCGGGGGTGTAGGGATCGGCGGTGGGTTAGGCGGCGTAACGGTCAGAGCGACCAACAGCGGTTCCCCCCGAACACCACCGCCGGCGAGCACGATCGAATAGCAGAAGGGCCAGTGGTCGCGCCCTTGCGCGTCGGTCCCGGAGTTGGCGTTGACCTGGCCGATCTTGGGGGTCCGGCCGAACTCGCCCATGACCACCACCCCAGAGTCGTCTCCAGCAGCCCGCGCCGTTCCAAGTCGTCCAGGAAAGCTGATAGCGCCTGGTCGAACGGTGGCAAGAGCACCTCTTTCTGCTTGATGAAGCTGCCCTGGTGGGTATCTCAGTAGTCGTCGGGGGTGTTGAGGAGCCCGGCCCAGTAGACCGAGACGAATCGGACGCCGGCCTCGATCAGCCGCCGCGCCAGGAGCAGACGCTGGCCAGGGATGTTTCGGCCGGAGCGGTCGCGGAGCGTCTCGGGCACTTGTGCCAGGTCGAACGCCTGATGCGCCTCACGGGTCGTCACCATCGCATAGGCACACCGCTGGAACGTGTCGAGCCGGCCCATCGCTGGCGTGTCGGCGAGCTGGCCAAGTTGCCGGTCGAGGGTCGCCAGCAATTTGCGGCGACCCGAAAGCCGCTCCGCCGAGACATCGCCGGGGAGCGCCAGTTCGTGGACCGAAAAGTCGGCGCGGTTGGGGTCGTCGAGGACGATCAGCGGGTCGTGCACTGCCTTTTCAGGAAACCGGTCCCCGTGCCGGGCTTGTGGCCGAAATTGTCGCCGACAACCGGCTCGGAGAGCTAGATAAACGGCGGGATGTTCGTGGGCTGCGCCGTGGTACTTGGCGACGATCGTGCCCGGGTGGGGATGGTCGGCTGGGGAGGCGAACAGCCCCCCACGTCTCTCGGCGGCTTCTCGCCAGTCAGCGCCTAATAAGCGCCTGCGTTATTATGGTTGGTCACCGTGTGATGCATCGACCGGATGATCGCGAATTTGTCGGCCGTCGCGGCGAGCTGGGGCATGTGCTCGCAGAACAACGTGCCCGGCACCCGGGTGGCGATCGGCCGGAACTCGCCCCGGATGCCTTCGGGCGCTTCAGGACGCATGTCCCAGGTATCGATTTGCCCTTGGCCGCCGAGCAGGTAGAACAGCACGACCGACCGAGCCCTTGCCCTAGCCCGGACCGCGCCCCCGCTGCGCCTCGGCACGGAGGACCCGGGGTAGGCTCAATCCGAGCGGTGTGATCGCCCCGATCCGGAGGAGTTCGCGCCGCGTCAGATGATCGCAGAGGTGTGCATTGTTACCGCGAAAGCCGATCATCGGGCAACGCTCCGATGGGACCATACATCCATCTGGGTCGACTCGGCTGGCGGGGAGAGTGCCCTCCAGGGTCTCGGCTCGGCATTTTAACGTGGAGGTGCCTCAGAGGCCAGGTCAGCATCATTGCAAGGGTCGTGCCGCGTGTGCCGACGATTGCGGCCCAGCATCGGGCGCGGTACTTTGCATCGTACATCATTGGTGGACCAACCAGCCCCTGGGAAGGAGCAGGCCCGACCGCATGGCGACCTCGGACGACGCTGAAACCTTGACCCATCGCCTGATCCTGCCGCGTGACGCCAATCACTACGGGACGTTGTACGCGGGGGTCTTGCTCTCACTGGCCCTGGAGGTGGCCTATGCGACGGCCTCTCGGGCCGCGGGGTTGAACGCCAACCTCGTCTTGAAGCGGGCGCTCGACCTCCGGTGCTACGAGCCCGTGCCCATTGGCCGCGTCGTCGAGATCCGCAGCCGTGAGGTCCACCGCGCTCGGCGCACACGTGGTGGTCGCATTCTTCGGCTCGCCGCTCGGCGAGCGCCCCACGCCCTGGATGGACGGCCTGATGCAGTTCGTCCAGGTGGACGAGTCTGGCCGCCCCGAGCCGCTCGAAGGAGAGCCTGAAGAGGCGGCCCGTGAGCTTACGGCCCCGTGGTCGGCGTTGCGCGAGCGGGGGATCCGCCTCCTGGGGGTTCGCTCGTGAGGGGAGAAGTTCGCCCTCTCCCCATAACGGCTCAGTTCGGGAGCAGCGGCGCCTCGCCGATCCCCGGCTTGGGCTCGCTCCGCTTCATCGGCAGCTCGATGACGAACTTCGAGCCCTGACCGAGCTTCGAGGTGATGACGATCTTGCCGCCGTGCTCGCGGATGATCTTTTGCGACACGGGCAGACCCAGTCCGGTGCCTCGCGCCCCCTTGGTTGAGGCGAAGATCTGGAAGATCGAGCCGATCTCCGCCTCGGCGATCCCGACGCCGTTGTCGGAGACCGTAACCAACGCCATCGCCTGCGCGTCGTCCCACGAGGTCGAGAGGGTCACCTGCGCCCCGGCCACCCCCTCGGCGGCGTCGATTGCGTTGGTCACGATGTTCAGGATCGCGCGATGAATGCCCTCGGAGTCGATCTGGACCTGAGGCATCTTCGGGTCGGGCTGCCAGACCAACTCGACGCCCAACTCCTTGGCGCGCGCCTGCATCAGCTCGACGACGTCGGAGACCGTCTCGTTCAGGTCGGCCGGCTCGAGCGCGGGCTCGCGGTCCTTCGAGAAGGAGAGCATGTCCATGACCAGGTTGTAGATCTTGGTCTGGTTCTTCTCAACGATCGTCCAGCCACGGCGGACGATCGCCTCGTCCTTCTCGTTCAGCCCCATGTCGATCAGGTAGCTGCCCCCCCGGATCCCCTGGAGGATGTTCTTGATGTGATGCGACAGCGTGGCGATCGTCTGGCCAACGGCGGCGAGCCGCTCGGCCTGGAGCTTGGCCTGGTAGAAGACGGTGTTCTCGATCGCCAGGCCGGCCTGGTGGCCGATGGCGACCATTAGCATCAAATGGTCCTGCGAGAATCGGCTCCGCGTCCCTTCCTTCTCCTTGCCTGGCTGGATGACCGGGAACAACCCGCTGGCGGTCCGGGCGTCGGCGTAGATCACGCCGAGCGTGACGTGCCGCCCCTGGACCGGGACGCAGATCGCCTCGCGGATGCCGAAATCGACGATCGACTGCGCGGGACCGAACCGCTTGTCGCCGGGGGCGTCGCAGGTGATGACGCCCTGGCCCTTTTCCAGCACGTGATCGACGATCGTCCGTGAGATCGTCATTCGCTCGTCGGGGTCGGCCGCCGCGCCGCGCCAGCGGACGGCCTTGGGGACGAGGTGCCCCGACTCGTCCTTCAGGAGGATCGCGCCCCGGTCGGCGATGATCGACTCGAAGACCAACTCGAGGATCTGCGGCAGCAGCGTATCGATCTCCAGGACGTGGCTGATCGCCTGGGTCGCGCGGTACATGACCGACAGATTGAGCAGCCGGTCCTGGAGCCAGCCGCCAGTGACGTCGAGGGCCTTCAGGACGCGCGAGCCCTCCTCGGCCGAGATGCTCTTGAGAATCGCCGAGCGGTCATCGGGATACGTCTGGCTGAGCACATCGACCCGCGCCATCATGTCGCGGTCAGCGGTGCTGCCGCCCTCGTTGAACAGCATGACCGTCTGGCCAAGCTGGACGCGATCGCCCGAACGGAGCGGCGACTGGTCCACGGGCTGACCGTTGACGTACGTGCCGTTGGCCGAGCCGAGATCGACGATCCGGTACGAGTCGTCGACCGGCCGAACCTCGGCGTGCCGCCGCGAGACCTCGGTATCGTGCAGCCGGATCGGGTTCGAGTGGTCTCGACCCAGGGCCATCGACTTGGATTTCAGCTCGAACCGCTTACCCTGGTCGGCCCCTTGGATCACAAACAAGGAGGCCACGGAGGTGCCCTCTCCTCTCCTTGGGTCGGATGCGCTCTCGCCATGGGAATCTCTCCCCTCTCAGGCTAATCGACCTGAACGCGACCGTCAACACTCAGGTGGGGGATGGGCGAGAGGGGTTGAGGGATGGGGGTAGGGAACGGAATACACCATCCCCAACCCCTCTCCTCGATTCGCCCTGAAGTCACCTCACCTCGATCTCGCTGGTATGGAAATTGCGGTCATAGCTATTCCAGGGCACGTAGTGCAACCTGGTCATTTCCTTGAGGATAAGTTCATATGTATTTGCAGGTCCGGCCAGGAAGGTGCCTCGGGCGGCGGTCTCCCAGCGCCTGGACGCGCCTCGGCCCAGACCTGGACCAGGCTCTCGGTCGGCCAGGCGTCGGGGAAGTCGGGATTCTCGTGGACCGTCAGGGCCCGGACGCTGGTGGGGGCCTTGAAGGTGACCTCGGCCCAGACCTGGCGGCCGGAGTGAGCGTCCCAGAACAGCTCGTCGAGCTTCAGCCAAGGGGTTCGGATGTCGTCGCGCCGGCCGTTCGTCAGGTCGGCCGGAGTGACCTGGAGCTTGCCTTCCGACATCCACCCCGGTGTGCCCCCCACGGTCAGCATCGCCTTGCCGCTGCACAGGAGGTTCTCGCCGTCGGGTGCGGTCGCCGAGGTCGTCGCCGGTCGGCGGACCTGGTGCAGGTCCTTCGCGTCGAGCACCGCCGACGCAACCACCGCGTCCAGAGGATGGGCGTCGCGAAGGCTCGGCGTGAGGTCGAGCGTCCAGCGTGCGTGGCCGTTCTCAGTGAGGGATCGGAGCCGACCGTCCCAGCACGCGGCGAAGACCCGGCCGCCCCGCGCCGCGAGGTCGGCGCTCTGGCCCAGCTCTCGCCGCCAGACCTCGCGGCCCCTCTCGTCCAGCCGGGTCAGCCGGCCCGAGTCGTCAGCGACATACAGGTCCCGACCGTCGTCGGCAAACGCCAGGCTCACCGGCTGATTCGGCCAGAGCAGGTTGTAGACGATCGTCCCGTCCGTCCGGCGAAGCTCCAGAAATCGCCCCTTGAACGCCGCGGCGACGTGGCCTGTCGCCGCGGCGATCGCCACGTCGAGCGGCTCGGTTCGCGCGTTCCACGAGGCCATCGCCTTGCCCCGCTCGATCGTGAAGAAGCGGAACGTCTCCTTCCCCCAGCTCCCCATCTGGACATGGAGGAGCACGCGCGACCCGTCGGGGCTGGTGTGGAGCGTCGGAAACAGTTGCGTCCGAGGGATCGGCACCTCGAACTGCCAGCGCGGCTTGCCATCGTTCAGGTTGACAGCGGCCAGCCACGCCGCGTTCGGGTTGTCGGGCGTGATCCAGCCGTTGTCGGACGTCTCGCCGAAGAGGATCAGGGCCTCATCGCCGCCGCGTGGCATGACTGCCTGGAACTGCGGGATCCGCTCGGCGGTGTTGGAGACGGGCCAGTCGAGGTCCTTGAACGTCTTCCAGTAATCGATGGCCCATGCCTCCTTCCACCCCCTGCCGTCGCGCTTCCAGCAGACGACGCCATAAGTCCCCGGCGCCAGGACGACGTCGCCCTGCTCCGAGGCAGCAAAACGGTTCCGCTGCCGGCCAATGTCGCCGAAGGCGGCGAAGACCTGGCGCGAGCCGTCGCGGGCGTCGATCAGGTGGAACCCCTGCCCGAACCGAGCCACCTGCCGGCCCGAGGCACCGAACAGCGCGCCGTCGGCGCTCAGGAAGGGGCTGCCGACCGTCGGCGCCTCGCCGACCCGCGCGGCCCGCACGAGCACGGCCTGCGTGCCCCGATCCTCGATGAGTGCGAGGTTGCGCAGATAGCCGTCGGCCGTGACGAGAAGGTGCTTGCCGTCGGCGCCGACGGTCACCCCGGCCAGCTTGACTCCGACCAGGTCGCGGAGGTTCGGCACCGGGGCCACCTCGGAGGGCGTGCCGGAAATCCTGATGGAACTGCTACTTCTGTCATTATTCTTGGGGAGATCCCGGGCGATTGTCTTCCGAGTGAGCCAAGGAACGAATGCCCTGACGGTCTTGGCCAATCCCTCGGGGTCGCCTCCGAGCAGGACGATCGCGTGCTCCTGGTCGCCCCGAGGCGCGAAGACGGGGGCGAAGAACCCCCGACCGCGGCCGGGGATCGACTCCGAGATGGCTAGGTCGAATAGTCCGCGCGACCAGGAGTACCGAATCAGGTCGTTGCCAAGATCGCCGGGCTTCTCGGAAAGGTCTTCGATGGTTCCGGCCGTCAGATAAACGCCCGGCTTGACCTCGTTCGCCATCGTCCGGCCAATGATCAGGTCGATGCCCCACGTGGTCTTCAGGGCCGCCGCCAGAGAGGCCGTTTCCGGCTCGGTGAGGACCAGGTGATTGGCCGTGACCAGGGTGATCGAGCCTTTGGCCTCGCGGAGCAGCGCGCGGATTTGGTTCTTGCGCCGAGGCTCCACGTCGGGCCGAGAGGTCAGGAGGGCACCGAGACTCGGGTTGCCACGGATGATGGTTTTGCTCCCCCGGCCTCCGAGCAACTCGGTCACGTCCAGGGTCCATACCTTGCCGGCTGGGATGGCCAGGAGGAGGGAGAGCGTGCCGTTGGGCTCAGTGCCGCAGATGCGTTCCTGGGCCACTGTGGCGCCGGCCGTCAGTCGGATCCGGATCGGGACCCGCGCGGCGAGAGGCTGGTGATCCTCGCCCACGATCTGGACCCGGAGATTCATCGCATCGCCGCTCAGCCTCACGAACACCTCGACCTCGGGCGGCCCCCAGCCGAGCGGGGGCGAGGGCATATAAGCGGCCGGGGAATGTGGTCAGGTCGACCGAGAGCGTCGCCCTTCCGCCGGTCACTTCCGGCGCGACGATCGTGTGCTCGAAGACGTCGTAGATGACGCCCTTGGAGGCGGGGAAGGTGAATGCGACGGTCTTGGGCAGATAGGTCTTGTTGAAGAGGGTACCCAGCGACCAGACGGTGCCGGCGTCCCAGGGATAGGGGCTCGTCTCGGAGGCGAGCATCAGATAGCGGATGGCACCGCCGTCGAACTGGTTCTTTGAGACCCAGGGGTCGTCGGTGTCGATCGGGAACCGGCGGTGTGCGGCGACGGCCGAGGCCAGCCCCCTGGCCAGCCGCTCGAAGGGGGAGAACAGGAGCGGGAAAGCCGAGTCGGCGGCGTAGCTGTCGCTCAGCGGCGCCTTGATCTCGTGCGTCTTGAAGCCGAGCCGGGTGACGCCGGGGTGCTCGACGCTCTCGGCGTCGGAGAAGACCCGACCGCCCGCCTCGCGGAAGGTGTCGAGCTGCTCCTGGACCTTGGGAGGCAGCGGCTGCATCTGGCCGACCAGGAAGAGCATCGGGACGCGCGGCGCACCGTGGTCGATCAGCCAGCCCGAGGCGACGTCCTCCTCGTAGGTGATGCCCATTGGTACACCAGCCATCAGGCCGGCGCCGACCAGCGCGTAGACCCGCTCCCAGTGAGGAGTGCCGAACAGGACCCGCGTCTCGGTGATGTCCTGGGTATACGAATAGAGCACGGCAGCCTCATTGGCGGGCGGGCACTCGGCGAAGATCGGGCCGTAGAGCTTCGCCAGCAGGTTGGCGGTCCGGTAGGCGTCGGCGTTTCGGGGTTCTTCGAACGGGAGCACGTGCTGGGTGCCGACGCCCTGGACGCCCCGGGCCACGACCTGCATCAGGTTCTTCAGGTAGAAGTCACCTCCGTCGCCCCGAGAGGCGTTTTCGAAGACGCCCATCAGCGGCAGGCCTGGTCGCCGGAGGAACTCGACCGAGTGTGCGGGGTACCACGGCACGTGGTAACCCTCGGAGAGATAATGGGTGTAGGTCTCGTCCATGCCCCGGTAGAGGACGGGGGCGTAGCTCCCCTCGACGGCGGGAAACTGCCACATCGGCGCGGCGGTCAGGTGGGCCCCGGGATCGACCTGGCGGACGGCCGCGTTGAAGCGGTCGTACATGATCCGAAGGGCATATTCCCGCGTCTTCGCGTGAGGTTGGCCCGGGAACTTCTCTCGCTCGACCTGCTGGAGCCAATCGTCGTCGGCCTTGGTCCACTCCAGGCTAGAACCGCCGAAGAACATCTCGTCGTTGTAGTTGAAGCCGTAGAACGAGGGATAGCGGCCGAACCACTGGGCAGCTGCGCTGGAGGACCGGCACCAGCTCGCGGAGCCAGGGCTCGCGGAACCGGACGCCCGAGCAGTGGCCGAGCAACTGGCTGTCGTACCGGAGGCCGAACCGGACCGCCTGGTCGAGGTAGTATTCGGCCTCCCAATCGGAGTCGGGGGTCGGGAGGGCGAAGGAATCGGCCGGGGGCAGGCCTGGTGCCGCCACTCCGGCCGGGAGACGGTCGCGCCTCCAGCCGTGCGGCCCGTCCTTCCTGGCGAGATGGCCGACGCGCCGGTCGGTCTCGCGGGTGAACCCCAGCGCGGCGACCGCGTGGGCGGAGTCTCGGATGAAGGCCAGCCGCTCGGCGGTGTCAGCCAGATGCGGCTGCCGCGTGGTCGCCCCCTGGGTGAACTCGTGATAGAGGAGTCGCTGCAGGGGCGAGTCGGGCGCATCGGGAGCGATGTCGATGGCCAGCGGATAGCTTTCATGCCCCGCCGCCGAGGGCACCAGCCGGTAGCGGCCCGGCGTTAACCTCCGGGTCAGCGCCGCGGGGACCTCGCCCGCGTAGTCGCGCCCGACCTCGAGCTGGACCGAGGCGAGCGCGGCGTCGCCCAGCGTCAGGTCGAGCCGGACCCTCGTGGGCACCGCGACCCGGGTGCCACGGACCAGGTGCAGAGCGATCGGCTCGCCCGGACGGAAGGCGCGGCGGCCGGTGTCGGTGATGACCGCCACGCTCTGCGGAGAGGCGTGCCAGGGGACGAAGGCAAGCGTTTTCTGGATCGACGGGTCGTTGTCCCGGTCGGCCCAGTCAATCGGTCCGGAGCCGTACCGGACAGCGACGTCGTACAACCCCCGCAAGGACGTCGGTGCGGCCACCCGCAGCGCTCGCCTCTCGGGGATGAAGGCCAGCGGCGCGCACGCAGGTCCGACCCGTCGCTCGGCCGGGCCATCACACGCCAGCCCATGGCCGACCTCGGCTCCGGACGCCCCTCGACGCAGACTTTGACGACGAACGCCTCGCCCGCCCGGATCGGCTCGTCCGGGAACTCGGCTACGATCCGCCGATACCTCGGCCCGACGACCTCGGTCTCTCTCAGGTCGGGCGAGAGCCGGAGGAAAGTAACGCTCGGGTCAGTGACCGAGACGTAAAGGCGTCCCGAGGCGTCGGCCTCCAGGTCGCCGACCTCTCCCCGAGGGGCTAGGCTCCTGATGTCGAACTTGCGGATTGGTCTCAGGCTCGGGTCGAAGATCTGGATGGTTGATCCGCCTCCGGCCGCGATGCGGCCGTCGGGCAGGACGGCAATCCCTCCGTGCTCGGCGAACGGGGGGGCCTTGGCCCGGCCCGCGGGCGTGCCGTCATAGGTGAAGGCGAGCAGTTCCTGCATCCGACGCGCCAGCACGTAGACCCGCCGGCGATGAGGGTCCACCTCGATGTCGGTGTACCAGGTCCGCCTCGCGTCGTCGGCATCCTTGGTCTTGGCGTCGTAGCGATTGATGTCGCTAATGTAATTCCCCTCGAAGTCGAAGATGGCGATCCGCGACCAGTTGGGGTCGGGCGTGTCGCGAGGGGCCAGCGTCGTGTCGAGCGCGAAGATCCGCCGGGCCTTGAAATCGACGGCGGCCCCGTTGCAGGTGGTCCAGCCGGTCATGTCGGCGCGGAGGTCCTTCTCCGAGTTCCCCTTGCCCACGAGCACCTTGGCCTCGGTGCCGTCGGGGCGGCAAAGCGCCAGGTGGCCCTTGTCGGAGTGCTCGGCGGCGATGAACCACCCGTCGGGCAGGGGGATCAGGTCCCTCGGCACGCACCCTGCGGCACGCCGATCCGGTCCACCAATCGCCCCGAAGCGTTGAAGACGAGGAACTTGGACGCGGCGAAATAGAGCGTGCTCCCGTCCGGTGCAACCGTGAACCGCGACAGGTCGCGGGGCACGTCGTCCAGCAGGATCAGCTTCTCCTCCGCACGGGTCGAGGAACCCAGGACGGCCACCGCCACCATCCCGAACCAGGCCGCCCTGGTCACGATCGTGACTCCCCGACGCATGTCCTGGCCTCCATACGCTCACGAATCGATGCTCGAGCCCGAGGAGACACTTTGAACGACGCGCCTGCGCGATTGCAACCGCGACGTGCTCAGGGCATGCCACGTTTCGACAGAGTACCTCTTTCCAAGCCATGACCCGGGAGCGGGGGCGACGACCGCCCTTCCTGATCCCTCTGAGGCGCGTCCCTGACATTTTCGGAACGCGGTGCCACCCCAACCCGATGATATTTCAGGGGGGGAGCCAGGGGGGCGTGTTCCCGTCGCAACGGCCTTCGGGCCCGATCCGGTCTCTCCGACGTGTCAAGGAGTGCGCGGCGTGGTCCTCCCTGGAGATTATCGGAACGGCGGCGATTTCCGTCCCGCGATTCGGTCGGGAAGGACCGAAAAGGGTGGCTCGCCCTTCGATGGGGAGGATGCCGGGTTGTTTCCAGACACTCTCGCGGAGCACGCCTCCCTCGGGTCTGGACACCCAGGGCAAGCTGTGGTCTGACGGCCTTCCGCTCGGTACGATAGAGAACCCCACGGCTAATACGACTCCGTTAAGTTTCCGAGTGCATTTGACGGAACTCCTTGGATTGCAAGGACTTGTTCGCATGAAGCCAGGCTGTTGGAGCACTCTTTCATGGTAAAGATTCGCCGAACCCGTCAGGAGGGTCTCTCTTGTTTCCGCATCCTTCCCAGTTTCGATGAAATCATTGGACTTACGTCAAGGGCCACTACTGTACAAACGGGTTCGGCGGTCATTTACCTTTCATGGGTCACAACTTCTTGCCACAACAAGACTTGCGGCCACTGCATGACGAACTTAGTGGTCGTCAGCCACCACCACGCCGACCACTACGGCGGGATGGCTGAAGTGAGCCGGCAGTTCAGGCCCGGAGTGTTCCTGGCCTCCAACTCGCCGCATTCGAGCGAGCACTACCTGAAGCTTCTGGAGCTCGTCCGCGACCAGGGCATCCGGGCGATCGGGCCGGCGGCATCGGCCCGAAGGATCAAGCTGGGACCGGTCGTGCTCACGGTCCTCCCCCAGGCTTCGCACGACCCGGACGAGGAGAACAACCACAGCGTCGGCTTGCGCCTCCCGTACGGCGCCTTCTCGGTCCTGCTGCCTAAAGACGCCGAGGGTCTCGAACGTCGCTGGTGGGAACGGAACGTGCCCAGACTCTGCGCCAACGCCCTCGTGCTCAAGCTGGCGCACCATGGGAGCCGCAACGGTACCGACACGACCTGGCTGGAGCTGGTCCGTCCCCGGCTCGCCGTGGCCAGCCTGGGCAAGGACAACGAGTTCGACCACCTTCATCCCGAGACGCTGGCGCTGCTGGAGCGGCGGAAGGTCCCGCTCCTGCGGACCGACCGCGATGGCACAATCGTTGTCCAAAGCGATGGAGTGCGGTGGGGAGTCGCGGCACCCCGGCACACCGCGCATGAGATGCCGATCGCCACCGCGGATCACTCGGAGAAGTCGCGCGCCAAGCACCACTCCAAGCCCAAGGACCCGGCCGCGCGGGTGAACATCAACACGGCGACCGAGGACGAGCTGAGGACGATCCCCGGGGTCGGGCCAGTGCTGGCCCGCCGGATCATCGCGAAGCGGCCGTACCGGACCATCCGACGACCTGGGGCAGGTCGAGGAGATTGGTAAGACGCGGCTGACCGAGATCCGGCTGCATGTCACGGTGGAATAGGGGAAGACAGCCACCATGTTTTGTGGGTTCCGTGACGGAGACGCCCTGACCTTGAACCTCTCCGCGAGGGAGAGGGAACCGAAATTGCTCGCTCTCCCTCCGGGAGAAAGCCGGGGTGATGGCGCTTGTGTGCACGAACTGGAGGTCCCTTGACGATGAGCACCACCGACGCCCCCTCGTTCGCCCGCCTCCGCGTCGCGACATTCGAGAGCCGGATGGCCGGGCCGATCGCTGACCTGATCACGAAGCACGGCGGTGTGCCGGTCGTCGCCCCCGCGCTCTGGGAGGTCCCCATCGAGGACAACCCCGAGGCGCTGGCATTCGCCGAGCGGCTGATTGCCGGCGAGTTCGACGTCGTGCTGTTCCTGACCGGGGTGGGGACCCGCTACCTGGCTCAGGCGATCGAGACCCGGATTCCCCGCGAGTCCTGGACGGCCGCACTGAACCGGGCCAAGGTGGTCGTCCGGGGCCCCAAGCCGCTGGTCCCACTCCGTGAGCTGAAGGCCCGAGTGGATTTGCAGGCCCCCGAGCCCAATACCTGGCATGAGGTCGTGGCGCTGCTCGACGCGAAACTACCGGTCGCCGGCCTCCGGATCGCGGTCCAGGAGTACGGCAAGCCGAATCCCGAACTGATCGAGGCCCTTCAGCAACGCGGGGCGATGGTCACGCGAGTCCCGGTCTACCGCTGGGTCCTCCCCGAGGACACCGGGCCGCTCCGTCGCGCGATCGCCGCGATCGCCGATGGGGAAATCGGCGTCGCGCTGTTCACGTCGGCGCAGCAAGTCGAGCATCTGCTCCAAGTCGCCGCCGAGGAAGGGCGCGAGTCCGACCTCCGCGCGGCCCTGATGCGGACAACCGTCATCGGGTCGGTCGGCCCGACCACGTCGGAGACTCTCCACGAGCACGGCCTGCCGGTCGATCTCGAACCCGAGCACCCCAAGATGGGCCACCTGGTCACCACCGTCGCCGCCGGCTGGCGGGGTGGCCAAGGCCACGCCGCCCGCATCTTAATTCGGTGGCGCATCGCGCGACCTCCTCTGAAGCGCTCTCGTTGCCGAGACGATCTTGAGTCCCGGAGGGGCCGCATTGTCGGCGGGGTGGCCGGGGCAAAACGAGCGCAGCGAGGATGCCCCGGGACAGGAGGCTCTCCCACCGAGGCACGCTCGCTTGGCTCCGGCCATCCCATCATCCAGCGGACTTTACTTTCCTGACTTCCAATGGACCCAGCGGTTCCTGACAGAGGTGAGCTTGGATTCTTCAGGCGGCTAATACGGAACACCCGACGCCCTTGCTTCCTTGAGTGCGCGGGCATACCACTCCAGCTCTTCGAGGAAACGCGCGGCGTGCCGGTGGAACGACTCGTCGCGGGGATGGCCGTCGTCGTCGAAGGCATCCTGGACCTTGGGAATCGGGAGCAGGGACGGGATGCTCGGCGTTCCCAGTTCGCAGAGCATGGCCCGCAGTTGCATAGCCGCGCGGACGCCGCCGAAGGCACCCGCTGAATAGCAGACGATCGCCGAGGGCCGCCAGAAGTATTCTTCCAGAAAGTGGTCCAGCAGGTTCGTCAGCGCCGGGGGGATGCTGTGGTTGTACTCGCCGGAGACGATGATGAAGGCGTCGGCCGCCCGGATTCGGCCCGCCAGACGCTGCAAGATCTCGGGGGCCTGCCCCTCGGGATACTCCTTGTACATCCGATCGAGCAACGGGAGCCGATCCTCCATCGGGTCGATCAACGTCGCCTGATGGTCGCGCCGGCGGCAGGCGTCGAGGATAAACCGCGCGGCCTTGATCCCCTGCCGGGTGCTGCGGACCGACCCGTAGAAGACGAGCAGATCGAGCGGCATGGTGCGCGTGACTCCCGTGAGGATCGAGGGCGTCAGGGTCGTCGTGACATTCTAGCCCGAGTTTACCGAGTTTCCATAAAAAAACAGTTTCGGTATAACTTGGCCCTCCGTATTGGACGGCATGATCCGGTCAGGGGCGAGGGAGAGTTAGATACGACGGGGGCTAAAGCCAATACCGTTGAAATAGGCGCAAGTCACAGTCTCTTGTTACCTTAGGTTGGGCAACAACTGAGGCAACACGGAGGCTGTGACTACGATGCAACCAGGACCATGCACGCTGACGCCCGATGACGCGGGCCGGATCTTTGGATCGCCTGGCGGGACTGGAACAGGTTATCCCACCCGAGGCCGTTCGCCAAGCCCTGGCGGCCACCGGCCGAACCAATCCACGACGTTGCCAACTGACCCACGAAGTCATCTGCTGGGTGGTCCTGGCCATGGGGATCTTGACCGAGTTGCCGATCCGCCAGGTCTTCAAGCACGCCCGCCGACTCCGCGTCGGTGAGGAGACTCCCCATCGGTCCAGCCTCTGTGTGGCGCGGCAACGGCTGGGCGTTGCCCCGATTCGTCACCTGTTCCATCAGGTCGTTCGCCCGCTGGCACGGCCCGACACACCCGGGGCGTTCTCCCGCGGGTTCCGACTGATGGGCATCGACGGCGTGGTCTTCGATGTCCCCGACTCGGACGCCAACGCCGCCGCCTTCAGTCGTCCCTCGGCCGGGCCGCGCGGTGCGGGGGCCTTCCCCCAGATCCGCAAGCTGAGCCTGGTCGAGTTGGGGACCCACGTCGAGGTCGCCTTCGTGGTGCGGTCCTGCTCCCATGGCGAGCAGTCCATGGTTGGCGGCTTGCTCCGCCATCTGACTCCCGAGATGCTCGTGCTCTGGGACCGTGGGTTCTTCAGCTATGACCTGTGGCGGCAACTGACGTCGCGGGGCGCGAAGGTCCTGGTGCGCGTGCAGAGCCGGTTGGTCCTCCAGCCGATCCGCAACCAGGCCGATGGCTCGTATCTGGCGAAGATCTATCGCACCCCCGCCGACCGTCACCAAGATCGCGACGGGGTCGTCGTCCGGGTGATCCGCTATTCATTGGACGACCCGCAACGAGTTGGCCACGGCGAGGTCCACGTCCTGATCACCAACCTGTTTGATGAGAATATTTATCCTGCTCAAGAATTGATCATTCTGTATCACGAGAGATGGGAGCAGGAGTCGGTCTACGACGAGCAGAAGACCCACCAGGACCCGCGGCGGGCCACCAAGTCGGCACATCTGCGGAGCGAGACGCCGGCGGGGGTGATCCAGGAAATCTACGCGCTGTCGCTGGGGCATTTCGTGACCCGGGCGCTGATGTTCGAGGCGGCGCAGACCGTGGGGCTGGACCCGGATCGGCTGTCGTTCCTGGGGTGCTTCCAGATCCTCAAGTGCCGGTTGCCGGAATGTAACAGTTCGACGCCTCAAGCGTTCGCGGAGTGGTATCACGGGTTGTTGTGGGAGATGCAGCGGGAACGTACGGATGATGAGGTACGGCGCAACCGGATCAATCCCCGGGTGGTCAAGCGGAAGATGTCGAAATTTAAGAAGAAACGAACTGAGCATCGACACGTACCGCCTTTGAAGAAAACCTTTGTAGAGACAGTGGTTATGCTTCGTTAAACGGTATTGGCTCTAGGCCCCCTACTGGTCCCGTGCCGGCCGTCATGCGGTCAACCGCCGGCGGTGTCGCGTGGCGGCGGTGTCACGTGCAGGCCGACGAGTCGAGCGACCACGACCGCCAGGTAGATCTGCCCCGTCATCGCCTCCAGGGAAGCGGCGTTACTGGCGAACCCGGTCGCCGGGGCGATCTCCGCGCAGCTCGACCCGGACAGGGTCGCATAGCTGAAGACGAACAGCCGCATGAACTCGGCCGTCCTCAACCGCTCATCCGCCCAGACGACACCCGGCCCGTGCGACGCCCGGAACGACCCCGGGAGTGTAAGGTCGATGAGGGTGAAGGCGAACGCCCCGAACAGGCCGATCAGCAGGAAGACACAGAGCGCCGCCAGGAGGGTCTCCACGGTCACTTCCCGGCTCGCAAAGATGGCCCTGAGGATCGTGGCGGTGACGTAGATCAGGGTAGACATCCAGAGCACGGTCTGGAGAAGGATGAGCCACCAAGTGCCGAAGTGGCCGGTACACCGCCCGATCAGGAAGGCCGCCAGGACAAGAGCGAGCCCGACCGCTATGGGTTTCCCGCCCGGCCGGGCCGCGTGGAGGCCCGCCATCAGCACGGCCCCGGTGAAGAGCGTGAGCACGGCGTCACTCACCGGGCTGAAGATTAGTGGTGCCGCGCCCATCAGGGTGACGAGCGCGACCAGGAGGAGCCCGAACTTCCCCTCGCCTGTGCCCAGCAACCGTGATGTCCACCGCGCAGCTCTGCCGACCGCGGGAGCCGGCCCGGATGGTGTGATCGCCATGATCCCTCCTCGAAACGTGGGCGACTCCGACCGGCCCGCGTGACATCGGGTCCGTCAACGCGGGGGTGCGACGGGTGCGGCGTCGATGTCCAAATCGTCGATCCGGCCCGTGAAGGCGAACGGTGACTCCGCGGCGTACGATCGCGACACCGGATCGCCATCGTCCTTACCGACGTCCATGCCCGCGTACGTCGAGAACCGGGCCGGGAGCGTGTTCTCGCCCACCTCCCTGTCGCGGATGAACAGACGGCCCTGGCCCCCGTCGCAGCCCTACCCGGCCGGCCGGTTAACAACAGTCTGCTCGGTCATGTCATCGATGGTAGCGACGCCTCGCTCAGCGCTTGAGGTCTCCCGTGACGTCAATGATCCCGCCACCCGTCGGCATGGGGAGCGAGAGCCTCTTCGCATCCGGTCGGAGGTCCAACTTCGGGAGGTGGATGGCACGGAACGCATGACTGTCATAGCCGCGGAAATAGAGCACCCGATTGCGGAGATCCTTGATCACGGACCAGCGCGTGAAATTCGCTCCTCGCCGAGCTCTCGTCTTGAACCAATTCGAGACCGCGAGGGATGGTTACGCTGCCCAGGAGGTGCTCCGCGAGGATCACCCCTGCTTCGGCGTCTTGGGGTGTCCTGGCGAAATGACCCATGGCCGCGATCCTCACGAAGCGAGAGGGCGGCGTCCAGTCGCCGGGGATGCCCAGCAGGCCACTTCCGGAGCCGATCGGCGACAGGACCGAGGCATCCGACCTTGATCGGCCCGGCCGACATGGCCTTGAGATTGAGGAAGTTACGTAGGTTGATCACGTGCCAATCGAATGTCGGGGCGTTGGTCAGGACACCGGGCAGGTTCTCGTAGACCTTCGGCCCCTCCTTGGTGAACTCCAGGACGATGGATCGCCCGCTCGCGTCATGGACGGACGCGTGGAGCGGGAGGATCAGATTGAGCGGCCCGATCGGCTTGCCCCAGACGTGTACCCCGGCGAAGGCGGACTTGACCTCGTCCACCGTCGCGAAGTTCCCCAGGACCCAGGGGCACAGGTCCAGGTGGGCGATGGCCTTCTCCGGCTCCGCCGCCGCCGCCTGATCCTGGTAAGCGGTGAAATCGGGCATGGAGAGCCAGCCGAAGGAGAGCCCCTTCTCGTTCAGGCCGTCCGCGAGGTTCTCGCCACGGTCCAGGGGGTCGACCAGGCGACCGCCCATGTCGATGGCGGCATAGCCGTATCTCGAGGTCCAGCTGATCCCTCCCTCGTCCCGGGGGCGTCGCTGCTCCACCGTTCGCCGCGCGGGAAGATCCTGACGAGGGAGAGGACGGGGACTTCGAAGTCCATCGTCCGGCCGATGATCACCGTCCCGTCCGCGGCCTTGATGCGGAAGTCGGTGCAGCCCGGCGATTCGGTCGCGGCACCGGTGGCGAGGAAGCCGGCCAGCGCGCCGAGCAGGATGTTTCGGGTTCGCGTTCTCATCACGGATCTCCTCTCGAACAGGACTTTGAAGGTTTCGGGCGGCCCGCCGCGTTAATCACGGGCCGGTGCCGCCGGCATGGCGACCCGGCGGAATACAAGACCCGGGTCACCCGGGACGCCACCGACGGTCTTGAACCGGAAGGAGTCCGGGGCTAGCTCGGTCAAGGAGGCACGCAGAGGAGACCGGTCCTCGGCCTTGAGGGTCAGCGTGTCCCCTGAGAGGGCGTAGGCGCCGGAGACGGTGGCGGTGGCCTTCCCCTGGCGTGCCGCCTGCCAGAGGAACCGGCCCCGGTCGTCGAGGCTCAGGTCGAACGTCGACCCGTCGCGCTCGCCCCTCCAGCGGCCGACGAGGTCAACCGACGGGGGTCGGCCGGCGGCCCCGTCCCCGTCGGGCACGGTCCGGGTCGTCTCGGCCGGCGCCGGGGCGGGGGCCGGTCAGCGACGCGAGGAGGCGGCGGGCCACCCGGTCGCCGGGCTCCAGGGCGAGCACCACCTTGAGCTGCGCCACGGCCGCGTCCTTGTGCCCGGCGACCAGGTAATGGTAGGCCAGGACGAAGCGGGGCGCCGCGGCCTTCGGGTCCCGCCGGCAGCGGTCCTCCAGCGCCCGCAACTGGCCGGTGTAGGTCTCGACGTCCGGGTAGAGCCCGCTCAACGTCGCCCAGTTCATCCCCGGCGTGACGGCCAGCACGGCGTGGAGCTCGGCGGCGGCCCGCGCGTCCTCGCCGCGGGCGAACAGGGCGAGCGCCTTGAACTCGTGGACGAGGGGGTCGCCGGGCACGTCCTTGAGGGCCTCGTCGGTCAGGTCGAGCGCGGCGGCGTAGTCGCCCGCCTTGAACGCGTCGCGGGCCCGGTCGAACGCCTGGTATCCCCGATCCGCCGCGGCCGCGGAGTCCGTGGCGGTCTTCGTGCGTCGGTGCCGGGGTCCGTCGCCTGGCGCGCCGCGTCGCCGTCCTGCTGGGCGACGAGTCGCTGCCCGGTCGCGACGACGAGTCGCTGCCGCGTCGGTGGAAGACGCGTCGTAGTACGGGTTGGCGTACCCGTCACCGGAGCCAGTAGCCGGAGCTATAGCCGGAGCCGGAGCCGGAGCCGTAGCCGGAGCCGTAGCCGGAGCCGTAGCCGTAGCCGTTAGCCAACGACGACCCGGCGACGAAGCCCCAGGCCGCGGCCTCGTACTCCCGCGCCGCGGTCCGACGTACCGCCCCGGGAGTCGGCCCAGCCGCCGCGGTACCAGGCGGAATGGCGGGAGTTGTCGACGGCCGCCCGGGAGTCGGCCCAGCCGCCGCGGTACCAGTCGGCATGGCGGGGGTTGAAGGCCCGGCCCGGCTCGGGGCGACCGCCGGCCCCGACCCAGCCGCGGTCCGCCGGGCCACCGCCCGCGCGGCCTGGCGCCACCCCCGCGGGGCTGCGAACCCAGGGGCGGGCGGTCGCCTGGGAGTCCCGGCGGCCTCCCCGCACCCGTCGGGTTCAGGCCGGGCCCGGGCCCGCCTCCGAGCCCCGCGGCCCCGCCGGGCGGCCGGCCCGGGCCCATCCCGGCAGGCATGCCCGCCGGGCCGGGCGACGGCCGGAACAGGCCGCCCGGCATCGGCCCGGGACCGGGCCTGCCCCCGATCCCCATCCCCATCCCGGGGCCGAACCTGGGGGGCCCCATCATCCCGCCCATCGGCGGCCCGCCCATCGGCGGCCCAGCCATCATCGGCGGCCCGCCCATCGGCGGCGGCCCGCCCATCGGCGGCCCGCCCATCGGCGGCGGCCCGGGCTGCGCCCGGGCCTCGGAGGCCGCCATGCCCACGACCAGCAGGACCGCCAGGTCCATCGTCCGCCGCGCCATCCTTTGCGATGCCATGGTGTTGTTCTCCTCAGAATCTTGAGACCGTTGTGCGCCCACGGGATGACCTCCATCGGCCGGACTCCCGGCCACGCCGGGCGCGGTTCGCCGCCCTTACCGCCCGCCCGCCCCGATTCCGTGCTCCCCGTCTGCGGCCACGGAGGGGACGGGCGTCGCCACCTCGCGGGCGCGGGACGACCCATCGGTCGCGCCGGCGGCCGGCTCGCGGGCCGGCGTTCGCCCTCGGGCAAGACCGCTGATGACGTAGAAGAACACCGGCGTCAGGAAGATGCCGAAGAATGTCACCCCGATCATGCCAAAGAACACCGCGGTCCCTAGCGACTGCCGCAATTCCGCTCCCGCCCCCTCGCCGAGCATCAGCGGGACCACGCCGCGACGAACGCGAACGATGTCATGACGATCGGCCGCAGAGCGCAACCGGCTGGCCTCGACGGTCGCCTCCAGGGCGGCTTGCCCTCGTGCTGCAACTGGCGGGCGAATTCGACGATCAGGATGGCGTTCTTGGCCGCCAGCCCCGCCAGCACCAGAAAGCCGATCTGCACGAAGATGTCCACCGGCATGTGGACGATCAGCATGCCCGTGACCGCACACAGGATGCACATCGGCACGACGAGGATGATCGCCAGCGGCAGCGACCACGATCTCGTACTTGGCCGCCAGCACCAGGAAGACCAGCACCGTCGCCAGCAGGAACACGAGGATGGCCGTGCTGCCCTGCTGCTGCTCCAGGTAGGCGATCTCGGTCCACTCGAAGCTCACGTTGGCCTTCTTCGCCGCCGCCTCCATGGCCTGAATCGCCTGGCCCGAGGAGACCCCCGGCGGCGGCGTCGCCGTTGATCGGCGCCGAGGTGTACATGTTGTAGCGCATCACCATGACCGGGCCGGTGATCGGCCGCACCGTCGCCACGGCCCCCAGCGGCACCATACTTCCCAGCGTGTTGCGCACCTTGAGCATCTTCAGGTAACGCTCGTCGGTGCGATACTTCTGGTCGGCCGAGAGGTTGACCTGCCAGGTGCGGCCGAACTTGTTGAACAGGTTGACGTAGTAGGTGCCCATGTACACCTGCAGGGTGTCGAAGGCGTCCTGCATGTCCACGCCCAGCTTCTCACATTGAGTGCGGTCGATGTCCACATAGAGCTGGGGAGTCTGGGCGCTGTAGATCGTGAACAGGCCGACCAGCTCCGGGGCCTTCGTCTCCGGCTGGGTGGCCTGCGCGCCTCGGCGATCACCTGGTTGGTTGATTTCTGCAGTTCGGCCAGATCGACGAAGCCGCGCTGCTCGACCTGGAGTTTGAAGCCGCCGGCGTTGCCCAGGCCGCGGATCGGCGGGGCCCGGAACACGGTGACGATGGCGCCGTCGATCTCCTCACCGGACAAGCGGTTGAGCCTGGCGGCGACGGCGGCGTCGTACTCCTCGTGCTTGCCCTTGCGGTCGGCGAACGGCTTCAGGGTGACGAAGGCGGTGCCGAGGTGCGAGGCGTTGGTGCTCAGCAGGAAAGACGTGCCGGCGATGCTCAGCATGTCCGCCACGCCCGGGATGCCCTCGATAGCGCTTCTCCCCCTCGTCGCGGCCGGTCCCTTGTACAGGCCGGTGTCGTCGCCCAGGACGATCCGCTCGAGCTTCTTCATCACTTCCGAGGTGCGCTGCACGCTGGCGGCGTCGGGCAGCTGGACGTTGACCAGCAGATAGCCCTGGTCCTGTTCGGGGATGAAGCCGCTGGGCGCCGTCGTCATGGTGCGGTACGTCAGGAACAGCAGCCCGCCGTACAGCAACAACACGATCACACTGAGGCGTAGCAGGCCGCCGACCGTCCGGCCGTACAGCGCCGTGACCCTGCTCGAAGACCCAGTTGAAGGCCCGGAAGAGCTTGCCGAGCACGAAATTGACCGGCCTGATGATGAGCCAGCCGAGCACCCCGCCGGCGAGCGCCCCGGGCAGGAAAGACAGCCCGGTGGCGGTGTAGAGCAGCCATTTCGGGGCCAGCTCGTGCTCCGGAGTGTCGGCCGGCGGCAGCCCCAGCAGTGAGGCGATGTAAGGCTTGCCCAGCCAGACCGTGGCCAGGCCCCCGAACAGCGCGAAGGACCACCACGGCAGGGCCTCGCGCTGCAACTCATGCCCGCCTTCGCTGGTCTGCTCCGTCTTGAAGATGGTCACGGCGCGCGACGGGGTCAGCGTCATGGCGTTGACGGCCGAAATCACCATCGCCGAGGCGATCGTCAGGGCGAACTGGCGGTAGAACTGCCCGGAGATCCCCGGCAGGAACGCGGCCGGCAGGAAGACGGAGATGAGCACCAGGGTGATGGCGATGATCGGGCCGGTGATCTCGCCCATCGCCTTGATCGTCGCCGCCCGTGCGTCCAGTCCCTCGGCGATGTGGTGCTCGATGTTCTCCAGCACGACGATGGCGTCATCGACCACGATGCCGATGGCCAGCACCAGCCCGAACAAGGTGAGGTTGTTCAGCGTGAAGCCCATCAGCGCCATGACGGCGAAGGTGCCGACCAGCGACACCGGCACGTCGATCATGGGCAGGATCATCGCCTTCCAGTCCTGCAGGAACAGCAGCACCACGATGGCCACCAGGACCACCGCGTCGCGCAGGGTGTTGAACACCTCCTCGACCGACTGGTCGATGAACGGCGTGGTGTCGTAGGCGATCTTGTACTCGAGGCCCTTGGGGAAACGCTTCTTCAACTCCTCCATCTTCTTCTTGACGGCATGGGCCACGTCCAGGGCGTTGCTGCCGGGCAGCTGGAACACGGCCAGGGCGACGGACGGCTGGCCGCTGAGCCGGCAGATCTGGTCATACTGCTGGGCGCCCAGCTCGACCCGGGCGACGTCGCGGATGCGCACCACCGGCGTGGAGACGGCATCGGTGCTGACCGTGCCGCTCTTGACGAGGATGTCGCCGAACTGTTTGGCGTCCTCCAGCCGGCCCAGGGTGCTCATGGTCAACTGCAGCTGCTGGCCGGGGGGCACCGGCTGCTGGCCGATCTGGCCGGCGGCGACCTGGACGTTCTGCTTCTGAATGACCGAGACGATGTCGCCCGCCGACACATTGAGCATCGCCATCTTCTCCGGGTCGAGCCAGACGCGCATGCTGTAATCGCGCTGGCCGAGATAGGTGACATCGCCCACGCCGGGCAGGCGGAGCAGCTCGTCCTTGATCCGCGTGGTGGCGTAGTTGGACAGGTAGAGGTCGTCGTAGATCCTGCCGGGAGAGAACAGGTTGACCGCCAGCAGCAGGTCGGGCGACTTCTTCTTGACGTTGACCCCCTGGATCTGCACCTGCGTGGGCAGCTGGGACATGGCCAGGGACACCCGGTTCTGCACCAGCACCTGGTTCATGTTGGGGTCGGTGCCGAGCTCGAAGGTGACGGTGAGCGTGTAGTTGCCGTCATTGGTACACTGGCTCGACATGTACATCATGTGATCGACGCCGTTGACCTGCTGCTCGATCGGCGCGGCCACACTGTCGGCGACCACCCGGGCATTGGCACCGGGGTAGCTGGCGCTGACGGTGACGGTGGGCGGGGTGATGTCGGGGTACTGCGCCACTGGCAGCACGAAGACGGCCACGGCGCCGGCCAGCAAGATAACGATCGAGATCACCCAGGAAAAGATGGGCCGGTCGATGAAGAAGCGCGTCATGGGTTGTTCCTCCGGTGCTCAGTTCTTGCTGACGACAGGGAGAGGCGGGGATGCCAGGTCCTCTTGCGCGAGCGGCCTGGGCATGGGGACTTCCTTGCGCGTGACGGTCATGCCGGGGCGGACGCGCTGGAGGTTGGAAACGACGACCCAGTCGCCCGCCTGGACACCGCCCTCGATGATGCGCATCCCTTCGGACAGGCCGCCGAGCACCACGGGACGCTGTTCCACCTCGTCCTTGTCGTTGAGGACGAAGAGGAACTTGCGGTCCAGGTCGGTGACGACGGCGACGTCGCTGACCAGCAGGGCGGCCTGGGGCTCGCCGATCGGCACGCGGATGCGGACGGACAGGTCGGGATGGAGGATGCGCTCCTTATTGGGGAAGACGCCGCGAACGCGAAGGGTGCCCGTGGTCGAGTCGAGGCGGTTGTCCGTGAAGTCCAGGCGGCCGACGTGCGGATAGCCTTTGTCGATCCGGGTGCCGAGGTAGACCGGCACGGTCGTGTCCCGGTACGATTGGAACCTCGGGTTCGCGTCGAGGATGCCGCGCAGCTCGCTCCACTGCTGAGCGTCCAGTTTGGACTCCAGCAGCTCGCGCAATCGACTCCGTTTGCTCTCGGCGAGCGGCGACCGGAGAATCCCGACCGCCTGGCGTACCGTCTCCTCGTCCAGCTTCCGCTGGCGCAGGTAATCGGCGGCCTTGCTGATGCCGCTGTCGCTGACCTCCTCGCGGATCATTTGCCGGACGCGCAACGTGGTCTGCTCATCGGCGTCGAAGTAGGCATAGATCGGGTCCATGCTGACGATGGTGGTCAGCGTGGTCTGGTCCGCCGTCACCAGGTTGCCTGCCTGGATGTTGCTCCGGCTGATTTGACCGCTGATCGGGGCGTACACCTTGCAGAAGCCAAGGTTCAGCTCGTCCCGCTCCAGGTCGGCCTGGTTGGAGATGAGCTGGGCGGAGGCCTGATGCTTCCTGGCAGCTCGCGTGTCGTACTCCTCGCGGCTGATGCCCCCGCTCGGCATCAGCCTGCGAGCGCGATCGAAGTCGGCATCGGCCAGCTCCACGGACGCCTGGGCGTTGGCGACCGCCCCCTTGGCGGCCTTCACGACGGCCGCGTAGGTCCGCGGGTCAATCTCGTAGAGGAGTTGGCCCGCCTTGACCTCGTCGCCGTCTGCGAACAGCACCTTCTCCAGGTAGCCGGTCGCGCGCCTTGATGTCCACGATGGGGATGGCGGCGGTTCGCCCGGTGAACTCCTCGTAGGCCAGGGCCTTGCCTGGCTTCAGCTGAGCCACAGAGACAACCAGAGGGGCCTCCTCGACGGCAGGCTTGCTACTGTGACAGCCGGCCAGGACCATTAGCCCCAGCAGCCCCACGCTGCTCGGCAAGAGGAACTTCATGACGTCTTCTCCTGTTAGTCAGCCCCGGGATCGTTTCTCTCTTTGTGGAGTGCGGCAGCGCTTTGCTCCGCCGCTTTGAGTTGACCTTTCCGCCCTTTTCATTTCGACGAACCCCGCGAGTCAGCCCGCCCCGCCGCCCAGCGTTCGGTCGAGGGTGAAGGCGGCGCTGAATGAGGGCCAGGTGGGTGAACGCCTGCGGGAAGTTCCCCAGCGCCTCGCCGCTCGGCCCCGTCTGCTCGGCGTTCAGGCCCAGGTGGTTCGCGGAGACGGCATCGGTGAGTTCGGCCGCAAAGTCCTCGAGCCGGACGCCCCGGTCCCGCGCGAGCGTCGTGGATGTCGTATGTCCCGGTTGGTCTTGGACCCCAGGGCCAGGACCAGTTGGTCGTAGGCCAGTTCGCCACGCTTCCCGGGGGACGCCAGGCGGACCACGCGCCGGTCCAGGTCGATGCCCTGGACGGTGGCCTCGACGAACCAGGTGGTGCGCAAAGCGGCGCGGACGGGGAAGGAGCAGGAGCGCAGGTCCAGGGCGCCCGAGAAGACCTCGAACAGCAGGGGCGTCATGAGCAGGAAGTTGTCCCGGCTCACCAGAACGATTTCAACGTCCGGCCGCCGCCGGAAGAGTCCTTCCAGGTGGCGGGCCGTGTCAACTCCCCCAAAGCCGCCGCCGAGGATCAGAATGCGTTTCTTCGATGCGGAAGCGTCCATTGGGTCCCCTGACCATCGTCCGAACTATGTTACTGATCGCTGCGCAAATAAGGTCAAGTTGCTGGAGCACTGCGTCTCTGAAAAGGCCAGCGAGTGTCAACCCCGTGTCTCGATCTTTCTTGCGCAGAGATCAGTATGCGTGGCGGCGTGACACCGGCCCGCGGTATTAGCCCGTCACTTCGGGCTCCCGCAGTCGGGAACGGGAGTCTGGGTGATCTCGGCCACGACGGCTTTCGTCAGGCAGTCGGCGGCAACGAACTCGGCCCCTTGGCGGTGCATGGCCGTCAGGCAGGCCTGGCCCGCGGCGTCGATGAAGGTCACCCCCGTGAGGTCAACACGGAGGATCGGTTTGCGCTGGCGGGTCAGGGCACTCTGCCAGCACTCCTCCAGCACCCGCACCCACGGCCCCGCCAACCTCCCTTCGAGCTGGAACGTGAGGGCCCGCGGGCGATCGTGGACCGTGATTCGCAGCATCGCTTACACCCTCGCACGGGCCCCGGTTATCGTCGGTGGTGATCTCCACCGCTGCTCCTGCCCTTACCGGCTTACACCTAAAGCAGAGGCCGTACCGGCGAGGCGAACATTCTCGCTTCGCCACGTAAAGTATGCGTGTCGAGAAGGACTTACGGATCGGAGCGGGACGAGAGGGTCGGGAGGACGGAGAGGGAGTGCCGAAGGGGAAGTGCCGGCACTTCGGCACCTGCCGAAATGGCGTCACTAGCGCGGACGGGAGATGCCGAGCTTCTTCATCTTCGATTGGAGAGTGGTCCGTTTCATCCCCAGCCGGGCCGCCGCGCCGTTCGGGCCGCCCAGCACCCAGCCGGTCTCGCGCAGGACGCCCAGGATGTGGTCCCGTTCGGCGTCGGCCAGGGTGCCCGGCGCAGGCGGTCGGCGCTCTCGGGCCTGCGCTGGCGGCGGGCTGCAGGTCGCCGAGGGGGACCTGGAGCGACGGGCCCGGGGAGAGGATGACCGCCCGCTCGATGACGTTCTGCAGCTCCCGGATGTTGCCCGGCCACGGGTAGCGCACCAGGGCCTCCATGACCGCCGACGGGATGGTCTCGATCCGCCGGCCCATCCGCCGGGCGAACCGCTGGGTGAAATGGCGGACCAGCCGCGGGATGTCGTCCGGCCGCTCCCGCAGCGGCGGCAGCACCACCGGGAAGACGTTCAGGCGGTAGTAGAGGTCCTCGCGGAAGCGGCCGTCGGCGACCATCTGGGCCAGGTCGCGGTTGGTGGCCGCCACCAGCCGCACGTCCACCTTGATCGTCTTCGTGCCGCCGAGGCGCTCGAACTCCTGCTCCTGCAGCACGCGGAGCAGCTTGGGCTGCAGCTCCGGCGGGATGTCGCCGACCTCGTCGAGGAACAGCGTCCCCTGGTGGGCCAGCTCGAAGCGACCGACCTTCTGGCTGATGGCGCCGGTGAAGGCGCCCTTCTCGTGGCCGAACAGCTCGCTCTCCAGCAGCCCCGTGGGGATGGCCGCGCAGTTGAGCTTGACGAAGGTGCGGTCCCGGCGCGGGCTCAGCTCGTGCAGGGCGCGGGCGATGAGTTCCTTGCCCGTGCCCGTTTCGCCGCGAATGAGCACCGTGGAGCCGGTGGGGGCGACCGTCTCGACCTCCTTCAGCACCCGGCGCAGGGCGGCGCTCTCGCCGACGATCTCGCCGAAGTTGTGCTCGGTGCGGACCTCCTCCTCCAGGTAGGCATTCTCCTTGGCGAGCTTGTCCTTGAGCGCCTCGATCTCCTGGAAGGCCAGGGCGTTCTCGACGGCCACGGCCACCTGGTTGGCGACGAGCTGCAGGAAGCCCACGTCCGCCGCGTCGTAGGCGGACGGCTGCTTGCACGTGAACACCAGCGTGCCCAGCCGCCGCCGGGCCGTGGTCAGCGGAAGCCAGCAGTAGCTCTGGACTCCATACGGCTGCACTCGTTCCAGCAACCGCGGCCAGCGCCTTAGCTCGGCCACGCTCGAGATGATGAGCGGCTGCTGGGTCTGCCACACCAACCCCGCCGGGTCGTCTTCAACAGGAAGAACGATCACGGGCAGGAGCGGGGTGGGTTCGGAGGCCTCCAGGACGTGCAGGCGCATGGTGTTGGTCGCTGCCTCGTGCAGGACCAGGGCGAGGTAATCGAAGCGCACCACCTGATGGAGCCGGCCGGCCAGCTCGTGGAACAGCGCGGGCAGATCGCGGTGCGAGACGATCGCTTCCGAGACGGCCAGCAAGGCCCGGTACGGCTCGCCAGTGGCAGATGCCTGTCCGTCTAAGTGAGCGCTTGTCATGGCGAAAACCCCGGCGTGAACGTCACCCGGATCGGATGCCAGGAGGGCGGCTGGATCGGGACGCACCCGAATTCCTTCAAGCTAACCCCTCGGCCGGCCGGTGGTCCACCTCCGGCCGCCGCCTCCCCTCGGATCATCCCGCCTCCGCCTGACCATCCCCCCTGGTCTCCTCCGACGGGCTCCTGCGACGACGGCGTGCGTCGCGCAGCCGGTGGCTATCCACCCCCGTCTGGATCACCGAGCGGCGGTGCGTCAGCCGGTTAAGGGCAATACCGTTTAACGAATCATAACTACTGTCTCTGCAAAGGTTTTCTTCAGTGGCGGTAGATTTCGATGCTCAGGTCGTTTCTTCTTAAATTTCGACATCTTTCGCTTGATCACCCGAGGATTGATCCGGTTCCGACGCACCTCGTCATCCGTGCGCTCCTGCTGCATCTCCCAGAGCAGACACTGATACCACTCCTCGAAACTTTGGGGCGTCGAACTGTTGCACTCCGGTAGCCGACACTTCAGGATCTGAAAGCACCCCAGAAACGACAACCGATCCGCGTCCAGCCCGACCGTCCCGGCCGCCTCGAACATCAGCGACCGGATCACGAAATGCCCCAGCGACAGCGCGTAAACCTCCTGGATCACCCCCGCGGGCGTCTCGCTCCGCAGGTGGGCCGGCTTGGTCGCCCGCCGCGGATCTTGGTGGGTCTTTTGCTCGTCGAAGACCAACTCCTGTTCCCATCTCTCATGATACAGAATGATCAATTCTTTTGCTGGATAGAGATCCTCATCTAACAGGCTCGTCATCAGAGTGTGGACTTCTCCGTGGCCGACCCGTTGTGGGTCATCCAGCGTGTAGCGGATCACCCGCACCACGATCCCATCGCGATCCTTCTGGCGGTCGTAGGGCGTCCGATAGATCTTGGCCAGATACGAGCCATCGGACAGGTTCCGGATCGGCTTGAGGATCAACCGGCTGGTCACCCGCGCCAGGATCTTCACCTGATGCGAGGTCACCTCCTTCCACAAGCCATAGCTGAAGAAGCCACGATCCCACAGCAGAAGCATCTCGGGATCAGATGGCGGAGCAAGGCTCCGACCATTTTCTGCTCGCCATGGGCGATGGACCGCACGACGAAGGCGGTTTCGACATGAGTCCCCAACTCGACGAGGCTGAGCTTGCGGATCTGGGGGAAGGCCCCATCGCCGCGCGGCCCGGCCGAGGGGCGTCCGAAGGCGGCGGCGTTGGCGTCCGAGTCGGGGACATCGAAGACCACGCCATCGATCCCCATCAGGCGGAATCCGCGGTAGAACGCCCCGGGCGTCTCGGGCCGGGCCAGGGGACGAACGATCTGCTCGAACAGTTGACGCACCGGGGCGATGCCCAACCGCTGCCGCGCCACGCAGAGACTGGAGCGATGGGGCGTCTTCTCGCCAATGCGGAGTCGGCGGGCGTGCTTGAAGACTTGGCGGATCGGCAACTCCGTCAACAACCCCATGGCCAGCACCACCCAACAGACGACTTCGTGGGTCAGTTGGCAACGTCGTTGATTGGTTCGTCCGGTCACCTCAAGAGCTTGGCGAACGGCCTCGGCTGGGATAACCTGTTCGAGTCCCGCCAAGCGATCCAAAATCCGGCCCGCGTCATCGGCCGGCAGCGTGCAATGTCCTTGTGGCATGCGAGTCACAGCCTCCTTGTTGCTTGGGTCGTGAGTAAACCCAAGGTAACAAGAGGCTGTGACTTGCGCCTATTTCAACGGTATTGGGGCTAAAGCCCCGTAGCTTGTAAGTACTTCTCGACCGGCTTTCGAGTTCCGGCGTCAGCAAGCCCTACGAGAGGCCGTCTGAAGGCGACCCTGTCATGCGAAAGGTTGCGTCGTGTCTCCCGACAGGCCACCACGTTGGTTGTTTTCCGCGGCGCACGACTTTGCGACGCAACCCGATACAACCCCATAGGCCAAAGAGCGGGAGTGCCTCGAAACCGTGGCTCCCGGACCCAGGCTCACAGAAAAAGGCTTCTGTGTCCAGGACGTGGATCGTTTTCAACCCAACGAGGAGACGGCTGAAGCCGCGGAGCACTCCTCCCCGGCCACGGAAGTGGCGTGGTTTCCGCGGGCTGAAGCCCCGAATGGGACCGTCCCAAATTGATCCGGCGGCGACTTGACACTGTTCAGGAGTGGTCGTTTGGCTCTTGTTGGCGCAACTGCCGCGAATCACGAGGGATAAATGCTCCAGTCCGTGCCTCGCTTTGTGCCGTAAAGTGTCAAGTTCGTACACTCTGCTCTGTGCCCCACTTTGGGACGATCCCGAGGAGGGGGGGATCGTCCCACACGGGCTAAACTGAGGTTGACACTAATCCCTAGGATATTTCGTCCTTGAGACGTGGAACCATGGGTTAACCGAAAGTCTACGGAGTTGGTAGATGGTGTGTAATAAGTCTCTGGGAGATAAGCGTTTCCGTCGCAGAAAATGCGCAGGGAACACTGCTGAAAAGGGTCAGGTTTCGTACACTACGGGTCGAGGCGACTATGGGACGATCCCCGATGATTGAGGCCCGGCGAGCTGACCGGAAAGGTCGTGAACTCGGGGGCGAAGCCGGCGACCGAGTGGAAGTCGGACAAGGGCAGGGCGCCTCGGGGATCGAAGTCCGCGGAGGCGCGCCGATGATCGAGTTCCCCACGGTGACGAAGGAATTCCGCAGTCTGAGCTCCCGTCGTCGAGAGTTGATCACCTTCCTGGGGTCGGTGTTCGCCGCCCTGGGCATCTTCCTCCAGAACACCCTGGCGGGGAGCCTGCCGCCCTCGCTGGCCAGCATCGAGGAGCACATCTTCTGCTTCTACGCCGTGATGCTGATGGTCCCCAGCCAGATTCTCGCTCTGCGGATGGCCCGGCTCCACGGCGGCATGGTCCTCAACGGCATGCTCTTTGCGCGGCTGCTGCAGCACCAGGACTTCACCCGCCCGGGGGACCCGGAGCGGGCCGCCCGGCACAACGTGTTCGGGGTCTCGTTCCTCCAGTTCCTCCTGGCCGACTTCATCGCCGGCTTCTCGGCGGCGGTGCTGACCTTCACGCTGGCGGCCCGGCCCTGGGTCGCCCTCGCCGCCGGGAGTGGTGTGTTCCTGGTCTGGCTCCTGATGGACTTTCGGTTCCATCACCGCGAGGTCCGGTTCGCCCGCCAGAAGATCGCCACCGAGACCTGCACCCCTTCGACCGAGCCGACTGGGAGGTGCACGTCTCGGCCTCGCTGGAGGACGCCAATCACGGCCTGATCACCGACATCGGGTTCGTCGGGCTGATGAGCTTCTCGGTCTTCGAGGTCATGTCCGGCCTGGGCCAGATCAAGACGAGCCACCTCCCCGATCTCCGGGCTGACCAGATCCGGCTCTACGGCCCGCTGGCCTACACTCTGCTGATGCTCGTAACCTGCGTCATGGGCCTGATCACGTATCTGCGGGGCCGGGTGGCCATCGGCCGGTTCTCGCTCGACCTCGACCCCACGGATCGTCCGTTCCGCCCCCTGACCCTGACCGACTCGCTCCTGGGCTACCTCCTCCTGGCCTTCCTCATGGCGGTCTCGGTCCACCTGTTCCTGATCCAGGTCGTCCCCGGCCTGGGGACCTGGAAAGTGCTGGGGGCCGACGCCGCCATCCTGGTGGTGGCCGTGCTGATGGAGCAGGCCACCTTGATCGTGGCCGGGAGGCATTTCGCGCCAAGGCACGCAGGTCCGGAGACCTCCTGGACTCCCCTTGGGAATACCCACCCGCGATCCCCCCCGGTCCCCTCACTCAACCTGTTTGGTATGATGAACGGTCGGAGTCTCCGGTCCCTCCGGAAGGGGGACCGCATCAGGTGAGGCCGCCCCGGCCCCTCCCTGTGGAGACCCCTCAGGGTGAGGCCGGGGGCGGGACGGAATTCATGACCTCGGATCCCATCGCTCAGATCGCGCGACGCCACGGGTTTAGCGAGGAGGCCGCCCGGACCCTCGTCAGGGCCTTGCAGGCCACCGGCGGCGGTCTCGCCCAGTTCAACCATCCTGAACTGGGCGGTCAGGGTCAGTGGATGCCCGGCATGACCATGGTCGGTCAGATGTTCAACGCGTCGCTGAAGGCCCGCGTGGAAGCGATTTGCACGGAACTGGCGGCGCTGGTCATGAAGCGGGACGAACACGCCGCAACCCAGGAACCATCCTCATCTCATCCCGAAAGCCTCGGCGGTAAGCCCGGGGAGACCATGAAACCGATGGAACCAATGAGGCCGATGGAGTCGATGAAGCCGATGAGGGACCTGGCGCCCTGGTGGTCGGAGGACCTGGGCCAGCCCACTGCCACCGGCGGTCAGAACGACCTGCGCTACGCCTACTTCGCCGGCCGTCGGCGGCTGGTCGTCGCCCAGGGGGGCAAGGTGACCGTCTACGACACTGCCGACCACGAGATCGGTGGCGTCTCGCAGCAACAAAGCGACGGCCGGAACAAGGTCGTCTTCATCAGCCAGCATGGCAAGATCCCGCTGGCGAATCTGAACGTCATCGGCCACTGAGAGACGGGAGCGTTCCAGAGACTGTAGGCTCACGCGGCGGGGATCGTCCCCAAGGGGGCCCAGGGCACCGGGTCCGACTGCGGTCCAGAGCTGTGATCCCCCGAGATTCTCGGCCGTTGCGCCAGTAATCGGGTTTTTGCTTGTCGGGACGTGGTCCCTAGGGTAACATTAAAGCGTGTCGATCTGGCGCCTGTAGCAATGCGGGCCTTTGATCCGAGACGGCACCGACGCCGGGGGTGGCATTCCCGCTCCATCGTGGACCGGCCGCCGCCCATCCCGGGGCTGAGATGTTGAGACGTTGAGGATCCGGAGCATGACCGCCTTCGCGGATCGAAATGCCTTTGATCGCTGGGAAACGGAATTGCGTCAAGCGCCAGTGCGCGAACAGCCGCCGACCACGGTCAGCAATCGGCCCATCGAGCCGCTGTACACACCAGCCTACCTCGAAGACTTCGATGAGACGGCGCTCGGTTACCCGGGTCAGTTCCCCTATTCTCGCGGAATTCACGCCAGCATGTACCGGGGCCGGCTCTGGACCATGCGGCAGTTCGCCGGGCTCGGCACTCCCCGCCAGACGAACGAGCGGTTTCGCTTCCTGCTCGAGAAGGGGCAGACCGGCCTGAGCACGGCCTTCGATCTGCCCACCCTGATGGGTCTGGACAGCGACGATCCCCGCGCCTGCGGTGAGGTTGGCCGGCTCGGGGTCGCGGTCGACACGATCGAGGACATCGGCCAGCTTTACGCCGGAATCGATCTCGAGCAGGTCTCCGTGTCCATGACGATCAATGCCCCGGCCCTCGTGATCATGGCCTTCTTCCTGGCCCACGCCCAGGACCAGGGCTGCGATTGGCAGCTCTTGCCCGGCACGATTCAGAATGACATCCTCAAGGAATACCACGCCCAGAACGAGTTCGTGTTTCCGCCCGAGCCCTCCGTGCGGCTGGTGGTCGACCTGATCGAGTTCTGCACCGCGCAGGTGCCCCGCTGGAATCCAGTGTCGATCAGCGGCTACCACATCCGCGAAGCCGGCGCCACGGCGGTGCAGGAGCTGGCGTTTACGCTGGCGGATGGGGCCCACTACGTCGAGCAGTGCCTCGCCCGAGGGATGTCAGTGGATGCCTTCGCGCCACGGTTGAGCTTCTTCTTCAACGCGCATAACGACCTCTTCGAGGAAGTGGCGAAGTACCGGGCGGCGCGGGTGCTCTGGGCCGACATCCTCCGGAATCGGTATGGCGCGCAGCGCGAAGCCTCCTGGAAGCTGCGGTGCCACGCGCAGACGGCGGGCTGCTCGTTGCAGGACCAGCAGCCGGAGGTGAATCTGATCCGAGTGGCCTATCAGGCCCTGGCCGCGGTCCTGGGTGGCTGCCAGTCGCTGCACACCAACAGCATGGACGAGGCGCTGGCACTCCCCTCGGAGCATGCGGTCACGCTGGCGCTGCGCACTCAGCAGATCCTGGCTTATGAGACCGGAGTGACGAACACGGTCGATCCCCTCGGCGGCAGTTACTTCGTCGAGGCCCTGACGCGCCAGATGCAGCACGAGGCGCGGGCCTACTTCGAGCGGATCGACCGATTTGGAGGCATGCTCGCAGCCCTCGAAGCCGGCTTCTTCCGCCGCGAGATCGCCGAGGCCAGCTTCACCTATCAGCGAGAGGTGGACGCGAAGCGCAAGATCCTCGTGGGCGTTAACGCGTTCCAGGAGCCAGAGGAAACGCCGATCGAGCTGCTGACCATCGATGACTCGGTGGCGCAGGAGCAACTGGCGGCGTTGCGGCGGGTGAAAGCGCAACGCAGCCCCGACGACGTGAAACGGTCGCTGGACGAGGTCCGTCGCACGGCCTCCAGCCACAGGAATCTCATGCCGCCGCTCCTCGACGCCGCCCGTGCGCGCGTCACGGTCGGGGAAGTCATGAACGCACTGGTCGACGTCTTCGGTCGCTACGAGGGCGCCGCGAAGTGGTAAGGCGAATCGTCAAGGTCTGATCCTTGGGACTCGAGGGATCCATGCTGCCCCAGCACCGGCCCTTACGCATCGTTCTGGCCAAGGTCGGGCTCGACGGCCACGACCGGGGCATCAAGGTGGTGGCGCGGGGGCTCCGCGATGCCGGCTTCCACGTAATCTACGCCGGACTCTGGCTCACGCCGGAAGCGGTGGTCCGCGCCATCGCCGACGAAGACGCCGACTGGCTCGGCCTGAGCATCCTGAGCGGTGCGCACATGACCCTGGTGCCTCGAGTCCTGGAGTTGTTGCGCCAGGCGGACTTGGGGCACGTCGGCGTGGTCGTCGGGGGGATCATCCCGGCGCAAGACGTTCTCAAGCTCCTGGAGCTTGGCGTGGCCCGCGTGTTCCGGCCCGGGACGCCGCTGTCCGAGATCGTGGATTTCTTGCGAGACCAGGGGAGCCGTGCTCAGGTTCGGGACCAGGGGGACTGCGCCCATGCTTGAGCCGCTCCTGGAACGGTTCCGGCGGCGCGATCGACGGGCCCTGGCCCAGCTCTTAACCTTGATCGCCTGCGAGGAGCAGGCGGAGTCGATCCGGGAGGGGCTCCCCGCGATGCCGGACCCGGCCGGAGCGTGGCGATCACCGGCAGCGGCGGTGTCGGCAAGAGCACTCTGGTCGGCAGGCTGATCGAGCTGCTGCGGAGCCGGGGTCAGACCGTGGCGGTCCTGGCCTGTGATCCCGAAAGCATCCTCACCGGTGGTGCGCTGCTGGGCGATCGCGTCCGGATGCCCAGCCGACCGGACGATCCCGGCGTCTTTATTCGCAGTCTGGCTGCTCCCGGCGGACATGAGGGCATCGCCGCCCACCTCGACCTCATGATCCGCCTGCTTCACGCGTTCGGCTTCGGCGTGGTGCTGCTGGAGACCGCGGGCGCGGGACAAGGCGATACGGCGGTCCGGGACGTGGCCGATGTCGTGGTCCTGCTGCTCCAGCCGGAAACAGGCGACGAACTCCAGTGGGAAAAAGCCGGCCTGTTGGAAGTCGCCGACGTGGTCGTCGTCCACAAGGCCGACTTGCCCGGGGCGGAGCAGGTCGAAGCGCAAGTCCGCGACCTCCTGAATCTCCCCGGCTGCCGTGAGGTCCCCGTGCTCTGTGCCAGTGGTCGCAAGGGGCGAGGCGTGGCGGAACTTTGGAGGATGATCGAAGCACTCCCCGCCCGAAGGGCCGGAGCCGAGCACGAGGGCCGGGCCTTGTTGAGGCTCGCCCAACAACGCCTGGCTGAGCGCTTCCAACAGCAGGCCGATCGCGTGCAGCCGGTCGTCGAGCGCTGGAGGCGTCGCGAGCTGGACGACAGCCAAGCGGCGGACGAGCTCGTCAAAGCCTTGATGGAAAACCGGGCCGCACAATGACGGCGGATCCCGCATCCTGGGACAACAGCCCTGTCGCTGAGACGCGCCCGGGAAGGCTATCCGATCTCCTCCCTCCCCCCTTGCGGCGGAGGGGGGCCAGATACACCCCGCGGGTTCGAGGATCGTGACCCTTGTTCCCCGAAGGAGCTAATACTTAGTATTGCTATATTTTCCTTGTAATTGCCCTTGCACACAAGTTAGGCTAATGAATCAGCATTTCCCGGATCTCCCCTCAGTCCATTACTGATCGCTGCGCAAAGAACTCAAGTTGCCGGAGTGTCTGATGCCTGGAAAACAGGGGACAGCAGGGCCTGGACCTTTACTCCTGTGCGCAGCGATCAGTAAGGGCGTGCCGGAAGTCATTGCATAGAACCACCTTGCATCCATTCTCAAGCAAATTGGCGCAACCAGTCGATAGTTAACAGGTTGCGGCGAATCACTCGGGCCTTCCCGGATGGACTCTCAGTCAGGCCAGTCGTTGTTCCGCAGGCATACGCTCCGTATACGATGAATACGCACTTCCAGTTCGCGTTCCAGTCAGAGATAAGTTGGAAGCCCATGAGTACTCAGATTGCCATTCCGGCCGTCGTCGATGAGGCCCCTGCGGTCAAAAGGGCGGAAGCAGCAACGGAGAAATTCAATATGATTTTCATCATAATATTCAAGAAATATTATAAAATAAGTTGGCTCATTAAACCAGCGAAATTCACAGAGTTTTTCTCGTGCGTAGACCCTGGGGTGAGGTGCGGTGCGAAAGGCGCATGTGCGGATCACCGCACACGCACCAGACAATCGGAGGTGCTCCCGTGACGACTAGACAACGCCCAATCATTCTTGGCATTGTAGGCGACAGTGCAGCCGGCAAAACAACGATCACGCAAGGGTTGGTGAACATCCTCGGCGTCGACCGTGTCACGCACGTGTGCACCGACGACTACCACAAATACGACCGGAAGGAACGCGCGGAGCGCGGCATCACGCCGTTGGATCCCAACTGCAACTACATGGACGTGATCGAGCTGCACCTGGAGCGACTGCACTACGGTCAGCCTATTCTCAAGCCGGTGTACGACCACTCCCGCGGCACGCTCGTCCGACCCGAGTACGTGCGGCCGCGGCAGTTCGTGATTGTCGAGGGCTTGCTGGGCTTTTCGACTCCAATCATGCGGCAGTTCTACGACGTCATGGTGTATCTCGACCCGCCCGAAGAGATGCGGAAGGTCTGGAAAATCAAACGCGATACGACCAAGCGCGGTTACACCACCGAGCAGGTGCTGGCCGAAATGGAGCGACGCGAGCCCGACTCGCGCAACTTCATCCGCCCGCAGAAAAAGACTTCCGACATCATCGTGAGATTCTATCCACCTGACGGCGCCGCGCAGGAACAGGTGGGTCGCAACCTCAACGTGCAGCTCGTCCTGCGTCCCACCATACCCCACCCTGACCTGAGCTACCTGGTGGACGCCAATCACCCCGATTCCGGCATCCGTCTCAAACTGGGGCGCGACGAAGGACGCCCGGTGGACTTTCTTGAGATTGACGGTGATGTGGCCGCGCAACATGCCGCCGAGTTGGAAGATGCCATCTGGCAGCACCTGCCAGACCTGCGTCCCGTCAGCGACGATAAGTTTGGCGCCTACCAGGATCGCTGCGTGCTGCGACACAGCTCGCCGCTCGCGCTCACGCAGCTTTTGATCACCTATCATCTCTTGCGCAAGTATAATGACCTCTCGGAGTTGCCCTTTGCGCCCCCGGTCGCTGCCCTCAGCCGACTGGGGTCGCTCCCGACACCGCTGCCAAGCAGTCTCTTGCCGGTGGCGAACATTGGTATGAGTCCCTAACCTCGTTAAGTCGGGAGCATCTGACTAGGCCTCGATCACCAGACACTGTCGCATTCTTCTCAGCATTCCCGGAAGCAAAGGCCCGTCAGGCGGGACGGCTGGCCCCCAGCCTGGGGCATGGCCGCCTTCGGCCGTGCCGAGCGTTCGGGGTTGCGGATCACTGGGATGGTCACGACATGCGCCGGGCCCATCCCAGTGAGGATGCGACAGTGTCAATTTCTCGGCGTGGATTGAATGAGGCCCACGCACCCGTCCCAGGGATGGTGTCCTGTGGTCCTTGAAAATCGCTTCGGCGTCGAAAATTCAGCGTAAAGATTCGCCGAACCCGTCAGGAGGGTCTCTCTTGTTTCCGCATCCTTCCCAGTTTCGATGAAATCATTGGACTTACGTCAAAAGCCACGACTGTACAAACGGGTTCGGCGGTCATTTACAATTCAGCGCCGTCAAGTCGTTGCAGAGCAGCAACTTCGGGCGTGACTGACGAAATCTCGACGCCGCCGGGAAACATCGGAAAACAAATCTTTTCAATGAACCTTGGACACGACCAAGTTCTGCATTCCAGCCATATGTTCATGGTGTCTCAACCACGAGGGCACCTTGGTCATCAGGACCAAGACGTCCGGGCCATGAGCTTTCCTCCAGATCGTCGAGAACCGCTGGGAGGACCGGCGACCCCGGCAGGGGGTCATTGCCACCCTGGGACGACTCGAGCCACTCCAGCCGACCGGCCATCTCGTTGCCCTCCTGGTCGCGGTGGCACGCCTCGCCCCGTCCGTCCTCCTCCTCTCCGCTCACGCCCAGGGTCAACGCCTCAGCCCGTCACTCTATGAGCAGTTGGCGGATAATTCAGGAGAGACCCCGCTCGCTTACGCGAAAGGACAGTTGACAAGCTCGCATGACCTCTATAAAAAAAGAATGAGACAATTTTGGGGATTGGTGTAACGGTAGCACGCTTGACTCTGGATCAAGTAGTCTAGGTTCGAATCCTAGATCCCCAGTTCAACTTGCGCACGCGACGATCGACGCAAGGTCAAAAAAGAAAGGCATCTGCGGCAAGCCCGTGGGTGCTTTTTTTCGTTCCCTGGACCGGGTCTGGGTGCATTTTGGGTGCAGCACTGACCTCGCGTTGGGATCATGTCGCCCACCCTCCTCCCTAGCTTCTTCTCGCAGGAGGTGGCCCATGGCCTGGCTCGAGAGACGGCGCGACCGCGACCGGCTGAACTTCCGCTTCGGCGGGAGGAAACTCCAGATCTCGCTGCCCTGAAAATTTGGGGTGAGGTAGGGCGCACACCTCCCCCTCCCCGCTTTATGAATGTGAGTTCATATTATCAATTCATCTCAATTGCCGGACCAAGCACCTGCACCCGAAGGACCGCGACGCTCTGCGAGGGAGGACAGGCGAAACAAGGAGCAAGCTGCCCTCCGTGCGCCCCGGGATCGGGGGCGACAGGTTCGGGTTCGCCGGACGTCCGGGCCAGACTCTTCCGCGGGCGGGACGCACCGCACCAGAGACAAACACGGCCTCAGTCTCTCGCAGGGACGCGGCTCCAGGAGAACGACATCCCAACTCCATTTTCATGCGGTTCAGGGTGACGCCAGAGCGTCATGAGGACTCTTCCTGATCATCACAACGAGACGTAGATCCGCGATGGCGAGATCCGTACGTCAGGGCCGGGTTGACCACGAGCGGCTTCAGCGTTATATTCGCCTAGACGCATGAAGAAGGCACCTGCCAGCCCACTGGACTCCTCGGCTCGCCTGTTCAAGGCGTTCTCGGACCCGGTGCGTTGGCGGCTCCTGAACCTGCTCGCGGGCCGTGAGGTCTGCGTCTGTCACCCACACGAGGCGTTAGAGTTGCCGCAACCGACAGTCTCGCGGCATCTCGCGTATCTGCGAAAGACGGGACTTGTGGTCGGGCGGAAGGAAGGGCTCTGGGTTCATTACCGGCTCGCGAAACCGGCGGGGGCCTTGCACCGAACGCTCATCGAATCGGTCTGTCCGTGCGTGGCGAGCCTCGAGGGTCTGCGGGAGGACGTAAAGCGACTCGCGCGGCTGACTTGCTGCGAAAGGGGCCGAATTTGTTTGCCGGGTTATATTTGCCTAGCCCCATATAATGAGCCTTTGCATCGAGGAACGACAATGGAAATGAATCAGCTCGAAGGCTCGGCGCGGTGCGAACCTGGCTGCTGCACCGACGACACGGCGAGCGTCCAGCTCAAGACCGCCATCAAAGCCCGCTATGCCGAGGTCGCGGAAGGAACGGCGTCCTGCGGCTCGCTCTGCGGCTGCATGGGCAACGCCGCGGACCTGGCCGAGAGCTTTGGCTACACCGCCGAAGAGCTCGCGGCCCTCCCGGAAGGGGCGAACCTCGGGCTCTCCTGCGGCAACCCGCAAACGGTCGCGGCTCTCAAGCCCGGCGAAGTTGTCTTGGACCTGGGCAGCGGAGCGGGGTTCGACGTCTTCCTCGTCTCGCCGAAGGTTGGGCCGACGGGCCGGGCTCTCGGCGTGGACATGACCGACGCGATGCTTGAGCGTGCTCGGGCCTACGCCGAGAAAGCGGGCTTTACAAACGTCGAGTTCCGCAAAGGCGAGATTGAGGCCCTCCCGGTCGAGGATAACTCCGTTGATGTTGCCATCTCGAATTGCGTGCTGAACCTCGTACCCGACAAGGACCGGGCGTTTCGCGAGATTCATCGGGTGCTCAAGCCCGGCGGTCGCCTCGCGGTCTCTGACATGGCGTGGGAAGTCGAGCCCACACCGGCTGTCCGGCGTGACCTCGAGGCCCTCGTCGGCTGCATCGGCGGTGCTCTCGTGCTCGATGACTACGTGGCTCGGCTCAAGCGGGCGGGCTTCAAGAGAGTCCAGGTCGAGAAGCATCCGGATGCGGCTCGGAAGATGGTCGAGGTCTCGGGCACTCTCCCGCCTGCCGGCGTCGAGCACCTGCTCAGCGTGAACATCACGGCGACGAAATGAAGCTCGAAACAGAGAAGCGGCGGACCCCGCTCCGAATCCTCTACGGCCAATTGCAGGTCGTGGGAGCAACGCTCGGGCTCGACCCCTCTTCATCGCCACCCAAACAAGTCCGTGGGCAATCGGCGTCACGGCGGGAACGCTCGCCGTGACGCTTCTGAGCCGGTCTGTCTTTCGGAGCGACAGCACATGAAAACGGTTCTCTTCGTCTGCGTTCACAACGCGGGCCGCTCTCAGATGGCGGAAGCGTTCGTAAACAAGCTCGCTTCAGAGCGGGGCCTGCCGGTCCGCGGGCTCTCGGCCGGGACGGAGGCGGGGGAGCGGGTGAACCCGCTCGCCGTCCAAGCGATGGCGGAGCTTGGCATCTCGCTGGAAGGGCAGAAGCCGAAACAGCTCACGAAAGAGATGGCCGACTCTTCGGACCGCATGATCACGATGGGCTGCGGTGTCGACGCAACTTCGTGTCCTGCCACCATCTACTTCACCGACGATTGGGGGCTTGATGACCCAGCAGAGAAGCCAATCGAGAAGGTGAGAGAGATTCGCGACCAAATCCGCTCGCGGGTCGATGAGCTGCTCGCGGAACTGACTCGCAACGGTTGATATGCGAAAGCCGCTTGTCCTCTTACTGTGCTCCGGCAACTCGGTTCGAAGTCAGATGGCCGAAGCTCTTCGTGGCTCACAAGGACTGCCCGAAGTTCTTTCCGTTCGCTCCTTTCCACCTCTATTGGCCGTTTGAAGACCCGGTGCCGTTTGTCGGTTCGGTCCACGAGCGTCGTGAGAAGTTTCGGGCGGTCAGAAACCAGAGAGCAGCACACATTCGTCAATGGCTCGAGGAAGAGCCGCCAGGGAGAGAATCCGATGAACAGCGCTGATGCACCGACCTCTCATCCGAAGGCGTCCGGGCGTCTGTCGTTCCTCGACAGATACCTCACGCTTTGGATTTTCCTCGCGATGGCTCTCGGCGTCGGCCTCGGCTACTTCGTGCCGTCCGTCGCACAGAGCATTACAAAGCTGTCGGTCGGCACAACCTCGATTCCCATCGCGGTCGGCCTCATCCTCATGATGTATCCGCCGCTCGCAAAAGTCCGATACGGAGAGTTGAGGGAGGTCTTCAGCGACACGCGGGTGCTCGCTCTGTCGCTCGTGCAAAACTGGGTCATCGGGCCGCTCCTCATGTTCGGCCTGGCCCTGGCGTTGCTCGCGGACAAGCCGGAGTATGCCATCGGGCTCATCATGATTGGGCTTGCTCGCTGCATCGCGATGGTCATCGTTTGGAACGAGCTCGCAAAGGGTGACAGCGAGTATGCGGCGGGGCTCGTTGCGTTCAACTCGGTCTTTCAGGTGCTCTTCTATCCGGTCTATGCGTATCTCTTCATCAAGGTGCTGCCGCCGCTCCTCGGCGTTCAGTTCGGCGACGTGGACCTTTCGCGAATCACGATGCGGGCGATTGCCGAGAGTGTTTTCATCTACCTCGGCATTCCGTTCTTGGCGGGGATGCTCACTCGCTTTGTGCTCCTCAAGGCGAAGGGCCGGGAGTGGTATGAGACGCGGTTTATCCCTCGTATCGCGCCGCTCACGCTGATCTCGCTGCTGTTCACCATCGTCGTAATGTTCTCGCTCAAAGGGGATTACATCGTTCGCATCCCCTTCGACGTGCTCCGAATCGCGGTGCCGCTGCTCATCTACTTCGTGGTGATGTTCCTGGTCTCGTTCTACATGGGCCGGAAGGTGGGGGCGGACTACTCGAAGACGGCGACGCTCGCCTTTACGGCTGCGAGCAACAATTTCGAGCTTGCGATTGCGGTCACCGTCGCGGTCTTCGGCATCAACTCGGGAGCGGCCTTCGCTGCGGTCATCGGTCCGCTTGTCGAGGTCCCGGTTCTCATCGGCCTCGTCAACGTCGCGTTTTACTTTCAGCGGCGATACTTTGGGTCGTTGAATCCTGCGGTGGTCGATGCGAGTCCGGTTGAATCGGTTGGGTAACACATGAAGTCCATGGCTTGGTATCTCGTCGCTGCCCTCGGCGAAATCGGCGGATGCTTTGCCTTCTGGGCGTGGCTCCGGCTGCATAAGAGCCCTCTTTGGATTCTGCCCGGCATCGCCTCTCTCATCATCTTTGCCCTCGTCCTCACGCGAATTGACGCGAGTAACGCGGGGAGGGCCTATGCCGCCTACGGCGGCATTTACATCCTCTCATCACTCGGCTGGCTGTGGGCCGCTGAAGGCGTGAAGCCCGACCGGTGGGACTTGATTGGAGCGGGCATCTGCCTGTGTGGGGCCGCTGTCATTCTCTCCGGCCCGCGGCCTCAATGACTTGGGCAAAACCGGATGCAGAGGGCTCGCGGATTCCGCGGGCCTTTTTCGTGCGTCGACTCCGTACCTTAGTACGGACCGTAAGATGTGATCAGGGCGAACGCTATGGATGGCCGATTCGCGGCCTCGCCGTGCAGACGCTTACTCCCTGTAAGTGAACGAGAGTCATCGACCTGCTTATGCGACACGGGACTGGAGTGCCCTCAGGCCGTTCATGATGACGGCAAGCGATGCTCCCATGTCCGCAGCGACGGCCATCCAAAGCGTCGCCCATCCTGAGAGAGCGAGGACGATGAAGACCGCCTTCACGGCGAGCGAGAAAGAGATGTTCTGTTTGATGATGGAGAGCGTCTTCTTGCTGAGCCGGATGGCGAAGGGGAGTTTTGAAGGTCGTCCGCCATAAGGGCGATGTCAGCGGTCTCAAGCGCGACGTCCGTACCGGCCGCTCCCATGGCTAAGCCGACGGTTGCTCGGGCGAGGGCTGGGGCGTCGTTCACCCCGTCGCCTATAAAGGCAACTCGTTCCCCCTGGTCTTCGAGCTCGCGGATGATTCGCACCTTGTCTTCGGGGAGCAACTCTGCCCGGACGTCCTCAACGCCGAGCTTCGCTCCGACCGCACGGGCCGTTCCCGCATTATCCCCGGTGAGCATGACCACGTGGCGAATACCTGCCGAGCGAAGGGCCGCGATGCTTTTCGCAGCCTCCGGACGCACCTGGTCGGCGACGGCGATCACTCCGAGCGGCTCCGTCTCGCTCGAAAGGATGACCGCCGTCTTTCCTTCTCGCTCGAAGCGGAGAATGGTCTCTTCGCTGCTCGGCGTGCAGAAACCTCGCTCGTGGCAGAGCCGTTCGTTGCCGAGAAAATACACTCGGCCGTCGACGGTCGCGCGGACTCCCCGGCCGACAAGGGCCTCGAAGTCGGTCGGAGACGAAGGCCGAACGCCTGCCGCCTCGGCGCCCCCAAGGATGGCACGGGCAAGCGGGTGCTCGGAGCCTTGCTCGATGGACGCAGCAAGTCTCAGTACCTCACTCCGATCAATGCTCCCGAGCGGGAGCACCTCCGTGACCGCCGGTCGTCCTTGGGTCAGAGTTCCCGTCTTGTCGAATGCGATGGTGGTTATTGCCCCGGCGTTCTCCAGGTGAAGGCCGCCTTTGATGAGCACTCCGCCGCGTGCGGCCCCCGCAAGGCCGCTCGCGACTGAAACCGGAGTCGAGATGACGAGGGCACACGGGCAGGCGATGACGAGCATCGCCAAGGCCCTGTAGAACCACGTGCTCCACGTTCCGAGCCCGATGAGAGGCGGCACGATAAAGACGAGAATGGCGAAGGCGACAACTGCGGGCGTGTAGATACGGGCGAAGCGGTCAACAAACGATTGCGACGGGGCGCGGCTTGTCTGAGCCTCTTCGACGGCGTGGATGATTCGCGCCAGCGTCGTGTCTTCGATGAGCGTCGTCACCCGGACTTCGAGCGAGCCCTGCTCGTTCATGGAACCTGCGAAGACTTGAGAGCCCGGCTCCTTATCGACGGGCATCGACTCGCCTGTGATAGGTGCTTGGTTCACTGCGGAGCGGCCGGAGAGCACCTCTCCGTCGAGCGGGATTTTCTGTCCCGGCCGGATGACGATGACCTCGCCGACGCGAACGTCTGCGGCGGGAACGCTCTCTTCGCGACCGTCTCGCTTGACGGTCGCTTCGGTCGGCGAAAGGTCCATGAGGGTCTTAATCGCGTTCCTCGCCCGGTCCATCGAATAGGTTTCAAGGACCTGGGCGAGCGAGAAAAGAAACAGAACCGACGCCCCTTCGGCCCACTCGCCGATGACCGACGCCCCGACGGCAGCGAGGAGCATCAGGGAATTCATGTCGAGCGAAAGGTTCGTGAGCGCCTCGGAAGGCCCGGGGGGCGATAAACCACGCTCCCGCGATGATCGACGCTGCAAAGAGCGGGACTGCGAGGGCTGTTCCGAGTTGCGACCAATGAAGGATGAGCCCGAGGGCGAGAAGAGAGCCGGAGAGCACGGTGAGAACAAGCCGGCCTCTGCGTTCCCAAAAGCAAAGTGGTTTTGCCTCTTCCCCCTCGGGCCGTGCGGTCATGCCGATCTCTTTGAGGGGGCGGCCCCACTTCCGCCGACGTGAGGGAACCCTCGACGATGAGCCTCCTTGCGACGAGGTCGAACTGCAGGTCTGTCACACCGGGCAGCTTCGAGAGCTTGCCCTCGATTTGCCGAGCCTCGTCGGCACAGTCCATGCCTTCAACGATGAAGCTTGCTCGCCGCGCGTCCGCTTCATGGACCTGGTAGCCGACCCGGCGGATCGCCCCCGCGATGTCGCCACGGGCCACTTTCCCTCCGGCGTACTTCACGCGGAGCTTGCCGTCGAGCACGTCGACTTCGACGTCCTGGATCCCTTCCAGCGCCTAGAGCGAGCGTCTAATGCCCTCGCGCAGCTCGGGCAATCCATCCCGCCGACGACGAACTCGCACGCCTGTCCAGCATCTGGCTCAGCGGCCGGAGGTTGCCCGCCGAGCGGAGTGACTTGCGCTGCGATTATTTTGCTCATGAGGAAGACTCACACTCCTGCAGCTTGGAGTTGCTCGGGCTGTTCGACGGGGCGTGAACCTCCCTCATCGCGGGCCTCGGCCTCCGCGTCAGACAAAGCCACGATATCCCCGACCTTGTTCTCGTCGCCACCAACACCGCGATGCGCTCCGTGCTCGCTGCTCTTCATGATGAATGACGGAGCCATGAATCACGGAGCGAGCGCATGCGGCCATGGCGACGACTGCCAGGAAGAAACAGCAGAGGCTGGGCCTCGACACCGCCGGTAGAGTGGAGGAGGACTACCTCGGACTAGACTTTCGGACTTTTACAAGCGTCGAACACCTTCCTCGTCGACAGAGGCTTTGTTTCTAGATTCGGCAGCGTTTGCCTGTCAGCGCGGCGCCGAAATTTCGTGCACACAGGTGTTAGGTACACTAACAATTATGCGACTGTGGCTTCGTACCGGGATGCTCGAAAAACAAGGCAACCGTGGCCTGCCGCTTCCATCAGCACGACGTGCCTCAAAAAAAGTCCGAAAGTCTACTGAGAGTCAGGAAAGTAATGTCCGCCCGGGTATCGCTCATGTATACTTGCAGGCATGAGAGACAAAAGGGTCGCCCGAGGAACATGAACACCGTCGCTTGCTGGCCGTCCAGCGCGTCCTGGAGGGATACTCCGCCGAGGAAGTCGCCGAGATCCTTGGCGTCGATCCACCGGTCGGTCCGTCGTTGGGTCGCCGCGTCTCGTGAAGGAGGACGGACGGAGTTTACTCTGCCCGGCCCGTCCCCGGGCCGCCCGCCCAAGTTGACCCTCACCCAGGAGAAGATCGTCCGGCGCTGGTTGGCCGACAGCCCGAGAGAGCATGGGTTCGAGACCGAGTTATGGACCGCCTCCGCGGATGAGGCCAACTGATCCAAGAGGAGTTCGGTATCCGGCTCCAATCCGAGGTATCTCAGCGTATGGCTGCGGGACCGGGGGTTCACCCCGCAGAAGCCCGCAGCGCGTCCCCCGCGAGCGCGACCCGAAGGTGATCGCCGCATGGCTGGAGTCCGACTGGCCGCGCATCAAAAAAAAAGCCAGACGGCAAGGAGCCGCACATCGCCCTGATCGACGAGAGCGGCTTGCTGATGGGACCGCTCCTCCGCCGCACTTGGTCTCCGAAGGGCCAGACCCCGGCGATTGACCCAGAGCGCGGCGCCACCGCCAAAAGGTCTCGGTCGCGGCGGCGGTGGGGCTGTCGCCCCGCGCGGGATCACTTGGGGCTGTACTTCCACACGCTGGCCGACGGCTACTTCGACAACTGGTATGTGACCGCCTTCATCGAGGCGATGTTGCGGAGACCTGGCCGGTCGATTCGTGGTCGTCTGGGACGGCGGCCCGATGCACAAGGGGGAGCCGATCCGCGGCGTTGGAGGACTCAGCTTCGCCGATCGGCTGATCTTGGAACGGCTGCCGCCGTGGGCCGCGATGCTCAACCCGGTGGAACCACTTTGGAGTGGGTTGAAATGGGAGCGGTTGAGCAACTTCGCCCCGCACGATGTGCGTGAACTTGACGAGCGCGTGGTCGCCGAGTTGGCGGCGAAGCGAAACGATCAAGTATTCTTGCGGAACTTGTTCCATGCCTCGGAACTCCCGCTCCCGCGGACATTATTTCCTGACTCTCAGTAGTCGGAGACCCTTCGCAGGATACCGCTGTGTCGATCGGCTCCGCGATGGTCGGCGTGGGTTCGGGACGGGCGATGAGCATCGGGATGTCCAGGCCATGGCGGACCTTGTCGACGGTCTGGCCCAAGAGCAGGTCGCGCAGCGGGCCGTGGCCGTGCGACCCGACGACCAGCAGGTCGACCGGTGCGCGCCGCAACTGACCGACGAGCTCGGCGGCTCGGTCGGGGCCATAGAGCAGGACGGGTTCCGCCGCGTAGCCCATCCCCTCCAGGATGCGGACCACCCCGGCCAGGTAGCGCTCATCGGCCTCGGTCTCTCGGTCGGCGGTCTCGGCGCCATAGACGCCGGTCATCGGCGTGTCGACCACGTGGAGCAAGACCAGGCGAGTCTGACCCGTATGGGCCAGACTCAGGGCTCGGTTCAGGATCTCGGCGTCCCCCGGGTTGCGTTCCAACGCCACGCCGATCGTCGCCAAGGGATGGGGTCGCAGGGCGCTGGCCCAATCCAGCTCGACGCTCGGCTCCGGCTGCCACGGCGGCGAGGGCCGGACCCAAGGCTTGAGCGTCACCCAGGCCAACAGGCATCCCACCACGCCAGTCAAGCCGTACAGGGCCGTCCCGACCACCCCGGAGAGCGGCATCGGCCCGACCCGGCTGCCCGACTCGGCCGCCAGGGACACCCACTCGGCGATCTTGTCGAGGACCAGCTTGCCGTTGAGTGCGACAATAATCCCGGCCGTCAGCCAGGCGAGGGCTTGTCCCCACCAGGGGGTGGCGCACGAGCCCATGTTCCGCCGGTTCGATGTGAAGTGGATCAGCGGGATGACCGCGAACGACAGTTGCAGGCTCAAGATGACCTGGCTCAGGACCAGCAGTTGCTGGGTCGATTGCTCGTCCTCGGCCGTCAAGGCGATGACCAGGACGGCTGGGATCAAGGCGAGCATCCGGGTCACCAGTCGGCGGAGCCAGGGGGCAATCCGTAGGTGCAGATACCCTTCCATGACGATCTGGCCGGCCAGCGTTCCGGTCAAGGTCGAACTCTGCCCGGCGCAGAGGAGGGCAACCCCGAACAGGATCGGTGCCACCGGGGCGAGAAATTGGGGCAAGAGCGGTGCGCGTCCTCCAGCGTGGCGACCATCTGGGCGTTGGTGTGGAAGACGGCGGCGCTGAGGACCAGGATGGCCAAGTTGACGAAGAACGCGGCGTTCAGGGCGATGGCCGAGTCGATCAGGTTGTAGCGGCAGGCCTGCACCTTGCTCGCACGGTCGTGGCCGATCCGCCGCGACTGGACCAGGGCCGAGTGGAGGTAGAGGTTGTGCGGCATGACCGTCGCGCCCAAGATCCCCATCGCCACGAACAAGGCCCCCGGCGGCAGGCTGGGCCGGAACCCCTGCGCCAGGGGCCCGAGATCGGGCCGGGCCATGACGATCTGGATCAGGAAACAGGCGCCGATGGTCGCCACCAGCGCCAGGATGAACGCCTCCATCTTGCGCATCCCCAGCCGCTGGATGGCCAGCAGCAGGAAGGTATCAAACGCCGTGACCAGGCACCCCCAGAGCAAGGGCAGGCCGAACAGCAGTTTCAGCGCGATGATCGTCCCCAGCACCTCGGCCAGATCGGTCGCCGCGATGGCGATCTCGGCCAACACCCAGAGCACCGCGTTGACGGGCCTCGAGGACTCCGCCCGGCAGGCCTGCGCCAGGTCGTGCCCCGTGACGACCCCCAGCCGTGCCGCCAGGGTTTGCAGGAGCACGGCCATCAAGTTCGACATGAGCAGGACCCAGATCAGGGCGTAGCCAAACCGCGCGCCCCCCTCCAGGTCGGTCGCCCAGTTGCCGGGGTCCATGTAACCGACGCTGACCAGATAGGCCGGTCCCAAATAGGCGAAGAGCCGCTTGAGCGGATTGCGGTGCGCCACCGGCACCGTCCCGTGGACCTCAGCCAGCGACCTGCGATCTCCGCCCCCTCCCACCGACACCACCATCGAGCCATCCTCCCTCGGTCCGGATCTATGCCCCTCGGATCGCCGTCGTTGCAGGCACTCGGCTTGAGGATCAGGGATTCGCTTCGGAAGGATGCAGGTCCTCGCCGGTGAGTCGCACCTTCGACTTCAAGGATCATCACCGGGAGACAGTCATGCACCAAACTCAGTATACGGTGACGTGCCATCAGGTTCTAGGAGGCACCAAAAAGAATTTATGGAATTCCAAAGAGACGTATTGCCAAGGGCAAACTGGCTCGGCAGAATGAGGACTCTGCCGGCGCGTTCCCGACCCCGATCTCTCATCTCAAGAGAAGCACCATGACTGAGGCGCGGACAATGGGGGCAGTGGCGTGCGTTGTGATCACGTGCTCAGCGGCCTGGCACCTGGCAACTCCGATCGTGCGGCCGGTCGCGGCTCAAACCGGCTTAACGGTGGCGCGTCAGTCGCCGCTCGTAGTGCCGGTTTCGTCCCAGACAACAGCCTCCGAAACCGCCGTGGAGGCGCCGGGTAAGACGCAGCCTGTCCCCGGCCGGATCGGTCTGATCGCGCCCGCGGTCCTCCATCCGGTGACCCGCGTGCTGGTTGCTCCGGGAGATCGGGTGAAGGCGGGGCAGCCCCTGGTGCAGTTGGACGCGGACGAGCCCGAGGCCAACGTGCGGGCCAAGAAAGCGACCCTGGCCGAGCTGGAAGCGGGCCTGGCGCGGCTCAAGGCCATGCCTCGCGAAGCCGAGCGGGCCGAGGCTCGAGCGACCTTGGAGGCGGCCCGAGTCGCCGTCACAGCGGCGCGGCAGTGCCATGAGCGCTTCGAGGGCCTGCGGCAGAAAGACTCCATCTCGCTTCATCAACTCCAAGAGTGCCACGCGGCCCTCCTCAAAGCCGAGGCCGACGAGCGAGCCGCCCAAGCTCATCTCGAATGCTTGCTCAAGCATCCGGTGAGCCATGAGATCGCGGAGACGGAGGCGCGGGTCGCCGCCGCCAACGCCGAGCTGGATGCGGCGGAGGCCGAGTTGGAGCACTATACCGTAAATGCGCCCATCGAGGGCGTCGTCACCCGCTTGGAAGTGAGTCCCGGTATGGTCTCCCGACCGGGGATGTCGCTCTGGGGCGAGATCCTCGACCTGCGCGAGATCGACGTGCGTTGCAACGTCACACCGGACCAGGTTGAGAGCCTGGTCCTCGGCCAACCAGCGGAAGTCGTCCGGCCCGGGACGTCCGCCTCGCGCTGGCAAGGGCGCGTCGTCCTCGTGGGGCATGTGGCCGACCCCCAGACTGGGCGGGTGCCAGTCGTGGTGCGGATCGGCGATGCTCGGGAGCGTCTCCGATCCCAGGTGGACGTCGCGGTCCGCTTTGGTCCCGCGCTCCTGGGCGAACGGGGGACCGAGACGCACCGTCGCCTGCCATAACGGCACGATGAACCAGCCACGCGCCCGACTCGGCCCGCTCGCGATTGTGGTCACGGCGAAATCCGCTGCCCCACGACCGTGTTGAGGTTCAGCATGTCCCGCCTGTGCCGGACGAGGGTATCGCGGTACTGGCGGACGATCTCGTTGGAGTCCCGCTGGGCGTTCAGGTAGAAGGCGAGGTTCTCTTGGCCGCTCTGGTAGAGCTCCGCGGCGGTGCTCAAGACCTGGCGGGAGGCGGGAAGAAGGTCGCGCTCGATTCGTTCGACACTCGCCTGGGAGACGGCGTACTGCTCGCGAGCTTTCCTGACGTCACTGACGACCTGCTCCTCGAGCGCAGCAAGCTCCATCCTCGTCTGATCGACGTTCACCTGAGCGCGGCGGAGATTCCCCTGGTTCCGGTTGTAGATGGGAAGCGGCACGGTCACCCCGAGGGCCCACGAGGTCGCATCCCTCTGCGGGGTGGGATTATCCTGTAAAGTGTACGGTTGGTAGAGAAGGTAGACGTCGGAGAGGCGATTGGCCTGGGCAAGTCTCACCTCTGCCGCGGCGCGTCCGACGCCAAGCCGATAGGCCACAAGGTCCGGGCGGCTCTGAAGGGCGAGGGGAATGAGTTCCTCCTCGGGAGGAGGCGAGGGAGAGACGTCCCGAATCGTTCCCCTGAGTTCGAGGGCATCTGCCTGGATGGGAGGAACCCTCAGGAGGACGGCGAGGGTCCGCTTGGCCTGCCGGAGCGCGGCTCTCCGACTCCTGCACGCCGATCTCTGCCGCATCCCGGAGGATCTTGACCCGATTGACCTCGGCCTGGGTGCTGAACTCTTTCTCCTTTTGGGTCTCGGCGAGTCCGAGGAGCTTTCCCAGCCCGGTGAGGCTTGTTCGGGCGAAGCGGACCGTCTCCCGGGCGGCGAGCACGTCGACGTAGGCCGTATAGAGGTTCTCGATCTGCAGGCGCACCGCATCCTGAAACTGGGCTTCGATGACCCGCCTTGCCTGAGACGCGACCGCGGTCCGCGCTTGTCTTTTACGGGTGACGTCGAGCGGGTAGGAGATGTTGACGTCGTACTGGGTCTGGCCGCCGGGTCGGTCCTTCGGGAAGCCCCCGTAGGGGATGAGCTGAGCATCGGCATAGAAGACGGGATTGGCCCTGAGGCTCGCGGTCAAGATGTCCGCCTGGGCCTGGGGGATTTCCAGCGCCTGGGCCCGGAGGTTGAGGTTGGCCTGCATCAGCCGCTCAATCGCCGCATCGAGCGTAAGGCCATTCGACGGGCCCTCGTCCTCGGCCCCGGCGGGAATCGCCAACGGGCCGTAGAGGGGGACTTCGGCGATCGGGAGCGCCTCGGGGAGGGCGATCCCTCGTCGCTCGGGGAGGAAGGTGCCCCCCGGCCTGGTGACAGACGGCGGCACGCGAGGGACCGACGGGCCGGGGCGGCCACCGACGATCCCTCCTTCTTGGCCGGGCGAGTCGCCGCTCGGTCCGCCGACTTCACCAGGCGACGGGCCCAGCCGGGAGTCGCCTCCGCCCGGAACCGAAGGCGTGCCGGGCTCAATCGTCGGACCCTGGGCCCACACCGTATGCGCCGCGAGGGCGAGCAGAAAGCCCTTCAGCACGGCGTAACCCATCCTGGTCATGGCGATCCTCCCGAAGATCCGAAGCCGTGGCGGATCAAATGCTCGCGGCTTGGCCGGCGGCGGTCAGGGCCCCGTTGCCCCCATGGTTTTCGGCTGTCAACTCTGCGACCTGCTCCGGGCCCTTGCCGAAGAGTAGATAAAGCACGGGGAGTGCGAGCATCGTGAGGAAGGTGTCGCACGCCATCCCGAAGACGACGACCGTGGCGAGCGGCCTTTGCACCTCGGCGCCGATGCCGGTCGATAACATCATCGGCACAAACCCCAGGGCCGCTACTGTTCCGGTCATCAGCACCGGCCGGAGCCGCGCCAGGCGGGCCTGCTCGATCGCTTCCCGCTTCGAGACGCCGTGACTCATGCGGTCGCGGATGTAGCTGACGAGCACCAGCCCCTCGAGCATGGAGGCCCCGGCGAGCGCGACGAAGCCGACGCCCGCCGAGATGGTAAACGGCAGGCCCATCACCCAGAGCCCGAGGACGCCACCGACCCGGGCAAAAAGCACCCCGCTGAAGATCATCAGCGCGTCCCGGACCGAATGGAACGTCAGGTAGAGGAGGCTGAGGATCAGGGCGAGGGCGAGCGGGACGACGATGAACAGCCGCCGTTCGGCACGCTGCATGTTCTCGAACTGCCCGCCCCAACCAATCGTGTAGCCGGTCGGGCGCTCGACCTCGCGATTGATTCGCTCCTGGGCCTCCTTGACGAACGAGCCGATGTCGCGGCCCCGGATGTTCGCCTGGACCACAATCCGCCTCTGGCCCCACTCGCGTTGGATGGTGGACGGTCCGGTCGTCTCCTCCAGATGGGCGAGCCGGGTGAGCGGCAGCCGCTGGCCCGACGCGGTGGGGATGAGAATCTTCTCCAAGGCCTCGGTGTCCTGCCGGTAGGACATCGGGAGCCTGACGACGAGTGGGAAGTGCCTCCCCGGCTCGACGATTTCCCCGACCTTGATCCCACCCGCGGCCGTGATGGCGTCCAGGACCTGCCGAGCGGGAACACCGTAGCGAGACAGAGCGTCCCGATCGACTTCGATTTTCAGGACGGGGAGCCCGGTGATCTGCTCGGTTGAGACGTCCGCCGCCCCGGGGATGGTCTTCACCACCCGTTCGATCTCGGCGGCCTTCTCCTTCAAAACCTTGAGGTCGTCGCCGAAGAGCTTGATGCCGAGATCGGCCCGGATGCCGGCCACCATCTCGTTGATGCGAAGCTCGATGGGCTGGCTGTAGACGGCCCGCATGCCGGGGAGATTCTCCGTCACCTCGGCCATCGCCGAGACAAGCTCCTCCTGCGTCTTCGCCCTCTTCCACCCGCCGTGGGGCTTCTGCGTCCAGCAGCGCCACCAGGTCGCGGGGCTGCTCAGCCATGGCGGCCGCCGGATCAGGTACTGGCCCTCGCGGGGCGTGAGCGTGACGAAGACGTCGGTGACCTCGAAGCCCATCGGGTCCGTTGCCACCTCGGCCGTGCCGGTCCGGCTCCAGATGTTCTCGATCTCGTCCGGGAACTCCTCCTTGAGCAGCGCCTCGATATGACTGCCGTAATGGACGGACTCCTCAAGGCTCACGCTCGCGAGCCGAATGGTGTTGATGACGATCGTCCCTTCGCTGAGTCGGGGGACGAACTCGGAGCCCAACCTCAAGCCGAGGATGGTCGTGGCAATCGTGATGGCCCCGACGACCGCAAGGGTCGTCTTCGGGAACCGCAGCCCCAGGTGAAGGAGCGGCTGAAACAGCCGATGGGCCAGGCGGTCGATGAGGGTTTCCTGATCGGAAGTCTTCCTCGCCAGGACGAGGGAAGCGAGCGCCGGCATCAGGGTGAGCGACAGGACCATGGAGCCGAGGAGTGCAAAGACGACCGTGAGCGCCATCGGCCGGAAGAGCTTACCTTCCACTCCCTGAAGGGTGAGAATCGGCACGTACACAATCATGATGATGAGCTCGCCGAACATTGTGGGCTTGCGGACCTCGACGGCCGCATCCCGGACGATGTCGAGCTTCTTTCGGTCGGAGCTGTCATGGGCGAGGTGACGGACGCAGTTCTCCACCATCACCACCGAGCTATCGACCACGAGCCCGAAGTCGATGGCACCCAAGCTCATGAGGCTCCCGGCAATCCCCATCCGCTCCATCATCGTGACGGCAAAGAGCATCGACAGCGGGATCGCCGACGCCACGATGAGCCCGGCCCGGACGTTTCCAAGAAAGGCGAAGAGGACCGCGATGACGAGGATGGCACCCTCAAACAGGTTCCGCTCGACCGTCTTGAGCACCTTGTTGACCAGGTCGGTCCGCTCGTAGGCGACCGTCACATCGACGCCGGCGGGCAGGGCCTTCTTCACGTCCTGCATGGCCTGGTCCAGGGCCATTGTGACTTCTCGGGAGTTCTCGCCCATCCGCATGAAGGCGAGGCCCAGGACAACCTCGCCCGTGCCGTTAGCGGTCACACCTCCCCGGCGAATCACATGGCCGATGGCGACTTCGGCCACGTCCTTGATGCGAATCGGCACCCCGTCTCGGGCGCTGATGACGATCTTGCCGAGCTCCTCGATGAAGCGGGCGCGGCCGAGCCCCTGGATGAGGCTCGATTCGCCCGCCCGGACGACGTACCCGCCGCCGACGTTCTTGTTGTTCTCCGCCAGGGCCCGGAGCACGTCGTCGAGGGTCAGCTCGTATTTCGCGAGCATCACCGGGTCGGCGCGGGCCTCGAACTGCTTGGCGAGCCCGCCCCAGGCATTCACCTCGGCGACCCCCGGCACACGCCGGAGCCGCGGCCGGACGACCCAATCTTCGAGGGTCCGAAGCTCGGTCAGGTCGTAGACGTCGCTCGAAAGGAAATAGTGATAGACCTCGCCCAGGCCGGTTGCGACCGGGCCCATCGTCGGGCGCTCGATGCCCGCCGGGAGTTGGGTCTCCCCGAGTCGCTCATTAATCTGCTGCCGGGCGAAGTAAATGTCCGTCTCATCCTCGAAGATGGCCACGACCTGCGAGAGGCCGAATTTCGAGAGGGAGCGGACCTCTTCGAGCCCTTTGAGCCCTCCGAGGGCCTGCTCCACGGGGAAGGTGATCTGCCGCTCGACCTCCTCCGGGGCAAGCTCGGGGGCAACGGTGTTGATCTGGACCTGGACCGGGGTCGTATCCGGGAAGGCATCGAGGGGCAGGCGAAGTGCTGACCGGACTCCGAGGGCCATCAGAATGCCCGCGAGCAAAACGACCACGAAGCGGTTCTTGAGGCTGAAGTCGATGAGCGCGTTGAGCATCGCGAAAGGCTCCCTCGGCCGCTCGGTTATTCGCAACAACCCGCGCCGATGGCGCCCTTCATGATTTCGGTCTTCAGCAGGAAGGCGCCCCTGGTCACGACCCGTTGGCTGGGCTTGAGGCCCCAGGTCACCTCAAGCACGTCGCTTCGGTCGGTGGGCTTCGTCGTCACCCGTTGCGGCCGGTAGGTCCCTTCGCCCGCGGGGATGAAGACAACATCCATGTTGTCTTTGCGCTGCACCGCCTCTTTCGGGACCACCACGGCGGTGTGCTCGGAGCCGATTTGAATCTCGGCCTGGCCGAACTGATTCGCCCTGAGCCGCCCATCGGGGTGAATCAGCTCGGCGCGGATTCGCGCGGTGCGGGTCTTGCCGTTGACCTCGGTCCCGACCCAGGTTACTTGGCCGGGCGAGGCATGGCCGGCGTCCTGAGGGTCGGTTCCCGAGACGGCGAAGCTCACCGCCTGGCCGGGCTTCACCTTGGCAATGTCGCTCTCGTAGACATCGATCCACAGCCACATCTTCGACATGTCGGCGATCGAGAAAAGCTGTGCCGTCGCCTGAACCGCCTCGCCCTTGACCGCGTGCCGTGCCACCGCCGTCCCATCGATCGGGGCGACGACGTTTAAGAGGTTCCTCGTGTCCTTGATCTTTAGAATCTGGGCAAGCTCGGCGTCGCCAAAGCCGAGGTTCCGGAGCTTCTGCTCGGCGTCCATCAATGACGCCTGGGCCTGGTTTAAGGCTGTCATCACCTCAAGGTCGGCTTTCCCGGCGACGGCCCCCGAGCGTGTGAGCGCCTGCGTCCGGTCGGCGGTCGCCTGGGCGAGCTTCACCGCGGCCTGAGCGGTGAGGAATTGGGTCTTGGCGGAACTCACCTCGGCCGAGTCGATGACAGCGAGGACCTGACCTTGGCGGACCGCCTCCCCGAGGTCGACTTTCACCTCCCGGATGAAGCCCGAAACGCGGGGGGTAATCTCGGCATAGCGGTTCGCGTCATAGGCCGTCTCAGCATTGACCACGAGCCGGTGGGCGTGCTCCTCCTCGGTCACTTCCGCGGTCTGGATGCCGATTTTCTGGGCGAGCTTGGCAGAGGCCAGCCGCACGATGGGCAACGGCTCGCGGCAGCCCTTGGCCGTGCCGGTCTTCACCGTTGGCAAAGGTTTTCCTAGGGCCCGTGCCAGAGCGCATTCCTCGCAGAGCGCTTCCGGCTTGTTGTGGGCGGCACACCAGCCGTCATCGGGCTGGTCCAGCATGGCGGACGGGCCCTTGCCGCACTTGTAGCAGAACTCCTTGGGCAGGTCGTGCCCCTTCGGGCACATCTGAAGGTTGTATTTCTTTGCAACCTCGGGGTGGCAGAGGGTGCAGATGTCTTCGGGGATGTTGCCGTGCTCCTTGCAGAGCATGAGCTTGTCCTTGAGCTCCTCATGGCAGAGCGTGCAGAACTTCTCGGGCACCCCGTGCTCCTTGCAGTAGAGACCCGCATCCTCGGCTGCAGGTGCGGGCGACTTGCCGAGCTGGGCCCAGGCCGGCAGCCACTGGGGACGGGCGAGCGAAATGCCGACCCCCGCGACGGCGAGGAGCGCCGCCACGAGGAGGGAGCCTATCAGAAACCGTTTCATGGCTCGTTTCTCACGGAGCGAGATGTAGGAGGTGCAATGAGCGCGCATGCGCAACCCGAAAAGGCGAGGCATGGAACGCGACGAAGCTGTGAGGTGGCCGCTCGGCTCACGGCCGAGGGCGAGGTGCGCGAGCTGTCAGCGCACCTTTGAAGGTGCGAGGCGCGGAAGGGCGGTCAGCAGCGGAAGTTCTGGAGGAAGGCGCGAACGGTGAGAGAGTCGCCCTGGCCTGCAAGGCCGGATGACGAGCCGTTCCAGGTCAGATGCGCGTTGGGATGGACGGGCGTGTGCGCCGGAGCGGCCAGGGGGAGGGGTACGACGCTCGGGTCGAGGTCGGGAAGCCGAACGTCGGCCTCCTTGACGGCGCCGTTGCAGATGCAATCATCACCGTCTTGCGGGCAGTGGACCGGGGCCCCGGAGTGCGCGGGCTCGCCTCCCGCGGCCTCATGCCGGTGTGGACCCCGACCAACCTCGCCCGCCCCGCAGAGAAACGGGCAGGCGATGATGAGGACGATCAGGACTGCGGCACAGACGACTCGCACGTGTACGTGCCTCGCGGCATAGGGATCTGAGGTTCATTGTACGGGTGCGGGATCGCCGCAACCAGGGCGCATGGTGCGGGGGATGGCGACAACACGCTTCGCACGAGCAGGCCCATAATCCTTATCGGGCGGTGTGGACCGGTTCTCTAGCTGGAATGCGTCGCTTCTGATGGTCCAGGGTACGTGGCAGACCGCCCCGGCTCGTTGTCGCCAGGAGTGCACAGTTGTATGAAGGAGAGGCAGAGAATCCAGACCCGCAACGGTTGGTGATGGCCGGCGAAGATCGTCCCGGTCAAGTCGTCGAAGAGTTTCTCACAGGCTTGACACCGGGAGCGCTGCCGCTCGGGTTGGGTCGTCTCGTGACCCTGCTTGGTGATCTGGGCGGAGTCACCATGGGGACAGGTGACGCCCTGGGGCCAGCGCAAGTCGCGGACCGTCTCGAAACACTTTGAGATCGTCGATGAGGTCCTGGATGTTGACCACCGTCGGTGACCTCGCAATTCGAAGGGGACGTGCATGCATGGAACCAAGGAAAGATGCCGATGACGACGGATTGTACCCCCCGAGAAGTCGTTCCGACAGAACCGCCTGGAATCCCGGATGAACCTTGATTTTCTGAACAACCCGAAGGTCATTCGCCACGACCAAGCGAGAACTGCTCTGGCCCGGATCAATCCGCCTCGAATACCATCGGATCGCCACTCGCCCGATCAGATCCTGGCCATCTCGTCGGCGTGGTAGCTGGACCGGACGAAGGGCCCGCTGGCAACCTCGGCGAAGCCCAGGGAACGGGCCATTCGGCCCAGCTCGTCAAATTCCTCGGGGGGCAGGTAGCGCACAACGGGGAGATGGCGGGTCGAGGGCTGGAGGTACTGGCCGAGCGTCAGGAAGTCGCAGCCGACGGTACGGAGGTCGGCGAGCGTCTCCAGGACCTCCTCGGTCGTCTCACCCAGGCCGAGCATCAGGCCACTCTTGGTCCGGACGGTGGGTCGGCGCTGCTTGGCGTGTTCGAGGACCTTCAGGCTGACGGCATACTGGCTCTTGCGCCTCACGTGGTGCTGGAGGCGGGCGACGGTCTCGAGGTTGTGGTTAAAGACCTCGGGGTCGGCCGAGAGGACCGTGTCGATCGCCTCGGGACGGCCGTCGAAGTCGGGGGTCAGCACCTCGATCGTCGCGCCGGTCCGGCGCGAACGGCCAGGATGCAGCGTCGGAAGTGCTCGGCGCCGCCGTCGGGCAGGTCGTCGCGGGTCACCGAAGTGATCACGACATGCCGCAGGCCGAGCCGGGCACAGGCCTCGGCCAGGCGATCGGGCTCGTCGGCTGCGACCGCCTCGGGGTGGCCGCGCTTGACGGCGCAGAAGCCGCAGGGGCGGGTGCAGACATCGCCCAGGATCATGAACGTCGCGGTCCGCCGCGTCCAGCACTCCGATCGGTTCGGGCACCGGCCGCTCTCGCAAATCGTCTCCAGCCCCAACTCGCCGATCAGTTTCTTGGTGAAGTACGTCCCTCCCGCCTCCGGGATCGGCCGCTTGAGCCAGTCGGGGAGCCGCCGGCGCGGAGGCGGCGTCGGGTCGGGGACGACGGCCTCCCCCGCCACGATCGGCAGAACGGGCAGGCCGCCGCGCTCATCCAGGACTTTGAGCGTAGACATGAGTTCGCGCCTTCTGGCGGATCAGGGGATGGTGCGTATAGATGTGGTGCCGCTCCAGGCCGAAGACGCCCTCGAGCTGGCGGATCAGCGCCTCGCGGACCTTGGGCATGGGCGTGGGTCGCTGCCGCCGCGATTCCATCGAGGTCTGGCGGATCGGGAACGGACCGCTCCCCGGCTCGTCGATCAGGTCGAACAGCGCCAGGTACGGGCCGACGTTCAGGGTGAACCCGTGATAGGCGATCCAGCGGTTGACCGCCACCCCCACCGAGGCCACCCGTGCGTGGCCCAGAAAGACCCCACCCTGATCGGGCCGCGTCGTCCCCGCGAGCTCGAACTCGTCCAGGACCCCCAGGATCGCGGCGTGGAGCCTGTCGAGGTAGCGTCGGAGGTCGAGGCCAAGCGGGCCGAGCGGCAGGGCGAGATACGCGACGAGTTGGCCGGGCAGGTGCAAGACGCAGCCGCCGCCGCGGTTGACCCAGTGGACCTTGATGTCCAGGCCGCGGAGCTCATGGTCGCCGGCCGCGATGTACGCCCGGCTCCCCGACCGACCGACGCTGATTGTGGGCGGATGCTCGCAGAGCACCAGGGCACCGCCGCCACGCTCGCCCAGGTCGTAGACCAGCCGACGCTGGAGCTGCTGAGCCTCCTCGAACTCCACGAGGCCAAGCATGTAGACTTCGAGCGGTGGCGCGGCGGGGGATGGCAACATCTCGACTCGATCCCCCAGCCCAATGATGAAGAAAAGAAAAGCCTGAATGCCCCAGGACCAACCTCCGAGGACGAGCAACCTCTGTAATTTAATCCTCGGATTCCCTCCCCGGCAAGATCGATCGTCACCGCAGGGCGGTCGGGTGGACGGGCCGCCTCATTCGAGATCCGGCGGGAGAGGCCCGACCCCACATCGCACACATGGTAGGCAGCCCGGGACATTCCGGCACGTAGGGTGGCCGGGGCCAAGCGAGCGCAGGGTGCAGGTCTCTGTGGGAGGGCCTCCTGTTCCGGGGCCCGTGCGGTTTGCTCCCTTGGCCCCGGCCATCCCGGCCGAGGACGAGACACACTGAGTCGGGTTGAACCGGTTACGCGCCCTCACCCCGGCCCTCTCCCCCGGTGAGGGCCGGGGTGAGGCTGCATCGGGATGACGTGGGTCACCGTGTTAGGGCGAACAGCAACCATTGCGTGGCAGCCGAGGGATATCCTCCCTCCCCTCATCAGTAGGCATCGGCGCCGACGACCTCACCGCCGTTGACCGTGCCCACGGCACGCCAGGCGGGGCCGCTGATCGCGTTCTTGATGAACTTCACGCTTCCGTCGCCGAAGAGGGCATTGACCCCTCCGGGATGGTAGCTCCGCGCGTTCAACGCGGCGAAGGTCGGCCCCCCCTTCGTCTCGCGGATCCCGATGAGGTCGATATCGGCGTCGCGCGAGGGGCCGCCGAGGATCTTCTTGTTCGGGGTCCAGGCGGTGGTCATCCCCGTCTCCATGATCGCCCCGTCCATCCATTCGGTATGGCCGGTGGTCTTCAACGTGCAGGAGCCGCCCGCGTATTCGGGGGCGACCGTATACGGGTCGGCGTTGGGAGGAGGGATGTTGGCAGAGTCGCTGATCTGCGCCAGACCGCCGCAATCGCGGAGTTCGACCTGGTATGTCTTCACCTCTGTCGCGAGCAGGGAGTTGCTCGTCCCATCGATGAACTCGGACAGGCGTCGGGACAGATTGGGATTGAAGGCGCCTGCGCGTCTTCGGGCGCCAAAGCCGCCCCAGACGTACCAATCACCCACGCACCAGGCGTAATTGGTGACACCCTTCCCGCCCGGCGTGGCGGGGGTGGGATTGATCTCGCTGGGACAGATGAAGACCGCGACGGTTTGCGTCGAGACCGTGGTGTTCATCGCATCGCTGTAAGTCGCGGCGAAGTTGATGGCGTTGAACATCGCACCCTGCTCCATGAAGGGCAGAACCCGAGCTTGCGCAGCTCCAGCCCCCCGACCACGTGACCACGTTGCCCGTGCCCGACATCACCAGCGAAGGGGGGAACACTCCGTGGCGCTCTCGTAGTTGTGCAACCCCAGCCCGATCTGCTTCAGATTGTTGCTGCACTGCAACCGCCGCGCCGACTCGCGTGCCGCCTGCACGGCGGGCAACAGCAACGCGATCAGCACCGCGAGGATCGCGATCACAACCAGCAGCTCGATCAAGGTGAAACCGCGCCGCGACGTCCCGGACAGGCTCATTTCTGGCCCTCCCAAAGGATATGAACTTGAGACTCAATCTCAACACGATTGAGATTATCTCCGTCCAAAAAGACCAGTCAAGGCGCACCCGCAATTTTATTGAGATTGAGACGCAATCTTAATTGAGAAGAAGGAAGGTCGGGGCCGCGTCGCGCCCTCCCCGCTTCGCCTCGGGGGCGGCCCTGGGTGCGTCGAAGGGTCAGGGGACTTCGATGACGGGGCAGGCCTCGAGGAGGCGGTGGCCCTGCGTCTCGTCGATGTCGAGCTTGTCCAAGAGGCGGTGCAGGACGGTCGAGAAGATGGCGTCAATCGTCTCGGGGCGGGTGTCGGGCAGGGGGATCGCGCCGCCGGCCCGCTTATCGTGCCCGCCGGCGGTGCCAAGGCCCTCGACCACGTCGCGGAGAACTTCGCCCGAGTGGCCGCCGAGCTGATCGACGCGCACCGAGATCTTCAGCAGATTCTCGAACAAGCCGATCGCCATCGCCCAGTCGACCCGGTCGAAGCGGATGAAGAAGTCGGCTATCTCGGCGATGATGTCGGGCTGGGTGACCGTGCCGCACCAGCTCACGACCACTTCGCGATAGAGGAAGGCGTTGGCCAGCGCGTGCTGGAACGTGGCGAAGTGGCTCTGGGGGAGCTTGGGGTTGCGGATCTGGGCAAGCAGATCTTTGTCGGCGCGGGGGAAGAGCCAGACCAGCGCCCCGTCGTCGAGGGGGCTGGCCTCGCGCGGGTAGCCCGTCGTCTCCGACTCGATCCCGTAGAGCAGCGCGGTCGCCAGCCGGGGCGAGACGGCGACGTTCTGTTCGAGCAGGTAGCCGGTCACCATCGTGCTGGTGGCGCCAAGGTGGGCGCGGATGTCGCGGAAGAGGGTCCCCGTGAGCACGCCGCCAGTCTCATGATGGTCGATCACCACCTGAGGCATCGCGGCCTCGCTCGCCCGACGGCCGGTGCACGGCTGCGTATCGACCATGGCGACGGCGGTCGTCGGGTCGATCTCAACCTCCTGGACGGGCACCAGCGGAATCGGTAGCGACTCGACCATCGCGCGGTTCTCGGCGCGGGCGATCATCCCGTCCGCGGTCAGGATCACCGGCTTGCCGGGCTGGCTCTGCTCCACCAGGGCTTGCAGGCCAAGCATGCTGGCCAGGGCGTCGGGATCGGGATTGACGTGCGAAACGACCACGACCCGAGAGAACGGCGCGAGGATCGCCAGCAGTCGCTCCGAACGGTGTTGCCGTGTGATCAGCGGCTCCGAGTCGCTTTCGACCGTCATCGTGGGTCTCACTCTCACCTCGAGGGTCAGGCCCGCGCCCCGATGCGCCCCCCCAATCGAGGGAGGGGCCGACCGAGCCCGCGCGACCTCCCGAGTTTACGACAGATGATGCGGCTCACGCCAGTCTCTGGGGGAGGCCGGTCGCCGCTCAACGGCCCGGGGGCGATTCCAGGGCCCGCGCGCCGTCCGGCGCAGGGCCGGGCTCGACCCGAGCGTCGGCCGCTTCGACGTCTGGTCCAGGGTGCGCGCATCCGCGCGGCGGGGCCGAGTTCGATGATCCCCGGGGTCCGGGGGGCTTGGCGGGTCGCGAAGGAGATCAGGAGGCCCAGACCCAGCACCAGGACCAAGCCGTTGAGCCGGACCGAGCGACGATGCAGCCGTTCGAACTGCCGCTGCCCCGACGGGCCGGCATCGCGCGCGGCGTTGATGGCCAGCGTCAGCGAGTTGCCGGCGTAGAGCATGATCAAGATGCCCGCCAGGATCGTCAGCGCCTCGACCGCGACCCTCGGCCCGCGGGATTCGGGGAAGCAGAGTGGAACCGCCACGTACGCCGGCAAGGCGGCCGCGCCGAGATCGCGCCCCAGGCATAATAGCGCGGGAACAGCGCCCGGACGAATTTGCCCCCCGCCTCGGCCCCCAGCACTCGGAAGATGATCGGCGCCACGCCGAACGAGAAGAACAGGATGCTGCCCACCCAGGCGGTCAGCGCCAGCAAGTAAACTGAGTCGAACACGAGTCGAAGGAAGGGCGCGGTCACGGGAACCCTCTTCGCGACGGGGAGCCTCATTCACGAGCCCGCTGATGGTGTCCGGTTTCTTCGCGGAGGGCAAGCTGAAACCCACCCTTCAGTATAATAGCGCCGCGGAGAAGGGGTTCCAAACTCGCTGGGGAGGGCGCGGCTCCGTCCGAGCCGCGTTGTCGAGCTTGGCTCGGACGGAGCCTCGCGCTCCCGAATTCAGACCCCGATTCCCGCGGTGCGGAATTCAGAAATCAAACACCATCAGCAAACCCGAGTCTCAGTATCGATCACAACGGAACGATCGGCGTCTCCGATCTTTACAACGTTTGGAGACTCGTTCCCCCCGCGTCAAGCACGGACGATCGATCGTCGGACGAGAAACGAAGCCGGACGGCCAGGAGATCCCGGGCCGTCCGGCTTCGAGGAGGCATCCCCGCCATCATCCCACGCTCATTGTGGCATGTAGCGGTTCATCAGCGTGCGTTCGAGGAGGGCCGGATCAATCTGGATCGGCTTGCTAGGCTTCTTGGGGGCGTCGGCCTGCGCCGGGTTGGCGGCCGCCGACGCCTCGGGAGGCGAAGGTGGCATGCCGGCGGGGTTCGAGAGTGCCTGGCCTGGCGTGATCGGGGTCGCGGCCAGGGACGCGGGCGGGGGGATTTCCGGTCGGCCGGAGCCGGGGGGAGGGTTGAGCTTGGGCTTGGGGCCGCCGAGCATGTAAGGGGCCGGGAACTCGGTGTCGGGAGGCGCGTAGGGTCGCGCGCCCGATTCGCGGCCGGGGAGATACCGGCCGGGGAGCAAGGGGGCCACCGGGTCCGGCGTCGTCGGGGGTTGGAGATGCGCGTCCGAGGGTGGCGTCGAGATCAGCGGCAGGGGCACCGGGGCGGCCCCGGGCGGTCGCGAAGCCCTCACCGCCGGCCGACGCCCGCGCCGCGAATCCCGAAGTCATCATGCCATCGACGGGCCGCGAGGGGCGCAGGCTGTTGACCCAGGCCGAGAGGATCTGGTACGCCGGGTCATTCGCGCCCCGGAAGATCGGCCGCTTGTTCGGACCCGAGCCGTGGGGCACCAGCGCGCTGGAGAGGAGCTCGCTCTGGGACAGGTTCTGCGGATCGATCAGTTGGAGTGTCGCGTCGAGGTTGGCCCTGATGACGTTGGGGTTCCGGTCGCGCCGGGTCCTTACCGGGATGAGTTGGAAACGGCCCGGATATTGCTCGTTGTGGCAGCGGGCGCAATACGTCTGGAGCAGCGGGTGCACGCCGCGGGCGAACTCGTTGGCGCGCTTGACGGCCAGGGCCGAAGGCAGGTCGAGGATCCGGGGCGTGTCGGGGATGTTCATCGCCGCCCGCATGTGCCGGAGGTCGGACGGGTTCACCTCCTCGGGTCGGGCGACGGGCCCCTCGGCGACCTCGCCCCCGGCCAGGACGAGCCCGGGGTCGCGGAGCGGCGGGGCGGGCGCTCTCGCTCCTCGGTGTTCTCGATCGATTGGAGCATGGCCCGCGCCTGCGCGTGTTTCGGGCTCAGCGCCAGAACGGTCCGGAGCTCCTCCTGCGCCTCGGCACGAAGCCGGTTGGTCAGGCACCAGCGCCCAGCTTCATGTGCTCGTCGGGGTCCATCTCGGGAAACTGGGTCCGCTTGTACCGATAGACCTCCTCGACTGAGTTGAAGACCTTGCTGACCTGGCGCTTCGCGATGGGGATCTTGCCCCCGCGGCAGTGGAGCACATAATTGGCCCCGTCGTCGGTGGCGAGCCCTTGCTGGATGGTGCCATTGGTTAACAGGAGCACCGCCGGGATCGGCGATGGCGCGGGCGATGCGGACAGGCCCGGCGGGGCGGGCACCCCCGGATCGGCGACGTTCCGCGTCACGAACCCGAATAGCCCCAGCGCGGTCAGGCCGGCGGTGAGAAGAGAGTTGTTGAGTGGCATGGTGGCGGGACCATAGCCCGGACCTGAGAATTCGTCAAGGCGTACCGACGTCCCTCAGGATGTCTTGCGGCCGGGAGGCTTCAGCCCCATCGCCTGCATGAGCATCTGCAAATCCTCCCAGGCGTCTTTCTTGGCGGCGGGGTTGCGGAGCAGGTAGGCGGGGTGATAGGTGACGACCGTGGAGATCCCCTGGTAGCGATGCCACTTGCCGCGCAGACGGCTCATCGGCAAGGCCGTTTCCAGGAGCGTCTGCGCGGCGATCCGGCCGAGCAGGCAGAGGAACTCGGGTCGGACGATGGCGATCTGGCGCTCGAGGTAGGGCAGGCAGTGCGCCACCTCGTCGGGGAGCGGGTCGCGGTTCTCGGGGGGACGCGATTTGAGGATGTTGGCGATATAGACGTCGGCGCGGGCCAGGCCCATGCCCTTGGTGATCATGTCGGTGAGCAGGACGCCGGCGCGGCCGACGAACGGCTGGCCGGTCCGGTCCTCGTCGGCGCCAGGAGCCTCGCCGATGAACATGAGCCGGGCGGTCGGCGAGCCGGTGCCAAAGACGGTCTGGGTCCGGCTGGCGGCCAGGTGCGGACAACGCGCGCAGACGGCGACCTCGGCCGCCAGCGTGGCGAGTTGCGCCGGGCGTTCCAGGGGATCGACGGGCGGAACGTCCAGAACCGGCTCGTCGAACAATGAGGCGATTGGCGGAGGCTTCGAGACGCTCGCCGCAGCGGCCCGCCGCTGCGGCGGCTCCGGGGACGGCGTCGGAGCGGAGACCGGCGCAGACGCAGGGGTCGGCGACTCGGCCGCGGAGGACGCGCCCGGGGGACGGCCACGATCGTCGGGATGGGGATAGCAACGCGGTCTAGGCCGGCTCGGCCGAGCGACTCCAGTCGCTGACGGACCTCCCGGATTAATCTCAGGCGTTCATCCGACATTCGGCAAACCCTCCCTTGAGAGCCCTCAACTCCCGATTGACCCTCACTCGGATCCCTTTCCAGAGATTCCTTCGGATGAAAACTCATATATGGATCACTGGGTGATGACGCCTTTGATCGGCCGCAAGTCCTTGCGAGATAGCCTGTTAAACGCCTTGGGGCGAGAAGGTCGCCCCCGAGCCACACGCCAGATTGCTACGAGAAGTTACGGCGAAATCGCAGGGCCAGCACCCCAGAATCCCTCATGAGCCAACCAAGAGAATATCGGAGCTAATTCGATGCACCGGTTTCTGCTGATCTCGAACTCGTGTCAGGGACCTCCAGGACCTGCGGCGAACCGGTGATCAGCCGCGCGCCCCGGTCGTAGGTGACGTACGACCACGCCCACTGGACGAGGACGAGGAACCGGTTGCGAAACCCGATGAGGAACAGGATATGGATGAAGAGCCAGGCCAGCCAGGCGATCCCGCCCCAGAGCTTGACGCGGCCCAGGTCGGCGACGGCCGCCGCGCGGCCGATCGTGGCGAGCGAGCCCTTGTCGCGGTAGCGGAACGGCAGCCGAGGCTGGCCCCGAAGCGTCCGCTCGATGTTCTCGGCGGTGTGCCGGGCCTCCTGGATCGCGGCGGGGGCGACACCGGGAATGGGATGGCCGTCCTGGCTGAGGCTGGCCAGGTCGCCGATGACGGCGACGTCGCCGTGGCCGGGGATGGTCAGGTCGGGCTCGACCTGGACGCGGCCCGGCGCGGTCGAGCGGCACGTCCAGCGACCGCGCCAGCGGCGAGGCCGCGACCCCGGCGGCCCAGAGCACTGTGCGCGCCGCGATCCGCTCGGGGCCGATGCTGACCCCCTCGGCGTCGATCGCGGTCACCATCTGGCCCGTCCGGATCTCGACGCCCAGGCCGGCAAGCTGCTGGCGCGCCTTCTCCGAAAGCAACTCGACGTAGGCCGGCAAGACCCGGGGCGTCCCCTCCAGCAGGATCACCCGCGCCTGCTTCGGGTCGATGTGCCGGAAGTCACGCGCCAGGCGCGTGCCGCGCAATCTCGGACAGCGCGCCGGCCAGCTCGACCCCCGTCGGGCCGGCGCCGACGATCACGAACGTGAGCCAGGCGCGGCGGCGGGCGGGGTCCGGTTGCCGCTCGGCGGCCTCGAAGGCAAACAGCACACGGCGGCGGATCTCGAGCGCGTCCTCGATGCTCTTCAACCCGGGCGCGAACCGCACCCAGTCGTCGTGGCCGAAGTACGAATGCGTCGCGCCAGTCGCCACGATCAGGTGATCGTAGGGGACGGAGCCGTCGGTGAGGACGACGGTCTTGGCCGCGAGGTCGATGGCCGTGGCCTCGGCCAGGACGACCTCGACGTTCTTCTGGCCCCGAAGGATGCGGCGAATCGGCGAGGCGATGTCGCTTGGGTTGAGTGCGGCCGTCGCCACCTGGTACAGCAAGGGCTGGAACAGGTGATGGTTCCGGCGATCGATCACGACCACCCGCACCGGCGCCCGCCGCAGCGACCGCGCCGCGTTCAGCCCGGCGAATCCCGCACCCACGATCACGACGCGAGGCCACCGGTCGGGCATTTCAGGGCGAGCCATGGAGCTCGCGTGGAAGAAGAGAGGCCGAAAATGGGGAATTCCCGCTCGCGCATCTTTCGCCCCACGATCATCAGGAAGTCTCTCCGGGTGAGGGTTTCTTGCAAAGTAGCACACCTGCTAAGGCTGAGGGACGCGGCGGACCAGATTGGCGTCGGCCTGGAAGGAGGTGCTGACCCAGCGCCGCCAGGAGACGGCGTCGAAGCCGAAGTCGCGGCCGGTCAGATGGACCAGAGCGGCGAGGACCTCGATGTTCTGGTAGGTGATGGGGACGATCTTGGGGATGGGGCCGCGCGTGCCGGAAACAGTGGAGACCGGCAGCGCAGCTGGCGGCGGGCACCTGGGTCGCACCGTAGGCGATCACGCCGAGGCAGACGGCCGAGGGGGTCAGCAAGCCAATCATGCTGTTGTTGTATGCGATCGGGACGGCGTCGCTCGACGCCGGCGGGCCCAAGCCGGAGCCGCCGCCGGAGTTGACCATCACCACCCGATACTCGGTCGTCGTCAGCGCCGGGATCAACCGAGGGACGGCGGCGACCGCGTTCAGGTTCGAGAGTGCCCAGGCCGCCCGGTTGATGACCTCAGGGTTGGTCGAGCGGAGCGCCCGGATGAGGGAGGGGATGACGTTCGGCTCCTTCCGCTGCTCCAGCTCGGCCAGCGTCACGTAGCGGACGTTGGGGTCGGTCTCGCCGAGGATTCGGGTGACGAGCGCGACGGCGGCCTCGGGGCCGCGGATCAAGCCCAGGAGGTGGTCGAGCAGGGTCCGCATCGCGCCAACGTCGTTGCCCAGGACGTGGACGAGCGGGCCGACCGCGATCGGGTCGCGGAGCTCCGTCAGTTGCGCCTCGGCCTCGCGGCGGCGATCCTCCGACCCGAACACGATGGCCTGGCGGAGCAGCCGGATGTGGCGGGCCAACGAGGACTGCTCGGCGGCCTCGGCCGCCTCCGCTTCGCGACGGTCGCGCTCTTGCTTCGAGATCCACTTGCCCTTGTAGCGGACCAGCCCTTGCGCTCGCGCGCCTCGTCGGCGGTGAGCCAGCGACTGCCGGCGCGCACGTGTCCGAGCTTCTGGTGCGCCGGGGCGTGTGTCTTGTCCTGCGTCACCGCCGCCTCATAATGGAGTTCGGCCAGGTCGGACAGCTTGTGCTGCTCGCACCAGAGACCGAGCTCGTATTGCCCTCGGCGGTCATCGCCGCCTTGCCCCACCGGACCACGTAGTCGTCCAGAGCGCTGGGCTCGGCGACGACCCGAACGATCTGGGGTTTCTGGAAGGACAGGGGCGTCTTCCCCGTCTCGGTCCGCAGGATGACGCAGTCGGGACGGTCCGGGTCGGGGATGACCTTGCCCCGGATCTGGCCCCCTCCGCGGAGGATGATCCGATCTGCCCGGCCCTCGCCCGCGCCGAGCACGCTCCCTCCGAGGCCAAGCAGCAGGACGACGAGTCCGGGCCTCTTGGGGATGCGAGCGATGGCCATGCGTCCGGACCTCCGTCACATACACGGGCGGAAGGATGAGGAAGAGCGCGGCGCTTCGGGCTCGCCCCATTGTAAGTGCGCAGCGTCTCCTCCGGCAATCGTCCGTCTGATGCGTCCCACATTTGGCGAACTGGGAAATCCAAGGCATCCTGCAAAACCCGAAGGGAGTCAACAATGAGTCAAGCCGTGACCGAGCACCGCGCCCAGGCGTCGGAGGCGTTGAGCCTGGCGGTCTTAACTGTCTCGGACACGAGGACGCGGGAGACCGACACCTCGGGGGCATTGATCGTCGAGCTGGCCGAGGCGTCGGGTCATCGGGTGGTCGCGCGGGAGATCGTGCCGGACGAGCCCGACCGGATGCGGGCGCTCCTGCAAGGGTTCACCGCGCGGGGCGACCTGGATGCGATCCTGGTCACCGGCGGGACGGGCATCAGCCCGCGATCAGACCTATGAGACGGTCTCGGCCCTGTTGAGCAAACCATTGCCCGGCTATGGCGAGCTGTTCCGGATGCTCAGCTATGCCGAGATCGGCCCGGCGTGCCAGTTGAGCCGCGCCGTCGGGGGGCTGATGGGGACGACGGTCTTGCTGGTCATGCCCGGCTCGCGCGCGGCCGTCCAACTGGCGATGACCAAGATCATTCTCCCCGAGCTGCCGCACATTGTCCGCGAGGCCCGGAAGGCGTGAGGCCATGCGCGATTTCGGATCCAAGTGCTGGGCGGTGCGATGCAGGCTTTCTCCACGCCGGTGTAACTCCACAACGGTTCGGACAGCGGCCGGATGGAATGCGTCGGTTGACGGCCAAAACCTCTGGGGATACCCCCAGCCGTGGCGACACATGAAGGACCAGGTGCGTACGACACAACAGCTATGCTCCCCATAACTTGTGACCATCCACGGGCGAGCACTGCCACCGTGCTCTCCCGGGCGGCCCGGGCCCGCCGTCGCACCATCGCCGTACGCGGCGCCCGGATTTTCCTCAGTCCTGCGGAGGGGGAGCCGCGTCCTGGGTCAGCGGGATGAACTCGCGGACCTCCAGGATATATCCCTGATTCGACTTCGTCAGGGGGCCCGTCACTTGGACCCTAACTTCCCCGGCCTTCGCATCTTTCAGCTTGGACGCGAGTTGCTGATGAGCATCGCGCTCGTCGGGCTCGGGTTGCTGGCGGGCCCCCTTCTTGGGGTTCCACTGAAGTTTGTGACGGAGTGGCCCCACCGCGATCGGCTGCTCCACGCCAGGGATCCGGAGGACGAGGCCTCCGTCGCCCCTCTCAAGCTGCCCCGAGACTGTCACCTCGACGCCGCGGAACCCATAAGACTGGTCGACCATCGCCTTAAACTGCGAAGCCCACTTGTCAGGGTCGGGCAGGCCGTGACCCTTCAAGTGGACTCGCGCTGTGCAGTTGTCGCCGTTCGGCGTCTTCTCGACCGATTCGACGCCCTCCATGCGCCCAGCGCCTCGTAGGCACCGGCCCAGCAGGCCGTGAGCCCGTAGGGGCAGGTCGGCGTGACCCCCACGACCACCTCGCGGACCTGCGCACCGGCGGGCTCGGCCCACAGGGCGAGCGCCAGGAGCGCGCATGAGGGCAGGGCACGCCGGCCAATAATCCGGATGAATCTCATAGTCCTTCTCCATGACAAGGGTTCGTCCCGGCGAGGGCGTGGTGACGTGTCCGGGAGGTCACCACGGCGCCGGGAGGGTGTGGTCCTCGCTGTCGCTCTCAATGGACCCTGATGATCTTAGCAACGGACGGGACATTGTTCTTGTTCAGCACGAACAGCATGTAGTGGCCGGGCGGGCACAGGTTGGCGCTGGCCGGGGCCGTCACTTTGAGTGTGTTCGCGTCGGCGGTGAAATTCAAGAAGTTGATGCGCTGGTTCGCGTTGAAGGAGTGGGTCACGGATGACAGCCGGAGCCAGTTCACCTGGCCGACCAGGTTGGGGTGAGTCGTCCCCACGGTGAAGGTCGCTCCGTACGTCACATCGGGCGGGGCGCTGGTGATGACGGGGCGCGTGCCGCCGCGGAAGAGGTAGGGCGGGGAGAAGATCTGCGCGTCCCTGTGGCTGTCCTTCGGATCGTTCTCCTTATCGATGGCATTATTGGGGCGGTACTCGCCGCCCCCCGCGCTCAGCACGGTCGCATTGGGCAGGAGGACGGCGGTGGAGTGATAGCAGCGGTCGACATCCGCCTTGGCCAGTTTCGTCCATTGGCCGGTCTTCGGGTCCCACAACTCGGCGGAGTGAATGGGCTGGCCCGGCGTGAGGTCGTTGAAGCCGCCCGATTCCCCCCCCTTGCCCTGGGTCCCTCCCATGACCAGGACCGTGCCGTCGGGGAGCAGCGTGGCGTTGTGCTGGCGGCGTGCGAAGTTCATGTCGTCGGTCTTCTTCCAGCGCGGCGGCGACTCGTTGAGGTCAAGAACCTCGGCGGCCTTGGTCGGCGCGTTCCCGCCGCCGATGTACAGGATCTTGTCTGTGTCATACACCACCGAGGGGGCATAATCTCGGAATTGATTAATCCGGTCAGACAGGGGTGTCCAATTCCCTCCACCGCTTGTGTCGAGGAACTGCGTCAGTGCCAGTGGACCGGACATGAAGACCCGTCCATCGGAAACGACGTGCATTCTCGGGTAAAGCGGCGGACCGTTGAAACTCCCTTTCCGCACATCTCGGTCTGAATATCTCCGAATTTCCGGCCCCTGGTCCGCTCAGGCGTCATAGACCGACTGGGGGAGGTCCAGCAAGCGGAGGACTTTTTTCTGCAACTGGCTCAGCTTGGTCGTGAACATGACCGCCGGCTCGGACCCCACCTCCAACCGGTGACGCTGGACGTCCTCAAAGACTTCGATTAACCGCCGAACCGTCGGATAGCGGCAGGCGCGACCCTCGGGATACAGCCGCAGGCTCTCCATCTTGGTACGGATCATCGCTTGACGGAGCTCCCGCTCCAAGAGCGACTCCACCAGCAGCACGAAGAAATACATGCACAGCAACGCCTGAATCCGGCTCACCTCCTTCAGATATACGGGGGCCACGGCGAAATCCGTCTTGAGCTGCGCGAACCGCTTCTCGATCACCGGCTGCCCCTTGTACGCCAGCAACAACTCCTGCTCCGAGAGGGTCCGGTCGTTCGTGATCAAGGGGAACACCCCGTCGCTGAGATGTTCCGCCGCCAAGGCCGCGTGGTTGACCTCGCACTTCAACTCGAACCGCGTGATCTCCTCTTTGATATATCGCGTCCTCTCGCTCGGACGCCCGCGACCCTCCTGGTGATACTTCTCTACGACCCGCTCTTCGATCGTGGTCGTGATCCAGCCGCTGGCACCCCGCGACTCCAGGATCGCCTCGACCGCCGTGGCGACTTTGGCCCGATCCTGAAAGCGGCTCCGCGGCGCACCGAGCTTCTGTTGCAACTCGGCGAGTTCCCGCAAGGCACGATCCACTTGCCGTGCCCGCTGAGACGCGTCGTTCTCCGCCTTTCGCGTGCTGTGATACCACACCAGGCGATACCCCTCCGCGCTCAGCGCCGGCTCTTCACTGACGCTGAACTGATCGATGATCTCCCCGTCCTCGTCGCGCTTGTCATAGATCGGCCGCCACCGGACTTGGCCCCGCGACAACGATTCGCGGAACACCCGGTCCTCGTTCCGGGTGCGAGGGATCAGGGTGAGGAACCGGCCGCCGTGCTGGTGCACGTGCGCCATGTTCTCGGCGGTCGCCAACTTGCAGTCGGCCACGTAGAGGAAGTCGCGGCGCACCGCCAGCGTGCAGAGCAGGTCCCAGGTGGCGCGGTGGGTCTGGTCATCGACGGTGTTGCCGCTTTTGGCCTGGAAATAGACCGGGACACCGCCGTCCCGGGAGACGGTGAGGATGAACAGCAGTTGCTTCAGGTCGGGCCGGTGGTCCTTGTTGTGCCCCCAGGTGATCGCCAGCCGCATCTGCTCCTTGCGCTTCTCCTCGTGGGTCGCGTCGGGGTAGTCGCCGTGGAACGTGATGGTGGTGGAGTCGTTGTGCAACTGGTCGAGTCCCACGCCGAATCCCGAGATGGCGTGAGTCGCGACCGTCAGGGCGAGGGAACCGCAGTCGTTCTGGAACAGGCGGTCGAGACACCGTCCCACGCGATCGTCATTGAGCGAGGCGATTTGCCGATCGGAGAGCCCGAGCAAGTCGGGGGCGTACCGCGCCGCCCACTCGCCGACGCCGTAGAGGGGCTCGCGGGACAGGAGCAGGTTCTTGAGCAGGACCAGGAGCCCGGTGGCCGGATCGATGCGGCAGCGGCGGTCTTGCGGTGGTAGATACGCGCGGAAGAACTCCTCGAGTCGCAACCGTTCGAGAATGCGATTGACGATCGGCAGCAGGCCGACGCGGTAGGAGTGGAGGTCGTGGCCGACCGCTTCGGCGCGCTGGCCCACCTGGGTGACGGGCATGGAATCTTCCGGGGTCTTCACCGATGTCGCTCCGGACGAGTTTGCGGGGTTACCGACGAGTCAATCGGCCGCCCTGGACCGCCGCGTGATCAGCGGTCAGCGTGCCTCGATTCCCGCCGACATCATTGTCCGAAGTGAGGAATCGTCAAGAGGTGAAGGATCTAGACGAAATAGTTAGCTGAATATGCCTTGACGTAAATCGAGTCCGGCGTGACTTACGTCTCGTGGCCGTCCTGTAACCCGGAGGGGAAAAGATCCGGCCCGCGGCCGGGACATTGACTGGTGGTGGGACAAGGAGAAGAATGCGGCATCGCCATCATGCCAACTCGTGGGGCACCCGGCAGCGATGATCTGCCTGCGGGACGCCCGCGTGAAGGAGGGCTACCGGCCGTTGGCTAGCGTCAACCGAGTTGAGAAGGAAAATCGGAGTTATTCAGACCGAGATGTGCGGAAAGGGAGTGTCATCTCTCTGGGTGTTTGCTTTGAGGCGCACAAATCCGCGGACGGCCCACTTTCCATCATCGCCTAATCCAGCACGGCTGGTGGGGCGGGCGATCGTCCTCGCGTCGAGGAAGGGGGGTGCTCATTGTGGGGGCAGGTCGGCCCCGAATCGATCTGATCCAGTCCTCGTGAATTGGGAGGCGATCCCATGTGCCGTGCGGTGTTGACCCTCGCTGGCTTCTTGGGTGATCCGCTGGCCGACCGGCCGGCCGGGCAATGGAAGATCGTCGTCTGAGGCCACCGGATCACCGCCGACCTCAACGGCCAGATGGTCAACGAGTTCACCGCCATGGCGGGCAACTCCGACGACAAGCCACGCCCGGTCAAGTGGTGGATCGGGCTCCAGGATCACTTCAAGGGTTCCGCATGCCGTTCCGCAACGAGCGGATCACGAAACTCTCGTAGCCCGGTTTTGACCGGGGGAGGAGCGTAGCGATGGCCCAGGATGTGACGTACCCGGCCGAGTGCCGGCCCATGAACGTGTGCGTGCTGCCGGGATCCGTTGCGGACAAGACGTACCGCGAGCGGATCGTGATGCCCGAGAGCCCGGCAGTGCGTCCCGACGTGATTGCGCCTGGCATCACCCCCACGCCGGAGGAGGACCTGATCTTCCGGGGAGGACGGACCATTCCTGACCTGGTCTTCACGAACTTTTTTGTCGGCGGCGCGGCGTCGTGGAAGATGAACGACGTCCAGTTGATCGACCAGAAGTTGGCGGCCGCGATGTCGGATCGCCGGCTCAACAACGTGATGCTCCAATACTTCCCCACCCGGCAGCAGATCACCAGCAGGTTCAAGCCCTCGCACTTTTTGCCGGGCCCGGCCCCGCGGGTTAGCTCGCAGGGAGACGTGGAGAACATGCTCCTCGGCCTGCTATTGGCGGGACAGTTGCGGGGCGTCCGCCCCGGCTCGACGGTCTTCAACTTCCTGCTGCCCAGCGGCACGATCCTGACCGACGACGCCACGCCCACCGGAGGCGCCATCCGGCCGACGGTCGAGGCCCTCCGCGACCCGTACGACAACCCGAGCATCCCCCACGAGGAGGAGGCCAGTCGCTGGCCGGGCTGGGCGGCTACCATGGCTCGATCCATGTCTCCCGGCCCGACGGCCAACGAATCACGCTCTACTACGCCGTGGGCGTCTTCTCCGAGCGGCTCTCGAATGGCAGGGCCAACGGCATCCCCGCCTTCGATCAGCCGTGGAAGAGCGTCGTGGCCACGTTCTACCACGAGCTGAACGAGGCCCGGACCGACCCCGACGTCGAGGACGCCATCAAGACCGGCGACGACAGCGTTCTGGGCTGGGTCACGCAGGGCGGCGAGGAGGTCGGCGACTTCCCGGTTGATGAGGCTAACCCGCTCAGCCTCGTGTTCAAGGAGGTGCCGCTGGCTGACGGGAGCGGGACGGTCCCCGTGCAATTCCAGTATTCCAACTTCGTTCACGGTCCCGAGGGGCCTATCGATGCGCCGCATCCGCGCGTCTGAAGTCCTCGACGCCCGTCCAGACTTGGTCCTATTGATCCTCGGACAATCAATGCCGGATGTCCAATGGCCGAGGGGGTCGAGGGATCCGGTGACTCAGTCATCGGACATCCGGCATGGACCGTCCGAAGATCAATAAACAGGGGACAGATCGCCGACGAACGCGGGGACCCGTCCCATGTTCCCATTCCGATGTCACCCCTCTCAACCCCGAGACCCTGAGCAGGAACTCGCGACTATGCTCGACATCCAGCCCGCGCGCAGCGCCGATCAAGCCGCCGTTGCAACCGAGCGGCACCCCAGCCGGCGCGATCCACTCCAAGGAAGAGGTACTGGCTCTGGAGAACATCCAGGGCAACATCGTCGGCGGCTTCCGCAAGGACCACCAGACGATGCTGTTTCTGAAGATCACCAACCCGGTGCAGTTCCGGGTCTGGCTGGCCACGCTGGTGCCATTCATCGCCACCGCCGCCGAAGTGCTCGCGTTCAACCGGTTGTTCAAGGAACTCCGCAGGCGGCGGGGCGAGTCGCGCACCGTTCAGTCGACCTGGGTCAACGTCGCCCTCTCGTTCAACGGACTCAAGGCCCTGGCCGACCAGGTCCAGGGGATGGAGTCGGTGGAGAACTTCAAGGACGAGGCCTTTCGCCAGGACATGCATAACCGGGCCGTCAAGGAACTGAGCGACCCGAGCGACGAGGCCGCGGAGGGCAACCCCAAGCAATGGGTCTTCGGCGGCAGCGACGAGACCGCTGCCGACGCCGTCGTCATCGTCGCCGGCGACAAGTTCGGCGGAGTTGGCCTACGAGGTCGGCCGGATCGAGGATAGCCTCGAATGCCACGAAGTTAATGCACAAACCCTGACTCGTGAACGATTTGTAGCCTCTTGAGCATGGGAGCGGCTCCCGGCATCCTAGTCCCACAAACCGTAGTTGAGATCCCAAGAAGTTGACCGTCACGCTAAAATTACCTGGCTTTGCTAGTTTCCCAGTTACAAGGAGAGCTTTCACCATGCCGGGTAAGGCGGCTAAGATCACCATCACTGAACGTCAACATGACATCCTCCGCACGCTCCACGACGCCGTCACGGCTCCCTCGCATCTCCGGCAACGGGCCTCCCTCATCCTCCTGGCCTTCGACGGCCTTCGCAATGACGAGATCGCCGAGCAGGTCGGCCTTGGGCAACGCCCGGTCGGACTCTGGCGACGACGTTGGGCCAAGGCATGGAACCGCCTCATTGACCTCGAATGCAGCGAGACCCACGCCGCTCTGCGCCGGGCCATCGAAGCGGTCCTTACTGATGGACCGCGCCCCGGCGCACCGGGCAAGTTCACCCCGGAGCAAGTCACCCAGATCCTCGCGGTCGCCTGCGAGCCCCCCGAGAAGTCCGGCCGGCCCATCACCCACTGGACGGCGCACGAACTGGCCGATGAGGTCGTCAAACGGGGCATCGTCGCGTCGATCTCGACGTCCCAGGTGGGCCGCTACCTTCGCGAGGCCGCCATGCAGCCCCACAAGAGCCGGTATTGGCTCAACACCACCGAGAAGGTCCCGGAGCGGTTTCAGAAGCAGGTCGAGGCGGTCTGCGACACATACCGCATGGCGCCAGTGTTGGAGCAGACCCAGAACACCCACACCGTCTGCGTGGACGAGATGACGGGCATCCAGGCGTTGGAGCGGACCGCCGCCACCAAGCTGATGATCGCGGGGAAGCCGGCGCGGCTCGAGTTCGAGTACGAGCGGCACGGGACGTTGACCCTGATCGGCAACTTCCAGGTGACGACCGGGGAGTTGATCGCTCCCACGATCGGCCCGACGCGTACCGAGGCCGACTTCGCCAGCCACATCGAGCAGACGATGGCCATTGACCCGGGTGCGTCGTGGGTGTTCGTAACGGATAACTTGAACATCCATTGTTCGGAGACCTTGGTGCGGGTGGTGGCCAAGGCATGTGAGATCACCACGGCGCTGGGCAAGAAGGGGGTACGTGGTGTGCTGGGATCGGTGGCGAGCCGCCAGGCGTTCTTGTCGGAGCCCGGTCACCGCATCCGGTTCGTGTACACGCCGAAGCACAGTTCGTGGCTGAACCAGATCGAGGTGGTCTTCGGGGTGATCATGCGGAAAGTGATTCGCCGTGGTTCGTTCACCTCGGTGAAAGACTTGCGTGATAAACTGTCGAATTTTATCGAATATTTCAATCGAGTATTTGCACATACATTCCGATGGACGTACACGGGTCGTCCGCTGATGGCGAAGCCAGCAGCGTGAAGCAGGGCAGAGTAACGAACGAGGGTAAGCTGGCCGTATCATTGGCGTTCAACTGTGGTTCTTCGGACTAGCACGACGTGATGAACCGAGAGCACGGAGTCGCCGATCGACGGTTCCGGCTCGTCGCGATCCCGGCTCATCTCGTCGTGCTAGCGGCGGAACGCCTCATCGCGGTCGGGGCCGAGGTTCACCTGTCGGCCGTCGATCTGGACGTACCAGATCGACGACTGGCGCGGAAGAACGGCATCGCTGGGGAGACTGCTTGAAAAACAAGGAATTGCGAGGCATCCGATGCGCATGCGCACAGACTGGCGACCGCTAGGGGCGTGTGGACAAAAGCTAGGCAAGTCTGGCAAGGCAGCAGAATGGGTTATACTGATAGTTTGTCCACCAGTGGCGTCCGCCTCGGTAGGCTGCGACCGCCGCAGCGCCGGGACACAGGTGGACAAGCTATCAGTACCACCCAGCCGACGCAGCCATCCAATTGACTTATTTTGCCCAGCTATTGTCCACACGCCCTCAGAGACGCCGCCCCGCATCCCGATGGTCGGCCGCCCGTCGTTGAGCTCGCCTCCCTACCCCCGGTCGCTGGCCGGGAGACCGAGCGACAGGGCCACAAGCAAAGCCGCGCTGGAGATCGGGACCACGATGGTGCTCGGTCGGGTCCGTCGGACGTGGTGCATTCTGCTTCTCCTTGTATCAGGTTGCCACCTGACTTATGGTTACTCATTCTTGGCTGTGACCTGGGACAGCGGAGGCCCGAACCGGCGGCGCATTGCAAGGAAAGGTAGATTCGGGACAGCGTGCCGCGTGCCGTGGCTCGAGGAGAACTGACGCGATGCCTCCTCTCCATTAGCGGAATTGCGGCGCCCTCGGGTCGGTGTGGCCGCGGGACGAAGGGGGCAAATTCGGCGGAGACACCCCGGACGACGGCGCGCGGTGGCTGATACCGGGCACCTGATTTGCACGTTCGAACGATTGGTTTTGCCACGCTCCTTCGAGCACGGAGGTCGTTGATGTATCACCACGTGAAGAAGCTGATGTACACCGTCCGAGTCGATGAGCCCGATCCGCGGTTCGGCCGCATGCTGCTGGAGCAGTTCGGCGGGGCCAACGGCGAGCTGGCCGCCGCCATGCAGTACTCGGTCCAGGGCATCAACTGCGATGACCCCAGCTGCAAGGACCTGCTCATGGACATCGGGACGGAGGAGCTGAGCCACCTGGAGGTGATCGGCACCCTCGCCCGGCTGCACCTGAAGCCGACCAAGCAGGCCCGCGAGGCCGCCGAGGCCGACCCGCTGGTCGCGATCGCCGGAGGCGGCGGCGTGAACCTGTTCAACTCGCAGGGCAACCCGTGGACCGCCGACTACCTGAAGGTCACCGGCGAGCTGGACGTGGACCTGCGGAGCAACATCGCGGCCGAGGCCCGGGCCAAGATCGTCTACGAGCGGCTGATCAACTTCTGCGACGACACCGGCACCAAGGAGGCGCTGCAGTTCCTCATGACGCGCGAGATCACGCACATGAAGGCGTTCATGAAGGGCCTGGAGAGCCTGGGCAAGGACCCGCTTTCGATCGGCAAGATTCCGCCCACGCCGGGCGTGGTCGACCAGTACTTCAACGACTCGACCGGCGAGGGGGACTCGGCGAACGCGACGCCCGCGGCCCGTGGAACGAGGGGGACGGCTGGCAGTACGTCGAAGCGCCGGCGTTCCGCGACTTGCGCGGACAATCGAGAACGTGATGCGGCTGCGCGGCCCAATCCGCCGCCGCGGGCTGCCGGCCTCTTGCCTTGCCGTCGATGTGGGTGTCCCTCAACCATAGGATGAAAGCTCCGCTTCTCCTCGATCGTCGATCTGATTTCGTGGCCGATGGGATCCAGATGATCCCCCGCGGGATGATGATCGCCATCCCGGAGGACGAGGGAGTGGCGTTTCACGATTTGACCCCGCTGGAGTTGGCCGGAGTTGGCTGGCGAGTTGGTGCAGTTGACGGCAGTGGTTCGCTTGCCGAAGGAGAAGAAACATCTCCGCAGTCCGAAGAAGCCGCAACCCAAGAAGCAGAACGGAGCCAAGATCAAGCACGTCGCCACCGCCAAGAGATAGGCAGCCCGTCAAAAGTGCACAAGATGACACCTACACGGGACTGCTTCCTGGAAGTCAATTCCGCCTGGTTCGACGCCAACGCCTCGCGGCCTGCCAGCAGGGCCACTCAGAGCCGCGTCTCCAGCGGCCGATGCCGGCGGGTCGACCCAACGACCCGCGATCACGATGGCACGTCTGCTGAGGGGGAATTCATGCAGGAGATGGAGGCGTACAAACAGTCCAGAGGGAGGATGTTCCCCACCTGGAGCGAAGTCCGTGAGGTGCTCCGAGAACTGGGCTCTCAGAAGTCGGCCCAGCCGGCCTGATCAGCCTGGAAGGCCCGCTGAACTGCCAGGTTCCGGACCCGCGCACGGCGCCCGGGATGGTCCTCATCGCGGACGCGGCAAGGTTAGCATGTCGGCTGTGTCGGACGCGCTACTGCGCCGCGAGCAGTCGGGGCAGCGTCGGGGCGTCGCCGTCGTCGGCCAGCGCGGCTTGGAGGACGTCGAGCGGCTCGCGGAGGTCGGCGACATCGGCCAGCAGGTCGGCGCGGTAGGCGGCGACCCAGCCGTTGACGGCTCGCGTGACCACCTTGTGGACGGCCCGCGAGCCGGCGCCGAGGCCTGTCCAGCGCGGGCCGCCGGGCAGGACGATGCCGACGATGCCCTGGAGGATCAGGAAGAAGAGGATCACGATCACCACCAGTTGCCAGAGTAGCGTCAGCCCAGCGTTGCTGCCGGTCAGGACGTCGCGGAGCATGGCGAACAGCGCGATGAGCACGAAGGCCGACGGGACGAGGTTGCCGAGCATGCTGGCGGCCCGGACCACGTTGCGGCGGAACTCGTCGTCGTGCGCGGCGGTGACGTCGAAGTGGGTCTCGATCTCGGCCGCCACCTCGTTGACCACGCGTGTGCCGGTGGTCGCGGCGGTGATCTCGCGCAGCGCTCGATCGGGAGCCCGCGCGTGAACAACAGGTCCTGGAGGGCGAACGCCTCGGCGCGGATCAGGTCCTCGACGGCGGCCGCGCCGCCGCGCCCGAGGATCCGCTCGATCGCGCCCATCCGGTCGTCGGGCCGTCGGCCGAGAATCCGGCGGACCAGGTTCGTCAGGCCGAAGCCGAGGAAGTCGGTGACCGCGAGCCAGAGGCGGAACGGCCCCCAGAACCGCTCGTGCCGCCGGAGCGTGATCAGGGGCGCCAGTTCGGCCTCGATCGCGGCGAGCGGGTCGGCCAGCGCCGTGGCCAGCCGATCGGCGGCGCCCTCGGCACGCAGGGCGGCGATCTGGACCACCTCGTCGAGCCGCGCTGTGGTCACCTCGGGGGCCAGCCGGTCGATCTCGGCGCGGAGGTGCGTCACCACTTGGACGCGCTGCACACGCCGCAGCCGGGCGATCTCACTGGCCTGTAACTCGCGCTCGATGAACGCGCGCAGGGCCACCGTGTCGTCGACCACCGGCGCCCGCTCGGGCAGCGTCCCATCGGGGTCCGGGACGTGCGCCCGGCGCAGACGCGGAAGATCCGGATGTTGCCCAGCCCCAGCGCGGCGAACCGCTCGCGCAGGTCCTCGGTGATCTGCTCCAGCTCCTCGCGCGAGCCGACGCGATCGACCTTGTTGAGCACCGCGGCGCAGGCGCTGAACACGGTCTCCTGACGGAGCACCGTCCACGTCCGCTCCTCCAGGTAGCGCTCGGGGCTGAAGATGTAGAGGACCAGCCCGGCGCGCTTGAGCAACGCCTTGGTTGTGGCGCGGTTGCGGATGACGAAGCTGTCCAGGTCGGGGGAATCGACGAGCATCTTGAGCCGCAGCTCGGGCCGGTCGTGCGCGACGAACGACACCTCGCCGGCCAGCTCGGTCGTCAGGGTCCCAAGATTGTCCTCGCGGTGGTGGTAGACCCGGAGGCAGCGCGTCGTGGGCCGGATCTCGCTCACCTCGGCAATGACGTGTCCGGCCAGCGCATTGATCAGCGTGCTCTTGCCCGCCCCCGTGCCGCCGGCCAGCGCGACCGTCAGGACCGGCTCGGACGGTCCGAGCAACTGCCCGCGGCGCGCTCGATCGCCGCCTCCAGCCGCGCCCGGTCGCCCGCCGACAGCGCCAGCACGCGAGGCGCCTCGGCCCGAGCCACCAGCCGCCCCAGCGCCGTCTCCATCCCTCGCCGCACCGGATCATCCCGCATCGGCCGACCACCTCCCGGGAGAGTATTGCACCCCAGAGCATCAGGAGAAGAGGATTCACCACCGAAGACCAGAGACAGCGAAGAGAGAGGAGAGAGAGGATCAGGAGGAGGGAAAGTGAAAACCATTTTTAAATTTTATAACTAATTGTCTATTATTAGTATGCAACTTTATCTCTTCCTTTTCTCCTCGCTTTTCTCTCTCTTCGCTGCCTTTGGGCTCTCAGGGTCCTCCGTGGTGAATCCTCTTTTGTCATCCCGTGATCCGTCTGGCCGCCTCGTTGACGAGGGCGAAGTCGCGCCGGGCGGCGGTCAGCTCGGCGACGCTGACGGCGCCCGCGGAAGAGGTTGCGGACGGGTTGCACCAGGTGCGAGGCGACGACGGCTTGCAGGGTCCGGGCTTGCTCCTGCTTCAGTCCGGCGCGTTGGGTCTCGAGGTAGCGTCCCAGGCCCCAGCCGAGGAGGTTCTGCCAGAGCCCGGCCAGCGCCGGGCCGAGCACGGCATCGGACCAGTTGAGGCCGCCCGACTTGAGCACCAGCGCGATCATCAAGGTATTGGCCGCCAGGTTGGCGCCGCGGAGCACGTTGAGGCGGCGTGGTTGTTCTTTGAGCTTGCGGGAGATGGCCTCGGCGCGGCGGCGGACCTCGGCGTCGATCTCATGGCGCGAGGCGGCGAAGGCCTCGTCGAAGCCTCTGAGCAGGGGGAGGCGGAAGGTCTCGTCGTCGAGCTGGCGGGCGATCTCGGCCCAGGAGGTGTGGGTCTCGGCGTTGGCCAGCGCTTGCGCCTCGGCCTTCAGCGCGGTGAGCCAGGCCTGGATCGCCTCGTGCACGACCAGGAGCTCGGGGGGCATCTTGTCGGCGGGGGCCGGTGCGCCCGAGAGGCGCCGGACCGCTTCGGATGCGAGCCGGATCGGGACACGGACGGCCCGGCCGGCGAGGTCGAGCACGGGGCCGATGCCGGGGACCTGGAGCAACTCCATCACCTGCACCAGCGCACGGTTGAACTCGGCGTAGCGGACCCCTTCGAGGTAGTCACGGCGGTAGGGTTCGAGCAGGTGGTCGCGGGTGATCCGCTCGACGGTCGCGGCCCAGCGGGCGGCGACGTCGGCCTCGACTGCGAGCGGCCGGAGCACGTCCTCCAGGTGGCGCTCGAGCAGGCCGACGGCGCCCCGGAGCCCGCACCGCTTCAGCTCGAGACCGCGCGCCGCCTCGCGCGATCGCCGCGCGGAACGCCGCGGCCTCCTGGCTCGCCAGGAGGCTGCGGAGCCGCTCGTCGGGGTTCGCGCCCGGGACGTGCGGCAGGCGATGGATCGGCGCCCGGCTCTGGCCGATCGTGCCCAGCGTCTTTGTGATGTCGTCGAGCAGCGTCGGGCTCTCCCAGAGCTTGTTCGCCGCGACGTGGATCGCGACGCCCGACTCGCCCAGCATCCGCAACAGCGCGTTGCCCCGGTTGTCGGCGTACGACTCGTCGGTCACGGTCATGACCACGACGTCGGCCAGCGCGGCGACGTCGAGGACGGCACGGAGGTAGGTCCACGCCTGCTCGGTCGAGAAGTCGGGCGCGTCCCAGAGGAGCGCGCCCGGCGCGGCGGGCGGGCTCAGGGGCTCGGCGTGCAGGCGATCGGGGTCGCGCGCGGCCAGCGCGGGGATGTAGCCGTCGCGGCGGAGCGATTCGTCCGACTGGTGCGGTGGGTTCTCGTCGCGGGAGCGGTGATAGCCTGTGAACCGCGAAGGGAAGTCGTCGAGCCAGCGGTCGCCGAGCGCGGCGGGCCGAAACACCTCGGGATGCTGGCTGAACCGCGCGCGGACGCTCATCCCCGCCCCGGCGCGGCCAAGCAGGACGTTGAGCACGGTCGATTTCCCCGTGTTCGTCCCTCCGAACAGCACGACGTGGACCGGGTCGGTCTTGCTCCAGTCATTCTCCAGCGCGGGCCGGACCCGCATCCGCAATTGCGCGATCACATACGGCACGACCGGCACCCGGACTGCGTCATCGAGGACCGCCTGCCCCCGCTCCTGAAGTGCGAGCGCCCGATCGAAGATCGCGGCGAGTCGGTCGCACGCGGCCAGCGGGTCGTCTTGGCTCATGGGACGCTCACCGGGGCCTTCTGAGGTCGGGCGTGAGAGGCACGCCGTCCGTTGAGACATCATGGCATGATTCCCACACCCGACAATCCCGAGTCAAGGCCCGATGGGCACTCACCCGGAGGGAGAGGGTCGCAGTGAGGGGCCTGGACCTTGACCACTCACATCCGTGGTCACGTCCGACAAGCCGGGACCGCGGTGAGCGTTCCTCATGTGATCGGTTCCGAGACGACGAGATGGCCCCCTTGCTCTGTCAACCTCCGGCCCGCGACCATCGCGTCGATGGTCGCCCCGATGCTCTCGCGCATCTCGTCGCTCATCCGGGCGAAGCCGAGCAGGCGGCAGACGCTCGAAGGAATCGCGTCGGGCTCGATACCGAGGGCATCGGAGACCACCTTCTCGATGGCCAGGGCGAGCTCCTCGGGCGCAACCAGATCAAGCCTGCGCACTGACGAGGGAAGGGCGCCGCGGTCGCGCAGGGGGGGACGGTCCATCCCCGGAGGCCAGAGGAAATCACCCCGGCGACGCGATCGTGCCACGATCGAGGGCGTGTGTCCAGGCCGATTCGATCGCCGCCTGGACACGGCCCCCGGCGCGCTTGACCCCGGCCGCGTCGACGAGCCGGCGCACGACCTCGCCGACATGGACCGGGCCTTCGGCCGCGACCACCGCGACGACCCACGACGCCAGGCGGTCCGTCGAGGCCGATTCCAGATCGACTCCCGCGAGCTCGCCGTTGAGGTTGACCAGTTGATACGCGAGCACGCCCGAGGCGCCCGCCTCGGGACCGCTCGCCGCGTCGCGCTCGTAGACCGGGACCGGCGCCTCGGCGGGCCCCGAGGGCTCGGAGGGGTGATCGACCCGCGCCGACTCGATCGCGGCGAGCGTCCGCTTCAGCTCGCCTGAGGGGTTGCGGCCCCAGTCGGCGCTCCAGACGCGATGGAGCCGCCAGCCGAGTGATTCGAGCACCTGGGGGCGCAGCCGGTTGCGATCGCGGGCCGAGCGGGCCTCGGCGTAGCGGGCGCCGTCGCACTCGATCCCCAGCAGGTAGCGGCCCGGCTGGTCGGGATCGACCACGGCCATGTCGAGCGCGCACCCAGCCGATCCGACTCGGGGCCGGACCTGGCAGCCCGAGGCAGTCAGGGACGCGCGCACGGCCTCTTCGAACGGGGAATCGACGCCCGCCTCCAACGAGGCTGAGGGCTCCAGCGTGCCGGTCTCGGCGAAGGCGAGGAACGTCTTCAGGGCGCGGACGCCGCGCGAGCGGGCGCGGTCGAGGTCCAGGTCGTCGGCGGTCAAGTTCGTGAACACCTCGCAGCGGAGCCGGGCGCGGGTGATCAGGACGTTGAGCCGCCGCTCGCCGCCCTCGCCGTTGAGCGGGCCGAAGTTCATCGCCAGGTCGCCGTCGGCGGTCCGGCCGTAGCCGATGCTGATGAAGATCACGTCGCGCTCGTCGCCCTGGACATTCTCCAGGTTCTTGACGAAGAACGGCTCGGCGACGGCCAGCGCGAAGAACTCCTCGCACGAGGGATCGTCGCGGCGCAGCCGTTCCAGGTGCCCCTGGATCGCGTCCATCTGCGCGACGCTGAAGGCGACCACGCCGAGGGTCAAGCGGCGGTCGGCGGGCCGATTCTCCTGGGCGCGGGCGTGCTCCAGGACCGCGCGCGCAACCGCCTCGGCCTCGACGGGGTTGGTCCGGGTCTGGCTCCGGTCGTAGACGGCCTCCGGCAGGCGGCGGACGACCAGGCCGGCGTCGCGCCGCGCGGCGTCGGGGCTGGGGAAAACGACCAGGCGGTCGTCGTAGAACTCGCGGTTCGAGACGGCGATCAGCGACTCGTGCCGGCTCCGGTAGTGCCACCGGAGCATCCGCTGGGGGGCGCCCTGCGCGACGAACAGGCCGAGGACGCTCTCGACGTCGCCGCTCGTGGCGTTGTCGTCCTCCTCCTCATCGCCGCCGGTCAGCCGGTCGAAGAACTGCGTCGGGGGCAACTGGCGACTGTCGCCGACGACCACCGCCTGGCGGCCCCGGAGGATCGCCCCCAGGGCGTCCACCGGCTTGACCTGGCTCGCCTCGTCGAAGACGACCAGGTCGAACTGGAGCTTCCCGGGCTCGAGGTACGTCGCGATCGAGAGCGGGCTCATCATGAACACGGGCTTGATCGCCCGGACCGCGTTGCCCGCGCGGGCGAGCAACTGCCGCAAGGGCAGGTGCCGCGCCTTCTTCTCGAACTCGCGCCTCAGGACGCCGAGCTGGCCGGGACCTTCGTGCCGGGGGAGGCGCTGCCAGTGCTCGAAGGCGAGCCGGGCGCGGGTATGGCGGAGCAGTTGCCGGTCGAGGTCGCAGAAGGCGCGGATGACATGCTCGTGGCCCGGCCCGTCGAAGCCGGCCAGGGCCGGGCGCTCGCGGAAAGCCTGCTTGAGCAGACCCTCGAACCCGTGGCGCTGGAAGATCGTCACCAGGTGCCGGCCCGCCTCGGGCCACGACTCGGCGATCGCGACGACCCCGCCCAGCTCGTCCTCACGACATCGGCCGGCCAGGTGGTTGAAGGCGACTAGCACGGGCAGCTCGTCGATCCGGTCGAGCCAGGTCGCGAGGAGCGGTTCCAGGTCTTCGAGGCGAAGGTCTTCGAGCGCCTCCGTCGGCCCGAACCGGGCCGGGGTGTCGAACTCCAGAAGTGCGGCGAGCTGGCCCACGCCGTCCTGAAAGGCGGCGAGGGTCGCTTTCACGGCCGCGATTTGCGGCTCCAGCGCCTCGATGTCGGGGTGGCTGGCGAGGAACTCGAGGATCGGCTCGGGGAGCCGTCGGGCGCGGACGTCGTGGTGGAGCTGGACGGCCCACTTCGTGAGCTTCGCCAGCGCCGTCCCAGTGCGAGCGCTCGCCCTGCCAGCGCGCGCCGAACAGCCGGGCGGCGAGCGGCGCGTGGCGATGGATGACGTCGCGCCGGCGGCGGGCCTCGAGCACGGCGTCGAGCAGCGCGAGCTGATCGTCGAGCGTCCTGGGCGGCTCGGCGCGGCAGAGCGCGGCGACGACCCGCGCGCGGCGGTAGCCGCCCGAGAGGAACCGCCAGAAGCTCCGGCCGTAGGCGTTCAGGTCGCGGCGGGGGTCGTGGAGGTCCTGGTCCCACGCCTCGGGCAACAGCGTCGCGTCGTGGCGGTGGTGGATCTCGGCCAGCGTCGTGCCAGCGTCGAGCAACTCCTCGAGGTCGCCGTGGTGCTCCAGCCAGTCGCCGCTGAGGAGGTCGGTTCCCTGGATTTGGACGACCTTCGAGGCCCGCCGCGCCGCGCGCATCAGCGTCTCGATCTCGGATCGGGTCGCGGCCGGGGGCAGGTGAAGGCACGCGGCGAGGTCCAAGGCGGCGGCGCAAGCGCCTGCGTCGCCCGACGCCGCGGCGATCAGGAGGTCGCGGACTCGGTCCCCCTCGGTCGGCAGCAGGACCGTCCGCCGGCTGCCCCAGAACGGGTGCTCGCGGGGGACGCCGACGACTGCCATCCGCGCCTGGAGCTCCTCGACGAGCGCCTGGCGGCGCTTCAGGTCGTACCTCGACCACGACGACATCGCGGGGATCTCCAGCGGGTGCGGCGGGGCGCCGACCTGTCGCTCGCGGAGCCGGAGCAGCTCGCCGAAGGCGTGGTACGGGGTCACGCCGCTCCCGCCGACCGGCGTGTTGACCGCCTCGCAGTAGGCGTTGAGCCGGTCGCGCATCGTGCCGAGCATCCGGAGGTCGTCCTCGACCGGGCCGAGCTTCGGCCGCCCCAGCGCGAGCGTCCGGCGCAGCTCGTCGAGCACCGCCTTCTTGCTGCGCCTTGTGGCTGTGCAGCTCGAGGCAGGCGTCGCCCAGGCCGACGGCATCGAGCCGACGCTTGACCACCTCCAGCGCCGCCATCTTCTCGGCGACGAACAGGACCGACTTGCCCCTCCCGATCGCCTCGGCGATCAGGTTGGTGATCGTCTGCGACTTGCCCGTGCCGGGAGGGCCCTGGATCACCAGGTTCCGCCCCTGGCTCACGTCGAGGATGGCCAGGGTCTGCGTGCTGTCGGCGTCCACGACCAGGTGGCTCCGCGACGGCTCCAGGTAGCCGTCGAGCGGCTCGTCCTCCTCGATCGCCGGACTGGCCTCGTCCACCGGCGAGAATCCCTCGTGGAGCAGTGCCCGGAGGATCGGGTGCGCGCTCGGCCGCACGCCGTCGGGCCAGCTGGTCCTCGTCGAGGTCGTGATACATCAGGAACTTACCGAACGAGAAGAACCCGAGCACGACCGCATCGTGATCGACCGACCAGCCCGACTGGTCGCCGACCGCCGCGGCGACGTCGTCAAAGTAGCGGCCGACGTCCAGCGCGGCGGACTCGGGCAACTCGGGGAAGTCGATCCCGAAATCCGCCCGCAGCTTCTCGGCGAGCGAGAGGTTGACCTCCAGGTCCTCGTCGTTCGGCGCGGAGCCGGAACCGCTCGCGGGCGCTGCGAGCGCTCCAGCTCGACCGGGATGAGCAGTAGCGGCGCGCGGAGGCCGCCGCGGGGCTCGTCGCGCTCGGACCAGCGGAGCATCCCCAGCGCGAGGAAGAGCGTGTTGACCCCCTGTTCTTCCAGCGACGTCCGCGCCGCGTGGAAGATCGCCAGGAGCCGCGACTGCAACAGGTCGGACGGCAGGGCCGTTTGCAGCTTCAGGTCGGCCTGGTTCACCGAGGGGCGGCCCGAGGTCTCTTCGGGCTGCGCCAGCGGTCCCCCGGCCTCAGTCCCCGGCGCGGGCAGGAACGACATCCGCTTCCCCTCGCGGACCAGCGTCTGGAACAGTGGCGCGGGGGATTCGCCCATGATCTCCAGCCCTCGAGCACGCGGCCGGTAGTTCAAGAGCGGGTTGCGCAGGCTGAGGTCGAGGAGAGCCCTCCGGTCGGCCTCGAGCCGGGAACTGACGGCACTGGCGGCGTTTGACATGATGCGTCGGCGACCTCCCCTGGCGCACGCACGGCCGCGGGGATCCCCATCCTCGCTCCCCCGACCGGCACACTGGCGTTGGTATCGTGTTTGGCCGGGAACTTCAAGACAGACCTCGGCGGCGCGTCCGCCGATCTACGATTCATCCGTCGAGTGGGCCGCGATCCCTGCTGAGCCATGAGCCTTCCGTGTGTCTTGCGGACTCGACGCTTTGACAAGGGGGACGGTAAGCTGATGTCACGGAAACGATCATGAGATCGTGAACAGTGCTTCCCCACGAGATGGCGCAGCCCATCCTTCTTCTCCGCGAGAGGGCCTGGGTGAGAGCCATGGATGCCCCCGGCTTCGTGAGTCGTGTAATGACCTTCCAACCCGCCGCCGGCTACCCCCTCCATCGTCCCCGACGCCTCCGCAGCCATCCCCGGCTCCGCGACCTCGTCCGCGAGCATCGGCTGACCGTCGACGACCTGATCTATCCGCTGTTCGTCTACCACGGCAAGAACCTGCGCCGCGAGATCGCCGTCGATGCCCGGCCAGTATCAGCTCTCGCTCGACCGGCTGGGCGAGGCGGTCGCCGAGGTGGCCGAACTGGGCATCCCGGCCGTCCTCCTCTTCGGCATCCCCGAGCACAAGGACGCGCAGCGGCTCGGCGGCCTCGGCACGACGGGGGCATCGTGCAGGAGGCGGTCCGGCTGATCAAGACGGCAGCGCCCCGGCCTGCTGGTGATCACCGACGTCTGCTTCTGCGAGTACACCGACCACGGCCACTGCGGCCCCCTGACCGAAGCGGAGCGGCCGGCTCGACGTGGACAACGACGCGACCCTGCCGCTCCTGGCCGAGCAGGCGGTCAGCCACGCCCGGGCCGGGGCCGACGTGGTCGCCCCCTCGGGGATGATGGACGGCATGGTCGGCGGCGATCCGCGCGGGGCTCGACGGCGCCGGGTTCACCGACATCCCGATCCTGTCCTACGCCGCCAAGTTCGCCAGCGGCTTCTACGGTCCGTTCCGCGACGCCGCCGAGAGCACCCCGGCGTTCGGCGACCGCCGGACCTACCAGATGGACCCGGCCAACGGCGACGAGGCCCTGCGCGAGGTGGCGCTCGACCTGGCCGAAGGGGCCGACATGGTGATGGTCAAGCCGGCCCTGGCCTACCTGGACATCGTCCGGCGGGTGAAGGAGCGGTTCGGCGTGCCGGTGGCCGCTTACAACGTCTCCGGCGAGTACGCGATGGTCAAGGCCGCCGCCGCGCGGGGCTGGATCGACGAGCGGCGGGTCGTGCTGGAGACCCTCACCGGCTTCAAGCGCGCGGGGCCGACATGATCCTGACCTACCACGCCCCCGACGTGGCGCGCTGGCTGCGGCAGCGTGAGCTTCGAGACCACCCTCGAGCTCCATCGAGTCGCCGCACCATGAACGACCACCGCCCGTGTCGTCGGTCCCGATTACCGACTCCCCGGAGCCACGCGGCCTTCGTCCGCGCCTGCCGGGTGATTCCCGGCGGCGTGAACAGCCCCGCGCGGGCGTTCGGGGCGGTCGGCGGCGAGCCGCCGTTCATGGCCCGCGCCGAGGGGCCATACCTCTTCGACATCGACGGCCATCGATACATCGACTACATCGGCTCGTGGGGGCCGATGATCCTCGGCCACGCGCACCCGGCCGTCCGCGCGGCGGTCGTCGAGGCGCTCGAGCACGGCTCGAGCTTCGGGGCGCCGACGATCCGCGAGACCGAGATCGCCGAGGCCGTCGTGGAGGCGGTCCCGTCGATCGAGAAGGTGCGGTTCGTCTCGTCGGGGACCGAGGCGACGATGTCGGCCGTCCGGGTGGCTCGCGGGGTGACCGGGACGGGACAAGATCGTCAAGATGGCCGGGCACTATCACGGCCACGTCGATGCCTTGCTGGTTCAGGCGGGCTCGGCCGCGACGACGCTCGGCACGCCGAACAGCCCCGGCGTGACCGCCGGCGCGACCGCGGACACGATCCTCTGCCCGTTCAACGACGCCGAGGCCGTGGCCGAGGCCTTCGCCCGGTACCCCGGCCAGATCGCCGCCGTCCTGCTCGAGCCGGTCGCCGGCAACATGGGGCTGGTCCCGCCCCGGCCGGGCTACCTCGAGCGGCTCCGCGAGCTGACCGAGAAGGACGGGGCCCTGCTCGTCTTCGACGAGGTGATGACCGGCTTCCGGCTCGCCTTCGGCGGCGCCCAGGAGCGCTTCGGCGATCACGCCCGACATGACCGCGCTGGGCAAGATCATCGGCGGCGGCTTGCCGGCGGCGGCGTACGGGGCCCGGGCGGCGATCATGGACGCACATCTCGCCCGCCGGGCCGGTCTTCCAGGCCGGGACGCTCTCGGGCAACCCCCTGGCCATGGCCGCCGGCCTGGCGACGCTCCGATTGCTCCGCGACGACCCGCCCTACGACCGGCTCGAAGCCCTCTCGGCCCGGCTCGAAGACGGGCTCCGGCGCGCGGCCTTCGACGCCAAGGTGCCCCACGTCGTTCAGCGCGGTCGGCAGCATGATCACCCTGTTCTTCAACGCCGATGCCGGTCCACAACTACGACGACGCCCGGCGGAGCGACACCGAGCTCTTCGCCCGCTTCTTCTGGGAGATGCTCGCCCGCGGCGTCTACCTGCCGTGCAGCCAGTTCGAGGCCGCCTTCGTCTCCGCCGCTCACACCGAGGCCGACATCGACCACACGATCGCCGCGGCAAACGAGGCGCTCAGGGCGATCGTGGGTTGATCTGCATTCCAGACGTCGAGAACGTCGTCGCCTTCGAGATCGCCGCGGCCGTCGTCGACAATTACGTCGGCACCAGCTTCGCCGCGATCAAGGTGGCACATGAGGCGATTTATAAACTGGCCAAGAAGCAAATCTCTGAATAGGGGATAGGAGACAGGGGATAGGGGAAGGGAATATCGAGCGATCGCGACGGCGGGAGGGTGGGTGAAGCTTTCACTCCCGTCCGATACCGGGTATTTTATTCATCAGGTGTTCCGTTCGTAGAGTCCACGTCGAGTTGTCGAATGGGAGGTGGGCGATGGTTGAGGTGTCCACCGGATCGATTGCTCGGGCTGCTGAGGAATTGGACCAGATGCACGCTCTCTACCGACGAGGCGGCCAGGAGCGTTCGATGGCACCTCATATCGTGTACCCGGATGCCGCCTGCCCTCATGCCGGTTGTGGGCAACGGATGCAGGCCATCGATTTCCGCCTGGAAGCCCACGGACGCTCCGTTCACGACCCCTTGGTGCGCACCTGGTGGGATGACACCGGGTTCGTCGGTCGCTGTCCCCACTGTGGTGGTTGGATCCACTTCACCATCCGTGCCAAGCGCGCCATCACAGCGGCGGAGGCCGCCCGGTATCCGCAACTGCCGGTCAACTGGCATGCCCTCGCAACCATCCTGTGAGGCGTCGGGTGGCTGAGGTCCGGCTTCGGCCCCATCCCGCCGCCCATGCTCCAACGGCTGCCCGACGTCTGCGCCGCTCCACCGCCAGCGTCATCACCGAGAACGTCGTCGCCTTCGAGATCGCCGCGGCCGTCGATCGCCTCCGCGCGTCTGCGCCGCTCCCACCGCCAGCGTCATCGCCGAGAACGTCGTCGCCTTCGAGATCGCCGCGGCCGTCGAGAAGTACCTCGGGACCAGCCTCGCCGCGATCGAGGCGGCCCATGAGGCGATTCATGAGCTGGCGAAGAAGCATTTAGAAGAATGGGGAATAGACAAAAAATAGATGAGCGCATGAAGGCAGCGAGGCTGTCGTACGGCCGCTTCAGGGACGACTGGGTCATTCTCGCCTTGATCCGATGGAAACTACGGGCGGCGATTCGGACGGGTGGCCTTGGTCGCGGCTGCGCTCCCGGTGTCCTTTCCGGAGCGGTCTCGGGATGTGGCCGGTTCCGACGACGAAGTCCCCAAAAGGCCCGAGCGTCGTCCGGGATCCTGGCCACTGGTAGCGAAGACGCTACCAGTGCAACCCGCCCGATGGCCCTTGACGCCATTCGACACATGATGAAGGCGGGTAGCGGGTGGGGTGCGTCGAGTCCTCGAAGAAGCACCACACCACCGGAGCGAGGCCACCCACGAAATCCACGACACTCTCAGGTAGAGGCGGGTGAGCCGCACCGGCATTCAGGGCGACGAGATCTCCATCCGCAACACCTTCGCGCAAGAGGTGAGTCCGAGCACGCAGGCCAATCGAGCGTGGGGCACGGTCCAAACCCATTGCGGTCGAAGTCCGGCCCGGAGTCCAAGGGGGGCACTCCTCAGAACGGACATTTTTGGGTTCATCCGGCGAAAACGCGTGCGGGGTGTCCTCGAGCACATTGGGGTGCTCCACGTCTTGCACGAGGCGGCGGTCATCGTCCGGTACAAGGATGTCAGGCGAGTCCTGCCGGCGCAGCCGGAGGACCGCATTGCGCAGAATACGCTACCGGAGGTTTTCGCGCAGTTGCTGCCGCTACCCCATGTTGCCTGTTTGTGGATTGTTTGCCCGTCCCCAATTACTTATCTATTTACACATGCTTTTTAAATTCTTGGCTCTTCCTGTATTTCGGGGGCCCCGAACCACCCAGAATCCACCGGAACTCCAAAAAACAGAAGGAGTTAAGTCGAGGATCGGCAACTTCTCAGGCATTGTCCCAAACGAGCCAAATCGAGCTTGACACATACAGTAGTGATCTACTCGCCACTGGGTGTGGCGCAACTCAAGGATCTCTAACCTCTTGCGCCGGCGATTCACCCCTGGGAGCACTGCTGAAAAGTGTCAAGTTCGTACACTATGGGTAGCAGCGGTTTTGGGACGATCCCCTTCTCAATAAGTCCGGGCATTCTCCGCGATGGGGCGAGCTCTCATCCCTGGAATTCCCGAGAAAGTTGGCCCGGAACGGCCATCTCAGTGAGCCCTCCACCCGGACTAATTGAGAAGTTACGAGGATCGTGGTCGTTCGGATCCCTGCCACAACTCCTTGAGTGAGGCTGAGTTATAGCCAATGCGCATTTATCATACCAATTTTTTTATTATTCTCGCTTCATATTTTCCTTGTTTTTGGGCTGAGCTCCGATAGCATTCTAACGCGTTCGAGGGGTCGGACCCCTTCTCTCGTGAATCCGGACCGGAGAAGAAAGGAGATGCGAGGATGATGCCTACAATGATGGAGAACATCCAGCATTTAACCCAGGATTGCCCCAATGGGGAGGGTCACTTGTTGGTGGCGCTCACCGGACAACCCCTGGGCCATTTCGAGGTGACCGAGGTGATCCGGCAGGGGGCCTCCTTGGTCCTGCAATGCCAACCCGTGGAAAAGGGGAACGATTCCAAGCCTTCGTCCTCCCGGGATGATTCCGCCAAGGTGTTCCTCACAGACGATGATGCCGAGCCTCTGTCTTTCCATGATCCTCGGCGGTTTTACGAGGATCTGCGTTGACATCCACCACCCTGCTAGAGCCACCTCCCTCAGGGATGTGGCAGGGTTGAAATGGGTTACGATTCCGCACGCCTGAGTGCCCCAACCGCCCAGGCGTGCGTGTTGTTCGCCAGGCAAGCATTGAGTCGAAGCGGGGTGGGCATCGCCCACCCCGCGAAGTCTCTCCGACCGGTCGGGATCGCTCGGCGTCCGGACTCCCGGGTCTCATATCAGGTCTCCTGCCGCCACGCCGAGGCCGCGCCGCCCTCGCCCGGATCGGCGAACCGCGTCCGATCGCGAAGCGGACGGTTGAGGCGGATTCGCGGCCATGCTACCTTTTCCATTAGGAAATCCAGGTGCTTGCATTTTGCGCATTCGTTGGTTAGAATCATCTCCAACCCCCGGGACGAGTTGCCGTATTCGCTCAGGGCGAAGCCACCAGCGAAGGAGTCCTCCATGCTGGTCTTGTCTCGCAAACATGGTGAGAGGATCGTGATCGGCGATCGGATCGTCGTGACGGTGGTGAGGCTGGATAACGGTCAGGTGCGCCTGGGCATCGAAGCACCCCGGGAGATGGCGGTCTTCCGTGAGGAGATTGTTCCTCGCCGCCAACCTCTGGTGCCACCGATCGTCTGAGGGGGATCCCGCTCGAGGAGCAGGACCGTACGCCAAGGATCAGGTAGGGAAACCGGACGGAACCGAGGCGTGCCATTCGGTCTGAGAGGGGCACGGCACGGATGCCGTGGGTTCGCGCGCCGGCCATCGCGTCCCAGGATGAATCACATCCCCTCCCGGACCGTGCCACCGGCCTACCGAGATTCGCCCGCACCCGGCAAGGTCGGCCTTCACAAAGATGAGGGAGGTCGGCCTCTTGCCGAACCTCCCTGACTCTGACCCTGTGGGAAGACGAACCATGTCCGACACCCACGATCCGCCCCTCCGGGAGGGCCACCGGGGCGATGCCCTCCGGGGGCTCGACTGGGTGATCATCTCGGGGCCGATCTCCGAGGATTTCGCCCTCCGGATCGCCAGCCTGTGTTTCCTCGGGCCGGCGATGGACCACGGCGACGGCGCGGCCTGCTACTGGCGGCGGCCGGAGATTGCGCGACAGACCCGGCGGCGCACCCTGGTCATTCAGTGGCACGGGGGAGACGCCCCGGCCGAGGGGACGGCTTCAGACGCTGCTGGAGACGTCGCGAAAGATCCTGAGGATCGGGTCGCGGTCGATGACGGGGCGTAGCTCGTCGCCTCGACCCCCGTGGCCTGCCCCTGGTGGTCCAGCGTGAAGGGGAAGACCCGGTCGCGGCTCGACCCCGCGTCGCGGGTCGCGATCAGCTCGCGGTTCTTCTCGTAGGTGTTCGCCTCGTCGACCTTCGCCCGCCTCCCGGAGTGCCAGCCCATCACGTAGACGGTGTTCCCCGCGCAGGCGATCCCCTCGATGTCGACCTCCTTGCCGCCCTCCCCTAGGACGACGTCACCGACCAGCCGAGAGCGGTCGCCGTCGCGCCTCAGCACCTGGACCCGGTACCCCTCGTCCGCGCCGAGGACGAGCGGGTCTCCGGCGACACCGAGGCCACTGAGGTTCTTCGACTTGAAGATCTCGCCCTTGAACGCGACCGGCCCCAGCTCCGTCAGCTCACCGGCCCGGGCCGGCGACGCGATGACCAGCACAGCGCGCCCCAGACAAGGACCGCTCTCAGGGACGCCTCCCGTTCGAACGACTGCTCCCGCAGCTTTCTGGATGCCCCGGAGCCGAAGCCGAAAGACCCGCGAGATCGATCGCCACGCGCCGTCGCCGCGCGACAGCGAACGGGTGGCGGAATGGCAGCAGCGGATGGGTACCGATGAGGCCAAGACGATTTACAAGGACCGGGCAGCGACTGCGAAATGTGTGAATGCGTGGACGCGACGCCGCGGGCTGTTGCAGTTCCTGGTGCGGGGCGTGTCGAAAGTGCGAACGCTCGCGTTGTGGCACGCGCTGGCGCACAACGTGTTGCGAATGGGGGCACTGCGCGGCGGCCGGCGGGGGCGGAGGGGTAAGAGGATCGGTGGGATAGTGGACTTGTAGGGGCCGTATGGCTCCGCAGCCGGCCAGAGGAGGTTCCGGAGACACGATCCCGAGCACAAGTGGCCATCGATTCCGAACCGCTCGGAGTCTTTCATGAGCCGAGGCTCATGACCACAAAGTCACGAAACGCGGTTTGATTCACAGACTCTGAGGTCTGCCCGGAACGCCATTCTGGATCGTGTTCTCCGACCGCCGATGGCGGAACCTCTCTGGCCTGCATCTGATCGATGGCGTGCCCCGAATACTGACGGCCTCCGATGGTCGTCGGGGCATTACCTTGTCCGGACCCCAGAGGAGACCCACGGCGTCCGACTGGTGTGCTGGGATCAGGCACGCCCCTGTTCGCCGGGTTCTGTGGAGCATTTTCCTCGCATGGAACTGAGCCGCTTCCTGAGCCCCCCGTGCTGAACACCTGGTTGATTCCGGCCCCCGCGGCCCCTGCGACTTCGAGCACGAGGGCGGAGGAGACGGGAGCTGCTGCGCCTACAGCATAGCTCTCCCCGACTACGTCTACAGCAGCAGTTGTTTTCACGGAGCCCAAGTTGCTCTCGCACAAGGAATTGCGTCAGCACCTCCTCGGCTGGCCTGAGATGGGCCGCTGCCGTCCTGTCACCCGGCTCCTCATTTTCAAGGAGAAAGCGGTGTGCCCTCGCGAATAACTGCTGCTGTAGAACTAGGCCGGGCCTTTCGGCCTTGGTCCCGCTGGTCTTGTCGGTGTAGACCTTCTCGCAGCCCGCGACTACCATTAAAGTTGCTCCCAAAATCCGCTCCGTCATTGCATGCCCTCATGCGGAATTTCGCTTTTTTCTTTTAAATTAGTGTACGGGCGTTGACAAAAGGCCGATTCCTTGGGAGAACTACGAATCCGGCGCGATACCTGTTCGAGTGAATAGGATAGCCGGGCTCACTCTCGACGGGAGACAAGACCATGGCGCATCCGATTCCTAATGGTCATCACACGATCACCCCCCACCTCGTGGTCAAGGGAGCATCCGAGGCGATCGAGTTCTACAAGCGGGCCTTCGGCGCGGAGGAACTCTCCCGGATGCCCTTCCCCGGGCCGGACGGCCATTTGAAGCTCGGGCACGCCGAGTTGCAGATCGGCAACTCGCGGCTGTTCCTGGCGGATGAGTTCCCCGAGCACGGCGCGACGGGGCCGAACGGCAGTTCGCCGGTGACGATCCACCTGTACGTGACCGACGCTGATGCCGCGTTCGGCCGGGCCGTCGAGGCGGGCGCGACGGTGCGCATGCCGCTGGCCGACATGTTCTGGGGCGACCGCTACGGCTTGATGGTGGACCCGTTCGGGCACATCTGGTCAATTGCCGAGCACTTGGAAGACCTCACGCCCGAGCAGATTCAGGGGCGGATGGCCCTCGCCTTCGGCAAGCCGCCCTGCGACCCGGAGTGAGGCGTATCCCGCGGTTCGTCTCGCCGAGACGGATACCCCCGGGTAGCCCCGGTTGCTTCTGCAACCGGGGTCGCGTAGCGATAAGAGATCGTTGTGCACCCGACAATTGACCTCTTGCGGCTGCGCCGCCCGGGTTGTCAAAATCGGATGGCTATGGTTAGTTCGAAGGCAGAGGAGATTCTATATTATGACAATACATTTGCCTAAAGACGTGGAAAACTCCATCATTGCAAAGGTCTACAGCGGGCTATTCCCTTCTGTGGACGCCGCAATGACCGAGGCTGCACGCCTGCTCTTGGATCGGCTGGAACATGGGCAGGGGGAGCCACCAGCCAAGAAAGCACTCACGCCCGACGAGCTGAATCAGCGATTGCTCGCCTCGGGTCTCATCACCCATCTCGCCAATCCCGCCGAGGACATCGATGACGCGGACGATCTCCCAATTCCTTTCGAGGGAGAGCCACTCTCGGAGACCATCATTCGCGAGCGGCGTTAAAAGTGGCCGCGTATTTCGTCGATTCGAGCGCCCTCGTCAAGCGTTACGTCCAGGAGGCTGGTACCCTTGGGTGAGCAGCCTTACGCACCGCAATACGTCAAATCATATTTATATTGCTCGTGTAACCGCCGTCGAGGTAACCGCCGCTGTTGCCCGTCGTCGGCGAGGGGGGACCCTCTCAGCTCCGCAGGCAGCTTCCATCCTTGCACGGTTTCGCAAGCACTTGGCCGGGAGGTATACCGTTTTGGAGATGATGCCCGCTCTTCTGGCCGAGGCCATGAAGCTAGCGAATTCGCACGGGCTACGCGCCTATGACGCCGTGCAACTGGCTGCCGCGATTGAGCTGCACAAGCAATGGATTTACGGGGGCTTGGGCGGCATCACCCTGGTTTCAGCGGATCAGGATCTCAATACTGCCGCGACCGCTGAAGGGCTGATGGTCGAGGACCCGAACGCCCATCCCTAGCCTGCCCATCCCCCCTTCCCGCTTGACCCTCCCCCTCGGGGGGGTTACATAAAATGTTGAAAGGGGTGGTTGGCAAGCAACCCGGGCCACCCGCGGTCTCCGCTTCCTCGGCATGCTGTGGTCCCCCGTACCTTTCAGTCGTGGGTAAGCCGAGTGACCCAGACCGCCTTGCCCGAGGGATCGCCTTTCTTTGGAAAGGGATGCATCAGGGAGTCAATCACCGCACACAGATGACGCACCCGGCGTGTCGTGAGCCGAAACGTCCAAACGAGAGGGCTCGGGCCGGACTCGTTCAGCCCCTCTCAGAGGGTGGAAGAACCAGCAAGGCCCGGAGGGTCGCTCGTTCTTCCCGCGCGCTCAACCGTTTCGGCGGCGAGTCGGGCTCCGCCAACCGTTGCCGGTGACGGACGCCCGAACGCGGAACCTGAGAGGCGACATCGACTCCGGGATCAATCCCGATGATCATCGCAGGGTTGTTCCGGCAGCGCCAGTCGACCGATCCCGCTGGTACGCCGCATCCAGGCGCTGGTCTGCCAGTTGTCCACCGGGGTCGAATCCGAGAGCACCGGCGGCAGGGCGAGGAGGAAATGACGCGCGAGGGCATTGACGAACGGCTCGTACATCCCACGCAGCTCGGCCAGGTTTCGATCCACTGCCTCGCCGTCCCGCAGATCAATTCCCGCCGCCCGTAACTCCTCCCGCATCTGCCGCAAGCGGTCCTCGGGCAAGCGGTCCGGGTCTGGCTCGATCGGGGGGACATAATAGACCTGGGCTAGGTCCACGACCGTATGCCGCGCGGTGGCGAAGGTCAACTGCGCCTGGTACGGGTCCGCACCCTTCGCCCCCGCGATCACCAGGGCCGCGGTGTCCAGGATCGCCGTCAGCGCCGCCAGCCAGGATTGGTTGTCGTGCTGCGAGCGGTAGTAGCTCAGGACCGGGAAGGAGACGTGACTCTCCAGCACCTCGGCCGCCCACTGCTCCCATTCCTCCAAGAAGCGGTCGAGCATGGCGAAGTTGTGGTGCTGGGCGAGCCGGATCAGCAGTTGGCCGGCAGTCGGCGGCGAGCCCGCGCGGGCATCCAGGAGCGAGATGGTCACTTCACGATGGGAGAACGCCTGGTAGAGCACCGGCAGGTAGCTGATGACGACGGCGAGGAAGGCGAACCCGAGTCCCGTCTCGGCGACCGCCAGGAAGCGCCCCAGGAGGTGGGCCGGCGTGACGTCGCCGAAGCCGAGCGTGAAGAAGGTGACCCCACTCAAATAGAGGTAGACGGGAAAGCGGGCGTCTTCCCCCGGGGTGTGCAGTTCCGAGCCGAGCGACCATTGTAACAGGGCGAAGCCGAGGATCAGCCCGACCGCCCACACGCCCATCAGCACCAGCACGGAAAGAGGGCCGAAGAAGCTGAGAAAGTAATTGCGCCGCTTGATCGATCGCATACGCCGAGCCAGGGCCGCCCACGGCGTCCAGGAGTAGATGTAGAAGAGGCGGGCGAACCGGAAGTGGTGGGTGACGCGGCGGGGCAGGAGCATCGCCTCGAATGCGTCCAGCAGGACCAGGGTGATCAGGACCAGACTCCCCCCGGCAATCAAGTAGGACATCGTCTCGCCTCGACTCTGCCTTTGGTGCAATCGTGAAGACCAACTCCGGGCGACATGCCTACCGGCAGCAACCGTTGAAGCTGGCTCAGCTTCCGACATAGGATCGTAAACGTCTCGGCTCATGGGGGGCAACTGGTGGGCTGTGGGACACCCAGCCGTGCCCTGAGGAATTCCATCATCGTCCGTTTCACATTGCAACTCACGACGCCCATCTTCGGAAGGTATGAGGTACCAGCCGAGTCGGCGAAGCAGATGGCAGACGGCTTCGCCGCCCAGGTGCCAACGAACCGCTTAGGCCGGAGTTCCTGACCAAAATTTGGTGCAATCCGTTTCCAGGAAAGGGTTTCTCTGCGATTCCGCCTGCATTTTGTAGCCAAAATCTTTTTGGAGAACCCTTGACACTCCCCAGATCGCCCCGAAATCTTAAGGTATGTTGGAAGGTGGAAAAGGGGTCGGAAGGTGGAAAAGGGGAAGGTGGAAAAGGGGTCGGGAAAGTGGAAAAAGGGTCGGAAGGTGGAAAAGGGGTCGGAAGGTGGAAAAGGGGTCGGGAACCGATTTCATTCTCATTGAATGAAATCGGTTCCCGACCCCTTTTCGGGGCTCCGACCCCTTTTCGGGGCTCGACCCCTTTTCGGGGCTTGCTCTTCTACCTATTCCCCTTCAAATTCTCCAGATCCGCGCACAGACTGGCGACCTGTAGGAATAATTCGGTATTATTGATAGACATCGTGGGGGATGATCCTTAATATAGCTTAGGAGTGCGGAGCGAGGGCTGGAGCCGACGATGTCGTCGGAGCCGAATAGGTCACCCTCGATAGATCCCGACGGTGAGGTCGGTCTCATGAGCTCGATCAATCTGTTCCCCGAGCAACGGGCGCGGTGCGGCGACTTCTTTAATCCTATCGAGCTCAAGCCGCGCATCCGCATGCTCCCAGACAAGTCTGAGTCCTCCAGAATTCGAGCCGACGCGGCGCGGATCCGGGCCGATGCCGTGCGAATCCGCGAAGAGAACATGCGCATCTGCACCCGCAGCGTGCGGATCCTCGAAGAGAACATGCGCATCTGCACCCACACCGTGAAGCGGTTCCCCTTTTACACCCAGACGGTCCAAGCCGCCCTCCAGCATCTCCAGAACCGCCAGGGAGAGTGCCAGCAGGCCGAGGAGACGGCCAAGGCCGCCAACCGAGCCAAGGACCGCTTCTTGGCGGTCGTCAGCCACGAGCTTCGCAACCCCTTGTCCCACATCCTAGCGATCACCACCGACCTGCTGGCTGACCCTGCCACCCCCGACGAGTTCCAGGGCTATCTTGAGACCATCCGCCGCAACATCGAGCTGGAGGCGCGGCTTGTCAATGACCTGCTCGATTTCCAGCGGATCGACTGGGGCAAGGTGCAGCTCGATCGTGAGATGGTCGACGCTCACGACGTCCTCCACCAAGCCCTGGAGATCTGTCATGCGATCATCCATGCCTCCGGGCTGAAAGTGGAGGTGGACCTGTCCGCCGTCCGGCACTACGTGAGCGCTGACCCGAGGCGTCTCCAGCAGGTGTTTTGGAACCTGATCGAGAATGCCGCCAAGTTCACTCCTGCGGAGGGGACCCTGACGATCCGCTCGCGCGACGTCGATGGCCCGGAGGGATCACGCTGGCTTGTCGAATTCGCCGACACGGGCCTCGGGATCGAACCAGCCGTCTTGCCCCGAATCTTCGACCCGTTCGAACAAGGCGAGGCGCTGCGACGGGGACGTCCCAGGGGGCTAGGCCTGGGCCTGGCGATCTGTCGGACCATGGTCGAGGCCCATGGGGGCCACCTGACGGTAGCGAGCCCGGGGCGGGATCAGGGGACGACCTTCACCCTGGAGTTGGAAGCGGTTCCCGCGCCGGTCTCGGGGTCGGAGAGTGTGCCGACGCCGGCCGTCGCCGCGCCCGACCAGCGGGGCTTGAGGATCCTGCTGGTGGAGAATAATCGGGAGTTTTTAAACAACCTCGCCCGGATCTTACGCATGCGCGGGCACGAGGTGAGCGCGGCATCGAGCTTGGCCTCGGCGTGGACGGCGGCCTCTGAGGAGAGTTTCGAACTGCTGATCAGCGACATCGAGTTGCCCGACGGCACGGGTCTGGATCTCATGCGGGAGTTGGGGGGCGACCGGGGTGTGCCGGGGATCGCTCTGAGCGGGTTCGGTTCGGAGGAGGACATCCAAGAGAGCCGGGCCGCGGGATTCAGGATGCACCTGACCAAGCCGGTCGACATCCGCACACTCGAGCTGGCAATCATCCAAGTTATGACCAGCGTGCCCCACCCGGAGCAATTCAGCCTGGTTCCTTCTCCCTCCGTGCGATGAACGCGCGCAGCTGATCGAACTTCCTTGCCTCGGAGCTGCTTCAGCCCGTGGAAGGGGACTTTCTCAGCGAGTGCGGACAAGCGCGGACAGTTTCAGCAGTGGACGCCAAGGCAGTAGGTGGCGCGGAAGTCTTTCTCTTGCAGAGGGTTGCTTCGGCATCTCGGGCTGCCTTGGCCGCCCAAAGTGTCCGCGCTGTCCACTGGTCCTGGCACTGGCAGTGAGAAAGTCCCCGTGGAAGGACCGCGGATTCACGCGAAAGTCGTGGATTAAAAAACACTTAAGGATTAACAGCTTGCATTCATTCGCTTCATTCGCGAGGGTCCACGGCCGGTCTCCGTTCAACCGAGCCCCAGCGCCATGCTCAGCCCCAGCAGCGCCAGGACGGTCAGCGCGATCGCCGCGAACCGGCGATCGCCCGCCCTTCCCCATCCCGCCGCGAGCACGGCGACCCTGAGAACCGGCGTGCCGATCAGGATCAGCAGGCCGAGATCGAGCAGGTCCACACCCTCACCCCGGACCGCGCCGCGGAGCAACATCGTCAACGCCGGAGGCGGCTCTTCGGGGCGAGGGCCGCCGCGGATCAGGGCGAGGCCGAGGCCCAGCGCCAGCAACAGGCGCTGAGGACCAGACCCGACAGCAGGCTCCAGTGGACCCAGTGCTCCAGCCGGTGCGGATCGTCGGTCTCGGCCATCGCTCAACCCTTCGTGAACCAGGCCCGGTGGAACATCTCGGCGGCGACCGCCAGAAGGAGGACGGCGAAGAGCCGGCGGCACGGGGCCGGCCCGGACGCGTCGGTTGAGCACCGAGCCCAGCCCCGAGCCCGCCAGGACGCCCGAGGACCACAGCGGCCGTCAGCGCCGGCCGGACCTCGCCCCGGCCGTAGTAGAGCAAGGCGCTGGCGGCGGCCGTCACGCCGATCATGAAGTTCGAGGTCGCCGCAGCCGCCTTGATCGGCACGCCGCAGACCAGGTGCAATGCCGGCACCTTGAACACCCCGCCGCCGATGCCGAGCAGTCCCGAGAGGTTCCCGGCCACGAACGAGATCGCCAGCCCGGCCCAGAGCCGATGGACCCGATACGTGACCATCGTGCCCTTCGGACTCGTCGCGGTACCGCGCTCCGACGGCGCCGAGCGCGTCCGTCGGCAGCGGCGCTCGCTCGCCGCGCTGGGCCCTCGCCCGTCGAGGCCGTCCTCGGTCCGGCCGCGCCACATGAAGCACGGCCGTCGGCAGCAGGACCGTGGCGAAGAGGCCCTCCAGCGCGCGGTGCGAGAGCCGGCCGGCGGTCAGGCCGCCGGCGATCGCCCCCAGCGCCGTGGCGATCTCCAGCGTCATGCCCAGCCGCATGTTGGCCGTGCCCCGCTCGACGTTCGTGCTCGCCACGGCGCTGGAGGTGGCGATCACCGTCAGACGATACTCGTCGCCACAGCGTAGTGCATCGGCACCCCCAACGCCATCACCAGCATCGGGATCAGGAAGACGCCGCCCCCGTGCCCAGGATCGCGCCGAGCAGACCGGTCACCGCTCCGGCCAGGACCATCCCGAGCGCGTTGCCCGGAGTCAGATACATGGCCGCCTCCTGCACCTTCGACCCACCCCGCCCCGTGTCCGCCCCCCTTGCTGGCACGCGGTGAGCCGAACGATCGGCTCGCCCCGCTGGGGCATCATCGGCCAATGGCCTCCTTGATCCCGATCCTCTGCAATCGGGCCACCTCGGACGCGTCCCGGAACGATCGTGCCTACCGCCGAGGGCTGCGGTGTTCCCTCGGGGAAGGCCCGCCGCCCCCGGCGGCACACCTCCCGAGTCAGCCCTCGGGGCCGACGACGACCAGGACTTCGAGCGTCCGCGGGCCGTGGACGCCCTCGACGCGGTTGAGCTCGATGTCGGAGGTGGCCGACGGGCCGGAGATCCAGGTGATCGGGCGGCCGGGGCGCGGGCGGCGTCGTGGAGCCGCGCGACCGCCTCGGGGACGAGGCCGACGATCTGGTCGTCGCGGATGACGCAGAGGTGATAATCGGGCAGCAGGGTCAGCGCGCGCCGGCCCTGGCCCGGGCCGCCGTCGAGGACGATCGTCCCGGTCTGGGCGATCCCCAGCGCGCAGGCCGGTCAGCACGCCGTCGCTGGTGTCGAGCTGCTCGTTCGTCAGCCCCGGGTCGCGGAGCAGCTCGACCCCTTCGGGGAGCCACTCGGTCGGCAGGTCGGCCGGGACGACGAGCCGCCGGACGCCCCGCGCGGCGCAGGCCGCGGCGATCGCCGCAGGCAGGTCGGCCGGGGCGACGCGACGGATCGACGGCCTTGTACTCGGCCACGCGCTCGATGAATTGCGCGATCCGCGTCGGCACGCGGGGTCGTGGCGGACTGTGAGGTAGTCGCGGGCGACCGGCACCGCCTCGGGCGTCTCGCCCTGGGGGACGTCGCCCAGCGCCCCCCGGATGCGGTCGAGGATCTCGGCCGCGGTGCCGTCGCTCATGATCGTGTCCTCCACCACTCGCGGAACGTCTGCGTGGCCACCGGGTACACGTCGCGCATCGCCGTCCAGCCGCCGAGCGGTCCGGGCAGGTGCTCGATATACCCGTCGCGCAGGAAGAACCGCTGGCCGAACCGGCCGAGCCGCTGCACCCGCTCGTACGCGGCGCGGCTGGCGAAGACGCCCGCCAGGAACTTCATGGCCATGGCCTCGGGGTCGGGCCAGGTCGCGGTCGTGCGTCCTGCTTGTGCGCGGACGACCTCGCCGCGGAGGTGGAGCAGGACCTCGGGGATGTTGATCTTCACCGGGCAGACCTCGTAGCAGGCGCCGCAGAGCGACGAGGCGTAGGGGAGCGAGCCGGCGTTCTCGACGCCGGCGAGCTGCGGCGTCAGGATCGCGCCGATCGGGCCGGGATAGACCGAGTGGTAGGCGTGGCCGCCGGTCCGCTCGTAGACCGGGCAGATGTTCAGGCAGGCGCTGCAACGGATGCAGTTCAGGGCCTGGCGGCCGATCGGGTCGGCCAGGACCCGGGTCCGGCCGTTGTCGAGCAGGACCAGGTGGAACTCCTGCGGGCCCGTCGCCCGGCGTGACGCCGGTCCAGAACGAGGTGTACGGGTTCATCCGCTCGCCGGTGGACGAGCGCGGCAGGAGCTGGAGGAAGACCTCGAAGTCCTGCCAGGTCGGGATGACCTTCTCGATCCCCATGACCGAGATCAGGACCCGGGGGAGCGTCAGGCACATCCGGCCGTTGCCCTCGGACTCGACGATGCAGATCGTGCCGGTCTCGGCGACGCCGAAGTTGGCCCCGCTGACGGCGACCCGGGCGCTCGAGGAACTTCCGCCGCAGGTGCGTCGCGCGCCGCGGCGGCCAGCGCGCGCGGCTCGTCGGTCAGCGACGCAACCCCGAGCCGCCGCTGGAACAGCGCGCGGATCTCGGAGCGGTTCTTGTGGATCGCGGGCACGAGGATGTGCGACGACCGCTCGCCGGCGAGCTGGATGATCAGCTCGGCCAGGTCGGTCTCGATGGCCTCGATCCCGGCCTCGGCCAGCGCCTCGTTCAGCCCGATCTCGTCGGTCGTCAGCGACTTGATCTTGACCACCTCGCGCGGCGCCGTGCTCAGCGACGATCCGCGTGATGATCCGGTTGGCCTCGGCGGCGTCGCGCGCCCAGTGGACACGGCCCCCGGCGCGCTCGACCGACGCTTCCAGTGCGATCAGGTAGGTGTCGAGGTGGCGGAGCGTGCGCTCCTTGATCGCCCGGCCGGCCTCGCGGAGCGCCTCCCAGTCGGGCAGCTCGTCGACGACCGCCTGGCGCTTGGCCCGGATCGTCTGGGTGGCCTTGCCCATGTTGCGCCGGAGCTGGGTGTCGGCCAGCGCGATCTTCGCCGCCTCCTCGAAGCGGGCGGGCCGGGTCGGCGAGGTCGGCAGTCGGTTCGTGGATCATCGGACCGCTCTCCTCGTTCCGTCGGCTGCGAGGATCTCGGCGAGGTGGATCGTGCCCACGCCGGCGCGCTGGCGGTGCAGGGCGCCGCCGATGTGCATCAGGCACGAGTTGTCGGCCGCGACGCAGAACTCGGCCCGGGTGTCGAGGACGCAGCGGAGCTTGTCGCCGAGCATGGCCATCGACGTGTCGGCGTTCTTCACCGCGAACGTGCCCCCGAAGCCGCAGCACTCCTCGGCCCGGGGCAGCTCGACCAGGTCGATCCCCCGGACCGCCCGGAGCAGCCGCAAGGGCGCGTCGCCGACCCGGAGTCATCCGCAGCGAGTGGCAGGTCGGGTGGTACGTCACCCGGTGCGGGAAGTAGGCGCCGACGTCCTCGACGCCCAGCTTGTTGACGAGGAACTCCGAGAACTCGAACACGCGGGGCGTCAGCGCCGCGACCGCGCCGGCCAGGTCGGGGTCGTCGGCCAGCTCGGCCGCGTGCGGGTACAGGTCGCGGACCATCCCGACGCACGACGCCGACGGCGAGACGACCACCTCGGCGTCGTGGAAGACCTCGACGAAGTGCCGCACCAGCGGGATCGCCTCGCGCTGGTAGCCCGTGTTGTAGTGCATCTGCCCGCAGCACGTCTGGTCCATCGGGAACTCGACCGCGTGGCCGAGCCGCTCCAGCAGCCGCACGACCGCGCGGCCGGTCTCGGGAAAGATGGTGTCGTTGAAGCACGTGATGAACAGGGAAACACGCATGGATGGCACGACTCCGGTGACCGCGTCGGATCGCGGGACGCGACCGCATCTCCCGAGGATCGTACTCGAATGGTCCGCCCCCTGGTAGCCATCCGTCCCCGATCGTGGTGGGCATGCCACCCACCAGTCGAGCGCAGAGACTGTCCGATTGATGTCGATGTAGACATCTGCTTACCGTCCTGACGGAACGGACGGCAGGCAGACACCTCCCCTTCGCGAATCAACCGGACAGTCTCCGCGAGCGCAGGAATCCGAGATGTCTTAAGGAGGGGGGAGATGATCCATCAGCGATCTGGTTCGGGTGCTCTACCACCAGGGGCGATACGACGAGGCCAAGCCGCTCGCGAAGTGGTCCCTGGCGGTCCGCGAGAAACATCCGGGAGTCAAACCGGAGGCCGTCTTCCAGAGCCTCTCCATCCTGGTCCTGATCGACCGTGCCCGGCGCCGCTACGCCGAAGCCGAGCCGTTGCTGAGGCGGCCTCGCGACGTCCAGGCAAAGGCCCTGGGGTCTGATCACCCCGATTTCGCCCTGACGCTGGATGATCTGACGGGTGTCGATCGCGACCAGGGGAAGTACGCCGAAGCGGAGCCGCTCGATCAGCGAGCCCTGGCCATCCGAGAACGGGCCCTCCCCGCCCAGCAACTCGAGTTCGCGGCGGCCTCGGAACACGATGCCGCCTCGCTGCGGCAGATGAGCCGCACCCGCGAAGCCGAACTCCTGGAGGCCCGCGCCAGGGAAATCCGTGCCGCCGAGGCCGAAAGGGTGGCCCAAGAGCAGGAGGCCCGGAACAAGGCGGGATCCCGGGGATTCAAGGAACCACCAGCCATCCCGTCCCTGTCCGACATTACCGCTCCAAATCTGCCCCTCCACCAACGCTCAATCTTGAGGGCGCACCAACCCTCCTCATTCGCGGAGGAACAGCCAAAAATCCTCATGGCCGGTGTCAGGCGCGACGGCCGGGGTGTTTTCGAACCCCCGAGCGAGGGCGCCGGGATAGGAGTATCGACCCAGGTTGTAGGCGGATCGGTCATCCCAGACAGGGGTATAGATCGGGGCGGCGTAGCCCGAGGCCGGGATGGTGTAGAGAGGCACGTTGTAGTAGTAACCGACGGCCGGGATAGAGATTGTCCCGCGCGTCGTGGCGTAGACGCCGGGGGCGGGATAGTAATACGTCGGAGGCGTCTGGGCCCGGGCCACGGAGGCCCCAATCAACCAGGTGCAGCCGAGGACCAGGACCATCATTCGCAAGTTGAAGCGCATCTGGCACTCCCTTTCCGGCTCAAAAGGCGGGATCGAGAACGTGCGTGGGTGAGCCGATTTCGTTCGCATGGCCAGGGGAAATTGTGTCCGTACGCCGCGACTCCTGAGCGCATTATAAGAGAGAAACCGGCGAATTTCACCATACCTTAAAAATTTCTTCACAAAATTCCGCCACCCTCAAATCGAGTGTTCTTCCAGCCCTCACGCGGCGTCTTGCTCGAGAATCCCAGCGATTCCTGGTCAGCCATTAAGTCACTGTGCGACAAGGGGTTACAGAAACCGGATTTCGCAAACTCCGTTCACTTGGACAAGCGTCAACAACGAGTCGCAATCTCTAATTCGGTCAAGAGTTGTGATTGAAGAAGATCGCCTGGAGTTAACCGGAATTCCCTATGTTCCTTAGGACAGGGCGAGTCAACAATACAAACCATTGCAAGCAAAAGTTACGACATTAGAGCGGATTGCTAAACTGATTGCGAAACCTGTACAGAATAAGTCCTTGCTGCTCAACGACTTAAATCGGACCGGGAATCGCTGCGAGAATCCCTCGAATCCCCATCGTAATTAATATTGTAAACCGTTCGTTTGTAAATTTCGTCATATTTTAAATAATTCTTAACGTTAAGAAGGGTAGTGCCCTACTTTGATTGAACAGCCGGGAAGCTCAACCATTCTCGCAGGGACCAGACGTGGTCCGTTAACCCTGCGGCCATTGCCGGCGTCCGCCTCCGGGATCGCCCGTCCTCTCCCCGCTGCCGCAACGTCCGGACCACCCCACAGAATTTGTAACTGTATTTCGTGAAGAAGGTCATCGCCTCATGCACCCGCCAATCCTTACTGAATCGGTACGTCTGCCGAGCCTTCCGCGCATTGCGGCGCCGGTCCGTCGCGTGCTGCCGCTCGACGAACGACGTGTTGACCGACCGGCTCACCTCCGAGCCCTTCAAGGCACTGTCCAACCGCTCACGATCCCCCAGCATGAGCGACTGCCGGACGGCGACGACCCGATTCTTCTCCCGCTCCTTGGGGACCGTCGCGGAGACCAGCTCCTCCGGGACCTGGCACTCGGGGACGCTCGACGGGCGCCCCGGACGGGGCATCGGATCAGGTGGGACGGGGGACGGCCGACGCGGTCCTTGACCTCGGCGACGATCTCCTCGGCGTTCTCGCTCGCACGGCGCCGGGGACCACGGCCAAGATCAGCCGGTGCTCGGGGTCGATGGCCACAGGGTCCCAGTAATCCCCCTTGTCGTCATCCGCCGGGTCGAGCGGAGCGCAGTTTTTCTGCTTCTTATTGACGAAGGCTCAGATCTCATCGAACTGGACCTCGTGGGTCCGAGAGGGAAAAAGCCACGAGGGCGTCGTGAGCGTCGTGGGCGTGCTGTCCGGCCCTGCGTGCCAGGCGCGGGTGACGGGATCGGTGTGGACGCCGACGAGGCGCCCGGTCTGGCGGACGCCGTGGCCTTCGGCCAGGTGGTCGAGGACGGAGTAGGCCTTGTCCTCGGGCAGATGGCAGTGGAAGAGGGCCGTGCCCTTGCGTTCGGAGAAGCAGTCCTTGGGCGTTGCAGGAGAGGAGGCGGATGGGGCTGCGCTGGCCGTAGCGGGCGCAGACCCAGAGGTTGCCGGCGTTGCGCTGGCCGTAGCGGGTGCAATCGGTGTTCTGGCCCCAGAAGCGCGCGGGGTCGTCCCTGCGAGGGACTGATCCGGGTCGAGGGCAGGTGTTCCTGTCACGAGATGCAGGCGAGAGGCCTCAGGCATTCTACGTCGCTCCCCCGTCCGGAGTTCAATAATAATAGTGGGGCCCCACCCTCTGAGCCCTCTCTGGCTCATTCTTTATACATTCTTTTTCTTTATTCTTTATTAGAGAATTCAGCGTAGCGGGCGGGTGGGAGGATGGCCGGGGTTCCGGCTTCGGAACCCCGGAAGACAAATGAACGGGCACCGATCTTCTCCCCGGTCAGTTCGGGCCGATCGTGACGGCCACGGCCTCCTTGAAGACGTGGGCGAAGAGCCAGACGATCGCCCCGACGATCAAGGCCAGCGCGAGGCTGTGCCAGAAGATCGCGCGGAGGATGTCCCCCTCTTTCCCTCCTTCGCCCGTGGCGGCCGCGGCCACGACGATCGACTGCGCGTCGATCATCTTGCCCATGACCCCGCCCGCCGAATTGGCCGAGATCATCAGAAGCTCGTTCAGCCCCAGCTTCCGCGCCGTGATCTTCTGGAGGTTGCCGAACAGCACGTTGCTCGACGTGTCGGAGCCGGTCAGGGCGACCCCGAGCCACCCGAGCAACGTCCCGAACACGGGATACATCAACCGACCGGTTCGGGTGAACCCCAGACCGAGCACGGCGTCCATCCCCGAATATTTGGTCACGAACCCGAGCGACAGCATGCAGAGGATCGCGGCGAACGCCGGGATCATCCGGCGCACCGTGCGCGCCAGGGTGACGGCCATCGTGCCCGGGCTGAGCCCCAGGAAGAAGCCGCTGATGATCGCCGCCAGGAAGACCCCCGTCCCCGTCGCGGAGACCGGGACGATCTCGAGCACGGCCTTCTCTCGATCCTTGGCCTCGGGCGTCTTGTGCCCGGTGACCGCCTCCCCCTTGGCCACCTTCAGGTGCAGTTGCGGCAGCTCGACTTTCCACGACGTGTGCGCATCCATCCAGTCCTTCGCGGCTGGCATCTTCCACGCATCGATGGCGGGGATCCCCCAGAGCAGCACCGCCAGGGTCAACAGCGCGAACGGCGTCCAGGCCCGCACGACCCGGCCCGTGCTCAACTCCGGTCCCGAAGCCGCGTGCGCGGCGGCCCCCGCCGGCACGTCGGCATCGTGTGGGAAGCGCCACTCCTGCTTCGGCTTCCAGATCCGGAGCAGCACCACGCCCGCCCCCAGGCTCGCGACGGCCGAGATGATGTCCACCAGCTCGTAGCCGACGAAGTTCGACCAGAAGAATTGCGTCACCGCGAACGTCCCGCCGATGACCACCAACGCCGGCCAGACGGGCAGCGTCGCGCACCAGCCGACCATGGTCACGACTAGCCATATCGGAATAATGAGCGGTAACAGCAGCAAGATCCGCCCCACGGTCGCGCTGATCGCCTCGACGTCCGTGTCAGTCACCACGCTCAGGGTCTTGATCGGCACGCCGAGCACCCCCAGGCCACCGGCGCCGTGTTAGCGATCAGGCAGAGCAAGGCCGCCCGGAACGGCTCGAACCCGAGCCCGACCAGGAAGGCGGCCGAGATCGCCACCGGCGCCCCGAATCCGGCCGCCCCCTCGAGGAACGCCCCGAACGAGAAGGCCACCAGGACCGCCTGCAACCGGCGGTCGCCTGACAGTTGCACGATCGACGCTCTCATCACCTCGAACTGTCCTGTCATCACCGCAAGGTCGAAGAGGAAAATCGCCCCTAGGATCAGCCAGATGATCCGGAACAGCGCGAAGACGACACCCACCAAGGCGCTGGACAGGACCAGTTCGACCGGCATCCCGAACGCCGCGATCGCCACCGTGGCCGCCGCCAGCAGGCCGCAGAGCGCCGCCTGCCAGGCGTTGACCAAGTCCGAGGCCAGAAGCCCGAGCAGGATCAGGACCGGCAAGGCCGCCAGGAATGTCGAGAGCATCCAGTTCCCCATCGGATCGTACTGTTGCGTCCACATCTCCCCGTCCCCCCCCTCAGCCTGACGAAAACCCCACGCGCGGCATCGCACCCGCCGCCCGATCGGACCATCGACACGGCATTAGCCCCGGACGCGACTCGCCCCGATGAGAGATCGGGACGCGCGGTATCGTGGTCACAATTCCGTCTGAGCAATAACCCGGATATTTCATGCTCTCGACGAAATTCGCCAGAAGTCACGGGGTGGCCACCCTTAATGGCGAAGCTCGTTCAAACAGGGCACGTTAATTGCGCATATCGCCGTAAGTGACTTGTTTTGCCCCTGTTACGACGGATGTCGGCCCTGAGTATGATAGATCTGGGATCATGCGTGATCCTCAACGATAAACTCCGTCCAGGGTGGCTGAAAGGGGGACGTCCATTTTTCTCCCCGGTATTTTTGGCACTGCCGGTGTTTCGGGGGGTTAGTCGCCAGAGATTCGCCATAACCCTCTGGAACTAGTCCGACAATTCGCAGTTGAGAGTCAATGAACCAAGCAGCATTCCCTCGTTCGCTTTCTTGCCCCGCTTTACGCCGCTGGCTTGGCCATCAGCGGACGACCGGTGGACGTCCACTTGAACGGCTTGGCGAACACCCGATTGAAGTAGTCGATGAAGTCCAACAGCTTGCTCCGCAAGTCCGCCACCGAGGTGAACGACCCGCGCCGGATCACCTTCCGCATGATCATCCCGAAGATCACCTCGATCTGGTTCAGCCACGAGCTGTGCTTCGGCGTGGACACGAACCGAATCCGGTGACTCCGGTCCGACAAGAAGACCTGCCGGCTCGCCACCGATTTCAGCACCCCGCGTGCCCCCTTCTTCCCCAAGGCCTCCTCGATCCCGCATGCCTTGGCCACCGCTTTGACCAGGGTCTCTGAGCCATGGATGTTCAAGTTATCCACCACGAACACCCACGACGCCTCCGGATCCGTGCCGATCGTGTGCTCGATGTGGCTGGCGAAATCGGCCTCCGTCCGCGTCGGACCGAGGCTCGGCGCGATCCACTCCCCCGTCGTCACCTGGAAGTTGCCGATCAGGGTCAACGTCCCGTGCCGCGTGTACTCGAACTCGATCTGCTCGCATCTCGTCGCGATCATCGGCAAGCTGGGGGCGTTGCGCTCCAGCGCCTGCAGGCCCGTCATCTCGTCGGTGCTGACCGTGTGCGTCCGCTGGTCCTTCTCCAACGCGGGCGCCTCGAGGGAGGTGTCACAGACCCCCTTGACCTGCTCCTGAAACTGCTGGGGGTCCTTCGCGGTGGTGTTGAGCCAATACCGGCTCTTGTGGGGCTGCAACGCGGCCTCACGGAGAGAGCGACCCACCTGGGCCGACGAGAGCGACGCGACGATGCCCCGTTTGACGACCTCGTCAGCCCACTCATGGGACGTCCAGGAGGTGATCGGCCGGCCGGACTTCTCGGGGGGCTCGCAAGCGACGGCCAAGATCCGGGTGACCTGCTCGGCGGTGAACTTGCCGGGAGCACCGGGCCGGGGTTCATCGGTGAGGACCTGCTCAATGGCCCGTCGCAACGCGGCGCGGGTATCGAGGCACTCGATCTGAATGAGTCGGTCCCAGGCGTTGGCCCAGCGTCGTCGCCAGCGGCCGACCGGACGTCGTGCCAGGCCGACTCGGTCGGCAATGTCGGGATTGTCCAAGCCATCGAAGGCCAAGAGGATGATGGAAGCCCGTTGCCGGAGCCGCGACGGCGCCGTGGGGGCGTTGCCAAGCGTGCGCAGGATTTCCTGTTGCCGTTCGGTGATAATAATCTTGACGTCACCGACAGAACTCCCTCGGCGAGACGCTCCTGAACGGGGGTCAAGCCGCTGACATGAGCTCGGTATGCGGGTCCTGCAGCACAACCGGCCAGAAAACACTCTCCACTCGGCCAACAAGGCGTCCCACGTGACCAAAAAGGCCTTCGGATCGCCCAGAATCGCCTTCCCCGAGCGTTTCGGCCACCCGGGAGACCACCCACGCCTTCAACTTCTTCGAGGCCGACGCCCGCAGTACGTTCCAACCCGCCAGCTTGTGCAGGATCATACGCGACACGCTTCCCATGCCGCGCACGCTCAGATGCCCAAGTCCAAGACGATTCTTCAGCCCGCTGTTGGTCGACTCGATCCCCGAGCGCGCCGCGTACCGCTCCTTGAACACGTCGGTCGCCTCTTCCACGCGACGACCCTCCAGCCGTCGCTGCTTGTCAGTGAATTCCAGCATGAATTGACCATCACGTGTTTGTTCAATCGGACATTGCTTCCGGAACGGGCACGCCGCGCACGCCGATGCCGGCATCTCGACCCGCGTCGTTGTCGTCTCCGCGTCGCGCGAACATGATGTCGGCCGGTGGCCCGCGGGGCAGGCGTCGACCACGCCGGTCCGCTCGTCCCACGCGAAGTCGTCGACCGTCAGCGCCTCGGGGGCGGACTCCGGCGCGCGGCCGGGAACCGGACCAATCAGGTCCACGCCCCGAGCCTCGGCGGCCCGGACGTTTTCGTCGCTGGTGTAGAGCGTGTCGGCCAGGAGTTCCTTGGGAAGTCGCCCGGCGTTCGCCAGTTGATCGAGCATCGGCGGGACCGCCGCCGCGTCGGGGCGCAAGCGGTTTCCGGCAGCGCGGCGGTGATCAGTTGAACCTCGTTGCTCGGCACGCAGGTCTCGGCGATCTGCACCTGGTAGCCGGGTCCTTTGTGACCGTCGTAGGTGGCGTCGAGGTCGGATGGGTTCTGGACGCAATCGCCGCCGGTCTTGGCCTTGACGACGACCTTGTCGCCACTCCGTTCGCACTGCTGGTCGAAGATGGTCATCAGAGCCTTATGGGTCGATCGGTTCGCGAGGTCGGGGCGGTCGGCGAAGCGGTCGAGGATGAAGCCGAGGTCGTCGGCGGCTTGCTGGCGGCATCGGGCGTGGGCCTCGGGGTCCTTGGCGTCGGCGAAGAGCCGGGCCTGACTGGGCTCGTAACGCCGAAGGAGATCTTCGGGCAGCGCGGCGTAGGCGTCGGAGTCGTGCCGCCTGAGCTGGGTCAAGAACCGCTTGATCGCCACGGCCATGAGCTTGGTTCGGCCGAAGCTGGCCATGTGGCTGAAGAGATGGGTCGAGTCGAGCCGCTGGCGGGAGACGTCGAGATCGAGGGCTTGGATGAGTCGGGTGGTGACGTCGTCGAAGACGCGGGCGGCGAGGTCGTTGTCGCGGAAGAGCTTCTGGCAGCGTTCGACGGTACGGGTGGAGACCTCGACGCCCGGCTCGAGGTTCAAGGCGTACTGGACGTCGGAGCGGAAGATGTAGGCCTCGATGGCGTCGTGGGCCTTCCAGCCGAAGAAGTCGGAGAGGAAGACGAGCCCGGCCATGGAATAGAGTTCTTTGGTGGGAGCGCCATGGAGTCGCTGAAGTGGACGCCGAGCTCGGCGACGGGCATGACTTCGAGGAGGACGTGGCGAAAGACCCCCTGCCAGCCGTCGGCGATGATCCGCCTTCCGATCGGCGGGATGACGCCGTCGAAGGGGTCGAAGAGGCGGTTTTGTCGGGGATCGACGGCGTGGATCATGTCGGGCGCAACTCCTTCTTTAGACTATGGTTAAGTATAGAGTGTAGCTCCAAGCTGTCAAGGAGAAAACGGACATAAAATCAGAATATTCAATGGGTTGCGCCGAAATCCGAGGTCTGCAAACTTCTGTCGGAGACGTCAATCTTGGCGGCCTTACCCGGCATGGGGAGAGCTCTCCTTGTGATTGGGAAGCTAGCGAAGCCGGGTATTTTAACATGACGGTCGACCTGTTGGTGTCTCAACTACGAGTTTCTGGACTAGTCAACTTAATCCAGAAGCGGCGACGCTCCAGGCCCTCCTGCGCAACCCTTTGAAAATACGAGACTTGTGGCGAAATTGAGGATATAACCCCCCGAAACACCGGCAGAGCCATCCGCCTGCCGGGCGGGCTCGACGGCCGCCCGCCCCTTCGGCGACACCGTCAGTCCAGTAGGGTGGGCACCGCCTACAACAATCATGGATGGATGGTGGACGGTGCCCACCCTGCTGGACCTGGCTGGTCCGTGCGCGGATTTTCCGGGGACCGGAAGCGTCCGCGTTTTGACCATTGCCCCGGGCTCGGTGTTGCCGATTTATTGTCAACATTTCAAGGAAGGTCCCGGCGACCCTCTCCCGGCCCAGTGACATCACATCGGCCAGGGAGTTGCTGATCTCCCCGAAGGCCCGGCCCGCGTCGAAGGGGCAGCCTAAGGAGATAAGCTGACGGATCAGAACGACGCCCCGTCGGCATCTAAGTTATTAATATGCAAGGACTTGCGGCAGAGCGGGCGGGCAGCCCCGCTCCCCAGCTTAAGTCCTTCAGTATCAGAGAGTTATGGCGGACTTGGAGTGATCAGGTCCCGAACCACAGCAAGAGCCAACTTGAACGGGGTAGCTTCCGCCTGCCTCTTCGGCGCCTCGGACGGCAGGCGAAAGCCGACCCGACGAAGAGAGGGGCCGCGCACAACAATTCCTTTGGTCCGGCACAAAATTCCCGATAATGATCATAAAATTTCCCCACGCTAAAATCCTCAACCCTCTCGTGAGGGCGGGGCGGAACGTCGAGGGGTTGAGTTGTTTACTATGACACACGGCCGCAAAGAAAAGCGTGTTTTCACCTGGAACGTATATTCTTAACATTAATTCATGCTCAACTTCTAAGTAATAAGTCTGGTCGACGAGAGGACTTGGGGCTACGTCGGCAGCCAGCCTCGTCCCGTCCCCGCCCCACGCGCGGGGCGGACGGGCCGCATAATTAAAAGGGAACAAATATTCGCAAACCCTTGAATGTGCGAATCAATTTCCCAGCGCGGTTCAAGATTTTAGTTGCATTCAGATGCGGCGTTGCTTATCCTCATGCAGCTTGGACGACGTTCGTGTCTCCATGCATGGATTGAGTCCATTTCTTCTCTCAAAGGGATTCTGATGATGTCGGTCCCCGGAGGGCTGGCAGACCAGGAAGGAAAACCAGGCCGAATTCGGGGCGAGGGAAGGGAGGCAAAGTTTGCAATGAGCACAGAGGATGAGGCGAAAACGCCACATCCGGACACGCTGCTCTGCTTCGGCCGCTTGCCCTCGGGCTCGCAGCCGAGGACCTCTCATCCGCGGAGACCGCTTGGGACGGCACTCGCCGACCCGGGGCCGCACGTGACCGGTCGTCCCGCCCGTGGGGGCGTCCAAATCGTTGACTTCGAGACCGTCACCCAAACACAAGGACGTCAGGAGCCTCGAATGATTCGTCGTGGCAAGCTCATGTTAACCACTCAGGAGACACCATCGATGGCACGATTCGCGAGGGGAAAGATCGCAGGGCTGCTGGGCGCCCTGGCCCTGCTGGTCGCTGTACCGGCCCGGGCCGACTTCGAGATCATCTACGACGCCGCGTTGTCGAACCCGGGGGCCGGCACCTTCACTTATGACGGTTTCTTCAACAACACCGCAACCAACGGCCTGCCCAACGAGCTCTTGACGACCGGCTCGTTCGGGACCGCCTACGACATCCCTGGCCTGACCGGCTTCCAGATCAACCCCGCTTTCACGGGCACTTGGGCTGCCTCGTCCGCGGCGACGGGCCAGACCGCCTTCCGTACGGTGCCGACCGACACGGCACTGCCGAACGTCACCGTCACCTACACGGGCCCGACGCTCACGTCACCGAATGGTTCCCTGTTCATCGGCTTATTCACGGTCACTTCGGACTTCCATTTTCTCAACGCACTCGGCGAGTACACCGGCCAGCTCACCAAGGGTCCGGGGGCGACCGGGGTGAACGGGCAACTGTCCGGTGCGATCGGCAAGTTGGTCATCCCGGGGGTCCCCGAGCCGGCGTCGGTGGTGATGATGGGCATCGGCACACTGGGTGTTGGCGCGCTGACGCTGTTCCGCCGCCGCAACCTCTCGGCCTGAGCGGTCGTCCCCCCTCCCCTCTGGTCCTCCTGGCCCGGTGGGTGGAAGTGATGTGCCAAAGGGGTTAGCGACGAAACATCGTGTTTCCGTCGTTCGAGGAGAAGGCGGAGCGTGAGAGGAGGACCCAGGATGAGGCAAGGATGGCAGTCCTGGATCCTTGAATTGCTTCGGCCGCTGGCCCTGCGGGTTCGCAGCCGGGGCCCTCTCATCCGCAGCGACCGCTTGGGACGGCACATGTCGACCGAGCGCCGCGTCGGACCGGTCGTCCCGCCCGTCGGGGTGCTCGGTCTTCACAACCGCGAAGGTCACGCACAAGGACGTGAGGAGCATCGGATGATTCGCTGTGACACGTTGTCTTTAGTCCCTCAGGAGACATTATCAATGGCACGATTCGCGAGAGGCATGATTGTGGGGGCGCTGTGCGGACTGGCCCTGCTGGTCGCCGCACCGGCCCGGGCCGCCTTCGTGCCCACCTTCGACACTGCGACGTCGTCGGGCAATACCTTCAATTACATCGTCCAATTCGCCACTTCCCAAGTTATCCCCCCCAGCGGTCCCCCGCCCCTGGCCACCCAGCAACTGCCGGCCGGCTCGTTCCTGACCATCTACGACATCCCCAATCTCGTGAGCGCCACGGCGGTTGGCCCGTTCACGGTCAGCATCCAGAACCCGGGCATTACCGCCACTGGCACGGCCCCGCCGGATGGTCCGCTCCCGAACGTCACCCTCACCTACACCGGCCCAACGCTGTTGGCCAACACGGATTTCACGGACGCGCTCACGATCACCACGTCAGGGAATGCCACGCTGATCAACAACCTGGGCAATTACTCCGACGAGCTCGAAAAGGGGCCGGGGACGACCCAGCAGGGGACGAAGATCGGTGATAACAGCTTCGTGCCGATCCCGGGGGTCCCCGAGCCGGCGTCGGTGGTGATGATGGGGATCGGCGGGTTGGGCGTCGGCGCGCTGGCGCTGTTCCGCCGTCGCAAAGCCTCGGTCTGATCTGAGGGGTGTTCCTGCTCCTCTCTGCTTCAACGGCCCCGGGTCATCCGACCCGGGGCCGCTCTCATTTCACCCCTCGTATCCCTGCCGGCAAGGAGGGGTTACTCACCCTCACGTCCACCAATGACCCGATCGTTCTTATAACGTACTGATATTTAAATTCGTCATCGTCCCCGAGACTCCTCGAAGCCGCAACCACTATGGGATGGGGGTGATTGCCGGGGTTGATGAGGGCCTCGGTCCCCCATCCCAGGGGGGTGCGATCGCGCCAGTGCCAAGGATTTCGGCGGAATTTGAGCGTTCCGGTCCTGGAACGTACCCTGAGTTCCTCAGCCGAGGGCTGGGAACTTGGAGCAGGAGGCGTTTTTTCCCCGGTCTGGCGCTGTCTCACCGAACCGCCTCCTCTCAGGAAGGGCCGCCTCCAGGGCCAAGGGGACGGAGCGTGCCTCCGGAGGAGAACGCTCGTGGGCGCCCGGCTGGATCTTCCTGACTCTTCCTCCTCGGTCCCCCTGATCCTTCGGTGGGTGGCTCTGATCCTCCCGCGGCGCAGGCGATCCGGTAGCTGTCTATTTTCGTTGAGACTGGTCTTTGTGATTTTTGGGCGGTCGAGTAGGTTTCGGGGATGGACTCCCGTGACGACGAGAATGAACGGATGCGGCAACTGACCGAACAGAACCGGCAGCAGGCGGCGTGGATTCAGCAACTGGCAGAGGAACTGGAACGGCTCAAGCAGTTGCTGGCGGGGAAGGCGGATTCCAAGGCGGCCAAAAAGCCGGTCTTCAAGGAAAACTACAGCCTGGGTCGAAACGCTGCGCCGCAAACGGCAGCGGCGAGGCCGACAGTCCAGCGGGCGGCGGCCCAAGGAACTCAAGCGGGAGATGGTCCGGTCCGAGGACGACGTCTCTCACGCCGACGCCGACCCCCAACAGTGCGTCTGACGTCGTGAGCAGTTCGCGTGGCGGCTCATCGACGGCCAGGCGGTTGACGTCGGCTATCGCATCCATGACTTGCCCGACTCGAAACAATGGCCGCTGCCGCCGGGGCTGCGCACCAGCCGCAGCGAATCCGGCCTTGAGATCATCCTGAGCCTCGCGTTTCTGCACTCCTGGATTGGCGTCTCGCTGGACCAGGCGTGCGAGGTGATGCGGTGCTTCACGAAGTTGGAACTGTCGAAGTCCCAGGCCGATTCGCTGTTGAAGCAACTGGCCACCGACTGGGACGAGCACTACGACACGATCGCCGAACTGATCGCCTTACAGATGAGTGTCTACATTGATGAGACCGGTTGGAAAGTGGGCACGAAGTCGTGCTACACGTGGGTCTGTTCGACGACGATGCACGTGCTGTTTCGTTGCGGCGTGTCGCGGGCGAAGACTGAAGCGGCGGCGGTCCTCGGCGCTTCGTTCGCGGGGATCGGCGTGACGGACGATTACGCGGCTTACAAGAGCCTGTTCACCCAGCATCAGTTGTGCTGGGCACATCTGATCCGCAAGGCGATCAAGCTCGCGCTGCAGCACCCCGATCACCCGGAATATGCGACGTTCCTCGACGCGTTGTGCGAGACGTCTCACCAGGCGCTGCGTCATCAACGCGACGGTCGACTGAGCGTCGGTCGCGCGGAGAAGGCCGAGCAGTTGCTCGACCGCATCCGCCCACTCTGCGCGCGTCATGGCGAGCAGATCGTTCCGGACGAGACCCCACCGCACGAGGCCGACTTCCTCCGCTTGCAGAACGAGTTGATGGACAACCCAGACTGCCTGTTCGTGTTCGTCGAGCATCCGACGGTCGAGGCCACGAACAATCGCCGCGAACGAAATGCGCGCCGCGAAGCCGAAGTCCGCAAAGGAGCCCGCACCAGCAAGACGGCCGACGGAGCCCAGCGACGCGGTGTGATCCTCACGGTGCTGGCCTCGCTGGCCACCCGCTTCCAGCGATTCACACGGGACAATCTCCTGTCCGAAGTAACCCGCTGGTGGAAGACAGGCTTGTCCATCTTCCAGCAGGAACTCGCCGAGCTCCACCAACCCAACGCACCGCCCACCCTCCCCGCCGAAACATAACAACGCTCGCCCGGCAAGCCGTGGGAAAATAGACAGCTACGATCCGAGAGCCGCCGGGGCCTTGTGGGAGAGCGACGGGTCTGGGACGGCGCGGGGAGCGGCCGCGTGGGATTTGGCCGCAGCTCCATCATACAGATTTACACTTCAGCATCTTTTGAGAGTCGAACTCAGCGGGGTTCGAGCAGAGAAAAGGCCAGAAATCCCGCAGAATCTTTGGCACTGGCGCGATTGCACCCTCCCAGGGGGACGCCTTCCGTGGTCTTGACACTCAGGATTCCACCCCTCCGCAAATAATAAATTACTATGTTAGATCACTCATGGATTATCATTAATCAACGATAAGAGTGGCTAATGTCCACCTGAAAGAATGCCCAGGGCAAAATAAGGGCGAATTTGCTTCGCTCGTGCCTCGTCTTCTCCGGCACGGTCGAGAGAGCACGAGTGGCCCCGACTCACGGCAACCTGCTGGAACAGAATCAAACTTTGACATCACCGACAAAATTAAACATCCGTCCACATCCATCGGACGAAGTTAATGGGAAAATGGGCCATCTTGACCTCGTAAATCCCATAAAAAGAGAATTGTAGTCGATTTTGCGCTTATTTCCTATTCAACCGAGATTACCACTCGAGACTTTTGTCGGTGACGTCAACTTTGAGATGACTCCGAACGGACATTCCGCTCATCTCGTGCGATTATTACACCGTAAGTTTTTATGCCACATAAGATATCAGTGGCAATTTGCGCGTCGAAATTCGAAAAACTGGTCTGCGCAACGCATTTGGCGGCAATACGTTGCGGAAATTTGCGGAAAGAGGGCTCCGAAAAACTGTTGACGGCCGTGGCCTGAGCGGGTAGGATGCCCCCCGCTCGCTCAAAAGCTTTCTTCAGCAACTGACCAAAATTAATCCGGGCGCTTCAATTTCCTCCCACTCAGAATAGCGGGAGTTGGTGGGAATTGGCCGAGTGATTTTTGGACAGTAGTCTAGTGCTCCGTCAAATGTTGATTGACGGGTATTCTGGAACCAGATTCCCTTGAAACTCGGGAACTTCGACCCGTCAATCAAAATTTGATGGAGCACTGGTGCGGTTTCAACCGACCTGTTGTGTGCACCTGTAGGCTCCTTGGCTCATCGGACGGCAGGCTGAAGCCGACCCTCCGAAGAGGGGGCCTCGCTGTAGCCACCTCGGCGAATCGGACGGCATGCTACGAAGAGGGGGCCTCGCACAACAGGTCTTTTGGTCCTGTACCTAGGAGCGGAACGATCATTTCCTTCCCACATTCATTCTAGACCCTTCAGGAGATACCATAGGGGTAGTTTCTACGAACTGGGAAGAGATCTTATCTTCGTTCCTGATCCCCCCCGCCTCAGTTTTTTACGTCTTTTGAGCGCCGTCTTACCTGCCGCGATCTATATTTTACGATAATCCGACCTACAACCTGAGGACATTCTTGTGAAATTATTTGCCAATTCCCTGCCGCAGACTCCGCCGGGAGGATGCGTCGTCGTGTCCGGCGTTCCGTTTCGCCCGTGCTGGAAGGGCTTGATCAACGGGCGCTGCTCTCTACCGCATCGACGTCGTTGCCGGTGGAAATCATCGGGAACAACGATCAAGGCTTCTCGGCGACCGGTTCCTGGCAACAGGTGACCGGCCAGGGTTACCAGAGGAGCGAAAAACTGGGCTCCGAGGACAACTCCGTCGCCATCTGGCACTTCACCAACCTCGCCCCGGGCACCTACCGCGTCTCGAACACCTGGACCGCCAGCTCGGACCTGACGAAGTATGCCAAGGTCATCGTCAGCTCCACCGACAGCAGCGGGTCCATCGAGACAATCCAAGACCAGACGTATGCACCGAGCGACCTCTCGGACGCGGGTACGACGTGGCAGGATCTGGGCTACTTCACGGTCACGGGCTCGGACCTGACCGTGAACATGCAAGGCTACAGCGGTTATGGCGCATGGGACGCCGAGGCCGTCCGCATCGAGAATATCGAGCCGACGCCGACGTCCACACCGACACCAACTCCCACGCCGACGCCGACGCCCACGCCGACGCCGACGCCCACGCCGACACCAACTCCCACACCGACGCCGACGCCCACACCGACACCAACTCCCACGCCGACACCGACACCCACGCTCACACCGACATCGACGCCCACTCCGACATCAAATTATTCCTCGTCGGTGCAAATCATGGGGAACAGTGGTAGGGGCTTCTCGGCGACCGGTCCCTGGCAGGTGGTGACCGGCAAGGGCTACCTGGGGAGCGAAAAACTGGGCTCCGAGGACAACTCCGTCGCCATCTGGCACTTCACCAACCTCGCCCCGGGCACCTACCGCGTCTCGAACACCTGGACCGCCAGCTCGAAGATGACGAAGTATGCCAAGGTCATCGTCGGCTCCACCGGCAGCACCGGGGCCATCGTGACATGGCAGGATCAGACGTACGCACCCAGTGGCCTCTCGGCCGCGGGTACGAAGTGGCAGGATCTGGGCTACTACACGGTCACGGGCTCGGACCTGAAGGTGACCCTGCAAGGCTTCAAAGGCTATGGCTTGTGGGACGCCGAGGCCATCCGCATCCAGAAGATCAGTTGAAGCAGGTCCCGTGGTTGTGCACAGGTTGACATGCACATGAGAATACGGGCATGCGAATATTTGTTAATATACGTTGTGTTGGGTGGAGACCATCCCCTTCGGCATGATCGTCAGGGGGCCGAAATCCACCCGACACATCGCGCGTCGTAGGACGCGACGAGTGGGCCTTCTCCGTTTTCCAGGATGATTCGAGGGGCAAGGCGGGACCGTGTCCGGCGTCGGTTGGTCGGTCGGGACTCTGGCTCTCAGCCCACCCCGCGGAGATCGACGAACCTTGCCACTCTTCCTAGAACCAGGCAGCAAGACGCATCCCGAGCGCTCGGTCGATGCCAAGGATGGGGCTTGCCATGCCTTCGGGGGCGAGTCAGCCACAGGCTGTCAGGATCGACCCAGGCACACCGGCGCGGTCGCGGGGCGGTTCGACCCGCTCGTCATTCACTTTCCCCGCCAGATCGCGGTAAAACCGACGGGATTCTTGATCCACCAACCCGTTTGATTGATGATTGTGAGAGGGAGGCAGCGATACGCATATCGGCTCGGGGTGGCGTCCATCCAATCGCGCTGCCAGTCCGCCCAACACCATTCCCATCCCGTACCATCCCTGCGATTCTCCTTCAGGAGCGAATCGTCAACGACCTGATAGATCCCGATCTCAAGTCGCGGGTACTCCATGGATTCCCCCTGACAATCCCGGATGATGCGGCTGATTGCCGGCCGAGGGGCGTGATGGTCCCCTCGGGTTGGCCCAAACAAATCGTCGACCCGACCGGAAACACGGCGAAGGCTTGAGAAACGCCAGCTCCCCAGGCGACTGGGCAGGTCGGAAGAGCATACCGACTTGAGTCCCTGGATGATACCCTTGAGGGCGGGCCGTGTCCCAGAAGAACACGGCCCCGGCCATGGTGTGATCGCGACCCTCGGGAGGGCCATAATGCTCCGGATCATCCCCGTGTGTGCGCTCTGTCTGCTCTGCTCGGGTTCGTCTCCGAGGCCCCCGCGAAGGCCGACCGGCCCAACATCCTCCTGGTCATCACCCACGGCCAGGGGCACGGCGATCTGGGGTTCCAAGGCAACCCCAAGATCCGGACGCCCAACTTGGACCGACTCGCCCGCGCGAGCGTGCGGCTCGACCGCTTCTCCATCTCACCGGACTTCGCCCCGAAGCGCCGGCCTGCTGACCGGCTGGTATCCCTATCGGACCGGGGTGGCCGACACCTATCTCGGCCGGGCGATGATGCACCCCGACGAGATCACCCTCGCCGAGATGCTCACGGCGTCGGGCTACCAGACGGCGATCTTCGGCAAGTGGCACTTCGGCGACACGACCTCGGCCACTGGGAGGTGCGCATTGCCCGCGCCGGCAACGACACAATCTCCCTCCGGTTCGCCCTACCCCAGACCCCGAGCACGCACGCCTGGCGCTTCGCAACGTCGTCCGGACGAAGGACGTGGAGCCGGGCGCGACGCGATGCACATTCGAAATCGGTCGCATTGACTCCCGGACCGGGCCGGCTCGACGCCTGGATCGCCTCCAGCCGCGAGCCGGTCGGCGTCCACCACGTGGCCGTGAAGCGGCTCGATTAAGCGCCGATCCCCGCCGCGTGGACGCGTTGCATTCCGATCCTGGCCCGAGGATACTGTTCAGACACGCGCTCGCGGAGGCTAATTTGATCCCTTCCTCAATCTCGTGGGGATGGAAAAATTCGGACAGTCGCCGCGAGTCCGAGGATCAGAAACGTGGCCTGAGGGGCAATTCCGTGTCGAAGAAACCGCGCAAGATCCGTCCGGCCCATTGCGACGGCCCACCCCGGCGCCGACCAGGCGGGCTCTGGCCGGTCGCCGTCGTGGCGACGAGCCTGGCGGCCGTGGCCCTGTCCCTCTACGCCGCCTCCGTTGCGAGCCGTGCGCACGCCGGCGACCGAACACCTGCCGCCGAGATGGTCCGGGTTGCCGCCTCCGCTGGCCCCTCGCACGCGCCCCCGTCCCCCCACACTGAGCCACCCGGCCCCGCGCCCAAGGGTATGGTCTGGATTCCGGGCGGCCAGTTCTGGATGGGGTCCGCCGCCGAGACGACGCGCAACGCGCAGCCGGTCCACCTGGTTACCCTCGATGGCTTCTGGATGGATCGGACCGAGGTAACCAACCGGCAATTTGAATGGTTCGTCCGCGAGACCGGCTACCTCACGGTGGCCGAGCGCACGCCCGACCCCAAGGACTTCCCCGGCGCACCGCCCGAGAACCTGGTTCCCGGCTCGCTCGTCTTCACGCCGCCGACGGGCAAGGTGTCGCTCGACCAGCCCTACGCATGGTGGCGCTACGTGCCGGGGGCCAACTGGAGGCATCCCGAAGGCCCTGGCAGCACTCTCGCCGACCGCGAGGACCACCCAGTCGTGCACGTCTGCTGGGACGACGCCATCGCCTTCGCCCGCTGGGCGGGCAAGCGGCTCCCAAGCGAGGCCGAGTGGGAATACGCCGCGCGGGGCGGGCTCGACCGCAAACGCTTCGTCTGGGGCGATGAGCTGCTCCCCGAGGGCAAATGGCGGGTCAACAACTGGCAGGGATCCTTCCCCGTCGAGAACACCGCCGCCGACGGCTTCGTGCGGACGGCGCCTGTCGGCTCGTTCCCGCCCAACGGCTTCGGACTCCTCGACATGGCCGGGAACGTCTGGGAATGGTGCGCCGACTGGTACCGGCCCTACTACCCGAGGGGCGCCAACACGACCCCCGTGGCCCCGACTCCAGCTTCGACCCGAACGAACCCAGCATCCCCAAGCGCGTCCAGCGCGGCGGCTCGTTCCTGTGCAGCGACCTCTACTGCACCCGCTACCTCCCCGGTGCCCGAGGCAAGGGCGCGATTCACAGCGGCGCCTCGCACGTCGGCTTCCGATGCGTCCTCTCCCCTCGCCGAACACCCTGAGATCTCCCCCCAGAGGAGGGAGGAATGCTCCGGATTCCGGGAACGAGGGGTACTTGATCCCTGGAAGTGATCTTTGAAATCTCAACATATTGAGGGTTAAATCGGAAATCCGCGGAGAGCACAGCGCCTTCACGCACGAGGTATCATGTCCTCCTCTCACCCCGAGGGATCGCCGGGGTGAGGGCGCATCGCGCCCCGGACCACATCGCGTCCACATCCCCCCGGAGGATCTCTCGTGTGGCAGGCCCGCTTCGCGTTACCGAACATCGTCGAATCCCTTTTTATCTGGATCTCTTCGGAATTCCTGACGATCCTGGGCTTCCTGCTGGCGCTGGTGCTGCTGGCGCACCTGCTCAGACAGCAGCGATCGCCCACGAGCACGCTGGCCTGGCTCCTGACCATCCTCCTGCTGCCCTACGTGGGAGTGCCCCTCTACCTGATGTTCGGCGGTCGGAAGATCCGTCAGATGGCGGGCCGGAAGAAGCCGATGTACCCGACGCACCCCGGGGCGCCGCACCCGACCTTCGAAGGGGTCGTGCAGCGCGTCCTCGAGTCATGTGGCGTGCCGCCCGTGACGTCGGGCAACCGGGTGGCGCTGGTGACCGACGGCGAAGAGGCGTACGGGCAACTGGTCCGGATCATCGACGAGGCCAAGCGGACGATCCACATCACCACCTACATCCTGGGCCGCGACGCGGTGGGCGAGGCGATCGTCGCGCGGCTGGCACGGCGAGCGTCGGAAGGTGTCGAGGTCCGACTCCTGCTCGACGACGTCGGCTCCTGGCGGGTCGGCCGGCGGTTCCTCGCCCCGCTGACCGAAGCCGGGGCCAAAGTCGCATTCTTCATGCCGATGATCCACCTCCCGTTCCGGGGCCGCGCCAACCTGCGGAACCACCGCAAGATCGTGATTGCCGACGAGCGGCGCGCGCTGACCGGCGGCATGAACCTCGCCGGCGCATACATGGGATCGACGCCGGATCCGAAGCGTTGGCGCGACCTGTCGCTGATCGTTGCCGGGCCGGCCGTCCACGACCTCGCCGACCTGTTCCGGTCCGACTGGAAGTTCGCCACCGGCGAGGACCTGGAACGTCTCGATCCCCAGGCCATCCCCGAGGAGACCGCCGACGGCGCCGTTGCACAGGTCGTGGCGAGCGGCCCCGACGTCGAGGGCGACCCGCTCTACGAGGCGATCGTCTCGATCATCTTCACCGCCCGGCGCCGGATCTGGGTCGTGACCCCCTACTTCGTCCCCGACGAACTGTTGGCGCGTGCCCTCGACCTCGCCGCCCGGCGCGGCGTCGATGTCCGCCTGGTCCTCCCGGCGCGTTCCAACCACCTTTCAGCCGACCTGGCTCGTGGCAGCTACCTCCACCAGGTCCACGACGCGGGCGGACACGTCCTGCTCTTCAAGCCGGTGATGCTCCACGCCAAGGTCGTCCTGATCGACGACCTGGTCATCGTGGGGTCCGCGAACATGGACATGCGCAGCCTCTTCCTCAACTACGAGGTCGCGATGTTCCTCTACGCGCGGCGCAAGTCGAAGCGACCGCCGTCTGGATACGGTCGCTGATGGACGCGTGCAAGCCCGGTCTCCCCGTACGGAGCCAGATCCGCGAGCTGGCTGAGAACGTCGTCCGTCTCCTCTCACCCCTGCTCTGATTCACGGTCGGCCTCCTGTCGGACCGGAATGGGAATCGCTAACATGTTGCTCTCGAATTCCTCCCCTGCACGTCCGACAGGTGGGGCCGAGAGGAGAGGGGAGAGCCGACCGCTGGCCGACCGGCCGAGGAAGCGGACGTGGGGCTGGATCGGGCGGTGGAGGGGGCAACGAACCGGCGGGTTTCGCCGCCACGACGAGTCGGATCGGCAGCCTCGGAGGACAACGCATGAGCAATCCAGACACCCTGTGGTACATGGACGCCATCTTCTACGAAGTCTATGTCCGGGGATTCTTCGACTCGACGGCCAACGGCAACGGCGACCTCCAGGGTTTGACCTCCAAGCTCGATTACCTGCAAGACCTCGGGGTAGACTGTCTCTGGTTGATGCCCATCTATCCCTCACCCCTGAAGGACGACGGCTACGACATCTCCGACTTCCGCAAGATCAACCCGGCCATCGGCACGGTCGAGGACTTCGAGACGCTGACCAAGGCCGCGCACGCACGGGGCATCCGGGTGATCGCCGACCTGGTGGTCAATCACACCTCCGATCAGCACCCCTGGTTCCAGGAGGCGCGGCGCAACCTCAACTCGCCGAAGCGCGATTATTACGTCTGGAGCGACACCGACGAGCTTTTTAAGGGCGTCCGGATCATCTTCAAGGATACCGAGCTGTCGAACTGGACCTTGGACCCCATCGCACGCCAATATTTCTGGCACCGTTTCTTCAGCCACCAGCCCGACCTGAACTTCGACAACCCGGCCGTCCGCCGGGAGATGCTCGACATCATCGGCTTCTGGCTCGACCGTGGAATCGACGGCTTCCGGGTGGACGCCGTCCCCTACCTCTACGAGCGCGAGGGGACCAGTTGCGAGAACCTCCCGGAGACGCATCAGTTCCTCAAGCAGATGCGCCAGTACGTTGACGAGCGATACCCGGGGACCTTGCTCCTGGCCGAGGCCAACCAGTGGCCGAGCGACCTGCTCCCCTATTTCGGCTCGGGGGACGAGTTCCACATGGCGTTCAATTTCCCGCTCATGCCCCGGCTGTTCATGGCGCTCCGCCGTGAGGACAGCCGGCCGATTATCGACATCATGTCGCAGATGCCGTCCATCCCGCCGACCTGCCAGTGGGCGCTCTTCCTCCGCAACCACGACGAGCTGACGCTCGAGATGGTGACCGACGAGGAGCGCGACTACATGTACACCGAATACGCCAAGGACCCGCGGATGCGGATCAACCTGGGCATCCGCCGCCGACTGACGCCGCTGATGGACAATGGTCGGCCGCAGATGGAGCTGCTCTACAGCCTCCTGTTCACGATGCCAGGGAGCCCGGTCCTCTACTATGGCGACGAGATCGGGATGGGGGACAACATCTACCTGGGCGACCGCAACGGCGTTCGGACACCCATGCAGTGGACGGGCGACCGCAACGCCGGATTCTCCCGCGCCGACCCCTCGACGCTCTATCAGCCGGTAATCCTCGACCCGGGTTACAACTACCAGGCCGTCAACGTCGAGGCGCAGCTTCGCTCGCCGCACTCGCTGCTGCGGTGGCTGCGGCAGATGATCCGTGTCCGTAAGGATCACAAGGTCTTCGGCCGGGGCAGCCTGGAGTTCGTGCCGAGCGAGAACCGGAAGATCGTGGCGTACATCCGGAAGTTCCAGGATGAGATCGCGCTGGTGGTGAACAATCTGGCGCGTCACGTGCAGCCGGTCCAACTCGACCTGCGGTCCTATCAGGGGCTGGTGCCGGTCGAGATGGCCGGCAACACGCCGTTCCCGGCGATCGGGGAGCTTCCTTATTTCTTGACGCTTGCGCCGTACGGGTTCTTCTGGTTCCGGCTGGAGAGCTCCTCACCCGCCCCCGTCGCGGGCACGGCGTAGCCCGGGCAGGTCACGGCATCGTGACCAGGTCTTCGACCTCCTCCGCCTCGCCCGGCCCCTTCCTGGTCGGGCGGGCGGTGAGCAGGAGCTTCAACAGCGGCGGTGCCAGGAAGGTGGTAACCATCACCATCAGCGTGATCGCGCCGAAGAGCCTGGAGTCGAGGATGCCGCTGGCCAGGCCCATCTGGGCGAAGATCAGCCCGACCTCGCCCCGGGGGATCATGCCCACGCCGATGACGCTCTTGCGGCCGTGGAACCAGAAGGGGACGAAGCCGGCCAGGAACTTGCCCGCCACCGCCGCCGCGATCAGCAGGCCGCCGGCCAGCAGCGTCGCGCGGTTGCCGGGATCGAGCGGGTTGAAGACCCGGACATCCACCGCCGCGCCGACCGAGATGAAGAACAGCGGGACGAAGAAGTGCCCCAGCGCGATGATCCCGCGCTCGATCTCAGGACGCTGGGGCGTCCCGGCCAGCAGCAGCCCGGCGGCGAAGGCCCCGATGATCAGCGCCGAGCCCGCCCGGTCGGCCAGCCACGCCAGTCCGAAGGCCAGCACCAGCGCCGCGATGGTCCGCGTCCCTTTCAGGTCGACCCGCGCCACGAGCCGGAACGCGGGCGGAACCAGGAACCGCCCCAGCAGCAGGGTGGCCAGCAGGAAGCCGAAGGCAACCGCCGTGGTCGCCGCCACCCCGGCGACGGTTACCGCGCGCCCCTGGGCCAGCCCTGCCACGACGGTCAGGATCACGAGCCCGACGACATCGTCAAGGACGGCCGCCCCGAGCACGATCTGGCTCTCGGGGTCCTGCAACCGGCCGAGGTCCGCGAGCACCCGCGCGGTGATCCCCACGCTCGTCGCTGTCAGCGCGGCCCCCGCCACGAGCGCCACCAGGTTGTCGAGCCCGAGCAAACGGCAGACGGCATATCCCAAGGCAAACGGCAGTGCGACCCCAGCGAGCGCCACCGAGGCCGACGCGCTCCCCACCCTGAGCAACGCTCGCAGGTCGGTCTCCAGCCCGATCTCGAACAGCAGGATGATGACCCCCAGCTCGGCGAACAGTTGCAGGATCTCCTCGCGCGGATCGATCAAGCCGAGGACCGAGGGTCCGACGATCACCCCGGCCAGCAACTCGCCGAGGACTGCCGGTTGGCCGATCCGCCGGGTCAAGAGGCCGAGCCCCTTGGCCGTGCCCAGCATGACGACCAGCGCGGCGAGCCAGCGCGAAACATCCAGATGTTCCATCCTCACGACCTCCCTCTCAGGGATTCTCCTTGATCCCGCTCCGGGGCGGCAGGGGCAGTCGACGTCCCCTGGCTTGGCCGGGGCGGAGTCGAGCGATTTTCCGCGGGAATGACCCTCGGATCATCAAGACGTGCACGATCGATCCGGGGACGGCAGAGCGAGGGAGTCCGTCGCATCACCAGCCGCCGCCGTTGGTGATGAAAAGCCGAAGATACAGCTCATGCTCGGAGGTGGGTCCGACGTTCACGTTCAAACGCATGAGCCGTCCGGATGTCTCGACCTTCGGGACGCGTACGTTGCAATGGCCTCATTCTAGGGAGATCCCTCGGCACCGGAAACTGTTCAAGGGAACAAGAGATGCAAGGAATGGAAGGCGGATCGGAGTCCGTCGCCTCGCGTCCCCGCCTCTGCTACGATGAGGGCCGGCACGTGGCCCGAGGCCGGTCCGGATCGTGGGGGTCCTGGCAGAGGTTCCCGGCAATAATCGCCCACTCCGCACGATTCCACCCTCGGAACCCTGGATACCGGCTGAGGTCCGAATTTCTGTGAAGGGAGATTCGATGATGATCCGGATGATCCCAATCGGCCTGGCCCTGGTCGCGCTCCAGGGGCTGGTCCCCTGCCTGGCCCAGACGTCTCCGGCGGGAGTGCGCGATCACGCCAAGCTGTTCTCGCCCGAGGCGGCCCGCAAGGCCGACGAGGCCCTCCAGGCCCTCCGGCGCGACCATCGATGGCAAGTCGTCATCGAGACCGTGGACTCGCTCGACGGCGCCGTCGGCCAGGGAGCGCACCATCACGCGCACCCGAGAGTTGAAGATCCACGGGCTCTACATCCTGATCGCCAAGAAGGAGCGCACGCTCTGGGCCGAACCCAGTGACTCGGCCCGACCCGTCTTCACCAAGGCGCGCATCCAGTCCCTCACCGGCGAGCTCGAGAAGGCGTTCAAGGCCAAGGATTTCGATGGCGGCCTGCTCGCCGCCGTGGACGAGATCCGGAAGAATGGAGCGGCCAGGACGGGAGAACCGGTCGTCGGTGTGCGCGACCAGGCCAAGCTGTTCTCGCCGGAGGCGGCCCGCAAGGCCGACGAGGCCCTCCAGGCCCTCCGGCGCGACCATCGATGGCAAGTCGCCATCGAGACCGTGGACTCGCTCGACGGCGCGTCGGCCAGGGAGCGCGCCGTCGCGCCGCCCGAGAGTTGAAGATCCACGGGCTCTACATCCTGATCGCCAAGAAGGAGCGCACGCTCTGGGCCGAACCCAGTGACTCGGCCCGACCCGTCTTCACCAAGGCGCGCATCCAGTCCCTCACCGGCGAGCTCGAGAAGGCGTTCAAGGCCAAGGATTTCGATGGCGGCCTGCTCGCCACCGTGGACGAGATCCGGAAAGCAACGGGATCGTCACCCGCAAACGACGCGACCCTCCCGGCGGCAGGGATCGCCGGGAGCGCTCCGACATCCAAGGGCGGCGCGATGTCGAACAAGCCGCCCTCGCTCGTGATGCCGCCGGAGAAGGTCGGAGGCGGCGCCGTCCCAGCCAAGAAAGGAATGAACGTGTTCTCCCTGATTATCATGGTCCTGGGTGCGCTCGTGCTCCTCTGGCTCCTCAGAAAAGCCTTCCGTCGTCCCCAGGAGCAGCCCGATCGCGGGCTGGTCGCCGGGCCGCAGACCCCTCCACCCGGCTACGCCCCCGCGCCTCCATCCTCGGCCGCGCCCGGATACGCACCCGGCGGCCAACCGGGCTACGGACGAGGCCCTCGACCCGCCGCTCCGGTCGGTGGCCCGGCCGGCTACGGCCTCGGTCCCGGTCCCAGCTCTCCCGCGGGCGGCTATCCCGCCGGCTACGGCGCCCCTCCTCCCCCGCCGCAGCAGGGTGGCGGATTCGTCAGCGGCATGCTGGGCGGCCTCGGGGGGGCCGTCGTGGGCAACATCCTCTACGACAAGTTCGGCCGCCCCCACACGCCCGAGGGCCAGCCCCTACCCCCGCAGAGTTCGGTCCCCGGCGGAATCCTCCCCCCCGCCCCGCCGCCCCCCGGAGGGGTCGAACCTCCACCCGAGAACTACGACCCCAACGCGGGCGCTGGTGCCGACTGGGGCGATTCCTCGACCTCAAGCGCCGCGAGTCCTGCCGGCGAAGATGATTGGGGTCAGGGAAACGGTGGGACCGGCGGCGATTGGGGCGATGGCGGAACCCTGCCTGCCGAGGATTCCGCCGGAGCCGGGGGTGATTGGGGGAATGCCGCCCCGGAAGGCTTCGAGGAGCTCTCAGAGACTGACGATCAGGACCGAGATGCCGGCGCCGGCGGCGCCTGGGGCAGTAACGACGATGGCGGCCAGGGAGGGAGCTGGTAGGGCTCGCGATGGGGAGTTCAGAACCCCTTTCCCGGGAGGATGAGCCTTGCTATGCTCGGCCCATCCTCCGGGGATGCGTCCGATGGCAAGTCAAGTACCGTCCCCTGAAGGGGGGACGGCTTGCAGCTCGGCTTGTCCGGATTCCGAGGCCGGAGTCGTCGTCCGCCGCTGACTGAGGCCGCTTGAGATCGGCCCGATCGGCACCCGTCGCCGGAGCCATGAGCGGCGGCGTGTTCTTCTCTTTCAAGACCCCGTGACCGCCGGCTGTTCGACGATAACAGATGGTAGAGCCCCTCGATCCTCGATGCCTCCAGAGAGATAATGACCATGAACGGGATAAATCTTCTCTGGCAAGAGTTCAAGAATTTCGCGCTCAAGGGCAACGTCATCGACCTGGCCGTGGCGGTAGTGATCGGTGGCGCGTTCAACAAGGTCATCACCGCGCTGGTCGAGAACGTGCTCATGCCGTTGCTCAGCTACATCAGCCCGAGCGGCGCCGAGTATCGCTCCTGGCACCTCGGTCGGGTCAAGATCGGCGCGTTCCTCAGCGAGACCTTGAACTTCCTCATCATTGCCCTCGCCTTGTTCTTCGTCATGGTGAAACTGTTCGGCGCGCTCAAGAAGGTGGCGGGGCTCGACCCGGGCGAATCGACGACCAGGGAATGTCCGTTCTGCCTCTCCAATATCCCCAGCCGCGCCCGGAAGTGTGCCCATTGCACGGCGGACCTGCCCCCGGACTCATGAGCGGTGATCGCCCCCGATGGAAGCGCGCTCGCCGAGCACCAAGGGCGACCGTGCCAGAGGCTTTGGGCCAAGCCACGCCGTCCGTCGCACATTTCTTGCTGGGATGCGGATCAGGCGTAGAGACGATGCCCGTTGGCACTGACGTGGGCGCCGTGCTCGTTCAGGAAGTCGAGGCAACGGCGGGGGAGGTGGCACTGGAGCACGACGCGATCCTCGTCATAGACCCGGTTGTGGATCTGCGCGTGCTGCGCGAGGTAGGCCAGGACGCGCCCGTTCTCGATCCCCGTCTCAATCTCGGCGTCGAGCGCCCGTTCGTGGAGCGCCGCGCGGACGGCCTGCTCCAACCGGTCGAGTCCCTCGCCTCGGGCCGCGCTGATGGTGACCGAGTCGAGGTGAGGCGCCTTCAGGATGTCGAGGTACGAGCGGTCGGGGACACGGTCGGCCTTGTTCAAGACCAGGATCGTTGGATGGTCGGCCAGGCCGAGTTCCTCGAGCACCTCCTTGACCGCCTTGATCTGCTTCTCGGCCTCGGGACTCGATGCGTCGACGACGTGCAGCAGCAGGTCGGCCTGGCGTGCTTCTTCGAGCGTCGCCTTGAACGACGCGACCAGCGCGTGCGGCAGATTGCGGATGAATCCGACCGTGTCGGACAGGAGGACGTACCCGCCCCCGCGGAACCGCCACTGCCGGGTCCGGGTGTCGAGTGTCGCGAACAGCTTGTTCTCGACCAGGACGCCCGCATCGGTCAAGGCATTCATCAGGGTGCTCTTGCCCGTGTTGGTGTAGCCGACCAGCGAGACGGTCAGCATGTCACCGCGCCTGGCGACCTCGCGTTCCTTGCGCGCCTGGACCTTCGCCAACTTCGTCTTGAGATCCTGGATCCGGTGCTCGACGAGCCGGCGGTCTTCCTCGAGTTGCTTCTCGCCGGGCCCCCGGACACCGATCCCCCCCTTGTAGCGCGACAGGTGGGTCCACATCCGCTTGAGCCGGGGCATCGCATACTCCAGTTGCGCCAGCTCGACTTGCAGATGCGCCTCGTGCGTTCTGGCCCGGGTGGCGAAGATGTCAAGGATGACCTCGGTTCGGTCGATCACCTTGACGTCCAGGAGCCGCTCCAGATTCCTCGTCTGCGCGGGGCCGAGGTCGTTGTCGAAGAGGACCAGGTCGGCCTCGTGCGCCTGGACCAACTCCTTGAGCTCCTCGACCTTGCCCGAGCCGATATAGGTCGCGATGTCCACTTGCTGCCGCTTCTGGAGCATGCCGCCGACCACGATCAAACCGGCCGTCTTGGCCAGGCCCCGGATCTCATCCAGGGGCTCGTCGGGCGAAACCTCGCTGTCGGGCAGGATGACCCCGACCAGTATCGACCTCTCCCGACGATCCAAACGCACGGTACTCTTGAGTTCAACCAAGGTGGGAATTGCCCTCTCGGGATTGAAAATGGGGGAGCTCAAGCAAATCTTAATGCCTGCCCGCCCGCACGTCAACGACGGCGACGAGATGTCTCGAGAGACAGGCTTCTTACCTCTTATATTCGACGTCGCGGCCGGAATGGTTCAGCCGGATTCCGGAAAACATCCGCCGTCAACCCGTTGCGAGCACCCGGCGGGGGTGGATCCTGCCGAGCTCGGGCTCGCTCTCGGCGATGGCGACCAGGGCACCGTCGGGGCCGAGCAGCGCGATCTCGCCGCCCGGGACCGCGGCGCCGGCCAGCTCCCGCGAGCTCAGCGAACATCCCCGGGCGATCGCCGCGACCTGCTCGGCCGAGAGCCAGACCGACGGCAGCGCGGCCACCGCCTCCACCGCCGGGCGCAGCAGGCCGGGGATCGACTCCGCCGAAAGCGCGCGGGTCGCTCGCCTTGGCCTGCGCGAACGGGCCAATCCGGGTCCGCACCAGCACCTCGACCAGGCCGCCGCAACCAAGCACCTCGCCCACATCGCGAGCGATCGAGCGGACATAGGTCCCGCTCCCGCACGCGATCTCCAGCTCGAGCCGGGGCCAGGCATAGCCCAGGAGGTCAATCCGGTCGATCGTCACCGGCCGAGGGGCCAGGTCGACTTCCAGGCCGGCGCGTGCCAGGTCGTAGGCCCGGCGGCCGGCCACCTTCAGGGCGGAGAACTCCGGGGGCCTCTGCGCAATCGTGCCGACCTGGCCCGCCAGGGCCGCGCGGACCTCAGACTCCTCCGGCACGCACGGCGGCTCGACGGCGACCACGAGGCCCTCGGCGTCGAGTGTGTCGCTCCGGGCCCCCAGGCGGACGACCGTGCGATAGATCTTGGGCATCCGCTGCACGAACTCGATCAGCCGAGTCGCCGCGCCGACACAGACCACCAAGACCCCCGAGGCCAGCGGGTCAAGCGTCCCGGCGTGCCCCACCTTGATACCCCGGAGCGGCCTGGAGACCCGGTCCACAGCCTCGCGCGAAGTGATCCCCGTCGGCTTGTCCAGGGTTAACACGCCGCATAAGGCGTTAAGAATCCGACGACTCCTCATCCCCCATCCTCCATTCGACGCCCTCCCGCGTGTACCTGGGAGCCGCGCACGTGCGCCAGGGGGTCCGGCACGGTCCTGCGAAGGACTTCCAGGACCCGGCTGCTCAAATCCATCGGTTTCAATGAGATATCCTGAATCCCTTTTTCCCCGACCCCGGTTGACCCCGATCTCTCCTTTGATAAAAGATAACAAGACGATCGACCGGCTGCGCCGGTTCACCTGAATGCACCCACGACTTCGCCGATTGTCCTCTCAGGACTCCTGTGGATAGAACCATGCCGATCCTCCCCGCCGAGCCGGACCTTTTCCCCCCCAACCTCTGGCAGGACAATGAGTTGTGGGCTAACCAAAGCGGCCGATGGTGGTGCCTGCATACCAAGCCTCGTCAGGAGAAGGCGGTGGCGCGTGACCTGAGGTCATGCGGGGTCGCCTATTACCTGCCCCAGGTGGTCCACGAGGATCGGACCCCTCAGGGTCGGAAAACCCGGTCGATCATCCCCCTGTTCACCAGCTACTTGTTCCTCCTCGGCGACGATCGCGAGCGGGTCGAGGCGCTGAAGGGGAACCGGCTGGCGAACGTGCTGGAGGTCGCCGACCAGGTGGCGCTGACGCACGATCTCCGCCAGATCCACCAGATGCTCTTGTCGGGCCTGGCGATCAGGCCCGAGCCAGTCATGCCCGTCGGCGCCAGGGTCCGGATCAAGACCGGCCCGCTCACCGGGATCGAGGGGACGGTGTTCCGTCGGGACAAACGCGACAAGTTCGTGGCCGTCGTCCAGTTCCTCGTCCGTGGGGCTACCGTCGATCTCGAAGATTGGCAGGTCGAGCCGATCGATTGATCATCGCAAGTCACGATCTCTCCGTAACTTCATCACAGCACCGACGCCGATCCAAATCCCGGGACTCGTGCGGGGTCCTTGCCGCTTCCCCGCCGAAATAAGGCACGAAGTGATGCATGGGGATTTCGGAGGGTGGGCCGAGCCCCGCGAGAACCCCACGCCTGACCCGGTGGGCCTCGCAACGCTCAGGCCACTCGAAGCAGAAACGGGCGATTTTCAAAGTGTCTCTCGTTTGTTTTAATGAGGATTGTGGTGATGTGCCGAGGCTGCTCCCGAGGGGCTGATCATCAAAGAGGGCTGGAAACGAGGGCAGTGATCTTGCATCATGAATCCCTTCTGGCTCAGCGTGGAGGGAAGGGGAACTCGTTCTCTCGACATGATGAGGAATTCGGCATGATCGGCCCGTTGGCTCGCCCGGTGGAGGTGCGGGCGGAGAGTCCCTCCCAGCACCGATCGGGCGGCACGGCGCAGACGACTCTCATCCCTCCTCGGAACGGCTCCCAATCACGTCGTCCGCATCCCGCGAAGATCATCCTCCGGCAATGGCGCGGCGTGAAGTTCGGCGCCGGCACTCCACGTCTCCATTCCTTCTCCCGAGAACTCGACCCAAAGCTTATGTAGAAAACAACTTAGGGATATGAACACCGGGATTCGGTGGCCCGGCATCCCGGACTGGCTCTCTCCGAATTTTTCCCTTTTATTACGATCTGATGGCGATGTCCCAGCCGGGAAAGGGCTGGCTTCCGACAGATGTGGGTAGGGCGAGGATCGTCACGGAGTCCCTAGTCGAATCACCTTCCTTACCCACTCTCCGGAAGGATACCCGATGAAACACCCTCCGCGCACGGACCGGCGCTCGGCTCACACGGACAAAGCGACCTGGGAAATGGCATTGATAATGAGCACCTTCCTCGAAGAACCTGCCGCGCAAATCCCGTCCCGCCCTGAATGTGCGGCCGAACCATTCATCGATCCTCACGGGGAGGAGCCGATCCGGGCCGAACTGTTCGGCCTGGAGCACTTGGAGGCCCACGCCCGAAACCTGGCGACGGTCTCCGAGCTGGCCCCTCCACCCCGCATAGGCACCCCCCTGCTCCGCCGGTTCGCGGAAAACGGCCGCGTGCTGGTCAAGGCGCACCGCGAGATCGTCGAGGACTTCGCGCGGGGCCGACACCGGAGCCTCGAAGCTGACTGGCTCACGGACAACTTCCACATCATCGAGGATACGCTCCGCGAGGTCGAGCACGACCTGCCGGGCGGCTATTACTCGGAGCTGCCCAAGCTGGCCGCCGGACCCCTGGCCGGCTATCCTCGCGTCTTCGCGCTGGCCCTGGCGCTGGTGGCACACTCCGACAGCGGCCTGGACGAAGCGCGGATCACCCGGTACGTGCAGGCCTTCCAGACGATCGCCCCGCTGACCATCGGCGAACTCTGGGCCGTACCGACGATGCTTCGCCTGGCGCTGATCGAGAACCTTCGGCGAATCGCTGATCAGGTGTCGCGGAGCTGGGACGAGCACCGGCAGGCCGACCTCTGGGCGTTCCGGTATCTGCCCGCCGGGGCGGGGGTCGCAGATCGCGGCGCGGAGGAGGGTGGGAGCCCGTCGGCCCCGCCGGTTTCGCTCCCTCGCCTGACCGACGCCTTCGTCGTCCGCCTGATTCAGGTCTTGCGCGACCAGGGTCCGAAGGCCGCCACCGTTCTCTCGGAGATCGAGTCCCGGCTCACCGAGCGCCACCTCGACGCCAACGAGGTCCTCCGCCGCGAGCATCGCCGCCAGGCCGCCGGCCAGGTCTCCCTGGGCAACTGCGTGACCAGCCTCCGACTGCTCTCGGCGCTCGACTGGAACATCTTCTTCGAGCGGAACAGCCTGGTCGAGGCGATCCTCCGCGACGACCCCGGACGGGTCTACGCGCGGCAGGAATTCGCCACCCGCGACCACTATCGCCGGGTCGTCGAGAAGATCGGCGCGGGTCGGACTCCGACGAGCTGGACGTGGCCCGGCGCGCAGTCGAGCGGGCGAAGGCCGGCCTCGAGGCCGGCGGAGCGAAGGGCCACGTCGGCTACTACCTCATCGATGCGGGCCAGTTCGCGCTCAAGGAGGAATTCGGCTACCATCCCAAGTGGGGTGAACGACTCCACGATTTCGCCCTGGGGAATCCTCGAACCGCCTACTTCGGGTCGATCGTCGCGCTGCTGGTGGTGCTCTTGACCCTCTCGGTGCTGGCGATCCTCCTCGGCGGAGGCACGGCCGCCGCCTGGCAATGGGCCTTGCTCCTTCTGGTCTTGCTCCTGCCGATGAGCGAGCTGGCCGTCGGTCTGGTGAACCACGTGATCACCTTGCTCCTGCCGCCCCGGACTTTGCCCAAGGTCGATTTCAAAGCAGGGATCACCCCCGACTGCACCACGTTCGTCGTCATGCCCAGTATGCTGGTCCAGCCTGAAAGCGCGCGGGTGCTGCTCGATCGCCTGGAGACGCACTACCTCGCCAACCTCGACCCGCAACTCCGCTTCGCCCTGCTGACCGACTTCGCTGACGCCCCCGAGGAGCACATGCCCGAGGACCAGGAGTATGTCCGCTCCGCCCTCGACGGCGTCAAGGCGCTGAACGAGCGCTACAGCAACGGCGGTCCGGACAAGTTCTTCGTGTTCCATCGCCGTCGGCTCTGGAACCCAATCCAGGGCTGCTGGATGGGCTGGGAGCGCAAACGTGGCAAGCTCTCGGAGTTCAATCGGCTGCTCCTGGGTGCGCGCGACACGAGCTACGCCGTCCTCAGCGGCGACCCGGCGTCACTGCCCCCGGCCCGCTTCGTCATCACGCTCGACGCCGACACCCAGTTGACGCGCGACACGGCCCAGCGGCTTGTCGGCACGCTGGCGCACCCGCTCAATCAGCCCCGCTTCGACCCGGTGCAAGGCCGCGTGGTCGAAGGGTATGGGGTCCTGCAACCGCGGGTCAGCTTCCATCTGATGGCGGCGACGCGGTCGCGGTTCGCTGCCATCCTGGCCTCCTCGGGGGGGATCGACCCATACGCGAACGCCGTCTCCGATACCTACATGGACCTGTTCGGGTCTGGCACCTTCACCGGCAAGGGTATCTACGACGTGCGCGCCTTCGAGGCGGCGACCGGGCGCACCTTCCCGGAGAACCAGATCCTCAGCCACGACCTGATCGAGGGGAACCACGCGCGGTGCGGCCTGGTCACCGACATCGAGATCTTCGATGACTTCCCGGCGCGGTATCACGCCTATGCCCGCCGCGAGCACCGCTGGATCCGCGGCGACTGGCAATTGCTCCCCTGGCTCGGCCGCCGGGTGCCGACCTCCGAGGGGACTCGGGAGAACCCGCTGCCGGCGCCGGAGCGCTGGAAGGTCTTCGACAACCTCCGCCGGAGCTTGATCCCGCCCGCCCTGCTCGTGCTGCTGGCGTTGGGCTGGACGGTCTTGCCCGGCTCGCCGTGGCTCTTCACCCTGCTGGCACTGGCGGTTATGGCCCTCCCCCTGATCAAGCAGTCCGCCGGCACGCTGGTCGCGGCGATCAAGCAGCGGGCGCCGCAGGCGCTTTGGCAGGGCCGTGAGGACCTGTGGGCGACGGCCAAGCAGGTCTTGCTCTCACTCACCTTCCTGGCCGATCAGGCCCGCCTGGCGGTGGACGCAACCGTGCGCACGCTCGTGCGTCTGAAAATCTCCCGCCGCTGCCTGCTGGAATGGGAGACCGCCGCGGCGGCGGAGCGAAGGCTGGAGAACGACCTGCCAAGCTTCGTCGTGAGCATGTGGCCGGCATCGGCCCTGGCGGCGGTGATCGGCCTGGCGGTGGCGTGGATCCATCCGGCCACCCTCGCGGCGGCGGGGCCGATCCTGGCCGCCTGGCTTTTCTCTCCCGTCGTGGCGTGGTGGGTCAGCCAACCGCGCCGCGCCACCGAAGCGCCGCTGACCGACGACGAGCGGAACGCGCTGCGACGGGTCGCGCGCCGGACCTGGTACTTTTTCGAGACCTTCGTCGGCGACGCGGACCACTGGCTGCCCCCGGACAATTACCAGGAGGAGCCCGAGGGCCGCGTGGCCCATCGGACCTCGCCAACCAACATGGGCCTGCTCCTGCTCTCGACCCTCTCGGCGCACGACTTCGGCTACATCGGCCTGCGCTCCCTGTTGAAGCGGCTGGAGAGGGTGTTCGAGACGTTCGACAAGCTGGAGCGGCACCGGGGCCACTTCTACAACTGGTACGACACGAGGACCCTGAGCCCGCTGCACCCGACATACATCTCAACCGTCGATAGCGGCAACCTGATGGGCTGCCTCGTGGCGCTGAAGCAGGGCCTGATCGAGAAGGCCGAGGAGCCGGTGCTTGGGCTGTCGCTGCGGCGTGGGCTGGCCGACACCCTCGGCCTCTTCGCCGACGCGCTCCGGGGCGCGAGGCGGTCCGCCGCCCCGGACGCGGTCAAGCTGCTCGAGGCCCTCGACGCGGACCTCCGGGAGATCGGTCGCCATCTGGACAACGAACCCGGCGACCTGCTCGGCTGGGACGAGTGGCTGGGCAAGCTAGACTGGTTAGCGGTTGGGTTGCTCGGCCGGGTCCGGGCGCTGACCGAGGCCGTCGAAGGCGCCCCCGAGGGCCTGGAGGCCTGGGCACGCCGCTTCGCCGCCCAGGTCTGGGATCGCCGCGCCGAGGTCGCCGCGATCGCGCCCTGGCTGGCCCCTCTCAGCGCGTTCCAGGAGGATCTCGCGACATTCCCCCGGCTGAACGACGAGTTCGCCCGGCGCTGGACGGCGGTCCAGGTCATGCTCCTCTCCGTGACCGGCGTCGCCGCGATCACCTCCCGGTCCGAAGCACTTCTGGCGGACCTCGACGCGCTGGAGATCTCCAGCCTGGAAGCCGCCGGCCAGGGCCGACTCGCCGAGCGGCTCCGTGACTTGACCAAGGCCGTCCGCGAATCGATGGCGACAGACCTCCGGGAACGCTGCCAACGGCTCGTCGAGCGCGCCGACATCCTGGCCGGCGAGATGGATTTCGCGTTCCTCTACAAGTCCGAGCGCCACCTGTTCTCGATCGGGTGCAACCTGATGCAGGGCCGGCTCGACGACGCCTGTTACGACCTGCTGGCCTCTGAGTCGTCCCTGACCAGCTACCTGGCCATCGCGCGCGGCGACGTGCCGCGGCGGCATTGGTTCCAGCTCGGCCGGCCTTACATCAAGGCCGCCGGGCAGATCGGCCTGATGTCGTGGGGCGGCACGATCTTCGAATACCTCATGCCCCGCCTGCTCCTGCGGAGCCTGCCCGGGACGGTGATGGCCGAGGCGTGCCGGACGGCGGTCGCCCGGCAGATCGAATATGGCCGGCAGTGCGGCATCCCCTGGGGGATCTCCGAATCGTCTTTCGCCGCCTTCACCGTCGACGGCGATTACCATTACCAGGCATTCGGCACGCCGGGGCTGGGACTGAAGCGTGGCCTGACCCGCGACCTGGTGATCGCGCCCTACGCCACGGCGCTGGCGGTGATGGTCCAGCCGTCCAAGGCGCTGGAGAACTTCCGGCGAATGGCCGCCGACGGGGGCGAGGGGGCGTACGGCTTCTACGAGGCGATGGACTACACGCCCGAACGGCTGCCCAAAGGCCGGCGCGTGGCCGTGGTGCGGTCGTACATGGCGCACCACCAGGGCATGAGCCTAGTGGCGCTGAGCAACGCCGTGCTCGACGAGCCGATGCCCCGCCGCTTTCTGGCCGAGCCGATGGTCCGCGCCGTCGAGCTGCTCCTCCAGGAGCGCGTGCCGCGTGGCGTCCCGCTGGTCGAGCCCTCTAAGGTCGATGAAACGTCCACGGAGGAGTCCCGCGGAGGAATGCCCCTGTTGAGTCGGCGACTGATCACGCCGAGCACGCCCGTCCCCCGCACCTACCTGCACTCGAACGGCCAATACAGCGTGATGCTGAGCAACGCCGGGTCGGGATACAGCACCTGCCGCGGGCTCATGGTGACCCGCTGGCGCGAGGACGCCACATGGGACGCCTGGGGGCAGTTCGTCTACGTCCGCGACCTCGCCAGCGGGATCGTCTGGTCCGCCGGCCACCAACCGACCTGCCGGACCGCCGACGACTACGAGGTGATCTTCGCCGCCGACAAGGCCATGTTCCGGCGGCTCGACGAGGGAATCGAGACCATCATGGAGGTGACCGTCTCTCCCGAGAGCCTCGCCGAGGTCCGCCGCGTCACGCTGATCAACCGCGACAGCCGGCCGCGCGAGCTGGAGCTGACCAGCTACGTCGAGGTCGTCCTGGCCCCCCAGCGCGACGACCTGGCGCACCCGGCCTTCGGCAAGCTGTTCCTGGAGACCGAGTGGGTGCCCAGCACCGGGGCGCTGCTCTGCCGCCGCCGCCCGCGTGCGCCGAACAGGCGCCAGTCTGGGCCCTCCATGTCGCGGCGTCGGACCACCCGGCCAAGGGTGAGCCCCAGTTCGAGACCGATCGCGCTTGCTTCCTCGGGCGCGGCCGGACGCCGGCTAGCCCCGCCGCGCTGGACCCGGAGGCGATCCTCTCCGGCACGACCGGCGCGGTCCTCGACCCGATCCTGAGCCTCCGACGCCATGTCCGGATCGAGCCGGGCGCCTTGGCGGTCGTTGCGTTCACCACGGCCTTCGCCGACTCGCGCGCGAAGCGGTGGCGCTGGCCGATCAGTTCCGGGAAATCGGCGCCGTCGCCCGGACTTTCGAGCTGTCCTGGGCACACTGCCAGGTGGAGCACCAGCTCCAGCACTGGTTGCCCGAGGACGCGCACCTCTACCAGCGCCTCGCCGCGCACATCATCTACGCCGGCTCGGCGCCCGCGCTAGCCCCCCCGTGCTGACCGCCAACCGGCAAGCGACTCCGGCGCTCTGGCGTTATGGGATCTCGGGCGACCTGCCGATCGTCCTGGTCCGGGTCGCCGGCATGGATGAGCTGCCGCTCGCCCGCCAGATGGTCGTCGCGCACGACTACCTGCGCCTTAAAGGGCTCGTGTTCGACCTGGTGATCCTCGACGAGCAACCGGTCAGCTACCTGAATGAGCTATATCGGACCCTCTCGGAGTTGATCCGGGCGAGCAACACGCACGATCTGACGGACAAGCCGGGCGGCAGCTTCGTGCGGCTGGCGGAGCAAATCTCCGACGAAGACAAGGTCCTGCTCCAGGCGGCGGCCCGCGTCGTGCTCATCGGCGATCGGGGCCCGTTGGCGGGCCAGCTCGACCGCATCGATCGCGTCCTGCCGCTCCCGGAAACCCTGGTCACGACGCGGGCCCGCTCGGAATGGCACGAGACCGAACTGCAGACACCCTCCGACCTGCTCTTCGACAACGGCCTGGGGGGATTCACCCCGGACGGGCGCGAGTATTGCGTGACCATCCGGGCCGCCTCGAGGAACGAGGTCCGGCGTAACGGCCGGTTAGGGATCGGCCGCGGGAGCATCTCCCGGCCGATCTTACCCCCCGCGCCCTGGATCAATGTCGTGGCCAATCCTTTCTTCGGTTTCCTCATCTCCGAGGCGGGGTCGGGTTATACCTGGGCCGGCAACAGCCAGGCCAACCGCCTGACCCCCTGGAACAACGACCCGGTCTCCGACGCGCCGGGCGAGGTGGTCTACCTCCGCGATGAGGCCAGCGGTGAGGTCTGGTGCCCGACCCCCCTGCCCATTCCGTCCGAGTCAACGACCATCGTCCGACACGGCCAGGGCTACACGCTCTTTGAGCGGCAGGGCCATGGTCTGATGCACGAGCTGCTCCTGTTCGTGCCCGCCGACGACCCGATCAAGCTCATCCGGCTGAGGGTGAGGAACCCGTCCGACCGGCCCCGGCACCTCTCGGCCACATTCTACGCCGAATGGGTCCTGGGCACGCTCCGCGACCAGGCCCCGATGCAGATCATCACCGAGATCGACCCGGAAAGCGGCGCCCTGCTGGCGCACAACGCTTTCAACCCCGACTACGCCTCGCGCGTGGCCTTCGCCGACGTCAACGCGCGGCCCCGGACAGTGACGGCCAGTCGTGTCGAGTTCCTGGGCCGGAACCGCTCGACAGCCACGCCCGCCGCGCTGGGCCGGATCGAGCTGTCGGGCCGCACCACCGCCGGAGCCGACCCCTGCGCCGCCGTCCAGGCCAAGTTCGACCTCGGACCGGGCCAGGAGAAGGAGATCGTTTTCGTGCTTGGCGAGGCCGAGGGGCTCGACGAGGTCCGTCGCCTGCTCCAGCGCTACCGCACCCCGGAACAGGTCGGCGCTGCGCTGGAAGAGGTCAAGGTGCGCTGGGAGCGGATGTTGACCGCCGTACAGGTCCACACCCCGAACCCCGGCATGGATATGATCCTGAACCGCTGGCTCCCCTACCAGGTGTTGAGCTGTCGCGTCTGGGCGCGCTCGGCACTCTATCAGTCGGGCGGGGCCTACGGGTTCCGCGACCAGCTCCAAGACGCGATGGCGCTGGTCTACGGGCGCCGGGTGAGGCACGAAATCACCTCCTGCGGGCGGCGGGCCGGCAATTTCATGAGGGAGATGTCCAGCACTGGTGGCACGAGCCGACCGGCCGCGGCGTCCGCACCCGCTTCTCCGACGACTTCCTCTGGCTCCCGTTTGTTGTCTGCCACTACGTGGCCACGACCGGCGACCAGACCGTCCTCGATGAGCGCATCGCCTACCTCAAGGCCCCCCTCCTGCGGCCCGACCAAGAGGATGACTACGGTCTTCCGACCACGGCCGACGAGTCCGACACGCTCTACGACCATTGCGTCCGCGCCCTGGATCACGGCCTGCGTTTCGGCGCCCACGGCCTGCCGCTCATGGGCACGGGTGACTGGAACGACGGCATGAACCGCGTCGGCGCCGAGGGTCAGGGCGAGAGTGTCTGGGATGCCTGGTTCTTGCTGACGGGCCTGGAACGCTTCGCCGAGCTAGCCGAGGCCCGGGGCGACGCGGAGCGCGTCGCCCGCTGCCGTGACGAGGCCAGACGGCTCCGCGACGCCGTCGAGGCAACGGCCTGGGACGGCCGCTGGTATCGTCGCGCCTACTTCGACGACGGGACCCCGCTGGGCTCGGAGCAGAACGACGAGTGTCAGATCGATTCGATCGCGCAGTCGTGGGCCGTGATCTCCGGCGCCGCCGACCCCACGCGCCCGCCGCGCGATGGAGGCCGTCGAGGACCGGCTCGTCCGGCCCGACGACGGGCTGATCCTGCTGTTCACGCCGCCCTTCGACCAGGGGACGCTCCAGCCCGGCTACATCAAGGGCTACGTGCCAGGCATCCGCGAGAACGGCGGCCAGTACACTCACGCGGCGACCTGGGTCGTGCTCGCAACCGCCCTCCTGGGGCGAGGCCGGCGCGCCTTGGAGTTGTTCGACCTGTTGAACCCGATCCACCATGCCTCCGATCCCGAGGCAGTGGCGCGCTACAAGGTCGAGCCTTACGTGGTCGTGGCCGATGTCTACGGCCGGCCGCCCCACACCGGCCGGGGTGGTTGGACCTGGTACACCGGCTCGGCCTCCTGGCTCTACCGCGTGGGTCTGGAAGCCATCCTCGGCATCCAGCTCCGGGGGAGCCGCCTGCTCCTCGACCCGTGCATCCCCGGCGACTGGGCAGGTTTCGAGGTCTCCTATCGGCACCGCTCGACGACCTACCGTATCACGATCGAAAATCCGAACGGGGTCGAGCGGGGAGTACGGTCCCTGATGCTCGATGGGAAACTCCTCGAGGCGGACGCCATCGAGCTGGTTGATGACGGTCAGGACCACGAGGTCCGGGTATCGATGGGTCTGCGGTCGATCCCGTCGCCGCCTCGATGAGCGCCTCGGCCCGACGACCCACCCGGCATGCGAGGGATCGTGCGTCGGGTTACCCTTCCCTGGGATCACCGGTTTGCTATACTCCCGCTCAGGAGGAGGAGGCTGAATCTCTCGGGCTTCGCGCGAGTTCCCCCAATCTCCTGGTGCATGCGGGGCCGCCATGAGCCAGTTGCAATGCCTCCTTCCCTCCTGGGATGCCGGCATCAGAGACCTGGAAGACGCAGCGCAAAGGACGCAACATTCGCCGCGTGGGGGTTCGCGCGCGGTCTTTAGGAATTGGAAAGAGATTTCCAATTCCCGATCCTCCGGGTGAGCGCACCGCATCGCCGTGAAGCGGCTCGATGATCCTTCGAAGGGTCCCACGGCCCATACCCGGACGGGTCGAACCGTGCGACGGAACCGATTTGGAATCAGAGGGATACATAGCCAAGGGGAACCGTGCCACAGTATCTGGGCACCCGTTCCCCTTGGGCTTCATATCGTTTCGTCATCAGAGAGGGAGGTAAGGGAGGACCCTCACGAGAGGGTCCCCCAGATCACGATCTGCCAGAGTTCACAAGTGCAACCCAGATCCGTTGTCGCCCGCCGACAGCGGCGACATCCATCCCTCAGTCCGGAGATTGTACGAAGTTGTAAGCTTGACAAGCCGGGCGATGCAGAGCCTGATCGTGTGATCAGACTCCCCGCCGGCCTCGCAGGAGACCTCTCATCTGAAGGTGGCTGACCGGGAGCGTCGCCCCCTGGAGCAGGCTCACCAGTTTGCTTTCCACCATCTGGGCAGGAGTCAACTCGGAACGATCGTCGATCACCAGCGATTCCTCCGGCGCCGACGCCGAAATCCGTGTCAGGCCGCGACCCTCATGGTCTCTCTCCTGCTTGAGGCTCTCATGGCCCGAATTGAGGGCAGGTGGCGAATGGACGAGGTTCGTCTCTTCTTTGCTCAAGATTGACATGGGTGTTTTATCTCGCATTAGAGCTCCGTTCCCTTGCGTCAGCCCTGGCGAGCCGAACACAAGGCTATTAGAGTGCAAACAACGTGCCGTTTGCAAGAGCATTCTTCAAATAAAACGAGATCCTTCTCAAGGTAAAGCCGCCCGCCGCCAGGGACGGGGTTCGGTCGCGATCGTCCGGTCTGTCGTCGCGTCGCATTCGGGACCGGCCCAACCGCTCGTGCAATCCGTGTTTGCTGCCTCCCATTAAGCATGCGACCTTTGGTTTTGTCCAGAGTTCTCCGCCGGGTCGGGCGGTACCCTCGGCGTCCCTTCCGTTCCTTCATCGGCATCAGGCACAGGAAGAAGGGTATGAGAATTGCCGTGGATTTCCCATCCTCGATCCCCTCCAAGGGACGGCCTTAAGGTGGCACGACGGTCCCTACCCACAGCTAGTACGCGAAATTTCGGCACGGCGCTTGAAGATCCCCGTCGTCCACAAACTCGGCTATGCGAATTTGTACCGACGAATCTTTGCGGTGGACTCGTGGCCGGGGACAGGGATCGTCCCCTCGATTTGGGCTCCAGGTTCTGAACTCCTTCATCAATCCCGGCGTTTTTTTGAGGGAAAGGCCCCATTCGCAAGAAACCGGAATCTCGATTTAGCGTCCCGGCCTCGGAATCCCGTAGTTCATTTGAAGTGCAGGGGAATTTCGACTGTTCGGGTGAGGGGCTCTTGTCACATCGATTGCCCCTCAATCACAGCGCGATTTCAGACGGGATGTGGACAGACCGTCGGGGATTTCGCCAACTTGAACCGCCGATTTGCCCCCAAATACCAAACCGTTTCATACTTCCCCACCTTTTCTCCTCGGGCAAGCCGCCGATCGCCTCTATGCCGAGGTGAATCCTCGGCGACCATCTCCGAGTAGGGATCACCATGGGCCAAGAGCAGGACAAGGCGTCTCAGGGTTTTTGGCGCGAGGTCACGACGATCGCCACGCGGGGCCGGCAAGTGTGGCGTCTCATCGGTTGGCCTCAGAAACTGACACTGACGGCCGCGGTGCTCGTCATGAGTCTCGCCAGCGCCGCCAACACTTCTCTCCCCGTGCTCCTCGGGCAGTTGATCGACACGATCCCCCCGAAGCGAGCCCGAGGCCCGGTCTGACCCGCATCGTCATCATCTATCTCTCTCTCATGGGACTGGGCTACATCGTCCGCGAATCGTTGAACGTGCTGCGGAGATACCTGGTAGAGAACACCTGCGCGGATTGACAAAAATCTCTGTGTCGTCATCGTTTCCCACCTGATGAAGATTGACCTCTCCACGCTCTCGCACGAGCAGGTGGGCGCCCTCCACGGCCGGATCCACCGGAGTATCGAGGGATACGTGCGGTTCCTCCGGATCAGCTTCCTCGACTTCTTTCCGGCGACCTTCACAGGGGGCTTCGCGCTGATGGCAGCGCTGTCGAAGCAGCCGAGGATCGCGCTGATCATGGCTGGGGTGATTCCGGTCTCAGTGCTGCTGACGATCTGGCAGTTGATCACGCAGAAGGGGATTCGCCTGGGGCTGCTCCGGAGCCGGGAGGCGATGGACGGCACGGTCGTCGAGCAGTTGACCGGGATCGACTACGTTCGCGCCGCCAACACTCACCGCCAGGAACTCCGCCGCGTGGAGATGACGGCCGAACAGCGGCGTGTGAAGGAGATCCGCCACCACTTCGAGATGTCGCTCTTCGGCAGCGGCAAGGCGCTCAACGAGGCGATCTTCCATCTGCTGGTCATCGCCTTCGCGATCTACCTCTTTTTCCAGCGGTCGATCGGCTACGGCGACATCATGATGTTCTCGATCCTGTTCCTCAACATCATGTCGCCGTTGCACGAGATCCACCGCTTCGTCGATGAGGCGCACGAGAGTAGCCTGAGGATGGGCGACCTCCTGGAGATGCTGGCGAAGCCGATCGACCGCTCGTTCTATCCAAAGGAGATCCGCGAGCCGCGGCTCGACCACGGCGCCCCCCTGTTCGTTGCCGAGGGTCTCCAGGTGACGTATCGCGGGAACGGGTGTGACCTACTATTGATGTCCTCGGTGAACGACGTGAGTGGCATCCCGAAAGCGGGCCAGAGTCTGATCATCGTGGCCGTCGTGGATCAGGTGCTCCACTTCCGCATCTTCGATGATGATGGCAAGGTGGTCGTGGACACTGATGAGAAGAGGCTGAAGAAACGAGCCCAACAGATCGAAGATTTTAGGAAGCAACTCGAGAGCTTGTGGCCTCCCCACGAGCTTACCAAGAGCGAGAAGGCCCAAGTCATCGCCGCTGTCACATCAATCGTCGGTCACACCCGCGGGAACAAGTGCGCCCTGGATGGGGTCTCGATGTCGATCTGGCCCGGCGAGACGATCGGCGTGGCGGGCCGTTCCGGGAGCGGCAAATCGACCTGGCTCCGCGTGGTCATGCGGCTGACGCACCCGAGCAGCGGCTCGGTCATGCTCGGCGGCGTCCCGCTGGAGTGCGTCTCGCGCGAGGCGATCGGCCGGCTGGTCGGCTACGTTGGCCAGAACCCCTTCGTCTTCGCGGGCACGATCGCCGAGAACATCGCGTATGGGAACGAGGGCGCCGGGTTTGACCTACGATTGATGTCCTCGGTGAACGACGTGAGTGAGATCCCGACAGCGGGCCAAAGTCTGATCATCGTGGCCGTCGTGGATCAGGTGCTCCACTTCCGCATCTTCGATGATGATGGCAAGGTGGTCGTGGACGCTGATGAGAAGAGGCTGACGGAACAGGCCCGGCAAATCGAAGATCTCAGGAAGCAGCTCGAGAGCTTGTGGCCTCCCCACGAGCTTACTAGGAGCGACAAGGGCCGGGTCATCACCGCTGTTACATCAATCATCGATCTCACCCTGGGCGCCACCCTGGAACAGATCGAGCATGCCGCCCGGAGGGCGTGCATCCACGACGAGATCCAGGAGATGCCCGGCGGATACCAAGCCCGCGTCCTGGAACGCGGCCAAAACCTCTCCGGAGGCCAGCGGCAGCGGATCGCGCTGTGCGCGTCTTCCTGAAGAACCCGCCGATCCTGATCCTCGACGAAGGGACGTCGGCGCTGGACAACATCAGCGAGCGGAACGTCCAGAAGGCGATCAATGCCGCGCGGGCTGACCGCACGGTCATCCTCGTGGCGCATCGGCTCTCGACCCTGATAGATGCCGGGCGCATCTTCGTCTTCGACGAGGGGCGGATCGCCGAGACCGGCACCTTCGCGGAACTGGTCCAACTCGGAGGCGTGTTCACCGAGTTGGTTCGCCACGCGGAGAACGGTTGCTTCACCCTCACCAACAACGGCCACGCCAACAACATCAGTGCGCACTCCATGAGGAGTTCCAACCTGTTGACCAACTCCCACGCCGAGGCCAACCCCCACGCCAAGGCCATCTCTCACGCCGAGACGATGGCGGAGAACGGTTGCTTCACCCTCACCAACAACGGCCACGCCAACAACATCAGTGCGCACCCCAAGGGGAGTTCCAACCTGTTGACCATCTCCCACGCCGAGGCCATCCCTCACGCCGAGAAGATGATCGCCTGACCGGGCTGATTCCCTCGGGACCGCCGCGTTCGATTGTCCGATGCCGTAGAGCAATTCTACGGCATCGGGCATCCAACGTACGCGAGGGTGGCCAACCTCATGGCGACCAGGCGACGAATTCGCACTCGCCCCGGTCCTCTCTGAGGGGCGGTCGTACGCTCTTGCAGTTCAGGGAACGCGCAGCCGGAGAACCTGGGAGCGGCTGTCAGGCCGAGAGGAGCGGAGGGGCCAACGTGCGGATCGCGATCGTCGGCTGTGGGTACGTAGCGGACTTTTATCTCGCGACGCTCGCGCATCATCCCGAGTTGGAACTGGCCGGGGTCACGGACCGGGATGGTGCGCGTGCCACGCATTTCGCCGCCTTTCATTCCACCAGGGACTACGGTTCGCTCGCCGCGATCCTCGAGGATCCGCACGTTCCGCTCGTCCTCAACCTCACCAACCCGCGAAGCCATTACAAGGTTTCCCGCGCCTGTCTCGAGGCCGGCAAGCACGTCTACAGCGAGAAGCCGCTCGCCACCGCCTGGCCTCAGGCCGTCGAGCTCGTCGCGCTGGCCGAGCGGCTGGGCCTCCAGATCGTCTCGGCGCCATGCACCGTCCTGGGCGAAGCCGCGCAGACCCTCTGGAAGGCAATCCGCAAGGGGCGTGTCGGTCAGGTCCGCCTGGCCTACGCCGAGCTCGACGATGGCATGGTCCACCGGGAGAAGTATCAGACCTGGATCAGCGCGTCGAAGAATCCCTGGCCTTACAAGGACGAGTTCGAGGTCGGCTGCACGCTGGAGCACGCCGGCTATTACGTGACCTGGTTGGCTGCGATGTTCGGCCCCGCCGAGTCAGTGACGTCCTTCGCCTCGTGCCAGATCCTCGACAAGGGGACCGGCGAGCCGCTCGAGCCCCCGGATACTCCCGATTTCTCGAGCGGCTGTATCCGGTTCGCTTCGGGGCTCGTGGCGCGGCTGACATGCAGTATCATCGGGTCGCACGACCACTCGCTTCGACTGTTCGGCGACGCGGGGAGCTTGACGGTCAAGGAGGGCTGGAACTTTGGGTCACCCATCTCCCTCAGCCGTTGGACCCCGTGGTCGTTCCGGGCCGAGCGGCATCCGGCCCTGGCTCGCCTCCTGGGCCTGGGGCCCCGGCGCTTGCCGCTGGTCCGGCGCCCCGACTTCCGCTCCGAGGTGCCCGGGGCCAACCGCATCGACTTCTGCCGTGGAGTCGCCGAGCTTGCCGAGGCGATCCGAGACCGGCGCCCTGTCGGCTTTCTCCCCAGTTCTCGCTGCATGTGAATGAGATCGTGCTCACATTGCAAGATCCTCAGGGCATGGGATGTCCCCGACCGTTGACCACCCGCTTCGACCCCATGCTGCCCATGCCCTGGGCGAACGACTGAGCCGGGTGCCCGCAGAGTCGCACGGACCCCGTCCCGGGCCAAGGGCTCCGGGCACCTCCCGGGACCGCGGTCGGGCGAAGCAGCTTGCCATGCGAGATGCCTGGAAACGCATCGAGCAAGATTTGAGAAGCAAGTCTTATGAACACACCCATCCGCTGGGGCATTCTCGGGACCGGGGCCATGGCTGCCGCGTTCGTGCGCGGGCTGTCGAAACTTCCCGACGCCCGCGCAGGCAGTGGGATCGCGCCAGGCCGCCTCGGCCACGAGCTTCACCAGTCGCCTGGGCATCCCCCGGTCCTATAGCTCGTACGGGGAGCTGGTGGCCGATCCAAAGATCGACGTGGTTTACATCGCCACGACCAATCCGACGCACCGCGAACTCTGCCTGCGCTGTCTCGATGCCGGGAAGCCCGTGCTCTGCGAGAAGCCCTTCACGCTCAACGCCGCCGAGGCCCGCGAGGTCGTCGCCCACGCGCGCAAGCGCGGGCTGTTCTGCATGGAGGCAATGTGGATGCGGTTCCTCCCCGCCATCGCCCGGCTCAAACACCTGCTGCACCAGGGTACGATCGGGACCCCTCGCCTGCTCTCGGCGCAGATCGGCTATCCCTTCGTCGCCGATCCGGCGGGGCGGCAGTTCAATCCCGCCTTGGGGGGCGGGGCTCTGATGGACCTCGGGGTCTATCCGATCTCGCTCGCCTTCTCCCTGTTCGGCCCGCCCGAGGCGGTGCTCGGACGGACGACAAGGGCGGAGACGGGCGTCGATGATGCCGATGCCATCATCCTGAGTCACTCCGGGGGGCGACTCGCGGTCTTGACCGTTAGCCTGAACGCCGCCACGCCCAATGACGCAATCGTCATGGGGACCGGCGGGCAAATCCGGCTTCACGAGCCGTTTTATCGTCCCCACCTCCTGACGATCCGGACTGCGTCTCCCCTCTCTGCCGGGGCGGGAGGACGAGCTGGCCGACTGGCAAGGCTCAAGGAATCCACCTGGCTGCAGAAGGTCTATCAACGGCTCGATCCCGTCGTCACGTCGCTAGTGAGCAAAAGGTCCACGCGTGTCGTTGTGCCATATACGGGAAACGGCTATCAGTACGAGGCCGCCGAGGTCATGCACTGCCTGCGAGAAGGCAAGCTAGAAAGTCCGATCATGCCGCTGGACGAAACCGTCTGCATTCTCGAAACTATGGACGAGTTGCGGCGGCAGTGGGGACTGCGGTTTCCGGGCGAGTGAGGCGAGCTCAAGGCCGGTGTGGTTCGACCTTGAGACGGCGACCGTTGGCAGGGGATGGCAAGGGCATTGAAAACGGTCGCATATCTGATCAACGTGTATCCCATGGCGAGCCTGACCTTCATCCGCCGCGAGATCGCGGCGCTCGAAGCGATGGGCACACCCGTGCGGCGCTATGCGAACCGGGGCTGGGACACGCCGCTGGTCGATCCCGACGACCTTGCCGAGGCGGCTCGGACCCGCAAGATCCTCGATGTGGGCGTGCTCCGGCTGCTGCTGGCCCTGATCGTCACGGCGTGGACGCGGCCCGGGCGGTTCTGGCGTGCGTTCGTCAAGACCTGCGCCTGGGCCGGCTCACGACACGCGAGAGGTTCATGAATCTTGTCTACCTGGCCGAAGCCTGCGTCATGCGGGTCTGGACCGAACGGGACGGGATCGCTCACGTGCACGCCCACTTCAGCTCCAACTCGACCACCGTGGCGTTGCTCTGCCGGCTGCTGGGCGGTCCCCCCTACAGCTTCACGGTGCATGGGCCCGAGGATTTCGATCGACCGATCGCCCTGGCGCTCGGCGAGAAAATCCGACATGCGGCCTTCGCCGTGGCCATCAGCTCGTTCGGGCGCAGCCAGCTCTGGCGGTGGGCCGAGTTCCGGGATTGGAACAAGGTCCAGGTGGTGCACTGCGGCGTCGACCCGGAATTCCTGGCCCTGCCGCCGAGCCCGCCGTCCTCCGCGCCGCGTCTGGTCCACATCGGGCGGCTCGTCGAGCAGAAAGGACAGCTTCTCCTCGTCGCGGCGGCCGCCCGGCTGCGCGATCAGGGCCGGACCTTCGAGATCGTCCTCATCGGCGGTGGTCCGCTCCGCCCGGTGCTGGAGGAGTGCATCCGGCAACTCGATCTGGGCGCTTACGTCAAGCTGGCGGGCTGGATGACCGGCGAGCAGGTGCGGCAAGAACTCCGCGCCGCCCGGCGCTCGTGCTGCCCAGCTTTGCCGAGGGGCTCCCCGTGGTGATCATGGAAGCCCTCGCCTTGCGGCGGCCGGTGATCGCCACCTACGTCGCGGGCATCCCGGAACTGGTCCGGCCTGGTGAGACCGGCTGGCTCGTGCCGGCGGGCGACGTCGAGGAACTCGCCACGACCATCGCCCAGGTGCTCGATGCGCCGATCGACCTGCTCGAACGGCTGGGGCAAGCCGGCGCCGAGCGAGTCGCCCGGGATCACGATGTCCGCACCGAAGCCGGTAAGCTCTTCGACCTTATCGAAACGGCCTCCGGCTGAACCGGGGAGCGGAACGCGACACACCCCAACGGAACAGGTTCGACTCGCCACGGGATTTCCAGGTCCGAGGCGTCTGGCGCAATCCCGATCGCCGTGCGACTGCGGCCATCGGGCACACGCCTCCTTCAGAGTGATTCATCGCGGCAAGAGGCGGCGCAAGATGTCGCTTTCGAGCTTCTGGGCGTCGGCAGTCCCGGGAAGCCCGCGAGGGGATCGCGGCGTCCCAGCCGGGCCGCGCGACCGAGAGAGACGGTCGAGCACCTCGGCCGCGTCGCGTGTCACTTCGCGCTTCAGGACGCTCCGGCTCAATTCTTTCAGGGCGACTTGCAGCGCTCGCCGGTCGACCACCGGCTGCGAGATGGTCCCGCCGATCGGCACGCTGATCCGGGTCCCATCGAGGTCCTGGCTGAGGCGGGCCTGAGGGCCGAGCATCGCGCCCGAGATCGGCACCACGGCCCGGAGCGCCAGGCTCTGGTCAAAGCCCACCGAGCCCCCCAGCTCGATCCGGCTCGTGTCCCCAAGGGGAATCACCAGACCGCTCTGGGTAACCCGGCCGTCGGCGATCGCGAGCACCACCGGCTGGTGGAGTCGCAAGGCCGGCATCTGGCCCTTGCCAGCCAGCGAGAGCAGTTGCGCCGCCGAGGGACCAGGCCCGAACACGACGTCCTGAAAGTCGATCCGACCGGCGACGTTCGAGGTACGGTTGTCGGCCCCCCCGATCGGGAACTCGGCGCGGTCGACGGCGACCGAGAGATGGCCGTGCACCTCGGTCGCGTCATTCAGGATGGGGGCCACGTAGGTGAGCACCCGGCGCGAGACCTCCTCATTGATCTCGGCCTTCTCGATCGCCGAGCCGGAGGCGAGCCGGAGGGCCATCCCCCGCGGGTCATCGAACCGGACCTCGGGCGTGAGCGTGACCCGCCCGCCGTTCAGGGTCGTCTGGATCGGGTCGATCGTGACCCGGCCCCCGCCACACCGGACGACGACCGGCGCCGAGCCAAGTCGCATCCCGAACGCCTGGGCCTCGACCAGGTCGATGCCCAGCTCGGCATCGAGTCCCTGGAGGACCTCGGCCATCGTGCCTCCGGACAGCGGCCCCTTGATCCGGAAGTTTCGCGCGCCGCCCTTGAGCGAGGCCCCGGGCTCGAGGGAGGACGCCGCGAGCGTGGTGATCGTCTCCCAGTTCGGCGTCAGGGTCCCCTGAAGATCGGCCAGGCGCCGGCTGGACGGTTCGGCCAGGTGGCCGGACGCCGTGACGATCGCGTAGCGGCTCGCCAGGCTTAGGGAATCAAGATCAACGCGATCGACGGTCTTCTGGTACGCCCCACCCATTCCCAGCGTCATCGGCCCTTCGATGCGACGGCCCTTGCCGTCGGAGGCTGGGAGGAAGAGGTCGAGAGACTGGACTGTCCCGCCGAAGCTCAGGCGGCCCTCCTTGCCCTCCTCGACCGTGACCTGCGCTGACCAGGTCCCGGTCAGGCCGTCGGCCGGGCCGCCGCTCCAGGTCGCATAGGCCCCGTCCAGCGAGGCGAGATCGCCGACCAGGGTACCCGTGATCCGGCGGCTCTCGCCCGACGATTGGCCCAGCCCCTGGACGCGCACGCCCTCCGGCCCCAGGCCGATCGCGCCCGCGCGGTCCCCGGGATCGGATCGAGCTTCAACTCGCCCGTCCCCATGTCGAGCCGGCCCTTCGCGGCGAGGGCGATGGAACTGGCCGCGAGCTTGGCGTTGGTCGGCCGGAGCCCGACGCGGACCTCGTCAAACTCAAGGAGACGCTCCTGCCAGCGGACCGCCAGCCGCCCCTCGGCCCGCCCGTCCTGCACGCCGAAGGGGAACGGGCCGGAGGCGGTCGCCGACACGGTGGTGATGCCCTCGCGGATGTTGGCGATCACGCGGGCCGCGACGTCGCCCCCCTTCAGGTTGACCCGGGCGGTCTCCCATGACAGAGGGACTCCCGAGTCGGCCACCGGACCGCTCGTGGAGGCGTCGAGCCGCAGGAACTCGCGCGCGATCGGGTTGGAGGTCAGACCGCCGATCCGCAACGCATGGACCTCGGCGGCGAGCCGCCCGACGAAGTCCGCCTCGGTCCGGTGGTAGTCCGCAGCCAGCCGGCCCTGCCCCACCAGGTCGAGGCCGCCGAAGTCGATCAGGTCGCGGAGCTGGCTCTGGAAACCGCCGAGGTCGAACGTCGCGGTCAGGGTGATGCCACGATCCAGGTCGCCCGAGCCCGTCACGTCGAGGAACGCGGTCTTGACCTCCAGCTTCGGGACGCTGAGATCGGCCCCCAGGTGAGTCAGACGCGCCGAGAGGGTCGCCGGGTCGTGGAGGGTGATCGTCCTGGCCTGATCGCGGGCGACCAGGTCCGAGATCCGCGCCTCGACGTCGAGGTGCTGCGGGGCGTCCGCATCGCTTCGAAGGTCCACCTGGACTTGCGCCGCACCCCGCTCCAGAGCCAGGCCGTCGCGGAGGCGGAGTGCACGGGGGAGTTGACGGGCCAGGGCGGCGAGGTCGAGCTGCCCCTCGATTCGGGTCGAGGCCCCCGCTGTCTCCGCGACCGTCCCGCCGGCCGCGAGCGTCGCAACCGGACAGGCCAGTTCGAGCCGCCGGATGGTCCACGCCCCGGCGGACTCGGCCAGGTCCCAGGTCGCGTCGCAGCGGTCCAGCCGGAGGTGGTCGTCCGCGAGGGTGGGGCCCGCCGCGTCGAGGTCGAAAATCCGCGCATCGCCCGCGAGTGCCCACAGCCCCTCATGCCGTCGCGCATCGATCTTACCGTCGAGCCGCCCACGGGCCGTGACCCCCGCGACGGCCCCCGCCAGGGGCCAGCGGCGGCCCGACAGTCTCAACTCCAGGTCGGACGGGGTCCCGACCTTGGCGCGGAGATCGAAGCGGCCGGCGATCTCCAGGGCCTCAGCCCCGTCCTTCGCGCCGTTGGCTAGCGCGATCTTCCACGTCAGGCCGGCGGGTGCGGCGGAATTCTGGACCGTGAGGTTGATCCGTTCGGCCGTCAGGGGCTCGGACAGCTCGGGGCTCCGGAGCCGGAGCGTGCCCTGCACGACCCGCAGGGTGAATTCCGGCGCGCGGTCGCCCTTCGTGTCGGGGGCCGGGCCTGGTTTGGGCCGGGACTTGGGATGGGGATGCGGTTTTTCGGCCAGCAGTACCCCGAAGACGTCGGCCAGGTCGAGCGAGCCGTCACGGCGCCGTTCGATATCCAGGGCGGCACCGTCGAGCGTCAGGGTCCCATAATGCGGTCGATCGAACAGGAGTTGCCAGACACTCCGGTTCAGCGAGACGCGTGGGGCCACGACGACACGCTTCCCCCGGGGCTCGCGGAGTACCAGTCCCGTCATCCGGGTCGGCCCGAACCACGACAGCCGGAGCCCGGTCAACTCGATTCCGCCGGGGGCCAGGACACTGTTGGCCTGGGCGAGCAGGACGCGAAGGACGGGGGGTGTCCCCAGGAGCCAGGGGAGCGCGGTGACCATGACGGTCAGGGCGGTCGCCATCGCAGCAAGGCTCACCCAAAGGCGTCGGCGCTTCCGGTTCGGGGCGGCGTTGACCATGATAAGGAAGGCTCCGAGGATTCGATTCGACGCGGGAAGTTTGACGGAGTGGTGGCCGAACGTTCATACTCATTCCCACGCATCGCGCGAGAACCGCGGCAACGTCACGAGATGAGGCCGACACCTTCGCCAAAACGAGCATTTCCGTCAACTTCAGGTTGGCTGCCAATCAAGAACCCAAGGGTTCATGGGCCCAAATCGGTGCCGTTCCCCTCAATCCCTGACGGAAGGTTCAGTTGAATCAGAGGTTCCGCCATCCCCGAGCGGACAAAGGCACCGATTTGGGCCCATGAGCCGCCAGTGCTTCGGGCCAGGAGAAGCCACTGGTCGGCAAACAAGCAGGGCACCCGACAGATGGCGGCTTGGCCTATACGTATCCCAGGAAGTTTGTGCCTGTCGGGGGCGACGGGCCTCCCTCGAGGAGCACTGCCGCCCCCGTCGGTGGGCAAGATCGTTCCGAGAAGCGTATGAGACCGGTGTTTCGAGGTAGTGATCCTCATTTGTCCCGAAGAGGCAAGGTTCCAGAGACCGAGGTCACATCTGGAAGGCGTCCGGGAAAAAATCCGCGGTAATTTTGCAAATGCGCAATGAAGGCGGCGAAAGGACGCCAAGCTCGTCGTCCCCATCGAAGGCTCCCCTATCTTCCTCCGCGTCTTCGCGGGTAACTCCCTGTGACACAAAAAATTACGTTCGCGATCTCAAGCCAAAGGCGTTGCCTTGGGTGGTGCGAACAGGAGTCTCTTCGCGGCGAGAGAAACGGATCTCCCGAGACACGGAGAGTGCAATCGCAAAAAAAAGAAATCGACAGAGATTGCGCAAAATTGTATAAATGACATTGAGGCACGCTTCCGCCCGTTTCGAGGAATTTTGTTTGATGAACGTCACCGAGCCCCGCTCTGCCAGCCTGTCGCACGACATCGTGCGTGCGGAGGGCCGTCCCTTGGACGTGTTCTTCGCGCCGAGGAGCGTCGCGGTCATCGGCGCCACGGAGAAGGCCGGCAGCGTCGGGCGCACGATCCTCTGGAACCTCGTGACCAATCCCTTCGGCGGGACCGTCTTTCCCGTCAATCCCAAGCGCGCCAGCGTGCTCGGGCTCAAGGCGTATCCGAGCATCACGGCCGTCCCCGATCAGGTCGACCTGGCTGTCATCGTCACGCCCGCGCCGACCGTGCCCGACATCATCGGCGAGTGCGCCGAGGCCGGGGTCAAGGGGGCCATCATCATCTCCGCCGGCTTCAAGGAGATCGGGCCCGAGGGGGCCGCACTCGAGCGCCAGATCCTGGAGCAGGCGCGGCGGGGCCGGATGCGGGTCATCGGGCCGAACTGCCTCGGCGTGACGAACCCGCTGACTGGCCTGAACGCCACGTTCGCCGGGGCGATGGCCCGGCCGGGCAGCGTCGGTTTCCTCAGCCAGAGCGGCGCCCTCTGCACTGCGATCCTCGACTGGAGCTTTCACGAACACGTCGGCTTCAGCGCCTTCGTCTCGATCGGCTCGATGCTCGACGTCGGCTGGGGCGACCTGATCGACTACCTCGGCGACGACCCGCGGACCAGCAGCATCGTCATCTACATGGAGGCGATCGGCGACGCGCGCGCCTTCCTCTCGGCGGCGCGCGAGGTGGCGCTGACCAAGCCGATCATCGTCGATCAAGGCCGGGCGGACACCGGCGGCGGCCAAGGCGGCGGCCTCGCACACCGGATCGCTGGCCGGCAGCGACGAGGTGCTCGACGCCGCCTTCCGCCGCTGCGGCGTGCTGCGCGTCGAGCGGATCGCCGAGTTGTTCTACATGGCCGAAGTGCTGGCCAAGCAGCCGCGCCCCGCGGGCCGCGGCTCTCGATCGTCACCAACGCCGGCGGCCCGGGCGTGCTCGCCACCGACGCCCTGATCGCCGGCGGCGGCGAGCTGGCGCGCCCTGGCGACCGAGACTGTCGAGGCGCTCGACCACATCCTCCCGCCGCACTGGAGCCACGACAACCCGATCGACATCCTGGGCGACGCCGACCCCGACCGCTACGCGAAGGCGCTGGAGGTCGCCGCCCAGGACCCGAACACCGACGGCCTGCTCGTGATCCTGACCCCCCAGGCCATGACCGACCCGACCCAGACCGCCGAGCGGCTCAAGCCGTACGCGCAGCTCAAGGGCAAGCCGATCCTGGCGAGCTGGATGGGCGGGGCCGAGGTCGCGGCCGGCGAAACGATCCTCCAGCACTCCGCGATTCCCACCTTCCCCTATCCCCGAGGTCGCCGCCCAGGCCTTCACCTCCATGTGGCGGTACAGCCGCAACCTCCACGCCCTCTACGAGACCCCCATCCTCCCGGCCGACGGCGACGCGCCCGACCGCGCCGCGGCTGCGGCGCTGGTCGCGGCCGCCCGCGCGGCGGGCCGGGCCTTCCTGAGCGAGGCCGAGTCGAAGCAGCTGCTCGCCCTCTACGGCATCCCGACCGTCCCGACCCGCGTCGTCGTCGGCGAGGACCAGGCCGTCGCGGCGGCTCAGGAGATCGGACTGCCCGTCGTCCTGAAGCTCCACTCCGAGACGATCACGCACAAGTCCGACGTCGGCGGCGTCCGTCTGAACCTCGTCGATCGCGACGCGGTCCGCGCGGCCTACCGCACCATCGAGTCCACGGTCCGCGACCGCGCCGGCGCGGGCCACTTCCTGGGCGTGACCGTGCAGCCGATGATCGCGCTCGAGGGGTACGAGCTGATCATCGGCAGCAGCCTCGATCCGCAGTTCGGCCCGGTCCTGCTCTTCGGCGCGGGCGGCCAACTGGTCGAAGTCCTCCAGGACCGCGCGCTGGCGCTGCCGCCGCTGACCACGACGCTGGCGCGGCGGATGATGGAGCGGACCCGGATCTTCACCGCGCTGCAGGGCGTCCGCGGTCGGGCGCCGGTGGACCTGGCCGCGCTGGAGCTGCTGCTGGTCCGATTCAGCCAGCTCGTGGTCGATCAGCCCGGGATCAAGGAGATCGACATCAATCCGCTGCTAGCGGCGCCGGGCCGCTTGCTCGCTCTCGACGCCCGGGTCATCGTCCACGGCGCCGAGGTCGCCGAGGACCGGCTGCCCCGTCCCGCGATCCGGCCCTATCCGACCCAGTACGTCGCGCCCTGGACCATGGCGAACGGGACCCCGATCACCATCCGCCCGATCCGGCCGGAAGACGAGCCGCTGATGGTCCGCTTCCACAAGGTGTTGTCGGACAGTAGCGTCCGGTTCCGCTACTTCGAATCGCTGAATCTGAGCCGTCGCGTCGCCCACGAGCGGCTGACGCGGATCTGCTTCATCGACTACGACCGCGAGATGGCGTTGGTGGCCGACCGCCGCGATCTGGTCAGCGGCCGTCACGAGATCCTCGCCGTGGGCCGGCTGAACAAGCTGCACGGCAAGGACGAGGCCGAGTTCGCCTTGCTCGTCCGCGACGACTGCGCAGAACAAAGGCCTGGGCTCGGAGTTGGTCCGCCGCCTCTTGGACGTCGGGCGCGACGAGCGGCTCCGGAGCATCAGCGCGAACTTCCTCCACGAGAACCGGGCCATGAAGCGCATCTGCCAGAAGCTCGGATTCCGCCTGGAGATGGAAGACGCATCCGTGGTGAGGGCCGAAATTGATCTTGAGTGCGGCTCTCGTTAGTGCGCTATGAAGGCGCAGGTCGCCAGGTTTTCCTCCGTACGTAGAGTCCGCTGTGAGCCTGAGAATCATTCGTCAACGCCCCTGAGGGCCGATCGGATCCCCGAGTAGGAGGAGTTCAGCGAGATCGATCGGTTTTTTTAGGACAGTGTCGAGGTCAACAGTCAAGCGGGAGACCTCCTGTGCAAACGGCGACGCAGATCGGTAGGCACTCGGCGCGGATTTTCCGGGGAAGGGGCGGCGCCCTCGCCATCGGACATCATCAGGCCAAGGATGGCACACCGCGGCGGCTCTCCTCGCGCGTCACCCCGCTCAAGCCCCCGACCCCTGCGCCTTGCCCGGCAGGTCCCACGCCAGCCCCCGGAGGATCTCCTTGGCGCCGTGGACCAGCTCCGGGTCAATCGAGCGGTGCGGGAGCCACGATCGCTCGTAGCGGCAGATGTCGGCGAAGAGCACGGTCAGGGGGACCGTCTCCTCGTTGGACAGCCGCACCGACGGCCCCGCCACGACCGGCTGGGGAGAGACGCCCCAGAGGTGGGCTGACTGCGCCCGGAACAGGGCCTCGGCCGCCGCGAAGCGTTCCACGGCGTCCCGGGGAAGCCCCTCGGCGCGGGCCAACTCCGTGGCCGCCACGGCCAAGTGGCGGACGGCGCAGTGTAATGCCCCCATGAAATCGTCCCGCGTCTCGAGGGGCATCACCGACTCCGGAACCCGTGTGTCCGCGATCCAATCGACGCATTCCCACGCGGAATTCATGGCATCCTCTTCTCGTCGCCTGTCGTCACAATGCCGGGACGACCGCCCCACCCAGAGACGTCGTGCCATCTCCCCTTGAGGGGCGCTGGCTCAGGGTGTTCCGCACCCCGCTTGGCGTTTATTTGAGGATATCGTGCGATCGTGCGCTTGACAACGGATCGGCAAAAAAAGCAGGCCGACCCTCGCGCGGTGCCTGGAGGGAGGGATCCCTTCCTCCCTTGGGAGAAACGGCTTGGGATGGACGGCCGCTCCTGGATCGGATCATGCATGTCGCCAAGATTGACCAGGTGATACCATGTTGGTCATGATGCCGTTCCTCGGCGTGCGTCGGTCTGTTCCTGAACCTAAGGAGGTTCTCCATGAAGAACGCGATCACTTGCCACCTCCCGCTCGTCCTCGCTACGGCACTCGTCGCCGGCGGCGGCGTCCGATCGGCCGAGGGGGACGAGCCGCAACTGGCCCACGTGGTCTTTTTCACGCTCAAGGACCGTTCCTCGGAGGCCCGGCAGAAGCTGATCGCCGCTTGCCTCGAGGATCTCACCGGCCACGAGGGGACTGTCTCCTTCTCGGTTGGCACGATCGCCGAGGACGTGGTGGAGCCGGTCAGCGACCGCGACTTCGATGTGGCGCTCCACTTGATGTTCGAAAACAAGGAGGCGAATGCGACATACCAGAAGAGCCGGCGCCACCAGAAGTTCCTCGAGGAGAACAAGGCGACGTGGTCCAAGGTCCGGGTCTTCGACTCATACCTGGCTCCAATCTCGCGCTGAGCCCGTGCCGCGCCCCGGCCCCTTCCGGAGGGGGCCGAAAGAGCCCTCTGGGAGAACGGTCGCCGTCGTGGTATTTGATCAAGGTGGTGTCACGCGGTCATCGGACATCATCACTTGGAGTCGTGGAGCACCGTCGCAATGAGCCAGCAGAGACGTGCCGAGGAGCAATCGGGGCGGACCAGCCGCAGGCGGATGTTGGAGAACGCGACGGGGGCGCTCGTCTTCGGCGCGGCCGCGCTGGGCCACGCGGCCCGCGCGGGCGAGTCGCCGATGCACGAGACCGGCACGGTCATCAAGAGGGGGCGGATCAAGCAGTCGCTCGTCCACTGGTGCTACGCGCCGTACTGGGACGTCGAGCAGATGATCCAGGTCGCCAAGCAACTTGGCTGCGGCAGCATCGAGCTAATCGAGCCCAAGTACTTCCCGCTCCTGAAGCGTTACGGCTTGGAGTGCGCCATCGGGACGATCGATCTGAGCCCCGACCCGCCGTTCGCCCGGGGCTTCAACAACCCCAAGTATCACGATCAGGTGATCGAGGCCACCCGCGACAGCATCGACGCCTGCGCCGAGTATGGGTACAAGCAGGTGATCACGTTCACCGGCATGGCCGAGGGGATCCCCCCCGACGTCGGGGCCAAGAATTGCGTCGTGGGCTACAAGAAGATCCTCGGCCACGCCGAGAAGATGGGGGTCACACTCTGCCTGGAAATGCTCAACACGCGTGAGACCACGCACCCAATGAAGGGGCATCCCGGCTACCAGGGCAACCACACGGACTACTGTATCGATATCGTCAACCGCGTCGGTTCGCCGAACCTGAAGCTGCTGTTCGACATCTATCACGTGCAGATCATGGACGGCGACCTCATCCGGCGGATCCATCAGCACAAGGACGTCATCGCGCACATCCACACGGCGGGCAACCCAGGCCGCGGCGAGCTGGACGACAGGCAGGAGATCGCCTACAAGCCGGTCATGGAGGCGCTGGTGGACATCGGCTACCAGGGTTATGTCGGCCAGGAGTTCATCCCGACGCGCGACCCTCTGGTGGGCCTCCGCCAGGCGGTGACCCTTTGTGACGTATAATCTGGGGGATAGAGATGAGAGGTTGGGGGATGGGGGGAGAAGTAGAACGGAATTCACCACCCCCACTCCTGCCCCTCTCTCCTATCCCCTATCATCAATATGTCCGACCGAGATAGCCAGCTTCGCCATGTCGGCATCGTCGATGACGTCCAGTGTGACCGGCTCGGCGTCCCCCTTCGCCAGCGACTCCCGGGCGCTCTTGCGCTTGTCGGACCACTTCATCGAGCAGCCGAAGACCCGCGTCTTCTCGACCGGAACCGGCTTTCCCGCCAGCAGTGCCTCGACGGCGTTGATCGCGTCGTGCGACTTCACGGTCTTGACCTCCGCGTCGTTGAAAACGGCCGACAGAGCGGAGCTTCCGGTCGGCGTCGGAGATGAAGACGTGGGGCGTCGCCCAGACCCCGTAGACCCAGGACGTCTCCTGCGTGTCGCCGTCGGAGAGATACGGAGAGGCGAACCTGTGGTCCTTGGCGCGGATCTTCATGTCCTCAAACGAATCGCCAAGGTCGGAGTCGCCCAGTTCGTCGAGCCGGACCGCGGCGGGGCGGTGGCCAGGCCGGACGAGAGGGTCAGCGTCAGGGCGGCCATCGTCGTTTGCAGGAGGGCTCGGCTTGTTGTCGGGTGCTCCCGGTGCTGGTCAGGGGATCAGTAAGAGGTTGTAGAAACGGCTCGCGGTGCCGCCGAAGATCTGGTCACGCTCGGACTCGCCCAGTGGGCCAAGGGCCTCGACCAGGGCGTGATGAACTTGCTCGTAGGTGCCGGCCAACGTGCAGACGGGCCAGTCGGAGCCAAACATGAGCCGTCCCGGGCCGAACAGCTCGAGCGCAGCCTGGACGTAGGGCTTCAGATCGGCGACGGTCCACGCGCGCCAGTCCGCCTCGGTGATCAGGCCGGAGAGCTTGCAAGCGACGTTGGGGCACGCGGCGGCCTCCCGGAACTGGGGGAGCCAGTCGTCGATCCAATGCTCCTTGATCTTCGGCTTGGCCAGGTGGTCGATCACCATTGGCAGGTCGGGCAGGTGCCTCGCCAGCGTAGGCACGTGGCGGAGGTGCTTGACATAGAACAGCAGATCGAACGGCACGCCGTGCTTTTCGAGCACCCGGAGGCCGCGCAGGACATCATCGCGAACGATGAAGTCGTCGTCCGGTTCGTCCTGCGTGACGTGGCGGACGCCGACGAACTTGGGATGGTCCTTGAATTCGAGCAGTTGCGGCTCGCATGCCTCGCTCGCCAGGTCCACCCAGCCGACGACCCCGGCGAGGAACGGGTGGCGCTCGGCCAAGCCGAGCACCCAGCGGTTTTCCTCGAGGTTCTGCTGGGTCTGCACGAAGACGATCCGATCGATCTCGACGGATCGGATCAGCGGCTCAAGGTCTCCAGGCAGGAAGTCGCGGCGGATCGGCGCCAGGTCGGTCGCGTCGAGCCAGGAGTAGTTGAAGGGCAGATCGAGTTGCCAGAAGTGCTGGTGCGCGTCGATCGTGATGGCCATGGGCATGCACATTCAGTCCTTGCGCACGCCGATCGATAGCAGCACGTTGGCGAAGCGCTGCTGGTCGGCGGTCTGGATGGTGAGGACGTGGTCGGGGGTCGCGACCGCGTCGTAAAAGCTCCACTTCTCGATCGGTTCCAGCTTCAGGTCGAGCCCGGCGTGGCGAATCTCCGCGCGATACTCGTCCCAGACGGGCGGGTCCTGGTGCAAGGCGTAGGGGCCCTCGGTCTCGTACATCATTGTGTGGATCGCCTCGATCGGGACCGCCGAGAGCACCGCCCGGAGCACCTGCGCGCACGTGACGACGCCCGGCATCAGGTTCAGGCTGATGAGTTCAGAGTTCGGACCCCGCTTGGACGAGGCCGGGTAGTTGCCGTCGGCGATCAAGATCTTCGCATGATGGCCGGAGCTGCCGATGACCTCGTTGATTTTCGGGTGAATGAGTAAGTGTTTGAGCATCCTGGACGGTCTCCCTGGTGGGCTCGATGCGTCGGGCCTGCCTCGCCCTCACCCCGGCCCTCTTCCTCTGTAGAGGGCCGGCGAACGGAAGTGTCCGCTTGGCGCGACAGCCCCGGCGGAGGCGTCAATCGTCCGGCGAGCGGCCTCATCCGGGTCGGGGTAGGGGAAGGCCTCGGCGGACGCGAAGCCGTGATAGCCGATGGCGTGGAGCGCCGCGACGATCGGGGCGTAATCGAGGTGCCCGAAACCGGCCGGGCCGGCGGTTCGAATCGACGAAGTGGAGGTGGCCGATGTAACCGTCGCCAGCGTGGATCGCCGCGGCGAGGTCCGACTCCTCGATGTTCATGTGGAACAGGTCGGCCAGCAGGACGATGTTGCGAGTCGAGAGCGATTGGAGCAGCGTCATGCCCGCCTCGATCGTGTTGGCCAAGTTGGTCTCGTAGCGGTTCAGCGGCTCGTAGATCAGCAGGATGCCGTACTGCTTGGCGTACTCGCCGAGAACCTCCAGGGCGTCGGACAGGTAGCCGAGGGCCGTCGCGTGCTCGATGCCGTCGCCGCTGCGGCCCTGCATCGAGCCGATGATCACGGGCGCGTGCAGCGGCCCGGAGAAGTCGATGATCGCTTTGATGAACGCCTGCGCCTCGTGCGCGGCCCGAGGCGTCAGGCAGGCAGAGGTGCAGCCGCGTCTTGACCCAGCCGGCGCCCGTGCCCACCGCCGCCAGCGCCAGGCCCTGGTCGTCGAGCAGCGTCCGCAACCGATCGGGATCGACCTCGTCCGGGCCGGGGGGAATACTTCGACGGCGTCGAAGCCGAGTTGCTTGGCCTTGCGGCAGCCGTCCTCCAGGTCATCCCAGAAAATGAACGGCCCGCCTCGGGCCTCCGGCACCAGGCTGATCGTCACGGACGACTGAATGGCCATGAGTGCGTCCCATCGAGAAAGGGGGATGGAGTCGGTCGACCTGTCCGACGCAGTCCCGGAACTTCGTGCGCCTCTCGAGAATTATAAATTTGAGATTTCACGTTTGAAATCTCAAATTTTAGATCATCGGATCATACGTGAAGAATTTCTAGAAATCAGATAAGAGAATCCTGGACGCGCTACAGCCTCATGGCGGTGAACCCGCCATCGACGTAATACGACCGCGCCGGTGATGAAGCTGCCGGCGCGACGGGACAGCAGCAGCAAGGTGGCGCCGATCAGCTCGTATGGTTCGCCGAAGCGGGCCATCGGGGTCTGCATCATGATCTTCTCGACCCGCGTCGCGTCGAGGATCTTGCGGTTCTGCTCGGCCGGGAAGAAGCCGGGGCAGAGGGCGTTGACCCGGACGCCCTGCGGGGCCAGCTCGCGGGCGACGTTCTGCGTGAGGTTGACGACGGCCGCCTTCGAGGCCGAGTAGGCGAACACCCGCGAGAGCGGCAGGTGGGCCGACACGCTGGCGATGTTCAGGATCGATCCGCCGCCAGCCGCGGCCATCTGACGGCCGAAGATCTGGCAGCCCCAGTGGACCGCCTTGAGGTTGCTGTCGAGGACGCGGTCCCAGTCCTCGTCCTTGACCTCGAAATAGGAACTGGCGCTGTTGACCCCTGCGCCATTGATGAGCATGTCGACCCGGCCTTGCGTCTCAAGCACGTGGCGCAGCAGCTCCTCGATCGAGTCACGGCGCATGACGTCGACCGGCGCGCAGGCGGCGCGTCCGCCGACCGCCACGATCTCCCGCACCCGCGCCTCGCCCCGCCCGAGATCGCGGCCAGCGATGACGACCGCCGCGCCGGCCCGCGCCAGCCCCTGCGCCAGCGCCCCACCCAGCACTCCCGTGCCGCCGATGACCACCGCCACCTGGCCGCCCAGGCCGAACAATTGCTCCAAGTAGCTCTCGGACATCACTGCGCTTCCTTTGATTTTTCGAACGGGGAGCTCGTCGGGTGGATGGAGCGCGGCGCAACCCACCATTCCATCGAGCACGACAGTGGGTCGCGCCGTGCTCCACCCACCCACTCGACGGGGATTGGTCCCTGGGCCTCCTGCGCTGTTATCATCCCTCCTGGAGGGCCTCCAGGTGGCGGCTGAAGTGGTCGGCCAGCACTTCGTTGTAGGTGTCGACGTGTCGTTCCAGGACCTGCCGGACCGCCGGCCCAAGCTCGGGGTCGGTCAGCACCGAGCCGAACGTGCAGTGCAGGATCTGGCGCCCAGGCCTGGTGAACCCCCGGCCGCATGGGACCTCGGACCAGAGTTCGAGGTACTGCCGCTCCAGCTCGGTCGCGTCGGCGACTTCCGACGCTGGCGGCGCCGAGCGAAGCGTCGCGGAGACGTGGTAGGTCGCCTTGTCCTTATCGTAGCGACCGCGGGCGAAGTCGATGATCCGGCGGAACAGCGCGACGTCGTGTCGGGCGACGACCCGGAGCGCTTCCAGGTAGCTCGTGCCGGCCGTCTTTACATGGAATCGCCCCCGGGTGACGCGGGCCAGTGCCGGGTACATCGATAACTTGTCGGAGCCCGAGTGCAGGCTCAGCTTGTACGGGCCCAGCAGCTCGGCGATCGCGGCATGGTCATCGAGCGACCGCTCCAGCACGGCCACGTCGCCCTTGTAATCGACCCCCTTCTCGAAGTCGCCGATGTACCGCGGGGCGAGGCTGATCAGCTTCATACCGCGCCCGAGGCACTGGTCGGCGATGATGTAGTGCTCGGCCAGTGTGGTGGGCTGCTCGGTCTCATCGACGCTGAGCTCGATCTCGTAGTCGCGGCCAGCCCGCCCGTTTACCCGCGTGAGATGGTCGGCCAGTTGCAGCGCCTGGTTCAGCGCGCGGACCGTACTTGACCGCGGCCCGCAGGCACGCCTCTTCGTTCAGCGCGATGGTCGTCCCGGTCGTGAGCTGGACCGACTGCCCGCGGTAGCGGTCGATCCATTCGACCTCGCCGGCCACGACGGCGCATTTCTCGCGGAGGGTCGCCTCGTCGTAATCGTCGGCGTGGGCATCCACGTAGTCCGAGGGATCGATGGTGAAGAATGTGAAGCCGACGGCGGCCGTCGCATCGACGTCCTGCGGCGTCTTCAGGTGGTCCGCGTCGGCGCCGGTGCGGCCGGTCCAGCCGGCTTGTCGCAGACCGTTCAGCGCGTCGTCCATCACGCGCCGGGGGTCGCGACCCGTGCGCGCCATCTCGCGGATCGACTGCTGCGGGAAGATCGGCTCGATGCCCGCGCCGGCGCGGCGCATCGCCTCGACGTGGCCCGGCGTCGCCAGTCCGATACGATCACCGAAGCCGAAACTCGGGCTGAGTCCCAGGGTCACACAGGCGGGCGGTCCAGCCCGGTCGATGGAATGTGCCGTCATCGGTCGAGTGCTCCAGGGACAGAAGAGACCATTTCGGGAAGAGACCCGGGGGGTGGCATGCAACGCCGTCTCTCGAATTCTGCGGGTTGGGCCCCGGAGCCGTTTTCCGGCAAGGAGTTGGGGCCGGCGTCCCTTGAGGCAAACGTCCCTCGAACATGGGGCCGCCTCCTGGCATGATGGCGCGGTCTTCCCCAAGACCCTCATTACCACAGGGACGGCCCCATGGCTACACAGAGTTCCACCCCGTCAGCGTGGGCATCGGCCAAGAGGGCGCGACGCCAGGCCCGGCGGGCCGAGTCGCTCTCCGGCTCGATCCGACAGTTTCTCACCCCCGAGGTCTGGAAACAAGTCGCGTCAGGCCGCACGCGCCGCTTCCTGCCGCAACGACCCCCGATGGACGCTGCAGCCCCTGATCCTGCTCTGGGCCATGATGACCTGGTGTACCGCCCCGACCGATGCCGAGCAGTTCCTCACGGCGCGGACCTTCTACGTCCGCGTCCATGGCCCCAAGCGGAAGCGTCCCGGCAAGCACTTCGGCGGCTTCCACGAGGCGGTGCAACGCTTGCCCCTGACCGTCTGGTGGGCCGTCGCCGCCGCCGTGCGCCGCCAGGTCTTCCGCACCCTGGCCGACCGCATGGTCGTCGACGGCTGGATCAAAACCTCCAAGCGAGTGGTCAAGGATGTCCGCCTGGTGAGCCGGACGACGGCGATGGTGGTGCGGGAGGCGGAGGGGTCGCTGCTGGCGTGCCCATTGCTGCTGGCGCAAGGAGCGTCGGCGTTGCAGGCGGGCAGCCCGCGTGCGGGTCGCGACGCGGAGAAGTGCAGCGCCTCGGGGGTGCTGCGAGAGGTCCGGCGGGAGTTGGCGGCGTGCGCCGAGCCGTTGCCGAAGACGAGCTTCGCGCGTCGGTTACGCGGATGCGGTCGCGATCGGGGGGCGCGGACCAGCCCCAAGGTGAAGAAGGACCCTCCGCGGCGGAAGAAGCATCAGATGCCCGCACCGCCGCGGCTGAAGGTCCTCGACGACGAGCGACGCGGTCGGATTGAGGCACTATACCTCAAGCTCATCTTCGACAGTTCGCCCGGGTTTTTGCCGTAAGTCCTTTGGCGATGGGCCGAGGATCGCTACGGAGCGTCAAACATAGTGCCACGTTACACCGAGAAATACCCTTGAAATCTCGGATTAACGCCGTATGATCATGGTGTCCCAACAACGAGGACGCCATGTTCTTCCGCACCAAGACCTCCGGTCCCCGCACTTACCTCCAGATCGTTGAGAACCGCTGGGAGGACGGCCGACCCCGGCAGCGGGTCATCGCCACCCTCGGACGGCTCGACCAACTCCAGCAGTCCGGCCAACTCGACGCCCTGCTTGCCTCGGGGGCTCGCCTGGCCGAGGCGGTCCTCCTGCTCTGGGCTCACGCCAAGGGACAACTCCCGACCATCACCACCCGACACATCGGGCCGGCCCTCGTCTTCGAGCGGCTCTGGCAACAGACCGGCTGCCGGCACGTCATCGAGCAACTGCTCGACGGACGCCGCTTCGAGTTCGATGTCGAGCGGGCCATCTTCCTGACCGTCCTGCACCGCCTGTTCGCACTCGGCAGTGACCGGGCCGCTGACAAGTGGAAGGCGGACTACGAGATCCCGGGGTGTGAGGCCCTCCAACTGCACCACCTCTACCGGGCCATGGCCTGGCGGGTGCGATCCCAAAAAGCGGTCATGCGGCAGTGCGCTTAGATTGTTTCTTCGTTGATGGTTGCGTCAAGTCGTCATCCTCGTCTTCGAGCGCTTTCAACTCGGCCAAGCATTCCGGCGGCGTCCAGCGCCACTCCGTTCGCCGGTCCTTCGCCATCGCCTCCCGCGTGTGCTCCAGGATCTCTTCCCACCGGCCCGATACGACCGCCGCTCTCAGTTGGAACACCGCCTCCGCATTGTCCTCCGTCCAGTAAATGCCGTTGCCCTTCAGCCGAAGGTTGATCACCCGCCGGATCGTGCTCTCGATCGCGCCGCTGCCCATCGGCACACCGCGGCGTCGGAAGCAGTCATACCGCAGTCGCCCCGCATCCGAGTGCTTGGTCAAATAGCGGATCTCACGCCACATGGCTGAATCGTCGGGCTCGTTCCCCGCCAACACCTTCAATTCGGCGATCACGTCCTGGCTTTTGCCCTCCTTGAGGAGACCGCGAAGCCGCTGGTAAAGCCCCTTGCGCTGGCTCTCCGTCAGCGGTAAATCCGCCAACGCCACACTCAGATGATGCACGGCATGACACCAGTCGAGCACCTCGACAACCCGGTTCGGATCCAACTTGGCCTGGGCGATGACCCAATCCAACCGCTTCCAGATCCACGGGGCGCCGTCGGCCACGAACGTCACCACACGAGCCTGAGCAGCACCCATTCGGTGCAGATGAAACGCCACCAGTTCGATCAACGCATCGGGCCCTTGGAGCGTACCGTCGATGACGGGGCGGCTTCCCCGAACCATGCGCCCCTTCTTGTCCACCTCGAACAGGATGACCACCTTGGGCTCGCGCCACTCGACCTGGAACTTCTTCCGTTTCCGCTTGCCGCTGACGCGAATCGTCTCCACCACGGTTCGCACTCGGACCCGACCACCGTCGATCCCGACCGCAACGCTCTTGCCCGTGAACTCGCTGCCGGCAGGGAGTTCCCCACGACGGAACCGCATGAGATCGCGCGTGCGGGTCGCCAGCATCTGTGCCCCCAACTCACCCGCGATTCGCCGGATCGCTTTCTCGTCGAGTTCCAGGCCCTGCCGAGCCAACTCCGCACGCGACTGTTCGATGGGCAGCAGACCGACCAGACGACCCACCTCGGATTGCACATTGGGGCTGCAACCCTCACTGATCCGATAGGCCGCCAGTTCGGGGTAGAGACCGCTTCCCTCTCGGCCTCGTCCCTTGCCGGTGCGCCCACGAGGCGAGCAGTACAGCGTCATCACCGTGATCGCCAGGCCACCCAGAAGGCGGACCACCAGCGGGCGTCTTTTTTTTCAACGGGGCGGAGCGGGACCTCCGCCTCGCCGATCACTTTGTCGATGTGCGGAGCCGTCTCGGGCTGCTCACTGGCCTTGGCCAGCAGTCCGGCGACGTAGAGATCGGCCTGCCGTCGGGCTTGCTCGTGGACTTCGCGTTCCACCGCGGCGAAGCTGGCCGGGTCGGTGGTCAGACGTTCGAGCCACTCGTGCTCGCGTTCGGCCAACAATCGTCCGGTTTGGTCTGCCACGGCGGCGGGTGAGGGTGCCGGCGGGCCGTTGGGACGTTGACGCTTTGCCCTTCTCTTCTGCTTGTTCCGGCCCATCTGCTCTTCCGACTCCAGAAGGACCTCCATGACGGGCTCCTTCCCGGTTGCTTATCATCGCGTTGTTCGGCCTCCGCCTGATGGAATATCTTAACCGCCGACCCTTTCCTCGTCACCGCTTTTTGGGATCGCACCCTGGCCTGGCTGGGAGAGGAACTGCCCGGAGACCAGCAGGAGGGCAAGACCCCGTTCGCCCCCGGTGCGTCAAGGACCGGATCGAAGAGGGGTTGTTCGCCCACCGGCGGGATCTGTTCACCGACCTCGATCTGGTCTTCTTCGACACCACCTCGATCTACTTCGAGGGCGAGGGCGGCGAGGACATCGGCCAGCGAGGGTTACAGCAAGGACCATCGCCCGGACCTGTAGCAGATGGTGGTGGGCGTGGTGCTCGACGGGCAGGGGCGGCCGATCTGCTGCGAGTTGTGGCCGGGCAACACGACCGACGTGACGACCCTGGTCCCGGTGGTGGACCGCCTGCGGCAGCCGCTTCGGGGTGCGGCCAGGTGTGCATCGTGGCCGACCGCGGCATGATCAGCCAGGAGACGTCGCGGCGCTGGAGCAAGCCGGAGCGGGGATGGCAGTACATCCTGGGGTGCCGGATGCGGTCGCAGAACGAAGTGAAGGACGAGGTGCTGTCCCGCGCCGGACGTTACCGGGTAGTGCATCCGCCCCGGGTCGAGAGCGACGACCCCTCGCCGTTGAAGGTCAAGGAGGTGTGGGTGGACGATCGCCGCTACATCGTGTGCCTCAACGAGGACGAGGCCCGCAAGGATGCCGCCGACCGGGAGGCGATCGTGGCCGCGCTGCGGGAACAACTCCGCTCGGGAGACAAGTCACTGGTCGGCAACAAGGGCTACCGCCGTTACCTCAGCGGCGGGGTCGACCACTTCCGGATCGACGAGGACAAGGTCGCCGAGGAAGCCCGCTACGACGGCAAGTGGGTGTTGCGCACGAACACCGATCTGGGCGCCGCCGAGGTGGCGTTGAAGTATAAGCGACTCTGGATGGTGGAGCATTGTTCCGGTCGATGAAGACGCTGCTGCAGACCCGGCCGATCTTCCACCAGTGTGACGAGACGATCCGGGGCCACGTGTTCTGCTCGTTCCTGGCGCTGGTGCTGCGCAAGGAACTGCAGGACCGCCTGGAGGGGCGTGGTCACGAGTTCGAGTGGGCGGACGTGATCGGGGATCTGGACCGGTTACAGATGGTGGAGGTGGAGCAGGACGGGAAGCGGTTCCTGCTGCGGGGCGAGGCTCAGGGGACGTGTGGCAAGGTGTTCCAGGCGGTGGGGGTGGCCCTGCCCCCGACCGTCCAACAGGTCTCGCCGACCACCCCGGGGCGAGACGCTGCGCCTAGTGCCACGCCGCCTGATTGATGCGTCAAGTCCTTGCCACTACTGGAGATGCTACGTAAATGACCGCCGAACCCGTTTGTACAGTCGTGGCCTTTGACGTAAGTCCAATGATTTCACCGAAACTGGGAAGGATGCGGAAACAAGAGAGACCCTCCTGACGGGTTCGGCGAATCTTTACTGAAGATCAGGGCATCGTCCCAAATTGGGCCGAAACGGTCGATTTCAAGTTGACACTTTGGAACACCAGGTCGAAACGTCTTGATCGTGCGGGGGTGGACCTCAAGAGTGGGATTGCTGACAGGATCCACACTCAAGAGGCCCACCCATGCTCAAGATATCCCTCGCGACCTGGATCGCCAACGCCGCAGCGTGCTTGTCCGGCGTCTACGGTGACGTCACTCATCAAGCCGAAGCCGTCGACTGCAGCCGACAGACCGTCTACGATCATGCCCACAAGGTCCAGGCCGCCGTCGCGGCCGAGCACGCCTGCGGGCCGACGCGCGCCGAACTGAACCAGGAGAACCACGATCTCCGCCACGAGAATGCGCGACTCTGGGACTGGCTGGCTCAGACCGTTGAGTTCCCCCCGGCCAAGCCACAGGAGTTCACCGTCACGGCCACGGCCATGGGCCTGAGCCTCAATCAGGTCCTTGTCCTGCTGGCGCTGGTCCTGGGGGCAAAGGCACGCCCCGGTCGCTCCACGATTCAGCGTTGGATCCAGGCCGCCGGGCAAGCGGCGGGGCGGGTTCTGAAGCACCTCGATGGACAGTGCCAGGCATTGGTGCTGGTCGGCTGCCTCGATGAGATCTTCTTTCACCGCCGCCCTGTGCTGGTGGGTGTCGAGCCGGCCAGCATGACCTGGTTCCTCGGCCAGAAGGCCAACGATCGCTCGGGGGCGACCTGGGCGAAGTCCTTGCGCAACTGGAGTGCGCTGTCGTTCGTCACGGCGGACGCGGGGACGGGCCTGCAAGTGGGGATCGCCACCGTGCAACACGAGCGGCACGAGGAGGGCAAGCCGGCGTTGGAGAACGGTCTGGATGTATTCCACACCACGCAGGAGGCGCGGCGGGTGTTGCGCCAGAGTTGGAGCCAGGTGGAACGATGCTGGGAGCAGGCCGAAGCGGCGACCCGCCGAGTCGAGCAGGCGCAGCAGCAAGGGCAGGATGCGCGGGGCGTGGCTGTCGCGGCCCGAGCGGCTTGGACGAAGGCGGAGACCGCGTTCCAGCAGTACGAGCAATCCGAAGGGGGTTGGACGATCGCCCACGCGGCGCTGCAGGTCTTTCGTCCCGACGGTCAGTTGAACGACCGCCCGTGGGCACGCCAGCAGATCACCTTGGCCCTGCCCCAGTTGTCGGGACGCGAGTGGTCGAAGGTGCGGGGCTTCCTCCAGACGGAAGCGACGTGGACGTTCCTGGACCGGTTGCACCGTCAGTTGGAGGAAGCCGCACCTGAGCCTGAGTGGCACGCGGAGTTGGTGCGGTTGTGGTGGCTGCGTCGTCAGCGGCCGCGCGCGACCACCGCGGGGGTGCCTGGAGCCGCGGGCCATGTGGCGCCTCTGGTGCAACAGGTGGTCTGCCAGAAGAGGGACGCGAACTGGCACGTGTCGTATCGGGCGGTGGCGCGGGTGTTGCATCAGACGGTGCGGGCCAGCAGTGCGGTGGAGTGCATGAACAGTGTGATTCGGATGCACCAGGCGCGGCCTCGCACGTTGCCGCAAGGGCTGCTCGACCTGAAGCGTCTGTACCTGGAAGTGCCGTGAGTTCCGAGGAGGAAAGCGGCGCGGCCGCTGCCCGTATGAGCACTTGGGTTTGAAGCTGCCCAGCTACGACTTCTGGGGCTTACTCCAAGGGGAGATGATCACAGCCATCGCCAAGGCCAAGGCAAGCCAAGGCGGCTTGACATACGAGAGTGTCAAGTTGGGATCTTCGCTTTGGGACGATCCCAAGATCAGTGCAAGGATGAGGCGGCGTAAGTCGTGAGGACCTCGTAAGATGCTCAGCAGATCGGCTCGAAACGGACGGGACTTTCTCAGCGGGCGAGGGCCAAGCGCGGACAGTTTCGGCTGTGGACGCCGAGACAGTAGGTGGCGTGGAAGCATTTCTCTTGCAGAGGGTTGCTTCGGCTTCTCGGGCTGCCTTGGCCGCCCAAAGTGTCCGCGCTGTCCACTGGTCCTGGCACTGGCTGTGAGAAAGTCCCGAACGGACCAACGGCGTTGCATGCCACCGCCCAAAGGGGAAGAGGAGGCTCACGCTGTCCGCTGAAACGCGACGCGGGCGAGAGTCCTGGTCGCTCCGACGAGTCGGAACTGAATCTCCGTCGCCGATAAGAACTCATCGAAGGCTTTCAACTCATGGAGCCGGTCGTTGAATTCGTCAAAATAGAGATAGGTGCCGACAACTATGCTTCTGCAGGGCGCAGGACGAAGGACGTGGATGAATATAAGTCCGCATCCATATTGATCACTAATTGTTCGTGCTCGGGCGGCTCATAGGTCGGCAGGAGGTCCTGGAACCACCCCTTGAAGAACGTAACGCGCGGGTCGTCGAGAGTGGGGATGCACCCCCCGGTCGAGAAGTGCCCTTTTTCGTTCTTAACATTCCATGCCTCCGGGAGCCCTTCAAAACTGTCGAATCCATGCAGCCGCCCGCTCCGACTTGAGGATGCGTGACCAGTAGGCGATCGATTTCCCCTGGTGCACGCCGAACTCCAGGTAGAGCACGCTCTTCTCGGCGACGTCCGCCGCGATGCGGTCGAAAAGCTCTTCCCGGCGGCTGGCACGCTTGCCACATTCGTCCACGCGATCTCACCCACCTCCCGACTTCCAGGTAGTTCGTCATCTCGTTGAGGTTGTCAATCAGGCCTTCGGACAAACGCGCCGACATGCGTCAATAATTCCTTGAATCCGCTGACAACCGCTGATTCCATAGGACGTTCCCTTTGGCTTGTGAGGTCCGAACCCGAGGACTTCCATCCGGCGGACAGTCGGTCTGGAGTCGCCCTCCCGGAACCGTTGCCGCACATGGCGCAGGGGGCTTCGGGGATGCTAGACCGACAATCCTCAATTGAGACACCAACAGCTTGATGACCCCGCTAGAATGACCCGGATTCGCTAGCTTCGCAACCACCACGGAGGCTCTCACTATGCCGGGTCGGACGGCCAAGGTCACCGTCACCGAACGTCAGCACGATCTCCTTCAGACGATCCGCAATGCCCCCACGGCCTCGTCGCAGCTCCGCCAGCGAGCGACCATCGTCCTCGCGGCCTTCCAGAAGCGGAGCAACGAGGAGATCGCCACCGCAGTCGGGCTGTCGCGGCGGCAGGTCAGCATCTGGCGGCGACGTTGGGCCGATGCCTGGGATCGGCTCATCCGGATCGAGTGCACCCAGAGCCACGCCGCGTTGCGCCGGGCCGTCGAGCAGGTCCTCCGCGATGAGCCCCGCGCCGGCTCCCCCGGCAAGTTCACCCCCGAGCAGATCGTGGCGATCTTGGCGGTCGCCTGCGAGCCCCCGAAGAAGTCCGGCCGGCCCATCACGCACTGGACGGCCCACGAGCTGGCCGATGAGGTCGTCAGGCGGGGCATCGTGCCCTCGATCTCGGTCACCCAAGTGGGTCGTTACCTCCGCGAGGTCGCCTTGCAGCCGCACAAGAAGCGGTATTGGCTCAACACCCGCGAGAAGGATCCGGTGGTCTTTCGCGAGCGGGTCGAGGCGGTCTGCGACACCTACCGGGAGGCCGGCCCTGGCGAGGGATCAGGGGACGCACACGATCAGCACCGATGAGATGACCGGGTTGCAAGCGTTGGAGCGGAGTGCCCCCAGTCAGCCGATGACCTACGGGAGACCCGAGCGGATCGAGTCGGAGTACACGCGGCATGGCACGCTGACGTTGATCGGCAACTTCAGCGTGACGACCGGCGAGTTGATCGCGCCGACGATCGGCCCGACGCGGACGGAGTTGGATTTCGTCGAGCACATCGCGCGGACGGTGGCGACCGACCCGGAGGCGGGGTGGATCTTCGTGGTGGATAATTTGAACATCCATATCTCGGAGATGCTGGTGCGGTTCGTGGCCAAGGCGTGCGAGATCGAGGAGCCGCTGGGGAGGAAGAATGTGCGCGGGGTCCTGAAGTCGGTGGCCAGCCGGCAAGCGTTCCTGTCGGAGAAGAGCCATCGGATCCGGTTCGTGTACACGCCGAAGCACAGCTCGTGGTTGAACCAGATCGAGTCGGTCTTCGGGGTGATCATGAGGAAGGTGATCCGGCGCGGCTCGTTCACGTCGGTGGACGACCTGCAGAACGAGCTGTCGAACTTCATTGAGTATTTCAATCGGGTGTTCGCCAAGCCGTTCCACTGGACGTACACCGGTCGTCCGCTGCGGGTGAAGCCGGCGGCGTAAAGAGGCAAAGGATCAAGGAAGGGAAAGTCGCCCTGTTCATGCTCACTCAATTGAGAATTGTCGGTCTAGTGGCACGGCAGAGCCGGACCTTTCGCGAGTCAAGGCCGTGACTCAACAACCCGAATCCACGAACCTCGAGAAGTATATCAGAGTCCTCTCCCGCGTCCAATCATATGACGAGTAACCGACGTGCCCCGCGAGACCACACCTCGACCCCGATCTTGATCGGCTTCTCCCGCAACGTCGGTCTCTTTAATTGGTCCAGTAATGTCATCAGCGGATCCGCTTCGCTCCACGGACCTACGGACCCTAGGGCGTGTGGACAAAACCTGGGTGAACTTCGTAAGGAGGGTATCAAAGCTCGCGTTTCCAGGCTGATCGAGCACTCAAGCATGTACCGTCATTCGATAACAAATGAACACTGGGTGCGGATCGCAGCACTCCTCCCCGGCCAAGCCGGCGACCCAGGCGTGACCGCCAAAGACAACCGTCTCTTCGTCGACGCCGTCCTCTGGATCGCCAAGACCGGGGCCCCCTGGCGTGACCTCCCCGAACGCTTCGGGAATTGGAATTCGGTCTGGAGGCGGTTCGATCGCTGGTCCGCCAAGGGCGTCTGGCTCCGGGTCTTCGAGGAGCTGAAGGACCCTGACTTGGAGTGGCTGAGCCTCGACAGCACCGTGATCCGGGCCCACCAGCACGCCGCCGGGGCGGTAAAAAAGGGGGGCGTCGACCAAGCCTTGGGACGCTCGCGAGGCGGCTTCTCGACCAAGCTGCACATCGCTGTAGACGGGTTGGGCAACCCTGTCGAGTTCATCCTGACCGGGGGACAAGAGGCCGACATCAATCAAGGTGCTGCATTGGTCAAAGGTCACGATGCTGATGCAGTGATCGCAGATAAGGGATATGACGGGGATAAGTTCGTTGCGACCATCGAGGCCAGCGGAGCGGCCGCAGTGATCCCGCCGAGGAAGAATCGCATTTTCAAGCGAGAGTATGACGAGCATCTTTATAAGAGCGCACCTGGCGGAGCGGTTCATCAACCGGATCAAGCAATACCGTCGGGTGGCGACACGGTATGAGAAGACGGCTCGGAACTTCCTGGGGTTCGTTCATGTGGCTGCAATCATGGTGTTATTGCTCTAGCCCAGATTTTGCATCCTGCCCAGATATTGTCCACACGCCCTAATCTCTCCTCGGGACGAGCCCCGAAACGGCACCATTGTTGCTGCCCCCTTTCCGGAGATCCCCTCGCGCCGGACCACCTTGACGACCGTCAGCAGCAGGATCTTGAAAGCGAGCCCAAGCGACCAGTGGTCCACGTACCAGAGGTCGTGCCGGAACTTCTCCTCCCAGTCGATCGCGTTCCGGCCGTGGACTTGGGCCCAGCCGGCCGGGTGACATGCAACGCCGTCTCTCGAATTCTGCGGGTTGGGCCCCGGAGCCGTTTTCCGGCAAGGAGTTGGGGCCGGCGTCCCTTGAGGCAAACGTCCCTCGAACATGGGGCCGCCTCCTGGCATGATGGCGCGGTCTTCCCCAAGACCCTCATTACCACAGGGACGGCCCCATGGCTACACAGAGTTCCACCCCGTCAGCGTGGGCATCGGCCAAGAGGGCGCGACGCCAGGCCCGGCGGGCCGAGTCGCTCTCCGGCTCGATCCGACAGTTTCTCACCCCCGAGGTCTGGAAACAAGCGCGTCAGGCCGCACGCGCCGCTTCCTGCCGCAACGACCCCCGATGGACGCTGCAGCCCCTGATCCTGCTCTGGGCCATGATGACCTGGTGTACCGCCCCGACCGATGCCGAGCAGTTCCTCACGACGCGGACCTTCTACGTCCGCGTCCATGGCCCCAAGCGGAAGCGTCCCGGCAAGCACTTCGGCGGCTTCCACGAGGCGGTGCAACGCTTGCCCCTGACCGTCTGGTGGGCCGTCGCCGCCGCCGTGCGCCGCCAGGTCTTCCGCACCCTGGCCGACCGCATGGTCGTCGACGGCTGGATCAAAACCTCCAAGCGAGTGGTCAAGGATGTCCGCCTGGTGAGCCGGACGACGGCGATGGTGGTGCGGGAGGCGGAGGGGTCGCTGCTGGCGTGCCCATTGCTGCTGGCCAAGGAGCGTCGGCGTTGCAGGCGGGCAGCCCGCGTGCGGGTCGCGACGCGGAGAAGTGCAGGCCTCGGGGGTGCTGCGAGAGGTCCGGCGGGAGTTGGCGGCGTGCGCCGAGCCGTTGCCGAAGACGAGCTTCGCGCGTCGGTTACGCGGATGCGGTCGCGATCGGGGGGCGCAGGACCAGCCCCAAGGTGAAGAAGGACCCTCCGCGGCGGAAGAAGCATCAGATGCCCGCACCGCCGCGGCTGAAGGTCCTCGACGACGAGCGACGCGGTCGGATTGAGGCACTATACCTCAAGGATGAGGCGGCGTAAGTCGTGAGGACCTCGTAAGATGCTCAGCAGATCGGCTCAAACGGACGGGACTTTCTCAGCGAGCGCGGCCAAGCGCGGACAGTTTCGGCAGTGGACGCCGAGACAGTAGGTGGCGTGGAAGCATTTCTGGCTCTTCGCGGAATCGTGTGGGTAACTTTGGGCTCTTGAGCCTCGGCAAACTGCTGTTTTCTTCGGGTAGAAGGCCCTTCCCTGACCGTCGGAAACTCGTCACGATCAGCGGATGGGAAAACTCAGGCGACTCCAGGATGTCTACAGGTTCCCCGGCTTTGTCCCATTGGCCGGAGTTCGGGGTGTCTTCGCTGACCCGTGGGCGGTGGTCATCACGCTCCGCCGCCGCCGAAAAAAACGCGCTGCGGGGTGTGCGGGCGAGGATCTCGCACCTTCTACGATCAACGGCCGCGACGCGTGCGCGACATCTCTTGTGGCGACAGGCGGGTCTCTCTCGAGCTCTCGGTTCGCCGGGTCCATTGCCCTCGGTGTGGCGGTGTGAAACGCGAGTAGCTGGAGTGGCTGGCGGACAACCCGCTCTACACCAAACGGTTCGCCTTCTACGTGGGGAGGCGCTGCCGGGAGAGCACCATCCAGGCGGTCGCCAAGGAGTTGCTCCTGGACTGGCATACCCTCAAGGAGCTGGACAAGCAGTACATGCGGGAACAACTCCGCCGGGCGGGCTGCCCCGCCCCCCGGGTCATCGGCATCGACGAGATCGCCGTCGCCAAGCACCACCGCGACCGCATCGTCGTCAGCGACCTGGAGCGGGGGCGACCGAT
>CAWDND010000059.1:0-200549 GCA_963803395.1 uncultured Planctomycetaceae bacterium
ATGTGAAGCCCCTGCAGGGAACGTCCCAAAGCGTAAGTTTGGAACTTGACACTTCTTGGGATCAGGTCGTCGCACCGGTCGGTGTCGGCATTCCGAGCCGATCCCAGAACCGGTAGCCGGGCAGTTTCAGGCCCAAATGCTCATACGGGCAACGCCCGCGGCGTTTCCCCTCACGAAACGCGCGACAGTTCCAGTACAGGCGCTTCAGGTCCAGCAGGCCCTGTGTCACCGTTCGGTGCCGCGACTGATGCATCCGCAGCACGCTGTTCATACACTCCACCGCACTGCTGGCCCGCACCGCCTGACGCAACACTCGCGCCACCTCCCGATACAACCCGTGCCAATTCGCGCCCGTCCGGTGGCAGACCACCCGTTCCACCAGATGCGCCACATGGCCGGCGCCCGCGATCATCCCCGCGGTGTTCGCTCGTGGCCGCTGCCGACGCAGCCACCACAGCCGCACCAACTCACCACGCAATGGTTCCTCAGGTGCGACCTCCTGCAACTGACGGTGCAGCCGATCCAAGAATGTCAACGTCTCCTCCGCCTGGAGGTAGTTCCGGACCTTGGACCACTCGCGCCCGACAACTGGGGCAGCGCCCGCGATCTGCTCCTGCGCCCAAGGGCGTTCATTCAACCGACCCTCGGGACGAAACACTTGCAGGGCCGCGTGTGCGATCTTCCAACCCGCTTCGGATCGTTCGTACTGCTGGAACGCCGTCGCCGTCTTCTTCCAGGCGCAGTGTGCCGCGACCGCCGCGCCCGCGCATCGTGGCCCTGTTGCTGCGCCTGCGCGACCCGGCGATCGGCCGCTTCGGCCTGCTCCCAGAGCCGTTCCACGCGGCTCCAGATCTGGCGCAAGACGCGCCGCGCCTCCTGGGTGGTGTGGAACACATCGAGGCCGTTCTCCAACGGTGGTTTCCCGTCCTGTTGCCGTTGCTGTTGCACCGCAGCGATCCCGGCTTGCAGGCCCGTTCCCGCATCCGCCAGGACGTACGAGAGTGCCGAAAAGTCCTGCAACGCCCGCGACCAAGTCGACCCCGTGCGATCGTTGGCCTTCTGGCCCAAGAACCAGACCATGCTCGTCGGCTCAACGCCCACCAGCACCGGGCGACGGTGGAAGAAGATCTCATCGAGGCAGCCGACCAGCACCAACGCCTGACATCGCGCATCAGGTGCTTCAGGACCCGCCCCGCCGCGATCCCGGCGGCTTTGATCCAGCGGTGCAGCGTGGTGCGACCGGGGCGTGCCTGGCGCCCAGGATCAGCGCCAGCAGGACGAGGATCTGATTGAGGCTCAGGCCCATGGCCGTGGCCGTGACAGTGAACTCGTGTTGCTTGTCCGGGGGAAACTCTACGGTCTCAGCCAGCCAGTCCCAGAGGCGCGCATTCTCCTGACGGAGGTCGGAATTCTCCTGGATCAGTTCGGCATGTGTCGGCCCGCCGGAGTGCTCGGCCTCGACGGCCGCCCGGACCTTCTGGGCATGGTCGTAGACGGTCTGTCGGCTGCAGTCGGCAGCGTCGGCCTGATGAGTGACATCGCCGTAGAGACCGGTCCAGCACGCTGCGGCATTGGCGATCCAGGTCGCGAGCGATATCTTGAGCATGGGTGGGCCTCTTGAGTGCGGATCCTGTCAGCAATCCCACTCTTGAGGTCCATCCCCACACGATCAAGACGTTTCGACCTGGTGTTCCAAAGTGTCAACTTGAAATCGACCGTTTCGGCCCAAATTGGGACGATCCCCCCCTGCACCTGACCACGTACCGTTTTGGTTCAAGCCTGTCAGCATCTTAGGCTTGTCTCTGGTCACGGCCTTTATCAGCACTTCACCTGGGTTGACCATGCCCCGGACTGCTGGCCCCCGACCGCCGTGATGCTGGCAGTCGCCGTGTCGGCTCGCGCGTTCCCGGCCGATCCGAGGATCGAGGTTGCGTTGTCCCCCGGGCTTCGGACCTCACCGTTGCCAGTGACGCCCGCCGGGGTAGCAGACCGATGGCGGAACATCGGGTAATGTCGGAAATCCTCCTTGCTTAACGCATTACAGATCGAGAAGATGCTACGAATCGCACTCACACGGCCAGAGGCCGTGGCTTCATGAGGTAGTGAATTCATGATCGTGCCAGAGCGGGTCCCTGCCGAGCTGACAAAGTAGTATTACTGATCGCTGCGCAAATTAAGATCAAGTTCCTGATGCGGTAAACCGCAGGATTTCCGTGTCAGAACGCTCCGACTACTTGACGTTCTTTGCGCAGCGATCAGTAGGCCCGGGACAAGCGGCGGGGAGTTCCTTGTAAAGTCGCAAAGGACACAAAGAAAGATAAGGCGCTCTCGTCCAGCCGTGCCCTGGGGGGACTTTGAGAGTGTAATCATGGTCTCGGGCAACCGTCCGCTGGCGACCAAGACCGCCCCGCGAGGTACATCATCGCGAGCGGAAACCGCTACGGCGCGTTGGTCGTCTCGATCATCCTGCTCGCCTGCTCGCTGGGGATCCTCATCTCTTCCTGAACCGGTTCCATCATTGAGACGCTGGTTTAAGTTGTTTTCAGGAAAAGCCTTCAGAAATAACACCTTGGCTCACCAATTTCAGCGAATCACAATGTCCTGTCGTGCGTCAATATGAGGAAGACGGAGCGACGAGAGATTCCATGGGGTCGTCGAGATATTCTGTATCAAGATCCTGCGGCGTGATATGATCATTCCGAGTGATTAAACACGGACTTATCATCCTGGAAGACGATTCCCTTTCCCACGGCAGATTTTGCCTGGCTCGTCCTTGATCGGGGTTGCCCCCATAGATTCAACGTGGGCAACCCAGAGTCATCCTTCCGGAAAGGAGATTAATGATGTCATCGCGTTTTCGCGTCTTGGTTGCAGCGACGTTCCTGAATGGTGCATGGCTCGCACTGATCCCGCTCGGCTCGGTCCTCGCCCAGTCACTCCCGTCCGAGACGGACGCAGGATCCTCCGAGAAGAGGGCGAAGCCCTCGGACACGCCCAATGATGCCGTAAAGATTCTCACCATCAATGTGCTCGAAGGGCTCCACTCCGGGCAGATCGCCGCCGAAGCCGAAGGGCTCGGCGATGGCCGCATGTCGCTCTCGCTCACCAACCGCACCAAACGCCAGCTCCGCGTCGTCCTTCCTCCCGGCCTGATCGCCTCGGGTGCCACAGGTCAGTTCGGTGGCTACGGGGGCATGGGTGGTGGCTTCGGGGGCATGGGCGGTATGGGCATGGGCGGTATGGGCGGCATGGGCATGGGCATGGGCGGCAGCATGGGCGGCATGGGCGGCTTGGGAGGCATGGGAGGCATGGGTGGCATGGGCGGCGGCATAGGTGGTATGAGTGGTCTGGGCGGCCTGGGCATGGGCGGCGGCACGATGCCCGCCTCCATGGGCATGATGATGCTCGGCCGGCTGATCATGCTCGCTCATTGGCGACCGCGATAGTTGGGACCAGATGTCGCTCATGTCGGGCATGATGATGGGCATGGGTGGCATGGGCATGGGTGGCATGGGCATGGGTGGCATGGGCATGGGTGGCATGGGCATGGGTGGCGGCATGGGCGGCGGATTCCGCTCGATCCCGCCGACGAGCCTCCCTTTCGCCATCCTCAGGCCCGGCCAGACCCGCCATCTGCCCACCCGACTGGTCGGCCTCTCGGAGCCGAACCCCGAGAACCCAGTGACGCTGCCCGAGAAAGGGGAAAAGCTCACCCTCGGCGATATCAGCCAGGTGACCGACAACGCACGGGTTCAGAAGGCTCTGAAGCGGCTGGCCGCGGACAAGGCGCCGTCGCCCGTGGCGCAATTGGTGATCTGGCGGGTCGCCTCTGGCGGGCTCGAGTGGGACGCGATCGCCGCGATGTCCAAGGACTGGGCGAATGACTCAGGAGCGGGCCCTGGCCCGCGAGTTCGTCAACCGGCTCGGGCGACCTGCCCGAGGGCGAGTCGGCGGCGCTGTTCTGTCAGATCAGTGCCTCTGACCCGGCGTTGCAGGGCATGGCGAACGCGATCGGCATGGTCCTGACCGAGAAGAAGACGATCACGGCGGCGACGGTCGGCACGTTCGAGGTGACGCCGACGGTGCTCGGTCTGCCGGTGCGGCGGGCGTGCCGCGGCACCCCGAAGGCCCGCGGTCGCCTGCAAGATCCAGCTTACAGGCCCGGCCGGGACGCCCAAGGCGACGGGTGCAGGTGGCGACCAGCGACGCGTCGGCGATCTCCTGGCAGCCCGTCGGCAAGTTCACGCTCCCTGGGCCCCGCGACGTCGGACAAGGTCAAGGCGGCCGAATTCGCCGATCACCTGGCCGAGGGCATCTTGAGCCGGCTGGTCCGGTGCAGTTGAGCAAGACCGCGACCAAGATCAAGGGCAAGGACGTCTACAAGGTCCGGATCGACAACGCCTCGCCGCTGATCCTCAACGGTGTGGCGGTGCTGGGCAACGAGAGCAATACCGATGAGCTGCCCGAGGTCCTCTCGGGCATCAGCCTGCTCGCCCGGCAAGAGCATGACCGTCCCGGCGACCGGCGAGATGGTCGAGCAACTGGGCCTGAGGAAGGGCGTCCGCGTCGATCGCGGCGGACCTGAGCGGGCTGTAAGCCGGAACGATCGAGCACGGAGGTGACGGAGAACCCTGCTCCGTCGCCTCTCATCCGTGATCGGATCTCACCCAGAAGACCCTCAGGCCGTGGGATCGCGGCCGACGCCTCGAGTCCGAATGCTCCGCGATCCCCCGCTCGCGGAGGACGTGCTTGCGGACCTTGCCGGTCACGGTCTTCGGCAGCTGATCGACGAAGCTGGATGTACTGCGGGATCTTGAAGTGGGCGATCTGACCCCGGCAGTAGTCGCGGAGGTCGTCGCGCGGTCAGGCGCAGTGCCCGGCGTGGGGACGACCCAGGCGGCGACGACCTCGCCGTAGTTGGCGTCGGGCAGGCCGACCACGGCGACCTCGGCGACGGCCGGGTGGTGGTGGAGGAATTCCTCGACCTCGGGCGGATAGATGTTCTCGCCGCCGCGGATGATCAGCTCCTTGCTTCGGCCGACGATCCGGTAGTTGCCGTCGTCGCGGCGGCGGGCCAGGTCGCCGGTGTGCAGCCAGCCGTCGGCGTCGATGGCGCGGGCGGTCGCCTCGGGGTTCTTGTAGTAGCCGGCCATCACGCAGTGGCCCCGGACGCAGAGCTCGCCGGTCTCGCCCGGCGCGACCTCCTGGCGGGTGGTCGGATCGAGCAGCTTGACCTCGACGCCCGGGATCGGCCGGCCGACCGTGCCGACCCGGACCTCGATCGGGTCGTCGACCGAGGTGAACGTGATGATCGGCGAGGCCTCGGTCTGGCCGTAGCCGATGCAGATCTGCGATGCCCCCAGCGTCCATGACGACCTTCTCCATCAGCGGCAGCGGGCAGGGGCTCCCCGCCATGATCCCGGTGCGCAGGCTCGACAGGTCGAACGCGGGGACGATCCGGGTGGTCGAGCTCGGCCACGAACATCGTCGGCACGCCGTAGAGCGACGTGCACGCTCGGCGTCGATGGCGGCCAGCGTCGCGCCCGGGTCGAAGCCGGGGCCGGCACGACGATCGCCGACCCGTAGACCGCGCAGACGAGCGTGCCCAGCACGCAGCCGAAGCAGTGGTAGAACGGCACCGGCACGCAGACCCGGTCGTCGGGGTGTAGCGCAGCCGCTGGCCGATCGTGATAGGCGTTCATCAGCACGTTGCGATGCGTGAGCATCGCCCCCTTGGGCAGGCCGGTCGTTCCCGAGGTGAACTGGATGTTGTGACCGTCGCCGGGCTCGATCGAGCCCGTTCGCGCCCGGCCAGGGCCTCGGAGTCGACCGGTGACCTGCTTCGAGGTCGGCCCAGGCGAGCCAGCCCGGCCCGGGCCGGTCGCCGAGGGCGATCAGGCGCCGGAGCCGGGGCAGTCGCGCGGCGGTCCAGTCGAGCGACGGTCGCCGCGGCGACCTCCGGGCAGAGCGACTCGACCATCCCCACGAAGTCCGAGCCCTTGAACGGGCAGCCGACGATCAGCGTCGCCACGTCGGCCATCGCAGGGCGTCTCTCGAGCTCGTGGAGCCGGTAGGCCGGGTTGACGTTCACGAGCACGGCGCCGATCCGGCCGACGGCGAACTGCGTGACGACCCACTCCGGGACGTTCATCGACCAGATGCCGACGTGCTCGCCGCGGCTCGACGCCGAGCGCGATCAGCGCCGAGGCGACTGCGTCGACCCGGCGGTCCAGCTCGCTCCACGACCAGCGGAGGCCGAGCGCCGGGAAGACCACGGCGTCGCGGTCGGGATGCGCGCCGCGGTCCGTCGGCAGGACGTCTGCCGACCGTCTGGTCGACAACCCAGGGAGTCGAACGCACTCGTCCGTCTCCGGTCCATGACGCATGACCTCGGACGTGCTCGAGACTGTCACGGTCGTACGGAACGATCCGAGCACAGGGTCGAGTTCATCCTCGAGCTCTGCAGCGAGCCCTCGGTCCGTCACCGGCGTCGGTCGCTCGAGCGTTCGATGCCCAGCGCGGCGGCCGTTTTTCGAGGAAGGCGCATCCCTTCCTGGGCCTCCTCGGAGACGCGGACTGGCCGCGGTGACGGCGGCGGCGCCGCGGAGGTCGTCGGGCCGGCCCTCCGTCTCGTCGAGCAGCCGCTTGGTGGTCTGCGAACGCGCCTCGGGCCCGACGCGACCAGCGTCTGGCCCAGCCCGATCGCCTCGTCCAGGCACGACTCGGCCGGCACCACCCGGTTGACCAGTCCCCAGCGTTCGGCCTCGCCGACGCGATCGGCTTGCCGGTCAGCAGCAAGGCCCGGCGCGGCGGTCGCCGACCTGGCGGACCAGGTCGTACATCACGACGGCGGCGACCAGCCCCCGGCGGACCTCGGGGTAGCCGATCCGGGCCTGCTCCGCGGCGACCGCGAAGTCGCAGGCCGATGCCAGCCCCGCTCCGCCGGCCAGGCGTCGCCGTTGAGCGCGGCGATCGTCGGCTTGGGCAGGTGTGGACCTGGTGGATCAGGTCGGCGAATCTCCTGGACGTCGTCGACGGCCGCCTTCTCGGCCTCGGTGGCTCGCGAGTCGCGGCGGACGCCTCCTTCAGGTCCATGCCGGCGCAGAAGACCGGGCCCGCGCCGGTCAGGACGACCGCGCGGGAGCCGCGGCTCGACCGTCGATGCGTGTTCAGGGCATCGCACAGCTCGGTCGATCAGTTCCCGGCGACAGCGCGTTCGGCGCTCGGGGCGGTTCAGGGTCAGGACGGCGACCGACCCGTGGTCGACCCTGCAAGACGAACGGCTCGCTCATGTCATGACGTCCCTTCCCGGCCTCTCGGGCCACGGCACAGCCTCAGTTCCAGGAGCGCCACGGCCAGCGCCTTGCCTTGCGTGTCGAGCCGGAGCGAGCGGCTCGCCCCGCCCGCCAGGGCTTTCGATGACGAAGTTGAACGCGTGGATCCTGGGCAGTTCATACCGCCGGACCGCGCCGATCCCCAGCGGCCGAAGGTAGTCCGCCACGGCGGCTCTCGGTCAGGTGCATCTTGAGCCAAGCATAACACGCGTCGTCGTTGGCCACGACACCGATGTTCGCGCGGTTTCCCTTGTCGCCGCTCCGGGCGTGCGCCAGGTCGCCCAGCCGGACCCGTGGCCGTGTGTGCATGGTCGTCTCGCCGGTTGCATCGATCGACATCCCTCGCGGCGACCAGCTCGCCGGGCCCACTCGGCCGCCGTCCGGACCTCGACCCGGCCCTCGACCAGCGACGCGGGACGAGCGTCGGCCAGTAGCCGAACGCCGGCCGGGGCGATGGGCCGGCCGGTCGCATAGCCGGCGATCCCCGGCGGGCCCGACGGTGACCAGGGGGGCGAGCTCGCGGCAGAACCGCTCGACCGCCGCGCGGTCCGGGTCGCGGACCGTGACGCGGAGGACGACCTCGAAGGGCGGCGCCGGCGGCCGGAGCACGCCCGGGCACGACGTCGCCCGGCGCCGAGACACTCGACCAGCGAATCGGCCAGTCGTAACCCCGCCCGGCGGACCCGCTCCAGGATGATCCAGCCCGGCCGCGTGCGCCTTGGCCTCGGCATCCCGGCCGACCACCGCGAGCATGCCGCTGGCCGTCCAGCCGTCGCGATAGACCGCCGCCAGCTTGAGCCGGTCGCCGGCGGCCGCCCGGTGCGTCCCGCGGACCGCGACGCGGTCCGGGCCCTGCTCGTCGAGCTCGACCGTCGTGAAGTCGACGTCCACGTCGGGCGTGCGATAGCGGGCCGGGTCGTCGATCTCGTAGAGGAGCTGCTCGGTGACCGTCCCGACGCTGACCAGCCCGCCGGTCCCCTCGGGCTTGGTGATCACGCACGAGCCGTCGGCGACGATCTCGGCGATCGGGTAGCCGATGCCGGCCAGGTCGGGGAGCTCGTCCCAGCGATGCCAGAGCCCGCCGGTCGCCTGGGCGCCGCACTCGATGAGGTGGCCGGCGACCGAGGCCCCGGCCAGCCGGTCCCAGTCGTCCCACGCCCAGCCGAAGATGGGCGACGCCGGGCCCGAGGGTCAGCGAGGCGTCGGCCACCCGGCCGGTGAGCACGATCCGACGCGCCGGCGCGGAGCGCCTCGGCGATCGGTCCGCGCCCCGAGATAGACATTGGCGCTGACGAGCCGGTCGGCCACGGTCGCGATCGGCTCGCCGGTCTCGATGTGATCCAGGTCGACGCCCTCCCGGATCCATCCCGGGATCTTGGCCAGCACGTCGTCGCCGGTCACGACGCCGATCGGCCGGTCTCGCCATGCCCCGCTCTCGCTCGAGCAGATCTCGCGCATCGCCGGGCGCAGGCGGGCGGGTTCAAGCCCGCCGGCGTTGGTGACGATCCTCAACCCGGTCTGCTCGCGCAGGATCGGCACGAGCCGCTCGAGCAGGTCGGGGAAGTCGGTGACATAGCCGGCTTCGGGTCCTTCGCCCGCAGGTGGCTCAGGATCGCCAGGGTCAGCTCGGCGAGGTACTCGAGCGTCAGGACGTCGAGCCGCCCGTCGCGGCGAGCAGGAACGGGGCGTCGAGGTTATCGCCCCAGAAGCCCGCGCCGTTGCCGACGCGGAGAGGATGGCTGGCCATGCAGCGACGGTCCCCTCACGGATCATGGAAACGGTGCCGCTCGAAGTGAGGCACGTCGGGCTCAAACCTGAAACACTCCCGTCGTGAACGGCTCACCTCTCGCGGTGCCTGCGTGGCGACGTCGAGGGCCTGGATCAAGACCTCTCGGGTCTGCGCCGGGTCGATGATGGCGTCGATCCAGAGCCGCGCGGCGGCGTAGCGGATGTCGGTCTCGCGATCGTAGCGTGCGCGGAGCTTCCTCGGCCATGGTGTGCAGCTCGGCCGTCGTCGACCTGCTTGCCCTGCCGTTTCAGGGTGGCCACGTTCACGTCGAGCATCGTCCGCGCGGCCTGCTGGGCGCCCATCACGGCGTAGCGCGCACCCGGCCAGGCGAAGAGGAAGCGGGGGTCGAACGCCTTGCCGCAGAGGGCGTAATGGCCCGCGCCGAAGGAGTGGCCGACGATCAGCGTGATCTTGGGAACCACGCTGTTGCTGACCGCGTTGACCAGCTTCGCCCCGCGGCGGATGATGCCGGTCCGCTCGGCGTCGCGGCCGACGTCGAAGCCGTTGACGTCCTGGATGAACAGGATCGGGAGCCGGCTCTGGTTGCAGTCGAGCACGAACCGCGCGGCCTTGTCGGCGCTGTCGGCGTAGATCACGCCGCCGAACTGGTCGGCCCCCCGCCCTCGGGGCGGAACCGGAGCCGCTGGTTGGCCACGATCCCCAGGGCGATCCCGCCCAGACGCCCGAAGCCGCAGACGAGCGTCTTGCCGTACTCGGCGCGATACTCGTCGAACCGGCCGCCGTCGAGCAGGCGGCCAGCAGGTCGCGCACGTCGTACTGGGCCGAGGAGTCGGTGCGCACGAGCGTGTAGAGGTCCTCGGCGGGCCGGCGCGGCGGCTCGAGCGCGATGCCCTCGGAGGCTGGCCTCGGATCGGCGGAGAGCAGGCCGATCAGCCGGCGGAGGCGGGCGAGGCACGAGTCGTCGTCGGGCTCGTGATAGTCGATGGTGCCGCTGATCGCCGCGTGCATCGCGGCGCCGCCGAGGTCTTCGTGCGAGATGTCCTGGCCGATCGCGGCCTTCACCAGCGCCGGGCCGGCGAGGTACAGGCCCGAGCCCTCGGTCATCAGCACGGTGTCGCAGAGGACCGGCAGGTACGCCCCTCCCGCGACGCAGTTGCCCATGATGGCGGCGAACTGGGGGATGCCCTCTGCCGAGAGGACGGCGTTGTTGCGGAAGATCCGGCCGAAGTCGTCTTCGTCGGGGAAGACCTCGTCCTGCATCGGCAGGAAGACGCCCGACGAATCGACGAGGTAGACCAGCGGCAGGCGGTTCTGGCCGGCGATCGTCTGGGCGCGGAGGATCTTCTTGATCGTCATCGGAAAGAACGCGCCGGCCTTGACCGTGGCGTCGTTGGCGACGACCATCACCCGACGCCCGGCGACCGTGCCGATCCCCGTGACGACCCCCGCCGCCGGGGCACCTCCCCACTCCTCGTACATCTGATAGCCGGCCCAGAGGCCGAGCTCGAGGAAGCGTGAGCCGGGGTCGATCAGTGCGGCGATCCGCTCGCGGGCGGTCTTGCGCCCTTGGCGTGCTGGCGGGCGATGGCGTCCGGACCGCCCCCTTCGCGGAGCGTGTCCTCTTCGGTCAGGACGCGGACAGCCGATTCCCGGAGATCGGGTTCGGCGAGGGGGCGTCGATCACGTCGGGTTTCTGCGGTCGTCATGATGGAACCACGAGGGTCGTCTCTCACGGAGAGAGTTTAGGACGCATTCGACCCCATTGAGATTTTAAGACGGCCCCAAAGGCAGGTCAACGACGCGCGGTGGCCACTCCCTGGCCCTCGATCAGCCCTTGCGCCACCAGCGCCTTGACGTGCTTGCAGCCCGACGGGTCGAGGCCATCGCGGCGGAAGATGAAGTCGGGGCAGTCGCACTGCGGCCCTTGCCGCGTTTGGGAAACGTCGTAAATGGCCCCGTCCTGCTTGTCGAGCCGGTACGCCTTCTCGGCGATCGCCGAGTCGCAGTCCAGCGGCCGGATCTCGTAGAGCGTTTGGTTGATCGTCAGGAAAAGTTGAGACGACGAGGCGCCCCGCGCGGATGCGCATGACGGGTCCGGCTCAATGTCGGCATGACCGCCCCTCCAAGGTTGCTATACAAATGATACGCTTTCCACCCGCCGATTTCCAGTGCGAAACGGGGGCAGGGGGTGCGCGGAAAAACGCATTTATGCATCCTGACATCGAGAGAGTACTGTGGGGCCAGATGCGTGTTGAGTCTCGACAGGGGATCACGAGGCTCGGCGGTCCGGAAGGGCCGGGGGCATTCGAGAAGGCCGAGGTTCCCGGGTCGGGCCGTGTCGCCTTCATGACGCTCTTGAAGAACGTCGACACGTGCAAGGACGGCAAGATCGATCGCGAAGAGTACCGCGAGATGCTGCGCGCCCTCTCGCGCATCAAGCGGAGCGCGAGCGGGTCGCCCGCCTCGGCGGCCTCGGCGACAGTCCGTGTCAACGTCTTCTCTTACCCGGACTTTGTGTTCAAGCTGATGAGAGGGTAGCCGGGTAGTCGGGGGCCAAACGCTTTGCACTGGCATCCATGCTGGTTCCATCGTACAAAAAGACAGACATTCGTGAGCCTGCACCGGGAAGGGATCGGCCTCAATGTCATGCGGAGTGTCACCATGCCAGACCGGTCGGGGAGGGACGTACCACGGCAAGAGGAAATGACCCGACGAGGCTGGTTGCTCGGCGTCCTGACCCTCCTCATGGGCCTGGCCGCGAGGGCCGAGGGGCAGGAACGCGACACCAGTGAGATGGCGCAGGAACTCGCCGAGATCCAGGAGCAGGCGAAGAAGGCCGGGCTCTCCTCGTTCCGATCGAGCGAGACCGAGCATTACCGGGGCGTCGGCGACGCCCCCGATGCCTACCGCAATCAGGCTCTGAAGATCTGCAAGTCGCTCGCGTCGATCTATCAGAAGCACTTCCACGACAAGGGGTTCGACGTCGAGTTCCCGAAGCGGCGGCTGACCGTGATCACGCTGAAGGACGTCGATTCGTACAAGGCCTTCCTGGGCGAAGATCCCGGCGCGGCGGTTGGGGGCCATTACAACCTCGACACCAACCGGCTCGTCATCTTCGACTTCCGCCCGAGCGGCAAGGAGCTTGCGGCGCGCTCCGAGCGGGTCAACACCTTCACCTTGGTCCACGAGGAAGCGCACCAACTTACGTTCAACACGGGCCTGCTGAATCGACGGGGCGACGTCCCGGTCTGCCTGAGCGAGGGTCTGGCGACGTACTGTGAACTCTGGCGGCCCACGGGGCACACCCTCCTTGGCCAGGCCAACCTCCCGCGTCTCCAGGTTCTCGTCCAACCCGAGAGCAGGGACTGGATTCCCCTGGCGCAACTCCTGACCGACGATTCACTGCTCGAGAATGCGGCGACCCAGCAACTGGCCTACGCCGAAAGCTGGGCCTTTGTCCACTACCTGATGAAGACCCCCGCGCGGCTCCCCAGGTTCCGCGCGTTCCTCGCCGCCATCCGCGAGCGTCGCGACGCTTCGCAACGAGTCAAGGACGCTCAGGCCCATCTCGGCAATCTCGATCGCCTCGCTCACGAGCTGAAGCAGCACGCGGCGCGGTTGATCCGGGGGGGGACCGTGAAAGTTTCTGGCACATTGGCCCCTCATCCCAGCCCTCGCCCTCCAGAAGAGGGCTGGGATGAGGGAAGGCGCATCGGGGTGATGCGGTTTACGGTGTGAGCCTCGAAACGATCACCCGAGGACCGGGTTGAGTCCCATGTTCGTGCGCATCTCGGCGCGTTGCTTCTCGTAATTCATCAGGAGCTTGCGGTCGCGGTAGTGCTGCCGCTCCTTCTTCCGCTGCGCGGCGAAGATGAGCCGGCGCATGGCGTTGCTGGTCAGCTCGCCGCGTCCTCGATAGCGTTTCCGGAGCCGGGCGGCGGGCTTCTCGCCGAACGCCTCGATGATCTCGTCCTCGAGCGAGACGAAGAACCGGCAGAAGCCGGGGTCGCCCTGGCGGGCGCACCGGCCTGCGAGTTGGCGGTCGATCCGCCGCGCTTCGTGCCGCTCGGTGCCGATGACATGGAGGCCGCCCAACTCGGCGATGCTTTCGCCGAGCTTGATGTCGGTCCCTCGACCGGCCATGTTGGTTGCCACGGTCACCTTGCCGGGCTGGCCCGCCTGCGCGACGATCTGGGCCTCGATCTCGTGATTCTTGGCGTTGAGGATCTGGTGCTCGATGTTCGCGGCGTTCAGCAGGGCGCTGAGCCGCTCCGACTTCTCGATCGAGCGCGTCCCGATCAGGACAGGCACCTGACGCTGGTTCCACGCGATAATCTGGTCGGCGACGGCCTGGAACTTCTCGGCCTCGGTCGAGAAGACGCGGTCGGGTACCCAGATGCGGCGGCCCTTGCGGTTGGTCGGCACCTTGAAGACGTTCACCTTGTAGACCCGCCTCAGCTCGTGGGCGTCGGACGAAGCGGTGCCGGTCATGCCGGCGAGCTTCTTGTAGCGGAGGAAGAAGTCCTGAACGGTCACCCGCGCCGCGGTGATCGTCTCCAGGGTGATCTCGAGCCGTTCCTTGGCCTGGATCGCCTGGTGCAGGCCGTCCTGCCACTGGCGGCCGGGCATCATCCGGCCCGTGAACTCGTCGACGATGACAACCTCGCCGTTGACGACGACGTACTCCTGGTCACGGAGGTAGCCGATCTCGGCGCGCAGGGCGCTCGACATACTCGTAAAGGCCGTCCACCGTCAGCGTGACGAAGGACGAATGCCCTGCGACGGCCTGAACCTTGCGGCGGCCCGCCGCGTTCAGCTCGGCCTTTTTCTCGGCGGGGTCGTACTTGAAGTCCTTGCCCCGCACGAGGGTCGCGGCGAGCTGGTCGGAGCCGTAGTAGGCGGCGGCCTCCTCCTGGGTCGGCTGGTTGTTCGCCCCGATGATCAGCGGGGTCCGGGCCTCATCGATCAGAATGCTGTCGGCCTCGTCCACGATCGCGTAATGGTGGGTGCGCTGGACGGGCGTCTCCGCCTCCTGGTGCTCACCCCGGCCGAGGAACGCCTGCTCGAAGGTCTTACGGTGGGTATCACCGAGTTGCAACCGCTTCAGCTCGTCGCGGAGGAAGTCAAAGCCGAACTCCTTGCTGGTCCCATAGGTGATGTCGCAGGCGTAATTGGCCCGGCGACGCTATCATTCATCCCGGTCTGGATGCAGCCGACGGTCAGGCCGAGCATCTGGTAGATCGGCAACATCCACTCGGCGTCTCGGTGCGCCAGGTAGTCGTTGACTGTGACAATGTGGACTCCCTTGCCCTGGAGCGCGTTGAGGTACGCAGGCAGGGTGGCGACCAGGGTCTTGCCCTCGCCTGTCTCCATCTCGGCGATGCTCCGGAAGTGGATGGCCGCCCCGCCGACGAGCTGGACGTCGTAGTGCCGCTGCTTGATGGTCCGCTTGGCGGCCTCGCGGACCAAGGCGAAGGCGTCGACGAGCAAGCTGTTGAGCGCGTCGCCTTGGCGTGCCCGGAGCCGGAGGTCGTGGCTCCGCTTGGCCAGTTCGGCGTCCGACTCGCGTTCCAGGACCGGTTCCAGCACATTGATCTGCGCTGCCAGGACGGCGTAGCGGCTGAGCCGCCCCGTGTGGGTGGGCCCCGCCAGACGCTGTACCTGATTCAACCACTTCGGGCCGAGTCGACCTACCATGATGCCCGTCTTCCCTCCGTCCACTGACCGCCGGACTTAGGTGCCCTACTCGCTCGTCATCGGGTCCGTCAAACGCACCCCTTCTTAATGGGACATCCGGAGGCCGTTTTCTCCCGATGCGACTCGGCGAGGTTCGGAGGATTCTTCACCTTGGGCGACGACGAGTCCGGTCTTCGTGAACCGTAAATAACGAGGATACTTGACGGTTCGCAGGTCGTTCCGCTTGGCCCAATCGCGAAACATTGTCCACTTGGCCTCGGCCGACAGTTCTCCGTCGGCTTCGGACCCGGGCGGATCGCCCCAGAAGACCATGAACTGGTTGTCGAACTCCACGAACCACTGGCGTGGGAAGTCGGGGGCGGGATGGACGGCCATGACACGCAAGCCTGAGATGTGGTTTTCCTCCTGGGCCGCGACTGAATTCAAGTATTCCACCAGCCGGGTGGCGGCCAGGACACGAGGGTCGGCCTGCTCCTGGCCCCTGGCCGCATCCCCCGTCTTCCAGGGGACCCCGGGGCGGGGGTCGCGCGGCGGATCCAGGTCGCAGATCTGGACCAGGCGATCCGCTTCCGCCGGATCGAGGTCCTCGCGCGGCAGGATGACCCCCTCACGATCGAGCACAATCTCTTGACGGTCCTCGAGTCCCGCCCGGGCGACAGGCATGCGGTATTCCAACGCGACCGCGATCCGATGGTACGACCGCTTCACGCGCACGACTTTCATCACCCAGGGATAAAGCTTGAAATCGTGGGTCAGGACCTTGAGGTCCTCGTCGAGGAGGGAGACCCTCTCACCCCTTCCCGGCGAGTTCTCGCGGACCTGGTCAAGGAACCGCTCCGACCCGCCGCGATACCAGGCCGGGGGGAGGGGTCCAGGACAATTTCCCGGAATTCGATCTGATAGGGTGCCTGCCCATGAACCCACTCGACAAGTAAGTGGAGAACCTGCGAGCCCACGACCAGAGCGGCGACAAGGGCGAGCAGCGACAGAACGAGGCGTGTCGGGGTGAATCGACGCTGGGTAGGCAGGGTGAGGAACCGCGCGAATCGGCTGCCGTGGTCCAGGTCGGGACCCGCGTCGCGGGTCCGAGCCTCGGCCGTGGCCATCCGAGGGGCTTCGCGGTGCTCCATCACCTGGGCTCCTGCCTCGCGCCGGGTCTCTGATTGTGAGGAGAGGGATGGGACTCCCCAATGCTATCCGCTCAGTCAAGATAGAAGGAGTTTCTCACAAAGGCGCAAAGGACGTAAAGAGAAGAACATGAAGGAAATTGTGACGTCTCACACACTTCCCAGGGCGTTTCCGCCCTCCGCCGAGGGCGGCGGTGCTCCAGCCAGGGAGGCCCGTCGCCCTGGCTGGCCTGTGCTGATCCTTGTTCTGGAATGCGGATCATTTCCCCTCATCCCGAGTCCTCACCAGATCTGGAGTTGCAGCTCCAACTCGTAGCCGAATTGCTGCCAGACGCGTTGGCGGATCTGGTCGATCAGGTGGAGGATGTCGGAGGCGGTCGCGCCAGGCTGAGCGACAATGAAATTGGCGTGCCGGTCCGAGATCTCGGCGCCTCCGTACCGGGTGCCCTTCAGTCCGGCCTGCTCGATCAGCATGCCGGCGGTGAGGTCGGGAGTGGGGTTCTTGAAGATGTAGCCGGACGACTGATGTCCGTAGGGTTGATTCTCCTTCTTGACGATCCAGATCCGTCGCATCCGGCGGACGACCGCCTCGGGGTGGGCACGCTCCAGCGCGAACTCGGCCGAGAGGATTACGGGCTCGTCGAGGTTCGACTCGCAGTCGGCGAAAAGGAGGTCGTCACGATCGCGGACCTTGATCTCGTCGGCGGCGTCGATGACAGTGGCGCGGCGGACGAGTTGCCCGATCGACCCCTGGCGATCCCCCGCGTTGCCGCGGAGGGCGCCGCCGACCGTGCCGGGGATACCGGTCAGGAACTCCATTCCCGCCAGTCCCGCGCGGCCGGTCTGCGAGATCAGGGCCGTCAGCGGGACCGCCGCGCCGGCCTCGATCAGGTCGCCGCGAATCGTGACGTCGGAGAATGCGGGACTCTCCAGGTGGATGATCAGGGCCTTGACCCCCTCGTCGCACACCAGGACGTTCGACCCGCCGCTGAGGATCTTGAACGGGATCGACGCGTCGCGGCAGCGCCGGAGCAACTCGAGCAGTTCGTCGATCGTCCGGGGCCGCGCCAGGAACGCCGCCGGTCCGCCGAGCCGAAACCAGATGTGGGGGGCCAACGGCTCATCGGCTTTGACGATCGCGCGGAAGTCGTCGAATAAATGCATCGGCTATCGTTCCCACATCTCCGGCCCCGAGTGTCAACAGCACATCGCCGGGTTCGAGGTGCCGATCCAGGTCACAGATCGCATCGTCGAGACTGGCCATCCAGCGTGCCCGGACCCCCGCCGCCACGAGGGCGCGGACCAGCGCCTGGCTTCGCCACTCGTCCGGGCGCGGCACGGCGGCGGACGAGTGACCCTCGGTGATCAAGACGTGGTCAGCGGCCGCGAACGCGGCGGGGAACCGGTCTTCGTCTCCGGAGGCGGCCGTCTCTTCCGAGGCGCGGAAGACCGCCCAGAGACGTCGCGGACCGAACACCTGCCGCCCGATGGTCAACGTTTCGGAGACCGCCGACGCATCCTGGCCCTCGTCATCCACCAGCGTAACACCTCGATAGCTCCCGCGGGACTCGAAATCGCGCGAAAGGCCGTGAAACTCTTCCAAGCCTTGCTTGATATCCGCCGTCGGAATATCCAGCCGGTCGCAGGCGGCCACCGCCGCCAGGGCGCTGACCACGTTGCGGCGGCCTGGCACCTGGAGCCGGACCTCGACGGCGAACCGGCCCCGGCGGAAGGCCCGGAAGCGAAACCGGCCGCGCTCCTCGCGGAGATCGGTCCCCCACCAATCGCTGCGCCGCTCAATCGAGATCCTCTCCACCGACGTCCCGAGGCCCCGCACGGCCGCCTCGACCGGCTCGCTCCCCTCCAGCACCAGGATCAGGCCATCGGAGGGGACCGAGGCCGCGAACCGTCGCAGCGCCACGTCGTGCGCGGCGGGGACAGTTCCCGCCTCGGCCGCGACGTTCAGGAGCACGGCCACCACGGGAGCCAGGGGCCCGAGGCCGTCGGGCGCCTCGATGGCCTCGACGACGAAGTGACGTCCCGAGCCCAGATGCGCCCAGCCGCCCATCTGGGGGAGGGCCATCCCCAGGACGACCGTCGGGTCGAGGCCTGCGCACATCAAAGTCCAGCCGATCATCGCCGAGGTGGTGCTGGCGTCGCGTTGACCCGCCACGGCGAGGCCGACGTGGGGCCGCATGAGGAGACCGAGCCACTGCGCCGGCGACCCCTGCACAATCCCGAGCCGGGCGGCCGCGAGGCGATCGGGGTGGACGCGCTCGACCTGGGGCCCGTAGATGAGGAACTGGGCGCGGCGGGGACCTTCGATCGGCGCGTGCCTCGCATGGATCCGTACCCCGAGCCGCCGGAGGCGATCGACGGTCGGGCTCGGTCTCTGCTCGGACCCGGTCACCAGCACGCCGCGCTGCACGAGCATTTGGGCCAGGCCTGACATGCCCCGTCCCGCGATGCCGACCAGATGCGCATGCGCGATCTCCGCGCGGGTTTGCCCCCGTCGCCTTCGATCCATCGACAATCGCTCCCTGTCCGCCTTCCGGCTGGCGGGCAGGCGCCGACCGACTTCGGTCCTGCGGCCCCCTGCCCTCCTCGACCCTAATATCGGATCATCGGGAACAATGCTCACAATCTTTCCCAACGGCAGGAGAGACCCGCTCACCGGCGACATGGTAGCCGAGCCCGCAGCAGGGCGTCAAGCAATTGGTGGAACGGTCGCCTGCCGCCGATCCGCGCCTCATTTTCCTTTCCCCTCGTGATCTCTTAATTTGGCATGGTTCCGACCGAGACCGTGCACTCTCTTCGAAACACTGATCACCCTCCCTCTGCCGTGATCGGGGGCCGCGATTCAAGGTTCCTCTCCGCCGTGACGGTTCATTGTCATTGACGCGCCGAAGCGGCGGCGAGACCTGCGGGAAATTCCCTCGGCCGTCATTATCTCCCCAGGTAGAGGGCGTTGAACAGGAGCCGGAAGGTGCCGTGGGGCTGACCCCGGTGCTGGGGCGGAAAACCGAAGAGGACGATGCAGCCGCGACCGAACCGGCCATCGACCACTGCGGCCTTGCCCTCGATTTTTTCGGGTCCGAGCAGCCAGCCACTCTCGAGCACATGATCAGTTGCATAGCGGACGGCCACGGCGCAGGGGAACTCCGCGTCGGGTTTCTGGGGCGGGACATCGAAAGCCAGCGACTGGCCGAAGAAGGCTGAGGCCTCGCCGGGCATCCCCAGCGTCAAGAGATTATGACGTTCGGGCATGATCGGGGGATAATCCGGCTGATCCACGATGCGAACGATCGAACCTGGCGCGTAGAACTCCGAGGACTTTAACCCTTTCAGAACATTCTTGACGGGCAGGCCCAATTCCTCGATCGCGAACTCACAGGAGTCTTCCAGACAGACGAGCGTCCCCCCCGCCTTGACGAAGGCCCGCAGCGCCTTCACGCCTTCCGTCCCCAGTCCTCCCACATAGGCGGGTTCGGTCTCGTTCGCGGCGTAACCGCTCCTCAAGGTCTTCGCCTCGATTGACGGGATGAGCAGGGTATCGATCCGGCTCGTGAGGTCGCCGGCGCAGATCTCGGCATTATGGAGGGTGACGTACGGGAACCGAAACCGCTCGAGGACCAGCCTGGTCCAGCCTTCGTCCATGCTCGTCGTCCACGGCTGATAGACGCCGATCCGTGGCGCAGCCAGGCGAATCTCCTCGACCCCTTTCCAATCTTCCGTCTCGGCGATGACCCGTGTCGAGACTGTGGGCAAGACCTCGTGGAGGACCTTCCGGGTCTTCTCGGTATCGGCGAACCAGACCGAGCCACGTGGCGGCGCCTTGGCCTCGAAGCCATCGGTGAAGGGCACGGTCCGAACCTCGATGCCCGCCTCCAGGAGCGCATTGATGACGATGAAGTCGTCGTTCGCCTGGTTGCGGATCGAGAGGAACGAAGCCGCTTTCGGCTCGTCGATCCGGCCTCGGCTCAGCTCGATCCGGTCGAGGGTCTCGGCGATGGCTTCGGCTTCGAAGGGCTCGGCTATGGTGACCGAGCGGACGCCCATCTGGAGCGGGAGGGTCCAGCCGGCGACGTCGTAGGGGGGCTCGGCCTCTCCCTTGGAGGTGAACCGCGCGGGGTAGACCTGGCGCTCCATCATGTCCTTCAGGTGGGCACGGTATGGCTGCGCGGCGGGCAGGATCCAGGTCCCGGCCGGGTAGGTGGAGCCTTCGGCCTGAAAGGGCGCGTGCGGCCGCCGGACCTCGATGCCGGTGGCGTGGAGGATCCGGACCATCTCGGCGGCCGTGCCGGGATCGCGCTGGCCGCGGGGGACGATCCAGGCGAACGGCGGCTCGTGGCCGCCCTTGGCGACCGCGTCGCGGCTCATGTCCCTCAGGTTGGCCTGGAACTGGTCCTTGTAGCGCGCGGCCAGGGTCAGCACCGACCGGCGCAAATCAGCTCGTAATCGACGATGTCGCGGAGCCGCCACCAGCCCCCAGGCCAGGGGTCGACGAAGTTGACCGCTTCGCGGTATTCGGTAAAGCCGCGGGAATCGGCGCGGAGGTCGTCCCGGCCGAGGAAGACCGGCGTCGCCATCTGAACGCTCGCGGCCTCGGTCAGCACGGCGACGATGTTATGCCGCTGCGGGGTGGTCCGGTTGCCACCATTCCACCAGTTGTCGTACATCGCGTTCGTGAGCACCCCCGCTTGCCCGCGGCGGCGAGGTCGGTCGCCATGTGGGCGCCGATCAGGAAGATCGACTGGTTGAGCCGGGGATCGAGGTTCGGGTTGATCGGGTCGTAGAACGGCGGGACAAACAGCCTGGCGCCTCGCCCGCCCATCTGGTGAACGTCGTAGAGGAGGGTCGGGAACCACTCCTTGTAGAGCACGTGGGTCAGGAGCTGGGTCTCCTTCAAGTTGAGCATGAACCAGTCGCGGTTCGTGTCGTGCCCGGCGTACTTATGATACAGCTCGGGCATGCCCGACCCTTCCCAGGGATGCCCCTTCGACCGCTCGTACCACCGCGCGACCTTGTCCACGCCGTCGGGGTTGGCCGAGGGGACCAGCAGCAGGATCGTCTTCTCAAGGATCTCGCGCGCCGCCGGGTCGTCGCGGGTCGCCAGCTCGTGCAGCAGCTCCATCGCCATGAACGTCGAGGCGGTCTCGCTCGAATGGATCGAGCAAGTGATCACGACCACGGCCTTGCTCGCGGCGACCGGGTCGAGGCCTGCTGTCGCCTTCGAGGCGAAGCGAGGGTCGGTGAGCCGGTGCTGTAAATCTTGGTGGCGTGAGAGGTTCGCGATCGTCTCGGGGGTGGAGACGAGCGCGAGGAGGTAGGGCCGCCCCTCGGTCGTCCGGCCCAGCTCGCGGACTTGGACGCGGTCTGACGCGGCAGCGAGCTTCCAGAAATAATCGACGACCGTCTTCCACTCCGCCAGGTGGAAGTCGGCCCCCGGTCGATAGCCCAGATGTGCCTCGGGGCTGGGTACGTCGGCCGCGCGGCCTGTCGAGAATCGTGTCCCGATCAGGAACCAGAGGATGCGCAATGCGAGGGAGTCGGTGCATGGTCAGGATTTTTCTCGCCACTCGACCCCAGGGCGCGCCCTGGGTGATTGACTGCGGCCCCTCCGGGGCCCGGAAAAGAGCCAGCTCCGAAGACCTCCGCATCATCCCGCCGTCACCTTGAGCCAGTAGACTTGTTGGCGATCGCCGCGGAGCCGGAGGTCTTCGAGGAGGGGCTCGATGTTGGGCTTGGCTAACTCCTTGTAGTAGGGTTTCCCGTTGATCCGGACCTCGATCTTCCTCTTGAAGTCGATCAGCTTCGGGCTGACCCAGACGTCGAGCCGGTGGATGCCGTTGACCTGAATGTTGAGCAGGTTGCTCAGGCTGCTCGACTTCATCTTGATGATGGCCGGGTTGAGGTTCTTGCCGAGCGGTTCGGTGGCCTCGGGCGCGGTCGTCCGGCCCGGCTGGAACTCGCGGACGACGACGCCGTAGAAGTGATCGTCGGAGACCCGTGCGGTCGAGGCCTCGAACGCCTTGGGGCAGGGTTCGCGTCGGCGGCGATCCATCCAGTCGAAGACGACGGGGGCCTCCTCGGAGAAATCTTCCAGTCCTCGCCGCCAGTATTCGACGTAGGTTGCGTCGAACGCCTTGAGGAGCAGGGGCTTGAGCACCTCGCTGAAGATGATCTCGTTCGAAGCCGGCGCGAGGTCCCCCTCCGCGACGTAGAGCGGCAGTTTCTCCACATGCGGCAGATAGCGGAAGACGTATTTGCCCGGGAGTCCCGAGATCACGAACACGCCCGCGAACAGGTCGGGATGCGCCAGGCCGAAATCCCAGGCCATGGTGCCACCGGCCAACTGCCCGCCCACGAAGACGCGATCGCTGTCGATCGCGTATCGGCGCCGCGCGTCGCGCAGCGCCAATTCGACGGCGGCGTGCTCGTTCTCGGTGTAGAAGTAGTCGTGGGTTTCTCCGGGCTGGTTATACTCTGGCGCGATCACGATGTAACCCCGCCGCGCCGCCTCCTCCTTGCACCAGTCGATCGCCGCTTGCGGCCCGCTCCCATCGTGCAGCGCGACCACTGCCGGATAGCTCCGCAACGGGTGGTATTCAGGGGGCAGCAGCACGTTGTAATCGGTCGAGTTGTCCGCGGCGTCCACGACGCGATGGACCCTCGACTCGCCCGGCGCCGCGGAGTCGTCATGACGCGGAGGGAGCATCCGCTGAGCGAGCCGGGTCACCAGGTCGAGACGTTTGGTCGAGACCGGCTGCGCCGGCTCGTCGAAGAGCTCGAGCGTTTCGAGCCGATCCAGGGCCTCGGCGCGGGCGGCCTCGTTGCGACTGATGAGATAGTCGCGGACCAGGTCGCGTGCCATCCAGTAGAGTGCGGCGGTCTCCAGGTCGGGGACGGCGGCTTCGGCGCCCACGACGTAGCCCGACATCGCCAGGGCGAACCGCGCCTCGTCGGTTGTGCCGGTCTCGAGTTTGGCCCTCTCGGACGCGAGGAACCGCTCCCGGACGGCGTCGGGCGCCTCGGACAGGGCCTGAACCACCTCGACGAGCGGCTTCCTCCAGGCCGCTCGCGTGCCGCTGGGGAGGCCCTCGGACAGGCCGCAAAGAGTGGCAGCCAGCGCCTTGTCGGCTGAGGCCTGCGCCTCGTCGTGGCGGAGCTGGTCGCGGACCGCGAGCAGCACGTCCGAAGGGACGTCCTTGGTTGGGAAGGTCTTGAGCCGCGTCATGACGTCCCGGAACTGCTGCGCCCGCCGGTGGACGTCGATCTCGCCCTTGAGCTGCGCCGCCTCGAGCCGAACCACGGAGGCCCGCGCATTGGCGAGCGTCTCGCGGAGGTCGGGGAAGTCATGGGCCAGGACGTCGAGTTCGGCCTTGGCCTCGGCGTACCATTCGGCCTGGATCAGGAACCGGGCGACGCGGAGCCGTTCATTCTTGTTGGTCCGCTCGACCTTGGCCAGCAGCCCGAGCACCACCTCGCGGGGGACCCGGCGGGTCGCGAGCTGGCTCAGCCAGAACCCGTCCACCCCGCGGAGCTTGACCAGGTACGGGCCGAGCTCGTTGATCGCCTGTTCCATGCGGATCGGCTTGCTCGACCTCGATCCGAGGTAGGTGAACATCCGGCGGCCCCGATCGTTCCAGGGAGCCGCCTCGACCTTGAGGACCTCCTTGGGCATCGTTCCCCCATGTACGACCAGCGGCTGGACGAGCTTGAAGGCCTCGAGGTTCCGGAGCGAGTCCTCGGCTTCGATCCGAGCGATCTTGGAGTCGCGGACCACGATCCGCTTCAGGCCGTCGAAGATCCAGATGATGGTATTGTCGCGGTCCACCATCCCACGATAGATGATGCCGTTCTTCATCACGACGTGATCGCCGACCGCCGGCAGCGGCACCCCCAGGACCAGGACCGACAGGGTTGCGAGATTGGGGAGTCCGAACCATCGAACCTGTGGCATGCTGGGTGTCCCTACGCCGCAAGGGGGACCCGCAATCGAGGGTCGTGGGGGGAACGTCCCGACGTCATCGGGCCGTTGCTGGCCTCAGCGCTACCAGATCAGGGAGCCATTGTGACAATTCAGCCGCCCGGGTCAAGCGGAGGCCAGGCCGGACGGCCCGCGTATCCGCGCAACTCGATCGGTCGTTTTCCACGAGGTGCAGTGGCACGACAAGCCGATCATACGTAGGCTGGAAGGGTCGTTGCTCGTGCAGGCTCAACAGACCTCGCGTGTCATCCGCGTTATTCTTCGTGCTCCTGGCGCAAGGGCGGGCATTCGTGGCGGGGCTGCTCGCGGGGCATTACGTCTGGAAGGTTCATCGGTGAGGGAAGGCACGGGTGATGCCCTTACCGAGGCGTGTGCGTCTGGTTCGCGAGGGCAATTCGTCTCTCCAAGCCCGGTCACTGCGGAGGCCGCCGTATCCGATCGCCGGACACTGGCGGCTTTCTCCGGCCTGAACTGTTTGATATCATGAGGCTTTGGCGCGAGGCCCCAGGCCACTCCGGTCTCGCATCGCCATCGAAACCATTCATCGAGAACCCTGCACCATGTCGTCCGAGCCGAACGGGATCACCATGCGTTCCGACACCATCAAGAAGGGCGATGCCCGCGCCGCGCATCGGAGCTTGCTCCGCGCGACCGGCGTCCGCGAGACCGACTGGGACAAGCCGTTCATCGCCATCTGCAATAGCCACGTCGACATCATCCCCGGGCACGTGCATCTCCAGGAGGTGGGCAACTTCGTCAAGGAATGCGTCCGCGCGGCCGGCGGCGTGCCGTTCCTGTTCAACACGATCGGCGTCGATGACGGGATTGCGATGGGGCACAAGGGGATGAAGTACTCGCTCCCGTCCCGGGAACTGATCGCCGACAGCGTCGAGACGATGATCGAGGCGCACCGCTTCGACGGGATGATCTGTATCCCTAACTGCGACAAGATCGTGCCGGGGATGTTCATGGGTGCGATGCGGGTCAACATTCCGACGGTCTTCGTCTCGGGTGGGCCGATGGAGGCAGGCAAGACCGAGGAGGGCCAGACGGTAGACCTGATCGACGCCTTCGTCGCGGGCGCGAAGCGGCAGAGCGGCGCGATCTCCGCCGAGGAGCTGGAGTCGATCGAGAAGGCCGCCTGCCCGACCTGCGGGAGTTGCTCGGGCATGTTCACCGCCAACAGCATGAACTGCCTGGCCGAGGCAATCGGCATGGCGCTGCCCGGCAACGGCACGATCCTGGCGACCTCCGCCGACCGCAAGGCCCTCTACGAGCGCAGGCGCAGCGGGTCGTGGCCATGGCCAGGGACTTCGGCCGGCTCGGCGAGGGCCACGGCCTGCTCCCCCGCGAGATCGCCACAGCCGCCGCGTTTGACAACGCGATGATCCTCGATATGGCGATGGGGGGCAGCACGAACACCGTTCTCCACATCCTGGCCATCGCCGCCGAGGCGGGCGTGTCGTTCACGATGCGTCGGATCGACGAGCTGAGCAAGAAGACGCCGAACCTTTGCAAGGTCAGCCCGTCGAGCGCATACCACATCGAGGACGTCGCCCGCGCCGGGGGGCATCCACACGATCCTCGGCGAGGTGGCGCGCGGCTGCCCCGGGCTGCTCGACCTAACCTGCATGACGGTCACCGGCAAGACGCTCGGCGAGAACATCGCCGAGTATGACGTCCGAGGCGTCACCGCGACGGCCGGCGCCCGCGACCTGACTCGGATTCGCGCCGGGGGCGAGCGAACCAGCCGGGCGTGGACCGTCCCAAGCGTCGTTTCGCCGTCGCGCTCGCAGGCCGCTGGGCTGGCCGTCCTCGACTCGGAGGGCGAGAACCTGGTCGAAGGACCTGCCGCCAATGGCAAGTCCCCGGGCGACGGCGGCGACGGCTTCGATCCCTACGACGTGATCCGGACCGCGGACAACGCCTACTCGCAGACAGGCGGCCTGACGATGCTCTATGGCAACCTCGCCCCCGACGGCGCGGTGATCAAGACTGCGGGCGTGGATCCAAAGATGCACCGGTTCACCGGCCCCGCCGTGCTCTTCGAGAGCGAGGAGGAGGCGTACAACGGCATCGTCTTCGGCAAGGTCAAGGCGGGCGACGTCATCGTCATCCGCGGCGAGGGTCCCAGGGGCGGCCCCGGCATGCAGGAGATGCTCGCGCCGACGACGGCGATCAAGGGAGTCGGCCTGGACGACACGTGCGCGCTGATCACCGACGGCCGCTTCTCGGGCGGCACGGCCGGCGCGTCGATCGGTCACGTCAGCCCCGAGGCCGCCATCGGCGGCCCGATCGCCCTGCTCCGCCCCGGCGACGTCATCGAGATCGACATCCCCGCCGGCCGCCTCTCCGTCTGCCTCTCCGACGAAGAGCTCGCCGCGCGCCGCGCCTCCTGGACTCCACCCGCCCCGCGCTTCACCCGAGGCTATCTGGCCAAGTATGCCAGCATGGCCACCAGCGCCGCCACCGGAGCGGTCCTGAAGTGGGATTGAGGCGAGGGCCTGATGAAGATTCCTCGTCGCTCTCCTCAGGCGAGGTCCAGCACGGCACGCCGTTGGAGGCGAGGTGGCCGGAGTCGAGTTTCAACAGGAGGGGTTCATACCCTCGGCAGGGCTCGGCACGCTTGAGGGTGCCGTCGTCAGGATGGCCGCCTGGAGGAAGGAGTCCGGACAGAGTCTCCGAAACTTCACCCGTACGCGGTAATTCCCCATCTCCTTCCGCTCGACGCCGAGCAGTTCCGCCTCGATCCACTGGGTGGGCTCCTCGCCCGTCAGGCGGACAGAAACGGTCTGCGGCGCGGAGAGCGGTTCGGTCGTGATCAGCGCGGCCCCGGTCCGGCAGATATTGACCAGGCGGGCCGGGACATACCAGGTCGTCTCGTCCTCCGTCCAGGAGAGACAGGCCGGCGTGGACGAGACGAGGCGGGGGTGCGTCCGGCGCCACTCGCCTGAACCTCGTCTCCGCCCGCGCAGGGGACCAAGGACGATGCCTTGTTGCGCCCGATGAATGATGAACATGGCCATTTCGGGATCGAGCCCCGATCATTACTGGGTGCGTCGTTCGTGACCAGCCTATTGCCTTGGAAAGCCTAGGTCACTCCGTCATGGTTGCGTCGGGGTGATAGCGAGAATCGACGAGGCGACACGGGGCGGAACCTCGTCGCGGTTGTTGGCAAGGAGGGGCGCGCCGGTCATTGGGCACATGGGCCACGATGGGGGGTGGTTCGCTGCCGCCTTACGCGCAGCATGCTGTTGCGGTTGTGAAATCCCCCGGGCCGGTTCGCCCTGGGCTGGACACCGCGGCCCTCAAATCACCTCGGAATGACTGATGAGTTTGCATGCCTCCCGTCGGCTCCATCATCATCGAGGGAGAACGACGGGAGACAGGGGGGGAACCGACACAACCTTCGACGACATCGGCGATCGGATGTATCTCACAAGGGGAGTTGCCATCGCGGTCGAAATCCGGACAACTTTTTTCAATTTTTATCCCCCTCGCCAGGATGATGCCTCATCCAAACCCACTGGCGCGCAACCGAAGCCAGGGAAGCCTTACCACTCGCCTCCCAAGCCGCCCGTCTTTCGGCATCCTCTCCCAATGCCAAAGATGAGGATGACGTGGTACCACCGGTTCACCACGTCCCTGAGGACCGGACCCACCAGAGAAAGACCGTGAATCCTTGCGGGTGGTTGCGTCGGCATATTGGGCTTCTCAAGGCGTTCAATGTGGTGTAAATTACTCTCAATTAAGGCTTTACGGGAGGCTCGGCCCTTGGAATGGGGATCGGGCCTTCGGGAAGATTGGGTTTGGGTGAGCAGGACCGTCGGAAATCTCCCCTCCGTCCTGGGCCGCTCTACGGCACACAGCCACATCATGAATAAATTTGGTTTCGTGCGAATCACGAGTGCCTCGACGAGGACGTCGGTGGCGAACCCGAGAGCCAACGCCGACGAGGTCATCCGGATGCTGTCGCAGGTGCCCGAGAGCGACATCGTCCTGTTCCCCGAGCTCTGCGTGACGGGTTACACGTGCGCGGACCTGTTTGGCCAGGCCGAGTTGCTGGACACGGGGGTCCGGGAGACCTTCCGGATCGCCGAGGCGACGCGCGGGCGCGCGCAACTGGTCGTGGTCGGCGTGCCGGTCGCGGTCGGCAACAGCCTGTTTAACTGCGGCGCGGCGATCGCGGATGGTCAGATCCTCGGGGTGATCCCCAAGCAGTTCATCCCGAATTACAAGGAATTTTACGAGAGTCGCTGGTTCAGCTCGGCCAATGGCGGCGAGCCCCGGGAGATCGACTTCGGCGGTCAGCGGGTTGCCTTCGGGATCGACCTGCTCTTCCAGGCCAACGGCGGCGTCGTGGTGGGCATCGAGGTCTGTGAAGACCTTTGGATGCCGATCCCGCCGAGTTCGGCGCAGGCGATCGCCGGGGCCAACATCCTGCTCAACCTCTCGGCGAGCAACGAGACGATCGGCAAGAGCGCCTACCGGACCGACCTCGTGGTGGGCCAGTCCGGCCGTTGCATCGCCGCGTATGCCTATGCCAGCTCGGGGCCGTCGGAATCGACAACCGACCTGGTCTTCGGCGGGCATTGCTTGATCGCCGAGAACGGCAAGCTGCTCAAGGAGTCGAGCCGGGTCGGCGACGGCGGCGCGATCGTCCGGGGGACCGGCTTCATCACGCAGGATGTCGATGTCCAGCGGCTTCAGACCGAGCGCCGATCGACGACGAGCTTCGACGACTGCGTGAAGTACCTCTCGCCTTGCCGGACCATCGCCTTCCGCCTCCGGGACGAGATGGCCGGGCTGGAGCGTCCGGTGATGAGCGCGCCGTTCGTCCCGAGGGCCGATGCCGAACGGTATCGCCGCTGCGCCGAGATCTTCGGGATCCAATGCGCGGGGCTGGCCAAGCGGATCGAGCAGCTCCCGCCCGCAACCCCCCTGAATATCGGCATTTCGGGCGGGCTGGATTCCACGCTGGCGCTCCTGGTGACGGTCAAGACGTGCGACATGCTTGGCATCGAGAGGCGCCGGATCTCCGGGCTGACGATGCCCGGCTTCGGCACCACGCAGAAGACCAGGACCAACGCGCTCGATCTGATGGATCACCTTGGCGTCTCGAGCGCGACCATCGACATCTGCCAACTCGGGCTCGACACGTTCAAGGCGATGGGCCATGCGCCTTTCGGGATCGAATGCCGCCTGATGGACGTCGAGACCTTCAAAGAGGCGCTGGCACGAGTGCCGAAGGAACTTCGCCACGATCTGACGTTCGAGAATGTCCAGGCACGCCTGCGAACCTTCCTGCTCATGTCGCGGGGATTCGTCGTCGGCACCGGCGACCTGTCCGAGCTGGCGCTCGGATGGTGCACCTATAACGGCGATCACATGAGCATGTATAACCCAAACTGTTCGATCCCGAAGACGCTCGTCAAGTTCCTCGTCGAGTACGTGGCGAAGAACGAGTTCGACGAGGGGCCGGTCCGGGCGACGCTGATGTCGATCGTCGGCACCACGATCTCCCCCGAGCTACTCCCAACGACCGCGGAGGGAGAGATCGAGCAGTCCACCGAGAGCGTGCTCGGCCCCTACGAGCTCCACGACTTCTTTCTGTTCCACGCGATCCGGCTGGGATACCCCCCCGAGAAGATCCTCTTCTTGAGCGAGCACGCCGAATTCGCGCAGCCCTACTCCAGGGAGAAGATCGAGCGGACGCTCCGGACTTTCTTCAAGCGGTTCTTCAGCCAGCAATTCAAGCGCTCGTGCCTGCCGGACGGGCCGAAAGTCGGGACGGTCAGCCTCTCGCCCCGGGGAGATTGGAGGATGCCCAGCGATGCCGATCCGACGCTCTGGCTTGAAGGGACATCCTTCTGACCGATGAGCTGGCACCCTCTGGGAAGTCGCCAGGAATCGTGAGGGCGATGACTCACCAGGACGTCGGGTTCCGTGAGAATGCATCAGGTCGGGCCGAGACCACTCGCACGATGCACGCCGCGCGGGCGGGATGATCTGACCTCAATCCGGGAGAGTTGCGACAGTACAAACCCCGAAACACCGGAAGCGCCACAGGAAAAATGTCGGAGAGTCCTCGGGTCAGGAAGACTTGGGATCGTCGAGCTTCTTTTGCTCGGCGGCCAGGTTGGCTTCGGCATCATCGGCGGCTTTCTGGAAGATCGCGATCTCGTTGATGGGGATGAGCCCCCGCCGGGAGCGTTCCTGCGCGATCCCGAGACGGCTCCGCGCGCCCTCGGCGACGATCTCGAAATAACGGATGCGGGCCTTGACATATTCGGTCTTCAGCCGATCGTATTCGGCGGGATTATACGGCTTCTCGCCTTTCCGAGCGGCTAGCTCCAGCTTCACCTGTGCTTGCCGCGACTGATTCAACGCGACGCTGGCCAGTGCCGCGTTATAGGCCAGCTCGTCATCGTCGAGTTCCTGGCGACTGATGGTGTTGCGCTGATACAGGGCGCGGGTCTGCTTGAGGGTGAAGCCGCGATAATCGACGTCCACCTGCGCGATCGCCTCCCGCTTCTTGAGCCAGTCCAGCAAGAGATCGTAGGCCCTGGATTCGTCGGAGGGGCGGACGCCGCCCAGAACGTCGCGCTCGTACGCCTTCAAGACACGGAAGGAGCATGCTTCGGCCTCGCGCGCTTCGTCATCGCGCAGCGCGGCGAGATCGCGTTCGAGGTTCGAGCGGCTGATCAGGCCGCGCTGCGCCATCCGCTGCGATGTGGCGAGTTGGCCTTGTTTCAGCAGGACCGTATCGTGCAACCGCTCGATCTCGCGATCGAGGTCGTCGATCTCCATGCTCCGGTGCAAGGCCCAAGGAAACTGGTCGGGGTCGGGTTTGGGCGGTGCGAGCAAGAGGAGGGCGCCAATCAGGGTCGCGGACATGGTGCTCTTCCTTCGATGAGTCGGTTGAGGATCGCGAAGCCCGGATGGAAGATGATTCCTTTCCTTTCATCATGACGGATTTCGAATAGCCGATGCCACATGTCTGGGAGAATCTCTCCGAGTCGGAAGTCTCAGCTCTGACATCCGGTCTCCGACATCTGACATCTGTCATCAAAAATCTGACATCGATCTCGGAACCCGAATCATTCCGGGTCGAGGGCCTGCAAGTCCTCGGGGACGAACCGGCCGTCGACGCGGATCGGGACGCCATCGAATGCGATGGTGCCGCCGCCGTAGTCGGGACGCTGGATCTGGACGAGGTCCCAGTGGATCTTGGAGCGGTTGCCGTTGTCGGCCTCGTCGTAGGCGTTGCCGGGGGTCAGGTGGAAGCTGCCGGCGATCTTCTCGTCGAAGAGGATGTCGCGCATCGGGTTCAGGATGCGCGGGTTGCAGCCGATCGACCACTCGCCGATGTACGAGGCCCCCTCGTCGGTCTCGAAGATCCGGCGGAGCTTCTTGACGTCGCCCCCGGTGCAATCGGCCGCGACGATCCGGCCGTCTCGGAACTCGAGCCGGACGCCGTCGAACGACGTGCCCTGGTAGATGGTCGGGGTGTTGAATCGGACGTACCCGTCGACCGAGTCGCGCACCGGTGCGGTGAAGACCTCGCCGTCGGGGATGTTCATCTCGCCGGCGCAGGGGATGACGGGGATGCCCTCGATCGAGAACCTCAGGTCGGTCTCGGGGCCGGTGATGTGGACCTCGCGCGCCGCGGACATCCGCTCGACCAGCGGTCGAAGGGCCCGGGCGAGCCGGGCGTAGTCGAGGTTGCAGACGTCGAAGTAGAAGTTCTCGAACGCCTCGGTGCTCATCCCGGCCTGCTGTGCCATGCTCGCGTTCGGCAGGCGGAGGACGCACCACTTCGTCTGCTTGATCCGGCACTCGAAGTGGACGGGCTTCAGGAAGTGGGTGTTGTAGAGGTTCATCTTCTCGCCCGGGACGTCGGCCATCTCGTTGATGTTCCGCGCGCCGCGCAGGGCGATGTAGGCCTGGACCCGCTCCATGCGGTGGAGCTCGAATTCGCCCCAGGCCCGCATCTGCTCCTCCGAGCCGTACTGGATCAGCTCGCGGACGATCCGGGTGTCCTTGGTCTCGACCAGCGGGTGCGCGCCCTTCCGCGCGGCCTTCTGGACCAGGAGCCGGGGCAGGGTGCTGTCCTCCAGGTCGAAGCACTCGATCAGCAGCGTCTCTCCCGCGTCGAGGCGGGTCGAATGGTTGATCAGGATCTCGGCGAGGGGCTCCCAGCGCGGGTCGGGCATGAGGGGTGGACCTCCCTGGATGTCTTGGAAGGTGGGGCTTGCGGCTGGAGTGGCCTTCCATGAGGCTGACAATGCTTCACGCATGATCCTCCCCATTGTAAGTCATCTCGCGTCCGAAGGCGAAGGTTTCGCCGTGCCCGACTCGATCCCGCCTCCAGAGCTCTCAAAGAACCCCTTCGACTTGTCCGGGAAGGTCGCCAGCGTCACCGGAGACAACGGCGGGATCGGTCTGGGCAGGCCCTCGAACTGGCCCAGGCGGGAGCAAGGGCCGCCATCCTGGGGGGGAAACGCCGAGAAGTCGACTCGAGCGACACCGAGATGACCTTCACGGCCCGCTCGGTCGTCGCCGGGCTGCACGAATCAGCGCGGCTGGGCGGGCCCGACCATCGCGCGAATCTCGATCAGCACGCTGCCGGCGAGCGGAATCCGGACGGTGAACGGCTTGCCCGGGGAACACGTAATCCCACCCGTCCCTAGTGCATCACCATCGAGGGTCTTGTCATGGCTCGCCTTGGTGGAATTCGGGTCGAGCGCTTGGGGTCGCGGCGCGTCGGGACCTGCGGGCTGGGGCAAGGGTCGGATGTACCCGGCAACGTCGAGGGAGGGATCTGATCTTCGGGCAGCGGGGGCAGCGGGACCGGCGAACCATCCTTGGTGATCCCCTGGGGCAGCGACCGGCTCGGCATCATTGGGATGGGCATCGGCACCGGCGCCACGGCCTCGTCACGCCTCGGCAGGGAAAACGCGAAGGGACACGTGGGCGGCTCCTTGGCGGAAACCGACTGGGCTTCCAGCAGCATCAGGCGCTCATGGACGACCGCCTTGCCCTGGGAGTCGGCCGTGGTGTGCGTCCCGAGACTGACCACCAGCGCCCCGTCGCGAGGGATCAGCCATTCCCCTGCGATGCCCGCCTTGACGACCTCGGGGACGTCGATTCGGGGGGTGAGCTTGTGCTCGCCGTCCTTCGGTTCCTTCGGGGTCACGTCCTCGGTCAGCTTCACTTGATGGATCGTCGCAATTCGCGTGTCCTCGAGGAGCAGGTGGGCGAGCACCCCTTGATCGAGCTGGCGGCCCGAGACAGTCATCTTGTAGCCCTCGCCAACCTCCTCATAGTCAGGCGTGTAGGCGACGGACACCGCGTGATCGACCGGCCCGTCGGGGTGCCTGGTCAGGTGGGTGGCGAGCCTTCGCGTCGAACTCTGCGAGACGTGAGCCACCGTCTTCTCGGCGGAGACGACCTGGGGAGCCTGGAGCACCTGGCTCGACCGACCGGTCAACGAATCGATCACCTCGCGGCTCGCCGTCCAGACCGTGGTGCTCCCCCGGCGGGTGACGGGCTGAAGCCGCGAATAGAGCGACTCGCGCCAGCCGAGCCCGTCCATCTCGACGATCCGGAGTTGGTATGCGATCGAGGAAGCGTCCGATTTCGGAGCACCCTCCATCCCCAGCAGGACCCAGGTGACGAGAACCAGCACGATACTCATGCGACGACCTCCCTTCCGTCGAATCTCCAGCCCACGGACCACGATCCTTGGGAACTGGCGGGCGGAATCATACGCCCGGCGCGATCTTGCGTCAATCGCGGCCTCTCGGCCCGGCGGCCAGGGGGTAAGCGTCATGATTGTGGGTGGAAAATTAACACCCCCGAGAAGTGAGCGAATGTCAAGAGGGAAGCCCGTTCGGTCGCACGGTTTTCCTCTGGGATTTGCGGGTCTTGCGTAAGATAGGGTGCTCCATCTCGTGCTTCATGGCCGAAGAGGAATCCTCCTCGGTCGAGGGTCACTCAGCCGGCGAAGGAAGGAGGCACAAGTGCAAGGAGAAGTCAAGGGCCAAGTTACGTCAATTCGGCCCCTTTGCCATGCTGGACAAACGTTATCCCCACAAAGATGACGCTTACCCGCGGCCAGGATTCTTGAGCCAACCTGAGGGTCGACCCACGACTTGGCAATGAGTCACTCCGCGGGACCATGATGGCCCGGGACGTCGGTCGAGAGGGCGGGTGCGGTGCCAGGGTCCGCGAGGCTCGGCCGGAAGCGAGGAGCGGATGCCGTCCTCGTCCGCATCAATGCCGGCGGCGTTGCAGGGCGAGATCGACGATCTGGTTGATCAGGGTGGGATAATCGAGTCCCGCGGCGGCGGCGGCCGCGGCGTACTCGCTGCCTTGCTCCAGGTAACAGTTCGCGTTGACCTCGATGACATAGAGTCTCGCCGGCATCGGTCAGGCGGAGGTCGACGCGGCCGTAGTCGCGGACCCGAAGCGCGCGGTAGGCGTCGAGCGAGACCTTCCGAATCCGGCGCGGAGCTCGTCGGGGATCTCGGCCACGACGGCCTTCGTCCCCTTGTACTCGGCGCTGTCCGCTTGGCCCACTTGGCCTTGCTGTCGAGCACGCGGGGGGCGTCCGCCGGGAGGCCGGAGAAGTCCATCTCGATCGGCGGGAAGACCTGGGGGTCGCGATTGCCCAGGATGCCGACGTAGAACTCTCGCCCTTCGATATACTCTTCCGCCAGTGCCGAGTCGCCGAATTTCTCGTGGATGGCGACCACGCGCTTCATCAGCGCCGTGGCGTCGCGGACCAGCGAATCACTGCTGATCCCGATCGACGCGTCGGCCTTCAGCGGCTTGACGAACAGAGGCATCCGCAAGTTGCCCCCCGTCTCCAGATCGTCGCGGGAAAAGACGGCGAAGTCGGGGTACGGGATCTGATCGAACGCCAAGGACTTCTTCGCCAGCCCCTTGTCGAGTTGCAATGCCAACTCGATCGGACCGCCGCCGGTGTAGGGGAGGTCAAGCAGGTCGAGCAACCCCGCCACCTCAACGTCGCCCATGAGCTTATTGTTGAACATCTCCAGGAGGTTGAACACCAGGTCGGGCTTGAGACGCTTGAGCCGGCCGATGAGCTTGCCTAGGTCGTCGTGGACGCCAAGGACCGTCGGCGTGTGTCCCCCCTCACGGAGGGCCTGCGCCACCTGATCGACGACCACATCGTATTCCTTGGACGCTTCGCTCGACACATACGTCAGGATAGTGACTTTCATCGTGATCCTTCGACCTCGGGTTGACCGCGAACGAGAGCAAGACCGGAGATGAGGAGTCGCAACTTTGAAGCCAAAACGTTGGTATGATAATTGCTTGAGTATGGCTGCTGTGGTACGGGAGGGTCCTGGCGATGACGGCCCTCAGTCCGAACGACTCCCATCCCTCCGAGAGGGTTGAAGGTCATGCGCCGCATGATCCCCGCCCCCGGGGCTCGGACCCCTGGGTGCTGCCGATCCGCGACCTCGGCCTCACGATCGTCGGCTCCCCCCTCGAACCCATCCTGGTGGAATTCGAGGCCGAGCTCCAGCGCGTGGGGATCCGACGGCTTCGTCCCCGGTTCTATCTCTCGACCGAGTGGGGGGTTTGCGAGGGGACGATCGCCATCGCGCTCCCGTTCTACCTGGCGCGGCCCGACCTGACGACCTTGCACGCCGAACGCGTCGGGCACGTCGAGGGCGTGGGGCGGGCCGATATCCTCCGCTATCTCCGGCACGAGATGGGACATGTCGTCAACTATGCCTACGAGCTCTTCAAGACGGAAGAGTGGATCGAGCGATTCGGCGCGATGGACGAGCCGTACCGCGAGGAGTATCGCCTGGAGCCGTTCAGCCGGCGATACGTCCGCCATCTGCCCGGCTGGTATGCGCAGAAGCACCCTGACGAGGACTGGTCGGAGACCTTCGCCGTCTGGATGATGCCCGGCCTCGTCTGGCACGACGATTACGCCGACTGGCCCGAGGCCCTGGCCAAGCTTCAGTATTGCGACCGGACCATGGCCGCGCTCGCCGACCGCGACCCGGTCGTCACCGCCGACGAGTTCGACCAGGACGTCAGCGAGTTGGTCTTCTCCGTCGAAGACTTTTACCGGACCCAATTCATCGAAGCCGAACCCTTCCCCGCCGGTCTGGATGTCGCGTTACGCGCGATCTTCGAGGACCTGGGTGCCCCCGAAGACGCGTCGACATCCGTCCCGCTCCGGCTGGCCTCGGCCCTCATCAGCAGGCTTGGGCGCGACCTGGTGGCCGACGTCTACCGCTGGACCGGCCACTTCCCCGAACGGACCCGCCTCCTGCTCAGGCATCTCGCCGAACGCGCCGACCAGATGACCCTGGTCTATCCCGAAGCGCACGAAACCTCCGCCACCGTGGCCCTGACCACCCTCGTCACGACCCTGGCCATGAACCATGTTCAGCGAGGGACCTATCTCCATTGATCCGGGGGGAGGGGATTCGGTGGGAGACCTCGCTCACTCCCTGACCTGCCCCCCAAAACCTGGTCCAGTCTTACTGATCGCTGCACAAGGAACCAAAGTTTATTGGCCTACGCCCAAGCATCGACCTCGGGCACTTCGACCCGTCGCATGGCGGGAGTGGCTGCGAATGCCGCGCTTTCAGTCCACTCGGCATGTGCAACCGTTCTTCAATGGCACCGGACCGACGCTGAAGAACTTTGGTTCTTTGCGCAGCGATCAGTATAATGGAGGAGGGGATGCGGAGCCCCGGCGATCGCCCGAGGGACTCGACCTCCGCGGCAGGAGCGTCATCATGAATCGACTCCGAGGATGTCTCGGGAAGTCGGCCCGGACCTTGGCCCTGGCGCTTCTGGTCGTGTCTCCGACCTTGTCCCGGGCCCAGGTCCTTGAGCCTGGGTGGGACTCTGGCTACCCGTTGTTTGGCTACGGCGCGTACGCGTATCCTGGCTACAGCTACGGTGCTCCTCGGTTCGGCTACCCCTTCTTCGTCTTTCCTGGCTTGGTCTCCGCCTACGGGTACGGTTATCCCGGCGTCTACCCCTATGAGTTCCCCGTCATCGCCTCAAATCCCAATTACGTTGTCGCTCCCAGTCCGGTCGCTTCCCCCCGGATCCTGTCAGCAGGCTCCAGGGGTCAGCCCCAGACCGAAGGTCAACCCCAGGCGGAGGGCCTGGACCAGGAGACTCCTCGAGTCATCTCTGGAACCGGGGGGAGTGGGGCGGAATCGGGCGGTCGCGAGCGGGCGACTCCCCCCATCTATCGTGGTCCACCTCCCACCGAGACTCTCGAGGGGACGGGTCAGCCCGTCCCATGAGCTGGCAATATGCGAGGAGGAATCCGCGGCCACGTGCCGGTCACGAGGGCCCTGCGTCTCATCGGGCGACTCCGGCAGACTCCAGCAGTTTGCGAGAAGACGCTTTGGGCCGCAGCCCGACCAGCCGGCTGATCTCCTATCCGTCCTTGAAGGCCAGGATCGTCGGGAGCGCCGTGACCACCAAGCCGCCGGTGACCTCCGTGTTGTGCCTGGGTGTTCAGCTTCACGACCTTGGCCCCTCCTTCGTACTCGGAGGCCAGCCTGTCAATCACCGGGGCGAGCAGCCGGCAGGGCAGGCAATGCGTCGCATACACGTCCACCAGGACGGGGACCGGGGACCGCAGGATCTCGGTCTCCCAGGCGGCATCGTTGATCTCGCGGGCCATCATTGTCATCCTTTCTTCTTGTTTGTATTGATGTGATCTCGTGGGGGGCGGCGATCTCGTCCGGTCGTGATCACTCGTCCCCACCGGAGAAAGCGATGCCGGGTTCCTCGGTGGACAGGGGACGTCGAGGGGCCTGTACGATCTCTTGACCCTGACGAAGAACCTTTGGGTGTCTCTCATGATTGACCCGACTGCCTTTCTCGCCCACGGGGCGATTGTCCTTGGTGATGTTCACCTCGGGAGAGATGCGAGTGTCTGGTATCACACGGTGGTTCGGGGCGACACCGAACGGATCTCGATCGGAGACGAGACCAACATCCAGGATCTCTCCATGGTCCACGCCGACCCAGGTGTCCCGTGCTTGGTGGGCTCTCGGGTCTCGGTGGGACACCGGGTCATCCTGCACGGCTGCACCGTCGAGGAGGAGTGCCTGATCGGGATGGGCGCAATTCTGCTCAATGGCGTCCGCGTCGGGAAAGGCTCGGTCATTGGTGCCGGCACGTTGCTGGTCGAAGGGATGGAGGTGCCTCCCGGTTCGGTGGTGCTGGGGGTGCCGGGGAGGGTCGTGCGCCGGGTGGACGACGCGACACGCGCGCATCGACCGGACATGGCGGCATTATGTCACCGGGGCGAAGCGGCATCGGGCCGGCGCGTTCCCGATTCACCCGCCGCCGACTCCCGGCTGACTCTCCGCCGCTGGCTCTCCCTCTCGGAGCGGTCCACCCGTCCCGGCATGATGGAGAAGCACGGGGTCAGCATGCAAAGGACCAGGCTCGTGGTCGGGGAGAAAAAGGCCACCGCGCGTCAGGCAGGCAGGCCCCAGGGCCGTGCCTCCAACTCTCTCCCGAGGGACGCTCGTCCCAATCAGGCCGAGGATCCAGTCACCCTGTTGACAACGCCTCGCGCCGTCGCTATTGTCAGAACCGTCTAGCATTTCGGGCAGATAGCTCAGCTGGTAGAGCACAGGACTGAAAATCCTGGTGTCGCCGGTTCGATCCCGGCTCTGCCCACTCGACATAACCCCTGCCGAATGCTGGATTTAGCAATCCTGTCCTGTACAGCTTCGCCGAACCCATTTTGGCTCCCTTCCCTACTGTGTGATCCCGGGTCTTCGCCGGCACATCGTATTGGCTGCCCTGAAAATTTGGGGTGAGGTAGGGCGCACACCTCCCCCCTCCCCGCATCATAAATGCACGCTCATATAATCAAGACCTCTCCATTGCCGGACCAAGCACCTGCACCCGAAGAACCGCGATGCTCTGCGAGGGAGGACAGGCGGAACAAGGAGCAAGCTGCCCTCCGTGCCCCCCGGGATCGGGGGCGACAGGTTCGGGTTCACCGGACGTCCGGGCCAGACTCTTCCGCGGGCGGGACGCACCGCACCCGAGACAAACACGGCCTCGGTCCCTCGCAGGGACGCGGCTCCAGGAGAACGACATCCCAACTCCATTTTCCTGCGGTTCAGGGTGACGCCATAGCGGCATGAGGACTCTTCCTGTGTTTCGGGGACCGATGCCATCACATCTTGTCTTAACTCGCCAATGAGCAAGGACTTGCGGCAGAGAGGGCGAGCAGCCTCGCTCCCCAGCCTAAGCCTTTCAATCTCAGAGGGTTATGGCGGACTTGGAGTGATCAGGTCCCCGAAACACAGGAAAAGCCATGTTATATTAATCCGGGCGAGATCATCCCACCGGGAGCTCCTCCCCACCTCGCATTTTTCGCGACTTCCACATATTCCCTAGATGAACAGCTCTTCAGCGAAAGTTTACAAAAAATACATAATATTGCAGATTTTTCTTGCAGAGACGAGGGAGATCTTCATAAAAATGAACGAGAGGCGCCTTTTGATTTCGGCGTAGCGGTGACTTGATCGTTCGGGAACAGCGAGGAGCATCCGGGCGACGTGGAACGGAGCCGGCTCCGGACTTTCTGGAGCGCGCGGTCGGACGAGGGATCGGAGATCCTCTCCGCCCCCAGGGAGCGCTAAGATGGCGAGCTTGAACCCCCTACTCAGGGCATTTTCTGTCTATACGATCTACGACGAGGGGCGCGACTGCTTCCTCGGCAAGGATGGCGACCACTGGATGATCATCTCCCGTCAACAATACCAGGATCTCCTGCTCTTCGACACGCCACAGGATGCATGGAGCGAGATCCAGCATCAACCTGGACTCCGCGTTTGCGAGCTCGTCATCGACATCACGCCGGGCCTGTTCGCCCGGCCCCCAGCCGACATGATCGTGCCGGGTGCCAGGACGGCTGGAATCGCCCCCTCCTCGTCCACCAGGACGCCCATCCAGACGGTCTAGAGCGACAGCTTGCCTGTCGCCAGCTCTTCTTCCCACTGGTCGAGCAACGGCCAATCGACGGCGCAGGTGCCGAAATCGGCCATGTGGGTGTACGACTCGAGCCGGGCGATCGTCGTGTCGAGCAGGGCGTGGTTCTTGCGGAAGATCGGGCCGTGCGAGGGCAGCAGATACTCGGCGTCGCAGTCGCGGATCCGCTTCAGGCTCGCAATGAAATCGACGAGGTTCGACCCATGATGCGCGTCGATGACCCCGACGCAGCCGTCCCGGAAGATGTTGTCGCCCGAGAAGAGCATGGGGCCCATCTGGAAGGAGAGCTGGCCGGCGGTGTGGCCGGGGGTGCTCCAGACCTCCAGCTTCCTGTCGCCGATGGTCAGGACATCCCCCTCATCGATCGTGAGATCGACCTTGCACCGCGGCATCGGGATGTGGATGTTCTGGGCATCGATCCGCGCGTAGGTCATCACCTCGTCGCCGTCTTGCAGCGGGGCCACGGTCTTGGGATGGGCGGCCACTTTGCACTTGAGAATCTCGCGCGCCCGTGCCAACCCCTGAGTGTGATCGGCGTCGGCGTGCGTCGCCAGGATCATCTTGCACGCCGAGAAGCTGAAGTTCATCTGCCGGATGAGTTCGAGCACCTCGGACAGCTCGTCGAGGAACCCGACGTCGATCAGTGCGTACTCACTCCCACCGTCGATCAGGTAGATGTTGACCCCGAGTCGGCGCCTCGCCTGGACGTTCAACTCGATCACGCCGGGGAAGATATAATGACGCTCAAGCATTCCGTGGTGATCTCCCAGGGTCGCCACCTTCCATGACCGCCTCGGCCAAGCAATCCTCCGATTTTACGGGCTGATCGGGTTCGGGACAACTCCCCACTCGAAGACGACACCCCGCCGGCACCGCCATTTTTCCGCGGCTTTTTTGAAATTGATGGTCTTCCGAGGCGTTTCCGGAACGCGCGACCCCTCTGGCGCCGCAATTGAGGAGCGGAGGCGTTGGAAACGCCAAAGATTTCCGGAGCTCCGCAAGCTTCGAGGGCCGTTCCTCGAAGGGAGGAGAATCACCGCGAACCTCGTCACCGAGCGCGTGTGAAGGGATGCGACTTGGGCGACTTGACAGGGGGTGATGAGCAGGTTAGCTTGAATCAGGACTTTTCTCTAGGAAAGGGCCGGGGCTGACGAAAGAGGAGTCGTCTTCGCCGGATTATTTTGTGCCGGTTGCGGGTTGCGCTTCCTGGCGGAGCGGTCCTCCCGCGTGATGGCCATTCTGGTCAATAATCTCGTCCACGTCGCGCCGACGCAACTCATGGCCGATCGGCCATGAGTTGCGTCGGTGCGGCGCGATGTTTCACGATTTCCGGACCAGACCCGACCAAAAGTGACTCCTGAGCGATCCTCGGATTCGGGAGCGAAGTTCGGGGGTATAACCAGAGGTCACTGAACATGATCAAAGCGCTCGCCCCGAGGATACCACGGGGGTGCTCGTGGGTGTGGCTTTCGATCGTGCTGGTCGGCGGGTTCCCCCTGGCGATCGATGCGCAGGAATCGGTCAAGACCGAGGCGGCCGCAGCGGAATCCGTCGCTGCAGGGCCGCCGCAAGCAGAGACGCTGGAGATCTTCAAGGACCCGCGTGCGGAGGAGGCGCTGCCCAACACATTCCCCTCCCTCCCGGGGACGACCCCGATCCCGACCCTGATCCGCACGATCCGGGCGATGGCGAGCCGGTCGATCGCGACTGACCGCAGCCAAATCCAGAGGTTTGTCGAGGGATACGCGGCTGATCTGACCGGCCATACCAACATCCGCGCGGTCATCAATCCTCCGCCCCACCTTGGCCCTGGCTCCTCGGCGTACAAGGCCATCGAGCACGCCACCGACGGCCTCATCGAGCCAATCCTCACCGCCAAGCAGGCCGGTAACACGGAATTCCTCAACGTCTACACCCAGGTGCTCGTGTCCACGCTGTCCAAGCTGCTCAACAATCACTTGCTGGCGCGGATCGAGGCGATGATCGTCCTCGCCCAGACCGGCAGCCCCGAGACCGTCGATCTTTTCATCAGCCAACTGAAGAACCCAAAACAGACGGTCTGGGTCAAGCTCTGGGCGGCCAAGGGGTTGGCAAACATCGTCCAGAACGGCACGCGGACCGACGACCTCGGCCCGAGAGCAATCCCGGTGGCCGAGGCGCTCGCCGACTTCCTGGAGCGCGAGAAGGAGATCCCCTGGCCGGTGCAGCTCCGGGTGCTGGAGGCGCTCGGCGCGATGCGCCTGGCCGCCGTTCCGGCCAGCAGGGACAAGGCGAAGATGGCGACGGCCGCGGTCGAGTACCTGGCCAACCCCGATGCCAAGACCGAGGTTCGCGCCGAGGCCGCCTGGGCGGTCGGGATGATGCGCGACCTCCAGGGGATCACGAAATTCAATTTCCCCCTCGTCGCCTCTCATATCGGCGAGGTTGCCGCCGATGTCGGAGAGCGGGTCGTCAAGACGTTCCCGACCAATCGGACCCTGGGGGAGTACCTGGACCGGCATTCTGCTCTACCAGGTCTATCCCTCGCTGTTCGGCCAGGCCGGGGCGCGCGACTCGGGGTTGCTTTCCGTACCGAACCGCCCACCAATCGTCAAGCAGGTGGCTGACCTCGTGCAGCCGCTCGCCAAAGGGGCTCGATCTGACGCGTGCCCCGGGCGGCCAGCAAGTCCAGCTCGCGAAGGAGCTGAGCGATCGGGTTGCACAGTTGAGGACATTCCTGGAGACGAATCCCCCGAATGATCGGCGGCTCATCCCCAGCGGTCAGGAATTCCCGGTCAACAAGGCCCATGTCGCTGGCGAGGCTGATGAAAAGGCTCGGTTTGCCGGTGGTCAATGACACATTCCGCCTCCGATGGGTCGGTCCCGGTCGTGCCGATTCCCGAGATCCGTGACTACCAGCGGATCAACGCGGAACTGGTCCGGCACCTCAATGCGCGACAGGGGAAGGTCCGCCTGGTGGGCGCCGAGGGTCAACGGCTCCTCGTCGCGGGGCTGGCGGGCGAGTGGAATGCCGTGGTCGAAGTCGAAGGTCGCGCCGGCCCGGAGTTCACCGCCGACCTGGACGCGCCAGGGCTGACAGTCATCTGTCACGGTCCGGTGGCCGACGGTGCGGCGCGCGGCCTGCGTGCCGGTCGGGTCGTGGTCCTCGGTGATGCAGGGGCCGCGCTGGGGTATATGCAGGAAGGGGGAATCGTGGTCGCGGCGCAGGGAGTGGGCCCGCGCCGGCTTGAATCAGCGCGGCGGCGTGCTCGTGATCCTGGGTCCGGCCGGCCTTCTGGCGGGCGAACGGCAGAGGGGGGGGCGCCGTTCGCCTACGCCGCTTGCCTGGGTCCGCACGCCGGCCGTGGTTGGCGCGGCGGACGACTCGTCCGGCTCGCCTCCGAAGGGGACGGCCTGGCGGGCGTTGCGGACGAGGATGCCGAGACCTTCCGATCGCTGTGGCGCGACCTCGCCTCCTGGGTCCGTCCAGGTCCGCATTGACCATGCGACGCCCTCGGCGAGGCTGGTCCCAAGGGCTCGCATTCCTGGCGCTGCTGTTGTTACCCTCAGGCTGCCGTGAGGAGTTCGGTCCGGTTCGATTCAAGACCACGCGCGTCGTGGGGGTCGTCCGCATCGGCAACCGACCCGTCAGTGGCGGCTGGATCGAGTTCCTTCCGGTCGCGGGGACGGTCGGCAACCTCCGCTCGGCCGCGATCGGGCCGGACGGCACGTTCGAGGTGGACCACGTCCCCGTCGGCATCAATCAACTCGGTTTCCTGGACATGCCGATCGATCGGAACATCGGACGGATCTTCCATCCGCTCTCTTCTCCGATCCGCCGCACCATCGCCGAGGGAGCCTCCACGATCGTCGAGATCGACCTCCTCGAGGAGGTGATCCGCTTCAAAAACACGCTCCAGGGAGGATGATCAAATTGCCAACATCATGACATCGAGCCCCCGTCTCCCCCCACCCCGCCCTTCCCCCACGAGGGGGAAGGGCGGGACGGGGTGATGCACAATCATTGAGCCTCATTGGGTCAGCGATCTTGATGCCGTCGCAACGAACCCATCGTGTAAAGCCCGGCCCACGCCCTTGGCCACAGATGGGCCTCATCCTCACGCCGAGGCGACCCGATGACGACCCTCCACACCGATGCTCCTCCGCAGGCGCAGTGCGGGCCGGAACCGCGGATGCGCGTCGTCTTTCGCGAAGGTTCGGGCACGCTCCACCTCGACTGGCCCTCCGGCCGGATTCGCGATGCGATCGAGGATTCGCAGGGGATTCTCTGGGTCGATATCGAGGACCTCGAATCGAACACGAACGAAGGGGTGGAGGCGCTCTTGCGCGACGTTTTCCACTTCCATCCCCTGGCCATCGAGGACGCGCTCAAGGACACGCACGTGCCCAAGGTGGACGACTGGGGCGACTACCTCTACCTCGTCTTCCACTCGCTCGACTTCGACCCCAAGAGCGGCCATCTCCGGCTCCATGAACTCGATATCTTCTTCGGGCCGCAACTACCTTGTAACGTACCACAACGAGCCCTTGCCCCCGCTCGAACTGCTCCGGCGGAATATCGAGCGCGACCCGGAGAAGCGGCTCAAGCACGGGGCCGATCACGTCGCTCTATCACGTGCTCGACGCCTGCGTCGCCGACTATCTCCCCGCGATCGAGCATCTCGACAAGGCAATCGACGACGCCCAGGACGAAGTCTTCCACCGGCCGACGCCCCAGACCCTCCAGAGGATCTTCCGAGTCAAGCACGCAGCGTTGCGGCTGCACCGCGTCCTCGCTCCCCGAACGCGAGGTGCTCAATCGCCTTGCTCGCGACGACTACGCCCCGATCAACGCCGAGCATCGCGTCTATTTCCGCGACGTCTACGATGACATCGTCCGCATCCACGACATCATGGAAACCTTGCGCGACCTGATCGTCGAGTGCGCTCGACACCTACCTGTCGGCCATCTCGAACCGGACGAACGACATCATGAAGACGCTGACTCTCGTGACAGTCATGTTTTTGCCGATGTCGTTCATGGCGGGCTTCTTCGGCATGAACTTCTTCGGCGAGACGCTGGCATTCAAGACGCCCTTGCCGAAAGGGCCGTTGTTCGCGATCGTGTGCCTGATGATGGTGGTCCCCCCCTGGGGAATGTACCTCTGGGCGCGGCGTCGAAAATGGTTTGATCGATTCAACGCGGAGAGGAGGGACGGCGGGCCCGGAGGAGTCGGGATGAAGACGAAGGAGGGGAAGAGTATAATCGAGATGAAGACGAGTGATCGCTGAACTCTCGCGGCTTTCGAGAGTTTCTCGCCCAGACGCTTGCACGCAAAGAGAAAAACGCCGAAATCTGTCGCTTCGACGATTGCTCATGTCTTTCTTGGCGTGTTTTCCGCCGCGGCGAGAACCTTCCTGGTCCTGGTCGATCGATCTCGTCCTCCTTTCGTCGTGCTCTCCGGGTCTCGGTGGCGAATCCTGCGAAGGATGGTCGAAGATGACCACGCGATGGTGGTTGCGGCCCCACGATGCGGCGCGGATCACGGCATTGAGCCGGGCGGCGAACCTGTCGCCGCTGGTCGCGCAGCTCCTGCTGAACCGAGGGATCGACGAGCCCTCCCGCGCCGTGGCGTTTCTCCAGGCGCGCCTGGGCAGCCTGCACGACCCTGAAACGCTCCCCGGCGCCGCCGAGGCCGCCGATCGGATCGTCGCGCCGTCCGGGATCGAAAGCGGATCGTCATTTATGGCGATTACGACGTGGACGGAGTCTGCGGCACGAGCATCCTCTGGGCCTGCCTCCGACTGGCCGGGGCGGGCGACGTCGACTATTACATCCCGCACCGGGTCGATGAGGGGTATGGCGTCAACGCCGAGGCCTTGCGGTGGCTCGCGGCCGAGCGCAAGGCCGACCTGATCGTCACGGTCGATTGCGGGATCTCGGCGATCCGCGAGGCCCGGCTGGCGCGCGAGCTGGGCCTCGAGTTCATCGTGACCGACCACCACACGATCGGCGAGGAGATCCCCGAGGCCGACGTGGTCGTCCACCCGCGATTGCCGGGCAGCCGGTATCCCTGCGGCGATCTCTGCGGTGCCGGCGTGGCGTTCAAGCTCGCGCTGGCAGATCGGCAAGAGTTTCGGCGACGGGAAGAAGGCCTCGCCACACCTCCGGGACTTCCTGGTCCGGTCGATCGGGCTGGTGGCCCTGGCCACAGTCGCCGACGTGGTCCCGCTCGGCGATGAGAATCGGATCCTCGTCCGTCAAGGGCTGGCGGGGATGTACGCCGAGCCGACGGTCGGCCTCCGGGCCCTGATGGAGGTCTCCGGCTGTCTCGGCAAGAAGCAACTGACGACGGGGAACGTCGGCTTTGGCCTGGCCCCCCGGATCAATGCGGCGGGGCGGCTCGAACGCGCGAGGCGGGCGGTCGAGATGCTGACGACCGACGACACGGTCCTGGCCGCGAGATCGCCGAGGAACTCGACCGCTGCAACACGAGGCGGCAGGAGGTCGAGTATCAGATCGTCGCCGAGGCGCACCAGATGATCGCCGACCAGGGGGGTCTGGAAGGTCGCGGCGCGATCGTCCTGGGGCGTGCCGGCTGGCACCCGGGCGTCATCGGGATCGTGGCGGGCCGCCTGGCTGAGTCGTATCACCGGCCGGCCATCGTGGTCGCCTTGGGCGACGAGATCGGTCAGGGCTCGGCGCGGTCGATCCCCGGCCTTGACCTCTACGAGGCCATCAAGGCCTGCTCCGACGGACTGATTGGCTTCGGTGGCCATACCGCTGCCGCGGGCCTGAAGCTCCCCATCGGGCACTTGCCCGCCTTCGCCGAGCGATTCGACCGCCATTGCCGTGCTACGCTCACGGCCGAACAATTTCAGAAAGTGCTGAGGATCGACACCGAGGTCCTCCTCGGGATGCTCAGCCTTCGGGTTGTCGAGGAGATCGAGGCGCTGGAGCCTCACGGGATCGGGAACCCCAAACCGCTGCTCCTGGCCAGCCAGGTTCGGGTCCTGGGCGACCCCCGTCCGGTTGGCGGCCGGAAGAACCACCTCCAGCTCCGCGTAACACAGGGGGGGACGGTCGTCAAGGCGATCGGCTGGAACCTGGCCGAGAAGGGAAAGAAGCTGGCGGCAAACACCCTCTGCTCGCTGGTGTTCCACCCTTCGATCAACGAGTGGAACGGAAGGCGCGAGGTCCAACTCGAGGTGAAGGACTTCCAGCTCGACGAGGCCGGCGAACATGCCCATTCCCAACCCGCCTGACCACCTCCCGGGCGCGGAGATCGTCCGACAGGTCCGCGAACACGGGATCGACGACCCGCGTGTGCTGGACGCCCTGGCGCGGATCTCCCGGGCGCGCTTCATGCCCCCGGAAGAGCGGAGCCACGCGGACGACGATCGCGCCGTGCCGATCGGGCTCGACCAGACAATCAGCCAGCCCTTCATGGTCGCGGCGATGACCCAGGAGCTGGCGCTGGAAGGGACCGAGCGGGTTCTGGAGATCGGCACCGGCAGCGGCTATCAGACCGCCGTGCTCAGCGCCCTGGCGGCCGAGGTCTTCACCATCGAGCGGCTCGCCACGCTCTCGCTCCGCGCCGCGCGATCCTCGACGGTCTGGGCCGGATGAACATCCATTACCGGATCGGCGACGGCACGCTCGGCTGGCCCGAGGAAGCGCCCTTCGACCGGATCCTGGTCACCGCCGGCGCCCCCGGATTCCCCTCGACACTGTTCGACCAACTCGCCGAGCAGGGGATCCTCATCGTCCCGCTGGGTGAGGAAGACGCCCAAGAGCTGACCCTCATCCGCAAGCACCTCGGCCAGCCGGTCTGGCGCGCACTCATGCCCTGCCGGTTCGTCAAGCTGATTGGCCGCGAGGGCTGGTCGGAACTCTGAACGCTCGACTCAGAGGCTGTCCGAGTCAGCCCGCACGGATGTTCGGTCTGCATAGACTCATTAACTTGATCAACAAAGAGATATTGCCTGCTTTCAAATCAGGAGCTGCCTCCCTTTGTTGCATAAAGCCGTACAGAGGAGCCTCCGGGACGAGAGTCGATGATTGCAAGCCTGAGAGGATCAGGCGGATAAGGATCGATTTGAAAAGTATTAGATCGAAGAATTGGGAAAAAAAACGGGGTCGCAAGAGAATCTGGCACACGACTTGCTACCTTTGGAACACGTTGACGTTTTCGATGGCGAACGAGCTTGACTGGATGTCATCGCGGAAACATGTCCAAGCCCCTTGTCTCTCAGGGGTATGTGCAGCAGAGTTCGATCGTCTCTTCTATAATGAACAACGACCCGACACAGGGCTAGAAACCCGTGGAAAATCGAGATGCCATATGTTGTTGACAGGCCTACACCTGCGTAAAATCTTTTGGCGCAAGTCCTTTCCTGGAAACAACTTGCAGCATCTTCAAAAAACCTCGGCATTCTAGCCGTTTGTCGGGCCGTTGATAATGAAACAGGGAGCAAGAATTGAGAAATGAAACGGAAAGAAAGACGGGCGATTCGCCGGTCGCTGAGGAATAGGTCCGAACGGCGTTCGCGACGTTAAACGCCCGGCTCTAAGCGAAATAAGACCCGCCCACCACGAACGTCCTTCCCCTGATGCATCTTGGTCCATATCACGAATGAGGTGGTCAAAGATGTCCCACTGGCTCTTGCGCGGCCAGCCCTTGGATTCCGCGCCTCGACTCTCGCGAATGGCGTGCTACGCCATACTCCTGGTGGGGGTGGGGGTTGTCGTCCTGATGGGTGTCAATCTTACCCTCCAGGCGATCGGATCAAAATTGCAGATGCAGGTCCTCGCGACGCCTGCGGGTAGTGAGATCATCGCACGCCGGGCAGCGGGGGCCGGGGGAGCCTTGGTGATCTGCGGCGGGGGCATCTTGCCCGAGTCGGTCCGAGACCGCTTCTTCGCGTTGGCCGGGAGGGATCAAGCGCGAATCGTGGTGATCCCGACGGCATCCCCGACCGCCGACAATCCCCGGATCCTCAAGGCGCTGGACATCTGGAAGCAGCGGGGCGCGGCCTCGGTGAAATTGTTGCACACCCGCTCGCCGCAGCAAGCTAACGAACCGGACTTCATCAAGCCGTTGCTGGAGGCGACCGGTGTCTGGATCGGCGGCGGCGATCAGGACCGGCTGAGCTCGGCCTATGTCGGCACCGAGGTCGAGCGGCAGTTGATGGCACTGCTCGATCGCGGCGGAGTGATCGGCGGGACCTCGGCCGGGGCGGCCGTGATGACCCGGGTCATGATCGCCAAAGGCCGGACCAAGGCCGTTTTGGGACGGGGGTTCGACTTCCTGCCGGGCGCTGTGGTCGATCAACACTTCTTGAAGCGAAACCGCGTCGAACGGCTGCTCGGCGTTCTGTCGTCGCACCCCGAGCTCATCGGGCTGGGCATTGATGAGCAGACCGCCTTGGTGGTCGATGTCCGCGAGCATCACCTCAGCGTGATCGGCAATTCCTATGTGGTCGCCTGCGTCCCGGACAAGGACAACCGCCAGCCCCGGTTGCAGATCCTCAAGCCGGGTGATCAAACCGACCTGGCCCTCTTGAAGACCCCGATCGTGACCGCTGTCGCCGCCCAGGGCTTGTGACCGCGAGCGGTGGAAGACGAAGCTTCCGATGCCGGGTGCCTGAGCGCGACGACGACAAGAGAGGTCGTCGTGCACGAGCATCCAGCATCAGTCTTATCCACCCGACCTGGGAGTTTCGGCCTTTCGAAGGCCGCCTTGAGGACGCGTTTTCTGTTCCGAAGGAGCGTCGTCCGTCCAATCCCTCGGGACGGCTTGGGTTCAATGCAACCGCGGGTCGGTGGCGGCGATGATGGCGCTGACGGCTTGCTGGTTGAAGCCCTTGTAGCCCTCGCGACGCTGGAGGTTTTCGAGGTGGCTGCCGATGGCCCCCTCGCAGAGGAACTTCGCGTGCTGCTCGGCGTCGATCCAGCCCAGCGCCAGGCAGAGGTCGGCGCGGTGCCTGGCAACCGGCCAGCGCTCGCCCACGGTGAATGCCTGGCGGAGGAAGGAGAGGTCGGAAAACGGTTTCATGATCTCGATCCCCGCCTCGTCCTTCAACCCCTCGCAAAGCGCGTCGAAGTCGAACTGCGCCTCAAGGTGGTGCATGCCGGCTTCGAGGATCGACTCGCCGTGCAGGCCGACCCAGAGGCCGACGGTGTTGGGCCGGTGCAGGTCGGGCAATACCTGATGCGCGAAGTCGTGCGTGGCCTCGTCGGGGGCGAGGTCGAGGTCGGCAAAGATGACGATCCCGGTCTTCGGCTGCTCCAGGATCTGCGCGCCCCAGCCGGCGTGCTCGCCCGCGTGGAACCGCTCGCGGAGGACGAAACCAAGCGACTCGAACATCCGGATCACGCGCGGGAAGAACCGCCGCGAGCAGCGGAACGTATGGTGATCGTGGTTCGCCCAGCCGAGGCCGAGCCGGTCCTGCCGCGCCTTCTGGACCTGCGCAGCGCGGTTCCGCGACTGCCAGTAGTCGCGCTCGACCTCGAAGACGAGCTGGCACGCCAGGTCGATCGAGCCGGCCAGTTCAATCACCCGGGCGAGCGTTGTCTCGGTCGCGCCGAACCCCTCGGCGTCGTCATCGAATCGCCGGCGCCGGGCTTGCCAGAGTTCGCGGGCGGCCAGCGCGTCGCGCGCCGCGTGGGGCCTCATCCGACCCTCGCGGGCAAGCTCGCCGGGAAAGGGCTCGAACCCCGTGTACCCGCGCCGCTCGACGACGGCCAGGCTCGTCCGCTCGCCGGGGACCCGACCGACGCGGTAAGGCCCCACCGCGTATCCCTCGATCTCCAGCCCCAGATCATGCGCCCGGGAGAACGCGGCGACCGACTCGACCTTGAGCGCGACCTCGCGGACCTCGGGGCCCGACCCCGGCGTCACTGCGACCCGGGGGAACACCCCATTCTTATGACAATAGACCGGCACCCCGACGGCATATGAGGCCACCTGGCGCGCGAACCCGAGCCCATGCAGACGACGGCCCAGCCCCGGCTGATCGGTCACGACCAGGTGATCGACCCAATCCTGGAACCGAGTGCCGGTCTCGACCCGCATCCGTCCGGCCAACGTCACGGCGAAGGCATTGCCGGCCAGGGCCGACTCGATCCATTGATCGATCAGGGCCTCGGTCTCGGGCCAGCGCTGCCAATCGAAAACCGAGGCGGAGTGGGCGATCGCGGACGACATCGAAGAAGCTCTCCTCCCATTGAGAGGCGATCAGCCCATCGACAGGTATTGCCTCTCATCCACCACCGAAAGGGCGGCGTCGAACAATTCCAGGCCGATTTGAACCTGCCGGCCCGTCAAGCACAAGGGCGGGCAGAAGCGGATCGTGCTCAGGCCGCAGGGCAGGAGGAGGAGGCCGCGCCGGAAGGCTCGGTCGATGATCCGGTCGCGGAGCGGAGGGTCCGGCTCCCCCTCGGATTGGATCTCGACGCCGATCATCAGGCCGAGGCCGCGGACCTCGCGGATCTCCGGGTGGCGTGGCATCAGCGACTCCAAACCCTCGCGGAGTGCGCGACCGCGGCGCTCTGCGTTGGCGCGATAGCGGGTCTCGACCAGGTCGAGCGTGGCCAATGCCGCGGCGCAGGCGACGGGGTTGCCGCCGAAGGTCGAAGCGTGGCTACCGCTCGGCCAGTCCATCACCGCGGCGTGCGCCACGATGGCGCCCAGGGGGAGCCCATTGGCGATCCCTTTGGCCAGGCAGACGATGTCGCCGACGACCCTCCAGTGTTCCGAGGCGAACATCCGGCCCGTCCGGCCGATCCCCGACTGGACCTCATCGAGGACGAGCAAGATCCCATGCTCGTCACAGAGCCAGCGCAGCCCGGGGAGGAAGTCGGCCGGTGGGACGAGGTAGCCCCCCTCACCCTGGATCGGCTCGACGAAAATGGCGGCCAGTTCGTCGGGGGGGCAGACGGTCCGGAGCAGGACGCGGACGCTCTCGAGATCGCCGAAGCGGGCGTGGTGGATCTCGGGCACCAGCGGCGCGAAGCCGCGCCGATGCATCGGCTTGGAGCCGCTCAGCGACATCGCGCCGTAGGTCCGGCCGTGGAAGGCGTTGAAGAACGCCAGCGCGCGGTGCCGCCCGGTATGCCGCCGCGCCAGCTTCAGGGCTGCCTCGATCGCCTCGGCACCGCTGTTGGTGAAGAAGACCCGCTTCGGCTCAGGCCCGGGGGCGATCGCCGCGAGCCGCTCGGCCAGTCGAACCTGAGGCGTGTAGTAGAAGTCGGTCCCCGACATATGCACCAGCCGCCCCGCCTGCTGCCGGATCGCGGCGGTGACGCGCGGATGGCAATGGCCCGCCGCCGTCACGGCGATCCCGGAGGTGAAGTCGAGGAAGCGGTTGCCGTCGAGGTCCTCGATCATCGTCCCCTTGGCGCGGCGGACAATCAGTGGATATGCGCGGGTGTACGACGGCGACAGGACGCGGTGATCGCGTTCCAGCCATTCCGTCGCGCGCGGGCCAGGCAGCGGCCCACGAATCCGGGGTTCGTCGCGATGCAGGGCGGTCATGGGAAATCCTTTTGCTCGGGGCTGCGGCGGCTCGGGCGCAAACGCGCATCCCACCCGTTCCAGGGCACTCAAATCTCGCAATTCAGCCGCTTGTGGTTCAAGACAAGGCGAAGGCGCGTCGGCGGATCGAGTTCACGGTGCTCCCAGGGAATTATTGGCCGGACGTGCGAGCAGGTCAAATCAAGGGGTCAGCATGGTTTCTCCCTGATCGAGACGGTCGTCGCCACCCGCGCCTCGGCCGAGCACACCACGGTCGAAGGACCGTGGGGAGGCTGACGCGAGATCATGTGACCAACTCGAAATCCTGACGGCACCGGCCGGAGTTGGTAAAATCGCTCGTCGCTCGGCTCGGCTCAGCCCGGCTGGGGAGTTCACATCAGGGAATCGGCATGATTGTTCGAAAAGTGTGGGCGTTGCGTGGTCCGAACATCTGGGCGCGTCATCCCGTGCTCGAAGCCTGGGTCGATCTGGAAGACCTGAACGCTTCGCTTTCCTCGGAGATTACCGGATTCAATGAGCGGTTGATCGCCTGGATCACCTCGCTGGACGCGGCCGAGGTCGGTCGGTCCGGCGCGAGCGGCTCGGCGAGCAGCTCCGGCGCGGGACCAACCTGGCCGAGGTCTTCGTGAACCTGGCGGGAGTGCTCCAGGCGCTGGCCGGCACGGCGGTCGGGTCGGGATGGGCGCAGCCGATCTCGGAGGACGGGGTTTATCGGACGGCGCTCCCGTATCAGGATGAGGAGTTCGGCCGCGCGTGCCTGGACGCGGCGCTGCCGATCGTCCTGGCGGCGGTGCACGACCGGCCGTTCGAGCCGGCCACCGAAGGGCAACGGCTCCGCGACCTGGCGCGAGGTCTGCGCCGGTCCCCCCGCGCCCGAGTTCTTCGCGGCGGCCCGGGCGCGCGGCATCCCAGTGCAACGGCTCGGCAAGAGCCAGATCGGCACCGTACTCCAGTTCGGCCACGGCGTCCGGCAGCGGCGGCTCATGGCCGCCATGACCGACCAGACCGGCTCGATCGCCGACTCGATCGCGCAGGACAAGGAGCTGACCCGATCACTGCTGCGGGCCGTCGGCGTCCCGGTCTCCGAAGGGCGGCCGGTTGACGACGCCGAGGACGCCTGGTCGACCGCATGCGACCTCGGCCTCCCGGTCGTGGTCAAGCCCCGCGATTGCGACTACGGCCAGGGGGTCCTGCTCAACCTGACCACCCGCGAGCAGGTCGTCGCCGCCTACGAGGACGCGCGGGCCCGGAGTGACGATGTCCTGGTTGAGCGGTTCGTCGCGGGCCACGAGTACCGTCTGCTGGTTGTCGGCGACGACGTCGTGGCCGCCCTCCGACGCGACCCGCCGCAGGTCGTCGGCGACGGCCACGCGACGGTCGCCCAGCTCGTCGCGCGGCTCAATGCCGACCCCCGTCGGGGCGACGGCCGGACGACCCCGCTGTTCACGATCGAACTCGACGAAACGGCGCTCGCCGTGCTGGCCGAGCAGGGGCTCTCCCCGGACGCGGTTCCCCCCGCCGGCGTGCGCGTGCTGATCCGGCGGAACACGCATCGCTGGAGCGGCGGGATCACGACCGATGTGACCGATGACGTTCATCCCAACGTGGCCGCCCGCGCGAGCGACGCCACCCGGGTCGTCGGCCTCGACGTGGCCGGGCTGGACATCATCGCGGCCGACATCGCGCGTCCGCTCGAGGAGCAGGGGGGCGTGGTCCTCGAGGTCAACTCCGAGCCCGCGCTCCAGATGCATCTCCGACCGGCGTCGGGGAAGCCTCGGCCGGTCGTCGAGGCGATCCTGGCCTCGATGTTCCCGGAGGGGGATTCAGGGCGGATTCCCCTTGTCGCCGTCACCGGCACCAACGGCAAGACGACCACCACTCGGCTGATCGCCCATCTCCTCCGCGCGACCGGCCGGACAATCGGGATGACGTGCAGCGATGGCATCTACGTCGATCGCCGGAGGATCGAGGCGGGCGATTGCAGCGGACCGCAAAGCGCCGGACGATCCTGATGAACCCGCAGCTCGAGGCCGCCGTGCTCGAGACGGCGCGGGGGGGATCCTGACTGGCGGGCTCGCATTTGACCGCTGCGACGTCGCTGTGGTCACCAATATCGGTGAGGGGGACCACGTCGGCTCGCACGGCATTCATACGGTCGAGGACATGGCCTGGGTCAAGAGCATGGTCGTCGCGGTCGTCGCCCCAGAAGGTGCGGCCGTCCTGAATGCGGCCGACCCGAGGGTGGTGGGGATGGCCGCGAATTGCCCGGCGCCGGTGATCTACTTCGCTCGTGACGTCGGCCACCCCGCCCTCACCGATCACCGGGGCCGGGGTGGCCAGGCCGTCTTCGTCCGCGACGGGTGGATCGTCCTGGCCGAAGCGGATCGCGAAGAGGCGCTGACCCCGCTGTCGCGGGTGCCGCTGACCCACGAAGGCCGCGCTGGGTTCCAGGTGGAGAACGCCCTGGCCGCCTCGGCCGCCGCCTGGGCCTTGAAGGTCCCCCTGGACACGATCCGAACCGCGCTGGAGACGTTCGCCAGCGACCCGGAGCTGACCCCCGGACGGTTCAACGTCGTCCACGCGCAGGGCGCCACGCTGATCATCGACTACGCGCACAACTCGTCGGCGCTCGATGCCCTGATCAAAGCGCTCGACCAGTTCCCGCAACCGGAGCGGCTGATCGTCTACTCCGCGGCGGGGAGCCGTCGCGACGCCGACATCCTCCGCCAGGGCGAGATCCTGGGCAACGGCTTCGATCGCGTGATCCTTTATGAGGACCAGTGCAACTACGACCGCGCCGATGGCGAGATCATCGGCCTGCTCCGCCAGGGCCTCGCCGCCGGGTCGCGCATCTCGGAGATCCACGAGGCCCGTGGCGAGTTCAGGGCGATCGAGATCGCTCTGAACCAGCTCCGACCCGGCGACCTCGCGGTGATCGGGCCCGAATCGGTCGAGGAGGCGCTCGCGTACATCGGTCGCCATCTCGACGCCAATCCCGCAGTCGAGAGGTGAACGCCCAATGTCCCTCTTGCTCACCGCCTGCCTCGTCCTCTCGCAGGCCGGAATCCCGACGGGGAATGCGAAATTTGCCGTGGAGATCGGTGACAAGCGGTTGGAGGTGTTCACCTACAAGCCGTCGGTCTACCGCGCCGGCCCGATCCTGATGGTCTTCCATGGCGCCGACCGGAACGCCGAAGAGTACCGCGATCACGCGCGGGCGATGGGCGACCGCTTCGGCATGCTCGTCGCGGCGCCCTGGTTCGATTCAATACAGTTCGGCGCCGGCATGTATCAGCAGGGGGGAGTGATCCAGGAGGGCGTGGTCGCCTCCCGGTCGAAGTGGACCTGGAGTCTTCTCCCGAAGCTCCTGGATGAGCTCCGCCGGAGGGAGCAAGAGCCGGACCTGCCCTGCTATATGATCGGCCACTCGGCGGGAGCCCAGTTCCTGATGCGGATGAGCGGGCTCAGCTCTCCCGGCGCGGTCCGGATCGTGGCCGCCAACCCTGGTTCGGACTTGTTTCCGACGACTGTGTTCGAGTACCCCTATGGTTTCGGCAACCTGCCCGAAGAACTCAGGAGTGACGAGCAGCTCCGGAGCTACCTCACGCAGCCACTCACGCTCTATCTCGGCACTCACGACAAGGTGCGCGACCCGGACCTCGACAAGAGCCCCGGCGCAGACCGCGAGGGCGAGAACCGCTACCTACGCGGTCGAAACGCCTATCGCGCCGCCGCGGAGCTAGCCAGGCGCAAAGGCTGGGATTTCCGCTGGCGGCTCGTCGAGGCGCCGGGCGTGGGACACGACCACCAGGCGATGTTCGACGCGCCCGAGTGCGCGGTCGCCCTGTTTGGAGAACCGAGGCCGAAGTAGGGCGTGACCCCCTTGTGATCCTTGGAGCACGTCCGAAGAGGCATTTCAGGGCCCCGGAGGGACAGCGGCCAGTCGCCCCTTCAGGGGTCGAAAAACCCATCCCGGATCGCCGCCGTCGGCGGCCCGCGATCGGCCGCCAGGGAATCGGAATCGGGAAAGACGAATTGTTATTGACGCGCGATTAGCTAGAGTATGTTACCGGACGTCCAATGACCGATCGGCTGATGACGGGCGGTTGAGAGCTATTTTCGGAGAGCCCCGTGAACGATCCCCAGACTCCCGACTGGGTGCGCGACGCGATTTTCTACCAGATCTTCCCCGACCGGTTCGCGTCGAGCCTGACGGTCCCCAAGCCCATCCATCTCGACGAGTGGGGGGCGCCGCCGACCAATTACGGTTACCAGGGAGGGGACCTGATCGGGGTGGTCGAACGGCTTGATTATCTGAGCGAGCTGGGCATCAACGCGATCTACTTCACCCCCATCTTCCAGTCAGCCTCGAACCACCGCTATCACACGCACGACTACGAGAAGGTGGACCCGATGCTTGGCGGCAATGAGGCGCTGCGCCGCCTGCTCGACGAGGCGCAGTGCGGGGCATCCGAGTCGTGCTCGATGGCGTCTTCAACCATGCCAGCCGCGGCTTCTTCCAGTTTCACGACATCCTGGAGAGCGGCGTGAACTCGGCGTATCTCGACTGGTTCACGGTCACCAGCTTCCCGCTCTTCGCGTACGAGTCGGACCGGCCGCTCGGCTACAAGGCCTGGTGGAACCTGCCCGCCTTGCCGAAGTTCAACACCGACACCCTGGCGGTCCGCCATTTCCTCTGGAAGATTGGCCGCAAGTGGATCGACTTCGGCATCGACGGCTGGCGGCTCGACGTTGCCAACGAGATCGACGACGAGTCCTTCTGGCAGGAATTCCGCCGCCAGGTCCGCGCTGGCAACCCCGAAGCGTACATCGTCGGCGAGGTCTGGACCGAGGCTCGGCGCTGGCTCAAGGGCGATATGTGGGACGCGGTGATGAACTATCTTTTCACCCGCGCCTGCATCGCGTTCTTCATCGGCGAGGCGGTCGATCACGCCGAGCTGGCGAAGACCAGCTTCCACACCCTCGACCCGACCGGCGCCCCGGCCTTCCGCCAGGCGATTGAGACTCTCGAAAACCTCTACCATCCCCACGTCGTGGCAGTCCAGTTGAATCTGCTCGACAGCCACGACTTGCCCCGATTCCTCACGCTGGCGCGGGGCGACCTGTCGGCGCTCCGCCTGGCGACCCTTTTCCAGATGACCTATACCGGCGCCCCATCGATCTACTATGGCGACGAGATCGGCATGACTGGCGGCCACGACCCAGCCAACCGGGCCGCGTTCCCCTGGTACACATCCGAACCCTGGGATAAGAACCTGCTCCACGATTTCCAGCGTTTCATCGCGCTGCGGCATGCGCGCCCGCGCTGCGGCGGGGTTCGTTCCAGGTGCTCTACGCTCGAGATGACATCTTCGCCTACGCCCGGCAGCTCGGCGACGAGACGGTGGTCGTGGCCCTCAACGTGGCGACCGCCCCGAAGCGGGTGAACGTGCCGCTCGAGGGCCTCCTGGCCGACGGCATCGGTCTTGACGAGGTCTGGGCGCACGAATCGGCACGGGTGGAGGCGGGGGCACTCCGCGGATTGGCGCTCGGCCCGCGCTCGGGGCGGGTCTTTGCCACACCGGTACGATGAACGACCACGCCGTCCCCCCCTCCTGGCGATTGCCCGAGGGGGTCAATGTCGCGCTCTGGCAGTACGCGCATACGCCCCGGCTCGCCGAGGAGGAGGACGATTACTTCCGGGGCCATCCCCTGTTCGAGGCCGACACCCGCGCACTCGACACCCGGTTCATCGCGCCGGGCCGCTCGTGGACCTGGGCTCCGGCACGGGCCGGCACGCCCTCCGGTTCGCCCGACGAGGGTTCCCCGTCGTCGCGGTCGAGCTCTCGCACGCGATGCTCCAGGCGATCGCTGCCAAGACGGCAGAGCTCCCCCTGCTCTGCGTCGAGGCGAATCTGTGCCGCCTCGGCTGCTTCCCCGACGCGACGTTCCAGTACGCGCTGTTGATGTTCAGCACGCTCGGGATGATCCGCGGGGCCCCGGCCCGGAGCAAGGCGCTGGCCGAGGCATTCCGGATCCTCAGGCCGGGCGGCCGCTTCGCCTTACACGCGCATAACTTCTGGCTTAACTTGCGCGATCGTCAGGGACGGGCCTGGCTGCTCGGCCAGACCCTGAAAGTGCTTCGCGGCCGTGGCGACGTTGGCGATCGCCGGATGACCTACCGGAGCATCCCCGGCATGGAAGTCCATCTCTATCGATGGGGCGAGCTGCGCCGGGGGCTCCGCGGCGCTGGCTTCCGGATCGACGCGGTGTTGCCGCTCGATGCCATCCGCTCCGATCCGCTTCCGGCATCCTGGCTGGCGCACGGCGTCCGCGCGGGCGGCTGGATCGTGTTCGCCAGCCGCCCGTAGGACATTATCAACGCTGGGCAAAAACTTCGAGCTTGGGGGTCGGTCCCTCCGGTCCGTGGACGGCGTTCGAATACTGAAACTGGATCGGAACGGTCCGGCTCCGGTCGGTCAGCGCCACCTCCTGGAAGACTTTCCTGAGGTCGCCCGAATCGCCCGCTTCGAAGACCGGGAAGTCGCCGCACTCCTCGCCCTGGTTCGAAGTCCAGCCGACCAGGCTGTCGTTGTTCGCCTTGTTGGCCTCTTCAACGTCGGGGTCGGTCCGCGCCTCGTTCAGCTCGTGATAGAACGTCGCCACCACGTTCTTCCAGGGCTGATCGAAGACCGGGATGCCGTTCGCCGTGCCGTCGTCCCGCGTCTCGGAGTAGACCCCGACGGCGTAATAGATCCGCAGGTTTCCCCCGTTCCCGTCCTCCAGGTCCACCGAGCCATGATAGCCGCCGAGGCCCTGGAGCGAGCTGTCTTCGTCCTCGACGGGGATCGGGTGATTCGCGCGAACTCCCGAGGCCGGGAGATCTGAGCCCTGGGCGCTGGTCGAGGGGCTCGACGGGTCGGCGTCGGTGGTGAGGATGGTGCCCCTGGGTAGCAGGAAATTGAAGACGGTCGAGGGGAAGTCGAAGCCGTCGAGCGTTCCCTGATCATGGAGCGAGCGGACCAGGTTCTCCACGTCCCCCTGCGACACCGACTTCGGGGCCGACCCGGGCAGGATGTTCGACGGTCGGAACGTGCTGGTGATGGCGTCCCGGCCCTGGACCTGGAAGTACTGGACCATGACGTTATTCAGGTTCTGGTCCGTCATCGCCGCCGCGAGTGCGTTGTCAATCGATTGGATGTCGTTGGCATCCCAGGAATCCTGGCCGCCGACGTAGAAATTGGTGAAGGTCAGGTCGGGGATGATCTGCCCCCCGCGGTACACCAGATCGTGGTCCGGGCTCGACGGGAGCCCCGGTGCGAGCTCTTCGGGCCGGGCGGCCGCGCGTGCGACCCTGACCCGTTCGCGATGCGTCCTCTCGGCCCGCGATCCCGGTGCCACGCAGACGTTCATGTGACGATACTTCTTATGTCTCGTCTTGCTCCACATCTGTGGTGCCTCCAACTTAATGCCGCTCGAGCAACCTACCATGTAACCCCGCATCTCGAAGCGGGAGCCGTACCGGATCCCATGGCAAGCGAGCCGGGGAACTCGCCGCACGATCGCCCGCCGCGCAGGAAGGGCGACGATCTCAATACGTTTAGACCCCGCCCTGTGTGACCCTCATGTTATCTTTATTACGCCGTGGGGCGGCATTGAAGCGGATCATTAAAGAATCTCAGGTCAACGCGATGATCTCTTTCCCGAGAGTCTATGGAGAGCGTACAGAGTGCTCCGATTCCCCATGATTGTGATCGAACAGCGTGATTTTCGAGAGAATCACGACCTCGTAGAGGACGTGGATGATATTATCGATGGATGGGGTGCAGGACGACACCGGCGAGGAGGAGCTCGGGGCAGGACTAATAAAGGGCGAGTTGGGGGTGAACTTGCGTCAGATCTGGTAATCGAACCCGGTGAGGTCGTCGGGATTAGAGCCCGTGCCGCGGTAGCGGAGCATCGGGTTCTCGATCGTGACGGTGGTATATGGGGGGATGCTCCGGGTGATCCAGGCGGAGGATCCGATGACGGAGTGCTGGCCGATGACCGTCTTGCCGCCGAGGATCGTGGCGTTGGCGTAGAGGACGACCTCGTCCTCGATCGTCGGGTGCCGCTTGACGTTCCGGAGGATGTTGCCGTCCTCGTCACGCGGGAAGCTGAGGGCGCCGAGGGTCACGCCCTGGTAGATCTTGACGCCGTCGCCGATGTGCGTCGTCTCACCAACGACGACCCCGGTGCCGTGATCGATGAAGAAACGGCGGCCGATCGTGGCGCCGGGATGGATATCGATGCCGGTCTTGGCGTGCGCAGTACTCGGTCATCATCCTGGGGATGAGCGGCACGCCAAGCCTGTGCAGCTCGTGCGCGATCCGGAAGACTGTGATCGCCGCGAGGCCGGGGTAGCAGAAGATGATCTCATCGAGGTTCTTGGCGGCCGGATCCCCCTGGAACGCGGCCTGGACGTCCTCGGCGAGCGTCCTACGTTGCGCGGGGATCGACTCGAGCAGCCGGATTGCGATCAGTTGTGCCTCGGCTTCGAAGTCGGTCTCCAGATCGCCGGACCTGCAATCGTGCCGGAGCGCGCGCGCGATCTGCTGGGTGAGTCGGTCGTGCAGGCTGTCGATCAGGTCTCCGACGTGGTAGCCGACGTTGTTGAAGTGGAGATTCTGGCGGCGTCCGTAGCCAGGGTAGAGGATCTCGCGGAAATCGCCCAGGATTTCGACGACCTCGCGGTAGCTGGGCAAAGGCGAGTGCCCAAGGTGGTGAACCCCGCCGCACTCCTCGTACGTCCCGACGATCTGCTCGGTCAGCGCGGGCAACGACTCCTTGAGCCGAATGTCGGTCGCCATCTCGTCTCCCTTACCCCGCCATTTGCTTTGAGAAGGTTTGATGGTCGTGACAAGCTGTGTGCATTGTAGAAGACGCGGTCAAGAGAATCAATCATCGGAGGCCCCTGGGGCTCCCGGAAGTCACCGCCGCCGGCGGGGGACGCCAGGCGGTCGCGCCGAAGGATCAAGCACGCAAGGGTGAGTCCGAAAGGGCTCATCCCCCGGGATGATCGGTCGTTCCGATCCGGGAAGATCAATCGCTCTGTCGCGACGAAGGCTGACGAAGGACGATAGAGAGGAGGGCCGGGGCTTGTGCGACGTTTCCCGGCCGCTACCATGAAACTGGACTGCGTCCGCGCGGGACGGGCCTTCGTCGCTGCCGCTTCAGCGAGACGCGCCGTGTCCTGACATCCTGCACGATTGGGACGTCCCTGAGTGCCGCGCCCTGGTTTTGCGCCTGCAGCGGGGCGTTGCCGCGGGGGGGGGGGCGGCTCCTGATCCACGACGTTTTCCTGAACGACGCGCTCGTACGGACTGCTGCCGGTCGCGCTCGACTCGGTCGCGCTGTTCCGGCTGACCGAGGGCCGCGCCTCCAGCGTCGGCGAGGATCGCGCCGGGATGGACGATGCCGGGCTCGTTTTGAAATCTCCCATTTGAGAGAAAGAGGACACGATTCGCCCGCAAAACCAGATGAGGCGCGGTCGGCAAGTGGCCTAGCCAGGAGGATGCACTTCGGGTACCCTCACAGGCAGTAACCACAGGCGCGGCGGACGTATGCGCCCGCACTGTCGTTCCGCCCGGCGCAACGGCCGGGCGTGGATGGAAACGAGAGAGCTTCGTTCGCAACTTCGGGGGCAACGCGCACCGCCATGATGATCAAGGCCACCGACATCCGCCGAGGGATGGTGATCACGATTGAAGGGACCAACTACGTCGTGGTCGATTTCGCCCACCACACCCCCGGCAACCTCCGCGCCAAGGTCCAGACCAAGCTCCGCAACATGACCAGCGGCAGCCTGATCGACAAGCGGCTCCGCTCCGTCGATGAAGTCGAGGTCCCGTACGTCGAGACCAAGGAGTTCGAGTACCTCTACTCCTCGGGCGACGAGCACGTCTTCATGGATACCGAGACCTACGACCAGTTGAGCTTCCCGCCCGAGGTCCTGGGCACAGCGATGCAGTACATCTTGCCCAACAGCAAGGTCCAGGTGATGTACGTGGACAACAAGCCCGTCTCGGTCGAGGTCCCCGCTTCGATCGACCTCACCGTGACCGATACCCCGCCCTCGATCAAGGGGGCCACCGCGACCAACCAGTACAAGGAAGCGACCCTGGAGAACGGCCTGAAGGTCCAGGTCCCCCCCTTCATCGGCCCGGGCGAAAAGATCCGGATCGATACCCGCACGGGCGAGTACATCGAACGGGTCAAATAAGCGGAGAGCCTCCCACGTATGTGGCCACGGGCGCCCCGCCGGTGGTCGGAGTCAACCGGTGAGACGCCGGTGCCGCCAGAACGATCGCGCCTGTCCTGGTGGCACCGGCGTCCCGCCGGTGTGTCATCTCTTCCTCATCATTGATCGACGACCTCGAAATCAGCCTCGAGCCCCTGCACGGAGTTCGGCCCGACGAAGAACTTGAAAACGACCGGCTCGACAGTGGGCCGAGGCCGAGGTGGTCCTCGCTTGGGCCCGAGGCTTGCCGCCCACCCGGTTCGGCGTCGCCTGGTATCAATGCCTGTACACGACGAATCCCGTTCCTTCGCTCCTGGCGGTCGGCCCCAAGGAAAGAGTGCGGAACGTTGAGTCGGAAGAGCGCATTCTCCACTCACCACTCCGCACTCGTCTACGATGGAGGCATTCTCGTTGTCGGCTGCCCAAAGTTTGAGCATCCCCTCCGGCCGATCAAGAGGATCCCAGAGGCGGTCAATCGCGGGAGATCTCGATGCGGCGCGGCGCATGTTCCGACATGCAAGATCCGCCAGCGCATCGAGAAACGTCGATGTGGTATCTCATATAAATTTTATTATCTAAAAAAATGATTATTAACAATATTCATTCAATGCTGATCTTGGTCGAGGTTGGCATGAGAGCTGCTGACCAGGACAGGTCAGGGATTCATTTGTGCAGAAGGATGGCTCTGACGCGGTCGGCGTGAACCCGGGCCAGATCGCAACGGGGGATCAATGGCATGAAGCGCATCGGGATCCTGACGGCGGGCGGAGACACGCCCGCGCTGAACGCCACCATCGATGGCGCCGTGGTCCGGGCGAACCAGCGTCGGATCGAGGTGTTCGGCTTCATCAAAGGATTCAGCAGTCTCTTCAACGCGCGCGTGCCGCACGTCCATCTGAATCCGCTGTTCACGGCCATCCCGGAGCTCGATCGCACGCGGGGCGGGACGATCATCGGGGCCTCGCGCGATTACGTCGATCCGGACGACCGCACTGCGATCGAGGAGATCGCCGACCGGCTGCACCGGCTCAAGGTCGACGGCTTGATCTGCATCGGCGGTGACGGGACGTTGAACGGGATGCAGCCGCTCTCGAACCACTTCCCGAGCGTGCTCGCCCCCAAGACGATCGACAATGACCTCGGCCTGAACTACCGCAACGAGCCCGACGAATGGACGCGGCAGCCGATTCCGGAGCCGCCCGGTTATCGTTACGCCCGGAACCCCTCGCGGACGCAGTTCGATCTGGAACAGATGATCAACTACGTGACCCCGGGCTTCGCCACGGCTGTCTTCGTCACGGCCCAAGGCGTCGAGCGGATCAGGACGACCGCGGAGAGCCACCGCCGGATCGCGATCATCGAGGTCATGGGGCGGAATTCCGGCTACCTGGCGCTCGGGACCGCCTACGGACAGCCCGACATCATCTTGATCCCCGAGCATCCCCTCGACATCGAGGCCCTGGTGCGGCGCGTCAAGGAGATCTACGACTTGCAGAAGAATGTGGTGATCGTCTGTGCCGAGGGGGTGGTCGATCAGAATCATCGGGAACTGGGCGCCTCGACTGCGTCGACCGACCCGGCGGGCAACATCGTGCTGAGCGGGGCCGCTGATGCGCTCCGCCACATCCTCGTCGAGCGGCTGGGCGACACGTACTTCACCAGCCGGCGGCGGAACGAGTCGGCCCGCGCGGCGATCTTCACCCGCAAAGTCGGCCACACGCAACGCGGGGGGCGGCCGATCCTGTTCGACCACTTCTACGCCGTCCAACTGGGGGGCCAAGCCGTCGATCTGCTCCTGGAAGGGCGCGCCAATACAGTGTCCATCTTGCAATGGAACGAGGAGCGCGGCTTCCACCTCGACGGCACCGATGGCAACGACTTCCGCGACCGCTGGGGTCTCATCCACTTCCGCCAGGTCCACCCCGCGTGCTACGATCCTCACGCCATGAAACCTTCGCGGCTCGGTATCGACTATCTCCTTCCGATCTTTACGAACTCGATCGGCCATGACGACATGGAAGTCGTGCGTTACACGTTGTTCAATGCAGGCAACCTGACCCGGGCGTACCATTCGGTCAATACGGATATCAACAAACGGATCCGCTACCTGGATTGATTGCGTCCCGGATCTCCCCGGTCTGGTGATCCGACCGCCCGGCTCGGCTCGGTCTACTTGGCCATGTTGCTCAAGAGATTCGCCAGAACCTGGAGCAGCCCGATCGAATCGGCGTCTAGAGGCAGAGACCTGTCAGGAAGCTCGGTCACGAAGTGATGGTGCCGCGCGTGGAAGCGCGGTTGCGTCGCCTCTTTGCCTCAGGGCCAACCTCTCGGAGCTCGATCGGCTCGTGTCGGCTCCCGATCGCGCGCCGGCGGAACCGGGAAGAGCCGAGCAGGCCGTCGACCAGCCGCGACATGTGCTGAGCCTGCTCGATCAGCACGCCGCGTGCCTGCTCTAGGTCCTCGCCGGCGGTCTCCCCGGGTCGGAGGGCCTGCGCGGCGTCGAGGATGGCGGCGAGCGGGCGGCGCAGCTCGTTCGACTGCACCGCCAGGAAGTCATCCTTGCGTTGTTCGGCCTCGCGGCACTCGCGGTGCAGTCGCGCGGCCTCGACGAAGTCGGCGGCCTGGCGGACATTCGAGAGCCGGGACAACCCGGTCCGAAAGGACCGCCGCTGGGCGATCTCGACATAGTTGGCCAGCGGCTTTCCCGCCAGGAACTCTGGAGAGACGCCCAGCAATCCGGCGGCGGCGCGGTTGGCCTCGCGGATCATCCCGAAGAGGTTGGTCACCAGAAAACCGTCGGGGGCAAACTCGAACAGATCCTGGTAGCGCTGACGCTCGACCTTCACCACCTGCCAGGAGAGTTCTATCTCGCTGGCCTGCTGGAGCAATTCCTCCTCGGCGACGCGCAGCTCTTCCATCGCCGTATCCAGCGCCGTCGACGTTTCCTCCCAGCTTGTCGGGATGCTCCCGAACCCGCCGTTGCCTCGCCGCATGTCGGCGACACATGCGCCCATCTCCTTAAGCTGCGACGAGAAATGTTCCAGATTCATGACATCGGTCCTCTTTTCAGACCGTGCTCGACCGTCCTGAGATGCCATGCCGGCCGGGTCGGTCCTCGGCCCCGTTCGAGAGGCGTCGCCGTGCCCGTGGAGCAAGAGACGATCTTTCTCTCCCCCTGATTACATCCTCTCCTCCGATGCTCCCACGATCCATCCAAGCACTGATCAAATATATCGGTTGAAACACGAATTGTCTCATTTTTGCCAAACGTTTCAGGCCTGGCCATGCGAAGCAGCGATTCGAGCGGAAAACATTTGATACAATCAACTTGGAATGGAAAACAGGATCCCCGGGAAGGCTTGTCGTCGCAATGATCCCCTTGCTCTTGTACAAATCGTCTCAAGTAATATGGCCGCTCACCGATTGAGGGATCTTTCATACCTGTGTGCCGAGATGGGTAGACACCTCGCAATTCGCGTTCCGGATACTCTCATCCTGACATTTATGTAATGGAGCGGGGTCGGATGCCCATACCAAACCCTCGGGAGCCATGACGATGGGGTAAGCGTCACGATTGTGGGTGGAAAATTAACACTCCGAGGAGTGAGCGAAAGTCAAGAGGGAAGCCCGTTCTGTCGCACGGTTTTCCTCTGGGATTTGCGGGTCTTGCGTAAGATAGGGTACTCTATCTCGCCTTCATGGCTGAGAATAATTCCTCCTCGGCCGAGGGTCACTTAGCCGGCGAAGGACGGAGGCACAAGTGCAAGGAGAAGTCAAGGGCCAAGTTACGTCAAGACTCTTCCCGTGTTTCGGGGACCTGATCACTCCAAAGTCCGCCATAACTCTCTGATACTGAAGGACTTAAGCTGGGGAGCAGGGCTGCGCCCCTCCCTTCTGCAAGTTCTTGCATATTGGTAACTTAAGACAATATGCGAGGACATAGGTCCTCGGAACACGGGAAGAGCCTTCCGAAAAGGGGATCAGTGCCCGCCGAGGGCTGCGGCCCCTCCGAGGGAGCACCGTCGCCCGCGACGGTGAGCAAAATCGGTTCGGGAAGCGTATGAGAGGAGGCACCACCGATCGCTCAGCGTTCGAACCGCTTGGCAACTGCCGTGCCGTCACAAAGTTCAAGTAGGTAACCATTCGGGAATGACTCGGCGAATTCCTCCTGGTGCGAGACGAGCAGGATGCAGGCGTAACTGGCTCCGGAGGTTCTGCAACTCCTGGATCATGACCTGTCGCCCCTGGCGGTCGAGGCATCCGAACCCCTCGTCGATGATCACCGACTCGATCGGCCGATGCTGGCGGCTGGCATACTGGCCGATCCCCAGGGCCAGGCTGACCGCGACACGGAACCGCTGGCTCCCGCTCAGGAACGCCACGCCGATCGGCGCCGCCCCGGCTGCCTTGCTGTAGGCCACCAGATCGAGCACCTCGTCGTCCCTGGACGCCCCGATCGACTCGGGCCGGAGGTCGAGGCGGAGCTGCCCCCCCGAGAGGCGGTCGAGGATGCCGTTGCTGATATCCACGATCCGGCGTTCGGCCTGGCGCACCAGGTGTCGTTGCAGGTGGTCGCGGCCGAGGAGGCGGACCAGCGTGCTCGCCATGCGCAGGGCCTTGTCGGCCTCGAGGCACCGCCGCTCCAGCTCCTGTCGCTCGGAGAGCGTCTCTCTGAGTTGGTCCTTCCCGCGATGGGCGGCGATGAGTTCCTCCATCTGTCGGCTGCGCTCTCGCCGGGCTTCGATCAGACGATCGCGGATCGCGGCGGGATCGTCGCGGGCCTCGGCCGGGAATTCGGCCTCCTGGCCTTCCAGCTCGGTCAGGCGGTGGCGCCGAAGGTTCAAACTTGCACGGGTCTCCCGCAAGGCGTCGGCCTTGGCCTCGATGTCCCGTTCGCGGAGTGTGCGCAGCTCGTGCTGCCAGTCCCGCACCTGGTCCTCCGTGAGGTTTTCGACACGGGCGGCCCAGGGGGCGGGCAGGGTCTCGCGGGCGTGCCGCAGCGAACGCGCGTAACCCTCACGCCGGGCGGCCTCGATTCCCAGTTGGCAGGTCACTCTTTCGATCCCCTCCCGCAAGGCGTCGCGATCCTTGCGGAGCCGTTCCAGGACCTTCGGGATTTCCTTCTCCTCGGCGCCACCGCGCCCTCAGTCGCTCCTTGAGGAGCGCGTCCTCGGCGGTCAGCCGCTCGTTTTCGAGGCGGAGGTCGGGGACATGGCTCGGCAGCCCTCGTCGCTGCTCGTCCAGGGTTTGCAGGATCATGTCGCGCTGGTCCCGGAGGCGATCGCGCTCGGCGCGATCACGCCGCGCGGCCTGGAGCCGGCGACGAATCGAGTCGAGGCCCTCGACCTCGCGCCGGGCGGCGTTCACATCGGCTGCGGTGGGATAAGTCGTGGTGAGCCAGTCCTCCGGCGGCTCCGGGCTGACCTGGCTCCGGAACGGCTCGAGTAGCTCGTGGTAGGCCGCTTGGCACTGCGTGACATGATGCTGGGTATCGCGCCGCGTGTCCTCGAGGTCCCGTTCGTGTCGCTCGATCTGCCGGCGATCCCGGTTCAACAGGTCCTCGGCCTCGATTTTCCGCGTTCGGAGTGCGTGTTCCCCACGAGCGGCCTCGTCCGCCGCCTGTTCGGCCGCGAGATACTGACGCGCGGCCTCGGCGGCCTCCGCCTCGCGCCGGGTGTGCTCGGCCTGGATGTGCTCGGGGGTGAGGGGCTGGCCGCAAGTGAGGCAGAGGGGCGAGTCGGCCAGCGTGTCGAACTCCTGGCTTCGGAGGAGCGCCTGGTCGCGGAGCGACTTGAGGACGAGGGCGTGCTCGTCGGCTGTTTGGCGGCCCATCGCGGCCTCGTCGTGTGCCCGGACCAGTTCGGTCCATTCGACCTCGATCCGATCGGCGGCCGCGCGGGCCTGGCGGAGGGCCGCGGCGGTCTCGTGCGCGCGTCGTTGAGCCAGGCGCACTGCTTCCCGCTCGGCTTGGAGGCGAAGGAGCGGGGACAATGCCTGGCCGAGGGCGGTCAACTGGTCCCACTCGGCTTCCTCGCGGGCGCAGAGGTCGTCGAGGTCGGGGGGGAACTTCGCCAGCTCGTCTTCAAGGTGTTGCCGCTTGAGGTGCTGCTGCGCGCAGAGATCGACGATCGTCACGAGGGCGGACAGCTCGCGCAAGCGGCCGGCCAGCTCCTGCTCGCGGCGCTGATCGGCGACGACCGACTCCTTGAGATCGTCCCAATTCCGTTCGGCCCGCTCGAGCTCCCGCGCGGTGCCGGAGGTCCTCGGATTGGGACTCGTGCTCGACCGCGAGGTCGGCGCTGGTCCGGGCCGACCTCTCCAGCAAGGTGCGGTGCTCGATCGCGGTCTCCAGGTAAGGCAGGACCGCCTGGAGTTCGCCCAGCCGCGCGGCATCGCGCTCGACGGCCTCGGCCCCCCTGAGGAGATCGTGCACCTGCTCCCACCAGCGCCGGAGTTCGGTCAACTCGGCCTGGAGCGAGGCGCGGCGCCGGGCCGCCAGCTCGAGGCCCTGGAGGCGTTCGACGGCCTCCTCAGCCTGTCGGCTCCGCTCCTGCGCCTCGACGACCTCGAGGACGGCCCGCGCCAGCGCGTCCTCGGTGACCTCGGGTAGGGCGCCGAGCCGACGTTGCAGGGCCTCGGTCTCGGCCTTGAGCACGCGGCGGCGATCGTCGGCACGCGCGGAGCCGCTCGTAGTCCTCGAGATCGACGATCGCCGAGAGGACCTGGAACCTCTCAGCCTTGTCGGCGCCGATCAGCTTCTCGGCCTGGCCTTGCATGAGCAGCACCGACGAGGTGAACGTCTCGTACGAGAGCCCCAGGCGCTGCTTGATCCACCGTTCGAAGTCCACCCGCTTCGACGTGTCGGGCACGTCCTCCCAGCGGCCATCGCCTTCGGGGTCCAAGCGACAAAGCTGCTGGGTAACAGCCGGGCTTCCGCTCTTCTTTCGGCGGAGCGTGCGATGGGCGCGGTAGCGCCGGCCGTCCAGCTCGAAGTCGAGCTCAACGCTCAGGCCGTCGCAGTCCTTGTGGATCAGCTCCAGGGCGTTCTGCTTGCCGTCGCGGTGCTGGCCGAAGAGGGCGTAGGTCAGCGCGTCGAAGACCGTGGACTTGCCGCTGCCGTTGAGGCCGGAGAGCATCCACAGCGCGGCACCTTCGAAGCGGAACTCCTGCTGGTCGCGGTAACAGAGGAAGCCCCGCAGCGCGATCCGGAGCGGGATCATGAGTCTTCCTCCAGGAGGAGATCGTCGGCCAGCTCGAGCACCGCGTCGAGGTCGGGGTGTTCGGCCAGCTCCGCCCGCACGTAGTCGAGGACCGTCTCACGAACGCTCCGGCTCGTCGGGGCAGCCGCCAGACCGGTCGGCGAGACGACGTCCGCCTCCTGCCAGTCGCGGTCGTACCAGCGCGGAAAGATCCGGTCGAGCTCGTCCTGGATCGCCAGGAGGTTGTCCACGCCGGGCGTGTAGGTGAGGTGATAGCGGACCAGGGCCCGGTCGGCGTCGGGGTATCGGTCGCGGAGCCGGGGCAGTTCCTCCTGGGGTTCGCGGATCGTGACGTCATAGATCGGCGTCGCGTCGAGGGGGAGTCGGACAGGGGCGGCTCGGAGCCCGTCCGGGCCGACGTCCAGGAGCACCACGCTCTTCGCGTCGCCTCGCTCTCCCAGGTCGAGCCGCTCGATGCTGCCGCTATAGCGGACGTGAGGCCGTCCCCTCAAGCATTGGGGCTGATGGATGTGCCCCAGCGCCACGTAGGTCCAGTCGGTCAAGACGTCGCTTTCAGGGAAGACCAGGCTTTCGCGCTCGGCGATCCGGAACACGTTGGGAATGACGGCGCCCTCGACGTGGACGTGTGCCGCGAGGATCGTCGGCAGGTCGTGCCGGAAGCGCGCGTGCGCTCGGATCTCTTGGAGCCTGGCGGAATAGGCCGCCTGCACGGCGCGGTTCCGCTCCTCCAGGCTGTGGTACGCGGGGCCTGGTCATCGAGGTAGCGGCTGGCGGTCGGAAAGGGCATCAGGACGAACTGCACGGGCTCCTCCTCGCGGCCAGCGAGCGTCAACATGCTCGGCCCGGTCGCCAGGAAGAGTCGGCCACCCGACCGAAGATCGCCGGTTTCCCCGTTGGCTGGCGCGGCCAGCGTCAGCGCATGTTGCAGGGTCTGGCAGAAGGTCTCGTTATCATGGTTCCCGGTCAGCGCCACGATCGTCCCGCGGTTACGGAGGAAGGGCAGGAAGACCGCTTGCAGGTGCGCGATCGATTCGCGCAGCCCGTCGGCGCGGCTCAGGTCACTGAACAGGTCGCCCGCGACCAGCAGGACATCGACCCGTTCGCCCTCGCAATAGCCGGCCACGCGCTCGACGGCACGGCGGAGGTCGTCGGTCCGGTCGATCCGGCCGAGGCGGTCGCCCAGGTGCCAGTCGGCGGTGTGCAAGACCCTCATCACGGTCGGTCCTCGGGATCGGGTCGGGGGAGCCTCCCCGCCCTCCTATCATACCCATCCCCGGTGGGCGGTTGTCCACCGACGTTTCCTGGTACGATGCGTGCGGTGGAGTTCGACCGGAGTCTCAACCCGATCATGTTGCCTCAGGGACGTCGAGGACGCTCCCACGGACCCCCGGGATTAATGTTATGAAACCGAATTGATATTTTATATCGTCGATTAATATGGCGTTCCTGATGATCTTGGGGTTTGGGCCGGGCGCATCCGCGCACGTCGCGACGATTCCTCCGTCATCGGGGGGAGAAGGCCAGGTCGGCTCTCGCGCTGCACACGTGGAGGGCAAGCCGCAGGGCGTTCACCGACGCCCGATCATCTCTCGCGGGCGACTGGACCACGCCCTTCACGCTGGCCGTGAACGCCACTCCCCGGGCGCCCGCCTCGGGCAGATGATGATCCAGGTGAAGAGGAGCACGTTCCCGCTCGTCTCGTCCTTCTCATCCCCCGGAATGCTGCGGGGCAGGTGGTATTGCCCGTCTGCTCTCGGAAGGTCGAGATGAACATCGGCCGGAGGGCCGTCGTCACAGGCCGCCGTGTCCTAGGCTTGGGGAGGGCATCGGACATGCGCCCATGGTCCGCATCGCGATGGGCCACGACGATGGCGACCCTCGGGAGTTGTCGGTCATCCTGACTGCCGAGGCGCTCGCCCACTTTGGGGCGAGCGACGGGCCGGTCGTCTTGACGGAGACCAGGCCGGAGGGATGCCTGCCCGCCCGGATCGACCGGGCCTCGCGGATCGAGAGTCGCCATGAGCACATTGCTGTCCGAGTCTGAAGCGGGACGCCTGGAGCTGCAGCGTCACATCGCATTCCGCGACGCCGCCCCGGAGCCGCTCTTCGTCGACCTCGCCCGCCTGGCCGCGCGAGTCTGCGATGCTCCCATCGCCCTGGTCAGCCGCAACGAGGCCAATAGGATGTGGACCGAAGCGGCCGTCGGCCTCGCGGACGAGGAGATCCCGCATGCCGTCGTGTTCTGCGCCCTGCGATCCTTCAGGACGGCTTGGTTGTCGTTCCCGACATTCTTGCCGATGGGCGATTGACGGACAGTCCCCTGGTGAGGGGCGAGCCGTGTGTCCGATTCCTTGCCGGGATCCCGGTGATCACACCCTCCGGGCAGCGTCTGGGGGCGTCTGCGTGCTCGACCGCGTGCCGCGGCCGTTGAGCCCGGAGCAGGCCGACGCCCTCCGCGCCCTGGCCCGCCAGGCGGCCAACCTGCTTGAACTGGGTCGGTACGCCACTGAGAAGGAGCGGGTCGAGCCGGTGATGGTCGAGCGGGTCCCCCTGTCGGCGCTGGGCTCGGACATCAGCCTGGCCCTCATCCGGGGCGACGACCTGCGGGTGATCCTCCAGCGGTGCGTCGAGGCTGTCGTCCGTCGCTTGGACGTCGCCTTCGCACGCATCTGGACGCTCGAGCCGGGCGGCGACGTCCTGGAGCTGCGGGCTAGCGCCGGGCTCTATACCCACCTCGACGGCCCCCACGCCCGCGTTCCCCTCGGCTGCTTCAAGATTGGCCGGATCGCCCTCGAAAATCACCCCCACCTGACCAACGACGTGCTCCACGATTCGTGGGTCGGCGATCCGGAGTGGGCCCGACGCGAGGGGATGGTCGCCTTCGCGGGCTACCCCCTGGCCGTCGAGGACCGTGTGGTCGGCGTGATGGCAGCGTTCGCCTACCGCCCGCTGCCGCAGGCCGCCCTCGAGGCGTTGGGGTCCATCTCGGATGCGATCGCCCAGTGCATCGAGGCAAGCGGGCCGAGGCGGAGTTGCGGCGGGCCCACGCCGAGCTGGAAGAGCGGGTGCGGGAACGAACCGCCGAGCTGGCCGCGATCAATCGGACGCTCCGGGCGGAAGTCGCCGAGCGGGCCCGGGCCGAGGAGGAGTTGCGGCGGGCGCACGAGCACCTGGAGGAGCGGGTGCGGGAGCGGACCGCCGAGCTGGAGCGGGCCGTTGCCGCCCTGCACGCCGAGGTCGCCGAACGGCGGCGCGTTGAGCAGGAGCTGCGCGACAGCGAGCGACGCTACCGCTTCCTGGCCGACACCATGCCCCAGATCGTCTGGACCGCCCGGCCCGACGGCGAACTCGATTACTTCAACCGCCGCTGGTTCGACTACACCGGGATGACCTTCGAGCAGACCCGAGGCTGGGGCTGGGAGCTGGTCTTGCACCCCGACGACCTTCAGGACTGCCTCGACCGCTGGACCCACGCCCTCCGGACGGGCGAGTGCTACGAGATCGAGCACCGCTTCAAGCGGGCCGCCGACGGGGCCGACCGCTGGCACCTGGGTCGGGCCGAGCCGATGCGCGACGAGGCCGGCGCGATCGTCCAGTGGGTCGGCACCTCCACCGACATCGACGACCAGAAGCGGGCCGAGGCGGCGTTGTGGCGGGCGCATGACGAGCTGGAGAAACGGGTCCGAGAGCGCACCGCTGAGCTGGAGCGGGCCAACAGCTCCCTGGTGGAGGAGATCGCCGAACGCCAGCGGGCGGAGCGGGCGCTCCGCGAGAGCGAGGAGAAGTTCCGCCAGATCGCCGAGAACCTCGGCGAGGTCGTCTGGATGAGCAACCCCGCGACCAGCCAGTTGCTCTACATCAATCCCTCCTACGAGAAGATCTGGGGCTGCACCTGCCAGAGCCTCTATGAGCAGCCCCTGTCCTTCCTACAGGCCATCCACCCGGAGGATCGGCCACGGATACTCGCCGCTCTCCCGGACGTGGAGTTCAAGGGACGCTTCGACGAGGAATTACGGATCGCCCGTCCGGATGGGTCGGTGAGCTGGGTGTGGGGCGCGCGTTTCCGATCCGTGATGCGGCGGGGCATCTTTACCGCATTGTCGGAATCGCGCAGGACATCACTGAGCGCATGCGTGCCGAAGAGATGGTGGAGGACGCCCGCAGGGCGGCCGAGGCGGCCACGCGGCCAAGAGCGAGTTCCTGGCCAACATGAGCCACGAGATCCGCACGCCGATGAACGGCATCCTCGGCATGACCGAGCTGGCCCTCGACACGGAGCTGTCGCCCGCGGCAGCGCGAGTACCTCGACCTGGTCAAGGCGCTCGGCCGAAGCGCTGCTGACGGTCATCAACGACATCCTCGACTTCTCCAAGATCGAGGCCGGCAAGCTCGACCTCGATCCCGTCCCGTTCGACCTCCGCGCGACGCATCGAGGACACAGTGCGGGCCTTGGCCGTGCGGGCCCACGCCAAGGGGCTGGAACTGGCCTGCCGCATCGCGCCCGGCGTGCCCGACGACCTGGTCGTCGGCGACCCGGATCGGCTGCGCCAGGTGCTGGTCAACCTGATCGGCAACGCCATCAAGTTCACCGAGCGGGGCGAGGTCGTCGCCTCCCTCGAGACCGATGCGCCGGGGAAGGGGACGCGGGCGAGGTCGCCTTGCACGTCGCCGTCGCCGACACGGGCATCGGCATCCCGACCGAGAAGCAGCGGGCGATCTTCGAGCCGTTCGAGCAGGCCGACGGCTCGACGACGCGCCGGTACGGCGGCACCGGGCTGGGCCTGGCCATCTCGGCCCGCCTGGTCGGGCTGATGGGCGGCCGGATCTGGGTCGAGAGCGAGCCGGGCCGGGGCAGCACATTCCACTTCACGGTCGCGGCTGGGGCGGCCGCTCGATCGCTCGGCTCGCCCCGGGGGTGGGGGTCCGCCATGGCTGGAGGGCCTGCCCGTGCTGGTCGTGGACGACAACGCCACCAACCGCCGCATTCTGGAGGAGATCCTGAGCAACTGGGGGGCGCGGCCCGCGACCGTCGACGGCGGCCTGGCGGCCCTGGAGGCACTGCGTGCCGCCGCCGGCCGCGGCACGCCGTTCGCCGCCGCCCTGATCGACGGCATGATGCCCGGGATGGGACGGCTTCGACCTGGCCGAGCGGGTCCGGGCCGAGCCGGAGATCGCCGGGACCGTGCTGCTGATGCTGACCTCGGTCGGGCGGGATGACCCGGAGCGAAGTCGGAGGCTGGGGATCGCCGCCTGCCTGTCCAAGCCCGTCCGGCAATCCGAACTGTTCGATGCGCTGATGAGGGCCCTCGACCTCGATGGCGAGCACGCCCGCCAATCCGCAGCACGGTCGCCGCGAAGACCCGGCCAGCCGCGCCCGGTCGCTTGCAGCCTGCGCATCCTGCTGGCTGAGGACCACGTGGTCAACCAGAAGGTAGCCGTCCGCATGCTCGAGGAGCTCGGGCACGCCGTCACCATCGTCGGCGATGGCTTGCAGGCATCGAGGCCCTCGAGGCCGGCCGCTTCGACGTCGTGCTGATGGACTTGCAGATGCCCGAGATGGACGGGTTCGAGGCGGTCGTGGCCATCCGCCGACGGGAGGAGGGCACCGGGGGCCACGTTCCGGTGCTCGCTCTGACGGCGCACGCCATGGTGGGAGACCGCGAGCGATGCCTGGCGGCCGGCTTCGACGGCTACCTGTCGAAGCCGATCCGCTCGGACACTTTGCGCAAGGCCCTCGAGGCCCTGAGCCAATTCCCGGACGGCGGCCCCCCGGACGTGATGCTCCGCGCCCTGAACGGCGCTGCGGCGGCGACCCGGCCGTCGTGCGCGAATTGCTCGAATTGTTCCTCGAGACGGCCCCCCGCTGCCTCGCCGCGATCGACGCGGCGCTGGCGGCCGGTGACGCGGGCCGCCTGGCCGCCGAGGCCCACGGCCTGAAGGGCATCTGCCTGACAATTGGTGCCGAGGATCTGGCCGCCGCCTGCCGAGTGGTGGAGGAGGCGGGCCGCCAGGGCGACCTGCCCGGTGCCCGGGCCGGCTACGCCCCGGTCCGCTTCGCCTGGGAGCGGCTCCGGACCCCTCTGGAGGGCCACGTGGGGGTAAGCCCATGAAAGTCCTGAGCGCGGAGGACCAGGCCTCTTCGTCCCTCTTCCTCCGGCGAACGCTCGTGCATTGGCGGCGACGTGCTGGAACCGATCCGGGGATTCCGGGTCGGCATCGCCTGGCAGGGGAGCCCCACCAACCCCAACGACCGCCGACGCTCGATCCCGCTCCTCTCTCGAATCTCTTCTGTCCTCTGCCCTCGGGTATCGGGTAATCTCAGGCGGATTGTGGCTCAGGGGCGCGGGGTCGACGCGCTCAGCGCGTGCACGTATCTCTCCGCCGAGTGGGCGACGGCGGTCTTGGCGTCCGAGGCGACGACCAGGTCGGAGTGGAATCCATAGATCCGGTCGAAGCCGAACGGATCGACGGCCTGGACGATCCGATGGATCTCGGGGACGGGCAGCGGGATCAGGTTCGGATAGCTGTACATGAAGCTCACATAACGCCGATCGGGGACGACCTGGAGGATGTCGCCCGTCAGCAGCGCCCGCGCCCGCCGGCGCCGGGAGGCCAGTGCAGAACGGTCCCCCCAGCGAAATGCCCGCCGCAGCGCACCAGAGTCATGCCGTCGTGGAGTGACCGAGTCTCGCCTTCCCAGAAGATGATCGCCGGGTCGGCCCGCATCACCCAACGGCGATCATCGCGGTGCAGGTAGATCGGGACGCCTCCGAAGGCCTGACTCCATTCGACCATCGATGCATAATAGTGCGGATGCGAGATGGCGATCATCGCGAGGCCGCCCCGGTCGCGGACGGCCTGAATCGTGGCCTCGTCGATCAGCGAAATGCAGTCCCACAGGACGTTGCCCCCCGGCGACTGGACCAGGAGGGCTCGCTGGCCGATACCGAACTTTGGCAACGTGACGATCCCAGTGAGCCTCGGCTCCTCCTCCTTGATCTGATTTTTGTGGCCGGAGCGCAGGTCGTCGATCGTGGTCCACTCCTGACCGTTCCAGCCGACGTACTGGCGCTCGTCCTCGCAGATCGCGCAGTGGGCAGGCGGCGTCTCGGTCGCCGCGTGCTGGACGCCGCAGGTCTTGCAGATGAAGTGAGTCATGGATGCCTCCCCGTCGGAGAGAGTGGGAGGAAGTTCATCGACCGAGAGGACGGTCGAAGGGACACTCAAGCAATTTCAAGACCGAAGGGGCCTGAGGAGGGTTTCTCAAAAAGTGCAAAGGACTCAAAGAAAGGCGAGAGGTGTCCTTGAACTTGAGAGAGCAATGGCCATTTTGCCACCGCTTTTTGCGGACTTTGCACTCTTGTGAGGAATTCTCGGGCAGGGGCCGGACACGGCGAAATGACCAGCAATTTGAGGGAGGGTCGTGTGGAGGCGATCCGGTTTCGATATGATCGAGATTGATGAGTGACCGATTTCCCTCCAAAGGTAGGAGGGACGACGCTCTCGAGTGGGGCTGGATTGACCGACGACCAATGTTTGGCCGCTATCAGCTTTTGAACCAGCTCGGCGCGGGGCGCGATGGTGTCCGCTACCGCGCCCTCGACCTCCAGACGCAAGGGGAGGTCGAGTTGGTGGCTCTGAACGACCTCCGTGAGGAGCCCTCGCGTGCCCAAGAGCGGATCAAGCGGCTCCGGTTGACGGCGATGCTCACCCACCCCACAGCGCGCCGGCTTATCGAGCTTCGGCTAGAGCCTTCCCGCCCCTATGTGGTGCTCGAACCGGCCGGAACGCCGTTCCGGATGACGGGGCCGTGGCACTGGGGTGAGGCCGTGGCCGCGGCCTGCAACCTGGCGGCGGGACTGGCCGAGGCCCACCGGTTCGGCCTCGTCCATGGGTGCCTGGACCCGGGCATGATCACCGGCCAGGTGTCCTCTCAGCTCAAAATCGAGTGGTCGGGTCTCGACACGGACGCCGCGGCGCGGCCGGGCCTCGACCCTTCCTTCCAGCCACCCGAGGCGCGACACTCGGGTCGGCTGAGCCCGTCGGCCGACGTCTTCGCCTTGGGCATGCTGCTGGCCTGGTGGATCTCGGGCCGGAATCCCGGACTCGCGGGCGAAGCGAGGCTCGCCGCAGATCCCGCGCTCAATTCCCTCCTCCGGTCGATGATCGCCCACGATCCGTTTAGCCGTCCCCGGGCGCAAGTGGTGGTGGAGCGATTGGGCGCGTTCGTGGACTCCGCAACCGTCGCCATGGGCCCCGCGCGGGAGTCGGCCAGCGAGACCGCCACGGTTGCTTTCGCCGATGTCGATCGGCAAGCGGAGCCCGATGTGCGCGATCAGAGGTTGGGCGCGGGCAACTCGGCCGGTTCCTCCTGCACGAGAAGCTCGGCGAGGGGGGGATGGGGGCCGTCTACCGAGGCGAAGACCCGACGGACGGCTCGCTGGTCGCCATCAAGGTGCTCCGCGACGCGTGGGCCAGGCGCCCGGAGGCCCTGCGGCGGCTCTACAAGGAGGCACGCCTCCTGGCCGAGGCCAACAACCCCTACGTCGCCAACCTGGTCGAGCTGAACGAGGATGACGGCGTCCATTTCCTGGCCATCGAATACGTCCGCGGGATGAGCCTGGCCAACTTGCTGGCCCAGCGCGTGCGGCTCGACGAGCCGGACGCGCTGGCGATCATGTCCGACGTCGCGCGCGGTCTGGCCGTGGCGCATCGAGCGCGGGATCGTCCACCGCGACATCAAGCCGGAAAACATCCTGCTGGTCGAGGATGAGCCCGACGACCTCCCAGGCGTGGCCGATGCCGCCGCGCCGACCGTTCTGTTGTCACTATCGATGACCGCGCGGCGGGTCAAGCTGTTGGATTTCGGGCTGGCCCGGCACATTGAAGAGACCGAGTCGCTGAACCTGACGCAGGCCGGAGCGATCCTCGGGACGCCGTATTACATGGCGCCCGAGCAATCGTCGGGCGCCGGGAAGATTGGCCCGGGCGCCGACGTCTACGCGATGGGCGCGACGCTGTTCCACCTGCTCGCCGGCCGGCCGCCGTTCGTTGGCGGCTCGATGTATGCCCTGATCGCGAGGCACCAGAACGAGCCCCCCCCCTCGCTCAAAGAGCTGAACGAGGAGGTCAGCGACGGCGTCGACCAGATCGTCGCCAAGGCGCTGGCGAAGCGGCCCGAGGGGCGCTACGCCGACGCCGGGGAACTGCTCCTCGACCTGGAGCGCCTCCTTCGGGGCGAGCCGACGGGCATCGACGTCCACCCCAAGCTCCCCGCCTGCGACCCGCACGACCTGGTCCGGTTCGACTTCCGCTGGGAGCTGGAGGCCTCGCCCCGACAGCTCTGGCCGCACGTCTCGAACACCGAGCGGCTCAACCGCGCCCTGCGCCTGCCCGCCGTCCCCTTCACGACCGAGTACGACCCCGCCGAGGGGGTCAAACGGTACGGGCGGATGAAGGCGGCGGGCCTGCAAGTGAGCTGGCGCGAGCACGCGTTCGAGTGGATCGAGGGGCGGCGGATGGGGGTTCTCCGCGAGTTCCACCAGGGGCCGTTCCAGTGGTTCATCAGTATCGTCGAGCTGACGCCCCGCGGTGACGGGGGCACCACCCTGTCGCACAGCATCCGGATCGCCGCCAAGGGACTCTTCGGCCGCGCCGTGGCGAACGTGAAGATCGGGAGCCAAGCCCGTCGCGCCATGGACGAGGTCTATCGCCGGATCGACGCCACGTTGACGGGCAAGCTCGGCTACGACGCGGTGATCGACCCGTTCGAGCCCCCGGCCGCGCTCTCCAAGGCGCGGCGGCATCGGCTCAACCAATGGCTCGCGACTCTCGGCCGTCACGGCATCGGCCCACTGGTCGTCGAACGGATCGGAGACTTCCTCGCGCAGGCGCCCCGCAGGAGGTCGCGCGGATCAGGCCCCTGGCGCTGGCGCGACGGCTCGGCTTGAATGCCGACCAGGTCGTGGCCGCTTGCCTCCACGGCGCCAAGGACGGGGCGCTGGTCCTGCTCTGGGACCTCCTCTGCCCGGTCTGCCGGATCCCCTCGGAGGTGGTCGAGACGCTCCGCGCCCTCCGCGAGCACGGCCGCTGCGAGGCCTGCCACCTCGACTACGAGCTCGACTTTGCCAACTCGGTCGAGATGATCTTCCGCGTCCACCCCGAGATCCGCGGACCGAGTTGGGGACCTACTGCATCGGCGGCCCCGCGCACTCGCCGCACGTCGCGGCGCAGGTCCGCGTCGGCCCCGGAGAGCGGATCGCACTCGAGCTGGCGCTGGGCGAGGGAGCGTACCGGCTCCGCGGCCCGCAACTGGCGTTCACGGTCGACTTCCGCGTCGCGCCGGAGGCGCCGACCAAGCACTGGGACCTATCGCTCTCCCGGGGTCCGCACCCCGAACTGCCCCGGAGCTTGCGGGCGGGCGGCCAGATGATCGCGCTGACCAACGACGTCGACCGCGAGCTGGTCGTCCGGGTCGAACGGACGGCACCCCGCGACGATGCCCTGACCGCCGCGCGGGCCTCCTCCCTGGCCCTCTTCCGTGAGCTCTTCCCCGGCGAGATCCTCTCGCCCGGTCAGCTCATCAACCTGGCCACCGTGACCCTGGTGGTCACCGAGCTGGACCACGCGGGGGACCTCTACCAGGAGATGGGCGACGCGCGGGCCTTCGCCCTGATCCACGAGCAGTTCCTCCGTCTCGGCGACTGTCTGAAGCGGCACGGCGGTGCGCCTGTCAAGACGGTCAACGAGGGCATCGTGGCCGTCTTCTCCGAGCCGGTCGCCGCCCTCCAGGCCGCGCTCGACCTGATGCCTGCGCTGGCGGATGGGGAGTTGACCCGTGACCTGAAGCTGCGCGTGGGCGTCCACCGCGGACCGGCGATGGTCGCCACGCTCAACGACCACCTCGACTATTTCGGGACCACGGTCAGCGTCGCCTCACGGCTCCCCCACCTCGCCGCGGGAGGCGAGGTCATTCTGAGTCAGGCGGTCGCCTCCGACCCCCGGGTCGCCGCCCTGCTGCAGGCCCAGCGGCTCAGCTCCACGATCATCCCCGCCCCGCTCTCCGGCCTCCCGGAGGGATTCGCCCTCCGCCTCATTAGTCCGAGTGACTGATCGTGGACCCTCTCAGTAAAATGCGGCGCCAGCTCCCCCAGACATCTCTGCATTTTCCCGTTCCTGCCGTTCCTGGTAAGAGGCTCTTGCAGAAGGGGCCTCGTCACTCGGGAAGAAAGACCCTCCCGCCGGGGTAGCCGGCCCACAGCCTGAGGCAGGGCCACTCTCGGCCGTGCCGGAACGTCCGGAGTGCGGATTATGCCCTGGAGTAGCGGCAGCAACCGTGCGAAAACCTCCGGTAAGCGGGCTCGATGCGGGGGCTTACCGCAGGATTTCAGGCCAAAACGGTTGACCGGCTCCTTTCCTTGCGGAGAATGAGGGCAGAGAAGACGCAGGCTCCGCCCTGTCGCGGAACCACCCGGCGGACTCTCCGCAAGCAACGGCGTCCTCACGCGGGAGGTCACATTGCGGAGAATTGCGCTACCGGAGGTTTTCGCACGGTTGCTGCCGCTACTCCATAATTGTCGGACCGAGCCACGACAGAACGACACCCGAGGCGGCGGGTCGACGACTTGACGTTCCGCCTCGCCGCCCGAGAACGCAAAGGAGACGAGACCGTGGCGACCGCATCGCCTTTGAACATCAGGCAGTTCCGCACCGGGATTGACATCCCCGCCGAGAAGCGGGCCCCGCTCATCGACCTGCTCAACCAGAGCCTGGCCTCCACGTTCGACCTGGCCTCGCAGACCAAGCAGGCCCACTGGAACGTCAAGGGCAAGGACTTCTACCAGCTCCACGAGCTGTTCGACGAGATCGCCGGCGAGCTCAACGAGTTCGTCGACCTGATCGCGGAGCGGGTCACCGCGCTGGGAGGTTACGCCTGTGGCACGGCCAGGATGGCTGCCGAGAATTCGTCGCTGCCCGAGTACCCGACCGACGCCGTCGAGGGGATGGACCACGTCGCCGCCTTGGCCGACCGGTTCGCCCGCTACGCCACCCACGTCCGCGCGGCGATCGACGAGTCCGACGGCCTCGGCGACAAGTCGACCGCCGACATCTACACCGAGGTCTCCCGCGCCGTCGACAAGCGGCTCTGGTTCCTGGAAGCCCACCTTCAGGGTTGACGTCAAGAACCGGCGGGGGACCCGGTGCCCTCCGAGACACCGGGGTCCCTCGCCCGTGGTCACGCCCCGGCGATCGCGTCGCCGACCACTTCGCCCGGGTCCTGTGCGTCTACCTGCGCAAGCCGAAGGATCAGATTGGGGTAGCGGCAGCAACCGTGCGAAAACCTCCGGTGTGTTGGTGCAGCGGGAATGGGAAGAACGGCTTTGCTCGTGAAGCGGTGGTGTCCCAGAATCGTTGCATGGCAGGCGATAATCTGCTGCGAAACAAGGACTTGAAACCTCGACCGCCGATCAAGGCAAGGTCTCTTGCTTGCAAGAGGTTATGGCGACTGTGCAATGATTCTAGGACACGACCGAACCACGACTAGCCAGGAAGATCACGCATGAGAGTCTTCGTTGCCGGAGCAAGTGGAGCGATCGGCCGGCCACTGATCGCCGAGCTGGTCCGTCAAGGTCACACGGTAACGGGCATGACGCGCTCCGAAGCAGGTGCGCAGAACCTCGTCGACCTGGGCGCGACCGCCGTTCGAGTGAGCGCATTCGATGGGTCCGCCGTGGAACGGGCGCTGCGACGATCACAAGCCGAGGTCGTCATCGATCAGCTGACAGCTTTACCCAAACATCCTTCGGAACTCGCGGCCGCAGCAGCCGGCGATCGGAAGCTGCGGCTTGAGGGCGGCGGATACCTTCATCGCGCCGCGCAGGCGAGTGGAGTGCGTCGATACATCCAACAGGCGAGCGGCTTCTTCCTGAAGGCGGGCAGCGGACTGGCCGACGAGTCTGTGCGGCAAGCGACCGACGCAAGTCCCGGCGTGGCCGCGAGTGCGCGGACCTATGCCGAACTGGAAGCGCGCGTGCTGAATTCGGGAGAGTAGGGAAGGAATCGCCCTTCGCTATGGGTTCTTCTACGGTCCGAATACCTGGTACTGTCCCGAAGGCGCGGCCGCCGACCAGGTCCGACGGCAGGAAATCCCGATCGTTGGGCAGGGGGAAGGTGTCTGGTCTTTCGTCCATATCGAGGACGCGGCTCTGGCCACCGTCGCCGCTCTGACAGCCCCGCCCGGTATTTACAACGTCGTCGATGACGATCCTTCTCCGGTCCGTCTTTGGCTGCCGGCGTTTGCGCGATGGGTTGGAGCCCCACCTCCTCCCCAGATTACGGAACAGGAGGTGCGCGAGGCAGGCGGCGAGGACGCCGTCTACTACGGCACGAAACTTCGCGGTGCTTCAAACAAGAAGGCTAAGAAAACTTTCGACTTCAGGCCCCGTCGTTTGCAATGGCTGAACCAGTGAGGTCTACGCCGAACTGACATGACCCGAAAAGTCCGACCTCGGGGACGCATAGCTCATGACGACAGGGAGGGCACCGATGACCGAGGGACGACGGACGCTCCGCTTCGGCAGCCTCGACGAGGTCATGCTCGACGTGGAGCGGCTGCTGGAAGGCCACACGACGGTCGGCAACTGGTCTCTGGCGCAGATCTGCCGGCACCTGGCGACGGTCATGCGCCGGGCGGTCGAACTCCCCGCCGCGACACCCCATGATCCCTCCCGGTGGGTCGGGGAGGAGCGAAAGTGGCAGTTCTTTGAGTCGGGCATGGTCCCCGAGGGGATACCGACCTCGCCGTCGCTCCTGCCGGGGGAAGCGCTCGACGAACGCGAGGAGGCGGAGGGGCTGCGTCAGGCCATCGCACATTACGAGGTCTCGCCCGGGCCCGTGGCCCCCCACGTCCTGTTCGGCTTCCTGACCAGGGAGGAATGGGACCGGTTCCACTGCACCCACGCCGCGCACCATCTCAGCTTCGCGGTCCCGGAGGCGCACCCTCGTTGAAGGACGGCCATCAGCCTCCGAACTTCCGTCCCAGGCGATCGAGGCTCCCTTGCCAGCCCCGGGCGTGGGCGTTCCTGTTCCGGCTCGTCGCGGAAGCGCTCGTGGGTGAGCACGAGGTCGGTGCCGCCGCTCTTCGGATGGAATTCCACGGTCACCTGGGTCTCCCGCGTGTCGGCCTTGTGCGGTTCCCAGGCCCAGGTGAAGCTCAACGTCCGGGTGCATCCACCCGGCAGTATTGCCCGGAGACGAACCTCCGATCCGCCCGGCCGGGCAACAGCATGTCGATGCGATACGCCCCCCGACCTGCGGATCGACCTCACCGATGGTCGGCCCGAAGTCGTCGGAGGGTGCCTCCCAGTCGGAGATCTGGCCGGGGTCGATCCACACCGCGAACACCTGCTCCGGCGGGGCGGAGATGTGCGTCTCGATGCGGATCGTCGATTCGGCCGTGCGTGCCAGGCTTGTGATGTTGCGATGCATGAGGCGCGCTTCCTGGTCGCGACGCTCCCGCTCATGCTCGAGCGCGCGGAGGACGCTGGGGTCGAGACGGGGATCGGTGGCCTCCTTCCGGGAGGGGTCTCACGGTCGGGCCCGGGGAGTTCTCGCGCGAGCATCTCGTAGAAGACGACGCCCGTGGAGTAGATGTCGGCGCGGTGGTCGACCGCCCAGGGCATCGTGAGCTGTTCCGGAGCCATGTAGCGGAGCGTGCCGACCACCCGGCCGTCGTCGGGTCCGCGCTCTGCGCCCCGGGGCCGATGAGCGTGGCCAGGCCGAAATCCACGAGCCGCACTCGGCCGCGCGAGTCCACAAGCAGGTTCTCGGGCTTGATATCCCGGTGGACGACCCTTGCCTCGTGGGCGTGCTGAAGCGCCTCGACGATCTGCGGCACGAAATCGAGGACGTCGCGCTCCGTGATCGAGCCCTTCTCCAGGAGCTGCCGGAGGCTTGCCCCCTCCACATATTCCATCACCAGGCAGTAGAGCTCCCCCGCCTGGTAGACGTCGAACACCGTCACGCAGAACGGGTGCCTCAGTTTCGCGAGCGTCCTCGCCTCGCGAAGGAACCGCTCCTGGAACGCGTCATCGGCCCGGAGGTCGGGCCGGATGACCTTGAGGGCGACGAGCCTGTCCAGGAGCGGCTGGCGACCATTGTAGACCATCCCCATGCCGCCGTGGCCCAGCAGCCCGATCACCTCCAGATTGGGGAAGAGCGCGGCGAACTCCGCGGGCGTGGGGGGCGTGAACCCCGCCCCCCGAGTAAACGACCGTCTCCTCGCCCTCATTCGTCGCGGCATCCGGCTCGGAAGCAGCCATGGCGCTCGGCCCCCTGTTCTCTTGGACTCTCATTGATCGGCGATGATGGCTCGCCGTGGATGGCCTCGAAGAGGCGCCGCCTCGGGTTCTGGCCGGACGCCGTGAGCGTCCGGGGCGCATCTACCATAAGGAGATCGGTTCCGGTCAACCCGCCGCGGTCTTCGCCTTCTTCGCCTCGATCTCCTTCAGGTGCACGAGTCCCCAGCCGCAGAGCGGCTTGAGGGCCTCCATGAGCGTGACGCCAAACGGAGTCAGCGAATACTCGACGCGCGGCGGGATCTCCCGGAAGTCCTTGCGGGCGGCGATCCCGTCCGCCTCCATCTCCCGCAGTTGCTGGATCAGCATCTTCTCGCTGATGCCGGTCACCAGGCGCCGGAGCTCGCCGAAGCGGCGCGGCTGCGGTGCGAGATGCCAGAGGATGATCGGCTTCCACTTCCCGCCGACGACGGCGAGCGCGGCCTCGAGGCCGCAGCCGTAAGCCTGCCTCCTCATCGCTCCTCCTCCGATCACCAGGGTACTTACCAAGAGGTGCGTACTTGCCCGGCGGAAGGTCCTGCCTATCATACCCCCCGTCCGGCCCAGACAACACACGGGAGGGGGTTCCATGGCGAAGCTCGACGGGAAAGTGGCGGTCGTCACCGGCGCGTCCAAGGGGATCGGGGCCTCGATCGCCCTGCACCTGGCGGCCGAGGGTGTCGCGGTTGTCGTCAATTACGCCTCCAGCAAGGAGGGGGCCGACCGCGTCGTGGCCGAGATCGTCGGGAAGGGCGGCAAGGCGGTCGCCGTGCAGGCGAACGTTGCCAGGCAGGACGACATCCGCCGCCTGTTCGCCGAGGCCAGGCAGGCGTTCGGGCGTCTCGACATTCTGGTCAACAACGCGGGCATCTACGAATTCGCCCAGATCGAGGAGGTGACTCCCGAGCATTTCCACAGGCAGTTCGACCTCAACGTCCTCGGACTGATCCTCGCCTCGCAGGAAGCGGTCAAGCACTTCGGACCCGAGGGCGGCAGTATCGTCAACATCAGTTCTGTCGTCAGCACCTTCGCGCCCCCGAACGCCGCGGTCTACAGCGCCACCAAGGCGGCCGTCGACGCCGTGACGAGGTCGCTGGCCAAGGAGCTCGGCCCGCGCAGGATCCGGGTCAACTCCATCAATCCGGGGATGGTGGAGACGGAGGGCACCCACGCCGGGGGGATCCTCGCGAGCGAGATGCGCAAGCAGACCGAGGCGATGACCCCGCTCGGCCGCATCGGACAGCCGCAGGACATCGCCCCCGCCGTCGTTTTCCTCGCCTCCCCGGATTCGGCGTGGATCACCGGCGAGACACTCTACATCTCGGGCGGGCTTCGCTGACCCCCGGTTGCTGGACACGGCGGTCAGGAAGATCGGCCGGAACGTGACCGGCGTGCAGGGAGACGTCTCGATATCGCCGGGCTCAGGAAGGCCGGTCCCGGGCGACTCGTGTTCGTCGGCGGGGCCGAGAGCCTCGAGGTCGCCCCCGGCGTGCGGCTCATCGACTCGCCCCAGTTCCCGGCGGCCTGGAAGGGCATCGCCCAGGACCATGCCGACGCGCTTGACGTTTGTGATTCTATGAAAATCCGTTTGATGTGAAATCTTCGCTGATGCACGTTCCCGTAGGGTGGGCCCCGCCCATCATTCCTATCTCCTTGCCAGAATAGGGGTTCCGCATGGTGGGCGGGGCCCACCCTACGGGAAGAACAAGACATCGGTCGCCATTCATTTTGATGTGTCGATAAAAGCATAATAGGTTCGACAAAGCTTTGCCAATTAGTCACTATATCATGGTGTCCTCCCCCTCGGGTGGCACCGGCGGTCGCTGGTCGACGAGCTTCCATGCCTTCAGGATCCGCTGCGCATCGGGGCAAGCCGCCGGCCATCCCACGGCGTCCCGGTTGGCCCTCCAGACGGAAGGTCACCAGCCGCACGGGGGACAACGCTTGCAGCGCCCGCGCCGGCGACAGATCCACTCCCGCCTCTTGGAGCCGTCGGCCGAGGAGCCTTTGAACCAGCAGGGCCAGTGCCGCGACGAAGATGTGGGCCTTGACTCGCGACTCGACCTGGTGGTAGATCGGCCGCAACGCCATCACGTCCTTGAGTTGCCGGAACCCGCCCTCGACGTCGGTCAATCCCTTGTACCGCGCCACCGCGTCGAGGACGCCCAGCCCCTTCTTGCTAGTCGCGATCACATATTTTCCCTCGATCTTTTTTTCCCGCCCGAGGTGCGTCTCGCTCTCGGAGAACTCGAACACCCCGCCCCTGAGCTTCCAGTCGAAAGAGCGAGAGCCGTAATCACACTGGGCACGTATTCCAGCATCCGCGTCAGGTCGCCACGCTCCGACTCGGTGAGCTTCTCCCGGCGTTTCACGATCAGATGACGACGCTTGAACACGTACTTCGCCTTCTCCTTGACCGACAGACCCCGGCGCGAGGCGGCGGCCTTGGACTTGGCGCCCTTGCGGCCCCGCTTCTTCTTCCGCCCGGCCTTGCCCCGCCGACCCATCGCCGTCCGCAGCCGCCGCAAGGCGTCCAAGACCAACTTGTTGATATCCTTGACGATGTGGAAAACGCACAACTGATGATCGGCGTCGGACCAGAGATCCTTCAGCACTGTGGGATACAGGTTCGAGCCGTCCGTCACCACGACCGTGGGGTTCAAGCCCCACGTCTTGAGGTTCCTGAGGAACCGCTCCATGTGGTCTTGGTCGTTCTGGGCGACCAGGGCGAAGGCCACGGGCAGATCCGCAAGCGGGTCGGTGGCCAGCAGCAAGGTGAAGCGACCCAGGTGCAGTTCGTCGACGCACAGTGTGCCGCTGAAGTGCTTCAGGACCATACGGCGATGCGCCGACATGTCGAGCGTTTCGGCGTAGCCGTGGAGCACGTCATAGACGAACCCCGTGGACAGGTCGAGGAGGTATTCGCGGCGAAGCGACTCCAACATCTGTTCGACGTTCATGGCGTCCTTGAGGATGCGATCGAGCACCAGATCGCGAACCTTGTTGTCGTAGCAGCAATTCCCGGAGGTGTTCAGTAGTGTCAACAGGGTGTCACACTCAAAATCCCCTGTAATTTCCCTTGTTGGAGACCAATCAGGTAGAAGACATACTGTACAAGAGTTTGCGAAGAGCGTTTTCTGGAACCCCTTATTTTTCCTTACGAAAGGGCTGTCCGGGAATTGCTGTTGTCGTAGAGGGCTCTGGGGAGGACACTCTCGGGAGTGTTCCGGAACGTCTTGGAGCAGCCACACCGGGCTTGATATTCGCCGCAGATGATCTCGAGAAAGGCGACGGTCTTGTAGGCGACCGTGCGAACCTTGCGTGGGGGAAGCTTACGCTTCCGCCGGCCGTGTTTGCCGCAGTTCGGGCATGGGGCCTTCTTGGGGGAGATTTCTGCATGATCCGCGCGACGGCGGCCCCGATCTTCTCGGGCCGTTTCCAGGCGCCGGAGGCGACACGCTCGTTGAGCGGCTCGAGCTTCTGGCGAGCCCGCTCCATCGCCTGTTCGCGCTGCGCCTGCTCGGAGCCGCGGCGCTCGTCGGAAGCGATGACGATCACGCGCAGGTCAGGATCCCCGGAAGGGACTTCCTGGGCACGCGTGCGGGGCGGATCGGTCTTTCGTTCCCGGCTATTGATGCCGCCGGGACAGTCGACCCACTTCGTGTCGTCGACGGCGTCGAGCCAGGTGTCGAGCTTGGTGTGGCGCCGCCGCTTGATCTCTACGAGGAACTTATGCTGATTTTTTATATTATAATTGAATTGATGTTCTCTTTTGTGACAATCCCCCGGTCGCCGACGAGGACGAGCCGACCGAATTCGAAGCGCTCGCACAAGTCGATGATGACTTCTTGAACAGTGAAATGGTCGATGCGGTTGCCCGCCCAGACATGGTGCGCGACGGGCCAGCCCGCGACCATCACCACGCCGACGATCACCTGCACGTTCTGCGGCTTGCCGTCGCGGCTGGAGCCGTGCTGGGCGAAGTCGTGCGGGCCCGCACCCTCGAAGGAGGTGCTGGTGATGTCGTAGAGCACCAACTCGGGCTTGAGGCCGCAGCGGTCACGGAGGCGGCGGTAGAGCGCCCCTTCGATCCGATCCTGGGCCGCGTGGAGCTGGCCAAGGGTTGCGGTACCAGGCGTCGAGCTGGCGGGGGTGGACGCGGACTCGCCGGTGCTGATGCCAGTGAGGGATGAAACGTCGGCCCTTGCGATCGCAGACGAAGTCGGTCTCGAGCCAGCCGGCGAGCCTATACTCACTGGCCGGCGCGATGAGCCGGTTGGCGACGAGCACGAACGCGCGGTCAGCGAACGGGACCCCTTCGGCCCGCCCGAGGTTCTGGTCGAGGATCTCCCAGAGGCCTAACCCTGAAACAAGCGTGATGGGAGGTTTGACATAGGGCTGCCAGTGACTCAAAGCTTAGGAATCAAGACAGCAATCGAAATGATGGAATCAGGAGAGGCGCTCACTCGAAAATGAGATGCGCCCCTGCGCACCCTTCTACGAAAGGCTGAAAACAAAGGGGTGAGGTTCCAGGGAGCCGATTCATTACGCTTGCTTGAGGGCTAGTAGGCGCTCAAAAATAACTTGCCCGATGACACCACCATGACAGTTCCCACAAATCCGAACAAAATCGGGAAAAAAGAGACCTCGTCATCGGAGGGGTCGAGTTCGCGTTTCTACGGAGAAGGCGAACGCGCCCTCGGCGTCACTGTGAAGGAATGATGAAGGCATTGGCCCATAGAAATCCGGCGAGGGGACCAACGCCTTCAGGCGACGGGGGAATCGCCGTCCTCCTCGTGTCGAAATAAAGGAACATTCGTTGAACCGACACCTGTTTGCCGGTAAACTGTTGATGTCGCTGGGATCAAGAACTTCGTTCCGGTACGCTCTGCCGTAACCACTCGCACGAGAGCCGGAAGCTGCCCCCCAAGCTGGGCCGCGCAGACCGTGGCGAGACGGACGCAAGGCAGACCCCCAATCCGCAGGGGTTGGCTGGCCCGGACGCGGCCAGCGGGCGGTTAGGGCCACCGGGCCTTCGCCCGAGAACCCCCCTCGTTCACGAGGGGGAGTCGTCTCTTCGTCTCGAATCGGTGCCCTACCCCATCCTCCTCCCGGAGACCGACCCCCGGAGCCCACCAACCCCGGACCAGGAGCATCGAGGAGTTATGTCGATCGTACCCGCAGTACCCAACGAGATGACCACCGTGAGGTTCGGGATCCTCCGCCGGCTCGGCAAGGTCCCCTGGGCCGTCGCCGACCAGTTGCTCATCTCGGCGACCAACTTCGTCACGATGGTCCTCCTGGCCCGCGGCTTGAGCCGGGAGGACTTCGGCCGCTTCACCTTGGTCTACTCGATCCTCATGTTCGCCAATGCCCTGCAGTCCGCCCTGGTCACCCAGGCGCATAACGTCCTTGGCACGACGCGGCACGGCGAGGACTATGACCGCTACACGACCTCGACCGCCATCGGCCAGATCCTCCTCGCAGCCATCGCCGCCCTGCTGTCCCTTGTGGCCTGGGCCGGCGCGTGCGTTGCGGCCCCGGACGCGGCCCCGCTCCTGCTGGCGCTGGCGCCCTCGATCCTGGGTTGGCAGTTGCAGGAGTTCGTCCGCCGGGTCCTCTACACAGAGGGGCGGCTGGCCGCCGCCTTCTCCAACGACCTGATCAGCTACGGAGGCCAGGCGGTGGCCATCGCCGCCCTCTGGCAGCAGGAGGCCCTGACCGCCCCGCTGGCACTTTATGCCCTGGCGGCGACGTCCGCGGTCGCCGTCGTCCTCGGCGGCTGGCAGATCTGCGGCAGCCTCGCCCGCCACGCCGATCCGTCCGCCTTCCTCGAGAACTGGAATTACGGCAAGTGGCTAGCGGCCAGCGCGGTCGTCGGCTTCTGGCTCTCCTCCGAGCTGTTTATCTACATGGCCGCGGCGGTGGTCGGCGTGGCGGCTGCCGGGATCCTGCGGGCCGTCACCATCGTCTTCGGCCCGACGCGCGTGCTGGCCTACGTCTTCAGCTCCGTGCTCCCCATCCGCTTCGCCCGCATGCTAGCCGACGCCGGGCCGTCTGCGCTCCGGGCCGAGCTGAAAACGACGTACCTGCTAGCCCTCCCGGTAATGGGGGGCTATTGCCTGCTCGCCGCGATTTTCGCCGAGCCCCTCCTGCGCCTGCTCTACCGCGAGAAATACGTCGGGCAGGCCTCCGTGCTCGCGCTCTACGCCGTTTACACCTTCATCGTTTACGTGGCGATGATCGTGACCGCCGCCCTGCTGGCCAATCGGCAGACGCGCCAGGTCTTCTCGAGCCACCTGTATGCGGGCCTGATCTCCCTGCCGATCGGCTTGATCACGATCGTCGCCCTGGGCGTCCATGGCGCCGTGCTCGGCATGATCGCGAACTACGCGGTCGCATGCCTCCTGCTTCGACGCGCCTACGAAGCCGAATGGACGGCACCGGCATGACTACGATCCGGGCCGAGGACGTCGGCCACGCCGGCCCGACAGCAGGAGACGCGAGACGATCGCCATGAACCGGGGGAGTCAAAGCCGCCAGGGCCTCGACCCTGCCCGCAGGATATCGCGCACGTTATGCCGCACTCTCAAATAATAACAACGATCCGCGATTGAGCTAAAAACTAGCGAAAAAGTGGTGATATCGTAAATCGTTTGCCCGTCATGGTTTATGCGACGAGAGTCGCCGCAACCCCTTTCAGGAAAATCCTTTGCGGAAACACCAAAATTCATCGGGTTTTTAGCTCAATCGCGGATCGTTGAATAATAATCAGTCCATGAAAATCCTGATCACAGGTGGGAACGGATATGTCGGGCGCCCGTTCACGCGCTGGATGTACCGGGAGCATCACATCGCCGTGCTCGACAGCCTGCGGTTCGGGAAGGCGCGGTTCGCGCCGGAGGAGGAGACCAACTTCGCGCTGTACCGCACCGACATCCGCGACTCGGCGGCGGTCGAGTACGTAGTCGCCGCGGTGCGGCCGGACGTGGTGATCCACCTGGCGGCGATCAACGGCTTCGGCCGGATCAAGACCGCGTTGGCCCTCGTCGCCATCACCCGGCCGTTCCGGCGGGTCGTTGCGGGGGAGGCCGGCATCTTCGCCCTTAGCGACTACGAGCGCGACATGCTCGCGCACCTCGGCGTCGGTGAGGGGCGCATCCGCGTCGTGACCAACGGGTTCAACGAGGTCTACCTGGAGCCACCCGCGGGCCGCGAGCGGGCCGCGGCGCGGGAGAAGTTCCGGATCGGCGCGGGGCCGGTCCTGCACTTCATGGGGAGCCTCCATGCCTCTAAGGGTGTCGACGTTTTCCTGAGGTCCTTGCACTCTATCCGAGGACCATTCCAGGCCGTCGTCTCCGGCAAGTTCAGATGGCTCCACCAGCTTCCAGCCGGTGGGTTCGCCAATCGGCTGAAAGCCCGATTGATACACTCTCGGCATTACAAAGTGAGTCGTTAATAGATAGGACATCCGGGTCATGAGACTCTTCCGCTTCGGAATCCGGTACGAAGGCCCCTCGCGTTCTCTCGTGCATGTGCTCCCCGGCGTCGCAGGGGTCCGACCCCTGGCGACTGGTCATCGAGCCGCGAGGCGAGGATGACGTCCCTCCCCCGAACGCGACGGGCAGCGGTCCCCCGCTGGCCGACGTTCCCTATCGGCTTTTCTCGCTGTCGATGGCCCACGACCATCGCGACGGCATGTCGGGGCTGGTCCCGCTTCAGGTGGGCCGCTCCATCCTCGCCTTCCGACTCCGGGGACTCACCTTCGGGGAGATCGGCCTTCGGGTCGTGTCGTTCCCGAACGATCAGGCGGGGATCTTGTGCGACCCCGTCCTCTACGAGCGGCTCTTCGCCACCATCGGCGAGTCGTTCCCGGATTGCGACGCTATCTACATCAGTCGCGTACCCCAGGGGAGTTTCCTCTGGGACGTGATCGAGTCCTCCGACGCGATCCGGGAACGCTTCATGGTCCACTACCCCGAAGGGGTCCGCGAGAGCCATTCGATCCCGCTCCCCGCGACGTTCCAGGAATATGCGGCGAAGCTTACGGGTAAGAAGCGAAAGAATCTGAATCGCGACCTCCGGCGGCTGCGAGAGGAGGGTGGTGGAAGACTCGAGTTGCGGAAGATCACCCGCCGGGACGAGGTCGAGACGCTCTACCAGGCGCTGGCGTCGTTCCACTGGTTACCCCACGCGACCCGCTTCCTCCTGTCGAAGCGAGCCGAGTACGAGCGCCTGGCGGACCAGGGCTTCCTCCTGTGCTACTTGCTGTATAGCGGCGATCGGCCATGCGCGGCGTTCTTCGGCACGAAACATCAGGGTCGATATTACGGCGAACAGTTGGCGCGAGATCAGAGGATGGATCAATTCTCTCCCGGTACACTCATCCACCACCTAACGATCGAGGACCTGATCACCAACGAGAAGATCATCCTCATCGATCTTGGGCAGGGGAGGACCCCATACAAATATACCGCGACACACCTCATCGAACCGTGCGTCACGGTCCTCCTCCTGCGGAAGAGCCTCAGAAACAGGGTCGCCTGCCTGGCCCATCGACGATATCGGACCCTGACCCGACTCCTCAAGAACGCCAGGGAAGCGATGGCAGGAAAGGGGTCACTCCTGAAGGGCACTCGGTTTAACGTAACACGATCCGAGAGAAAGGGATAGACAAATAACGGCCTCCATGAGACAAGGATTGGTGATTGCACGATCCAACCCTTGTCCCGGCGAGGAGGCCGTCGATGTCCCAGGCGACCCGAAGACGAGTTTCCGAGGAGGTCGATCCCCTCCGCGATTCGACTGTCCTCCCCATTCACGCCATCCTCGACGCGACGGTGGTCAAGGAGGCTTTGGCCGAGGAACGGGGCACGTTCAGCGAACGGGTTTCCACGCCGTTGGTGACCCTCAGCTTTTTCCTTTCCCAGGTGCTCGACCCCGACCACTCCTGTCGTGGGGCGGTCGCGCGCTTGATCGTCTGGCTCGCGATCCAGGGCCGCAAGACGTGCGCTCCGGAGACCGGCAGTTCCTGCGACGCGCGACCGCGCCTCCCCCTGGGGGTCGTCACGCGTCTGGTCCGCCAGACCGCCCGAGAGATCGAGGGCCACGCGGCCGACGGTGGCTCTGGAAGGGGCGCCCTGTGATGCGGGTCGATGGCACCACCGCTTCGATGCCCGATACCCCGAAGAACCAACGGGCCTTCCCGCAGTCCGAGGCACAGGGCGTCAGCTTGGGGTTCCCGCTGGTCCGGATGGTCGCGGTCATCTCGCTGGGCCACCGGGGTCGTGCACGACCTGGCGCTGGGCCCGTACAGGGGGAAGGAGACGGGCGAGACGGCGCTGTTCCGCACCCTGTGGGACGGCCTCAAGACGGGCGAAATCGTGCTGGGAGACCGATGTTTCTGCTCGTTCTTCGGGATCGCGGGACTGGCGCGAACGGGGCGTGGACGTCTTGTTCCGCAGGCACCCGCGGCGGAAGTACGACTTCCGCCGCGGCCGACGACTCGTTGTCGAGGACCACGTAGTCCGACAACTCGCAGTTGAGTGTCAATGAACCAAGTGGCCGCTCGGAGCGCTTCGGGGCCATCGCCTGGGTGGGGGCGTTGCGCTCCAACGCCTGCAGGCCCGTCATCTCGTCGATGCAGACCGTGGGCGTCTGAGGGTCCTTCTCCAACGCGGGCACTCAAGGTAGGTCTCACAGACCGTCTGGACCTGCTCCCGGAACCGCTCCGGATCCTTCTCGGTGGTGTTGAGCCAGGACCGGCTCTGAGGGGGCTGCAGCCCGCCTCACGGAGATAGCGACCCACCTGGGACTCCGAGATCGACGCGACGAGGCCCCGTGTGATGACCTCATCGGCCAGCTCGTGGGCCGTCCAGGGGGTGATGGGCCGGCCGGAGTTGGCGGGGGGCTCGCAGGCCAGAGCCACGATCAAGGTGACTTGCTCCGGGGTGAACTTGCCGGGGGCGCCGGGCCGGGGCGCGTCGCTGAGGACCTCCGCGATGGCGCGTTGCAAGGCGGCACAGGTCTCGAGGCACTCGCTCGGGAGGAGCCGGTTCCAGGCGTCGGCCCCGCGTCTTCGCCAGAGGCCGACCTGACGTCGCGACACGCCGCCTGTCACGGCGATGTCCGGATTGCCCCTCCCCTCGAAGGCCAAGAGGAGGATGGAGGCCCGTTGCCGGAGCTGCGTAGACTTTCGGTTAACCCACGGTTCCTCGTCTCAAGAATATCCTCGGGATTGCGGAATGCACGGTTTGGGACGACTAGTGAATATCAGCCTGAAACATTGACTTGCTCATTACTTACAGCGGCCCGATACGGGTTTACCGAATCTTTACGGAGTTGCGACGGTGCCGTGGGGGCATTGCCGGCGCAGGATGTCCTGTTGCCGTTCGGAGAGGATGACCTTGGCGGTCTTGCCCGGCATAGCGAGAGCCCTCCTGTTGATTGGGAATCTAGCAAAGCCGGGCAATTTTAACGTGACGGTCAACCTGTTGCTGGCTCAACTACGGGTTGTCGGACTCACGATCTCCCGCTCGCGGGCCTTGAGATCCGCGGCGGTCCGGATCACGCGTGCGTCGAAGCGTTTGGCTTCGATCTCCTGTGGGACGTCTCGGATCTCGACCCGGATCTCCGCGATCCGATCGCGCGGTTGCTGAGGGACGTCCGCTGACGTCGGCCTTCGCCCGAGTTTGCGCTTCGCCATGGTCCTTCCCCTTGCCACAGGTGTATCGGGAAACGACGAATATCGTCGAGAACGCGTGAGGAGAGAAATCTCGCTCCGAGGAGCCGACGCTTTCTCAATGCTCCCGCCCCGTCGTTTACTTCGATGACCGCCTCAAAGACATCGCCCGCCGCTTCGCCTGCGCGGCGCTCGGGGCTGGATCCGCGCGGTGGGATGACCTGGTGGGGCTGCTGGCACGAAATTTGCGGCTTTTTTTCTGAATGCGAACAATTTTTTATCATGAATGGGTGGAGTGTATCGCACCGCTCCCATCGCTCTCCATCCTCAGGACGAGAGGATCTGATCGTGCTGACCGTGATGAGCTTGAAGGCCCGCGAGGTGCTCGACTCGCGGGGCCGGCCGACCGTCGAGGTCGAGGCCGCGGCGTCGACCGGCGAGGTTGGGCCGGGCGATCGTCCCCTCGGGGGCGAGCACGGGCCGGCACGAGGCGATCGAGCTGCGCGACTCCGACGAGCCGTCGGCACGGCGGCCGGGGTGTCCTGCGGGCGGTCGAGAACGTGACGGAAGGAGATCGCCCCGGCCCTCCGGGGCATGGACCTCGAGGACCAGGCCGCCCTCGACGCCGCGCTGATCGCGCTCGACGGCACGCCCAACAAGTCGCGGCTGGGGGCCAACGCCATGCTCGGCGTCTCGCTGGCCGTGGCCCACGCCGCCGCCGCGGCACGCGGCGAGGAGCTGTACGTCCACCTCAACCGCCTCTGGCGGCAACGGCTCGATCCCGGCGAGTCCGGCGACGCCGGTGCTGCCGATGCCGATGGTCAACATGATCTCCGGCGGCCTGCACGCCGGCGCGCAACCTCGACTTCCAGGACTTCCTGATGATCCCGGTCGGCGCCTCGACCTACTCCGAGGCGCTGGAGATGACGACGGCCCTCTACCGCGCCGTCGGCGCCGTGCTCCAGGCCAAGGGGATGGAGTCCGACCTCGTCGGCGACGAGGGGGGCTACGGCCCTCGCCTCCGGACCAACGCGCAGGCCGTCGACCTGATCCTCGAGGCCGTGCTCGCCTGCGGCTGGGAGCCTGGCCGCGACGTGGCGATCGCGCTCGACATCGCCGCCAGCCACTTCTACGACGCGGAGACCGGTGCCTACTGCCTGGCCACTGCGGGCGACGACGAACTCGACGCCGCCGGCATGACCGCGATGCTCGTCCACTGGGCCAACCTGTATCCCATCGTCTCGATCGAGGACGGCCTGGCCGAGGACGACTGGGACGGCTGGACGGCCCTGACCGCGCAGCTCGGCGGGCGGATCCAGCTGATCGGCGACGACCTGTTCGCGACCCAGACCGACCGGCTTCGCCAGGGGATCGAGCGCCGGGCGGCCAACGCGATCCTGATCAAGCCCAACCAGGTCGGTACGCTCACCGAGACCTTCGACGCGTTACGGCTCGCCCGCCGCCACGGCTACCGGACGATCGTCTCGGCCCGCTCGGGCGAGACCGAGGACACGACCATCGCCGACCTGGCCGTCGCCACCGCCGCCGGCCAGATCAAGATCGGCTCGGTGGCCCGCTCCGAGCGCCTGGCCAAGTACAACCGCCTCCTCCGGATCGAAGACCACCTCGGTCCCAACGCCCCGTTCGCCGGCCGCGCGGCCCTGAGGTGATGACGGATCGGAGAAGTTACCAAGGCCTGCTCCACCACTGATCCGGGGCGCACGGAGCGATCCGGCATCACGGGACATCCCCCGTGCGACTCCGCCTTTCGCGGAAGGTCTTGGTGTGGGACTGGCTCGGCGGGCACGACCATCAGGCACCGTCGTTGATCGCGACGCAGGCCGGGCGCCCGCGAGCCGTCCACGGCGATGGGCGTCCTTGTCGCGGGGCCTGACCATGAGGTCGCCGATGCCCACGCCTCCTCGTGAATCGGTGATGCGGCAGCCGCTCGCTTGCTTGCGAGCGGCGGCATGTTTACGCTCGACGATCGAATCGGCATGTCCTCGACGATCCTCGATGGAACAAAGGGGTGGCTATGAACGGACTGATGATGGCGTACCCGCTGACCATCCCGAGCATCCTCAAGCGGGCCGCTCAATTCTTCCCCGAGAAGGAGATCGTCAGCCGCCGAGACGACGGGACCCTGCACCGCTACACCTACGGCGACCTCTGGGCCCGCGTGGTTCGCCTCATGAACGCCCTGCGAGGGCTGGGCGTGCAGCCGGGCGATCGGGTCGCGACTTTCGCCTGGAACCATCATCGCCACCTGGAACTCTACTTCGCCATCCCCGCCCTGGGCGCGGTCCTCCACACGGTCAACCTCCGGCTCGCGCGCGACCACATCCGCTACATCATCAACCACGCCGAGGATCGGCTGATCTTCGTGGACAGATCGCTGGCGGGGTTGCTCGCCGAGATGCAGGGCGAGCTCCAGACCCTCCAGAACTTCATCCTCATGGGCGATCAGGGGGCGGAGCCGGCCGACCTGCTGAAGCCCTCGCTCGATTACGAGCCGTTGCTCGAGGCCGCGTCGGAGCGGGCGGAGTTCCCGACCCTGAACGAGGATGCCGCCGCCGGGCTCTGCTACACGTCGGGGACAACGGGCGACCCCAAGGGGGTCCTCTACAGCCATCGCTCGACCTTCCTCCACGCGATGGCGGGCTGCATGGTGGACACTGCCGCCATCAGCGAGCGGGAGACGGTGCTGACCGTCGTCCCCATGTTTCACGTCAACGCCTGGGGGATGCCCTATTCCTGCACCTTGGCGGGCGCGAAACAGGTCTTTCCCGGGTCGCAGATGCTGGACAGGCCCCTTGCCGAGCTGATCGAGATGGAGCGGGTGACGCTGACCTCCGGTGTGCCCACGGTCTGGATCCGGCTCTTTCAGTATCTCAAGCAGAACACGCACGACATCGGCAGCCTCCATACCATCTTCGTGGGCGGGTCGGCCCTGCCTCGGGCACTGGTCGAGAACTACGCGCGCGATTTCGGGATCACCGTCATGCAGGGCTGGGGCATGACCGAGACCTCGCCGGTCGGCACGATCTCGCGGCTCAAGGACGCGATGCGGGGCTGGACCGAGGAGCAGCAACTCCAGGTGCAGGTCAAGCAGGGCATCCCGGTTGCCTGTTTCGAGGCCCGGATCATCGGGGCGCAGGGTGAGGACCTGCCCTGGGACGGTGTGCACGCGGGCGAGCTGATCGTGAGGGGTCCCTGGGTGTCCCGGAGCTACTACAACCGCCTCGATGACGAGCTGGCGTTCACGGCGGAGGGCTGGTTCCGCACCGGCGACATGGCGACGATCGATGCGCTGGGCTACGTGCGGATCACCGACCGGAAAAAGGACCTGATCAAGCGGAAGGGGGAGTGGATCTCCAGCGTGGACATGGAGAACGCGGTACTGGCGCATCCGGGCGTCCTGGAGGCGGCGGTGGTCGGACAGCCCGACGAGGTCGACAGCGAGGTGCCGGTGATCTTCGCCGTCCGGGGGGATGACCCGAGGCATCCGGTCGGGGCGGCGGACATCATCGCTCTCTTGAGCCGCAAGTTCGCCGACTGGCAGTTGCCAGATCCGGAGAACGTCCGCTTCGTCGCGTTGCTGCCCAAGACCGGTGTGGGAAAGTTGGACAAGAAGGCAATCCGCAGGATGCTTCGCGGGGAAGAGGAGTAGGTGGCTGGGGGATGGGCCCGGGAATTCACCATCCTCCCACCCCTCATTCCTATCCCCCCAGGAAGGCGACCGCCTCACAAGGGCGCTCCGCTCGACCGTCTCAGCGAAATGCTCGTCAAGCCGCTGTTCTCCGTATCGGAAAAGGCTCAGAGGATCTCTCGAGACACGATTCGTCGTGCCCTGCGCAAGGCCTGCTCCGCCTCCTCGAGGCCACCCAGATCCATGATCCGGAACAGAAGCCGGTCGATGTCGGCCTCCAGGACTTCCAGCGCCCGGTTCCGGCCCTCGGTCTCGCTCGTCTCCGCGGGTGATGGTCCCAGTTCCGAGGCCATCGGACCATTTTCGGGTGATCGAACCTCCTCCGTGACATGCGACCGCTTCGGCGCGTTTTCGGCCTGGGAGCCCTTGGGCGAACTCTTTTCGGATCTCGATCCTCCTCGCGGCCTGGTCAGTCCCAGCATTGTCTTGACCTTGCCAAGGTAGCTCTGGCTGATCGTTCCCTGATGTCCCGCCGCCTTCCACGCCTGGTTTACTGTCTCAAGATCGGTATCGGCATCTTTCCGGAGCATCTGTTCCAGGGAACTCGAGCTTACCCTCACTGACTCCGGGTCTAGTGCTCATCGGCTCGCTCCCCTACAATAACGGACGCCTAGTTTCGAGGCCCTAATAAAATAATACCGGAGAGGCGACTTGGAGAGAATGGATAATTTATGGCAAAATATGACCTGGATTCCCCCGCTGTGAATGCTCCGCGCTGGGATCGTTTCACGCGGAGCCGAGGCGTCCATGGTTCACCATGCAACGAAGTTATTCGTGGCCGGTCCGCTCGTGACCGCGGTGCCTTCAGGTCCGATTCCATCGGGGAGCTCGCGAGGTTCCAGAGCACCTGAAGAACGGCCTCGATGGTGATCGATGAATCGGAGGATCCCTGACGAGGCGCGGGAGTAGCGGCGGGCCTCCATCCTCGAGAGGCTCGGATTCCGCCACGTGGGGTGGGGCCCTTCCCTGGAAGTCAGGAATGGACGATGGTCCGGTCGGGACAGCGCGACTACAGCTCCATCCAGTTAACCCGGCATGCCGTCGAACGCTTCATCGAGCGGTTCGAGGCCGATCCCCAGGACGCCGGGCCGACGTTGCGTGTTGCGCTGGGACGGACGCGCCGCCTCGGCCGCAACCCCGAGAACGGCGCTATCGCCGTCTTGGCCGTCCACCGCGGTCGGGCCCTGGTCGCCATCCTCTGCCAGACGACCTGCTTGACCATCCTGACCTGGCCCCAGTTCGTCCCCCGACTTGCCGAGTTCGGCCGACCCCAGATGCCCCGCAAGTGGGGCCGGCTGCTCCGCCGCCTGACCGAACCCGATCTGGACCTCCCCCCGTAGGACCGACCTCGAATCCGGGCGCATCCCTCGCAAACGCGCACTATAATTCTAGAGGAAGCCATGATCCAAGGGATCGCCCTCGCAACGAGGAGGTCTTGGGTTGAGGGGATGTCCTCATGCGCAATCGGGGCGTCAGGCTCGTGTTCCTCGGATTGATCCTTGTCTTCCCCTGCTTACTCGACGCGACCTCTCATCACCCCCTGGGCCCGCAGGTCCTGGCCGTCGAGTTGCTCGTGATCGGCGGCCTGGTCTTCGCGAGCCGCGAGCGTTGCCGATTGCTGGTGCGGCTTCCGGCTGTCGAAACGAGACCGTGCCCGATAGGTCGATGCTGCCGGGGAGCTGTTCGGCGACCGTCTGGATAATGTCTCCCGGCTCAAGATGGATTCCGGGGCGGTGGTCAGGCCTTCTTGCCATAAGTTGCTATGTGGGAGGCACTTACGGCACAGAGGCAGCGCCCTCTCCCCATGGCACTCAAGGACCTTCTCTGGAAGGGCTTGCGGCCGATTGCCTGGGGCCACCACCCCGGAATCCCTCGTGAGCCTAACCGATAACAGATGCCGAGGGATAACTCCCCGGTTCCCGGTCTGCCTTCTGGAACTGGGTAATCTCCGCGGGATTGAGTCTCAGGACGTGGCCTCCTGGACCTGGGGCGCAAGCCGACTGGCGACCTCGGCAGCGACAATGGCGGTGAAGCTCTCGGTCGATTCCGCGCCCTGAGGTCACGGGTCCGGATTCCCTGGCGGAGCAGGTCGAGCGTCGTGGTCTTGAGGGCGAGTCCCGCGTCGAGCTCGCCGATCTGGGAGAGCAGCATCGCCAGCGCCAGGAAGATGGCCGTCGGGTTGGCCAGGTTCTTGCCGGCGATGTCGGGGGCGGTGCCGTGCGCGGCGTCGAACAGCGCGACGCGGACGACCGCCGCCGGGTCGAACCCGAGGTTGGCGCTGGCGCCGATGCCGAGCGACCCGGCCAAGCCACACGCCATGTCGGAGAGGAAGTCGCCGTACTCGTTCAGGACGAGCACGATCTGGAACTTCTCAGGCGCCATGACGACCTTGCCCAGCAGCGCGTCGAACAGCTCGGTCCCGTGCGCAACCTCGGGGAATTGCTGGGCCACTTCCTGGACGACACTCTCGAACAGGCCGTCGGTCCCCCTCTGGTTCGTGTACTTCGAGGCGCTGGTGACGCGCTTGCCGGTCTTGCGGCCGAGTGAGAAGGCTTAGCGGGCGGCCTCGCGCACCGGCCGGCGCTCGACGATCCGGAGGCTGACGGCGCCGTCCACGCCAATCATCCGGCCGGGGTCGTCGTACGTCCCGCCGGTCGCGATTCGAATGATGTCCAGGTCCAGCTCGCGGCGAAAGTTGGTCGGCACGCCGGGGATGGTGTACACCGGCCGGTGGATGACCGACAGGTCGAGCCGCCGCCGCAGGACGGCGTTCGGGCTCTCCTCGGCCGTGACGGTCGGGTGCTTCAGCGCCACCTTGGTCGCCATGATCGCTTCGACCGCCGCGTCGTAAATCTGCTCGCCGCGCGCCCTCCGATTCTTGAGGGACAGGTCGATGGGGAGAAAGTCGAGACGGATCGGGAGCGTCTCGGCCAGCGCGTGGATCGCGCGCAACAACTCGGCACCGATCCCGTCACCCAGCAGTTCGGTGACCTGAGACGTGGGACGCGTCATCCGGCAAGATCCTCCCAATCCGACCCGCGACGTTCCCACCATCCGGCAGGGACCGCGGGATGGGGACGACTGATTGTACGGAGCCGGCCTCGAAGGCGTTAAACACGGCGCCAACCGTCGGGCCGCTCGCTTCGCTCCGGGAACGGAAATCGGTCAGCTTGGCATGGGCGAGAGAATAAAGGTATATTGGGTTGTCTTGAGCCGTTGTGCCGAACGATCGAACCTCGCCCTCCGGTCCTCGGCTGGCGGGTCGTGAGGCCATTTCGCGATTTCCGCTTTGCAGGTCAGGAGAGGTCCGATGTCCACCGCGGGGAAAGTTCTGACAGTCCTGGTGCTGTTGGTGGTGCCGATCTGGATCCTCCTGGTGGCCGCAGTCGCTGACCTCAACACCAACGGCACCCAGGCGGTGAAGACGTTGCAAGACCAGGTCTCAGATCTCAAAGCCAAGGTGATCGACACCCAGAAGAACATCGCATCGTTGCAGGACCAGATCGCCCTCGAACAGATGGCGATGGACAAGGACCGGACCGTGATCCGGACCCAGTTGGCTGAAGTGGAGCGTGCGCGCGCCGCGACGCTCGAGATCACGAAGGACGTGCTGCTCCAGAAAGAGATGATCGACGCCGCGGTTAAGACCGCCGAGGCCGCGCGCGACCGCCGGAACGCCGAGCTGGAGGCCGAGCAACAGGCGAAGGCCACCGTCGAGAACGATGTCGCGAGGCTCCAGGGCGAGAACTCCGAATTGATGTCCCACCTGAAGCGGCTCCGCGACGAGTTCAAGGCGACCCTCGAAGAGAACCGCAAGATGGTCGATCGCCTGCAAAAGCGGTCGAGCAGCCGCCCGGGCTGATTCCTGCCCCGGAGGGGCTCAGGCGGTGACCGTTCCGGACCACCTCTGATACCCGAAGACCCGATGAGGGTGTCTGTTTCCTTCCCCCGGGTGTGGGGGAGGAAGAAACGCGGCGGGACACCACGGGCTCGGGGATGCGATCCTCAGTCGGCGGAATTCATGGCGACGGTACACGTCCGATACGAGCAAGCGGTCTACGGAAGCTTCGCGTTCTGGGACCGGGGATACGCCGTGCTGGCGCAGTCGCCGGGATGCCGACCGCGCTGGGTGGCCGAACTCCGCGCGGCCTGCCAACGCTACGGCGAGCGGCCCGCCGGCGCGGCCGAGGCGGGGGGCCTGTTTGCGCTCCGGCGGGCGAGCGGCCCGTGGATGATCGTCGGCGTCAGCCCCCAGGGTTGCGACGACCGCGGCCGACCCGGCGCCCTGGCCTTCCACGCCCTGTTCGTCAGCCCGCGCGACTATTCCCGGGCGGGCGCCTTCCCGTTCGGCTTCGCCCACCTCCTCCGAGACGACTGGACCTCCGAGACGCGGTCCCTGCCCTCGGGCACCTGCGAGATCACCCTCCCCCAACCGCCCGATCACCCCATCGACGAACAGGCCGCTCGGCTGGCGTCGGCGCTGAAGAACGGGCGACAAGTCCAGCTCGAAACCGCCGGGCCGATCGACCCGCTGGCGCGGCAGGTCTGGCTCGCGCTGCCTGGCCGAATTCGGAGGCGGGCCTCGGTGGCGACCTGGGCCTTCTGCGACGGCAATCACTTCGACTTGGTCGCCCTGCCCCGACCGGCGGACGGCGACAAAGCCGGGATCGTCGCGAAGCACGTCGACGTGCGCCCCAACCCGACCCGCTCCCTGCTTCCCCTGGTGATCTTGTTGGTGATCCTGGCCGGCGTGGCCGTGGGCCTGGCGCTGCACCGAGGTGAAGGCGTGGCCGTCCCTCCTCCGCCTTTCCCTTCCTCTCCCTCCCCCACTCGAACGCCCGCCTCGAAGGTGGATCGGAGTCCTCCCGATCCGTCGCAATATCGCGACGACTCCACCGACTCCGACGAGCGCCTGCGTGTGGTCGAGGGCCTGGTCGGTCTGGCCGAGCGGTTCGGCGTGCTGGAGGCCGAGGCGGCAGCCCGCGCGCCCGAACCGGCGGATGTGATGATCCGGCTGGCCCGAGAGCTTCGCTACCACGGCCCATACCTGTCGGCTGACGAGCGGGCACGGCTGGAGGATGGTCGGGGCGCGGCATCGGACCACGATCGGGCTCTGGCGCTGAAGTGGCATGCGCTGATCCGCCGGTTCGCCGACGACCGCGCGTTGCCCGAAGACTTCGCGCGGGGGCCGCTCCGCTGGCAGCTCGACACGCTGGCCTGGTCGTTTCACCTCGACGACGACCCGGCCACCCCGCGGCGATCCTCGGCCGAGATCCCCCACGCCCTGGCCGAGTCGCTGGCCGTGGACGTCCCCCTCCGCGCGACGCCCCTGGCCGCGCACAATCCATCCCTGAGTGCCTACCTTGAATTCCTGGGCCGGCTCCCCCAGCGGTGATCGTCGCGCTGTCGTGTCGCGCCGGGTCGGCATCGTGCATCCGCCCGACAGGACTGGTGCCAGGTCGGGGAAAACCGACTACAATATCCTCATGCACACCTCGACGCGCTGGGGATCAACCTCTCGGCTGGTCTTGATAGGGTCGCTGTTGGCGGCGGTCGGTTGCGCCGGCGGCGAACCGGTGACAAATGAGTCGCTTGCGACGGCGCGGCGGCTCTGGACTCAGGCGGGGGTCCGTGACTACGACCTGGAGTGGACCAGCAGGGGCCTGAGCAATGCCCATTACCGCGTGCAGGTGCGCAGCGGTCAGGTCCGGACGATCGAGATGCTCCAGCCCGACGGCCAGGTCACCGCGGCCCATCCCGCCGAGCCCCGGTTTTATGGGGTCGAGGGGCTGTTCCTGATCATCGGGGACGAGCTGGAGCAGCTCAAGCAACCGGCGCCGTTCGGCCAGCCCAAGGGGACCAAGGTCGTGCTTCGGTTCACCCCCGACCCCAAGTTCGGCTATCCCCGGCGCTATCGTCGCGACGTCCTGGGCACGCCGCTGGCAGTGGCGATCGACGTCATCCGCTTCGTGCCCGATCCTCCTCGGGCGTCGTCCGCCCCATCCACGTGAGGGTTCTGGTGGTGTCGGAAATCCAGAAGCCGAACGTCTCCGAGCAGGCCAAGCCCGGGCGGCAGGCCGCCGGCCGCGTGCCCGACCTCCAGAACCAGGACCGCCAGTGGAGTCGCCACGCCGCGCGGTATGATGAGCTGTTCCTTGACGCCTTCCACCCCGGCGTCGAGAACCCGCTGCTGGCGGCGCTCGATGCGGTGCCCGAGCCCGAGCGTCGGACGGTGGCCGACCTCGGCTGCGGGACCGGTCCGCTCCTGCCGCGGCTGGTCGGGCGGTTCGGCCGGGTGATCGCGCTGGACTTCGCCCCCGCGATGCTGGCGCACGCCAAGGAGCGGCTCGGCGCCGAGGCGGCCAAGGTCACCTTCGAGGCTCGCGCCATGCACGACCTCGACGACTACGCGGACCAGCTCGACGTGGCGATCGCGGTCAACTCGCTGGTCATGCCCGACGTCCGGGTCATCGACCGGACGCTCCGCGCCATCCGCGCCAGCCTCCGGCCCGGCGGCGTGTTCTTGGGGGTCGTCCCGGCGATGGACGCGATCCACTACCACACGATGCTCCTGATGGACCGGGCGCTCGACCGCGGCCTCGACCCCGAGGAGGCCGAGCGGTCGGCGGCGTTCCACGGCGAGCACCAATATTATAATTTCGCCTTCGGTCGGTTTCAGTTCCTGGGGCTCCGGCAGAAGTTCTGGCAGCCGTTCGAGGTTCGCCACCGGATGACCAAGGCCGGATTCTCCGCGGTCGAACTGGACCAAGTGCTTTACCCCTGGGACGAGAGCCTTGCCGGCGGCGCCGAGTTCGCCGACCAGCCCCGAAGCTGGGATTGGTCGTTCATCGCCCGCCCCTGACTCCTTTGACGCGAATCCCCCGAAGAGGCGGCCCCATGTTCTTCCGCGAATCGCAGGAACAATCGATCAAGGCCCGGAAACACGAGCTGTTCGAAGACGAACAGCACGTCATCGGGGAGCCTCTGAGGTCGTTCTCCGATTACCTCCACGAAACATCGGCCGCGCCGCTCTCGGGCACCGACAAGGCCATCCTCGGGGCTGTCGGGGTGGTGGTCTTGCTCCTGTTCTGCGCCGCGATCTACACCATGATCCAGGGCCCTCGCCCGCAGTCGCCGGCCGCGATCTCCAAGACCTCCCCCTCAGGATCGCTCCCACGGTGATCGGAGCGACGCGCTCATTCCTAAACCGGTAATCGCTAACCGATCTCGTAGGGTCGGCTTCAACCTGCTGTCCGATCCGCCGAGCCGGCAGACTGAAGCCGACCCTACACGCTCCACGCAGGGGACAGGAGCCGAAGGCCCGAGCACGAGAAGCGCCCGGGAAATAGGCCTTGCGATATCAGAAGGACAAGAAAGCAACGTCCTCCTGTGTCCGTCCATTCAACACTGCGCGTTCAGCCCCAAAAGGCGCAGTCGTCGAACCGATCCGATGGTTGTGTTCTATGATTACCGCTGGAGTCTGGGAGCTTTTCCTCGAGACAGTGAACAAACCCGTGTCGCGCCGAAAAATCGGCGCGCGCACCTGGATAAATCCGGCCGGAGCTTCAGCACAAGACATTTTCGTCGAAGGCATTCTTGGACGTCTGTAAAAGTCCAAAAATCTAATCTGTGGCCTACCGTTCGCTCAATAATCGAAAGCCTTTATTTTCCCAAGGGTTACGACGACATTAACCCGATGGACAAATCTCTAAGTTATGCGTGACAATTGATGGTTAGAACGACACAAGCCGTGAATCTCCAAGGAGTTGTGCGCTTTATGCATTTGTCTATTAGCGAACGGTGGGCTGTGAACCGAAAAACCGGATTCTCCCCGAAATAAAACAACGACCCGACACAGGGCTAGAAACCCGACGAAAATCGAGATGCCGTATGTTGTTGACAGACCTACACTTACGTAAAAGCTGTCACGCAAGTCCTTTCCTGGAAACAACTTGCAGCATCTTCAAAAAACCTCGGCATTCTAGCCGTTTGTCGGGCCGTTGAAATAAAACCGTAGGGCTCATGAGGCTAAATCGGTGCCGACCTCGAAAAAGCTCTTGCCGAGAAACAACCTGCGACGGGCCAGCACCATTTTCGCCCCTGAGCCAACCGTAGTTCACAACCTCAAAGCCTGCTCTTACTTATGAGAACAGCAGAAATCCCCGGAATTACAGCACCTTGCTCGTGAATACCGCGGTGTGAAGTTTCAATTGGCAACCCGCTTAGAGGCTATCCGGGAAGGGGTGGGTGCGAAGTCGCAAGTCTTTGTTGTGAAGAGGGTTGCGTCGCCCGAGCCCGCTATCGCCGCAACTCGCCTCCACACAACGACTTCGGGCCACTTCCCTGGGGCTTCTCGGATAGCCTCTTAGACCGTTCGGGCACGATCAAGGATGGAGGGGCATCGTTCGCGATGAGCCGGCGGCGGATCCTGATGATTGCCCAGTGCAATCAACTCAACCACCTTACCAAGACTCGTGCCCATGGGCGTTCGGTTTCTTCACGCTGCCGACTTGCACTTGGGACTGCGTCTAACGCGGTTCGGCAAAACCGCCGCCACGCAAATCGCCGAAGCGCGGTTCAGCGCCTCGATAACCTAAAGAAAGCAGCGATCGCTCGAGGCGTCCACTTCGTAATCATCGCTGGGGACGTATTCGACGACAACGCTGTTCCAGCCGCGTTGGCGGAGCGTACCTTGTCGGCTCTTGAGGGGTCAAGTTGGCCCGGCCAAGTGTTCTTGATCCCGGGCAACCACGACCCACTTACTCCCGGATGCGTTTGGGATCGAGATCCATGGAAGCGAGAGCAGCCGCATAAACGCGTACGCTTGCTGCGCACTTCATCACCCGTGGCACTTCCCGAATTCTCGGCAACACTCTTCCCTTGTCCACTCCGGCATCGTACGTCAATCGATGATCCCACGATCTGGATCGCAGGGCATCCCGCTCCTCCGACTCAGATATCCGGATCGGCATTGCGCACGGCAGCTTGCAGATCCTGCCGCAGTTGCCCGAGGACGATCATCTGATTCCGCCCGACGCGGCAGACCGCCTGGGGTTGGATTACCTGGCCTTGGGCCACTGGCACAAGCCGCAGTGTTACGGCATTCGGACCGCTTATCCAGGAACGCACGAACCTATGCGGTTTCCGGATGTATCGGTCGGTGAATCCACCGGCTGGGAGGGGTATGCCCTCGATGGCGGGGACGAACGCTTCGCCGACGCCGGGCGGGGGGTGGCATACTTCGTCGAGATCGCCGAGCCGGGTGGCCGCCCCGAATCGAGGATATCGACATCGGCCACTTGCGGTGGAGCGCGGAGCGGGTAGACGTGACGGGTCGCACGCCGGGGAATCTGGTGAAGTATTTCAGCAACCGATCGGACATCCTTCGGACCATACTGCGGTTGCGGCTGGAAGGCGTGCTCAGCCCGCAAGAGGATCGACGGCTTGGCGAACTGCGACAAGTCATCGAAGGCCGGTATCACGCCGGTTCGACCTTTGACGTTGACGCAGTCCTGATTGAGCCGACCGACGACGAATTGCGGGCTGCCGTGGGCGACGGGGTTTTGCGGCGAGTCTTGGACCGACTCAACGCCGAAGTGGCCAACAACGATGAGCGCCGGGTAGTAGCTAAACACGCGCTGAAAATCCTGTATCGGCTTGCCTGGGAGGATCGCCCCACATGATCCTGGAACAATTCGAGATCGAGAACTGGTCATGCATCCGACGTGCGGCGGTGATGGACCTGCCGGCGGCCGGCGTGGTCGTCCTCCACGGGCCGAACCGCACGGGGAAGAGCAGCGTCGTGGCCGCCCTGCGGGCCACACTCTTTGATTTCCAACCGACGTCCACCAAGGCTGAACTCAAGCGCTTTTTCCCCAACTGGACCGCCGACGCACCCCGGGTGACCGTCGGCTTTCGGGCCGGCGGGACAAGTTACCGTGTCACAAAGCAGTTCAAGAAAGGCGGCGATTGTCGGCTGGAGGAGCGAGCGACTGGCGAATGGGCCGTCCTCACCGAGACGCCCGCCGAGGTACACGATAGGACGCTTGCATTGGTTGGAAATAAGGGCTCGGAGCAGGGCTTGCAGCAACTGCTATGGCTACAACAGACGGAGTATCGACTGCCTGACAAGAAAGTCTTTGATCCGGACGTGCAAGCCCAACTCCGCAACATCCTGGGGGTCATGCAAACTCCGCTAGATGACGCATTCATCGAAAAGGTCAAGAGAGCATGGAAGACATGGTATACGGCCCGCAATCAGGCGGGAGAAAAGGCGAAGCGAACGAAAACGTGCGAGTTGGAAAAAGACCTCGAGCGGCTCGTGCAGGCGGAGGAGGTACTCTCGGAACGTGATGCGGCGTACCGGCAGATCGAACAGTCGCTCAAGCGGGCCGACTATCTCGAAGCCGATGCACGGCGGCTTCGGGGGGAACGCGACCAACTTGAACCAGTCGTCAAGACTTTTCAGGACGAGGTCAGCCGAAGTCAAGCGCGGCTCAAAGCGTTCGAACTGCAGCAACACCAGGTCTCCGCGGCCGAAGAAGCCGTCAAGTTGGCGAAGGGGCGGCAGAAAGAACAGACCTCTGCCGTGGCCCGCTGGACGAATGCCCAAGACGCGGTAACCGCCGCCCAGACCCAAGCCGACCACTCGGCCCAGGCCTTGGCCGACGCCGAGCAGACGCACAACGAACTGAAGCAACAAACCAAACGCGTCCGCGAAGAAGCTCGTATCGTGCGCAACGACCTCGGCGTGGCGGAAGCGCACCAGCATCTCATGCAGAAGCAAGCAGCGCTGCTGCACTCCACGAAAAAATGCTTAGGGCGGAAGACCTTCACCGGGAACTGCAGGGCCTGAGACAACTCGACCTGGACCAACCCGCCCGCCACAGGACGCGTTGGCCAAGCTGGTAAGCAATCGCGCGGACGCGGCTCGATACCAAGCCGAACTCAACGCGGCGGCCATGTCGCTTGCCGTGACGACCGAACCGGGTGCGGCGGCGACTCTCGCGATCGACGGTGCCCCTGCCGCTGCGGTGGACTCCCCGGTTCGACGGTCGGTACAGCATCGGGCAGAATTGGTGATCCTCGGCTGGGGGAGGATCGAGGTCGCCCGCGGAAGCGACGACCGTGGCCTGGACGACATCGAACGCGATTTCGAGGGGTTGGATCGTACCTTCCGCGACGGGGTTGCGCCCTACGGGCTCACCGGACGCGAGCCGGACGTGCTCGAACAGTTGAGGCGTGGAGCGGCTGATCGAGACATCTGCGCCGCGGACCGCGCTCGCATCATCGACGAGATAAAGCGGCTCGGGGCCAACAACTTGAAGGACGTGCATGCGAATTCAGCCGTCTTGAGACGGCCGTTCATACGTCCGCCGCGGAATTGGCCGACGCATCACCCGTCGCTAACCCCGCCGAATGGGCGGAGCGGTTGCGCGAAAGCCTCCGCGAGCTGGAGGCCAAGAGCGAAGAGTTAGAAACGGCGGAGCGCGAAGCCGTGAGCACAATCGAGGTGAAGCCGACGGAATGTCGGGGCGCCGCACAGGGCCAGGCTCTAAACAGACTGGCCGCAGTCCAGGCGACCGCCCGCGCCGGCGCGAGGGAGTTGATCGCCTGCCCGCGCCAGCAGAGTTGGCCGCAGCATCGTCGAGGCGGAGCAGGGCCTCTCGAATGCCCAAACGGTCCTGTCACAAGCACAACTCTCCGATGAGGAAAGCGCCTTGCCCGAACGCTTGGCCACTGCCACCGATGGGCACAAGCAACTCCAACAACGGCTCGAGGAAGTCTGCGAAGAGCTGCACAAGTTGCAAGGCGCGTTGAGCAAGTCGGCAGGACTGCACCAAGCCCGCGCCAAGCAGCTGCGGTCGTCGACGGTCTCAAACGGAAAACCGATCGGGAGATACTGGAATCCCAGGCGTACGACCGGCTCTACGAGATATTCGAGGAGTGCCGTCAGAAACAGCTCAGCACGGTGGCCGGCCCGGTCACCGATCGCGTGCTCCGCTGGATGCGTCTGGCAGGTATTACCGATTACCGCGCGATCGAGTGTGGCGACAACTTCCTGCCTCACACGCTCACCGGAAAAGACGATCGGCAATCGCTTCCCCTCGCACACGAATCGACCGGGACCCAGGAACAGGTGGCATTAATGGTGCGACTAGCTCTCGGATCGGTGATCGCCCCCTCAGCCGAAACCGCGGTGGCGGTGTTGGATGACCCGCTGACCCACAGCGACCGCTCCGGCTGGACTTGATGCGGGCCGTTCTGAAGGCCGCTGCCGCCGGCGATCCATCCGCATCCCCTTGGCCGGTCCGTTGCAGATCCTGGTGTTCACCTGTCATCCGGAATGGTTCTGGGTCGATGCGGCGCCGATGATCGATTTGGGCGACCCGACGATTCTCGATCGGGTGTAGGTTACCGCCGGGCCGCGGTCGCTGGGTCGACCTGTTAGCGGAATTCCTTATCCGTCTGCTAGGAAAAGGCCGAGTCCTGTCGGGCCTCGATTCTGCCCTGCGAGTCGACACTGTTCGTCTTCCGCCCAGAAAGACGCAGCCGCCTCCTCGGCAGGTTTGTTTGCCTCGGGGCCAACCCACCGCATTTCAAGGTGAAACGAGCCGTCGGCGGGAGGGCTCGATGCATCAGCGTGTGCCGGAAGACGCAGTGACCGCGCCACCTACGATGTTGCAAAACTGTCGCTGATCCCTGACTCTATCATTCCGGCGACGCGGCTCCGTCCGAAGGCCGTCTCTGGGCCGCAGCCCCGGTCCGACTCGGCTTCAACACCAGCGGAGGGACGCGAGCCCGGGAAGGAGGAGTCACCATCAGTACGAGGCTATCCGATAATTTTTCCTGTGTTTTCCGGTACTTGAACGGCAGAGGCTCCTTCGATTGATCAGGCTTCAATAGCCTGAGCATCCGATGAATCGAACTGACTCGGATCAGCGCCTCACTCGACTCGCTGTACCGCTCATAGTCCCGGCTGTGCCGCCGGTACCGGCCCAGCCAGGCGAACGTCCGCTCCACCACCCAACGTCGCGGCAGCTTCACGAACCCCACCGAGCCGGCCGGGCGACTGATCACCTCGATCCGGAGCCAGCCTTGGTCTCCTTCAGCCAGGCGTTGAGATGATGGTTGTGATACTTCCCGTCGGCCCAGAACACCTCCAACCGGGTGAGGTGCTCCGCGGTCAGTTGCCTCAGCACCTCGGGGGCGATCGTCCCATCGTCGGCGGAGGCCGCCGAGACCCACACGGCGATCAGCAAACCCAAGGTGTCCACGATGATGTGTCGCTTCCGCCCAGGATCTTCTTGCCCCCGTCGCGCCCCGCTCTCCGCGATCTCGGTCGCCTTGACCGTCTGGCTGTCGATGCTGCCGGCGCTGGGGTTGGGGTCCTTGCCGACGGCGACCCGCACCGCCTGGCGGAGGGCGTCGAGGATCATCTGCCAGGTGCCGTCTTTCCGCCACTGGGCGAAGTGGTCGTGGACGGTGCTCTTGGGGGGGAAGTCGTGGGGGAGCATGTCCCACTGGCAGCCGGAACGGTTGAGGTAGAAGATGGCGTTGCACACCTCTCGCAGATCGTTTACGGGGCCGGCCCAGCGTGGAGATGGGGATCAGGGGCTCGATGATTCCCCACTGGGCGTCGGTCATGTCGGTGGGGTAGGGCTTACGCATCGGGGCTGCTCCGTCGATGGTGTGTAGTGCGGACCTCCTGAAGACACAGGATTTTACGATGACGGAGCATTGTCGGATAGCCTCTACGTCCCCAAAGAGGCGGGTGTCCGACTCCCTGATCAATCGACACTACGAGCCCTCGCGGCTTCAGTACCAATCGCTGACCTGTGCCTACGAACGAGAGGGGGGCGGAGCTCGTGAGCCGGGCCAGCTGGCCAAACTGATCAACCATGTGAAGAGAACTCTTTCTCGATTGATCGATGCGTACGGGGACGGCCTCCTGGACAAGTCGGAGTTCGAGCCGCGGGTCACGGCGGCGCGGGAGCGGCTCTCGAAGCTGGAGGAGGAGCACAAGCGGAGGGCCGACGAGGAGGACACGGAGGCGGAATTGAGGCGGGTGATCGGCCAGCTGGAGGAGTTCGCACAGCGGGTGTCCGAGGGCTTGGAAGGCTCGGACTGGCTGACGCGGCGTGAGATCATCCGGGCGTTGGTCAAGAAGGTGGAGGTCGACAAGAAGGAGGCCCGGATCATGTACCGGGTCAGCCCGTCCCCTTTTGAGAATCGTCCCCAGCAAGGTCTTTTGCAACATTGTTGGGGGCGTAAGTGCGCGATGTGAGATCGATCACGCACAGATCAGCCCTCCGAGGCCGTTGCTCTTGATCCGTCTGCTATCCCCAGGCCAAATACGGGAGCCCGTCCCGGCGACCCCCTGATGGGCGGATGGGGGGCGCCGGGACGGGCCCGGAATGAGGCCGAGGGGGTGACTCCGAAGGCGGTCAGGTACCGAATTCGGGCCGACGCGACGCGAGCTGCGACTGGAGCCGCTGGATGATCGACGAGTGCATCTGCGAGACCCGCGACTCGCTCAGGTCGAGCGTCGCGCCGATCTCTTTCATTGTCAGTTCTTCGTAATAATAAAGAATAATAATCAATCGTTCGTTGCGGTTCAGGCCCTTGGTGACCATGCGCATCAGGTCTTTGCGCTGGAGGCGACGGGTGGGATCCTCGCCCTTCTTGTCCTCGAGGATGTCGATCTCGCGAACGTCCTTGTAGCTGTCGGTCTCGTACCACTTCTTGTTCAGGCTGATGAGGCCGACGGCGTTGGCGTCCATCGCCATCTTCTCGTACTCGTCGAGGGGCAACCCGAGGCGATCGGCGAGTTCGGCATCTGTCGGGGGCCGGCCATGCTGGGCCTCGAGCGCCTTGCGGGCCTCCTCCATCTTGGTGTGCTTGGACCGGACGAGGCGCGGGACCCAGTCCATGGTCCGGAGCTCGTCGAGCATGGCCCCGCGGATCCGGGGGACGCAGTAGGTCTCGAACTTTACCCCGCGGTTCAAGTCGAAGGCGTCGATCGCATCCATCAGGCCGAAGACGCCCGCCGAGATCAGGTCGTCGAGGTCCACCCCCTCGGGCAGGCGCTGCCAGATCCGCTCGGCGTTATATTTGACCAGGGGTAAATACCGTTCGACCAGGCGATTGCGCAAGGGCGTGGTGGGGTGTTCCTTGAACTCCCGCCAGAGTTCCGTCACATCCACGTCCAGCTTGGTTGACATCCTGACCTCCATGTCGGCTGCGTGTGAGGGGGCACATCCATGTGCGAAGAGCTGACGTCTGCTCCGGTTGCGGTCGCGGCGCCGACGTCGTGGGGACCGCCCGGTCCTCAATCCCAGGCCATTGAGGCTCGCGTCCCGCCCTCATCCCTCTCGCGGTCCAAGGAACCCGCTCCCACAATCCTATCGGACAACCAGCGGAACCAGCTTGAGCGGCACCGCCAAAACGTCCCTCGCAATCGATAAGCCCTCCAGGTGAACCTCCCGGCGGCCCCGACCGTCTGGGGTGGTCTCAGCGAGCGACCCGGTTCAGCGCCCATCGCGCGGCCAGGGCGGCGAAGAAGCCGGGGCGGCGGCTTCGGGGTTGGCGCTCTTCGATCAGGTCGCGCGCCAGCCGGCGCACGCCGCGCGCGGCGATCGCGTTCGGGTACGCCACCACGAACGGCTGGCGCATCCGGACCGCCAGCGGGACGTGGGGGTCGGTGCGGACGTGCCCCAGCGGCGTGACGACCGTCCCGAGGAACTCCCGGCTCGACGCGCCGAGCCGGTCCAGGACGTCCGACGCCTCGGCCGCCGAGGTCGCCTGGTTGACGACCGCGCGGAGCCGCGACGAGCCGGCCAGCCTTCGAAATCGACCGATCACGGCGTGCGCATCGGCCACCGAGGTCGGCTCGGGGGTCGTGACGATCACCACCTGATTCGCCGCGGCCGCCAGGGTCATGACACCCGAGCCGAGGCCCGAGCCGACGTCCACCAGCACGAAGTCGGACCCGGCCTCCAGCTCCGCCAACTCGGCGACCAGCCGGTTCGGGCCATCGCCGAGGACCTCGACCAGGGTCCGCATCGCATCGCCCCGGGGAGGATCCGGATGCCGCACGGCCCTGCCACGATCGCGTCGGCCAGCGGGCCGTCGCCCGAGAGAACGTCCCCCAGGTCGCTCGCCGGTGCCAGGCCGCATAACAGGTCGATGTTGGCCAGCCCCAAGTCGGCGTCCACTAGGACGACCCGCTGACCGGCCTCGCCCAGCGCGATCGCCAGGTTCAGCGCCAGGTTCGACGTGCCCACCCCCCCCTTGCCGCTGGTCAGGACGAGCGACTGGGCCTTGACCGGCACCAGCGCCTTGTCCGCGTGGTGGGGAAGATCGGCGAGGGCCGTCCTCCCCGATCGCGCCTGGACCAACTGCCTCAGTCCGTCGGCTTGGTCGGACATAGATTTCCCCAAAACCTCTTGGAAGGTGGGCAACGCCCACCTGGATCGATTGCCGAGGGTGGGCGAGGCCCACCCGTCAAGACTCACGCGGGGCGAGGGAACGCACAAACTCGCTTTATATAACACATCAGGAGGAAGTCTTCAATCGGTGTAGGGAATATAATGGGACATATCCAACACTTTCTCCTCGGGCATCACTTGCTCCTCGGTGGGTTGCTTCTTGGCGTGGGAAGATCCCCGCATCGCCGTGCATCCCGCGGCGGAAAGGCCAACGAGGACGAGGAGCATGCCTCGCGGAAATCGGGGGCGCTCGCCCCGGGAGTCGGTGTTGGGACGTCTCATCTCTGAAACAGGAAAGCGCCCACGAAATCCCCACAGAGAGGAAAAGGAATCGGGCCGAGACTGCGTTGTCATTGGGTCTAACCTCCGTAAAACGACGTCCCCAGGGCGTGCTCCCGGGCCCTTACAGGGCACCCTCTTGAGGCCAGTTGAGGCCAGGCTCGGACGTTTAGAGATTTTTATTTGATCCTCCGACAATCTGCTTCATTGAATGGCTATGGCTGACAGTCCCGATTCCTACGCTTCCCGGGACGTTTGTGCCCGCCGGGGGCGGCGGCCTCCCCCAAGGGAATACCGCCGCCCCCGGCGGTGAGCCAGATCTTTCCGGGACGCGTATCGGAGATGACTCCGAGGCCCAGGTCTGGAACGCTCCGGAATCGCCCGGTCGAGCCAAGACTCGCGCGGGACAAGCGGGATCGCTCAATAGATCATCATGCGCCGAAAAACGTAGCCTCCGAGGGGCCTGTCATCGTAGCGAGCCCGCTTGACCGCGGCTGACGGTTTCTCATCGGGCAATGGCTGCTTGGCGTCGGCGAATCCTGCCGTGCTCTTGCATCCCAGGGACGAAAGGCAAATCAGGGCGAAGAGGACGCGTCGCGGAAACAGGTTACACCTGCCGTGAGGATCGGGAATTGGAAATCTCGCATGCGAAATCCTTGAATAACACATCAGATTCTGCCCTGAGGAAAAGTTCACTCGTCCATCAATTTGGGCGCATACTCGTCGCGAGGCCACTCTTCCGCAGCCAGCGGTTCATCATTATAGGATTGTTTTTTTGACGTTTGCCAAGCGATCCAGCCCCGTGTATCCCGTGATCTGAAGGCAGATTCGGGCGATAACGAGGCTCCGCGGCAATGAGCGATGGTGCGCTCGCCCCGAGGGTCTCGGATTCGAAACCTCCTCTTTGAAATCCTTGGAAGTGCGCACGAAATCCCCACAAATTCGATGGAATCGTCAGGAAATCACCGGGACAAATCAAGTGACGACCTCGAGACCCAGGATGAGGCGCCGCCAGCCTCGTCCGGTCGGCCGGCTCGATGTCGTCGGGGACGGCCTGGCCGGTCGTGATGTAGCTGACGGGGCGGTCGGCCTGGCCGAGCACGGCGAGGACGCCGCCAAGGCCGACGGCCTCGTCGAACTTGGTCAGGATCAGGCGGTCGGCGCGGACCACGGCGAACCGCTCGACCGCGGCGCGGAGGCTGCGCTCGGCCGCGACGGCGCTGAGGACCAGGTGGACCTCGTCGGGCTGCGCCGCGGCCAGGAAGTCGGCCAGCTCGCGGATCTTGACCTCATCGCGCGGGCTCCGGCCGGCGGTGTCGATCAGGACAAGGTCCACGTCGCCCAGCTCGTCGATTGCCCGGCGCATCTCGCCCGGGGCGTTGACCACGGCCAGGGGCAGATCGATGATCTCGGCATACGTCCGGAGCTGCTCGACAGCGGCGATCCGGTAGGTATCGACCGTGACCAGGCCGGGGCGGAAGCCATGCGCCAGCTTGAAGGTGGCCGCGAGCTTGGCCACGGTCGTCGTCTTGCCGACGCCGGTCGGCCCGACCAGCGCGATGACCCGGCGCGCCCGACGACCGCCGCGATCGTCGGGGCGATCGAAACGCACGACTCGACCGCCTCGCAGAGCGCGGCGCGGACCCGCTCGGGCCGGTGGACCTGGTCGGGCTCCATCCCGTCGGCGACGTGCCGGACTAAGCGGCGGGCCAGGACCTCGGGCACCTCGGCGTCGAGCAGTTGTGCATAGGTCGAGACCATCTCGCCGGGCAGGTCGGGCAGGAGGTGGTCGATCCGGCCATGCTTGCTCAGGTCCTCGACCATCGAATGGAGGCGGCTCAACTGTTCGCCGAACTGCGCGTGCAAGGCCCCAGGCGCCGTTGTGGTCGGCACCGCGTCCGGGATCGTCGTCAGGTCGGGCAGCCTGTCCGACGCCGTGACCTCGATGAGCTCGCGCGTCCCCAGACTGAACAGACGACGACGGCGAACCTCGCGGGTGCTCAGGATCACGGCATCCCCGCCGAGATCCCGACGCACCTGAGCCAGGGCGTCCTTCATCGTCGCCGCCCGGAAGGTTCTTGAGCTCATGACTCTCTCGATCCCTCAGAGTTCGTCGGCCGACGGCGGATCGCCGGCGGCCCGACGGCTGGATATCCAGGGAAATTCGACCGCCGCGCGCTTTGAGATTCCCTATTTGACATTATCATAAAATCATGCGAACAATTCATTAATTGTAATGTGAATCGACCACCCATTCGGGTGGCTGGGGTCTCGTCCTCGAGATCCCTCGGATCCCGGCGACGCGGCCTCAACCGGGGTCTCGAAGACGAGACCTCAGCCACCCCAGATAGCCTCTCTGTTCCCTTGATTTCCTCACAGTCCCATTTGAGAGGACAAAGATACAATACATTTATTAATAAGTAAGTATAAATTAATAATTATTATATCATATGAGTTATTGTGGAAATCATCGTGACGGCCGGCGGGTCCTCCTCGACGACGGTGCCGAAGATCTCGACGGGTGTGTCGCGCGGGATCTCGCGCTGGCTAAGGACCACGAGGCGTGCCAGGTCGGCGCGGGTCAGGTCCTTGAGCACGGGTCGGGCCTCCGCCGAGGCCAGGATCACCGCTGGGTATCCCGCCTCGATCAGCGGGCCGACGCCCAGCGCAACGGCGCGGACGAGGTTCCGCGCAGTGTCGGCCCCCAGCGCGGCGTCGGGCCGCGTCTCGGCCTGGATTCCGGCCGCGGCGAGGCGGGCATCGACCGATGGCGACAGCGTCACGACGCGAAGCCGGCCATCGACCCCTCGGTACTGCTCGGTGATCCGCCGCGCCAGGCCACGGCGAACGAGTTCGGTCAGGGCGTCGAGGTCCTTGATCTTACCCGCGTGCACCGCCAAGGTCTCCAGGATCGTCTCCAGGTCACGGATGCTCACCCGCTCGCGGAGCAGGTTCTGAAGGACGCGCTGAAGCTCACCGGCGCGGAGCAGGCCCGGCACCACCTCATCGACCAGCGCCGGCAGCGTGGCCCGTGCCCGCTCCAGGAGCCGGCCGACCTGCTCGCGGGTCATCAGCTCGTCGGCGTGCCCGAGCACGATCTCTCCGAAGTGGCCAGCGACGACCGTCGAGGCTTCGAGGATCCGGCATCCGGCCAGCTCGGCGACCTCACGGCCGTCGGCGTGGATCCAGACGGCGGGCTGACCCGTGACCGGATCGACGCCGTCGCGGCCGTCGGGACGCGCGACCAGCCCGGCCGGGGGCACGGCCAGAAGCCGGCCGGCGTACGCGATTCCCTGCCCCACCACGGTCCCCCGGATCTTGAGCCGGTATTCGTGCGGCCCGAGCCCGATCTCGTCGCGAATCCGGACCTGCGGCACGATCAGGCCCAGGTCGCGGGCCACCCGATGGCGGACCGTCCGGAGCCGGTCGAGCAGGTCGCCGCCGCGCGTCGGGTCGGTCAGCGCGATCAGGCGATAGCCGATCTCCAACTCGAGCGGATCGACGTGGAGCAGGTCCTCCATCCGCTCCGAAGGGGGCTCGGTCGCAGGCGACGACGGCTCGATCGCCTCGGCGGGCGGCTGCTCGACCTCGGCGGTCCGGGTCCTCAGCAGCATCGCGCCCACGCCCAGGGCCCCGGCAAGCATCAGCAGCGGGATCTTCGGCAGCGCGGTGAACGCCAGCAGGACCAGGAACGCCGCCGAGACGGTCAGGACGCCGCGGCGGCCGAAGAGCTGATCGAGCACGTCGCGGCCGAGCTCGGTCTCGGACGATGACCGGGTCACGATCAGGCCGGCGGCCAGCGAGATCAGGAACGCGGGGACCTGGCTCACCAGGCCATCGCCGATCGTCAGCTTGGTGAAGACATTGATCGCCTCGCCCAGGGCCATGCCGTGGTTGATCACTCCGAGGAACAGCCCGGCGCCGATGTTGACCAGGGTGATGATGATCCCGGCGACGGCGTCACCCCGGACAAACTTGCCGGCACCGTCCATCGCGCCGAAGAAGTCGGCCTGACGATAGACCGACTCGCGGCGGCGGTGCGCCTCCTGCTGATCGATCAGGCCGGCGTGGAGATCGGCGTCGATCGCCATCTGCCGACCCGGCAGGCCGTCGAGCATGAACCGGGCGGCCACCTCGCTGATCCGAGTCGCCCCCTTGGTGATCACCGCGAACTGGATGACGACCAGGATCGTGAACAGGATCGCCCCGACGACCACCTGGTCGCCCGCGACGAACTCGCCGAACGCCCGGATCACACCGCCGGCCGCCTCCAGACCGAACTCGCCCCCCCGCGTCAGGATCAGCCGCACCGTCGCCACGTTCAGGACCAGCCGGGTCAGCGTCGTGGTCAGCAGGATCGTCGGGAAGGCGCTGAAGTCCTGCGGCGACCGGATCGCTAGCGTGGTCAGGAGCACGAGCACCGCCAGTGTCACGTTGGCTGACAGCAGCAGGTCGAGTACGCCCGGCGGCACCGGCACGATGAACACGAGTATCGCGCCCACGATCGTGACCGGCAGGACCACGCCCGAGAGCCGCGACCAGCCGGCGGCGACGAAGCTCGGTGTTGTGGGAGGCATCCGTTCCCCTCCACAGACATTGGGATCGACAACCCAAGCCGCGAACCCAGACGACCCTACGAGGACGACGAGCATCCATGCTCGACCGAGCCCCCGTAACGAGAGCATTCCCATCGCGATGAGGACTGCCGGGTGATGGGCGTCAGACGTGTGGCAGGACGATACCGCCGATCGTCCCGGATGTCCAGAGCGATTGCGATCGGCCGTCGCCGACGGGCGCACGACATGGTTTGCAGGGTCAACTGAGTTGGTATCATGAGGCGGCTCGAAGTCTGTGACTGTTCCCCCAGCCGACCTACATTCTGGAGAGGACCGCGAACATGGGTAAGGACGCCGCCGCCATCCGGGATCAGCTCCAGCCCCGCTTGGCCCAGATGGCTCGGGACTTGGGGCGGGAGGTTTATCCTGACGGTTTGTCCCGAGACACGAAGTTCTCGGAGTTGGAAGCCGTCGCCGGTGCCTTGGGGGACGAGATCGCACGGCAGATCATTGAGGCGAACGTTTCGGAGCAGGCCGACGACTGGCCCGAGGCGGAGCTCGGCGAATGTCCGGTCTGCGGGGGGCCGGCCCGCAAGGCCCCGGACGCGCCCCGCGTGCTTTTGACCACGCGAGGCGAGATCGCCTGGAAGGAACGCGTCGGCAACTGCCCCCGCTGTCGGCGGGCTTTTTTTCCCTCAGGGCCAGGCGTTGGGCCTGGATCGCACCGGCTTGAGTCCCCGCGTGCAACAGAAGGTGGTTCATGCCGGGGTCCACAGCAGCTCGTACCAGCAAGCGGCCCGGGACCTGAACGAACTGAGCGATCTGGCGATCGGGCCCAAGCCGGTCGAGCGGCTGACCAAGCGGATCGGTCAGGAGCGTCTCGACCAGCGCGACGCCGCCGTCGCGGCGTTCCAGGAGCGGCCGCTGATGGAGAAGGACACAGTGGCCGAGCCAGGGCGTCCCTGCCCGCCGGTGGCGATGGCGTCGGTCGACGGCGGCCGGTTGCAGGTGCGATCGACGGCGATGGAGACGTCGGCGTCGGCGTCGGAACGGTCCAGCCACTGGCGGGAGTCGAAGGTGACCGTGCTGGAGACCTACCAAAGTGAGGTGTCCCCCACCGATCCCGATCCCGACGTGCCCCGCTGCTTCTTGGACCTGACGCGCACGGCGCGGCTGGTGCGCGGCCTGGGCCATGCTCTGCCGGGCGGCCTGGAGGTGGAGAGCGCGGGGCCTGACCCCACGCCGGACGAGCCGGCCGCTCCGGGCCGCGATCGCGCCGCCCGTCCGGGACGACCCCAACGCTTGGTCCGCAGCGTGCTGGCCAGCCGCGCCTGCGCCGACGACTTCGGACCGATGATGCACCAGGCGGCCTGGGAGCGGAACTTCTTCGGGGCCTCGCGGCGGGCCTTCCTGGGCGACGGCCAGGCGGCCAACTGGACGATCCAGCAACGCCACTTCCCCTCCTTCCAGGCGATCCTGGACTTCGTCCACGCTCTGAGCTACATCTTCGCCGCCGCGTTGGCAGGCCGGCCGCGGGCCGAGGGGGCCGCAGTGTACGCGCGGTGGATCCAAGCGGCCTGGTCGGGTCAGGTCGAGGCGATCCTGCCCGAGTTGGAGACGCACTCGGCGGCGCCGGGAGCGCCGCCACTGGAGTGCACCGATAGTGACCCCCGAAAGCTGGTCTTCGAGGCCCTGCGTTACTTGAGGAACAACGCGGACCGGATGCGGTACGATGACTACCGCCGGATGGGTCTGCCGATCATGACGAGCGCGGTGGAGTCGATGATCAAGCAGATCAACCGCCGCGTCAAAGGCAGCGAGAAGTTCTGGTCGGAGCCGGGCGCGGAGGCGATCCTGCAACTGCGGGCCGACTACCTCAGCGAGACCGAACCGATGGCCCGATTCTGGAAACAGCGAGAAGACGACGCCAGTGGACAGCGACCCTACCGCCAAGCGGCATGACCAACCAGCCGCTTGGATTATTGTTCACTCAAACCATGTCGTGCGCCCTCGCCGACGGGGCGCACGACATGGTTTGCAGGGTCAACTGAGTTGGTATCATGAGGCGGTTCGAAGTCTGTGACTGTTCCCCCAGCCGACCTACATTCTGGAGAGGACCGCGAACATGGGTAAGGACGCCGCCGCCATCCGGGATCAGCTCCAGCCCCGCTTGGCCCAGATGGCTCGGGACTTGGGGCGGGAGGTTTATCCTGACGGTTTGTCCCGAGACACGAAGTTCTCGGAGTTGGAAGCCGTCGCCGGTGCCTTGGGGGACGAGATCGCACGGCAGATCATTGAGGCGAACGTTTCGGAGCAGGCCGACGACTGGCCCGAGGCGGAGCTCGGCGAATGTCCGGTCTGCGGGGGGCCGGCCCGCAAGGCCCCGGACGCGCCCCGCGTGCTTTTGACCACGCGAGGCGAGATCGCCTGGAAGGAACGCGTCGGCAACTGCCCCCGCTGTCGGCGGGCTTTTTTTCCCTCAGGGCCAGGCGTTGGGCCTGGATCGCACCGGCTTGAGTCCCCGCGTGCAACAGAAGGTGGTTCATGCCGGGGTCCACAGCAGCTCGTACCAGCAAGCGGCCCGGGACCTGAACGAACTGAGCGATCTGGCGATCGGGCCCAAGCCGGTCGAGCGGCTGACCAAGCGGATCGGTCAGGAGCGTCTCGACCAGCGCGACGCCGCCGTCGCGGCGTTCCAGGAGCGGCCGCTGATGGAGAAGGACACAGTGGCCGAGCCAGGGCGTCCCTGCCCGCCGGTGGCGATGGCGTCGGTCGACGGCGGCCGGTTGCAGGTGCGATCGACGGCGATGGAGACGTCGGCGTCGGCGTCGGAACGGTCCAGCCACTGGCGGGAGTCGAAGGTGGCCGTGCTGGAGACCTACCAAAGTGAGGTGTCCCCCACCGATCCCGATCCCGACGTGCCCCGCTGCTTCTTGGACCTGACGCGCACGGCGCGGCTGGGTGCGCGGCCTGGGCCATGCTCTGCCGGGCGGCCTGGAGGTGGAGAGCGCGGGGCCTGACCCCACGCCGGACGAGCCGGCCGCTCCGGGCCGCGATCGCGCCGCCCGTCCGGGACGACCCCAACGCTTGGTCCGCAGCGTGCTGGCCAGCCGCGCCTGCGCCGACGACTTCGGACCGATGATGCACCAGGCGGCCTGGGAGCGGAACTTCTTCGGGGCCTCGCGGCGGGCCTTCCTGGGCGACGGCCAGGCGGCCAACTGGACGATCCAGCAACGCCACTTCCCCTCCTTCCAGGCGATCCTGGACTTCGTCCACGCTCTGAGCTACATCTTCGCCGCCGCGTTGGCAGGCCGGCCGCGGGCCGAGGGGGCCGCAGTGTACGCGCGGTGGATCCAAGCGGCCTGGTCGGGTCAGGTCGAGGCGATCCTGCCCGAGTTGGAGACGCACTCGGCGGCGCTGGGAGCGCCGCCACTGGAGTGCACCGATAGTGACCCCCGAAAGCTGGTCTTCGAGGCCCTGCGTTACTTGAGGAACAACGCGGACCGGATGCGGTACGATGACTACCGCCGGATGGGTCTGCCGATCATGACGAGCGCGGTGGAGTCGATGATCAAGCAGATCAACCGCCGCGTCAAAGGCAGCGAGAAGTTCTGGTCGGAGCCGGGCGCGGAGGCGATCCTGCACCTGCGGGCCGACGACCTCAGCGAGACCGAACCGATGGCCCGATTCTGGAAACAGCGAGAAGACGACGCCAGTGGACAGCGACCCTACCGCCAAGCGGCATGACCAACCAGCCGCTTGGATTATTGTTCACTCAAACCATGTCGTGGCCCTCGCCGACGTGCCGCCCCTGGCGCGTGCCGTGAGCGTTGCATCGATCCGTTCACCGAGCCGTTCCGGCCCGGTGTTCCGGCGAAAACGTCGGGGATCGATGCAACGCCTCAATATCAAATGTACAAATTTTTTGTTATTTAATCTCTACGATATCCTTGCGGGTGGTGCCGATGACGCCGATCAGCTCGTCGATCTCCTTCTGGGGCACCTTGTACTTCTTGAGCACCGAGATCAGGTCACCCGCGATGGCGTCGAACTGTGCGTTGGTGATGCCCATCCCCTCGTGCAGTGACTTCATGTCGCGGCCCCCGTACTTCAGTGGGCCACCGGTGACGGCGCTGATCAGCTCGACCAGGCGCTGCTCCAGGTTGGCCACCCCTTCGGCGTCGAGCGTGTACTTGCCATCGCGGAAGAAGTCGACCTTCGGGTTGGTCGCGGCGATCTCGACGAAGTCGTGCACCACCGCCCTGACCGCCGGCTCGCCGCCCAGACGCTCCCAGAGCGGCTTCGACGCCATCGCACCCGAACCCAACCGGACCGCGGCGAGGACGTTATCGAGGATCTTCCTCAACTCGGTCGCTCTCTGGGCGTAAGTCGGCAGGACCTCGACATCCTTCAACCCTTTCGCGACCTCCTGCTGCAAGCCGGCACGATGGGCGAGCAACGGCTCGAGCGCCAGCAACGCACCCTGATAGAGGCGATAGCAGCCCGCCTGATCACCCTGATTGTAGAGGGTGACTCCCAGGTTGATCGTCTGATAGATCGAGCGATCGATCTTCGAAATCCAACTCCTTGGTCGACAACGAGCCCTCGTCCGAGCGGCCGGTCGTCGCCAGGGCGAGGACCAGAGTCGAAGCCAGGGCGATCCGAGTCAAGATCATCCTCATCGAAACATCCTCCGAATGTTGGGGGGATCCTGGGTGAGGTTCCTTGAACGGCCTTTATTGGCGCACGCGATCACCGTTCCTGATGTGACCTCCCACGGCAGGATGCAAAGCTACCCTGACCGAATCGCGACCACAACGATTTTCCGGGAGAGCTGCCCCAAACAGCCGCCGCCGGAGCTCGTCGATCTTATCTCGAGTTTCTCCGCTTCCGCCGGGAGCACCTCACCCGATTGAAGGACCGGGTCCCTCGATCGCTCACGCCGCCGGACCGGGGTGAGGAGAGGCTTCGGGCCAGAGCGCGGCGAGTTCGGCGAGGGCGTCGGCGGGCAAGGGGAGGCCGGGAGCCCGACGCTGGGCCAGGCGTCGGGCCAATCCTGGCGCATCGATCAGGGGGAACCTGCGGACCTCGGCCGAGCGGCGGAGCCGCGCCCGAAATCCCCTGGACGGTCGAGCGGATCGTGACGAGCCGGGGGGGAGGTCCACCCGCGAGGACCAGGGTCAGGCCGGCGGAGCCGGTCAGCACGAGGGACGCCCCCGCGAGGAACTCGCCCGGATCGCCGTTCCAGGCCCGGGCGATCCGACGCCGACGCGCGCGGAGCCCGGGGTCGCCCTCCATCGCGCGCTGATCCTCACGATGTTCCTCGGGGGTCATCCGCAACATCGCCTCGAGCCGTTGGTACTGGAGGCCAAAATCGATCAGACCGAGTACCAGGGTCGCCAGGGCGAGCATCAGGGTCAGAGTTCGCAGCGCGTGGCCCGAGGCACGCGCCAGCGCGTCGGCCTCCAGGTCGCCGAGCCGCTGGAAGTCCCGCCAGCCGGACCGGATCGCCCAGGCGGCGACGGCCAGGACAACAGCGGCCTTGATCACGGACCAGGCGCCCGCGCCGCCCTCGTGGCGAGTCCGGACCCGCGCCCCACCACCCAGAGCCGTGAAGGGTCGGGCGCCAGCAGGCCGGGAACCCAAAGCCCTCCCACCTGCACCTGGTGCGCCGCCAGCGCCGCGACTACGCAACCGACGACCAGCATCCCCATCGGCCAGGCCACAGCCAGCGCCAGGTGCCGGAGCCGCACAACGACCTCGGCCGGGCCGGCCGAGACCCGCGGTACGCCGACCAGCGGCTCGCGGACCAGCCCCAGCAACGCCGCCGCCAGGTCGTCGCCCCAGACCGCCAGCAGAGCCGCCGCCGCGAGCAACCCCACGGCCCCGGTCAGCTCCGGGCTGTGCGCGACCAGCCCGCGCTCCCTCGCCTGCTGCCTGCGCTGCTTCGACGGACTCTGGGTCCGATCCTCGGACATGGGGATTCATTCAATTCATATAATAGTATAATTGATTTATTGCAGGGGGAATGCTCCAGGCCACCGAGAAGGTCGCGGCCAGCGTGATCATCCCGAGCAGGACGAGGACCAGGCCGAGCGCCGCGCGCACGGGCAGCGCGAGGGCCATGAGCTGAAGCGAGGGGGCGGCCCGACCGAGCAGCCCGAGGGCCACGCCCGCCAGCGCCAGGGCCAGCGCCGGCGGCGCGGCGGCCCGGATCGCCAGCGCCAGCGCCTGTCCGACCCGTCGAAACGCGAGGCGCGCCACCTCCTCGGAGAGCACGCCCCCCCCGCCGGCAGCATGTGGTAGCTCTCCACCAGAGCGCGGATCAGGACCATCGGGCCGTCGAGCGCGAGGAAGGCCCCCAGCGCGATCAGGCCATACAGGTGGCCCAGGGGAGTCAGGTCGTCCCCGGCGTCGGGATCGAACAGCGCCGCGGCCGAGAGTCCGGCCTGCACCCGACGATCTCACCGGCCTGCCGCGCCCCGGCCACGATCAGCGCCGCCGACCAGCCCAGGCCGGCCCCGATCACTCCCTCGGCCAGACACGCCCGCCCCAGCGCCGGCCATCCGGCCGGTGCGGCGATCTCCGGGCCGATCATCGGGATGAGGATTGCGCCCAGCAGCGCGACTAGGCCCAACCGGAGCCGCCAATCCAGCCCCGATGTCGCCAGCGCCGGCGCCGTCCAGGCCAGCCCCGCGACCCGCGCCAGCACCAGGGCCGAGGCTCCCGCATGCCCCCAAAGCCAAACCGTCCCGCTCGACGTCATGAATGGTATGCCCGGAATGAATGGTATGCCCGGAGAGGGAATCCGGGGAACTCAGCCGCTGCGCATCGCAGGAAGGACGTATGTTCCCCGCCTTTTTTTATTTGATAATTTTAAAAAGTTTATCATTGTAATAATATGAAGTTCTACAATATATTTAAATCATATCGGGGATCGACTCGATCAGCCCGACGGCGAACATGATCCAGCGACCCAGGAGCCAGGGCAGGATCGCCAGGACGACCAGGAGCACGGCCACCAGGCGCGGGACCAGGCCGATGACCGGCTCGTGCAACTGGGTCAGCGTCTGCCCGATCCCGACCAGCAGCCCGACCACGAGCGCCGCCGCCAGCGGCGGGCCGCCGAGGAGCAGGGCCATCCGCAGCGCCTCGCGCGACCAGTCGATCACCTGAGTCAACTCCATTGGCCTCCTCCTCGGGCGATCAACCGCCTTCGAAGCTCTGCAAGAGCATCGTCGCGACCAGCAGCCATCCGTCGGCCAGCACGAACAGGATCAGCTTCAGCGGCAGCGCCACGAGCGAGGGCGGAAGCATGAACAGGCCCATCGCCGCCAGCACCGCCGAGACCACCAGGTCGATCACCAGGAACGGCAAATAGATGTAGAACCCGATGACCAGCGCCGTCGTCAGCTCGCTCAGCAGGAACGCCGGGGCCACCACCCGGAGCGGGAACTCTTCGACGTATTTCGGGTCGACCTGGCCGGGGTCGGGCGGCACGGCGTAATCGTAGAGCTGCCACAGATAGTCCTGATGGTTGGTCCGCTCGATCTGCCTGACCATGAACGCCTTGATCGGCTTGGTGCCCGCTTCCCAGGCCTCGGCGAAGGTCGCCCGCTCCGAAGCGAAGGGCTCGATCCCGCGCGTATAGACGACCTCGGCCACGGGCCGCATCACCAGGGCCGTCAGCAATAGCGCCAGCGCCGTCAGCACCTGGTTGCCGGGGACCTGCGGGCTCCCCAGCGCCTGGCGGAGCAAGATCAGGACGATGTTGATCCGGACGAATGCCGTCACCATCAGCACGGCCGCCGGTGCCAGCGAGATCAGCGCGAACAGGCCGACCGTCTGCACGCTCCCGAGGAGTTGCTTGGGGTCGAGCGCCAGCGGCGTTTTCGCGGCCGTCGTGGTCGTGGAGGAGGCCGGGGACGTGGTGGGACGCGCGGGCCCGGACAGCGAGGTCGGCCGGGTCGGTGCGGTCTTGCTCGGCTCGGGGGCGGTGGCCACGGAGACCGGCCGATTGATCTCCAGCGACGCCGGGGCCTGGCCGCGCGGCGGCTCGACCCGGCCTCGCGAGGAGGGAGGGCCCGCGGCGAGCGTCAGCGACGCGGTGACGGCGACGGCGATCCAGGCCATGATGGCCGATTTCGGCACCCGACCGACTCTCATTCGTCAGCTCCCACCTGGCAATCGAAACCCACGGTTGAGGGGCCAGGGACGACGGGCCTCGGGGCGGGCGGATCGGGACGCTCGGAGGCGAAGCGCCGGAGTTCGCCCGGGTCGGTCAGTTCGCCGAGCAAGGAGGGGGGACCTTGGGCCCCCGTGCCGACGATCAGGACACGCTCGCCGGCCTTCAGCAGATAGACGGTGTGCTTGGGCGAGAGGCTGGTGCGGCCGACCACCCGCAAAGGCCCGGCGGCATGCTGGGGAAGATCAGCGCCGAGCCGCCACGCTGATCCCTCCGCAGAGCGCCAGGACCAGTGCGATCGCGGCGGTCCCGAGCCACCACCCGCCCGAGTGCTCGGAGGAACCTTGCTCGCGGCGCCCGGCGGAGCCGCGGGCCGGGAACGGGTGGCGATCCGGGGTCACCGGCCCGACGAGGGCGGCGCGGGGGCGCGTGGGGTCGGCCCGAGCCGGACGGGAGACCTGGTTCGCAAGCGGAAGCCCTAGGACCAGAGCCATCATGAGTCGGCGCAAGCACACGCTCGTCATCCGCAAACCCTTTGGATGAGGGCAGGCCAACCAGCCAATCTGGCAGGTGTGGCTGGGGCAAAAGGGGGCGTTGGGGTGCCCTGCCCACATCTTCGTGGACAGTCCGGGTTTGCCCAGGAAGACGTGGGCAGAGGGCACCCGGCGATGGAGCACCACGGGGCCTCGTGCAGGACCAAAGGACCTGTGGTGCGCGGTTCCCTCTTCGGAGGGTCGGCCTCAGCTTGCCGTCCGATGCTAGGCCACCATGTCCTCGGGATCGTCGAAGGCGACCTGCCCGGCTCGGCTGAGCCGGCAAAGGGCTTCGACGACGGCGCGCTGGGCGGTTTGCGTCGCCTCGAACGTGATGGGGCCGTGGGTGTTAATCTGGGCCTCGAGCCGGGTTGCCGAGGCGGCCGGGAGGTTCGTGAGCAGTCGACGGCGAAGGGCGGGCGTGGCGCCGACCAGCGCCGCGAGGAGCTGGTCCTCGGGAACCTGGTCGAAGACCGCGCAGGTCGGAGCCGTCCAGCAGCCCCAGGTCGTCCATATCGACGAGATCAGACAAGGATCGCCTCCTGACCGTTGGGGTCGGGAAGGGTGAGTCGTCCGTGGTCATGAAGGCGGCGGAGCCGATCGGCGACGTCGGCCTGGGCGGCCTCGGCGTCATCGAGCCGGAACGGCCCCAGGCGGGTCAAGGCCGGCGGAGGCCCTCGGCCGAACCGGCCGAGAGGGCCCCCAGCACCTTGGCCCGGACGGGGCGGGCGGCGCCGGCCAGGGCCAAGGCCCAGGTGGCGGCATCCTCGTCGTGAGTACGCCTCCCTGATATCGCGATCGTCCATCTTGATCAGATCATCGAACACAAAACGGAGCCGGCGGAGGCCCAGGCCGTAAAATTCCTCAAGGACGGCCTGTTGCTCGGCCGGCGCGATCCGCTCCAGCCGGGCGATCTCCAGGGTCACCGCCTCGACGGCCGGGCGGTCGAGCTGGGCGAGCAGTTGCGAGGCGAGCGGTTGCTCCAGGCTGACCAGCAGGATGGCGGCCTTGCGGAGCGGGGTCTCCTCGGCCGCGAAGTCGGCGGCCGGGTCGTTCACGACCGCGGTCCCGCCGGGCCCCTGCGCCGGGCTCGACGCCCCGCGCGACGTTTCCAGGCGTGTCATTGCAGGTGCCCTCCCTGTCCGATCCAGCGATGCAGGACGCTGGCGGCGGCCTCGGGATTGAGCCGGATCAGCTCGCGGACCCGTTCCGAGGCGCTCTGCCCGGGCTCCGAGGCTTCGTCCCTCGCATAGAGGCCGCGATCCGATGCCGGTGCGGGGCGAACCTCCGGCCGTCGCGACGCGAGCAGGCGGACCCCGACGACCAACAGCGCCACCATCACCGCCCCCACCGACCCCGGCGGGGACCCACCAGGAGAGCACGCGCCGCGACTCCGGCGTGGCCGGCGCGATCAGGGGACGGCTCGCGGGGACGTCGTCGGGGATTGTGTCAATGACCACTGGCTCGCTTAACTGACCGGGGGGGATCGCGTGGGCGACCGCTGTCTTGATCAGTTCCTTCGTCCGCTCCACGATCGGTTGCAGGCTCTCCCGGCGAGGGTTCGCGGTTCGGAAATGCCTTGAGGTAGTAGAAGCTCCGGGGCACCTTCACCCAGACACGGGCGATCACCGGCTCGTCGGTCGGCTTTGGCGGGGCAGCCGCCATGACCGCGTGCGGCGCCGGGTCCAGCCTGATCTCCGGCTCGACGAGTTCCAGGGGTTGGTTGGGGACCACCTGCCAATCGGGAGACCTCGGCTCCTCCACCGCGGCGGAAGGTGCCCGGCGCGGCAGCCGAAACCGAGACCGGCGGCGCGGGGGCCGGGATCAGTTGCACCGTGACGCCGACCCCCTTGACCCAGTCGAGCTGCTCCAGGACCTTCTGGCTCAAGTCTTCCTCTCGAGCCCGGGTCTTGGAGATTTCGACAAGCTTCGGATCGCCGGCGACGAGATAGCGGCGGCCATGATCATCGCAGACCGTGACCGCGTCGTGCGTGAGTTCGTGCTCGCGCGTCATGAGGTTCTGGATCGCCTCGACGGCTTTGGGGCTGAGCTCGCGGCCTCCCCTCGTTTCCACGTACACGAAGGCCGTCGCCTGAGCATGGTGGCGGTTTGACCCATGGCTCTTAGGTCGATCGATCGTCACATCGGCCGACATGATTCCGTCCAGCTTCTGGATCATGGCCGCGAGGACCTGTTCCTTCACCGCGTTCTCACGCTGCTCCCTCACCGAAGGCGGATCGAAGATGCTGGTACTGGCTGGCCTGTTTCTTGTAATGCTGCAACGAGTGCTTGCCAACGTCGAGCTTGGTCACGATGTCGGCGGCCTCTTCGATGCGGCTGGAGACGACCTCGACCCTCCCCTCGTCGTCGAAACGGAAGTCGCGGGCGTCGAAGTGCTTGGCTTCCAGGGCGTGGGCGATCTCGATCCGATCGTCCAGGGAGAAACGCTCCCCCGAGAGGAGATACGTGTTCCCGACGGGAGAGCACGTGGCCAGGTAGCCGAGCACCCCCAGCGCCGTCAGTGCGCCCAGGCCCAGGAGCCATCGCGTGGTCATCCTTTGCGCCAGGATCGAGCGCCGGAATCGGGCCAACTGGGCCCGGAACCGTGCGAACGCCGAGGCGAGAGGTGGGGGATTCTCTGTCCGCATCGACTCTCCTCCGAGCCACCCGGTCGCACCTGGTCGTCCGACGGCACACGGGAGCGTGAGGGGCGAACCCGACACGGTCCCGAAATGGGACCTGCGGCCGACATCGGTGCGACGTCGAGGCGCAAGAGCGGGGAAAGCGGACGGGAGGGGCCCGATCGGCACCGGCGAAGAGGGCGTGTGGAACGGACGGCGTGATCCGATCCTCACGGTCCCAACGCGAAGCGGCCGCCATCCCTTCCTTGGGATCGTGGAACCCACCGCATCCTGCGTGGGCCGTGTTATCCACAATCGGCGCGGTTTGTCAACCGCGCAGTCGCGATGCCGCTGCCGCGAACGCCCGGGGTGGCCGGGCTCAAGTCGCCGGGGTCCTGGATTTTCGGCCAGACTGCCCGCGACCCGGAACAACGAAAACAGCCCACGCATCAGGATGCGTGGGCCGTCGCTATATCGGGGAGTGGACACCGCCACTCAGGCCGAGGATCTCAGAGAAGGTGCAATCTTTCCGTTCCCGCACGAGCCGGGCTGCTCAGTTGCCCGACGGAGTCGAGAAGAGCAGACTGCTGGTCGGGCCAGTCGGCGGGGCCGGGGGCGGCGTCGGGCTTGGCATCGAAGGGGCCGGAGGAGCAGGGCTCGGGGCTGTCGGAGCCGCCGGGGCGACTTCAGGAGCGGGCGGAGCCTCCTCGCCAGCCGGAGCCGGAGCGGCAGCGGGAGCCGTCGCCATCGACGCCGCAGCGGGAGCACTGTAAGCCTGGCCCGTGCCGTACGTTGCCTGGCCGCTACCCCAGGTCTGACCGCTGCCGTAAGTCGTGGGGACGTAGCTCTGGCCGCTGCTATACGCCTGCGGGCTAGCATAGCCTTGGGCCGAAGGATAGACGCAACTCTCGCAGGTGCTGGTGCCGCAACCGCCGCCCCCACAACCCCAGACCCGCTTCTTCTTCAGGACCCACTCGTAGGTATAGCACTTCGGCCTGCTGCAAAAGCTGAGCTTCGGCAATTTCCAGCCGCCGCCACCACCGCAGAGCCCGCTGAGGCCTGTGCTGCAGCCCTGCGGAGAGGGCGTGACACCCTGCGGACTGGGACAGGCACCCTGCGGGCTGGGACTCACGCCCTGCGGCGACGCGATGCCGCAGGAAGAACAATTTCCGATACCCGCCATGCTCACGCTGCACACACCAAGAGCGATGGCGAGGCTGAGGCTCATCATCAAGGGCTTCAACATGGGAGACAAATCTCCTTGGCAAACGTTCGGTCCAGGGCGGCGAATCGGGCCAGCCGTCTCGCTCTACCCCTCTTGGGCTGATCCACGGCACCCCCTGTCGGCGGGTCTTCCCGAGAACCCAAGGCCTGCCGGCCCACCCCTCCAGAGGACACCACCCATTCAGTGCTCCCGAGTCCTCGCCGTGGCTTAACCTTGGCGAGCCATCCCTTGTATCGTCAACCCGATGGCCGCCCTTGAACACGCTTCACGTTTTCAGACAACGAGTTAGGACGAGCTAACTTGACGGTCGTCACGATCGCGAGGCCCTGGCAAAATGCACAAAAAAGGGCGCATGCCTTTTCGAAAGAACCGGAACAATCGGCACGCTTCTGGTTCGCTAGACGTCAGGGTCAACCCGATCGGCGAGATTTCCGAGAGGCCATACAGGGGGAGGGAAACAGACACCCTCATCGCGCTCGTGCATGAAAACCAAGGGGACGGTCGCCGTCCTCGCCGGCGCCGCACCTCGGGGATGTGATCTTCGCGTGATGCCCGCGATCGCGGACCTACTGCCGGTGGCCTCCCGTCCTCCTGGCCGCGACGCTCTCAGAGGGGGCGACGCGGAGCAGCACGAGCCCTTGACGCTTGAGGCCCTGCTCGCGGAAGAGCGGCGTGGCCAGGCCGGCCAGGATGGGCGCGAGCCGGTCGTAGTCGCGGTTGCGGAGCAAGACGTACGACGACGCTCGATCTGGCCGGGCGAGCCAGGCGAGGAGGGTCTGCCTCTCGGTCTCCTGCCGCTTCAGGAGGATCTGGTGCTCGAACTGCCGGAGCCTCCTGGAGTCTCGTTCCGCCTGGCTGCCCTGGAACTCGTCGTAAAGGTCGAGGCCGTCGTTGTACTCGGGCTGGCTGCCGGGCACCGGGACCAGGGTGCGGTCGCGGAGGTAGAACCAGAGCCCCTCGTCGATCTCATGGAAGAACATGACGGTCCGGACCTCGGGGGGCAGGAGACGGTCGAGCGTGGTGGCCAGGCCGTGGTGGCTGTGGGTGGCGTTCGCAGCCGGCATGATCGCGCCATAGCCGATCAGGACGCCGACGGACCAGGCCGCCACCAGCGGCATCAAGGCTCCGGCGTCGGCCCCGCGCCGCCAGGCCCAGGCGCTGGCCACGACGGCGACGGCCATCGCCGGCGAGACGATCGCGGTCCAGACCAGCAGGTGGGGCGCGACCTGCCGCGCCGCCACAGGCGCGACCAGCGCCGCCACGAACAGCATCACCCAGTGCAACTGCAAGATCGGTCGCGCCAGGGCCGCGCGTGTCCGGGGCTCGCGGGCCGCCCGCGTCAGCCGGACCCACTCGATCCCGATCAACAGCGCCACGGCGGGCAGGCAGGGCAGGTAATAGTTCGGCTTGGCGACCGACCAGAGGCAGAACATCATCAGGTTGCCGACCGCCCACCACCAGGGGAACCAGATCGCGGGCCGAGAGGCCCGCCCGCCCAGCCGGAACGGCTGGAGCACCGCCGTCGTCGCGACGACGACCCAGGGAGCCGTCATCCAGAGCCAGTCGGCCGCCAGGACCTCGTGATGCCGGTGATGCGCCACGCCCGCCGCCCCTGTCTTCTGGCCCATCTCCAGGTACCAGACCCGCAGCGCGTTCGGGTCATTCAGCACGACCGGGACCGGCCAGCTCAGTGCCAGCGCGACGAACAGGAACAGGCCCCAGCCGTCGGCCAGGCGGCCCAGCCCCTGGCGAAGCCGCCCGGCGATGGCCAGGTAAGGCCCGAGCGTCAGCGCGACCAGGGCCAGGATGATCGGCCCCTTGGTCAGGAACCCGAGCCCCATCGCGCGTGTAGAACACGAGGTTCCACCGGCGCGAGCCGGCCGCCGCGCCGCCGCCTTCGCTGTGGAGCCGGCGCCACGCGGCGGAGAGGGCCAGCGTGGTGAAGAAGGCGAGCGGGCCGTCGTTGCCCGCCTGTCTCAGCTCGCCGATGAAGAACGGCATCGACGTCAGCGCCAGGCCCGACGCCAGCCCCACCGACCGCCCCCCCAGCCGGCACCCGAGCCCGTAGATCAGTCCGACCATCCCCAGCGCCGACAGCGCGCTGGGCAGTCGGACGACCCACTCGTCGCGGCGGCCCGTCAGTCGGATCAGCAGGGCGATCGTCCAGCGCGGCAGGGGAGGCTTCTCCAGCCGGGGACGCCCCTGGATCTGCGCGACGAGCCAGTGCTTCTGGTCGATCGTGTCGATCGCCTCGGCCGACGCGCGCTGCTCGCGCTTGCCCCACAGGTCAACCGCGCCGAGGAAGCCCAGAAACACCAGGCTCGCCAGCACGGCCAGGAGGACTTCCAGCCCCCGGCGCCGAGCCCACTGACTCGCGGCCAATATCGGCATGATCTCCTCCCTGAAGCCTCGCCCCGATCGGCCCCCGAGTCCCTGGAGGCCCACCCTCGACCGAGGGGATGCGGCAAAATATCCGAGATGCGCTCTCCCGACAAGACAGACAGCATGACAGCCAATACTTGGGAAGTCTCGCGCGAAGGCGCAGCCAGAGTCGCCCCCTAAAGATTGATTTCAATGAAGTTCGATGGTCTTTACGTCACCTCCACCCCAACCCGCCCCCCTCCTCATGTTCGCGTCCTTTGGCGCGAAACTCCCTGTCACGACCCCTCACGGCGCCCTCATCTTGAGAGTGTCATTTTGCATCGGCCCGGAACGGTAATGTCGGCGACGCGGCTGGCCGGTCGGAGTTGACAGGCGCTCGGAAGATCGGGTATACCCCGTGGGTCATCCAGGGAGGGAGGCCCCCAGGGATCTTGAAAGGGGATGCGTCGAGGGAGCGACCGAGCATTCGGTGCTCATCAGGCCTCGCTTGACATCCGGACCGATCCTCCCGTCCTGACCGAGACGTGTCGTCCAGCGGAGGACTCAGCGAAACAAGGATGTCGTGGTCGCCGCGGGGGCGACCGGCTCAAGGACGAGTCGGTTCCCCGCATTCATTGTCAGGTCCCACTTCCGGCGCTCCTCGTCATCCCGATTCGCCCGTCCCATATCATAGTCGGAGCCCGCCACGGGTCGGCCGGCCAGCCGCCGGAACATGACTCGGGCCGAGGCCGTGGCCGACCTCGACCGACCTGACTTGCCAAGAGAGGGGCTGGCCCATGTGGCCTGACAATCCACGCACGATTGCCTTGCGGCCCGCGCCCCACCGCCGGTACTTCCCGATCCCCACCCCCGACACGGACCGTCCGGGGCTCCTCTATCCGGGCGAGCCCGAGAACTGCCGGCGCAACGCGCTCCACTTCCTCTCGATCCTGGCGCACCTCGGCCTGCTCTTGGCGGTTTTCAAGGTGTTCCGGGTCGAGGGCCGCGCCTTCCAGATGCTCGTGACAATCGCGCTGGCCGCGCTGCCGGTGCACTATCTCTTGCCCTACCGCTGGAAGAAGCCGGGCTTCGTACTGACCTCGATCATCGGGCTGACCTGGGTCTTCGGCGCCGCCACGTCGGCGTGCGTGCTGGCCTTTGCCGCGGTCCTGATCGGCATCTGCTTCCTCCCGCTCGCCTGGCGCTTCCGCGCCGCGGCGCTGGCCACGCTGGCCGTGGCGATCGGGATCACGACGACGCGCCCCGAACGCCTCGCGACCGCCATCCCCGACAACGTCTGGCCCGTCCTGGCCACCATGTTCATGTTCCGCATGATTATCTATGTTTACGAGCTGAAGCACGCGAAGACGCACGAGACGCTGGCCGATACGCTGAGTTACTTCTTCCTGCTGCCGAACTACTGCTTCCTCCACTTCCCGGTGGTTGATTACCGGACCCTCCAGCGCGGCTATTTCGCGCGTGAGATCCACGCGATCCAGCGGACGGGCTTGCAGATGATGTTCCGGGGCACGGTCCACCTGCTGCTCTACCGCCTGGTCTACCACGAGTTGCTGATCCCCGCCGAGGAGGTCCACAACGCGGCGCAGCCTGGCGGGCTACCTCGTCTGTAATTACCTGCTCTACCTCCGCGTCTCGGGCCAGTTCCACATGGCCTGCGGCATGCTCCACTTGTTCGGGTTCCAGCTCCCCGAAACGCACCATTACTTCCTGCTGGCGACGGGGTTCACCGACTACTGGCGACGGATCAACATCTACTGGAAGGATTTCATGGTCCGGATCATCTTCAATCCTGTGGTCTTCCGGCTCAAGCGCTGGCCGCAGCCCGCCGCGCTGGCGGTGACGACCTTAGTCGTCTTCGTGGCGACGTGGCTGCTCCACGCCTACCAGTCGTTCTGGCTGCGAGGCACCTGGGGCCTCAGCGCCCGACGCGCTGTTCTGGGGCATTTTGGGGGTCCTTGTGCTGCTCAACGTCCAGCTCGACGCCCGACGGACGCGGGCCAGGGTGCCCAAGGGGACGTCGCCTTCGCCTCGCCGGTTCGCGCTGCGCGCCGTCAAGATCGTGGGCACCTTCACGACGATCACGCTGCTCTGGTCGCTCTGGTCGAGCCCGAGTGTCGAGGCCTGGCTGGAGATGCTGCGTCGGGGAGCACAGCTCGCGGATTCGGCATCCGACATCCGGAACCTGATCTCCGGGGTCGGGCAACTGTTCTCCGGCAGGTGACATCGCAGAGAGGCTTGAGAATCATGCCCGATCCCGCGCCGCTGACCGCACAACTGATGGCGACGGTGATGCTCCTCGCCGGGGGCTTGGCGCCGGTCGGGGTGGCGTCGGGGACGCCGTCACGGATTCGCGAGTCGCTGCGCTGCGATCTGTTGAGCAGGGCCGACTACGAGCGGATGGAGCGGGGCTACTACGAGGCGCTCCTCGACGCCGGCCAGTCGCTCGGAGCGGTGGACGGGGGCGTCCGGCCGCGCGGGTCGGCCCGGCGCGGGTGGACCCACCTGGAGGTCGCGCCGTTCGAGGCGGGGCCGCTGGCTCGGGTCGTCGACGACGTGCGCGAGTTCGTCCTGAAGCCGAACCTGTCGATCGAGCACGAGGGGACGCGCTGGAGCACCAACGCCCTGGGGATGCGCGACCAGGACTACGCGACGGCCAAGCCGCCGCGGACGTTCCGGATCGCGCTGGTGGGTGACTCGATCGGTGCCGGCTGGGGGGTGAGCGATGGGCAGGGGTTCGAGCCGACGCTCGAGCGCCAGCTCGACGCGCGGTCGCGGGCGGCGGGCGGGCCGGCGATCGAGCTGCTCAACTTCGCCGTGCCCGGCCACGGGCCGGGTCAGCGCTGGGACCACTTCACGCGGGTCGGCTGGGCGATGGCGCCCGATCTGGTGATCTTCGAATCGACCCAGGCCGACGCGGGCTGGGACGAGCGCCGGCTCCGCGGATTGCTGCCCCGGGGGATCGGCTGGGACGCGCCGGTCTATCGCGACATCCTGGCCGCGTCGGGGGCGCGGCCGGGAGGCGACATGGAGACCTACAAGCGCGTGCTCCGCCCGTACCGCTGGGAGTTCGTGGCCGGGGTCTTCCGCACCGTTGCCGCCGATTGTCGCGCCCGGGGCGTGCCGAGCATCTGGGTGCTGGTGCCCCGCGTGGGCAAGGCGGCCGACCCGTCCGAGCACCGGCGACTGGTCGCGCTGGCGCGGCAGTCGGGGTTCGCGACAGTCGCCGACCTCTCCGACGTCTTCGAGGGGATCGACCCCGCCGCTCTGGCGATCGGTCCGAACGACTACCATCCCAACGCCGACGGCCATGCCCGGCTGGCCCGCAGGCTTGACGAGGTCCTGTGCCAACGACCCGAGTTGTGCCGTCTCTGGGCCCCGGCACCGAGCACGGGAGCCGACCGACCATGACCCGCCGCGAACCGTCCCGCGACCCTGCCTCCCGGGTCTGCTTTGCGCTGACGCTCGTCGTGCTGGCCGTGGGCCTGGCCCCGATCCCCGAGGATTGGGCCCGGGCGCGCTCGACGCTCGACAGCGCCCGCTCGCCCGAGTTGAACCGCGCCGACCGCGAGGCCAACGCGGGCGGCTATTACGAGGGCCTGATCGGCGGCGGCGACAGCCCCGAGGGCACCCACTGCGAGCTGACGCTCCGGCTCCTCGGCAAGCCGACCGACTGGAGCCGCTTCCAGGCGGCGAACGTCTCGCGCCACCTGCCCGATGATTTCCTCATGTTCGAGCTGCAACCGAACGCCCACCGGCCCCTGTTCGGCCAGCCGTTCGCCACCAACGCCCACGGCATGCGCGACCGGCCCTACACCGTCGAGAAGCCCGAGGGGACCGTCCGGGTCGTCGTCCTAGGGTCGTCGATGGACATGGGTTGGGGCGTGGGCAATGACGAGATGTATGTCAATCTGCTGGAAGACTGGCTCAATGCGCACGCCGCGCGGCAGGGCCTGGCCCGCCGGTTCCAGGTGCTCAATTTCGCCGTCGCCGCCTACAGCCCCATGCAGCGGCTCGAAGCGTTCCGCCGCAAGGCGGCGAAGTTCCACCCCGACCTGGTGGTCTACTCGGCGACGATGCTCGACGTCCGGCTCCTGGAAATCCACCTTTGCGACCTGCTCCAGGCGCGGGTGGACCTGTGCCATGACTTCCTCCGCAAGGCGGTCGCCGACGCCGGGATCACGGCCGACGACCTCAAGCTCGATTCCGACAAACGTCTGATCTACAAGGACATCGTCAAGAAAAAACTTCGCCCCTTTTACTGGTCGATCTACGATGAGACGATCCGGACCCTGGCGGCCGATTGCCGGTCGGCGGGCGTGCCCTTGGCGTTCGCGATCATCCCCCGCGTCGGCAAGGCCGACGCCCCCAATGCCCGCGCCGAGTCAGTCATCCGGCTCCGCGGGATCGCCGAGCACCACGCGCTTCCCGTGCTCGACCTGTCGCACCTCTTCGACCACCTCGACCCGGCCAAGCTCGAGATCGCCGCCTGGGACGACCACCCCAACGCGCTCGGCCACCGCAGGCTGTTCCTCGGCCTGGCCCGCGCGCTGGTCAAGGACCGGATGCTGTACGAGACCCTTTTTCGCGATCGTGAGAGTAGGCAGTAGGCCGCACCGGAGGGTCCACACCGCGGTTTCTCCGGCGAGAGGGTTCAGCCCGCACCGCGGGCCCGCCGAATTGACCCCGCGACGCCCATGCGAAGGCCGCTCAAACCTACTGACGACTTTCTCCGGATGATCCAAAGCCATGGATGGACCCCACCTTAGCCATCTGCTCGACGAGGCCGCCGCGCGGCGGCCCGAACATCCGGCCGTCGTGGACGAGCGCGGCCGATCGCTGACTTATGCCGGCCTGGCCCATTGTGCCGACCGCCTGGCCACCCGCCTGTCGCGCTGGGGGGTGGGCCGGGGAGACCGGGTCGGGCTGTTCTTGCCCAAGAGCCTGGAAGCCGTCGCGGCGATCCATGGTGTGCTCCGCGCGGGCGCGGCGTATATCCCGGTCGATGCGACCGCGTCGCCCATGCGGGGAACAGGCATCCTCGCCGACGGCGGGGTCAAGGCCGTGGTCGTCGCGGCGGAGTTGGCGGAGGGGTTGCGGCAGTCGTGGTCCGGCTCCGGGCCCTCGCCCCGACTGATCGTGGTCGGCGACTCGGGCGACCTCGCCCCGAGCGACGCGGCCTGGGACGCGGTCCTGTGCGACACGGCACCGACTCCCCTGCCCCCGCGCGCGCCGGTGACGACGTGGCCTACATTCTCTATACGTCGGGCTCGACCGGCCGGCCCAAGGGGGTGATGCTCACGCACGCCAACGCCTTCACGTTCCTCGACTGGTGCGGCCAGGCGCTGTCGCTCCGGGACGACGACCGGTTCTCGTCGCACGCGCCGTTCCATTTCGATTTATCGGTGTTCGACCTCTTCGTGTCCTGCCAGAGCGCCGCGACGCTCGTCCTGCTCGGCGAGGCGCTGGGCAAGGACCCAATCCGGCTCGGCAAGTTCCTGGCCGGGTATCAGATCGACGTCTGGTACTCGGCCCCGTCGATCCTGGCGCTGTTGACGCAGTACGGCGGTCTCGATCGTCGCACGGGCGCGGCCCCTCGGCTCGTCCTGTTCGCGGGCGAGGTTTTCCCGATCGTGTCGTTGCGTCGGCTCCGGGCGCTCTGGCCGGATGCAGCGCTCTGGAACCTCTACGGGCCGACCGAGACGAACGTCTGCACCGCCTATCCGATCCCCGCGACGATCCCCGACGACCGCGCCGAGCCCTACCCGATCGGCACGGTCTGCCCGCCGCACCGGGCGCGAGTGGTGGACGACCAGGGACGCGATGTCGCCTCAGGGACAATCGGCGAGTTGGTCGTCGCCGGTCCCGGGGTGATGCGCGGCTACTTCGGCCAGCCCGAACTGACGGCGCGCGCCTTCCTCCGCGAGGGCGACGGCACCGCCTGGTACCGGACCGGCGACCTGGTCGTCGATGACGGCACCGGCTGCTTTGCGTTCCACGGCCGACGCGACCGGATGGTCAAGAAGCGGGGCTATCGGATCGAGTTGGGCGAGATCGAGTCGGCACTCTCGCGCCACGACGGCGTCGATCGCGCCGCGGTCATCGCCAAGGCCGACGACGCCGGCGTCTCGATCGCGGCGTTCATCGCGATGAGGCCCGGTTCGAAAGGCTCGGTCATCGCGATGAAGCGGCACTGCACGACCTACCTGCCCCATTACATGGTGCCCGACTCGATCACCTTCGTGTCGAACCTGCCCACGACCTCGACCGACAAGGTCGATTACCAGGGTCTGAAACGGCTCGCGGCCGATCCCGCGTGACCCAGCAAGGGAAAGGCCGAACCGTGAAACCCCGCCACGTCCTATCCTGGAAGTTCCTGTTCTATCAGGCGTTCCTGCCAACGATCCGCCGGTTGGGCCCGGCGCGTTGCGATGCGGTCCTCGGAGGCCTGGGCCGCCTGCTCGGCGCGCTCTGGCTCCCGAGGCGCCGAGGACTCGCCGAGGGCCTCGCCCGCGTCCGGGCCACGCTTCGAACCGACGGGTCCTCCGACGCACTCCGGCCCGCGCTGGCGGCCAATGCGATGCGATTCCTGGCGCGCGACTACCCGCTCGACCAGACCCGCGACGAGGAGGTCCTGGCCCGGTTCGACGTCGAAGGGTTCGAGCCCCTGCGCCTCGCGCTCGACCGAGGCCAAGGGGTGATCCTCGTGGGGAGCCACCTGGGGGGTTACATCGCGGCACTGCACTGGCTCTATCGCCGGGGGGTGCCGCTCCGGCTGCTGGTCCAGCGACCGAAGCATGTCTCGGGCGAGCTGAACCGCCGGTTCGACCGGATCGAGCCCCACCCGCAATCGGGCTTCTTCCTGCGCCGCGGTCTCTCCCCCGGCCAGGCGGCTGAGCGCCTGCTCCGCGCCGCGCGGCGCTGCGCAACGGCCTGGCGGTGTATCTCTGTGGCGACATCCCCTGGTGCGGCCCCACCGCCCGCTCCGGCCGCCTGCTCGGCCAGCTCCAGACGTTCCTGACCGTCTGGGCCGACCTGGCCGTCCTGACCCGCGCCCCGGTCTTCCTCCTGTTCTGCACCCACCGCTCCGCCGGCCGCTTCGCGCTGACGATCGACCCGCCTTTCACCCTGACCGCGGGCGAGGAACCCTCGGCCGTCGCCCGCTACCTGTCCCGCCTGGAATCCGAGATCGCCGCCCACCCCGCCGACGCCGTCGCCCACCTGCTCTGGCCCTGCTACGGCCCCCCTACCCCCTCGCACCGGACCGCCCTCCGCCCCAGCCGCCGCACTGCCGCTATCGCCCAGCCCTGATGGCGACGCATTTCTCGCAATCAGCGTCCTCCCTGGACGAAAAAGCCCGCCAGTCCAGCCGGGGCTTTCCAAATCCTACGGGAAGCGCTTGCGATTTTAATGCACATAGATTCTACTAGAAATCAAGAAAAACCACCTCGCACATGCCGGGCCTGGTTGGAGAAATTGGTCATGGTGGCCCCGCCGTGCGACTCCGCACGATTCGGGGCCTTTATTGTTTTGGAGGTAATACGCGTCCCGGAACGATCGTGCTCACCGCCGGGGGCGGTGGTGCTCCCTTGGGTGAGGCCCGCCGCCCCCGGCGGGCAGAAACGTCCCGGGATGCGTCTAAGCTAAGAAAGGATGTCACCCGTCGGTGGCGAGGCAATCCCCTCGATACTTCTTGAGATGAGGAGGACGATCATGACGCTGCTTAAGGTCGGCCAGACGGTCATCAACCTGGATTCCGTGACGGAGATCATCCTCAATCCCACCGAGGCGACCGGATCCGGGTCGCCTGTCCGGGTGGTGTATGTGAACGGGCAGGCGCACGAGTTCGTCCGAGAGGAGGCTGACCAACTCCGAGAGAGGTTCGGAACGCCGAGTGCCGAGCCGCCCGAGCTGACGGAGCGGCCCGGGCGCCGGCCCTTTCTCCCCGACGACCTCGCCGGCGATCTCACCTAAGCCCAACGAGGCTCGGCGCATCCGAGAGAGCATGACCGGACCGGGCGACCCGATTGGGCCTGTCGTGGGTGGCCACGTCGTTCACCATCCCGCTCGGGTGCCCTGGGTCATCTCCAACAGGCCCCGACAGTCCAGGCCGCACAGGGTTCCGAAGACCAAACCTGGGGCACCTGAACCCCGGCCATCCGCCTGTGCCCCCGAGCAAATGGCGATGAGACCCGTTGATCCGCCTGGCCGCTCGCCCGCGAATTCTTAAAAAAACAACGACTCGACACTAGGCTAGCAATCAGGCGAAAATCGAGAGGCCATAAGTGGTTGATGGGTCAAAACTTACGCGAGGCTGATCAGCGTAAAGCCTTTTTCAATGAACCACTTGCAGCGTCTGAAAAAAGCCTCGGGATTCTAGCTGCTTGTCGGGCCGTTGGAAAAAAACTCGCGGGCCGAAGCCCTGATTTTCGCACAACTTATCAGGGAGAGCCATGGGGGGAACAAATCGTTCCAGTCCGCGGCCAGCCCTGGTTGTGTCGGCAGTCGGTATGGGGAAGGCCCGGGATCGATGTTGACTCAGGCCTTCCCCCACTCCCGGTGTATCGTCCTGTCCAGGCCTGTCCCTCCAGCAGGCTCGGGTGATCCGCTCTCGGCTGGGCCGCCTCCGCGTCGCGCCCTGGTCGGTGACTGATCTCCCCACGTAATGCGAAGGTCGTGAGCCAACCCGGCCATCAGGGATCAGGCGGAATAGTGCCCGGCCGGGCGTCCCTCTGCGCTGAGACATCGAGTCGCCAGAGAGGAGGGGAACCCCGCCAGCCGGGGCGGCCGCAGAACTTCCGGCCGGCCCCGGCATCGATACGAACCAGGCGATTGTAAGCGTTCAGCGTGCTAATGGAGAAACCGCGATGATGGGATATTAAAGAGTGGCTCTTCCTGTGTTTCGGAGACCAATGCCATCGCATTTTGTCTTAAGCCACCAATATGCAAGGACTTGCGGCAGAGAGGGCGGGCAGCCACGCTCCCCAGCTTAAGTCCTTCAATATCATAGAGTTATGGCGGACTTGGAGTGATCGGGTTTCCGAAACAGCAGGAAGAGCCTCAGATCCTGGGGGAGGCGACCACTTTTTGGGAACCGACCCGGGAGGAACTCGATACCGAGGTGATGACGACCGTTGATGAATCATCAAGCGCAGTGGGCAAGGGCAAGATGGCAGATCCCCATCTGTCCCCTGCCATACTGGAATCAGTCATTCTCCCTCGCATCGTGCATCAGGAAAATCCCATCGGCCACGGTCCGAAGCCGAAGGGCGCGACCTCGACGAGTTCGCCGCCGTGCCAGGGGCCGCTCTGGGCGGGGAGCAGGGCGAGGGCCTCGGCCTGAGCATAGCCGGAGAGATCTTCCTTGCCGCGATAGTCGATCGGTCTGGCGAGCCAGCGCCCCTGTCCGTCCATGGCGAGCATCACGGGGACGGCCCAGAGACGGTCGTCGGTCGGGCGGTGCTCGCCGTCCCAGACGGCGAGGAGAGGAGGGGGAAATTCGGCGGTGCCCCCCTGGAGCCGCGCGATCAGTGGACCGATCAGGAGCGTGACGACCGTCAGCGCGGCGATCGGGCTCGGCAATACGTGGAAGACGTGGTGCTCGACCTGACCCGAGGCGCCACCGACAATCCCGTAGCTCAACCGCTTGCCGGGATGAAGCGAGACGCCCGAGAAGACCGGCTCGACCCCCGCGCGGGCCAGCGCCCGGGGATGGTGGCTTCGGGCGCGCCGAGGACGACCACCACCGGCGCGGTCAGGGCCCGCGCCAGCGCCGCGTCGAGCTGGTCCTCGGCGACGGTCCCCAGGTCGTGCGCGGTGGCGCCCCAGCGGAGGCAAGGGGCCACGACCGTCAGCCCGGCGGCGTTCCGCTCGCGATCCAGGACGGGCGCCTCGCCGGGGCCGACCAGGTGGTCGCCCACCGCCATGACCGCCACCCGAACCCGCCGGTAGCAGACCGGATGCACGCACCCCTGCGCCGCCAGAAGCCCGACCATCGACAGCCGCAGCCGGGTGCCCGGAGGGGCCAACTCAGTCCCCGAGCGGAAATAATAGCCGCGGTGGACCACATTCCGGCCGCACTCGACCGTGCGGAGGACCTCGACCAGCCGAGGCGGGCCGAAATCTGGCTCGGGGCGGGTGTCCTCGGTCCGGGTGACCGTGTCGGCGCCGATTGGCATGGCCTCGCCCGCCGTGATCCACGCTGCCTCGCCGCAACCAACCTCAACACTCTCCCGGCCCCGGTGCAGGGCGATAACCCGGAGCCTTACCCCGGCCGTCGCGTCGACGGCGCGGAGGGCGTAACCATCGAACGCGGCGCGGTCGAACGGCGGCAGGTCCACGTCGCCGACCACCGGCTCGGCCAGGACCAGTCCCACCGCCTCGGTCAGGGCCACCTCGATCGCCTCACCAGGTTCGGCCCGTTCCAGAACCCGTGCTCGCGCCTCGGCCAGCGACAACATCAAGCTACGCCTCATTCCCTTTCGGAGTAGGCAGTAGGCAGTCAATCACGGGAGAAACCGAATCGAACACAGTTCGTCTATACTGCCTACTCCGACCTGCCTGCTGCCTGATTTCTGCATTATATAGCGAGACCGTCACCCCGGCCAAGATCGATCGCGCGGCGCCTCCCTGGCAGGCGATCTCTTTCATTTTCGCGGAATCATTGGGCTTGACCTGTCCCCTCGGCCGATTCCTCTACGTGTGATGGAACCCGACGACCGCGCCGAACCAGCATCGCGACCCCTCGGGATCGGGTTGGAACGGACTCCCCGACGGCGGACGAGGATCGACCGCCGGAGCTTGCCAAGGAGGTTGCCAACAATGTGGTCCTCCCGCCAGAGATCGCCACGACGGTCCCAAGGTCGGTGTTGTGCGGCCTGGGCTGCGCTGCTCGCCGCCTCGGTCTTGCCTTCGGTGGGTTGCCAGGTGGAATATGCGGGCATGACGTTGCCTTCGGGCAAGTACATGCACGACGATGTCCAATACTTTATACCCGGGCCTGCCTTTCCGTGGGCGAACACGCAAGCGGCCACACAGCGGGCTCGAATGCAGGCGATGGGCATCGAGCCGGGGCCGGGGGCGACCGGTCCTCTGATCGCGCCAGTACCCCCGGGCATGATTCCGCCCGAGCAGAACCGAATGGGTCGGCCGACCGATATCAATGCCAGCCCGTTAAGCGTCCAGCCGGTCCCTGGCGTCCCCGGCGAGGGTTTCCCTGGCCCTGGTGGCGCCCCGCCTGCGGGCGTGGTTCCTCCGGCTGCCATGCCCCCTGGCGCCGTACCTGCTCCACCGCCGGGCGCCGTGCCGCCGCCAGGTGTCCCTCCGGCCGACGCGCCGGGCTTGGGTGGCCCACCGCTGTGAACTCCTGAAGGAGGCGGGGCGGTCCCGGGTGGACCCTCGTCGAGGTGACACGCCCGACTGCCCCGCCCCTCTCTCCGCCGAGACCCACCGCGAAGCCCGGACCCCATGTCGATCCGGGCTCGCGTTTGGCATGAAAGGGACTTTTGCTCGTCGGGTGGGCGGAGTGCAGCACAACCCATCATTGTGGTCAAAGAGAGGGCGAATGGCCCTGCGCCTCTACCTGCCCGATGCATCCAACGCACCACCGGACCACCGTCGCCTCTCATGCGGCCGCCGCCTCGGCCTGGCTCGCTCGCGCACTGCGCGGGCGAACAGGCTCCGGATCGGCCTCGTCCCGGGATCAACGGGCGTTCATGGTCCAGTAGGGCCCGGGGCCGAAGGCGATTCCGAAATGGCTGACCGAGGGGGCGAGCATGGTCGCGCGGTGGGCCGGTGAGTTCATCCACAACTCGGCCACGCTCGCGGCGTCGGACAGGTTCCAGGCGCAGTTCTGGTGGCAGTTCGGGTTGACGTGGTGGCCGAGGCCCCGGCTCGACTGCTCGGAGTTGTTGTGCGCGGCCCAGGCCGAGAGTTCGTGGTCGTACGCCAGGGGAGGCAGACCGGCGGCGGCCCGGTAGCCGTTCAGGATCGCAGTGAAGCCGTAGGGGTCGGAGGCCGGCGCGAATTCCTCGGGGGCCCGCTTCGTGTCGGGATCGACCCGCCAGAGGCCGCGGTGGGGACCGTCCGGGATCCGGTAGCCGAAGCCCCACACGCCCTGTTTCTCGAGCCACACCCACTGTTTCTCCACCTGGTCCGCCGCCGGGCATGACCCCGCCGTCGCCAACAAGACCAGGACCTGGACTGCCGTGATGATCCGTGTTGTGCTGCGCATATTTTGGTTCCCCTTGCGACGCGTGCGGTCGGTGGCGTGGTGTTGGGAAACCCTGGGCGACCCGACAGGGCGCTCGCCGTTCCGTGGAGAGCTGCGCCACACGGCGATCGGGGCTCGCGGACGAGCCAGAACACCGCACCCCTTCCGTGGTCCCGGGGAGGCGCAGGGGGAATAACGGGTTAATCGGTCACGTATCAGTGTAGAGAGGCCATGGGGGGACGGGCCTCTCGCGGATCACGAACCTGCGGAACTAAATGGCTTCGAAATCCCGAAGCAAACGGTGGGCCAAACCGAACACTCTGGGCGGGAAATGGGCAAATCTCGGACGGTTGCGTTCCGTCGAGAGCGTGTTGTGCCGGACGTGCGGTGCCTCCGGCGGGGCCGACACCGCTCGGATGGCCGATCTTACAATCTCTGCCCTTGTAAGATCGTCCCTGCGCCGCGGGGGCGTCGGCACACCCCAACAAGGGAGGATGGGCCGGGGGTCGGGGGTCGGGGTCGGGGGTCGGGGAAGCCCCGGCGCAACGACTCCCCCAGTTAACCCCCTTGAGTCATAGTTCATTGTAAGCTGTGTCAGGTAGAATTTGCAACGTCTCCCATCAGAAATTTTTGACAATCGCAAAATTTGTTAATATCACTCGTGCTGCAGTGATTTGGGTGAACTTGGTTGACTAAGAGATTTAAGGTGGCAAAATAGTTCTCATCCGGAAGCGCGGGAATGCATCTCGGACTGAATCGGCCCTTTTGTATCAAGTCATGCCTAGTCATCGAGGGTTGGTTCCCATGAAAGGTCATCGGAGCCGGAGCGGCCGGGAGATCTCGAGGCGACGGGCCTGGGGGGAGCGGGCCCGACGATCGGCGTTGCGACCCCTCGCGGAGTCGCTGGAGGATCGGAGCCTCCTGGCGACGATTACCGTGAACACCGCCGGTGACCCGGCCTCTCCCGTGACCGGGATGATCTCGCTGAGGCAGGCGATCCAGTTGACCAACGGGACGCTCAGCCCGTCCTCGCTCGACCCGGCTACCGTGAGTGCCCTGATCAGCGGCACCCCGAACGGCCCGGGGCCCGACACGATCGCCTTCAGCATACCGGTCTCGGGGCCGCTGCTGCAGTCGATCGCGCCGACGTCCCCCCTGCCGGTGATCACCCACCCGGTGATCATCGACGGCTACACCCAGCCGGGCTCCAGCCCTAACACGCTGGACTCAGGCGATAACGCCGTCATCAACATCGAGCTGAACGGCAACGGCGCAGGGAATGGCGCCGGGCTGATGATCTCCGCCGGGAACAGCACGGTGAGGGGCTTGGCTATAAACCACTTCGGTGGTTCGGGGATCGTCCTGACGTCCGCCGGCGGCGATACCATCCAGGGCAACTTCATCGGTACCAACAACCAGGGCACCGCCGTCGCGGCGAACGCGCAGGACGGCATCACGGTCCAGAACGTCGGCAACAACATCATCGGCGGGGCGGACCCCTCGACCCGCAACCTGATCTCGGGCAACGGCAGCCTCTTCACGGCCCCCGTCGTCACGACGCTGACCCCGGTGGGCGGCGGGGCAAGTCCGTCGAGGGTCGTGACCGGCCATTTCGGCGGGACGGGCAGCGACGACTTGGCGGTCCTCGATCCCTCCGCCAGCCTCATTTTCACGCTGCTGTCCAACTCCGACGGCACCTTCCAGGACCCCGTGACGACCGACGTCGGGTTTGGCGCCACGGACATCGCGGCGTACGGGAGCGGGCTGGTCGTGACGCATTTGGCCTCCACAGACCCCGACTTCCCCGCGCCGAGCGACTTCACCGTGCTGACGAGCCAGGGCAACGGGATGTTCCAGGTGTCGAGCCCGGTCCAGGCCGGTCCCAACCCCGTGGCCGTCGCCGCAGGCGACCTCAATAACGACGGCACCGATGACGTCGTGGTCGTCAACGGGCTGAGCTCGACCTCGTCGGGCGACGTCCGGGTCTTCTTCGGCATCCCCGGGAGCAATCCCCCCGCCTTCCAGCCGCAACCGGTCATCCTGGCTGCCGGCACCAATCCCGACGCCGTCGCCGTGGGCACACTCCGCTTCGACGCCACAACGGGCCAGCCGGTCTCGGGGGTGGCGGTCGCCAACGGCGGCAGCAACAACGTCAGCCTGTTCACGAGCAACGGCGACGGGACCTTCCAGGCGCCGGTCACCCTGTCCGTGGGCACCAATCCCGTCTCGATCCAGCTCGCCGACATCCAGGGCAACGGGCTGGGCGACATCCTGACGGCCAACCAGGGGAGCAACAACGTCTCGGTGCTGCTCCAGAACACGGACGGCACCTTCGCGGGGGCGCGGAACTTCGCCACCGGGAACGGCCCTTCCTCGGTTGTCGTGGGCAACTTCGGCAACGCCGCCTCCTCCTTCCTCGGTTTCGCCGTCTCGAACACCAGCGACGGTACACTCTCGGTGTACCTCCGCGGCGCCACCGGCAGCATCCGCCCGCCCCTCACGATCCAGGTCGGAGCGACCCCCATGGGGCTGGCCGCGGGCACACAGACGTTTATCAACCCAGGCACCACAACTCCCGTGCTCGCGCTAGCGGTGGCCGAAGCAGCGACCGAGTCGAGCCCGGACTCGGTCGGCGCCTACTACTTCAACACGGCGAGTTCGGCCGGGGTCAGGATTACGGGCAGCGGTGCGACAGGCAACGTCGTCCTGGGGGATTACATCGGCACCAACGCCGGCGGCGCCGGCCCCCTGCCAAACATCCAGGACGGCGTCCTCATTGACTCCGGCGCGTCCGGCAACACGGTCGGCGGCACGGCCCCCGGCTCGGGTAACCTGATCTCGGGGAATGACCAGAACGGCGTCCACATCCGCGACACCACCTCGACGGGCAACGTCGTGCAGGGGAACCTCATCGGCACCGACGTCACCGGCTCGCTCACGATCACCGGCAATGCCAACGACGGCGTGCTCATCGAGATCGCCCCCGGCAACACGATCGGAGGGTCGGCCCCCAGCGCCCGCAACATCATCTCCGGCAACCAGTTCAATGCGGTCGAGGTCGCTGCCCAGAATTCGTTCAACAGTTCCACGGAGACCGTCACGTTCATCGACGCACCGAACAACGTCATCCAGGGCAATTTCATCGGCCTCGACCCCTCGGGCAACAACCGGGTGACCAACTTCCGCTACGGGGTGGAGGTCAACGGGGCGAACAACACCTCGATCCTCGGGAACGTCGTTTCGGGCAACACCAACGCCAACGTCCACGTCACCGGCATCACGTTCAGCTCTGACGGCGAGCCCCCTGCCCCGAGCGGCTCGAACAACGTCATCCAGGGCAACTTCATCGGCACGAACGCGGCCGGCACCTCCGCCGCCGTCTTGAACAACGGCGACGACGGCATCGATATCTACAACGGCGCGTCGAGCAACACGATCGGTGGCACGATCTCCGGCCAGGGCAACGTGATTTCCGGCAACGGCGACGACGGCATCCAACTCCGGGATACGAACACGACCGGCAACCTGGTCCTGGGCAACTTGATCGGCACCGACGTGACCGGCACTGTCGCCATCCCCAACGGCATCATCCCCAACGGCACCAACCCCAACACCGGCAGCATCAAGTCGACCAGTGCCGCCATCTACATCGGCGACTCGCCCGGCAACACGATCGGTGGGACGGACCCCGGCGCCCGCAACGTCCTCTCGGGCAACATGGGACGGGGCTGCTCATCAGCCGTCCGGGCTCGGTGCACAACGTGGTCATCGGCAACGATATCGGCACCGACATCAGCGGCACCAAGGCCCTGCCCAACACCATCGAGGGCGTCGTCTTCCAGAACAACGCCAACAACAACACCCTCGGCGGCACCAGCCCGGCGCGGGCAACATCATCGCCTTCAACGGCGCCAGCGGGGTGAGCCTGCTCACCGGCGACATCACGTTCCCGTCGCCGATGAACTTGAACAACGGCATCCTCGGCAACACCATCTTCTCCAATACCGCCCTGGGCATCGACCTCGGCGGCGACGGGGTCACGATCAACCACGCGACCAACCCCGTCCCCGACGGGTTCAACCTCTTCCAGAACTTCCCCGTCCTGACCTCGGCCCTCACCAGCAACAGCGGCACGACCGCCGCCTCTAGCACCGTCACGACCGTCCAGGGGACGCTCCAGAGCGCCCAGCACGACGTATACCCTCGAGTTCTTCGGCAACGCGGCCCTTGACCCGACCGGGTTCGGCCAGGGACAGACCCCGGACGGCGATTTTACGGTGACGACCGACAGCGCCGGCAACGCCAACTTCACGCTGACCTTGCCGAACCCGATCCCGGGCGGCCAGTTCGTGACCGCCACCGCCACCGACCCGAACAACAACACCTCGGAATTCTCCCAGGGCCTGGCCGTGACCACGATGGCCGACCTCGCGCTGTCGGCCACCGGGATCCCCAACCCGGTAGTCCAGGGCAACGACCTGACCTACACGCTCACCGTCACCAACGGCGGAACCGCGCCGACCGTCAGGACGACACTCACCGACACGTTGCCCTCGGGCGTGACCCTGGTCTCGGCCACGGGCAGCCCGTCGCAGTCGGGGAATACACTGACCTTCGCGCTGGGCACCCTCTCTCCCGGCGCCAGCACCACGATCACCATCATCGTCCAGCCCTCGTTCGACATCGTCGACCCGATCACCAACACGGCAAGCGTGACGACCTCGACGCCCGATTCCAACCCGTCGAATAACACCGCCTCGGTCACCACTGTGGTCCGGTTCAGCTTTACGGTGACGAACATGCTGGATACCCCGTCGAACACGCAGAGCGTGCCGGGCTCGTTGCGCCGGGCCATCGAGAATGTCCTGGCCGACACTTCGAACCCGGACATCGACACGATTGACTTCAAGATCCCAGGGTCCGGCCCGTTCACGATCCTACCGGTCACGCCGCTACCCGAGATCGTCCGTCCGGTGATCATCGACGCGACCACGCAGCCTGGCTTTCAGGGCCATCCGATCGTCGTCCTCAACGGCTCGCTGGCGGGGGTGGAGGCCGACGGTCTGGACCTCGTCCGCGGCCATTCAACGGTCCGGGGGCTGGTGGTCAACAGCTTCAGCAACGTCGGGATCGTGCTGGGGAACCCGCAGTCGTTACCGGTGGTGAGTGAGGGCGGCGACGTGCTCGAGGGCAACTCTATCGGTACCGACGTCACCGGCACGTTTGCGATGCCCAACCTCCAGGGCGTGCTGATCCTGGGTACGATGTTCAATCGGATCGGCGGCACCGCCCCCGGCGCCGGCAACGTGATATCAGGCAACACGTCGGCCGGCCTCCAGATCTTCAACAGCGTCACCATCGTCGACACCTCGCCGCCCTCGGTGCCGCTCACGTGCGCCGCCTTCAACCTGGTGCAGGGTAACCTGATCGGGACCGACGCGAGCGGCACGAAGGCGCTGCCCAACCAGCAGGGGGTCTTCATCAACGACTCCTCGAGCAACGTCATCGGCGGCGGCGGCGCCGGCGCGGCCAACGTCATCTCGGGCAACAAGTCGGTCGGCCTCCAGATCCTGGGCGAGAATGCCATCGACAATGTCGTGCTCGGCAACGCCATCGGCACCAACCTTGGGGGCACCCTCGACCTGCACAATCAGATCGGTGAGTTCATCTTCGCCCCGTCCGCCAACGTGGACGACCTGCCCGGCGGCCCGATGCTGAACACCGTGATCTTCAACACGGTCCAGAACGTGTTGTTCCGGCCGCTGTCGGACGGCCCCACCGTCGAGAATGTGACCCTGCAGCACGACTCCTCGGGCCGGATCACGGGTATCAAGCTGGTCTTCACCATGTATCTGTCCCGGGCACGAGCGACGGCGGCGAGCAACTACACGGTCTTGCCGATCGGGACGAACTTCCGGCTTGGTCGGCCCATCCCGATCTCGAACAACATCATCTACGACCAGATCAACCGTACCGTGGTGCTGACGCTGGCTCGGCCGCTCGCCGCCAACGCGGCGTTCCAGCTCCGGGTGACTGGCGTCTCCCCGTCCGGGCTGACGGACCGCCTGGGCGACTTCCTGAACGGGGCGACCAACCTGCCTCCGGTGAGCAGGGGCAGCGATTTCGTGGCCGACTTCCAGGGCGGGGTGCAGGTGCTGACCCCGACGCAGCAGTCGCAACTGACCTCGGTTTCGCCGTCGGGGTTCGACGGCCTGGCCCAACGGAGGCAGCTCCCGCAGGTCCTGAATCGCCGCCACCTCGTCCGGCCCCGCCTACGTGAGGTCCGAGCCCGTTGATCCCCTGAAAGCAGAGGGCCGCGGATTCACGCGATTGGACTCAGACGCAAGAAGATTCATGTAGTAATTTATGCTGGCCATCGTACACCAACTCGTCATCTCAACAGTCTGTGTATAATGCCCACCCTACCTGATTCCGCTATCTTCCCAAAGTCGAAGCCTCCTCCTCCTGACCGCTGGCCAGTTTCCAACGATGCACCCGCCCATCCCGATGCAGGCCGAATGGTGACACGGAGGCCCGACTCCCCGTAAGCTGAGATTTGCCGTCCACAGTGTAGGACAAGGCACTGACGGTGTTCGTCTCCACCCGAATGATGCCCCGTCTGCGACGGGCGGCCAGATCCCAGAGCTCCACCTCGCCAGAACCGTGAAAATATCCGCCCCCGACGGCCAAGGTCCCTCCATCGGGGGAAAACGCCACGGCACTCGACCAGTCCGGACCAACGGCGAGGGTAAACTGCTCCCGGGCTCGGACCGCATCCCCAAACACGACACGGTATGAATTGACGAACGCTTATGCCACCTTTCGGTACGGGCGACTGGCGTTCGCTTGCTTCTCGCGCTCCGACCAGAACCGGGGCAAGACCTCCGTCTCGCTCAGGTAGTCCGCCCGCAACTGGAGAATCGCCTCGGCCCCTGGTTCCGACCAGAACTTCTCCGTCCCCTTCACGCGCCGGTTGATCATCTTGATCACCGATTCCACGGCGCTGGTCATGATCGGCAAACCCTGGCGGCGGTAGTGATCGTATCGCATCCGGTCGGCATTGTTCCGCAGGTAACGCACACGACTCGAAGACCAATTGACGCGGGTCGCTCTCGGCGCACTCGGATGGCGGCGGTCCCAACGCGGCCGAACTTTCTTCCAACTCGGGCAGAATCGTCGCTACCTGGCCCGACCAGACCGTTTGAATCCACCGCTTGTAAAGCTCCACGCCCTCGACCTGGGGCCTTCCCGCAAAGGCTGCCGAGAACACGTAGCTCAGACCATGCACGAAGTCGAGAATCGGCGTGAATGAACCAAAATGCCGACGCTGGATCGTCCAGTTGACTGGCAGTCCGTCCCCCAGGAAGACCCGGCGGCCGGCCCCGAAGAAGTTGCGCTCCCAGGCCGCCTGATGGACCATCGGGCCAAATTCGTCGCGCACACCCGGCTGGCCAGAACACTGCGGACCAGACGCTCGGGCCGGCCCGGGCGGGACTGGCGGCATTGCTCTCTTCTGCCATCGCCTCGTCCTGTTTCTCGGCTCGGTTTTTCGACCGCGAACTCCAGGCCCGTCGGCAGCGCGTGGCCCAAGCCACGCACCATCTCGTTCGTGCGCTTCAGGTCCAGAAAACAGCGTGGCACGTCCGGGTCGGGGTCGGCCTCGTGGACGTCGCTTTGGTAGGTTTCCAGGACAGCGACTTTGGACTCCCGCCCGTGGCCCTTCCGCGCCGGCTCCGACGACTCCGGCAGTGGCTCCGACGACTCCGGCAGCGGCTCCGACGACTCCGGCAGCGGCTCCGACGCGTGCGACGGCGGCGGCGTCCGCACCTGCAGTCGGCCCCCATCGACCGACACCATCGCCACCGCCGGGCAGGGACATTCGGGTTCGCGACGGCGTCTTTCGCCATCAGGGGAAGGGTCGTATGTGCCGCCACGGCGGCGTCGCGCTGGTCGGTCCGCTCCCGGCCGATCCGGTTGACCAGCCGCTCGACGGGCTTGGGTGCGACCTTCAGGTCGGCCAGTTCGGCCAGATCGCGTGAGGCCTGTTGATAGGAAAGACTGTTGACCCCGGCATGGACGATTTTCTGCTGCACGCGGGGGCTGAAGCCCGTGCATCAACGCCCAGCGCTTGGTTCTGAGGGAAAAAAAGCCCGCCGACAGCGGGGGCAGTTCCCGACGCGTTGCTTCCAGGCGACCTCCCCCCGCGTGGTGGTCACGCACGCGGGGCTGGTCGGGAGCTTTGCGGGCCGGCCCGCCGCAGAGCGGGCATTCGCCCAGTTCCTCCTCGGGCCAGCCGTCGGCCTGCCCTTGGACGTGGATCTCGATGAGTTGGCGGGCCATCTCATCACCCAGGGCACCGGCGATGTCCTCCAATTCCGAGAACTTGGTGCCTCGAGGAAGGCCCTCGGGATAGAGCTCGCGCCCGAGTTCGCGGGCGATCTGACTCAAGCGGCCCTGGAATTCCTTCCGAATTGCAGCAACGTCCTTGCCCATCTTAGCAGTCCTCACCAAGTTGAAGGTCGCGTGGCCGAAGTCCCGCAGGATCCGATCAGTAGGCTAACATCCACCAGCTTTGTCGTGCAAACCATGTCGTGCGCCCTGAAAAGGTTCCTGCGGCCAGGAGTGGTGGATCTCCCGACTCTCGACATCATCGCCGTCCTGGTCCGGCGGCTCGCGATCAAAAGAGGTGAGGCTCGTGTCCTCAGAGCGGTGAGATCCCACAGGGATCGCTGGGCGGATCGTCCCCGGCACGCTTCGCAGGCTCAGCGACGCGCGGAGCGCCCGTCGCGGTCGCGTCGCGGATCCTGGCGGCTCTCACCCCCCTGGCCCCATGAGCCGAAGGGAATGGCAATGAGGAAATCGCCAAAGCGATGGAATCCAGGGACATTCCGTGCCGCGAGCCTGATGATGATCCTGTAGGTCTGCAACCTCGGTTCCTTGGCCTCTCGGGTTGAGGTGTTTCCCGTCTCTGACGCCTGACGCGTCCTCGGGGACCGGCGTTCGCCGCGCCGAACGAAGCCACCGCGCCAAACGACGCCAATCGCGCCGGACGAAGCCAACCGCGGGGTGGCCCGGGGAAGACACAGCGCATCATCGGGACCATGAATCAGGAATCCGGCCGGGGTGCGACGAGAACGCTCGCCGTTGTCGGGAGTGATGCCTCTGGTGCGGGACGCGCCGGCATTCCGAGACCGATCTCGAACATGTTATACTCGGCGCGGCCTGGTCTGGCACAAATTGTAGGCGGCCGTGCGAGGAGATAAACTACTGACGGAGAACGACCTGAGGACAGCATCGAGTCGCCGTCATGCGCACCTTCACCTTCCCAGCAGAAGACCGGCAGGAACTGGCCCACGACCGTTACCATCACCCCGACCCTCGGGTCCAGCGGAAGAGGGAGGTGCTCTGGCTCAAGAGCCACGGCCTCAGCCACGACGACATCGCCACCGACGCCGATGTCTCCCGTCGCAGCGTGCAACGCGACCTGGACGAGTACCTCGAGGGGGGCCTGCCCCGCCTGCGTCGCTGCCCAGGCCATCATCCCCGAAGCGCCCTGGTCGAACACGAGACCTCCCTGGAGGAGTACTTCCAGGCGCACCCCCCCCGCTCCACCAAGCAGGCCCGGGCGAGCATCGAGCAGCGGACCGGCGTCCGCAGGGGCCTCAGCCAGGTCCGCCACTTCCTCAAGGACCGGTTCGGGCGGCGCTGGCGCCAGGTCGGGGCCATCCCCGTCCCCCCCAAGAAGACCAGCGAGGAGCACGCCCAGGAGCAGGCCACCTGCGTGCAGGAGGAGCTGGAGCCACGGCTGGAGCAGGCCCGGCGGGGTCAGCGGCAGGTGGCCTTCGTGCACGCCGCCCACTTCGTGTTCGCGCCGTTCCTGGGCTGTTTGTGGGCGCGGCGCGGCTGTTCGTGCGGGCGGCCTCGGGTCGCAAGCGGGACAACGTCCTGGGGGCTCTGGACGCGGTGACGCACCGGCTGATCCGGGTGACCAATCACGACTCCATCAACGCCGAGTCGGTCTGTGCGCTGGTGCGGGTGGTTGCGGAAGCCTCCGTGGGGTTGCCGATCACACTGGTGCTGGACAACGCGCGCTACCAGAAGTGCGCGCGGGTGCCAACCCTGGCGGCGTCGTTGGGGATCGAATTGTTATACCTCCCCCGCGACTCTCCCAACCTGAACCTGATCGAGCGGTTGTGGAGGTTCGGGCGCCAGGAGTCGTTGAACTCGACCTACGACGAGTCCTCTGAGCAGTTCACAACCGCCATCGATCAGTGTCTGGATGGCCTGCACACTGGGCACAAGGGCGAGATGGAGACGCTAATGAGCCACAAGTTTCAGATGTTTGGAGATGTGCCACTATTGGCCGCGTAGAGTATATGATGGAAACTATCCGGGAGGCCGACCGGTGCGGATCCGTCGGGGCGAGGGCCACCGCCCGCTTCCGGCAGCGGCAACGCGATGAAGTCGCGACGTCCCTCGCCGATCCCGAGGGTGGGTTTCGATGTCGGCTCCCAGCGGCCCGATCTGGATGGTCCCGCGGCGGCCCGACCCCGACTTCGTCGGCCGGTCGGACGAGCTCGCCGCGCTGGAACGGGCACTGGCCGCATCGGGACGCTCGGCGCTGACGCAGCCGGCCAGCGTCCACGGTCTTGGCGGGGTCGGCAAGACGCTGCTGGCCGTCGAGTTCGCCCTCCGCCACGCCGACGACTACGACGCCGTCCTCTGGCTCGCCGCCGAGAATCCGACGGTACTCGCCTCGGCCTTCGCCGACCTCGCCCGCGAGCTGCCTCTCCCCGAGGCCGACGAACCCGATCAGAACATCCGGACCGCTGCCGTCCTCCGCTGGCTGGAGACCCACCCGCGCTGGCTGCTGGTCTTCGACAACGCCGAGCGGCGCGAGGACCTCGCGCCCTACGTCCCGCGCCGGTTTTCGGGGCATGTCCTGATCTCCTCGCGGAACCCCGACTGGCGTCCCCTGGCGCGGGGGATCCCGATCCGCCCTCTGCCCCGCGCCGACTCCATCACGCTCCTGCGGAGCGGCCTGGAATCGGGCGACGCGGCCGAGGTCGGCCGGCTCGCCGAGGCGCTGGGCGACCTGCCGCTCGCCCTGGCGCAGGCCGCCGCGTTCGTCCGCGAGACCGGCATCACCTTCGCGGAGTACCGGCAACGGTTCCAGACCCGCCGCGCCGAGTTCGACCGCGACCAGAGGGCGGAGCCCGGCTACGGCCGGACGGTGGCCGCGACCCTGGCGCTGGCATTGGACCGGCTCCGGGGAGGTCAGGAGGGCGCCAGCCCTGCAGAGTTGCTGCTGGCCCGCGGCGCCTTCTACGCCCCCGACCGCATCCCCCGCGACCTACTCGCCGACGAGTTCCCCGACGACGCGATGCTCGACGAGGCGATCCGGACACTCCGGAGCTACTCGCTGGTCGAGACCGACGCTGGCACCGTCACGGTCCATCGCCTCGTGCAGCGGGCCGTGCGGGATCGGCTGGTCCCCGAGGTGCAGGCCGTTTTCGCCAGGCTCACCGTTGAGAAGCTGTACGCGAGATTTCCGACGGATTCCCGTGACGTGAGGACCTGGCCCGCGTGCCGGAAGCTGCTCAACCATGCCCTTCACGCTGCCGAGCAAGCGACGGAGCATCACGTCGCCGCCACCGCGATCGCGGGGCTACTCAACCTAGTCGGAATCCATTTGTGCGCAGCTTCTGATCTGCCGAGAGCAAAAGAGTTGCTCTGGCGTGCGCTGCGGATCTTCGAGGCGTCGTACGGCCCCGACCATCCCCAGGTGGCCATCACCCTGACCAACCTCGGCAACGTCGCCCGGGACCAGGGGGACCTGGCCGAGGCGCGGCGATTCCAAGAGCGGGCGCTGCGGATCTTGGAGGCGTCGTACGGCCCCGACCATCCCCAGGTGGCCGCCACCCTGGGCAACCTCGGGGGCTTGCTGGCCCAACTCGGTGAACCGGAGCGGGGTGCTGCACAGGTCGAACATGCGCTGCGCATCTTTCTCATGACTCTCGGGGAAGAGCATCCCCGAACCATCTGGGCACGCAGGCGTTGCCAGGAGATCGTGGATCTGATCCAGCACCAGAGGGAAGATGAAGGATCTCAAGGAGGGGCGATGAACTCGGATTCAGGGAGCGGACCGGAGCCGGCTTGAACAAGGGCCCTACCGCCTGGAGTCGTGGCTCTCGGACGTTTTCCACGGATACCGTGCGCTCTGGGTGGCACGCCCAAAGACGTTTCGCACGACCACGGGTCGGGGCCCGGGAAGAGATGGACCCGTCGCCGCGCGGCGCGTTCCAAGATTGCGATCTCGCATACAGGTCGGTTGTTCCCACGCCAAGGCGCTCTGGGTGGAGATTTTTCAGGCAGCGCCGGGTGCCCTCTGTCTCGGCTTTACCGCTCAGGTTCTGGGCACCGGTCCGGTCGCCGCGTGTCTCCCGCCCGGGCGGAAATGGCCGAAGCGGTGCGCGGCGATGGGACGGTGAACCAGGGCGGAAACCCTGGAATTCGGCGGTCTCCGCCTCCCAGCTTTCATCGGCGTCAATCGATGGGATGCGATGATCGGTGCCGCGTTGTCGATAGTCGGCATGCCTCCTGCTCTTGCTCGGTCCACCCCCAGATTGGCTCGAGGAAGAGTCGTCAAGAGAGATCGTGTGACGATGGGGCCGCTGGCCGGGCATGTCACGCGGGGACCATTGGGGCGGGCTCGCGGCCGGGCCCCGGGGCCGATCTCGGATCCATCGTACGTTTCGCACCCTCGTCGCTTCCGGGAGGACGACCTCGAACATGACCGCTTTCGCGAACGCAGTCCAGCAGGGGTCGCATCTCCTCTCCCTGGAAGAGATTGGACATGTGATCTCGAAGCAGGGGCAACCGGCCGAGACCCTGGCGAACATCGTGCGGCTGATCCAGCAGCGGTTTGAGACCGAGGTGTGTTCAGTCTACCTGATCGAGCCCGATCGGGCGAACCTGGTGCTGGCGGCGACGGTCGGTCTCCGCCCCGAGAGCGTCGGTCGGGTCCGGATGGGTCTGCATGAGGGGCTGGCGGGGCTCGTGGCCGAGGAACTCCGGCCCATCATGGTCGAGGACGCGACCAGGCACCCGCGCTTCAAATACTTCCGCGAGGCCGGCGAGGACGCCTTCCATTCGTTCCTGGGGGTCCCCCTGATCGACCAGGGGATGATCCAGGGGGTCCTGGTGGTCCAGACGGCCGAGCCGCGCAGCTTCGCGCGCGAGGAGATGGCGATGCTGGCCGCGATCGCCGCCCAGCTCGGGCCGATCGTCAGCGAGGCCCGCACGCTCGAGCAGTTCATCGCCCCGACCTACGAGCGCATCTGGGTCCTGGCCCGCAACTTCTGGTGGAGCTGGGACGCGGAGGCGGCGAGCCTGTTCAACGAGCTCGACCCGGTCCGCTGGCGGGAGCTGGACCACAACCCGGTCGCGCTGCTCTCCGGGATGTCGCTGGAGCGGCTGGAGGATCGGGCCGAGCAGCTCGTCCTGCACAGCCGGCTGAATCACGCCTATCGGCGGATGCAGGAGTACCTCCAGTCGTCGAAGACCTGGGGGGCGACCCATACAGGGGTGCTCAAGGCCCGCCCTGTGGCCTACTTCTCGGCGGAGTTCGGGCTGCACGAGTCGCTGCCGATCTATTCCGGCGGCCTCGGGGTGCTCGCCGGCGACCACGTCAAGAGCGCCTCCGACCTCGGCGTCCCGCTCGTGGGCGTCGGGCTGTTCTACGCGCAGGGCTACTTCCGGCAGCGGCTGGACACGTCGGGCTTGCAGCACGAGGACTACCTGGACGTTGACGTCCGGCAGTTGCCGCTGGAGCTGCTCATCGGCCAGGATCACCGCCCGGTCACGGTGGCGGTGGAGACCCGGGGCGTGACGATCTCGGCGCGGGTCTGGAAGGCGAAAGTCGGGCGCATTCTCCTGCTGCTGCTCGACTCCGACGTCGAGGCGAATACGCCGGAGGACCGGCAGCTCACCGCGCGGCTCTACGGCGGCGACCACCGGGTCCGGATTCGCCAGGAGCTGCTGCTGGGCGTGGGAGGGCTCCGGGCCTTGAGGGCGCTGAACATCCACCCGAGCGTCCTCCACCTGAACGAGGGGCATAGTGCCTTCGCCGGGCTGGAGATGATCCGCGTCCGGATGAAGACTGAGGGGATCGGCTTCGAGGAGGCGATGCGCCGGGTCTCGACCCAGACGGTCTTCACCACGCACACGCCGGTGCCCGCCGGCCACGACCGCTTCTCCGCGGAGCTGATCGAGGAGCACCTCGGGCCGCTTCGCGAGGCGCTGGGGATCGGGCTCGAGCAGTTGATGGGCCTGGGGCGCGTCTCGGTGCACAACCTGGGCGAAGATTTCTGCATGACGGTGCTCGCCCTGAAGAATTCGCGGCGGGCCAACGCCGTCTCATCGCTGCATGGGCAGGTCTCGCGGACCATGTGGACCGGCCTCTTCCCCGGTCGGTCCGAGGAAGCGGTCCCGATCGGCCACATCACCAACGGCGTCCACGTCCATACCTGGCTGGCGCCCCAGTTGCGGCACCTGTACGACCGCCACCTCGGGCCGGAATGGGCCCGGCGGAGCGGCGAGCCCGGCGTCTGGGAGCGGATCGACGACGTCAACGACGGCGAGCTCTGGGAGATCCACCAGATCCTCAAGGCACGCCTGATCTCCTTCGTCCGGCATCGTGCTGTCCAGCAGGCGGACCGGCGCGGCGAGCCGAAGGAGATCCTCCTGCGCTCCCATCGCGTCCTGAGCCTGGACGCTCTGACCATCGGCTTCGCGCGGCGGTTCGCCACCTACAAGCGCGCCAACCTCATCTTCCGCGACCTCGAGCAGTTGGCCCCCCTGATCAACGACCCCCAGTACCCGGTCCAGTTCGTCTTCGCCGGCAAGGCCCACCCCCTCGACATCCCCGGCAAGCACGTCCTGCGCGAGATCGCCGAGTTCGCCCGCGATTCCCAGTTCTCCGGCAAGCTGGTCTTCGTGGAAGACTACGACATGAACGTCGCGCGGCACCTCGTGCAGGGGGTCGACGTCTGGCTCAACAACCCGCGGCGGCCGCTGGAGGCCTCGGGCACGAGTGGCCAGAAGGTCGTGCTCAACGGCGGCCTGAACCTCTCGGTCCTGGACGGCTGGTGGGCCGAGGCCTATGACGGGACCAACGGCTTCGCGATCGGGATGGGCGAGACTCACAGCAATGTCGAGGTCCACGACCGGATGGACTCCGAGGGCCTCCAGCGCACCCTCGCCGAGGAGGTCGTTCCCCTCTACTACCAGCGCGATCACGATGGGTTGCCCCGCGCCTGGATCTCCCGGATGAAGTCGGCGATCCGCTCGCTGGGCTGGCGCTTCAACGCCGATCGGATGGTGATGGACTATGTCTTGAAGTGCTACATCCCCGCCGCAGGTGGCACGTCGAGCGACATGAGTCGATCCTGAACGGGACCCACGCCGAGGACGTGCCGACAGCCCTGCTCGACAAGGGTCATTGCGTCCGTCACGCCCCGCGCTACGATGGCCTGGCGCGGACGAGCGGACACTTTGTGCAATGATCGGCGCGCGGGGGGCTGGGGCGGAGTCTTCGACTCCCCGGTCGCTCCCGGACCCGCCGGGGCGTCGAACGCCCCGCCCCAGCCCCCCTGGCACGATCGCGCCGGCACGATACTTCGGATGAATTCCACGAGGGGGGCTCCGAATGCGGATCGGGATCCTTACCAACGAATACCCCCCGTACATCTACGGGGGCGCCGGGGTCCATGTCGAATACCTCACGCGGGAGTTGGCCTGTATCGAGAATGGCCGCCATTCCGTGAGCATCTTCTGCTTCGGTGACCAGGACATCCGGCAGGGGAACTTGACCGCCCGGGGAATCAACCCCGAATTCAACCTGCCGTACCTCGACCCGAAGCACAAGAAATTCATGGAGACGATGCTCAGGGACCTGGTCATGGCGGGGATGATGGGAGACGTGGACGTGGTCCATTGTCACACCTGGTACACCCACCTGGCCGGGTGCATGGTCCAGCGGCTCACGGGGGCCCGCCTGGTCCTCACGACGCACTCGCTGGAACCGCACCGCCCCTGGAAGTTCGAGCAACTGGGCATGCCTACCACGCGAGTTCCTGGGTCGAGAAGACCGCCTACCAGAACGCCGACGGCGTCATCGCCGTCTCCGCGTCGATGCGGGAGGACGTGCACACGCTCTACGGCGTCCCCTACGAGAAGATCCGGATTATCCACAACGGGATCGACCTGAACCAGTACAAGCCGACCCCCAACCTGGCCGTGCTGAAGAAGTATCAGATCGACCCGGACAAGCCGTTCGTGCTCTTCGTCGGCCGGATCACCCGCCAGAAGGGAATCATCCACCTGGTCAACGCCATCAAGCACATCCGGCCGGGGGTCCAGGTCGTGCTTTGCGCCGGGGCCCCGGACACGGTCGAGATCGGCGCGAGATGGAGGAGCAAGTCGAGCAGGCACGGCGCGAGGCCGCCACGCCGATCATCTGGATCGCCCAGATCGTCCCCAAGGAGGAGATTATCCCTCTCTATACGCATGCGTCCGTCTTCGTCTGCCCCTCGGTCTACGAGCCGTTCGGGATCATCAACCTGGAGGCCATGGCGTGCGAGACCCCCGTGGTCGCCTCGGCCGTCGGGGGGATCAAGGAGGTGGTCGTCCCCGAGAAGACGGGATTGCTGGTGCCCTTCGAGCCGGTGAGCAGCGCGGACTTCGAGCCCAAAGACCCGGCGCGGTTCGCGCGCAACCTGGCCGCCGCGGTCAATCAACTCCTCGAGCATCCGGAACGGCTCCGAGAGATGGGTGAGCGGTCTCGCGAGCGGGTGGAGCATTACTTCAGTTGGACCAGCATCGCCCGGTGGACGCTCGATTTCTACTTCGACCTGATTCAGGGATAGCTCGGGCCATCGCGAGCCACCCACAAAGGCCCCTTGCCCCAGCCCTCTTCCTTCGAGAGGGGGCACCGAGGTGAGGGTGGCATCGGGATGATCAAGGTCATTGTGTGAGCGCCTCTCGGGAGTCCGCCCTGTCCAACCCGCTCCGCTCCCGCTCCTCGACAGGGGCCTGACCGGGAAGGGACACCATTCAGCGTGGCTTGGGTTCGGCCTGTGACCGCAGCAGGACCGCCGCGGGGCAGGCGAAGTGAATGAGGGGGCGGGGTCCGCCGAGGTCGACGCGCGGCGGCGACGGGTCGGGAGCGAACGGCGGGTCCTCCGTCGTCAGGACGAGCTCCCAGCGGCAACCGGCCGCGGCGAGGTGATTCCCGAGCGCGGCGGTCCCCGATCCTCGAAGCCGGACGACGACCCAGAGCGTCGGGCCGTCCTCGGCGTCGCGCCGGAGCATCAGCGAGTCGTCGTCGAGGGTCACTGCCTCGAAGCTCCCGGACCGTGCGGTCCGCAGCGCCGGCTCCGTCCGGCGCAGCCGGAGCAGGGCCTGAGTGAGCCGCAGGGTCGAGGAATGCGGCTCGTGCTCCCGCTCCCCCCAGTCGAGCTTGCAGGCGAGGAAGGTCGACTCGGACTGGATGTCCGGGATCTTCTCGAGCGCGGCGGGGTCAGTGAACGCCGCGAAGTGCCGGAACTCGTGCCGCCGCCCCTCCTTCACGAGCCGGCCCAGCTCCTCGTTGTGATCAGTGAAGAAGAGGAACGGCGCGCCCGGGGCCCATTCCTGTCCCATGAACAGGAGGGGCGTGGCGGCCGTGGTGAGCAGCAGGGCGGTGGCGGCGCGGTAGGTGGCCAGGTCCACCTGGTGGTTCAGCCGCTCTCCCAGCGCCCGGTTACCGATCCGGTCGTGATTCTGGATGTAGAAGACGAACCGTCGCGGCTCGAGCCCGGCCGGATCGGTCCCCCGGTGATAGCCGCGGTAGGTCGAGAACTTACCGGAGAACAGCCAGCCCCGGTTGATCGTCCGGACCAGATCGGCCACGAGGCCTCGGAAGTCGCAGAAGGCCCCTTCGCAGTCGCCGACCAGGTAGCGGCGCAGCTCGTGGTGGAAGTCGTCCGACCAGAGCGCGTCGAGCCCCCATCCCCCCTCCGGCTCGGCCCGGATCATCACCGCCAGGTTGCGCGGATCCTCGGCGATCAGGTGGACGGCGCGATCCTGGATGGACTCGCGGACCCGCGCCGCCAACTCGGCGAGGAACGGCCGCGGGCCCTCGTCGAACAGGTAGTGCGTGGCATCGAACCGCAGACCATCCATATGATACTCGATGAGCCAGTGCAGCGCGTTCTCGACGAAGAACGCCCGGATCATCGCGCTGTGCTCGCCGTCGAGGTTGATGGCGGGTCCCCAAAGGGTCTTGTGCCGGCTCGAAAAGTAGAAGGGGCTGAACTGGCCCAGGTAATTCCCGTCAGGCCCCAGGTGGTTGTAGACCACGTCGAGCAGCACGGCCAGACCGAGCCGATGGGCCTCGTCCACCAGTCGCCGCAGGTCCTCCGGCCTGCCGTAGCATCGTGCGGGCGCGAACAGGTCCACACCGTCGTAGCCCCAGTTGCGCCGGCCGGGGAAGTCGGCCAGCGGCATCAGCTCGATCGCCGTCACGCCGAGTTCGGCCAGTTGCGGGAGGCGGTGGGCCACCCCCTCGAAGGTGCCCTCCCGCGAGAACGTGCCGACGTGCAACTCGGAGAGGATCAGGTCCGCGGGCTCGACGCCGCGCCAGGCTGCATCGGTCCAGGCGAATCGGGTCGGATCGACGATCTCGGAAGGGCCGTGAACGCCCTCGGGCTGGAACCGCGAAACCGGATCCGGGAAGGGGCCCCGGCCGTCGACACGGTAACGGTAGCGGGACCCGGCCCCGAGGCCGGGCCCGAGACCGCTGAACGTCCCGTCCGAGTGCTTCGCCAGGGGGATCGTCCGGGGCTCAGGGCCCTCCAGGACGACCTCGATCCGTGTTTTGTCGGGGGCCCAGACCCGGAACCGTACGCCGTCGGCGTCGGGCCAGGCCCCGAGGGAAGGTCGTCCGGTCATCGCCGGGTGTTCTTGAGGACGATGATCGCGAGAGGGGGCAGGATCAGATTGAGCGAGTGCGACCGTCCATGCCAGCCGACCGGCGCGGCGTTCAAGCCGCCCAGGTTGCCCTGGCCGCTGCCTCCGTAAAGCGGGGCGTCGCTGTTGAGGATCTCCTCCCACCTTCCGCCCCGAGGGACCCCGACCCGGTAGTTTCGGAACACGTCGGGGGTGAAGTTGCCGACGACCAGCGCCAGGTCCTCCTCCGACGAGCCCCTGCGCAGGAAGCAGAGCACGCCCCCCTCGGCGCCCTTGACGTCAACCCATTCGAAACCCTCCGGCCGGCAGTCGAACTCGTGCAGGGCCGGCTCGGCGCGATAGTGGGTGTTGAGGTCGCGCACCCAGCGCTGGAGGCCGCGATGGCGGGAATCGTTCAGCAGGTGCCAGTCGAGGCTCATGCTGGAATCCCACTCCTGCCACTGGCCGAAATCGCTGCCCATGAACAGCAGCTTCTTGCCGGGCAGGACGTACATGTAGCCGTACAGCAGTCGGAGGTTGGCGCACTGCTGCCAGGCGTCCCCCGGCATCTTGGCCAGGAACGACCTCTTGCCCTTGACGACCTCGTCGTGCGAGAGGGGCAGGAGGTAGTTCTCGTTAAAAGCATAGTGCATGCGGAAGACGAGTTTCGCGTGGGCCTCCTTGCGCCGGGCGGGTTCGAGGACCATGTAGTGCTCGAGCGTGTCGTGGACCCAGCCCAGGTCCCACTTCAGGTCGAACCCCAGACCGCCGATCCCGACAGGTCGCGTGACGTTGGGCCGGGGCGTCGAGTCCTCGGCGATCGTCAGGATGCCGGGGTAGGTGTCGTGGACCTTCCGGTTGAACCGCTGGAGGAACGCGACGGCCTCGAGGTTCTCGTTGCCGCCGAACTTGTTGGGCACCCACTCTCCCGGCTTCCGCCAGAAGTCGAGCCGGATCATGGGCTCGATCCCGTCCACGCGGAGGCCGTCGGCGTGGTACTTGTCGAGCCAGAACAGGGCGTTGGAGATCAGGAAATTGACGACCGGGGGGCTCTCGTAGTTGAACGCATACGTGTTCCACCGCGGGATGTTCCGCTTGCGGGGGTCGGCGTGCTCGTAGAGGTGGGTGCCGTCGAACTCGGCGAGGCCGTGCGGGTCGGGGGCGAAGTGGGCGGGGACCCAGTCGAGGATCACCCCGATGCCATGGCGGTGCAGGGTGTCGATCAGGAACATGAGGTCCTGCGGGGTGCCGTACCGGCTCGAGGCGGCGTAGTAGCCGACCATCTGGTAGCCCCAGGACTCCCGGGCCGGGTGCTCGGCCACGGGCATCAGCTCGACGTGCGTATAGCCCACCTCGGTGGCGTAGCTGGCCAGCTTCGGGGCGACCTCACGGTAGGACAGCGGGCGGTTGCCCTGGTCGGGGTCTTGCATCCAGGAGCCGAGGTGGACCTCGTAGATCGCAATCGGCGCCGTGAGCGACTGGCGGGCGGCGCGGTGGACCAGCCAGTCGCGGTCGCCCCACTCGTAGTTCGCCAGGTCCCAGACCTTCGAGGCGGTCCCGGGAGGCATCTCGGCGGCGAAGGCGAAGGGGTCGGCCTTGTCGAACCGCGAGCCGCCGTCGGGGGCGACGATCGAATATTTGTACCGCGTCCCGTGTCCGACTGCGGGCACGAAGTCGCTCCAGACGCCCGACGCGCCCTTCCGCGTCAGCGGGTTCGCCCGGGGGTTCCAGCCGTTGAAGTCGCCAATGACCGAGACTTCGCGGGCGTTCGGGGCCCAGATGGCGAAATGGGTCCCGGACGAACCGTTGAGCTTGAGGACGCGCGCTCCCAGCTTCTCATAGAGCCGCTCGTGGAACCCCTCGCTGATGAGGTGCAGGTCGAAGTCGCTCAGGATAATCATCGCTCGACGAACGGTCCTTTCTCTGAGACCACCTCGCCCTGCTCGACCGGCGTCGGGAGACTCCGGAGCGGGATGCGGAACCGGTCGGGCCGGTGGTTCAGTTCCTCTTCACGACCCCGCGGAGATTGCCCAATGGCAGACGACAGAGATCGAATGGCAGGTGCCAGATGGCAGAGAACCGAAGACCGGGGCGAGCCGAGAGCTGCCATCCGCCATCTACCATTCGCGATCGACGATTTGTCTTCAATCACAGGATCATGAGAAAGAGCCCTTCGTCAAGGGACTTGTCGAGGGAAGTGCCCGGAAGTTTCGGCAAGGGTACCAATTGTGTGGCTGGGGCAGAGTCTCCAGCGGCCAGGAGTCCCCGGACGCGACCGGGGCGCCAATGACGAGGCTGGGAGCACAGCTTCGCCCGACGGCCTGGAGTTCACATGAAATAGTCGAAATCGCGCTCGGTCCGAATCCGCCGACGCACGCGGAGGATGTGCGCGGGGCTGACATGCGGGTCGAGTTGCACGAAGTTCGCCTCACCGTGCCAGAGGAAGCGAGCATCGCTGATCAGGTCGTGGACCTGGTACGTCTCGCCCGGGTCGGAGCCCAGGTTCAATTCGTGCACGGGGAGGTGGATCCAGCCTGATTGTGTGTGGTACGGGTCGAGGTTGACGATGACAACGATGAGGTTCGACTGGTCGGGCGTGGATTTGCCGTAGCAGATCATCGCCTCGTTCTCGACGTCGAAGAACCGGAGGTTGTGGTTGTAGTGCAGCGCCGGGTTCTCGCGGCGGATTTCGTTGACCCGGGCGACGTAATCGCGCAGGCTCCAGGGCGCGTCGAGGTCCCAGTAGCGGATCTGATACTTCTCGGAGTCGAGGTACTCCTCGGAGCCATGACGCACCGGCGTGCCGACGCACTGCTCGAACGGCGGCCCGTAGATGCCGTAGCTTGCCCCCAGGGTCGCGGCCAGCACGAGGCGGATCATGAACGCGGGTCGGCCGCCGACCTGGAGGAACTCGGGCAGGATGTCAGGCGTGTTGGCGAAGAGGTTGCCCCGCATGTACTCGGCCGACTCGCCCAGCATCAGCTCGGTGAAGTATTCGGTCAGCTCCCACTTGGTGTTCCGCCAGGTGAAGTAGGTGTACGACTGCGAGTACCCCCCCTTGGCCAGCCGCTTCATGACCTTCGGCCGCGTGAACGCCTCCGACAGGAACACGGTGTCGGGGTGCCGTTCCCAGACCTCCTTGACCACCCAGTCCCAGAACGGGAACGGCTTGGTATGCGGGTTGTCAACCCGGAAGATCGACACGCCGTGGCCGATCCAGAACAGAAAGACGTCGCGGAGCTCGGCCCAGAGGGCCTTCCAGTCGTCACACTCGAAGTCGATCGGATAGATGTCCTGATACTTCTTCGGCGGGTTCTCGGCGTACTTGATCGTGCCGTCGGGGCGATGCCGGAACCACTGGGGATGCTCGCGGACGTAGGGGTGGTCGGGCGAGCACTGGAATGCGATATCCAGCGCGATCTCGATGCCCATCCCCCGCGCCTTGGCCACCAGGCGATCGAAGTCCTCGAACGTCCCCAGCTCGGGAAGGATGGCCTTGTGGCCCCCCTCGAGCCCGCCGATGGCCCAGGGGCTGCCCGGGTCGTTCGGGCCAGGGGTCAGGGTGTTGTTCGGCCCCTTGCGGAAGGCCCGGCCGATCGGATGGATCGGGGGAAGGTAGAGGACGTCGAAGCCCATGCCCGCGACGTACGGCAGCCGCGCCTCGACGTCGCGGAAGGTGCCGTGCCGGCCCGGCTCCGAGGCCGCGGAGCGGGGGAACATCTCGTACCAGGCCCCGAACCGGGCCCGCTCTCGCTCCACCATGACGTTGAGCTTCTTATCATAGATGCAGATCCCGCGCTGGTCCGGGTACCGTGACATCCGCTCGACCAGCTCGCGGTCGAGTCCCGCCCAGACGCGCGCCGATTGGCTCTCCGGCCCGGCCAGGAAGCGGGCCCGCTCGCGGAGCCAGTCGGCGTCCTGGCCCAGGGCGTGCTCGGCCGCCTCGCGGACGTGCATCGCCCCTTCCAGGAGCTCGCTGGTGAGGTCCGGCTGGCAGGCCTCGTGCTTCTTGGCCAACTCCTTGTGCCAGGAGAGGAAGCGATCGACCCAGGCCCGGATCGAGTACTCATGCCACCTCGGCTTCGTCACCGTGAACCGGCCCGTCCAACGATCGTTGCTCAGGAAGGTCATGGGCACCTCGCTCCAGTCGGCGGCCCCGATCGGTCGGTGGAGCAGGACGGCCACGATCACGTCGTGTCCATCGGTGAAGATATCGGCCGACACGACCACCTCCTCACCAACGGTCCGCTTGATCGGAAAACGCCCACCGTCCACCTCCGGGGAGACCCCCTCGATGATCACCCGGGACAGCACCCGCTCCTTCGCCGAATCCGCCCGCGCATGCCCTTCCGACGCCATGATTCGCCCTCCGCCGAGGTTCCGATCGAAGACCGCGGTCATCCAAGAGCCTCTCCCCAGAGGATGGGTCGAACGTCGCGAGGCCCACCAAGATGGTTAATGAGGAGTTTCTCGCAATGGCGCCAAGGACGCACTGAAGAGATAGAGAAGTCTTTGGGGAAGGCCGATGGCCCTTGCGCCCGCTCCTCTGCGTCCTTGGCCCCTTTGTGAGAAACTCCCCAAGTTCGCCTACGGAGAGGTTGTCCGAGGGGGCATTTTTTTTCTAGGATGGAATACAACGTCACCAGATCGACTCAGGAAAATTAACGACCTTCCTGGTGCTGGGGAGATCCTGGCAGAATGATTGCGGATCGCCTCCGACTCAACAACCCCTACGCCAGGAGGTCGCCCCAATGGTGATGCTGACATCCAAGGCTGTCAAGGCGTTGCAGCCGCGATTCGCCCCTCCGCCCCGAGGCCGAGCGTTGCTTCATAATGGAGAGGAGCATCGGTCGATGCATGTCCAAGGATGATCTCGCCCACCACATCAATAACATGGTCTGGACGAGCGCCTCGACACGCTCATTACCCTGATCGGTCAGAAAGTTGCAATTCCGATCGGGGATTCTTCGTCGATTCCGATATCCACTCGAGCAGTCGCCGAGCTAAAATCTGCCGACCGTCACAGATTTTGGGGTATGAATCTCGGTATCCGCCGAGGGAGGAAGCGACCAGGAGGTTTTGCGATCCACTGTCGGGAAAGCGGTCGTGGATGGAAACGTTCGGCGGGACTCCTGTCGCGCGACCTTCGGCCATGATCCACCTCCCTCCCAGCCGCACGGGGACCAGGGTCGTTTTGTCGTGTCAGTTAGCACAAAAGGCCGTCCCCCGAAATCCGTGACGGTCGGGAAAATGGTGTCGACTGCTGCTGACGCCACTTTTCCCAGCCCAGCCCGTGGCGCCGAATCCGAAGACACTCCGCGCCACTGACCCGATGATGATTGTCATGCGATGCGCCGTCGGCTTCTTGGCATCACGGATTGAGGTGGGTCCTGACTTCGAGGCCAGGCACGATCTCGGGACCAGGTTTCGCCGCGCCGACCGAACCCAAGCCCATCGACCTCATCAAGGCAGTGACTGCCCAGTTCGCAGGCAGGAGGATGGGTCGGTGGTCGTGCTCGGACCTGCCGTTCAGACCCATATCTTTTGTGCAATTCAACTTATGTCTGTTAGATCGTTGGGGTACGGGACTTGCAGTCTTCTGCTTATTCAGCCTCATGATCCCTTAGCCCCGTCCGAATCGACCGGTGGATTCGCCGCCGGTGATGAATTCTCCGCATTCGGCCGATCTCCCAGGCCCGCGCGGCAACCTCCTGGATGAACCCATGCGACCGCGTCGAACCGCAACCCGACACGTACCGCGCGCCCTGCGCCGAGAGGGCCTCTACGACCCGATGTTCGAGAAGGACTCGTGCGGCGTGGGGTTCGTGGCCCACCTGAACGGGCAGAAGAGCCACGCCACCGTCCAGAGTGGCTTTCAGATCCTCCGGAACCTCCAGCACCGCGGGGCGTGCGGCTGCGATCAGGACACCGGCGACGGCGCGGGGATTCTCCTCCAGATGCCCGACGCCTTCTTCAGGCGCAGGCCGATCGGCTCAAGGTCCGGCTTCCTGACCCCGGCGAGTACGCGGTCGCCTTCGTCTTTCTGCCCAGGGGAAGCACCCAGCGCCTGCTCTGCCAACAGACCCTCGAGGCGTTCGTCGTCGAGGAAGGACAGGTCGTGCTCGGCTGGCGGCCTGTCCCGGTCATCTCCTCCGCGATCGGCTGGCTGGCGCGATCGCAGGAGCCGGTCATGGAGCAGTTGCTGATCGGCCGCGGCAAGGCGACGCGCGACGCGGAGGCCTTCGAGCGAGCGCTCTACATCATCCGTCGCCGCGCCGAGCGCTGGACCGCCGCGGAGGGCACCCACGCCGACCCGTTCTGGCTCGCGATCGCCAGTTGCAGCGCCCGGACCATCGTCTACAAGGGGATGCTCAAGGCCGACCAGTTGTCGGAGTATTACCCCGACCTCTCCGACCCGAGCATGGAGTCGGTGCTCGCCTTGGTTCACAGCCGCTATAGTACCAATACCTTCCCCCAGTGGGCCCTGGCCCAGCCATTCCACCTGCTGGCCCACAACGGCGAGATCAACACGCTCCAGGGCAATGTCAACTGGCTCAAGGCGCGCCAGCCCCGAATGCGCAACGCCGGCTTCGGGGCTGGCCTGGACAAGGTGCTCCCCCTGGAGTTCGAGGGCCTGAGCGACTCGGCCATCCTCGACCAGGCGCTGGAGCTGCTCGTCCAATCGGGCCGGAGCCTGCCGCACGCGATGCTGATGCTGGTGCCCGAGGCTTACGAGGGCCTGCCGGGCCTCGACCCCGCACTCCGGGCTTTCTACCAGTATCATCGCTGCCTGGTGGAGCCCTGGGACGGCCCGGCCAGCATCATCTTCTCCGATGGCACCCTGATCGGGGCCACGCTCGACCGCAACGGCCTGCGGCCGAGCCGCTACGTGATCACCCACGACGACCTGGTCGTGATGGCCAGCGAGGTCGGCGTGCTGCCGATTCCCCCGGGGAAAATCCGCTGCAAGGGCCGCCTCCAGCCGGGCAAGATGTTCCTGGTCGATACGGGCAACGGCCGGATCATCGGCGACGGCGAGTTCAAGGAGGAAATCTCCCGAAGGCAGCCCTACCACCTCTGGGTCGAGCAGCACCACCTCGGGCTCGGCGACCTGCCCGAGCTGGCCGAGCTGCCCGAGCCCGACCTGTCGCGCCTCCTCCCCCGGCAGCAGGCGTTCGGATACACCCAGGAGGATCTTTTCCGGATCCTCCTGCCCATGGCCCAGGACGGCAAGGAGCCGGTCTCGAGCATGGGGGCCGACATTCCCCTGGCAGTCCTGAGCCCTCGGGGCCAGTTGCTCTATAACTACTTCAAACAGTTGTTCGCCCAGGTGACGAACCCGCCGATCGACCCGATCCGCGAGAAGATCGTCATGAACACCGAGTCGCTGCTGGGGAGCGAGGCGAACCTGCTGGAGGAGACCCCGGAGCACGCGCGGCTGCTCCGGCTCACGTCGCCCACCCTGCTCGACGCGGACCTGGCGCGGATCCGCGCCCTGGACCGGCCGGGCTTCGAGGTCCGGACCCTCTCCCTGCTCTTTGAGCGCTCCCGAGGCGAGACGGGGCTCGCCGACGTCCTGGAGCGCCTCTGCGCCGAGGCGGCCGAGGCGGTCGCCGGCGGGACGACGATCCTCATCCTCTCGGATCGCGGCGTCGATGCCGAGCACGTCCCCATGCCCGCGCTGCTGGCGACGGCGGGCGTGCACCATCACCTGATCCGGGCCGGCCTGCGGACGCGCTGCGGCCTCGTGGTCGAGACCGGCGAGGCCCGCGAGGTCCATCATTTCGCCCTCCTGATCGGCTACGGCGCGGGGGCGGTCAACCCCTACATGGTCTTCGAGACGTTCCGAGGGCTGGCGCGCGACCGGATGCTGCTCGACCCGCAGGGGACGCCCCTTGACCTGGCACAGGCGGTGAAAAACTTCGGCAAGTCGATCGACCAGGGCCTCCTGAAGATCTTCAGCAAGATGGGGATCAGCACCCTGATGAGCTACCGGGCGCGCAGATCTTCGAGGCCATCGGTCTGGGCCGGGAGCTGATCGACCGCTACTTCACCGGGACCCCCAGCCGGATCGGGGGGATTGGGCTCGACGTCATCGCGCGGGAGTCGCTCCAGCGGCACGAGATCGGCTTCCCGAACCTCCCCGACCCCGAGGAGCCGGAGCTCGACGGTGGCGGCGAGCACATGTGGCGGCGCCGCGGCGAGTACCACATGTGGAATCCAGAGACGATCCAGAAGCTCCAGCACGCTTTGAAGAAGGGGGAGTTCGCCAGCTACAAGGAGTTCGCCCACGCGGCCAATGACGAGAGTCGCCACTGCTGCACGCTCCGCGGCCTCCTGGAGATCCGCAAGGGGCGCAAGCCGATCCCGTTGGAGCTGGTCGAGCCGGCCAAGGAGATCGTCAAGCGGTTCTTCACCGGCGCGATGAGCTTCGGCAGCATCAGCAAGGAGGCGCACGAGGCGCTGGCCGTCGCCATGAACCGGATCGGCGGCCGGAGCAACACCGGCGAGGGGGGCGAGGACCCCGCCCGGTTCAAGCGCGACGCCAACGGCGACTGGCGAAGCAGCGCCATCAAACAGGTCGCCAGCGGCCGGTTCGGCGTGACCGCCCACTATCTGGCCAACGCCTCCGAGATCCAGATCAAGATGGCGCAGGGGGCCAAGCCGGGCGAGGGTGGCCAACTCCCCGGCCATAAGGTGGACAACTTCATCGCCAAGACCCGCTACAGCACGCCGGGTGTCGGCCTGATCTCGCCCCCGCCACACCACGACATTTACAGCATCGAGGACCTCGCGCAGCTCATCTTCGACCTGAAGAACGCCAACCCGCACGCCGAGATCTCCGTCAAGCTGGTGGCCGCCGCCGGCGTGGGGACGATCGCCACCGGGGTGGCCAAGGGCTACGCCGACCGGATCCTGATCAGCGGCGACAGCGGCGGCACCGGCGCCTCGCCGCTCTCGAGCATCCGCCACGCGGGCATCCCCTGGGAGCTCGGCCTGGCCGAGACCCAGCAGGCACTGATCCGCAACGGCCTCCGCGGCCGTGTCCGGCTCCAGACCGACGGCCAGTTCAAGACCGGCCGCGACGTCATCGTCGCTGCCTGCCTCGGCGCCGAGGAGTACGGCTTCGCCACCGCCCCGCTGATCGCCATGGGCTGCGTCATGATGCGGAAGTGCCACCTGAACACATGCCCGGTCGGCATCGCCACTCAGGACCCCGTGCTTCGGGCGCAGTTCAAGGGCACGCCCGAGCAGGTCGTCAACTACCTGTTCTTCGTCGCTGAGGAAGTCCGCGAATACCTCAGCACGATGGGCTTCCGGACCCTCGACGAGATCATCGGGCGTTCGGACCAGCTCTCTGCGATGGACCTCAAAGCGCACGGGAAGGCGAAGTCCCTCGACCTCGAGCCGCTGCTGACACGACCGGACGTCCCCCATGGCACCCCCATCCGCTGCGTCGAGCGCCAGCCGGACATCCTGGCCGAGCAGCTCGACTGGGAATTGCTTCGAGTCAGCAAGGACGCGCTGGAGCATCAGAAGCGGGTCCAGCGGACCCTGCCGATCACCAACCGGAACCGGACGGTCGGCACGCTCCTGAGCTACTTCATCACGGCCCGGTACGGCGAGTCGGGGCTGCGCGAGGACACGATCGACCTCCAGTTCACCGGCATGCCGGCCAGAGCTTCGGCGCATTTCTGACCCGGGGCCTCACACTCCGGGTCCGTGGCGATGCCAATGACTACATCGGCAAGGGGCTCTCGGGTGGCAAGCTGATCGTTGCCCCGCCCCCGGAGTTCTCCTGCCCCGCCGAGGAGAACATCATTGTCGGGAACGTGGCGCTCTACGGGGCCACCAGCGGCGAGGCCTACTTCCGCGGCCTCGCCGGTGAGCGGTTCGCCGTCCGAAACAGTGGCGCCAAAGCGGTGGTCGAGGGGGTAGGCGACCATGCGTGCGAGTACATGACCGGCGGCGTGGTCGTCATCCTCGGCCCGACGGGCCGCAACTTCGCCGCCGGGATGAGCAGCGGCATCGCCTTCGTCTACGACCCCGAGGGCCTCTTCCGCGACCGCTGCAACCCGGAGATGGTCGACCTCATGCCCGTCGAGGACTACAAGGATATCGGCCTGCTGAGCAACCTGGTCAACCGCCACGTCCTCTACACCGGCTCGACGGTCGGCGACGAGATCGTCAACGACTTCCCCACCGCCCTCGGGCACTTCGTCAAGGTCTTCCCCCGCGACTATCGCCGGGTGCTCGAGCGGAGCAAGATCGTGCAGCGACAGTGGGAACTGATCAACGGTTGAGGGCATGGAGATCTCCTCATGGCCGACCCCCGAGGTTTCCTGAACATCGAGCCCCAGAAGCCGACTCCGCGTCCGATCCACCAGCGGATCAAGGACTACAAGGAACTCTACCAGCCGATGCCGGAGGAGAGTGTCCGCGCGCAGGCGTCGCGCTGTATGGATTGCGGCGTCCCGTTCTGCCACATGGGCTGCCCGCTCGGGAACCTGATCCCCGACTGGAACGAGCTTGTGCATCGCAACCGCTGGCACGAGGCGCTGCGGGTCCTGCACGACACGAACAACTTCCCCGAGTTCACTGGCAAGACCTGCCCCGCCCCCTGCGAGCCGTCGTGCGTGCTGGCCCTGAGCGGGGCGGCGGTGACGATCAAGAACATCGAGGCGGCGATCGTCGACAAGGGCTGGGAGATGGGCTGGATCGTGCCAGCACCCCCCGACCACGAGACCGGCAAGCACGTGGCGATCGTCGGCAGCGGCCCGGCGGGAATGGCCGCCGCCCAGCAATTGCGCCGGGCCGGGCACGCGGTCACGGTCTTCGAGCGCGACGACCGGCCGGGCGGGCTCCTCACCTACGGCATCCCCGACTTCAAGATGGCCAAGTATTACGTCCAGCGCCGGATCAAACAGCTCGAGGCCGAGGGGGTCCGGTTCGTTGTCAACGCCGAGGTCGGCCGGAACGTCGACCCGCACGAGCTTCGCGAGTACCATGACGCCCTCCTGCTGACGGTCGGCGCCACCCAGACGCGCGACCTTGACATCCCCGGCCGCCACCTGAAGGGGGTCGAGTTGGCGATGCCCTTCCTGAACCAGCAGAACCGCCGCGGCTTCGGCGAGCATGGTAATGGCGACGCGATTCTCGCCACCGGCAAGAACGTCATCATCATCGGCGGCGGCGACACGGCCGCGGACTGCCTGGGCACGTGCCATCGCCATCTGGCCCGGTCGGTCCTGCAACTCGACTATAACCCGCGCCCGCCCGAGAACGAGAACCCGGAGACCCCCTGGCCCCTCTGGCCCAAGATCCTCCGGATCTCGCCCTGCGCACGAGGAAGGGGGCAAGCGCGACTGGCAGATCAAGACCAAGCAGTTCGTCAGCGACGACCGCGGCCACGTCAAGGAGCTGCACGCCGTCCGCGTCCAGCAGTACTTCGACGAGGCCGGGGAGCGGCAGTTCGAGGAGATCCACGGCACCGAGTTGGTCTTCCCGTGCGAGCTCGTGCTCCTGGCGATCGGCTTCTCGGGCCCCGAGCCGGTCTTGCCCCAGGCGCTCGAGATCGCCCTGACCGAGAACGGCGCGATCCGCTCCGACCGCCGCTACATGACCTCGCAGCCGGGCATCTTCGCCGCGGGCGATTGTCGTCGCGGCCAGTCCATTGTCGTCTGGGCGATCGCCGAGGGCCGCGAGGCCGCGCGGCACATCGACGAATACCTGATGGGATGGCCGAGCTCGCTCCGTGCCCGGGATCGCTCTCCCCTGCTGATTGCCCCGCCCGGGAGCGCCACCCTCTGATACGAATCCCGGGAAGTTTGTGCCCGCCGGAGGCGGCGGGCCTCCCCCAAGGGAATACCGCCTCCCCGGCGGGAGGCACAATCTTTCCGGGACGCGTTTGAGTCATGATCGAACCGAGGGTGCCAGAGGGTGGATCCCTGCCCGACTCCCGACAACGTCGCCTTGGGGACTTTCTCTACAGCAGGCGGGCAGACTGGGGGACAGCGCGGACACTTTGCCCGACAAAGGTTAGGGTCTTTCTCGTGGCGGGCGGACAGGCGCGGACAGTTTCAGTAGTGGACACCGTGGCAGTAAGTAACGCGGAAGTGCTTGGCTTATTGGAGTTTACTGCGGCATCAGGGCTATCTTTGCTGGGCAAAGTGTCCGCGCTGTCCCCCACTCTGCCCGCCTGCTGTGAGAACGTCCAAAGACCTCCTTGCCAGGGCACTCGACTCGCGGCGCGGAGTGAAAGTCGGGGGCGCCCCGCGTGCTGGGGGCGCCCCCCGAGAAGCAGAGGTCACGAGGGTGTAGGAGCGTCAGGCCGGCTGGGGCGTGATCCAGGTGGCGGCGGTCCGCTCGTGATTGCGGATTGCTTCGTCGTTGAGCAGGGTCTCGGCGATGGCGTCGAGGCCGTTGAGCAGCCGGTGGCGATCGGCCTCGGAGACTTCGAACGCTTGGCACGTCTGGCCGCCCTGCGCCGGGTGGAGGGTCACGGTCTGGTCGCGGAGGTCGATGGTCACCTCGGCGCCTCCCTTGGAACGGGCGGCATCGACGATCGCCTGCCAGTCGGCGACGACCAGCTCGATCGGCAGCAGGCCGTTGTTGAAGGCGTTCCCCTCGAAGATATCGGCGAAGCCCTCGCCCTTGCCCGGGGCGATGACCGCGCGATAGCCGGCCTGCGCCACGGCCCAGACGGCGTGCTCGCGGCTGGAGCCGCAACCGAAATTGCGGCCGACGACCAGGACGGTCGCCCCGTGCGCCTCGGGCCGATTCAGCGGGAAGTCCGGGTTCTCGGAGCCGTACCGCTCGGGAGCGTCGGCCTCCGGCGCGCCGCCGGCGCGCGTACCGCTTGTCGGCGAAGAGGAGCGGGCCGTACCCGGTCCGCTCGATCCGCTTCAGGTACCGCGCCGGGATGATCAGGTCGGTGTTGACATCGCACCAATCGAGCACGGCGACCCGACCCCGATGGGTCACGAATGATTCCATGGCAGTCTCTCAGGTGGGGAATGGAGGAGAGGAGATGGGGAATTGTATGGATCTTCCTCTGACTCCACTCTCCCCGCGTGTTATTGGAGCAGTTGGCGGACGTCGGTGAAGTGGCCGGCGACGGCGGCGGCGGCGGCCATGGCGGGGCTGACGAGGTGCGTGCGTCCGCCGGGGCCCTGGCGGCCTTCGAAGTTGCGGTTGCTGGTGCTCGCCGAGCGCTGGCCGGGCTTGAGCTTGTCGGGGTTCATCGCCAGGCACATGCTGCATCCCGACTGCCGCCACTCGGCGCCGGCCGCAGTGAAGATGCGGTCGAGCCCTTCGGCCTCGGCCTGGTGCAGGACCGCCTCGCTGCCGGGGACGATCATGGCACGGACGCCGGGAGCGACCTTGCGGCCCCGGAGGACTCGCGCTGCGGTCCGGAGGTCCTCGATCCGGCCGTTGGTGCATGAGCCGATGAAGACGACGTCGACCGGGATCTCGGTGATGGGTGTGCCGGGGCTCAGGGCCATGTAGTCGAGGGCGCGCCGGGCGTCCTCGCGGCTGGCGAAGGGGACTTCCTCAGGTTCGGGGACGCGGCCGGTCACATCCACCGTCATCGCCGGGTTGGTCCCCCAGGTGACCTGCGGTACCAGCGCACTGGCGTCGAGAGTCACATGGCGGTCGAAGGCCGATGGGTCGTCGGTCCGCAGGGCCTTCCAGTCGGCCAGCGCGGCGTCGAGCGCCGCGCCCTTGGGGGTGAAGGGGCGGTCGCCCGTGGTGCTGTACTGGATGGTCGTGTCATCCGGCCCGATCAGCCCGGCGCGGTGCCGGCCTCGATCGACATGTTGCAGATCGTCATCCGCCCTTCCATCGAGAGCGCCGTGATCGCCGGTCCGTAGTACTCGATGACGTGCCCGGTCGCGCCGCCCGTGCCGATGGTGCGGATGACAGCGAGGATGATGTCCTTGGGCTCCAGCCCCGGGGCCAGCCGGCCGGTGACCTCGACGCCGAGCGACCGGGGCCGCTGGCCCTGCCAGAGCGTCTGCGTCGCCAGGACGTGCTCGACCTCGCTGGTGCCGATGCCGAACGCCAGGGCCCCGAAAGCGCCGTGGGTGCTCGTATGGCTGTCGCCGCAGACGATCGTCAGACCAGGGAGCGTCAACCCCAACTCGGGGCCGATCACATGGACGATTCCCTGGTGGCCACTGCCCATGTCGTAGAGCGTGATGCCGAACTCGCGGCAATTGGCCCGGAGCGTCTCGACCTGCCGCCGCGACATCGGCTCGCGGATGTCAAGCTGGTTCTCGGTCGGCACGTTGTGGTCGAGCGTGGCGAACGTCAGGTCGGGCCGGCGGACCGTCCGACCCGCGAGCCGGAGTCCCTCGAAGGCTTGCGGGCTCGTCACCTCGTGAATCAGGTGGCGGTCGATATAGAGCAGTGTCGCCTCATCCGTCGTGGTCACCACATGGCGCTTCCATACCTTCTGGAACAGGGTCTCGGGCATTAACGGCTTCCCTCTTCGATTTCGAGCGATGACGGCAAGGAACACTCTCTCCGAGCGGGTGGGCTCTCCCCACCGCCATCCTTGACTGGCCACAAAAGGACGTAATCTCGCACGTACAACGTCCAGGATAGCGAGTTGCGGCCCTCGCGAGGAGGGTTGACCGGAAGGACACCGAGGGTCAGCCGGAAGTTCGCGACCCGGGTCAGGCGGGCCGTGTGGCGGGGGCGTCGGTCTTCAGGCCGACGACGTCCTCGATCCCTTTGGGCTGATCCGCGCTGACGAATCGCGGAAGGGCAATCCGGCACTCGCAGGAAGGCGGCCCGGGATCAAGCACCGGAGAGGAATACGATAACGGCTCGGAAGCCGAGACGTCAAAACGATCGATTTTTCCCGCATTGACTTCGACGCCCCGCCGATCTGTGCGGCGCAATCCTCCTGTTGGGAAAAAGCGATCAATTTGTCATCCTCCTTACCCCGTCATGCCGATGATAAAGATACGGGCGCTTACGTTAGTAACCCGCGCAGTCCAGGGACCCAGGCTCGTCTTCGACACCATCGTTGTAAGTTAAGGCATATCAAAGAGTTAAGATTTCGACCCTGGGTCAACCCAAGTGATTGACAACTAACAAGTTGCGCTATTTTCGTGGCACTAGGCGCCACAACGTCTTTGATACCAGAGACTTACGTCAAACGAGAAAATCGACGTAAGTCATGGCAATGAAAGAGGTTACGGTATTACTGTAGAAGACGAGCCAGGATTGATAACCCATGTCGACTCAGAATGACATTTCGCGACGGTGCGCGGCCCTGGTGGGGCCGACGGCATTCGATCTCCTTCGAGGCGATGGAGGAGCGCCGCCTGCCGAGCACGGCCACCCCGATTCATGCCGCCATCATCAATCCGGAACTCTCTCGCCCCTTGGCCCCCGGTGCGGTGGCGCATCAGGGGCAGAAGCCCACCACGTTCCGGAGCGGACTGGCTCTCGTCTCGTCGCAAGACGTCCGGCATGTCGGTGCGAAGTACGTCAAGCTCTCGTTCTCGCACGACACGCTCCAGGTGGGCAAAGCGTATGTCCGGGCGGCCCTCAAGGGCGACGGCGAGGGCCTGAAGCACCTGGGGAAGACGGTCAAAGTTCAGAGCATCGGGAAGCGATTCGAGAGCCTGAGTAGATCGTCGTCTGTCAAGCAAGTGGGCAAGCAATTCGAGAGTTTCGGAAAGTGGCTCGCCCACTTGTTCAAGTAATTCAAACAGCGATATCCACGAAGGGCATGGAGGCTCTTTGCGAATCCCTGGGATTCAGCAGAAAACGTGGCGAAGTCTCGCAGAGAAAAAGGCTGCCAGGGCGTTCCCGGCGACCTTCATTGAAAGAGCTACCCGGCCAGGATTCGAACCTGGAAAAACAGGACCAAAACCTGTTGTGATACCGTTTCACCACCGGGTAATGGGAGTTATTTCTATCCTAGCGAATTGCCAGGCGCGCGGAAAGACAATCCGGCGAAGGAAATCCCCCCCTGGGTGTTCTGGACCTTGTAGGCCAGGTGCTCGAGCTGGACGCTCAGGTCGACGGCCACGACGTTGACGGCGGGGGGGACGCTCAGAGGGACGGGAGCGAAATTCAAGATCCCGAGGATGCCGCACGCGACCATCTGCTCGGCCACGCGCTGGGCCGCCTCGGCCGGGACGCTCAGGAGCGCCAGGCTAACGCTCCGCGCGACGACAACCTTGGGCATTGCCTCGATCGGCTCGACCGTCAGGCCGTCGTGGATCTGGCCGATCTTGTCGGGGTCGTTGTCGAACAGCGCGACGATGTGAAACCCGCGGCTCCGGAACCCGCGATACTTGAGCAAGGCCCGGCCGAGGTTGCCCAGCCCGACCAGCGCCAGCGGCCAGTCGCGGTCGATCCCCAGGATGTGCCGCAGCGCGGCGATCAGCTCCTCGATCCGGTAGCCGATGCCGGGGTAGCCGAACTGGCCGAAGAACGCGAGGTCCTTGCGGACCTGCGCGTTCTTGATCGACAGCGCCGCGCCGAGCTGGCTGCTCGAGATCGGTGGTCCGGCCCTGATGCTGGAAGGCTTCGAGCTGTCGCAGGTAGAGACTGACCCGGCCCACCACGGCCTTGGGGGCCAACGGTTATCTCCCGAAGGCTCGCGTCGCGGCTCCCTCACGAGGTCGGAGGCTCCCTGGAAGAGTTCGAGCAAAATCCATGCCATCTCGACTTATATCGACTGTACGCCCCGATCTGGATCGGGTCAAGGTCACTCGTCGAGCCGCCAGGAGGGGGGCAGAGTGCCTTGAAGGTGGAGGTCGCCGTCGATGACGCTGATCTCGTGCCGTTCGAGCCGCAGCGCGTCGGCCATGCGAAGGTGGCCGAGGCCTTGCGCCGGGGTAAAGGCGGGGGCGCCACCTTCGATTCGGGGGGCGATGTAGACGTCCACCGCATCGATCTGGCCGTCGTCGAGGAAGGCCCCCAGGACGCGGCCTCCGCCTTCGACGAGCAGATTCGTTACGCCCCGGCGGCCGAGCTCGGCGAGCAGGTCGCGGATCGGGACCGGCCCCTCACCGGCGAACGCGAGGACCTCGCACCCGAGCGCGGCCAGGGCCTCGCGGCGGTCGGCGGGGGCGCGGTCGGTGACGGCCACCCAGACGGGGACCTCGTGTGCCGGTCTGCGCCAGCCGGCTCGTCGCCGGGAGCCGGCAGGCGCCGTCCAGCACAACCCGTGCGGGCTGGCGCGGGCCGGATGGCCGGGCGGTCAGCTCAGGGTCGTCGGCCAGGGCCGTCCCGATCCCCACGAGGATCGCGTCCATCCGACCCCGGAGCTCGTGCACCAAGGCCCGCGACCGGGGGCCGGAAATCCAGCGGCTGTCGCCCGAGGCCGTGGCGGTCTTGCCGTCGAGGGTCATCGCCCACTTGGCGGTGACGTACGGCAGGCCGGTCGCCAGCCGTTTCAGATAGGGGGCGTTGAGCCGTCGGGCCGCGTTGGCCCCCAGCCCCACCTCGACGACCAGGCCCGCCGCACGGAGCCGGGCCAGGCCGCCGCCGGCCACTCGGGGGAACGGGTCGCGCATCGCCGCCACGACCCGGGCGACTCCCGCGTCGAGGACCGCGTCGGTGCACGGGGGCGTCTTGCCAAAGTGACAGCAGGGCTCCAGCGTCAAGTAGAGGGTCGCCCCCCGCGCCAGGTTGCCCGCCTGAACCAACGCCTCGATCTCGGCGTGCGGGCCGCCGAACCGCGCGTGGTGTCCGACTCCGACGAGCTGGCCGTCGCGGACAACCACCGCCCCAACCATCGGGTTCGGCTCGACGCGGCCGAGACCACGCGTGGCCTCGGCCAGCGCCCGACGCATCCAATACGAGTCGCGGTCCACCACGCCACGAATCCCCGTGAGGAGGAGACCCGATCAGAAGGGGAGGGCCGATATTGGGATCGGCTCGCGCGATGGTTCGGGGGATGCCGGTCCGGTTACCCGGCCCGTGGCGCCCTGGGCGGCCGCCGGGCTCAAAGGTTTCTGGGGAGCGATTGGCATCTCTTCCGGGTGCGGATAGAGCAGTCGAAAGAGGATCATCAGTCGCCGCCACGCTTCAGCGGGCGGCAGGCGGCCAAACGGAGAGCCGGAGCCACGAGGGCATCGCCGACTCGAACCGCAACAGGTGATCCGCCTCGACCCGTTTGGGGGGATTCTGTGCCCACGTCTTTTCCAGTGCCTCAACCTCACGGCGGGCGGTGGCGCTATGGGTCAGCTTCGTGACGGAGGTATGCGATCAAGTTGGTCCGTTCAACGGGCGTCAACCGCTGTTGGTCGGGGTCCCATCGCCGGCAATTCTCGATCTTCCCTCGCGTCCGCGATCGAGGGTCCGACATCCATTGGCATACTTTTCAGATGCTCCTCTCTGAATAACCCGCATCCCTCGGCCGGCTCAACCGGGGCCGCCGGGGAACGAGGAGGACGAGGGCATGGGCATACCGCCTGAGAACCCGCCGGAGATCCCTCCCCCTCCCCCGCCGAATCGTCCGGAACGCACGTGGGCTAGGTTGCGATTGGGACCGCGACCGGTGGACCGAAGGTTGGGATAATAGCGTGCCAGGCGGTTGTAATAGAGGGCCGGGCCTGTCCCCCGCGCATTGTTCGCGAAGTTGGGGATGGTCGCCGTCCGACCTCGACCGCGCCGGGCGCTGAAGGGGGCGAGCGGATCGAGTTCCTCGTCACTATAGGGTGAGATCGGGTCGTAGAGCGCGGCACGGTCGGTCACTGCGGTGAACTGCCGCGCCGCCGTGACTGCGTTGATCGTGTCGAGCGGGGTCGGCTGGGCGGCGATCGCCGCCTGGTGCGGGAGATAAAAGCCGTAGTAAAGGGAGAAGGGGTCATTGCCCAAGCCGCCAGCTAGCTGTGCGTGTGCCCGTCCCGCAGGGATGAGCAGGAAAACACCCAACGCGACCGCCAAACCGAATCGGGGATGTCGCATGGTCCACGACCCTCCTGTGAACGGCCCTTCAACGAGGACGCCAAGCCTTCGGCACCGAATCGTGAGAGGATCCGAGCGGCTCAGCCCGATCGGCCCTTTGTGTCTGCCAAGGTACATAGTATACAATCTCCAGCAGGCGAGGCAAGCGGCAGCACCGTCCCCGGGGCGGTCTTTGGCGGGCCCCTTGAAAAAGAAGCGTCGATTCCGGGATGATCGATGGCGACGGCGGGATATTCCGGCCCCGGTTGACCCTCCCGGACCGTTCGGGGTCACCCGGGGTACTCAGGGGAGCAATCACTCACGTGGCGGCGATCGCACCGAATGCGTTGATCTTGCTGCGCGGGCAGTGGCAGACCATGCTCTCCCTGGTCTTGATGGTGATCGCCATCATCGTGGGCGTGCCGCTCATCTTCCGGCTCAAGCTCGAGGTCGCCGAGGAGGAGCCGATCACCGAGTACGACGTGATCTCGGACCTCGAGCAAGCGCATGCCGCCGGCGAACTGGACGATGCCGAGCTGCGCCGGGTCCGCGAGCTCTTGGGTCGCGCCAAGAATCCAGGCGCGATGCCGCCCCGGCCGGCACTGTCTCGGCGCAGGCCCCGGAACAACCGCGCACAGCGACGGCGGCGACAGCGCGCCTCCGGCCGACAGGCGCGGGCCACCCTCGGGCGTATAGAGACCCGGCTCCTTCGCGAGCATCCGGTCTCGGGAGCAGCACGTCACAGGACTCCGGCTATTCGGGGCGTGGCTCCTCGACCGCGTGCGGTGCGGCCTTCTGCCGCGTGGCCTTCCAGACGAATTCGGTGGATTCGCTCTCAAGCGTCCCCAGGACCGTTCCGTTGATGGTGTCGGCGTCTCGGACACGGCCCCGATGTAATCCGCGCACCGCGACGCGGACGATCGAGAAATGGATCTCCTTCCTGTCGAGCTTCCGGTCGCTGACTGAGACGGGCGGCACTTCATCGAACCGCTCGGCGCACGGCGAGACTGGTGCCGATCTTCTCGACTTCCAGGAGATGGCGGTGCGTCTCCCCGCTCATGTTCGTTCACAACCACGTCCACGTGCTCGCGAGCTTCGGGACGTCGGCCGCGCGGGTCGACGCGGCGGACGAGAGCAGCATGCTCGGCAGCAAGCTCCAAAAACCGAGGAAGTTTCGATATTTCGATATGGGCGGCCATCAGAGGTGTCGCGTCTTGGGGAAATCCCGAGACTCCACGAAGGGTCCCGGACATCGGATCCCTCGTGGAGTCGTGTGTTTCCGGGAATTGATATGTGGCAAGCCACGTGCCGCACTCCTTCGAGGGGATGGAGATGAAGGGATCGGGGTCAGGAATTCATCACCTCCATCCCCAGCCTCAGAAGGTGCGATTCTGGCGATCGGTGCCGCGTGCCGGGTTGATGCCCAGGGTCGTCTCGCGGATGAAGGCGACGAACTCGGCGACTTCGGGGACATGGCCCAGGTCGGCCTCGATCCGATCGAGGGCATTGCCGAGGGTCCTCCCCTCCTTGTAGAGGATGCGGAAGGCCTCGCGCAGCGCGGCGATCGACTCGACCGCGAAGCCGGCGCGGCGCAGCCCGATCGTGTTCAGGCCGGTGACGCAGTTGTAGCCTTGCTGGAGCACGAACGGGGGGACGTCCTTGGAAGTCGAGCCCAGGCCGCCGAGCATCGCCAGCCGGCCGATCCGGACTCGCTGCTGCACCGCCGAGTGGCCCGACAGGATGCAGCCGTCGTACAGGACGACGTGGCCGGCGACCAGCGCGCCGTTGACCAGCGTGCAGCCGTTGCCGACGCGGACGTCGTGCCCGAGGTGCGACCCGATCATGAACATGTTGCGGTCGCCGATCCAGGTCTCGCCCGCCCCCCTGCACCGTCCCGCGATGGACCGTCACGTGCTCGCGGAAGACGTTGCCGTCGCCGATCCGCAAGATGGTGGCCTCGCCGCGGTAGCCCTTGTGCTGCGGGCTCTTGCCCAGCACGGCGCCGTGGCCGACGAAGTTCTCGCAGCCCAGGGTCATGGGGCCGCACAGGCAGGCATGGCCCTCGATGACGCAGCCCGGGCCGATCCGCACCGGGCCCTCGATGATGGCATAAGGACCGATCTGGACGTCGGGGCGCGATTTCCGCCTCGGGATCGATCACGGCCGTCGGATGGATCAGATCCGACAAGGTCAGCGGCATCACCCTTCTCCTCCTGATCCGGCGATGTCGAGGCGGACTTCCTGTCCTCCCTTCTTACGGCATCGGCACAGCCGGTTTCGACCGTCTTGAGAGAACATCCTTCCACAAATCCGCGACCCCGACCGGCGGTCGGGACGCGGGACACCCTGCGGCGATCCGTTGCGGCGCGGTTCTTGATCACCTGCATACAATCGTGTGCGGTATTCCTGATCTCGACCGGCCCCTTAGTTGATCGCGACGGGTCGGCCGGTCTTGACGCTCTCGATCTCGGCATGGCAGATCCTCAGCGCCTGCCGGGCCAGTGCGCCCGAGAGCGGCGGCGCCGCCTCTCCCGAGGCGACCGACGCGACGGCGGCATCCAGCTCGCCGGCGAATGCGTCGATCGGATCCCCCGAGCCGAGTTCGGGACGCTCGACGGTCCCGTCGGGCAGGATCACCGACAACGGGGTCGCCACGTGCGCCTGCCCGGCCAGGTTGGCGAACTCGAAGGCGAGCGTGGCCCGTTCCAGGTAGAGCTCGAACCCGTGCGTGAACGGCCGGCCCGCCTGGCTCAACGTCCCCGAGACCGCCGAGACGGCCAGGTTCGGGTCGTCGTAGAGATACTGGGTCGTCAGGTGGACGACCGCGTCCCGCTCGACCACGCCGCGCGACTGGACCGCGCGAGGGACGCCGCAGACCAGGCCGAGGAAATGAGTGTCATGGATGTGCAGGTCGATCGCCGGTCCACCGCTCCGATTGGCGTCGGCGATCCCGGGCGACCAGTCGGGCTTGGAGATGACCCGCGACAGGTGCGCGGCCCGGAGGCCGCCGTAACGACCCGACCGCACCGCCTCGGCCGCGAAGGCGAACTCGGGGAAGAACGGCAGGACGTGGGCCACCATCAGCAGCTTGCCGCCGGCCTGGGCGGCGGCCACCATCGCGTCGGCGTCGGCGGTCGTCAGCGCGATCGGCTTCTCGACCAGCACGTGCTTGCCGGCCTCGAGCAGCCTCGATGGCCAGCTGGGCGTGCTGGTCATTCGGGACGCAGAGGTCGACCAGGTCCACGCTGGGATCGGCCAGCAGGTCGCCGAAGTCGCGCGTAGCGGGCGTGCCCCGAGAGGTCCATCTGGGTCCCTCGGGGCCCGAAGTTCCCTTGGATGCCGCTCCAGTCGCCCGCCAGCTTCTTGGGGTCCCGGCTGCAGAGGGCCGACCACGCCGACCTTGCACAGCTGCGCGCGGCCAGGTAGTGGATCATGCCCATGAAACCGATGCCGACGATGCCGATTCCCACCATACTTTCGGTTGCCCCCACGATCGGAGACAGTCGGAGATGCGCCCTGATTTTCCGAGACGGGTCGGCGGACGCGCGATGGCGTAGGATAGTTTCAGACCCCTCGGCTGGCAAGGCCCAGGAGGATCGGAGCCTCGACTTGCGGCATGGCGGCATTTCGTCGAAGTTGAGTGTGTTCAACTCACGTGAAATCATCTCGTCTGGACACGACACGGAGATTTTGGATGGATTCGATCGCTCGTCGGCCACGTCTCGCGCGGCGGATCGCGAAATGTGCGGTGTGGGCCACCCCGGTCTGGACCGTCGCTGCCCACCTGGGGATCTCGTTCCTGACGGCCGACCTATTGAAGAGGCTGTTCAATCGTTCCCACTCGCTCGACCCGAGGGCTGTCTGCCCGCCACCACGCCATGGTCGGCGCGGACGGACGCTGGCCTGACCCTGCGGGGCTGGTATTATCCCAAGCTGAGGCATCGGCATCTGATCGTGCTGGTGTACGGGAATGGCCGCGCTGGGCGGGGAGCTGCACGTACGGCGACCCCCGCGCGGTCATGAAGTGGACCACAGGCCAGGACTTCGCCCGCGATCGGATCGGCTGGCTCGGCTCTTCGATGGGCACGTCCACCCTGGTGATGGAGGCCGCGCAGAACCCGAACAACCGGGTCGCGGTCGCGGTGCTCGACGGCGCCGATTCCCGGTTCCAGAGCCCCAGAGCCAGCGCGAGGAATCCCGCGAAGTGGATCACCTCGTCCTCTCGCCTCAACTCGGCGGCCCGGCGGCTCGCCAATGAAAATGGCCGGATCGGACAACGCGCCCGAATCCGACCGTGAGTCTGGTCGCGACGAGGATGGCCTTTCGATTCCGGATCAGGGACCGAGGCCGCCGTGGGTCCGGAAGGGGGTCAAGTGCGAGGGCTGGTCGAGGAACCAGAAACGTTCCCACTCATCGCCGATCATCCGGAGGTTTTCCGAATCGACGAGCAATTCCTCGACCCGTCTGGGACCGTAGGCCGCGTAGTGCGGCAAGGGGACGGGGGCACATCCCTCGCTAAGAGTGGCGAGGACCGCAACCAGCAGTGCGATGGCCACCAACGATTTCCGCATGAGGGGGATCCTCCCGCCTTCGGTAGCCGCCCGGATCGGCTCCCCGCGCGCTTCCTTCGCACAGGGCCGGACCGAGGGGGCTCGAAACCGGGGACTTGGCCCTGGCAACGAGCCTGATTCCGTTCACGACGTTCGGACCGAGTCGTAGTCCGTGCCCCATTTGCCCGCTTTCCCAGCAGCCCATCCCCGAAGCAGGGCCCTGCAAAAGGCGTCGGGACTCCCCTCCCCTTCGCTGGCGATTCAATCCGCAGCATCGGCCCCGGCGGGCGACTGCGCTCGAGGTTCGGCGGCCGGCTCAACGGGTCCGTTAATCCCTACATCGGCATCCGGCTCGTCTTCCAATAAGGGAAGATTTTCGGGATTCATCTTTCGGACCAGTTCTTCCATCTCTTTGCCCGGCTTGAACGTCACCACGTTCTTCGATGGAACGAAAACCTTGTCCCCCGTCCGAGGATTCCGCGCTTTGCGGGGGGCACGCCGCTTGACCTCGAAAACGCCGAAGTTCCGCAACTCGATCCGCCCTTCGGATACCAGTGTGTGAATGATGGCATCCAGGGTCCGCTGCACGATATCCTTGGTCTTGAGCTGGGTCAGACCGATATCCTCGGAGATCTTCTTGACAATTTCTTTCTTGGTCACGATGCGTCTCCATGCAGGGGGCCGGCCTGTTCCAATCCGCGATCGGCTCAACTGTATTGGTGGCTTGGAGTAGTGTCAAGTCAAAAACGATGGGTAGCGGCCCTATCCAAGCATGAATTTTTGATTTCCCGCCGAGGGCGGGGGATCAGGAGAGGAGGGGTGGGTTCCAGGGCGGAGGAGAGCCGACCTTCGGCCTGCGCCGGTGCAGGTGGACGTGGAGCGGGGCGTAGTCCCAGGGCAGGCCGAGGTCGTCGGCCAGCCGCTTGAGCCGGGCGATGAACGTCTCGCTCAGCTCGGGGGCCTGATCTTGATAGGCGGGGTCGCAGAAGTAGACGCGGCAGCCCAGTGGTCGGGCCTCGCGCGCGGTGCAGCGGCCGTGCGCGTCCTGCCAGGGGCATGTCACCCCCTGGTCGAGCGGTCGCGACGGCGGTGGCCCCTCGGCCAGCAGCAGCGCAGCCTCGGGTGCCGAGACGAACAGGGTGTGTCCATACTCGGCGAATCGGCAGCACCGACCGCTCAACTGGCAGACCGGGGCCCGACGTGCGACCTCGGCATCGAGCGTTTCATAGAGCGCGCGGAGCGGTTCGCGGAACCGCGCCGGATCGAGTCGCTCAGTCTCGGCGGAGGGGACCATCATGGAGTGTGCACCCGCGCGGCGGTCGCGCGGACCTCCTCCACGCCGAACCACTGGCCTCGGCCCGAACCGGGACAAGCCCGCCGGACGCGCTCCCAGTCGTCAGGCGTCTCGAGATTCTCGGGCCAGAACGGCCAGGTCTGGCACTGAACAGGCCGAGCGGGGTAGACCGTGCAGCCGGCCTGCTTGTCCCAGAAGATGCAATCGCCGCTCGGCCGCTCGATCAAGCTAGAACGGTCGCCAACTCGGCGAATATATTTCTTGGAGAATCGGTCGATCGTCTCGCCGCGGAACGCGGCCAGGCGGGCGATCTCCTCGGCGTCGACCCAGACGTAGCCGGGTGCTCCCGTGCAGCAGGCGCCGCAGCGGGTGCAAGCGAACGACAGGCCGTCACGATACCAGGGTGTATCGGACTCGGTGCTGTTCATCGCGCGATCCAGAGTCATGGGCTCGAACCAGGGCACGACCTCCGGCACCAGTTTAACGAGTCGGCCGCCGCACGACAACCCGATTCGGCTCCAAGTCGGTGAGAAATCGAGAGTTGTGGGCTTGGGGCCGGGCGCCGGGGTGCTCGGGGGACGGGGAACTCGTCGCGCCCCGGTCGCGACCGGAGCGGGCGCTTGCTTGCCTGGCCGCGTCGAGCCGTTTTATGATGGAGAGTCGCAGGATGGTTCGCTTGCGGAGGTTTCGTCATGACCGGCGCAGTTGAGCATGTCACGCTGACTCATCTCCAGGTCCCGTTCAAAGAGCCGTTGCGGGTCTCTGGGGGAGAGGTCGCCATCAAGGATGCGATCCTGGTGACCATCGAGACGAGCCGCGGAATCGGCCTGGGCGAGAGTTCGCCGATGGCCGCTGGGCTCATCGACCCGAGCGACACGCTCGAGGGGTGCTGGGACGACTTGGCCGATCGGATCGCGCCCGGCCTGATCGGCCGTGCATTCGGGACGGTCGAGGACATCGCCGAACTGGCCGGAGCCTGGGCCGGGTGTAGCCGGTTCGCGATCGCGGGGGCGGAGACCGCCTGCTGGGATCTGCTCGGCCAGGCGCGACACGCTACGATCGCCGAGATCCTCGGGGCATCAGTCGAGCAGATGGACCGGGGGGTCGAGTCGGGCCTGGCGGTCGGCCTCTATCCGACGATCGTCGAGCTCCTCAAGGCGATCGAGGCGCACCTGGACGAGGGCTATCGACGGGTCAAGATCCGGATCCGGCCCGGGCAGGACGTCGAGCTGGTCCGCGCTGTCCGGCAGCACTTCGGCGAGGAACTCCCACTGATGGTCGACGCCAACGGCGCCTATACCGCGGCCGACCTCGACGTGTTCCGCGAACTGGACGGGTTCGACCTCCTGATGTTCGAGCAGCCGATGGCGGCCGACGACCTCGACGGCCTGGTCGCGTTACAGAAGGCGGTGGCCACCCCGGTCTGCCTCGACGAGACAGTGGGCCGGCTCGACAAGGTCGCCGAGGCGATCCGCCTCGGCGCCTGCCGGATCGTCAATCTCAAGCTCCAGCGCGTCGGCGGGTTCGGCCCGGCGCTGGCGCTGCACGACCTCTGCCACAGGCACGGGGTCGCCTGCTGGGTGGGCACGATGCCCGAGCTGGGCGTCGGCCAGGCGCAGGGCATCCACCTGGCCGCCCTGGCCAACTGCAAGTACCCACCGACATCGAGCCCAGCGCCCGGTGGTTCGTCGACGACTACGTCGTCCCGCTCATCGAGCACTCGGCCCCCGGGATCCTGAGCATCCCAACCCGTCCCGGTCTCGGCTACCAGGTCGATCCCGCGAAGGTCCGCCGCTATCAGGTCCGCCACCTGGAGTTCACGGCGCGGTCCGGGAAATGATCCGATGATCCGGCTGACCCCGGCGATCGTGGCCGTGATGACGAGCACCTTGGTCTCGGGAGTGGCCGGCGGCATCGTCGGCGCGGCGGTGGGACGGTTCGCCCCGTCGATCGTCGCCTGGATCCACTCGCCGGGCTTCGGCAATCAACCGCGAACCTCGACCCGACCGAGTTCGGCTTCGGCTTCGAGACCGTCGCCGGCCTGCTCCTCGGCGGGGACCGGCCTCTTCCTCGTCGTGGTGATCTCTCTGCGCGACGCCTGGCTGACGCGAGCGGGGATCAAGGCCCCGCCGAGCGAGCACGAACTGCACGTCTTCGATTGAGCTCAGCCGCCGATCGAGTGCATCAGCCGCTCGGGCTTGATGAACCGGGCGGTGTTGATCTCGTGCCCTTCCCACTTGGCGGCGACGCTCTCGCGCGAGCGCTCGGCGATCGCGGCGTCGTCGGCGCCGCCGCGGAGCAGGGCGCGGATGTCGGTCTCCTCGAGGGCGAAGAGGCAGTTGCGGAGCTTGCCGTCGGCGGTCAGGCGGATCCGGTTGCAGCTCATGCAGAACGGGCCGGCTGACCGAGGCGATCAGGCCGACCCGGCCGCCGCCGTCGGCGTAGTCGTAATCGACGGCCGGGGCCCGCGGGTCCTGGTCGGGCGCGGGCGCCAGCGGGCCGATCCTCGCGGTCGAGGAGGTCGAGGATCTCGGCGGCGAAGAGGACCTTGCTCGCGCTCCCAGCGGTCGCCGGCATCGAGCGGCATGTACTCGATGAACCGCAGCTCGAGCCCGTGCTCGCGGGCGAACCGGGCCAGCGGGACGACGTCGTCCTCGGTCACCCCCTTGATCGCGACGGCGTTGATCTTGACCGGGTCGAACCCGGCCGCCTTCGCGGCGAGGATCCCCTCGATCACCTGCTCGAAGCCCGTCCGACGGGTCAGTTCGCTGGAACCTGGCCGGGTCGAGCGTGTCGAGGCTGACGTTGATCCGCCGCAGCCCGGCGTCCCAGAGCGGCCGGGCCATCGGGGCGAGCAGGATGCCGTTGGTCGTCAGGCCGATGTCGTTGATCCCCGGGATCGCCGGCGAGCTTCTCGACCAGCGCCGGCAGGTCGCGGCGGACCAGCGGCTCGCCGCCGGTGAGCCGGATCTTGTCGATGCCCAGCGGCGCCGCGACCCGGACGAACCGCTCGATTTCCTCGAAGCGTCAGCAGGCTCTGGCGCGGCAGGAACGCGACCGTCTCGGGCATGCAGTAGACGCAGCGGATGTTGCAGCGGTCGGTGACGCTGATCCGCAGGTTGTTGTGGACCCGCCCGAACGAGTCGATGAGGCGGTCGGCTTGTGGTCTCATGGTCTTGGTCGGCGAGGGCTCGGTGAGGCGGTTCCATTTTGGGCCATTGTCATTGTAACGGAAGACCAAGGTGCCGCACCGTTCGTCCTCCGCCCGCGGCCTAACTCCGGGCCACACCTCTCGACCGGGATCTCGATGATCAGAGCATCCCGCTTCCCTCGTTCCCTTTGAGACGTCATACCAGGGGCACCTCCGGTCCCCCTCCGCAGGCCGGGTCGAGACCAGGATGCACCCAATCCTCGTTGCCGTCGGCCCAGACCTCCTTCTTCCAGATCGGGACGACTTCCTTGAGGGTATCGATCAGCCAGCGGCAGGCGTCAAACGCCTGGTGGCGATGCGGGGCAGCTCACAGCGACCACGACGCTGATCTCGCCTAGGTTGAGGTGACCGACGCGATGGACGAGCGCCGCGTCGAGGATCGGCCAGCGGCGGCGAGCCTCGGCCTCTAGTTCGGCCATTTTCTTCAGGGCCATCTCGGGATACACCTCGTAGTCGAGCGACGCGGTCCGGCGGTCGCCGGTCATCTCGCGGACTGTCCCCAGGAAGGTGCAGACGGCGCCCGCGCGGTTCGAGCGGACCCGCTCGGTCAGCGCGGCGTGGTCGATCGGGGCTTCGGTGATCTCAAACATCGGACGGATCTCGGGTCGGATGGCCGGCGCCCGGCTTGCCCCCCGCTGACTGGCGGGATCGCCGCAAGCTCGGCATCGGGAGGGATCGCCGTGCGGTCGTCGGAGGAGTACTCGGCGTCCACGGCGAATCGCAGGTTCGGCAGCAAAGGTTCCAGAGCCGGGCAGCCCTCAGCCAGCGCGCGCTTCAGATCGGCGACCGTGGCGGGCTCGGGGAGGTCGAGGGCCAGCTCGGAGCGGCCCGCGCCTGCCTGGCCAGGGCGAAAAGTCGAATGGTCACCCGCACCGGATCGGTCCCTTCGCTGGAGGTCGTCGCCGACACATCGGCGAGCGGATCGAGGCAAGCTCCCGGCCTTCGTTTTCCCGAAGAGGCGGGAGCCGCCCAGCATCAGCTCCTGCAACGCGATCACAAATTATGAGCTAACCAGACTAGACTTTCGGACTTTTTACAGACGTCGAAGACTGACATCATCGAAAGTGCCTTTGCTGAAGCTTCGGCGGAATTTGCCCAAGGGCGGGGCGCCGAATTTCGGCGCACAGTAGTTTGTTCACTAACAATTATTTGATTGTGGTGGCGCACCGGATCGCTCGAAAAGAAAAGCCAGAGTTGTCTGCCGCAATATTCAGCACACCGTGCCTCGAAAAAAAGTCCGAAAGTTTAGCCAGAGGTCGAAATCAAAAGGGTGTAACTACTGACTTCGCACGTCGCTCTGTTGCCCCAGGTATCTGAAAATCAAAGGCTTATGGTGTTGGGTCTGATCGGCGGGGTCTCGAAATACCCCCCCCAACGCGGTACATTCCGGGATACTAACGATGTCCAAGGATGTCCCGCATTGGAGAGGAGCCAAGCCCATGCTCGCCACCACCGCGCCCGCCGTCAAGCTTCAGACCTACTCCACCCCCGAACAGGCCAGCTGTGCCAAGGCCGTCGACCGGTCCCTCACGACCTTTTGGACCCTCATCGAACGCCTTCGCTCCGCCGCCGACAAGCGACAACCGATCCACCAAGTCGAAGAGGCTGTCTTCCGTGACCTCCTGGCGATGGGACTCGACTTGCTCCGGGCGTTCCTGGCACTCTCCGGCGACGGCGATGCCGGGCCGAACCTGACCGTCTGCGGTGAGGGTCTGGACGACCCGCCTCGGGTCTTGCCCCGATTGGATCAGCCGCGCCGGCGTCCTTACCTGTCGATCTTCGGCGCGGTCGAGATCGAGCGGATCGGCTACGGCCATAAGCGACTCGAGGCCGCCCCGCTCGACGCCCGTCTCCACCTTCCGCGGCGGCAGTATTCGTACCTGTTCCAGCAGTGGCTCGGGGTGTTCGTCGTCGACGATGCCCATGCCGAGGCGATCAAGAAACTCGAGACGATCTTGGGGTTGGAGGTCTCGGTCAGGGCCTCGGAAGACCTCAACCGTGAGCAGGGCAGCGACGTGGAGCCGTTCCAGAACCACCTGCCGACACCCGAAGCGACGCAGGAGGGGCCGATCCTGGTGGTGACGGCCGACTGCAAAGGGGTGCCGCTGGTGCGCAAGGCGCTGCCGCCGGAGGAGGCGACCGAAACCCCGCTGCCGGTGTCGGCGAACCAGCGTCGCGGCAAAGGGGAGAAGGCGAACAAGAAGAAGATGGCGGCGGTGGGCGCGGTCTACACGATCGACCCGTTCGTGCGTACCGCCGACGAGGTGATCGACGAGGTCATGAGGGAGGAGGCCGCCGAGCGGCGCCCGAAGCCCACGCACAAGCGCGTGCGTGCCGAGCTGCTGGTGGGCAAAGTAGCGTTGTTCCTCTGGCTGGCCGACGAGGTTATGCGGCGCAACCCGGCGGGGACCAAGCCGTTGATCTTCCTCTCGGACGGGGAACGCGCGTTGCACGATCGCCAGGGCGAGTACCTGCCTGAGAACGCGATCGGCATCCTGGACCTGTTCCACGTCATGGAGCGTTTGTGGAAGGCGGCGTGGTGCTTCTTCGAGGAGTCGACCCAGAAGCGTGAGGCGCACGAATGGGTGGAGAAAGAATTGCGAATGCTCCTGGAAGGGAAGGTCGGTGATGGGGTCGGCGGGTTGCGTCAGATGATGACCAAGCGAGGCTTGAAGGGGACACGTCGCAAGACAGTGCGCGAGGTGGCGGGTTATTTCGAGCGGAACCGCGCGCGAATGAAGTACGACGAGTATCGTGCAGCGGGTTATCCGATCGGGAGTGGGGTGGTGGAGGGGGCGTGTCGGCATCTGGTGAAAGACCGGTTGGAGCGAGCGGGGATGCGTTGGTACCCCGACGGTGCGCAAGCGATGCTCAACCTGCGCGCGACGTACCTCAACGGCGATTGGGACTCGTTCTGGGCCTACCATGTCGAACAGGAAGACGGAAGGCTATACAGGAAGCTCGGGGAAACTGGATAAGGGCAAGGCAGTAGTTACACCCTCATGATATGAAATCGGTCGAAAACGATCTTCGACCGCCCGTCGGGAACATGGGCCACCGTCGACGAGACGAACGGTTCCCACATGTCCATGGCCACCCCCTCGATGCCCGCCAACTGCTCCTCGGAGAGGGACATATAGTAGGCATCCAGGCTGGTTTTCTTGCGGTCGTCCGCGATGTACTCCACGGTCGACCGATCCAGGTCGCAGACCAGTGTGACATAACGGTGTCGCCTGGCTACCGCCTTCTCGTCCACACCAAGGTGCGCGATCACACGCTTCGCCTTGGAGAGCAGGCCCGCGCGACGGCACGCTCCATGACGTTCCAGGCCTCGTCCCAACTGACCCGAAGCAGGCGGGTGCGCCGAGGACGTCGGCCTCGAGCAGCACGTCGATCGCGTGCCTTTCGAAGGGGAGAGTGAATCGAGAGCCGGGCAACTCCCAGGGGACACGGACCTGTCGGATACCGTGATCCCGGCAGGCAACCCGAGGGGGTCGGGCGTGCAGCCAGGTCAGGCAGTTGTCGTGATCGAGGTGTCTCCAACTCCTTGAGGGGAGATGATCGTAGATCGGTGAACGGATCGCACACTCTGGACATGTGAAGACAGCGTTGCGTCGATGCGCGAGCCAAACGTCGATCTTTCGTTCCTTCGCATCGAGAGAGACGTGCCCCACCCTCCAAGGCTGTTCCAGACACAAGAGCCTTGAGAAGAGATCAACATCGCGCATGGAAATGACCCTCCTTTTGGCTATTTGTACACCAAGTTTTACCCACAGGAAAGCCGGAAGAACCAGTTCGTTAAGGCCGGCGTCAGTGGTCGCGCGAGTCGAAGAGCAGCCGGGCCGGATAGTGCCCGGTCTGCTCCCGCCAGGAGTCGGCGAACTTCGGGACCATCGCGTCGGCCTCGTCCCGCACGAGGTTGGCGGTCGCGTAGCAGATACCCGCCGGCCGGCCACTTGGGCCACAAACGCCATGACCGAAGGGAGTGCGTGGTGTCGCATGGGTACCCAGTGATTCTCCAGGTCGGGCTCGGCGCCGCGGAACGGGATCGCGTGGAAGTCGAGGTTAAAGCTCAGGGGCGGGTCTCCCAAGGGGTCTTTCCGATCAGGGCGGCGACCAGCCGCTCGGTCATGGGGCGCTCGGTCTTGTACGAGTAGTCGGTCGCGAAGGTGGTCTTGGGCAGGACATTGAGGCCGGCGAACAGCCCCGCGCCCTCGTCACAGCACAGATCGCTGATGTGACTGACGCGGCGCTTGCCGAGGAGTTTGGGGGTCAAGATCGCCAGCAGCGTCTGCAGCGGCGGGATCTGCTCGGAGCCGGGGAGGCCCGCGGCGGTGACAGCGGCGGGCAGGTCGAGTTCCAGGAGCATGGGGAGGAAAAGGAAGAGGCCGGCGACCTTGCTCGAGAATCGTCGCCCGGCCTCGAGCGACCGCGTGCGGACGTCGGCAATGTCGGGAACCACCGAGCCATCGCAGGCGATCTCTCCCGGTTGCGGCGTGGGGCGGCGATTGCGAACCGTGGTCAAGCCCGCTCGGTGGAGGACGCCGAAGAGATAGGACTCGCTGACCTCGAAGCCCTCGCATCGGAGAGTGGCGTGGATGTCGGCGAGGGTGGCGTCTTGGCGACGGAGTTCACAGGCTCGCTCCTGGATCGCGGCGTGCTTGGGGCGGCCTTTCGTCCTAGCTGCTCGGTGAGGAAGAAGGTGCTGATGTCGGGATCACTCGCGAAGTCGCGGAGGATGGCCCGGACGGTACCGACATGGAGCTGATACTGCTGTGCGAGTTGTTGGGCGGTCGCGTCCTCGAGGAAGAGGCGCGGCAGATCTCGTAGCGGCGCTGGGTCGGCGAGTTGGGTTGCTGGAAGAGGCGCGCGAGTTCAGGGGATCGGGCCCTCGCAGTTGAGTCCCGAATAAGCAGGTTGTGATCGGCCAAAGGATGCAACGGTGCGGGGCTAAAACCCTGCTGGACGATGGGAACGTCTGATGGGAAGAGAAGCAAGAAAGAAGGGATTTTGGCGAAGATGCCGAGGTGACGATGGGTGAGGAAAGGAGTTGCGGAGGGGACGGAAATCGCGATGTGCTGGCTCGAATGGGACTGTGCGGCGGACCTCGATATCCGCGAAAATCCGGGAAAATCGAAAGGCTCGCCGGAGAGAATTGAGTGCCAAATAGGCAAATTACGCAGCCGCGAAACTCGGCGTTGAACATAGGGGTGAGGTTCCAAGCAGCCTCTCATCACGCTTGTTTCAGGATTAGGTACCCCGCCCACCCTCGCCTCTGAACCGCTTCCAGAAGAAATCGGTCGTCCGAGTCAAACCGGTCCTTCACGACGGTGAGATGATCGTGCTCTGCACCGGCGAAGAGCGGGTGGAGAAGGACCGGGCCATTCGTCAGTAGCCAGTAGTTTCCCCGAAAAACTTCACTC
>CAWDND010000060.1:0-143305 GCA_963803395.1 uncultured Planctomycetaceae bacterium
CTGTTGCAGGGGCGGATCCGGCGCCGGGAGCCCCCATGCGGCTATGGCGTGCCACGGAAAACCCACGAGCCGGGCGTCGGCCAAGGGGCGAATCCCTTATGCCTCCTACCGCTGCACGGGCACCGATGCGTATCGCCTCGGCGGGCAGCGCCTATGCTGGAACAAGCAGGTCCGCACGGACTTGCTGGACGCGGCCGTCTGGGAGGATGTGCTACCCTGCTCTCCGAGCCCGAGCGGATCAGGGCTGAGTACGACCGCCGTCGGGAGGAGCGAAGCCCGATGGCGCCCGTGAGGTCGACCAGGTGGCAAAGCTGATCAAGCAGGTCAAGAAGAGTATCTCTCGACTGATCGATGCGTAGAGGAGGGATGCTGGAAAAGTCCGAATTCGAGCCGCGCATCACTGCGGCACGCGAGCGGCTTTCGCGGTTGGAGGAGGAGCGAAGCGGAAGGCCGCTAGGAGAGCCAGGAGTCGGACTTGCGGCTGGTGATCGGCCAGCTGGACGAATTCGCGAGGCGGGTCTCGGAAGGACTAAACGAGCCGAAATGGGAGACACACCGAGAGATATTCGGCCTTGGTCAAGCAGGTCGAGATCGATGAGGGGGAAATCCGGATCGTCTATCGGGTGGAGTCCCTCCCCTTTTGAGCTATGGCCCCCAACAAGGTCATTCGCAACATTGTTGGGGGCGTGGTCAGCCCGATGCTTTCGAACGCCGTCCTGCACTCCGTGCTGGACAAAGGGTTCGAGCGGGAGGTGCAAGCACGCCTGAAGGGGCATCGTTCCTGATCCGCTACGCGGATGATGTCGTCATGGGGTTCTCCTGGGAAGACGACGCCCGCAGGGTGATGGAGGGGCTGCCCAAGCGGTTTGAGAAGGATGGCCTGACGCTCCATCCCGAGAAGACGCGGTTGCTGCCGTTCGAGCGGCCGCCCGACCGCCGGAGCGACTGGGGCCTCGGAGAGGACCCCCCCGGGGACCTTCGACCTGCTGGGTTTCACTCATTACTGGGGCCGCTCTCGCCACGCTTACTGGGTGGTGAAGCGAAGACCTCCAAGAGCCGGCTCAGCCGAGGACTGAAGGCCCTGCGCAGGGCTCCCAAGGACCGCCATCGCGTTCTGGCCGATCAGCACCGGACGCTGAGTCAGAAGCGTCGGGGCCACTTCGCGGATTCCGGGATCACGGGCAACGCGGATGCGTGGAAGCGGTTCCGGCGTGGGGCCCTCGGGCTCTGGAGGAAATGGCTGAGCCGCCGCAATCGCGACGGCCCCATCGCCTGGGACCGGATGTATCGTCTGCTGGCGCACTCCCCGCTCCCGCCGGCGATCGTCGTCCACTCGGTGTACCGTCAGGCAGCGACGCCTTGAAACGACGAGCCGTAGGCGTTAATTGCACAAGTACGGATCTGCGGGGGTGCGACACGAAGCTACGGATGGACCTGTTATGACTGGTCTCTCGGGACATAACCCGGTGTGCGACCACCGGTACCCTACCAGGACGTGCGGCCCGAGCAATCCGGCGGTGCGAAGCTCCTGGGACAACGTAACCTCACCCCGATGGGGTGGTCGGACCTCCCGCGAGGGAATCCGGCGACTGCTAACGCCAAGGCGGTCGGGGGCCAGGGTGGATGGCAGGGCTAACTCAGGTGAACTGCTGATAAACGTCGTGAGATCCAGCAAGCCAAAGGCGCTGATAGGCTTGAACCAAACGGTACGTGGCCAGGTGCAGGGGCCTCTCCCATCCCCTGCCGTCGCTGTCCGAGCCACCGGCGAAGAGGCAGAGCCCGCACCATCCGTGATCCGTCCGTGGAACGTGGTAAGCCCGTCGTCCTCCCCTTGGGGAAGGCCCGCCGCAAGGTGGTCGCCGATGGGACGGCGGGTAAAGGATGAGGGAAGAAGCGAATGTCGTCCGGTAGTCGGGCGGATAGGGGTTGAGTCATCGGGCGAGATCACCCCACGCGAAAGCGGGCCGACTTCCCTCGGGTCTTTCGTCACGAGAGCACCTGGCAATCCACTTCGGGGGACAAGCAGATGACGGTGGAGTCTCGCTCTACTGGTGCGGTCCCCGACGAGGAGGAAGGCTGGCATACCATCAACTGGGAGTCAGCCCACCGCATCGTGTGTCGGCTCCAGGCCCGTATCGTGAAGGCGATCCAGGAAGGCCGGTGGGGCAAGGTGAAGGCCTTGCAACATCTGCTGACCCACTCGTTCAGCGGCAAGGCCCTTGCCGTCCGACGAGTGACGGAAAACCAAGGCAAAGGGACTCCGGGTGTGGACCGGGCGATCTGGAATACCCCGGAGAAGAAAGCGACGGCCTTACAGACGCTCCGGCAGCGGGGCTACAACCCCCGACCGCTGAGACGTGTGTACATTCCCAAGAATAACGGCAAGATGCGTCCCCTCGGAATTCCCACGATGCAAGATCGGGCGATGCAGGCCCTCTACCTGCAGGCGCTCGATCCCATCGCGGAGACGACGGCCGACCCGAACTCTTACGGGTTCCGGAAGGAACGATCGACGGCAGACGCCATCGGGCAATGCCACACCGTCCTGAGCAACCGGAGCGGTGCTCGCTGGATCTTCGAGGGGGACATCAAGTCGTGCTTCGACCGGATCGGCCACGAATGGTTGATGGCCCATATCCCGATGGATAAGGGCATCCTCCGGAAATGGCTGAAGGCCGGGTTCATCGAGAAGCACGTCCTCCACGCCACCGAGGAAGGGACGCCTCAGGGTGGCATCTGTTCACCGGCATTGGCGAACCTGGCGCTGGATGGCCTGGAACGGGTCCTGAGGGGACGCTACCCGAAGGCCACCGCCCGGAGCCGGAAGGCCAAGGTCAATCTGGTGCGCTATGCGGACGACTTCATCATCACCGGGAGTTCCAAGGAACTCCTGGAGACGGAGGTGAAGCCGATGGTGGAGTCCTTCCTGAAGGAGCGAGGACTGGAACTCTCACCGGAGAAGACGCATCTCACGCGGATCGAGGACGGCTTCGACTTCCTCGGGCAGAACGTTCGCGACTACGGTGGCACCGTCCTGGTGAAGCCGTCACGGAAGAATGTCGCGACGTTCCTGGAGAAGGTCCGGGGGATCATCAAGGCGAGCCGGCAAGTCACGGCCGGACATCTGATCGTGAACCTCAACCCGGTGATCCGGGGCTGGGCGAACTATCACCGGCATGTGTCGAGCAAGCGGACCTTCTCGCGAGTGGACCACGCGATCTTTCGTGCGTTGTGGCGGTGGGCCATTCGGAGGCACCCCAAGAAGTCCCGACGATGGATCAAGGACCGCGACTTCGAAGTCGTCGGAGGACGGCATTGGGTCTTTCACGGCGAGGTCGCCGGTCGGGAGGAGAGGATCCAACCGGTCCGGCTCTTCGATGCTTCGAGTCTACCGATCCAGCGGCATACGAAAGTCAAAGGAGAGGCGAATCCCTATGACCCGGCCTGGGAACCGTACTTCGAGGAACGCCTGGGCGTGAAGATGGCCGGGACCCTGATGGGTCGATGGACTCTGCGTCTGCTTTGGCGGGAGCAAGGCGGGATCTGTCCGGTCTGCCATCAGAAGATCACCACGGGGACGGGGTGGCACAACCACCACATCCAGTGGCGAACCCATGGGGGCCAGGATACGATCGAGAATCGCGTGCTCGTGCATCCGAACTGCCACCAGCAGATTCACAACCAAGGTTTGGACGTGGGTAAGCCGCGTCCCGAGAGGGGCGTTTGAGAGGCTTGAGCTGCATGAATGGAGACATTCCCGTGCAGTTCTTAGGGGAGGGGGTGACGGTGACGTCACCTCCTTACCCGACCCCCGGGGGAGCGATCCCTCGGGGCGACCCGGCCTCTTAAATCATGCAGAGGCATTACTTTCCAGCCGAGACGCCATACCCCACGGCCCACGTCTCGCTCATCGAGGACGGAGTGCCGCGTGAGGCCTCAGCGCTGTCCCGGCCGGTTCGGGGCGAGGGCCCTGGCCGCGCAGGCGGGGCAGGTGACCCGACCCTGACGGTTGACACCCAGAGCAAAGGTGGGCTGGCCGCATCCCGGACAGGCGACGGCCTCCAGGCCATCGACCAGGGGATCCCAGACCAGCTCCAATCGGATGGCGGGCCTTCGCCGGCTGAGCCAGCGCGTGCAGCAGCAGCTTGGGCTGGTCGATCACCAGCAGGTTGATCAGGCGCAGATGGACCTTCAGCATGCTCTTCTGCCGCAGCTCGGCGACACGCAGTTGCTCCTCACGCTCCAGAGCTTCTCGCCTCGCGGTGAACTTCGCGAGGTCGTCGCCGCGTCCGAGGGCTCGCTTGGCCTGATCCTCGACCTCGGCGCGGAGATCGGCGTAATAACGGCCCATCCGCTCGATTTGTCGATCGAGCCGTTCACTCAACTCGCGGGCGCGCGTGTTGGCCAGCGTCGCGAGGGTCCGGATCACGCGATCGCGGGCGATCGGGTAGGCGGACGCCAGTCCCCCATGGCGCGCCTCCGGGAGCGGAGTCCAGGGCTCCTCGGCCAGATGGCGGCGATTCAGGAGCTGCTCCAGGTGCCGAACTTGGCGGCCGTAGTGCAGGTCGATGGCCACCGGCAGGATCTCCTGCTCCTTCTGATCGCTGACGAACGTCGCTTCGAACCAGGAGACGGCCTGGGGGAAGTGCAAGGGCCGGACGCGCTCGATCTGCGCGGTGAGGCCATCGGAGAGGGTCAAGGCCCGGCCGACCCGGCTCGCCAGGCCCTGAGGCGCGAGGTTGAGGCCGACCAATGAGAGCCGGGCGTAGCGACCGCGATCCAGAGCATCGGCCAGCAGGAGATCGACGAGCGGAGTACCATAGCTGGCGAGCTGCGCGCCGGGGTGCTCCGGGAGAGCCTCGGGATCGAAGGTGATGCGCACGACGTCCGTCCCTGCGATCTCCCGCTCGTTGGGGGGCAACAGCAGGTCGTAGACTTGCGGTTCCACCTCGTCCCAGAGGCCGCCGGAGACGTCCGCATAGTCGCGCAGGAAGGTTTCCAGGGGCGAGTGGGTCGTAATCGGTGTATCGGGAACGGCTTCCATCGATCAGATCCCTTCGAGGTCCCTGGCCTCGATCACCCCTTGGGAATGAGCCGGTCCGATGCCAGCCCCCGGAAGACTTTCCCGAAGACGAATCGAGGCATAGGGCTTACAATGATTTCTCGGTTACCACCCTGCGTTACAACCCACGGTTGCAATCCCGATGACAATTGGGGCCGGCGCGGCGACCGATGATGATATTTTGGAGGAGGGTAGGGCGGGGTCAAGAACGGGTTCCCGCCAGGTGCGGATTCTTCTGACCGATAAACCGGAAAAACCCGCCGTTCTTCTCTGGTCGTGTCCGAAGAATCTTGCCTGGCGCTCGCCAGTGAGTGCACCCTTGACGAGCTCGGGTACAGGGGATCTCGGGGATTCGTTCGTGTCGAGGTGATGGGGCGACGAGCTCGGCGATCGGGCCGGTCGTCGCGGTTATGAGACCTGCGTGCCGGAGCAAGGAGGCTGGGAACCGCGACCCAGGGAGACTCTGCGTGCCATCCTCCACCGAAGACTTCACGATCGGCGTGGAAGAGGAATACCAGATCGTCAACCCGTCGACGCGCGGGCTCTGCCAGCGTGCGGGGCGGATCATGTCGAACGTACGGCAGACGGTCGGCGACGACGTGTCGAACGAGCTTTACCTCTCGCAGATCGAGGTCGGGACACACGTCTGCCGAACGCTGGCCGATGTCCGTGCCGAGTTGGTCCGGCTCCGACGCGGGCTGATCGCGGCGGCCGAGCGGGACGGGAGCCGGATTGCTGCCGCCGGGACGCATCCGTTCTCGCACTGGGGCGACCAGGCGCTGACGCCCAAGTCACGCTATTATGGGATCGCGGCCGACTTCCAGCAGCTCGCCCGCGAGCAGATCATCTTCGGCTGTCACGTCCACGTCGGGATCTCCGACGGCGAGGTGGCGATCCAGGTGATGAACCGCTCGCGGCCCTGGCTGGCGCCAATCCTGGCGCTGACAGCCAACTCACCGTTCTGGCTCGGCCTCGACACGGGGTATGCCAGCTACCGGACCGAGCTTTTCCAGCGGTTCCCGATGGTCGGGACGCCCTACGTCTTTGCGTCGCGCGCCGAGTACGATGACCTGGTCGCGGGGCTGGTCGCCACGGGGAGCATCAGCGACGCCTCGAAGATCTACTGGGACATCCGCCCCTCCTCACACGTCGAGACCCTGGAATACCGGATCGCCGACGTCTGTATGACGGTGGACGAGGCGGTGATGGTCGCGGGCCTGTGCCGGGCATTGGCGTGGATCTGCCACGACCACTACCGTCGCGGCGAGTCGATCGACCATGCGCGGCCCGAGCTGCTCCGCGCCGCCAAGTGGCGCGCCTCACGATTCGGGATCGAGGCCGACCTGATCGACGTCACCGCGAAGCGATCCGTCCCCGCGGCCTCGATGATCGAGTCCCTGCTCACCTTCCTCCGCCCTTGCCCTCGAGGAGCTCGGCGAGTGGAACGAGGTTGCCGCCCTCGTCCGCGAGACCCTGACGCGCGGCGCGCAGCGCACAGCGCGACGCGCCGCCTACGAGCGCGAGGGCCGCTTCGAAGATGTCGTCGATCTGATCATCCGTGAGACAGCGCGGAGTCTCCCCGTAAGCTTGTGCCGAGGGCCGCGAGGCCCATTCCACGATGGTCGCCGGATCGATCAACCCTTCGCAATCGCGGTCGGATGGGACGATGGTCTGCCACTCGTCGGCGTCCGAGTGGGGGAAGGCTGCGATGACGGGCTCGATGGCGCTGAGGTTGAAGACTTCGTGCGGGAGGTCCGGCCCGATGGAGAGGAAGTCACCCGCCTGGTTGTCCACCACGTGCTGGAGCCTCGGGCCGCACTCGAGACGGATGCGGCCCTGGAGGATGGAGAGCCTCCGCTCGAACCCGACGTGGATGTGGGCGCTGACGACTCCGACGGGGGGATCGTCGCCACATTCATCGAGAGCTTCGTCGAGCCGACGCTCTACGAACTCATGCCGACCTTGTACGCGCGGGCGTCTGAGGCGAGGCCCGAGGAGTGGTGGACCTTGCGACTCATCCCGATCGTGGTCGTGCTCACCCTGCCCCTGGGACGGCCGGCGGTCGCGCCGCTGGCGTTCGACGGGAATCGACACCGCTGAGGCATTCGGCCCTTGAGGGGAAAATCTTTGACCCAAGTCGCTGCATTCATTAGCTTGAAGAATCGGCGTATGGGCTTTGGGAAGGGGCGAGATTCCAACGGTGGCCGAACCACGCGTTGATCAAGCGGGCTGTGGCGAGAGGGAGGATCGCATCGTCGACCTGCTCAGGGTGCTTGAGGTCTCGCGACGATTCGCCGCCCTGACCGCACTTCAGTCGCTGGTGGACCTGATCGAGCAATCGTCCGCCCGGGTGCTCGACTGCGAGCATGTGATCATCTATCTTCACGACCGTTGGACCAACGAGCTGTACAGGGGCGAGTCGGAGGGGAGGGGTGAGGTCCGATTCCATGCCGGAAGCGGGATCGCCGGTGACGTCTTCTGCCGGGGGATCGTCGTGAACGTCACTGACGCCGCGCACAACCCGCGCGTCACCCCGGAGCAAGACCTCTGGGCCGAGCCCTCGGCACGGGATTTCCTGACCTGCCCGCTCCTGGGTTGGGACAATGCCAGGATCGGCGTTCTCCAGGCGATGAACAAGCGGCACGCGCGGTTCGGTGCCTGGGACGAGGTCCTGGCGAGGACCCTGGCGGCGCAGGCGGGCGTGGCGCTCCAGCGTCAACTCTTGCTCGATGCATCGTGCGGGGGGCGACCCTCCGGGTCCGACCTGGAGCTGGCCAGGCAGATCCAGCAGGTGCTCCTGCCCAAGGAGCCGCCGAAGATCACGGGCTTCGACATCGCTGGCTGGAACCAGCCGGCCGCCGAGACGGGGGGCGACTTCTTCGATTTCCTGGAGCGGTCGGGGGGGAGCCTGGCGATCGCGGTCGCCGACGTCAGCGGCCACGGCCTCGGCCCGGCGCTGGTGGCCGCTGAGTGCCGCGCCTTCATTCACGCGATCCTCGCCGACACGGAGGAGCCTGGCCGGGTCGTTGGGAAGCTCAATCGCCTGCTTTGCGAGAACCTGCCCCAGGATCGTTTCGTGACCGCGTTCTTCGGCGTGCTCCACCCCGACGAGCACCAACTCGTCTACGTCTCCTCCGGCCACGGGCCTCTCTTGTTCTCGGCGCGGGATACCGGCGACTTCCGCGAGCTGACGATCCAGAATTGCCCGCTGGGCCTGTTACCCGACGGGCCGTTCGGCACGCCGGCCGTCGTCTCGTTCGCTCCCGGCGATTTCCTGGCGATCGTCACGGATGGGTTCTTCGAATGGTACGACGCCCAGGGTGAGTGCTTCGGCCTCGAGCGGCTTCAGGACTGCCTCCGGCACGACCGCGACCGCTCCGCTTCCGAGATCATCCGCTTACTCCACAAGACCGTCCTCGACTTCGCCTGCGGCACCCCCCAACCTGACGATCTGACGGCCGTGATCATCAAGAGAATTTATGCTTCCCCAGTCCTGAAGGGAGAGGATTTCCGGTGAGACTGCTAGGTCCACCAGTTGTTGGGCCTGCTGAGCAGAGGCCCTCACCCACGTCTTGCGGCCCGGGATTGGCTCGAGCGCCTCGCGGCGCCATTGAACGCTTGGTCCACCTTGCTCCCCGTGGGGAGTGCCCTCAAGCGACAGAATTTTCGACACTCCTCACCGATCTCCACCGCGATCTCATTCACCGGGACGCAAGCCCTAACTTTCAAGAGCAAAACGGCGTACCCATCACAGATTTCCTGTTGGAGAGCGGCGCGGAGTCTCGAAAACAGTCAACGCGAAAGGGGAACGATCGTCAGTAAGACTGGGAAAAACAGCCATTCGCGGTGCGAAAGGGTTGATAATTTTCCCGGCCGCGGATGTCGACGTTCAAACAAAATCGCTCTCCCGGTATGCCCGAAAGAGCGGTCATGCAGTCAGGAAAATGACCGATGACTCACCGGCCGTTGGCCGAGGCACCGGGCTCGTCCATGACCTTCATCACGTACGGGTTGATGGCTCGGGCGGCGCGAGAAGTTCGCCTCGGCCCGGGCGCGGTCGCCGCGGGCGCGGGCGATCATGCCGGCGTGGTAGAAGAGGGAGGCGTCTCGGGTGTCGCGTGCCAGGGCTTGCACATCTCGGTCTCGGCCTCCAGCAGGAGGCCCTTCTTGAAGCAGACCCAGGCGAGGGCGTCGTAGGCGTGGAGATCCTGCCGAAACTCCAGGTCCTTGCGGGCCAATGTGAGGGCCTTGTCGAGGTCGCGGTCGTGATCGGCGCAGGAAAGGACCCAGTGGCGGTCATAGATGCAGGATCATGAGTGGACCAGATCCTCGAGCAGGCCGTACTGGCGTTCGGCCTCCTCTTGGTCGCCATGCGCCGCGTAGGCGTCACCGAGCAGTCTCAGGGCCTCCGGGTTCCGGGGAGCGGCCTGGATCGCCTTCCGGCCCCATTCGATGTCCCCCTTCCAATCGCCACGCCAGGACGCGGCCTCGGCCAATCCGGTCATCGCCCGGTAGTCGCGGTGGAAGATGGCGAGAGCCTCGCGACAGGCGCGTTCCCCCTCGTCGAGGTGCCCCGCGTCGATAAGCATGTGGCCGACCATGCTGTGATACCATGCGACGGATTCATGGGGTGTGAGATAGGTCTCGTCCGCCTGCTCCATCGCCTCGCGCATGAGGTCGAGCGCGAGGTCGGACTTCCCGTTGGCCTCCAGGATCCGGGCGCGGACGGCTTTGGAGGTCGGGTCCATCCTCCTGAGGCGGGACTTGCGCCAGGGCGCGCTCCGCCGCGTCGTAGTCGCCCAACTCCAGGAGGAGGAGGATTTCGGCGCGGAGCCGGTTGGCCTGGGGGTCGAGCTTCGCGGCGCGCTCGGCGGCCACCAGTGCCTCGGGGAAGCGGTGCTGCGTCAGCAAGCTTCTGGCCAGACGATTGATCGCGCCGGCGTTATGGCGCGGCAGGACCTTGAGCGACTGGCGGGCCGCCTTCTCGGCGCGGACAGCGTCGTCGATCTCCCCGGTCTCGCGCTGACGCGCCAGGTAAGCACCGGCCAGCTCGCGCAGCGCGATGGCACCCTCAGGGTCGCTCTGGACGCGCTTCTCCCAGAACGCGACCGTGGCCTCGATCTGCTTCGGGTCGTAAGGGATCCGCAGGATCGGCTCCCCCGGATCCTCCTCGCGCACGGCTCGCTCGCCGCAGTCTGACCGGGGCCGGGTCTGGGCGGCTCGTCGCCTCTCGACCGGCCGATCGTCAACACCGAGCCCAACCCGAGTGCGAGCACCGGGGCGAGCCATCGTCCCATCGTGATCTTCATGGTCTCCACCTCCTCTCGACGAGCTTCCCACGGCAGCGGCGTCCCGATCGCATGTCGTGTACCGCGTTCGGCCCTCGCCGGTCTGGACCGTTGTGTTATTGCGGGGGGCCGAGATAGGGGAAGGTGTTCAGGAAGTGCTTCGCCCCCGAGCCGACGTTGTCGGTCGTCAGCAAGGGGGTCGCCTTGCCGTCGTCCGGCGTCAGGCCCAGTTTTCGATACGTTGAGCAAGTGGGGGTTTCTTGCCCACCCTTTTCCCAATCCACACTGGGGAGTTGCTCCCGCCAACTGACGCGACGTAGCGTCTCCAACACGTCCGCGAATGACGGTTCCTCCTTGGTCCGCATACCACGGGCGATTTGGGGTACGACACAACCACCGATGGCGTCTGGTTCGATGGGTCCTCGAATCCCCACATCTGTTTTCAACCGGGCTTTCTATCGCAAAGCGTGTCGTGTACCCCCCTCGCCCAGATCATCCCGTCGCGCATGGCTGGTCTGGATGGGATTGAGTAAAATGGACCCGATCGCGTTCCTTAACCCGAGCGATCGAAGGGTGGGCCATGACCACCCCGCCAAGAAGAATGTCTCTGGGCTGTACAATCCTATGGAAAATGGACTTCGGGGCGCCGATCTGCGGGTCCAGCCATCGGAGGGAGAGCGAGTCATCGGCGGCCGCTACCGGGTCGTGCAGCGGTTGAAGTCGGATTCGGGGCTGGAGACGCTGCTGGCGATCGACCGGGCGCATGGCGATCGAGTGGTGGTCAAGACGGTGCCGGCCGAGGGGACTTCGCCGGGTGGAGTCGAGCAACTCGAGCACGTCGCCGAGGCGCTGCGTCGCGTCCTGGGGCCCTGGGTCGCGGGCTGGAGACAGTTCGGGCGCGAGGACGATCGGCTGTTCTTCGTCACTCCGCACATCCCCGGCGTGTCGCTTCAGGAACGACTGGCCGAGGGGCCGCTGTCGGTCGCGGAAACCCTCATCGTCGGCCGCTGCGTTCTGGCCGGCCTGCGCGAGGTGCACGGGCTCGGCGAGCTGCACCGCGAAATCAAGCCCTCCAACATCATCATCGACGCGGAAAAACCGCTCCGGCGGGCCGTGCTCACCGACTTTGGCCTGGCGCGAACGGCACGGCTGATCGCCTCGAGGCGCGACCGGCTCGTCACGACGGCGCGCTACGTGTCGCCCGAGCAGGCGGGCTTGCTCGACTTCGAAGTGGACGAGCGCTCCGACCTGTACTCGGTCGGGACCGTACTGTTCGAGTGCCTGGCGGGTCGACCCCTGTTCCCGGGCGACGGCTTCGGCGAGGTTTTGCGGCAGCACCTGGCGATGCAGCCCCCCATGCTCCGCGACATCAGGGTCGGGGCGCCGCGTGCCCTGGACGAGGCCACTCAGCGGCTCCTGTGCCGGGACCCTCGAGACCGCTACCAGTCGGCGGAATCGGCCTTGGCCGACCTCGACGAGATCGCCGAGGCGCTCAACCGAGGCGTCGCGGAGCCGGCGATCGTGGTGGGCCGGCACGACCGCCGTAGCAAGCTGACTGACCCGTCGTTCGTCGGCCGGGGAGAGGAACTTGCGGCGCTTGAGGCCCAACTGGAGCGCGCGGGACAGGGGCACGGCGGCCTGACGCTGCTCGAGGCGCGAATCGGGCGGCGGCAAGACGCGGCTGCTCGACGAGCTGGCACGCTGCGGCGCGCGGCTCGACGTGCGGGTGCTCCGAGGCCAAGGGCTCGACCAGGCTGCCCAGCGCCCCTTCGAAGTGCTGATCGGCGTGGCACGCGACCTGCTTACGGCGGCGCGCGCCCAGCCTGCTTTGGCCGGGACGCTCCGGGAGCGGCTCGGCGACCAGGCCGAGGCCGTCTCCGCCGCACTGCCCGAGTTGGCTGAGGCGCTCGGCGCTGGGAGGGAGCGGCTGCTCGGACCCGAGTCGTTCGGCGAGATCCGGAGCCTCCTGGCACTGACCGCGCTGCTCGACGCGCTTGGGTCGGCGGAGCGGCCGACCCTGGTCCTGCTCGACGACTGCCAGTGGGCCGACGAAATGGCGCTGAAACTGCTCGATCACTGGCAGAGCCGGCCGGACCGGAGAGGCCCGGAGAAATCGGGATCGGGCGGGCGACTCCTGGTGGTCGCCGCGTTCCGGTCGGATGAGGCGCCCGCGCTGGGCCTCCTGCGGGCCCTCCAACCCTCGGCCCACGTGACACTCTCGCCCTTGCTCGCCGAGGACGTGCGCCGGCTGGCGGAGTCGATGGCTGGGGCCTTGCCCGAGGAAGCGGTGGAGGTGGTCGAGCGGCTCTCGGGGGGGAACCCGTTCATGGCCTCGGCGGTACTCCGGGGGCTGGTCGAGTCAGGGGCGCTGGTCGCCGAAGCGTCGAGGTGGCGGATCGAGCCGCTGGCTCTGGATGAAGTGCGGTCGTCACGGCACGCGGCCGCATTCCTCGGCCGCCGGCTCGACCTTCTGCCGGGCGAGGTACTGCGGTTCCTCTCGGTTGGCGCGGTGCTGGGCCGCGAATTCGAGCTCGAGCTGGCGGCGAGTCTGGCGGACCAGACGCCGTCCCAGGCGGTCGCGGCACTGCAAGAGGCGCGGCGCCGGCAGATCGTCTGGGCAGAGACCGAACAGACCCGCTGCGCCTTCGTGCACGATAAGCTCCGCGAGGCGCTGCTGGCGCGGCTGACGCCAGAGGAGCGGCGGCGCCTGCACCGGCTGGCGGCCTTGCGGATCGAGGTGCTGGACCGGGGGCGCGTCTTCGAGCTGGCCTATCACTTCGATGCCGCGAGCGAAAGCGACCGCGCCTTGCTCTATGCATTGACTGCCGCCGAGCGGTCCCGGGCGCGGTACGCTCTGGAGATCGCCGAGCAGCAGTACCGGATCGCCGAGCGCGGTGTCAAGCGGGCCGACGAGGCGACCCGCTGCCGCGTGGCCGAGGGCCTGGGCGACGTGCTGATGCTCCGCGGCCGCTACGACGAGGCCGCGCGGCAGTTCGAGGCCGCGCGGGTGCTGGCCCAGGGCAACATGGTCCGGGCGCAGATCGAGGGCAAGCTCGGCGAGCTCGCCTTCAAGCGCGGCGACATGCGACACGCCAGCGAGGCCATCGAGCACGCGCTGCGGGGTCTTGGTAAGATCATCCCCCGCCGGTCCGCGACGTTCTTTGCCTTCGCCCTCTGGGAGATGCTTGTCCAGGTGCTGCACACGTCCCTGCCGCGCCTCTTCCTGGGCCGCCGGTCGCTCAATGGTGCGGAAGTCGAGCGGCTTGCGGTCCGGCTCTACAACCGCCTCGGGATGATCTGGTGGTTCACGCGAGACCGGGTCCCGAGCTTCTGGGTCCACTTGCGGGGAATGAATCTGGCCGAGCGCTACCCCCCGACCCTGGAACTGGCGCACGCGTACTCGCTGCACGCACCCGTGATGACGCTGATCGACAAGATGGACCGGGGCCTGGCTTACGCGCGGAAGTCGCTGGAAATTCGCAAGTCATTCGGCGACCTCTGGGGCGAGGGACAGTCGCTCCACTTCGCGGGACTGGTCCTGTACGCGGCCTCGCGATTCCCGGAGTGCATCGAGACGTGTCGCGAGGCGGTGCGGCTCCTGGAGCGGACGGGTGATCGCTGGGAAGTGAACATGGCGCGGTATCAGATCGCGGCGTCGCTCTACCGCATGGGCGAGCTGCGGGGAGCCATCCAAGAGGCGCGTGGGATCCACCAGGCGGGCCTCGATCTGGGCGATGCCCAGGCGGCGGGCGACAGCCTCGACATCTGGTCGCGCGCCTCCGGGGGCCGCATCCCGGCCGAGGTCGTCCGGGCGGAGCTGGAGCGCCCGAGGGAGGACATTCAGGTCGCCGCCGAGGTGATGCTGGCCGAGGGCATCCGGCTCCTGCTCGGCGAGGGCCAGCCAGACCGCGCGGCGGGCATCCTGGAGCAAGCCCAGCGGCTCACCCGCAAGACCGGCATCCGCAACGCCTGGATCTCGTCGCTCCAGCCCTGGCTCGCCACGGCGCTGCGGCGCGACGCCGAGCGGACGATCGATGTCACCCCCGGCCGTCGTCGTGTGCTCCTCCGTCGCGCGCGCCAGGCGGCACGACAGGCCGTCCGGCTGGCGCGGAGCTTCCAGAACGAGTTGCCGCACGCCCTGCGCGAGCGCGCGCTACTGGAAGCAATGCACGGTCGGGCGGGCCGAGCCCGCCGCCTCCTCGACGAGAGTCTGGAGGTCGCCGAGCGGCAAGGCGCGCGCTACGAGCGGGCCCAGACCCTCCTGGCGCGCGGCCAGATTGGGCGCGAGGCGGGCTGGCCCGAGGCCGAGAGCGACCTTGCTTCGGGCCGCGAGGCGCTGGCGATCTGCGAGGCGCGCCTCGAGGAGCGGGGCGCGGGGGACGACGGCGTTGCCAAGGAGCCGGTCACGCTCTCGCTGGCCGACCGCTTCGACAACGTGCTCAACGCCGGGCGGCGGATCGCCTCGGCCCTCTCCCACAAGGCGATCTTCGGCGCGATCCAGGAGGCGGCACTGACACTCCTGCGCGGCGAGTGGTGCATGATATTTCAGGTGCCCCGCGATGACACCGACGAGCTGATACTCGTGGGCGGCGAGGGAGATTCGGCCGCAGGCCGGGCCCTGGCCCGCCACGCGCTGGCCACCGGCCGCGCCATCTCGCTCGCCGAGGGGGCGGACGACGAGCGGAGCGAATTGATCCTCCAGGCCGGGCTCCGCTCGGCGCTCTGCGCCGGTCTTCGTCCGGGGCCGGTGCACGGCCTGCTTCTGCGTGACGCACCGCCAGGCACCCGGTCTCTTCGGCGCCGACGAGGAGCGTCTGGCGGATTTCATCGCCACGATCGCCGGGGCCGCCCTCGAAAACGCCGAGGGCTTCGCTGAGCTCCGCACCTTGAACGAGACGCTGGAGCAGCGCGTGGCCGAGCGGACCGCCGCCGCCGAGGCCGCCAGCCGTGCCAAGGGGCAGTTTCTGGCCAACATGAGCCACGAGATCCGCACGCCGATCAACGGCATCCTGGGCATGACCGAGTTGGTCCTGGAAACCGATCTGACGGCCGAGCAGCGCGACGATCTCGGGATGGTCAAGACCTCGGCCGAGTCGCTCCTGACGATCATCAACGACATCCTCGACTTCTCCAAGGTCGAGGCGGGCAAGCTCCAGCTCGACCTGATCGAGTTCGCCCTGCGCGAGAGGCTCGAGAAGGCGATGAAGCCGCTGGCCTTTCGGGCCTCGGCCAAGGACCTTGACCTGACCTGCCGCGTCGCTCCCGAGACGCCCGACCGCCTGTTCGGCGACCCGGTCCGGCTCCGGCAGGTCCTCATCAACCTTGTCGGCAACGCGCTGAAGTTTACCAAGCGGGGCGGGATCGTTGTGAGCGTCGACGTCGAGTCCCAGAACGAGCAGGAGGTACACCTCCACTTCACCGTGGCCGACACGGGCATCGGTATCCCGGCCGATAAGCGGCAGGTCATCTTCAACGTCTTCGAGCAGGCCGACGGCTCGACGACACGCGAGTATGGCGGCACCGGACTTGGCCTGTCGATCGTCACGCGCCTGATCGAGCTGATGGATGGGCGCGTCTGGGTCGAGAGCGAGGTTGGCCAGGGGAGCACGTTCCACTTCACCACCCGGTTCGGCCTGCCCAGTGCGGCGGCTCCCGGCTGGATCCCGGTTCTGCCGATCAACCTGCAAGATCTGCCGGTGCTGGTCATCGCTGAGAATCCCAATACGCGGCGCATCCTCGTGGAAATGCTCCAGCGCTGGGAGATGCGGCCCGTGGCCACGAGCGACAGCCAGGTCGCGCTGGCCGCGCTGCGGCAAGTGGCCGGATCGGGCGACCCGTTCCGCCTCGTGCTACTCGACGCCGTGATGACAGAGGGGGACGGGTATGCTCTCGCTGCGCAGATCAAGGCGAACCCCAGATCGTCCGAGGCCACGGTCGTGCTGCTCTCGCCGATGGGCCAGGCGCTGGACGTCGCCCAATGCCGCGAGCTGGGCGTGTCGGACTACGTGCTGGAGGGAGACGACCTGGCCGAGCCCTTCGAGCAAGCGAGGCTCCTGGACACCATCCTGACCGAGATGGGCGAGCCGGGCCTGGAAGAGCCGCTCCGGCCGATCGCTGCGCGCCCGCCCTCGCAGGAAAAACATCGCCACCTCCGCATCCTGCTGGTCGAGGACAACGTCGTCAACCAGAAGCTCGCAGTCCGGCTCCTGGAGAAACAGGGGCACACAATCACGGTGGTGGGCGACGGCAAGGAGGCGCTGGCGACCCTGAAGCATCGGTCGTTCGACCTGATCCTCATGGACGTGCAGATGCCCGAGATGAACGGGTTCGAGGCGGCGATGGCCATCCGCGCCCGGGAGAATGAGACGGGCGGCCACATCCCGATCATCGCCATGACTGCCCACGCTATGAAGGGAGACCGGGAGCGATGCCTGGTGGCGGGCATGGACCATTACGTCACGAAGCCGATCCTCGCCCGGAAGCTCTTCGAGGCGATCGAGAGTCTCGCACCTGTGGTCGCCCGCGCGGCGGTCGACGCCTCACCCGTCACCCCCACGCTCGAAACCGACTGCGTCCTCGATGCGGATCAGGTCCTCGACCGCGTGGACGGCGACGTCGCACTCTTGCGGGAGCTCGTGACGATGTTCCTCGAAGACTGCCCACGATTGCTGGGAGAGATTGAGGCCGCCCTCGGTCGGAGGGACGCCGAGGCCCTGGCTCGGGCTGCGCACACGCTGAAGGGCGCGATCGGCAACTTCGACTCTGGCACCGCGTTCGAGGCTGCGCTGCGGCTCGAGACGCTGGGCCGCGAGGGTGACCTCTCCGACCTGGACGCCGACTGGGCTACCCTGCGCGACGCCGTCGCCCGGTTCCAGCCGGCCCTCACCGCCCTGGCGGGCCAGATTGGGGAGGCATGATGGCTCCAATGCCGTGACGATGCGTTCGCGCTCCGGTGCGCCCATCCGGGACATCGCTGGGCGCGTCCATGAAGGCCATGCGGGTCGGGTTGCGGCTCGCTTGTTCCGCGCACCCGACACCCGCCTGGACGGAACGTACCCGTACCTGGATCACGAACATATCAACAAAGTGTCGCCAGCCTCCCGCGCCCTGACCTCGGCGCCAGCCTTTGCCACTGGGTCGTCGCAGCCGAGGAGTTCCCGCACGAGATCCTCAACCTTCGGCGGGGTCAGAGGCTCGACGAACAGTTCGCGGCGGTCGAGGGCCGAGTGGGCCGCCTCCGGCGCGGCCAGGAGCATCCGGAGAAACGGGCTCCATGCCAGCATCGGCTCGCCGGCATCGCATATCTCGAAGCCTGCAAATTGTGCGTGTGCTCTTCGCTCGGGCGGGACTGGCGACCAGGCTAGCGCTTGGTGATCTGGAGGAAGATGATGTTCTGGTTTTCCTCGGTGAAGATCCGGATGTCGCGGATTTCGGACTGGGGGATGGTCTCCGAGACTTCGAGCATCTCGTGGCGCGTCCGGCAGATCAGCTTCCAGTCCATGAAGCTTTCCATGTAGCCGATGTTGCGGACGCCGGGCAGGAAGTTGGCCACCAAGAGCCGACCCTTGGGGCGGAGCATGTCGAACAGGGTCGAGGTCAGGCGCGTGGCGGTCGTCTGCTGGAGGTAGTCGAACAGGCCGGTCGAGTAAATCAGGTCGAAGTCGTCGAGTCGCGCCTTTTGCGTGAGCAGTTGCCGGATCGTGGCGGGCACCACCTCGACGCCGTAGGCGCGCGTAACAGCGCTCGACTTCCTCCAAGCTTTCCGTATCCGCGTCGAGCGCGACGAGTCGACCAAGCTTGCGCCGACGCACCGCCGATGACAGGATGCACTCGCGCAGGTGACCCGCGGCGATTGACAGGACGTGCGGCTGATCCCGTTCTTCGACCAGCCGGTCGAGCAAGTTCGCGATGAACTTGCGCCGTGCCCGGACCCCCTCCGGCGCCGGAGCGGCGGTCGTGTAGTCGAAGATCTGGCGGCCTAGTTCGGTCGCCTCCTCGGAAAGCGACCAGTGCTCCTCGCGCCCGTAGATGTAGTCAAGCAAGACCGCGTCTCCGGCGTAACCCCTCGGCTTGGTGAACGCCCGGAGCGTGAAAGGATCCTGGTGCAGGAGATCTTTGATGGGGTGGTTCAGACACATCGAGACGAACTCCGCCCATTCCTGGTCGCTCGAGTTCTGCCGACGGGTCTGGAGGCCGATCTGGATGTCATCCATTCCCTCCTGAATCTTCCCTGCGGTGAGCTCCTCATAAACCTGGTTCAGCAGCGTATCATCAAAGAGATCCTCCAGGATGACGCTGACCATTTCGCGACGGTCGTACATGTTAATGGTCCTCCAGCAGCGGCGTCATTGCCATAACCCTATCCTGTTACGAGAAAAAAACTCGCGAGTCGAGACCGAACCCCGGACACCCTCTTCAGCGTCCCCGACGTTGTCTCCAGCTAGCTTCACCATAAAACACGCCACGATTGGCGACGTTCACATGCGTCTGAAAAGCAAAAGTTTTTAGGGTCTCCGGGGAGACGTAGAACGGATTGCGCAGACACCTGGAATTCGCATGAGGAGGGAACAGGCTGGCGTCCCGAGTCGGGAACTCAGGCGCGGGGCGAGAGAGGGAGACGGACGCGGAAGGCGCTCCCCTGGCCAGGTGCACTCTCGACCTCGATGACGCCGCCGTGGTCGCGCACGATGCCGTAGCTGACGGACAGCCCCAGCCCCTTGCCCTGGCCGATGGGCTTGGTCGTGAAGAACGGCTCGAAGATGTGTGGCAGGTGGTCGGGCGCAATGCCGTGGCCATTGTCGCGGACCTCCACCACGACGCCGCCTCCGTCCGGCTCGATGCGTGTCCATACCTCAACCACGCCCTGCGGCGCGCACGCCTGGACGGCGTTGAGCAGCAGGTTGAGGAAAAGTTGGTCGATCTTTCCAGGGCAGCAGAACACCGCCGGGAGCAACTCGAGGTGCTGATCCAGGTGGATCTCCTTCGTCTCGATCTCGTGACGGAGCACCGCGATCGTGGAGGTCAGTGCGGCGTTGAGGTCGGCCTCCTTGAATTTCGCTTCGTCGAGTCGGGCGAAGTCGCGGAGGTTGTGAACGATGTCGCGCACCCGGCGGAGCCCTTCCAGCGATCTGTCGAGGAGCCGGCCGAGATTGGCCTGCACGTAGTCGAGGTCGATTTCCTCTTCGCGGCGAGCCGCCTCGGCCGCCAGTGCCGGCTCGACCCGAGCCAGCCCCTCGCGGGCCCCTCGGTAGAGATCGAGAACGTCGAGCACCGCCAGCGCGTCGCGGCGCAGGACCGCCAGGTTGTTCGTGACGAAGGCGAGCGGGTTGTTGATCTCGTGGGCCATGCCCGCCGCCAACTGCCCCAGGCTCGCCAGGTTCTGGCTCTGGATCAGCGCCGCCTGGGTCTCGCGCAGCACCCGGTTTTGCTCGATCAGGGTCCATTCCAGCCGGATGACCCGCTCGCCTGCCTGAAGGCGGACCCGTAGCTCCTCAAAGTCGAAAGGTTTGGTTACGAAGTCGTCGGCGCCGGCCACCATCCCCTGCACGACGTCCTTCTTCTGCGAGAGTGAGGTCAGTAGGATGGCGTACACGTAGCCGGGCCTCTGGCTGGCCCGGATGCGCCGAATCAGATCCAGGCCGTCCATCTCGGACATCACCCAGTCGCTGATGACCAGGGGGAACTCATCCTCCTGGAAGCGACGCCATGCCTCCGCGCCATCGGACGCCGCGACGACTTGATAGCCCCACTTCTCCAGCAAGCTTTGAAGCAGCCGCCGCGAGACCCGGTCATCCTCCGCGATCAAGACCTTCATGACGGCCTTCCTTCGCCGGTCGTCAGTGGGCTCGAGCAACTCCTCTGGCCACACCTCCCGGCGCGTCCTCAACGACACCCACCCTCCCCAGGCAACTGGATCGAGACCTCGGCATTGCTAATAAATCCGCTGATCATTGTAGCACAGCCCAAGCGGGGCAGCCTCGACGCACCCGAGAATCCATTTCTCGAATACCACCCCCAATGCCTCGCGGGCGACTACTGGCAGACAGTCCACTTCTGGCCCGAACTGCTCGGGCCGCGCGAGGGACTCGACCTGTCCTGTTCGGCGCCGACGCCGGCTTCTTCGGAGACTTCTCGCTGATCTCCACCAAGAGAGGAGGCACGAGCAAGCCGTTTTGGACTCGAAAGTTAAGGCTTGCGTCCCTGTGATTGAGGGGGATCGTCCCAAAGTGGGGCACAGAGCATAGTGTACGAACTTGACACTTTACGGCACAAAGCGAGGCACGGACTGGAGCATTTATCCCTCGTGATTCGCAGCAGTTGCGCCAACAAGAGCCAAACGACCACTACTGAACAGTATCAAGTAGCCGCCGGATCAATTTGGGACGGTCTCGGACTGACCGATTGTGAATATCCGGGGGCTCTTCCCGTGTTTCGAGGACCTGATTACTCCAAGTCCGCCATAACTCTCTGATACTGAAGGACTTAAGCTGAGGAGCGGGGCTGCTCACCCTCTCTGCCGCAAGTCCTTGTATATTGGTGATTTAAGGCAAAATGCGATGGCAAAGGTCCCCGAAACACAGGAAGAGCCTGCGAGAAATGTCGGGGCGGGTCAGTTGAGCGCTAACCCGCGCGGGTGGGGGTGATCTCGGACAGGGCGGAGAGGATTCCCTGGAGGAAAGCGGGGAGATCGTCCGGAGTTCGGCTGGTGACGAGGTTGCCGTCACGGACGACGGCGGCATCTTCCCAGAGGCCTCCCGCGTTCTCGACATCGTCGCGAATCGCGAAGAAGCCGGTGACCTTTCGCCCCTTGAGGCACTTGGCCGAGCAGAGCATCCAGGGGCCGTGGCAGATCGCCGCCAGGATCTTGCCCTGGCGGGCCGCCTGGGTCACGAGGTCCACCATTGCCGGATGCCGTCGCATGTGGTCGGGCGAGTAGCCGCCGGGGATGATGACCGCGTCGAAGTCGCCAGCCTTCACCTCGCTGGCGGCGATATCGGCCTGAGCCGGGTAGCCGTGCTTCGAGGTGTACGTCTCGCCCACCTTCGGACCGACGATCTTGACGTCGCAGCCCGCCTCGCGGAGCCGGAGGACGGGATACCAGAGTTCCAGGTCCTCGTAAAACTTCTCGACGAGGACGGCGACGCGCTTGTCTTTCAGGTTTTCCATGGGTGCGTTCCTGTTTCGGGGAGAGAGTCAGTAGCCAGGAGTTGGCAAAGAAGGCGAGGTCAGGGTGAGCGACGGCCGTCAGCGTCTCCCTTGTGCTGCTTGGCTCGTCTGGCCAGATTGGTGGAATCACCCTTCGCTCTTGGTGGGTCCGTGGTGCGGACCTCGACGCAAATCATTGAAGGCTGTTGTTCTTTCGACTGACTACTGGCGACTCGGGGTCAATTCAGGCTCGGTGTTCGAAGGGTTTGAGAGAGCCGCGCGAATTCGGCCATTGCCTCGACCAGACCTTCCTCGGTGGTATAGGGGGGCTGGTAACCAAGGACGCGCTGCGGCCTTGGCGATCGAGAAATCGAGGTTCAGGCCGAGGAACTTGTACCGAGCCTTGTTGACCAGCGGCGGCTCGGGAGACTTGAGCCGCTTCGCCCGCCGCTCCATCAGGATGGCGAGCGTCCAGGCCAGCCAGAGCGGGATGCTTCGGCGCGGGGGCGGAGCCCGGCGAGCTCGGCGATCCGGCCGACGAATTCGCGCTTGGTCACGCGGCGACCGTCGGTCAGGTTGAAGACCTCGCCAATCGCCTCGGGGACCTCGGCGGCGAGGAAGATGCCGTGGACGAGGTTCTTGACGTAGATGCAGTTCAAGACCTGCTGGCCCGATCCGAAGTAGAAGAACCGGCCGGACCGCAACGCCTTGACCAGCTTGGGCAAGACCGTCCGGTCGCGCGGGCCGTAGATGAAGCCGGGTCGGACGATGCTCAACGGCAGCCCCCTCTTGGACATTGAGCGGAGCGCCAGTTCCTCGGCCTCGACCTTCGAGCGCGTGTAGGCGTCGAGCGACTCGGCCGCCGGAGGGATCGTCTCATCGGTCCCGTGGTGGTCGCGCGCCTCGTAGACGCCAAGCGAGCTCACGTGGACGAACCGCTCGACCCGCGCCTCGGATGCGGCGTCGAGCAGGAGGCGGAAGGCCTCGACGTTGAGGCGCCGGAACTCCTCCAGGGTCCCCCAATCGCCGACCTTGGCGGCGCAATTGAAGACCCAGTCGGCGCCGAGGAGTCCGCGGCGGAGGGCGTCGGGATCGGCGAGATCACCCCGGACCTGCTCCACGCCCCACCGATCGAGCCCGCGCGTGTCGCTGGATTCGCGGACGAGAGCGCGGACACGTTGACCGCGTCGGAGGGCCTCTTCCGCCGCGTGGCTGCCGACCAATCCGGTGGCCCCGGTGATGAAGATTAACTTCGGGCTGTTCGTGGTCATGGAAATCCCACCCGCACTCGGATTGCGGCGGCCGACCCTACCCACCGCGGGTCGCTCCGATTCTCAAGGTACTCGCGATCCGAGGTCCGGGCTAGTGCAGGTTCCCGAGAGTTCGATCGCGAGGGGGCCAGGAATGGCCCGGCATCCTCCGCAGCCAGAGGCGCTCCCCGCCCTCTTCGGGCCTCCTCGACCGATCGACAGGGCAAATCTCGCGTCTTCTTCGATAGTCAATAGTGAGGACCCCTGTGCGCATTCTTTGACAAGGTGCAAGATCGAATCGGGCCTGAAGGCTGCGGCGACGGGTACACGCCTCCCTCTGCCTCCCCCCAGAAGTATCATCGGGGTAGCACGGTGACCCGTCCCGCCAACCTTAGGAAAACATGAGGTGCGGAGGGATTCAGGAAGGCCGGTCGTTCTGGGCGACGAGCGGCGTGTCCCAAGGCGCGCGATCGCTCAACAGGTCTATATTGTTCTTGGACGAGAGGATCTCGTCCGCCTCGGCCCTGACCTCGGCTCATCTGACGTTTTTCCTGAACCTGTTTGGCCCTCGGCGGCAATTTCGGTGTGGCTTTCGGAGGGTCGGGCGGTGTAGGCTGGAATGTTCAGGCCAGGGTTGTCCGGTGCGGGTCGGTCGCGGGATCCCGCCCGGCGTTCGGATTGACAGGAAAGGGCGGTGGGTCTAGCATGCCCGGTCCCTTCCACGCCTACAGAAGCCGCTAGAATGGGGTGGGAGCTTCAATGACCAGCGTTTTGAGGAACGAGGAACTGGAGACCTTTCGCCAGGCGCTGCTGGGCCTTAGGGCCAGACTTCGGGGAGACCTCACCCAGATGACGGACGAGGCGCTCCGTCGCGACCAGCCGGACTCGTCGGGGAACCTGTCGAATGTGCCACTGCACATGGCCGATGTGGGCAGCGAGAACTACGACCAAGAGTTCACCCTGGGACTGATCGAGAACGAGCAGGGGACCCTCGAAGAGGTCAACGAAGCCCTGGTCCGGATCGATGCGGGCACCTTCGGACGCTGTCAGGAATGCGACGACCCGATCCCCCGGCCCCGTTTACAAGCCTTACCGTACACGCGACATTGTATCCAATGCGCGCGCGCAGGTTGGAGAGTCGCGGATGAAAGATTCGGTTCGCTGGCCTCGGTGGGTCCTGTTCTGGACGCTCGCGCTGGGTGGGGCGGCGTTCGACCTGGCGACCAAGCAGGCTATCTTCGCCCGGGTCGGCCCGCCGGGGTCGCGCCCCTCTCGCTGATCGCCGGCGTTCTGGAACTGCACACCAGCTATAACCGGGGGGCGCTCTGGGGCCTCGGCCGCAGTCTCCCCAACAGCAGCTTCGTCTTCGCCGCCCTTTCGGTGCTGGCCGCGCTAGCGATCTGCTACTGGCTCTTCGTCCGTGGGGCGGCCGCCGACGGCCGTCTGACCGCCGCGCTCGCCCTGATCATGGCGGGGGCGCTCGGCAACTGCTACGACCGGCTGATGCTCGGGCACGTCCGCGACTTCGTCCACTTCCAGGTCGATCCGATCGGCTTCGATTGCGCCATCTTCAACTTCGCCGACAACATGCTCGTCGCTGGCGCCCTCGCCTTGATGCTGCTGGCGCTCCGCCCCGAGCCGCAAGGACCTGAGACCGACGCCCGTCCCATCTCCGCAGAGTCCGTCCATTCGGTATCACGCATGGGAGACAGGTGAGCGATGCCGGCGGACTGATGCGAGATGACAGTTCGGGCGGGAGTCGCCGGGCTTCAGGCTTCTGCTCTCCGCCCTGTGGTATCAGCCCTCTGGACTTTGCCTTCTACGCTCCTGAGAGGCGGGTGTGCGAAGTTCCAGAGATCGTGATGACACGTCATACATCGTAATAGAGTGTAAATTCGTGAGGATGAGGGCGTATCCGGAGCGCCTCGACCTCGTGGGCCTGCTTGTACCAGATCCAGGTATCGACCACGTCGGGCGTGAAGACGTCGCCGCGGAGCAGGAACTCCTGGTCGGCGCGGAGCGCCTGAAGAGAGGCTTCGAGCGACTTCGGGGTTTCCGGGACGTTCTCGAGTTCCTCGGGCTGGAGGTCATAGATGTCCTTGTCGAGCGGGTCGCCGGGGCGGAACTTGTTCTGGATGCCGTCGAGCGCCGCCATGAGCATCGCCGAGAAGAGCAGGTAGGGGTTGGCCGCGCTGTCGGGGCAGCGGTACTCGATCCGACGGCTCTTGGGGTTCGGGCTGTGGATCGGGATCCGGATGATGGCCGTGCGGTTGCGTCGGCTGTAGGAGAGCTTGGTCGGGGCCTCGAATCCAGGGACCAAACGTTTGTAGCTGTTGGTGGTCGGGTTGCCGAAGGCGCAGAGCGCCGGCGCGTGTTTCAGCAGGCCGCCGATGGCGTACATGCCCAGGTCGCTCAGGCCCGCATAGGCGTTGCCGGCGAGCAGGGGGGCGTCGTTCTTCCCGAGCGTGAGGTGGATGTGCATGCCCGAGCCGTTGTCGCCGAAGAGCGGCTTGGGCATGAAGGTGGCGGTCCTGCCGTTGCGTCGGGCGACGTTGCGGATGATGTACTTGGCCAGCATGACCTGATCGGCGCTCTCGACGAGCGATTGGGGCATCAGGTCGATCTCGCACTGACCGCCGGTGGCAACCTCGTGATAGTGCGCCGAGGTCGCGATCCCGCACTCGGCCATCCGTTGCGCCATCTCGGTCCGGAGGTCGGCCAAGGTGTCGGTCGGGGGGCAGGGGAAGTAGCCCAGGCCCGAGCCGGGTTTGTAGCCGAGGTTCGGGCTTTCGACCCGGCCGCGGTTCCAGGCCCCCTCGACCGAATCGACGTGGTAGAACGCCTCGTGGCCCCGCTGGTCGTAGCGGACGTCATCGAAGATGAAAAACTCCAACTCGGGCGCGATCTGGCAGGCATCGGCCAGCCCGGTGCTCCGCATGTAGCTGACGGCCTTGCGCGATGTTGCGGGGGTCGCGGGTGTAGTCCTGCTGCGTGATTGGGTCCTGGATGTTGCAGATCATCGTCAGGGTCGGCTGTGCGGTGAACGGGTCGATGAGGACCGTCTCCGGCTGGGGGATGACCAGCAAGTCCGCCTCGTTGATCGGCGCCAGCCGACGACGCTCGAACCGTCGAACCCGATCCCTTCCTCGAAAGTCTCCTCGGTCAGCGAGTCGGCTGGGATTGAGAAATGCTGCCAGACGCCGGGGAAGTCCATGAAGCGGAGGTCGACTGTCGTCACCTCACGCTGCCGGATCTGCGCCAAGACCTCTTTCGGTGTCACCGGGTTCGTTCCTTTCCTCGTTTCTCCCGCGAGGAGCGGGACCGCCTGGACCGGATCTCCACCCGCTTCGGTTCAGCGACGGGACGTTGTCTCACGTCACTCCCTGAATTCCCTCGGCCCGGCACGCGACCGAGAGGATCGCGCTCCTGCGAGTGATCCCTCTGGACTTTAGGATCATGGTCCCGGAGAGGGCGTCGAAGGACGGTGCGACATGCCAGCCTGGAAAACATGGGAGGCGCGTGCTGCGCACGCCCCGAGGACATGATCGCTACCTTCCATCAGGGGCGGGGTTCGACCAGAGAGCCAACCTCCAGAGCATCACGGCCCGGATCGGCATGCTCCTCAAAACGTTCGCTGTGTATGCTCCCTCGGTTGACAACCAAATTAACGTAAGTCAACGGCGCGAACCAGCCCCGCCCACCGCAACCTGAAGCAGTCTGACCCCCTGGCCCCTCCGAAAAAATTGCATCGACCATTGACTGTATCGAAGATGCTGCTATCTTGAGAGTATATTGACACTGAATCTCAATCGCATCGGGCTCGCTCGGACGAGGGATTGGATCGGAGGTCCTCATGGTCGGTCGGACCGTCTTGGCAACGCTCGCGGGATCGGCTTCCCACCAGCGCGTGCAGGTCGCGTTGGCGCATCATAAGGATGGTCGGTTATCGATCGAGTTGCGCGACCAACATTATGCCGACGGGATCGGCTGGTTCGACCAGCGCGCTTGGAGCTGGACCCGCATCAATTCCGGCAACTCCAGACGATACTCGGCCTCAAAGCACCGGTGCTCGCGACGGTTGAAGAGCCTCGGGCAACGATCGCGTTCCCCGGTCCCGCAACACGAGAGCCGATGCGTCCGGCAGTCGGCGACGAATGACAACACGACCCCCCTACATGGGGTACATTTTACGCACTCTCGTGGATCGCCACTGAACTGGACGGATGGTTGGTTGAGGGAGTAATTCTAGGCCGAAGGTGGAATCATTTCCCATCTTCGGCCTGTGGTGTTTTCAGAGCGGCGGGGTCGGTTCAGCCAACCTTTTGCTGGGTCGTGGCACGGCCGGCGATGGCGAGTTCGCGCTTCTTGAGCACCTTCTCGAGGTGGTCTACACCCTCTTGCTCGGCCAAGCAGAGGTCTTCGAGAAGGACGCGGAGGGCGACGTCGCGCTCGCCGCAGAGCTCGAGCGCCTCGGTGTAGAGTTGGACTTGCTTGCTCTCAACTTCGAGCGAGTACTCGAGCATCTCGGTCAAGTCGGTCGATTGCTTGACCTCGGCACGCTCGACGGTGGGGACGCCTCCCAGCGCGACGATCTTGTCACCCACCTTGTGGGCGTGATCCAGGGCCTCCTCGCCATTGTCGCGGAAGAACTTGGAGAAAACCTCACGCCAGGTGTCTTGAACCAGGAAGCTGAACTGGGTGTACTGGACGAGGCCGGCGTACTCCCATTTCAGGATCTCGTTCAGCTTATCGATCATTGCGGTATTATTCATTTTTCCCATCCTTTCCAAGAGAAGATCCTCGTGTAGCGGCCCGGTTTCCTGGGAGGACCGGGATTTCTCGGGCTGAAGGGAGTTGAGAACTGTGGTGTCCGGACCTCCTTATAAGGGATAGGAATCAGAGTTAGGGGATAGGGGGAATTGAAATCACCATCTCCCAACTCCTCGACGTCTACTCCCCATGTAAGGCCGCCCGCATTCTAGACGCCCGGGAGCGGACGCGTCCAGCCAGGAACGGAATCGGGCGGGAGACATGGCGATGCGACGATTCGTGGTCCTGGAGCACCGGTGGGACGGGGTGCATTGGGACCTGATGTTCGAGGATGGCGACGTGCTTCGAACCTGGGCGATTGACGTGCCGATCGCGGCTGGGGTGGAATTGCCGGCCCGGGCACTGGGCGATCATCGCAGGATCTACCTCGACTATGAGGGGGAGATTTCGGGCGGGCGTGGCTCGGTCCGAAGGTTTGACCGGGGATTCTACGAGCCTTTGCTCTGGACCCCGGAGCGGGTCCGGGTCGAGCCTGGCGGGCGGTCAACTCGGCGGGCGAGGCGGAGCTTCGCAGCGCGGGGGCCGGGCCGATCGAGATCCCCTTGGCCGTCCCCTGGTGGTTCCGTCTGGGAAACTTCATCTGAAGCACCTTGCGCGTGGGAAGCTTCGGTGAGCGGACGGCCCCCCGGGCACGGTTCGACCTGCCCGCCATCCGGATCTGACCGGTGCGGATCTGGAGCATCTCGAGACGCACGTCGTCGCGCTCCGAATCGGGCACATAGCGGACGATGGCCACCGGGAGCGAGCCATCGCGACGCCACCGGATGTCGAGCCCGCGCTGGCGCGCATGCTGGGTGATCCTTTCGAGGATCCGCTCGGACGGGCAGGGGGAGGACGCCGGCACGGATCTTCTCCAGCGTCAGCTCGAGGACGTTCCCCTCGGGCGACGCGGGGCCGGGCGACCACCCAGATCACCGAACTGACGGCCCCTGATCGAGCTGGAAGGCCAGCGTGACCCGGTCGGCCTCGAAGACGATCCGGGGCTCGTGGACCTCGGGGGGAAGCTGGTCGGCGAAGTGGGTCACCAGGTCCTCGGCCAGCCAGGCGTTGACCTCCTGGTCGGTGAAGACCGCCTCCCAGGTCGGCTCGTTACTGATGTCGTTGCGCAGTTGCATGCTCTGCGCCACGAACCGTTTGGCCTTCACCTCCTGCTCGGCGCGGGGGACCTGGACGATCGCGCGATAAAACCGCGGCTGGTGAGTCAACGAAAGCCAAGCTCCCCCCGGCGTCGCCAGGAGCAGCATCAGGCAGGCCCCCACATAGAGCAATCGTTTGCTCGGCTTTGCGCATTGAGCGACCTACTTCCTGAGAAATGAAAGAGGGAAGGGGTCGAAAAGATCGATGTTCGGAAGATGCGGGAGAACCGTTGTTGCGGCAACCGGGACGAGCTTGAGGAGGGGTGCAAATCCCCGCGAAGCATACGACTCGGAATTGTTCACGTCAACCCGAAGCGCGGTCAAGCGGGACCCTTGGCTTTCGCGGGGGCGGGCGGCCGAAGATCGTGCGGGTCGTCGGCCGCGCGACACCCCAGCCTATTGTTCATCGGTACCCCGAGCCATATAGTGGAGAGGAGAAGAGGGAGGGAGGAGTCCCAACGTCATGCCGCCTCGCCTGGTCTCCGTGGCCATCCTTCTCTACTGGGTGGTCGCCGCATCGAGCCTGATCCGGCGCGATGTCCTGCCCGAGCTGGGCTTCGTCCGGCCACCCGACCTGCGGACGATCGCAGACGCCGAGAAGGACGCGGTACCAGTCCGCTGGGTGGTCGAGGTGATCGACAATCCGCTCTTGCCGGAGAACCGCCGCCCGGTTGGCGAGGCGATCACCCACTCGTCACGGGATTCGAACGGGTGGGTCACCATCGCGAGCAAGGTCTGGTTCGACCCGGGGCGGCTTCTGAAGGGGACGCCCCTGGCAAGCCGGGCCGAGGCCCGGCTCGAGATCCTCAACGACTACCTGTCGACCCCTCGGGCAATCTTCGATCGTTCCTCGCGGGGGTCAAATCGCCGCCCGAAATGGACGAGCTGCTCCGGGTCGAGGGGTGGCTCAAGAACCATTCCCTCGAGGTCACCACGCGGGGGCCGCTGCCGATGTTGAATCAGACGCGGACGATGCCCCACGAGCCCCGGAGCGTGGTGCAGAACGCGCTGGGGCCGTTCGACCGCCTGCCGGGCCTGCAGGTCGGCCAGCAGTGGGACACCGGGGTGGTCAGCCCGCTGACGGGCAGGATCGAGGTCGTCCGCGTCGAGGTGACCGAGCCGCACGACGTGATCCACTGGGACAAGAACCCGGTGCAGGCCCTGGTGGTCGTCACGCACCTGACGCCGCTGTCGGCCAGGACGTGGGTCCGGCGCGACGGCCTGGTGCTCCGCCAGGAGGTGCCGTTCCCATTCGTCAAGCTCGTCCTGGAGCGGCCAACCCGATCGATCCCCGCCCCGAACGCCGAGGTCCCAGGTCGATGATCGAACTGCGCGGAGTGACGAAGACGTTCGGATTGAAACGAGCGGTGGATCAACTCGACCTTCGGGTTCGGGCGGGCGAGCTCTTCGCCTTCCTCGGCCCCAACGGCGCGGGCAAGACGACCACGATCAAGATCGTCTGCGGCCTGCTGGTGCCGAGCGCGGGCGTCGTCCGGGTCGGGGGCTTCCCCGCGACCAGCCAGGAGGCGCGGCAGCTCCTGGCCTACGTCCCCGATCAGCCCTATCTCTACGAGAAGCTGACCGGCCGCGAGTTCCTCCGGTTCGTCGTCGAGATGTACGGCCTCGACCGCCGGATGGCGGCGCTGCGGATCGCCGAACTGATCGAGACGTTCGAGATGGCCGACTACATCGACGAGCTCTGCGAGAACTACTCGCAGGGGATGAAGCAGCGCGTCGTCTTCGCCTCGGCGCTGATCCACGACCCCAAGGTCCTGATCGTCGATGAGCCGCTCGTCGGTCTCGATCCCCGCGGCGCCCGGATCGTCAAGGACCTGTTCGTGGCGCAGGCGCGGTCGGGGGTCGCCGTGCTGATGTCCACTCACCTGCTCTCGATCGCCGAGGAGCTGGCCGACACGATCGGGATTGTCGCCCACGGCCGGATGCTCGCGCAGGGTCGCTGGCCGAACTCCGCGAGCGGGTCCAGTCGCACGGGCCGCTCGAAGACCTGTTCCTCAAGCTGACCGGCGGCGTCCAGCCCCAGGTCAACGGCTCCATCAAGATGCCCTAAAAGGAGCCTTTCGCATGAGCCAGACCTTTGACGAGCCGATCCGGCTGACCTCCCCGGGACAGGCCGCTTGCGCCTTCCAGCGGCTCCGCTGGCGGCTCCTCAGGAACACCGTCCGCGGCATCGTGGCGGGCTCCCGGCTCCGGGTGATGATGATCCTGGTCTGTAGCGCCCTCTTCTGGACGGTGCTGTTCGGCTGCTTCTTCGGCGGCTTCCAGTTCATCGGGATGTATGTCGAGCTCCACAATGCGATCATCGAATATCTGTTCAGCATGTTCTTCCTGTCTCTCCTGGTGATGCTGTTCGTCTCGACAGGCATCCTGACGTACACCGGGCTGTTCCAGTCGCGAGAGGCGGCATTCTTGCTGACGATCCCGGCCTCGACCGACCGGATCTTCGTCTACAAGTTCTTCGAGGCGATCGGGTTTTCGAGCTGGGGTTTCCTCCTGCTGGTCAGCCCGATGATGGTGGCGTATGGGATCACGGTGCCGGCCTCGCCGGCCTTCTATGGCATCTTCCTGCTCTATCTGCGTGTCGTTCGTGCTCATCCCCGGGAGCCTGGGAGCCGTCGGGGCGATCCTGGTGGCGAATTGCTTCCCGAGGCGGCAGAAGGCTCGTGCTCGGGGTCGGCGTGACCCTCCTCTTGGCGGCGGCGATCGTCCTGGCGGTCCGGCTGGTGCAGACGCCGGGCGCGTCGTTCTCGAGCGACTGGATGGGGGGCCTGCTCAACCGCCTGGCGTTCAGCCAGCATCCGCTCTGGCCAAGCCGCTGGATGTCGGCGGGCCTGGTGGCTTCGGCGAAGGGCGAACTGGTCGGACGGGCTGTTCTACCTGATGGTCCTGACCGGGCATGCGGCGCCGGCGTACCTGATCGCCACGGTAGTTGCCCGCGACCTCTACCGCCGGGGCTTCGGCCGGGTCCAGGGGGAGCGGTTGTCGCGTCGCCGGGTCGCCTGGTACGGGTTCGACGCCCTCTTCCACCGCGCCTTCTTCTTCCTGCCGCGACCCCATCCGCCTGCTGATCCTGAAGGACCTCCGGACCTTCCGCCGCGACCCAGCGCAGTGGTCGCAGTTCCTGATCTTCTTCGGCCTGCTGGCGTTCTACTTCATGAACATCCGCCGGCTGAGCTATGACCTCCAGAGCCCGTACTGGAGGAACTTGGTCAGCTTCCTCAACCTGGCCGTGACGGCGCCTGATCCTCTCGACGTTCACGAGCCGGTTCATCTTCCCGCTTCTCTCGCTCGAAGGACGGAACTTCTGGGTCCTGGGGCTCCTGCCGCTCGAGCGCGAGGCGATCCTCTGGGGCAAGTTCGCATTCGCCTCGGGCATCTCGCTGGTGGCGACCGAGCTACTGGTCGTCCTGAGCGACCTGATGCTCCGGATGAGCACGGCGATGATCGCGCTGCACATGGGGATGGTGCTGGTCCTCTGCCTGGGCCTCTCGGGGATCAGCGTCGGCCTGGGGGCCAGGCTGCCGAACCTGAAGGAGAGCGACCCTTCGAAGATCGCCGCCGGGTTCGGGGGAACGCTCAACCTGCTGGTGAGCCTGGTCTTCATCTTCTCGATCGTGACGGCCCTGGCTCTGCCCTGCCATCTCTACTTCGCCGGCAAGGACGCCAGCAGCGAGTCTCGGCAGCTTGGTGCTCTCCGAGGAGCGGTTCCGCTTCTGGATGGTGGTGGCCATCCTGGTGAGCCTTTTCGTCGGCGCGGTCGGGACGATCGTCCCGCTCCGGATCGGGATCAAGGCGTTTCAAAAAATGGAACTCTGATGCGGGATCGCCGAGTTTCCTCTCGTCATCATTCTCTCTTTGAGGGACGCGTCGCCGCCCCCACCCGATGATATTTTCAGGGGGGGGGGGACAGGGGGGGCGTGTGTCCGGGGAGGCGATCCTCGGTCCCGATGCGATTTCTCCGACTTGTCAAGGATGCGGCGGAGTGGTCCTCTCTCTATCACGATCGGGATCGCAGCGGGATCCGTCCTGCGAATCGGTCGGGACGGACCGAAGAGGACGGATTGCTCGCTCGATAAGGTTGCGGCCACCAATGACTTGGGGCTGATCGCCACTGCCTTCTTGACAGGGAATCGCCACTCTGAAAGCTGCCCGTGCGCACCAAAACTTCTGGTGCCGGAAAATTTTCCCCCTTTATTCAGATCGAGATGAGATAATCCAGGTTGGACCATGCGGGGCCTGCCGCGATGTCGGTCCCGATGGATTGTTCGCCCCGATGACGTGGGATTGCGAATGACCTCCGAAGCCGAATCCACTCTCATTGTTGGGTGGAAGAGGTCCTCGGCTCGACACCGGGGCCGGGTGGAGCGGGCGAGCCTCGCGCTGGAGCGGCTCGAACCCCGATGGCTCCTGGCCAGGGCGAACGTCGCGACGGATGCCCTCGAATACTTCTCGGGGGTGCTCGGTCGGCCCGCGGCGGTCGCGGACAGCCCTGATCGACGTCGCCCGCCCCGCGCCCAACCCTCCTGTCGACAAGAAGGGAGTTTCCTGGAGTGTCAGGACGCCGACTCCAGAGAGTGCACCGACCCCGCCGTACCTGATCGTGTTCGAGACCCCGGGCCCGCACGCGACGCTGGCCACGGCACAGGAATTGCGCAACGTCCGGTACTTCGGGATTGTCGGCACCCTCCGCGCGAACGCGCCGATCGACCTGTTCCAGATCCCGATCGACCCGACGACCCTGTCGCTCCAGTTCACCCTGAAGTCGGATCAGCCGGGGGCGGCGCCAGCCCAGCGGCTCCAACTGCTCGATGCCCAAGGCCACTCGCTGGGCGACTGGTCGCTGGCCGACGGTCCGCAAGGTCAGACCTTGAGCATCAGCGAAGTCAACCGGCTGCCGGGCTCGGTGCTCTATCTGGGGATCATCCCGGCAGGGATGAGCGGCGATGGTGATGGTACAGCGGCGCCGGTGGGCTACCAGGTCTGGATCATGCGCCAGACGACGTCCGACCCATCGCCCGATACCTCGGCGGGTTCTGTCTCCGTATCGTTGGCTTCGGGGCCGCTGCCTCTGTTTCCGATCACGGTCCGGGTCGATTCCGTCCCCTCATCCCCGGGTCAAGGGACAACCTTGGGCGCGGGGGCGGTCGCGCCGACCGACTCGGTGGCGATCGCGACAGCACCTCGGCAGGTGGTCGCCGGCCCCCTGCCGACGCTTTCCGCCGCCCCCTGGGCAGGAGTGCTGTCCGAACGAGACCCGGAACAGCCGATCGCCCGGCTCGTGATCGCCGGGACCGACCTTGACCATCCCGACAACCCTCCTTCTCCGGAGGCTGACCCCGAGCCGCGTCAGGTCGTGGACAGTGCCGGGCCGGCATCGGTCGGTGAGACGCCGGTGTTGATCACCTGGCACGGTCCCGGTGGCTACCCCTTGCTCGGCGCGGCCCCGACCGGCGACTGGCGCGGGCCTCGAGTCGACACCTCGGGCGCCGGCGAGGAGGTTATCGGTGTTGACGACCTCGATCAGCAACAGCCCGGGGGTACGAGCCCGGCCATCGGCGTCGCCGGCTCAGTCGCCCTTCCGCCCCCGACGCCCGAACCGCCCCGAGAGCTCTCGCCCACACCGGTCCGGACAGGCCTGAGCATGGCCGCCGCTCTAGCCTTTGGCATTCTGATCTCCGACCCCGCCGCCGTCTTCCAATCCGTCATCGCACTCCGACGTCCAGTCGCCTGGGAACCCCTACGCGCCTCGAAACGTAACGGGGATGCCTTTCGGGGCCGTTGAGGGCCGGGGGACCGGGGTCCGAAGACGGATTTCCGCCGCACGTCTATAGACCCAGCCACCCACCGATCCGCCAGCCCAGGCAAGCGAGAACCATTCGATTTCCAAGGGCTTATCTCATCGACCGGACATGGCGTCCGTGACCCAGACGATCCAGGCGCGGCGGGCGAGCGTGAGGACGCGAGAGATGCGCCCCGGCCGTTGGGGCAGGCAGGCGGCGTAGGTGAGCGTGATCCGGGCCACCAGGCCGGGGTGATCGCTGGCCCAATCGGCGGCCTGCTCGAGGTCGGCGAGGGCGTGATCGTAGCGGTGGAGCCGCAGTGCGACGCGGGCGGCGGCCGAGATAGGAACGGGGGTCCTCGGGGTCGTAGGCCAGGGCGCGCGTCCAGGCGTCTGCGCCGGTTCGAGTTGGCTCAGGGCCATCAGGGTCGTGGCCCTCGCGGCGTGAACGGTCCCGTCGGCGCCGTGATGGATCGCCCGATCGAGGTCGCTCAGGCCCGTCTTGGGATAGCCCAGCTCGGTCTTGAGCCGACCGCGAAGCACCAGCAGGCGGGGCGCGTTCGGTTCGAGGTCCAGACCTCGCTCGACGTCCTCCAGCGCCCCACAGCGGTCGCCGGAACGGTGGCGGATATGGGCGCGGATCAGGTAGGCGTCGGTCGAACCGGGCGCCTGGGAGATCGCCCGGCTCGCCTCGACCTCGGCGGCGGGGTTGCCCAGGACACTCAGGAGCACGGCGGAGGTCCGGTGCGCCAGCGGGTCGGGGTCGGCGGACGACCGGCGGAGTTTCTCGGCTGTCGCGCGGAGGTCCGCCCGGAGCGCCGCGCCGCCGGAGGGCATCAGCACGACGTCTTCGGGGCGATCGAACGCGACGAGGTCGCGACCCCGGCGAAGCGCCAGGAGGGTCCGGAGCCAGAGCCGCTCGCGGCTCGGGGTCCACTCCAGGCGGAGGGCGTTCGCGGCGTCCGCCTCGGCCTCCGCCGGCCGACCCAACGCCAGTCGCGCCTGCGCCCGGTGCGCGTACCGCTCGGCGCTGTCTCGGGGGTCGTTCTGGAGCAGGTACGTCAAATCGGCCTCGGCCCGGACCACCTGGCCGATCCGCATGCGCCAGCAGCGCACGGGCCAGCCGCGCATTCGGGTCGGCCGGAGCCTCGGCCACCAGCGCGTCGAGTTCCGCGTGGGCGCGGCCGATGTCCCCGACGTCGAAGTCGAGCTTCGCGCGGTTCAACCGCAGGGCGCGGGCCAGGGCCGTCCCCGGGGCGATGACCGACTCGTACGCCTCACGGGCGCCCGCGATGTCGCCGAGGTATTGGCGGAGCAGACCCAGCCCCAGCCGTGCCTCCGGGTAATCGTAATCGACGTCGCGCGCCGTTGCCAGCGCGCGGTTCAGGTCATCGAGCGCCTTATCCCAGTCGCCGCGCACCTGATGGAGTTGGGCGCGGTTGAACCGCGCCCAGGGCGCCTCAGGACGGAGGACGATCGCCTGGTTGTAGTGGTCAAGGGCTTCCTGGGGGTGCCTGGCTTTGTTGTGGAGGAAGGCCAGGAAGAACTGCGACCAGTAATCATCCGGCGTGATCCGGACCGCGCGCTCCAGCCAGGCGATCGCCGAGGCGTCCCGGTCCTCCAGCACGCGGAGCATGCCCCACTGGAAGCAGGCCCGCGCCGAGGTCTCGCGTGCGGGCAGATCGATGGTCCGGGACAGGGGCCTGCCTTCCAGCAACGCGCGAGAGCGCTGGCGGAGCGCTCGCCAGGGGCCGACCGGTGTGGCGAAAGTCTCGGCCACGTCGCAGATCTCGAGCGCCTGGCGTGGCCGAGCGAGATCCTTGGGCCGAGCACCATCCAGCGCCACGACCCAGAGAAAGAGCATCTCGTTGACCTCGGCGAACAGTCGCGACCGCCGCGTCTCGTCAAGCAGCGCGAGGTCGGGCTGTTTCGACCACTCCCGGTTGCCGGACACGTGGAAGAGCCGCAGTGCGGCCTCGATCCCCTGCGCGACGGCCCTCGGATCGCTCCGGGGGCCAAAGAAGCGAAAGCGCAAGGGCTCATCGCGGCGGAAGAGCTCGTCGGCCTGGTCGCGGACCGTCTTGGTCCGGAGTGCGCGGCGGTTCAGGTCCCACGCCTGCTCCCGCAACGCCTGCAGACCCGGGTCGCTCGCGGCGAGCCGGGCGGCGGTGGCGAACTGTTCGGCGGCGATCTCGGGATGGTCTTCGCGGATCGCGTGCCGTCCCTCGTTGATCCACTGGTTGACGTCGACCTCGCGGCGGAAGTGGGCCAGCCGGGCGTGGACGAGGTTGGTGGCGACGATCGCCAGCGCCAGGGCCAGGGATGCGGCCAGCGCCAGGCGGCGGCGGTTGCGGCGGAGCCTGCGGATCGAGCGACTCGTCAGGGGCTCGCGGGCGAACCGGAGCGGCTGGTCGTCGGCGACCGCCTGGAGGTCGGCGGCCAGGTCGGCGGCCGAGACGTAGCGGTCAGTCGGGTCGGGGGCCAGGCAGCGGCGGACGACCGCTTCCAGCGCGGGGGGGACGTCGGGGTGGGCCGGACGGAGCCGGGGTGCGCCGGCCTGCCGCTCCTCGGCCGCCCGGCGGATGCCTCGGTGACCGTCACCGCGCCGGAGGGGTTCGCGAACGGCCGGGCGCCCGCGCCAGCGCCTCGAAGACGACGACGCCCAGCGCGTACAGGTCGGACCGGCTCTCGACGCGGTCGGCCACGCCGTCGGCCAAAGCGTCGAGGTGCTCCGGGGCCATGTAGGCGAGCGTGCCCCCCAGCGCCGCGGGGGCGACGTCCGGGTCGTCGATCCAGCGTTCCTGCGCCAGGTTGAAGTCGAGGAGCATCGGCATCGCATCGCCGGTGAGCAGGACGTTCGACGGCTTGACGTCGCGGTGCAGGACCCCGCGGTCGTGCGCGTGCTGGAGCGCCTCGGCCATCCGGGCGCCCCACCAGGCGATCGCCTGGGCGTAGGACCGCCGCCGCAGTTCCCCCTGCCCGACCGGCCGCGCCGCCAGGGCCGCCCCAGGGGGCTGGAGCCGGTCGAGCATGGTGACCAGGTCGGCGCCCGAGCCGGCGGACTGGATCGCCTTGTCGGCCAGGACCTGCGCCAGCGTCACCCGGCCGAGGTAGGGCATGCAGAGCAGGTGGAGCCCGGTGACCGGGTCGGTCCGGTACGAATAGACGGGGACGATGTGCGTGTGCTGGAGCCGGGCCAGCGTCTGCGGCTCGCGGGAGCCGGCACGCGCCACCTTCAAGGCCACCGGCCGGTCGGCCAGTTGTCGCTCCTCGGCGCGGAAGACGCGGGCGAACGCGCCCCGGCCCAGCTCCTCGACCAGCCGGAACCCGGTGATGGTCTGCCCGACCTCGGGAAAGGGGGTCGCTGGAGTGCTTCGCGAGCGGAGCGTCGAGGTCTGGCCCGAGCCGACCAGTCCGTGGATCTCGAGGATCTTGCGGAGCAGCGGCGCCGCCCCGGGGAACCGCGCGTAGGTACTCGGTCGGATCGGGCGACTCGCCCGCTTCCTCGCGGAGGCAGGTACTCCTCATAAAGCAGCGCCACCAGCGCCTCGACATCGAGCGTGGGATACTTCGCGCGATACCACTCGACACGGACCCGATCGCCCGTCCCCCAGCATAGCGCGAGGTCAGACCGGAGCAACGCCAGCAGCGCGGCGGGACGTTCGTGCGGGTCGCTCGGCAGGAAATCCTCCGGATCGGGTCGCCGCCCGCCCCCCTCGCGCCAGGCACTCTCGTACCGCCGGACCAGCCGGGCCGCGGAGGGCGAAGAGGCGTCGTCCCAGGTCCGACCCGCGATGCTCAGGCTCATCCCACGTCCGGGCCCCACGACAAGCGGTCGATTTCCGATCTTGAACGCACCCGATTGCACCTGACTCTCCCGCAGCGGGAAGACGACAGTCGCCAGTTCCCGCGGGAGGTGGATCAGCCCTCGAGCTGCGCGCGGCGACGGAGGTCTTCGAGGACGCGCTGGACGGTCCGTTCGCTGATGCCGAGTCGGTCGCCGATCTCCTTGCTCGAGAACCCCTCGGCCTTCAGCTCGAGGATGCCGCGCCGCTCCTCGGGCAGCAGGTCGCGGAGCCGGCCGTACGCCTCGCGCGCCTGCATGACCTCGCTGGGGGTCTCCGTCGGGGCGGGAAAGTCGCGGAGGTTTTCGCCGTCGAGGCAGAGCGGCTCCTCGCGGTGCAGGCCCTTCCGCTGGCTCGCTGAGTGACGGTACTCGTCGATCACCTTGTTCCGCGCGGCCCACGCCAGGAACGCGATCAGTTGCCGCGAGTCCTGGATGTCGGTCGGCTTGGTCCGGATCCGGTGGAAGAAGCTCCCCCAGATGCTCTGGAGGAAGTCGATCGAGTCGAACCGTGTCCGCAAGATCCGCGGCAACTGCCGGCGCACGACCAGCCGCACCCCCGCCTCGTAGCGGGTCAACAAGTCGCGCGCGGCCTCCTCATCGCCGGCGCGAATCCGGGCGATAAACCCAGGGATATCGTCCTCAGCCTCGGGCATCGGTTCATCGGTGGACATCGGATGGCCTCCTCCAGACTCCCGCCCTCCGCCCTCTCATCATCCTGCCAAAAAAACAAACATCTCTCAAGGCCCCGGCGCCTCATGTCAGCCCAGGAGCAGGCCTTGTGGACTTCATTCGAGACATGGTCGCATCGACCGACTCGCGCCTTGTCGCACGCGGCGACCGGATTGCCTCTCATCTTGACTGGCTATCGAGACGACATCGCAAGCCCCTCCTTCGACGTCCCCGGCTCCGTCGGGCGGAGTCGGTGTACCGCGCGGCCGAGGTCGGCCCATCCATCCCGCACAATTGCCTGATTCCGTCAAGTCTAACCACGCGCACGGCCGATATGCACCCAGACGAATGAGGAGATCACTCGCAGGGATGCGGTTGTCCCTTCGATCTCATGCAAGGAGGGGAATTGTGATGCGCCTATGGAGATGGGGCCTGAAGGGCTGGGGGATCTTGCGTGCCCGGCCATCCCGGCTGGAGGTCGCGACCGTTGCCCTGGGCATCTCGCTCGTGCTGCTCGTTCAGGCCGGGCGAGTCCGCAATCACGCGGCGCAGCTCGCCCGGCGGGAGCAGCTTGTCCAGCAGGAATGGCATCTCGTGAAGCAGATGGCCGGGAACGTGTCTCGGGTTGAGCGGAACCTGAGTGAGATGCAGAACCTTACCAAGCAATTCTTGGCGAACCTACCCCAGGGGGGGCACCCGGTTGTGGAACCGCCCCCGCCGTTGGTCGTCCTCTCGCCGGAGGAGCGAGACGACTCGCCCCGGGCCGCAGACCCCCCTTCGGTTCGGCGTTAATCGGACCACGGCGCCCGGCCGTTGTCTCCACTTCAGGGACTCTGCGGGCCGTCTGTGGCGTGACGGATGATGTCACCCTCCACCATGTAGACGGCGGCCCTGGCGATATTGACCGCGTGGTCACCGATCCTTTCGAGGTTCCGCGCCGAGTTGATCAGCCGCAGGCAGATGTTGAGCTGGTCGGGATCGCAACGGATCGCGTCCTTCAGCGCATCGAGGACCTCGTGGTAATGGCCGTCGAGTCGGTCGTCTCCGGCGATAACGGCACGGGCCTTCGAGGTGTCGGGTCGGGTCAGCGCGTCGAGGCTGTCGCAGACCTGTGAGCGGGCCTCTAGCGCCAGGTCCTCCAGGCTGGGCGGGATCGGGAACGCCCGGGGGTCGCGCGCCCGCTTCGTCACGCGCTTGGCGACGTTGTGCGCCAAGTTGCTGATTCGTTCGAGGTCGCCGTTGACTCTCAGCACCGTACTCAGCCGACGGAGGTCGGAGGCCACCGGCTCGTACAGGGCCAGGATCCGCAGGCACTCGCGCTCGATCTGGACCTCCCAGCCGTTGATCGCCTGCTCGCGGGCTTTCACCTCGGCGGTCAGGTCGCCCCGCCCCTCCGTGAGGCCCTGCACGGCGAGGGTGAGCATCTCCTCGACAGTACCCGCTAGCTTGAGCAGATCGACCCAGAGGGCCTCCTGATCCCGCAACGCGTGCAGGCTCACCACGCGTCCCGTCTCGCCTCGGTGCGCTTCAGGCATCGCGGTCCCCCTCGTCGAGCAACTTCGGACTCACGATTCAGAGTTCCCATCTTAATATTCTGCGCCATCGCTCCTTAAAAAACCACTCACTCGAGCGAATCAAATCCGCACGACTCGAATCCGCGGAACCTCTCGGCCGACCTTTGGAGCGTGGTTCGCCCGGGGGCATGTCCGAGGCCGCAGCCCAAGCCATTGTGCATGAATCGCGTGCTGCGGATGCACCAGGCGCACCCTCGCACCGTGTCGCAGGGTTTACTGGACCTGAAGCGTCTCTCCTGGAATTGTCGCGTCTTCCGTGGAGGGGAAACGGCGGGGCCACTGCCCCTCTCAGCACCTGGGACTGAAGCTGTCAAGCTACGACTTCGGGTGTCTACTTCAGTCATTGTAGGGTGCGTCGAGTCCGCGACGACGCACCACATCCTCGGAGCGAGGCCGTCCCCGACATCCACGACGCACCCAGGGCAGATGGTGCGTCGTCGCGGACTCGACGCACCCTACCTGGCTCAAGGGTGTCGCCGACCACGACGAGCCGACCACCAAGGAGGGCAAGTCTGCCGAGGAGCGGTTCCTCAAGAGTTTAAGACACCGGCTGGCTTGCGGGGGAGATGGTTTGAGAGGAAGCGGAACCAGGGTCTGCGCACGGCCCGAGGCGGCTGGGCCACGAATCCAGTGAGCCAGCCACCCTCGGTCGGAGAATCATGTGGGCCAGCCGCCCTCGTGGGTTCGGACTCTACTTCGTGACCGGTTGGACCGGCCGCACGGTCTGACCGTACACCTCGTTCAACACCTTCTTGACCGGTCCGAGCGGCAGCACGGTCTGGCCGTATACCTCGTTCAACACCAGGGCCAGCCCCGTGTACAACGCGGAGAGGCCGCAGACAATTCCCTCATAGCCGGCGATCAGTTTAAGATTGGGGTTTGCGGTGAAGTCGCCGATGGCGAGGAGGAAGAAAAGGACCGTCACCGTCGCGAAGACGACCTGCAAAGCCCGGTTGAGCCGCAGCGTACCGACGAACAGGACGGCGCTGAAGAGACCCCAGATCGCCAGGTAGGAGCCCATGGCCGTGCTATCGGTGGCCGCGCCCAGTCCGTGCTCGGGCATCAGCACCAGCGCGACCAGCGAGATCCAGAACATCCCGTAGGACGTGAAGGCGATGGTGCCGAACGTGTTGTTCTTCTTCCATTCCATGATCCCCGCGATGACCTGGGCCACGCCCCCATAGAAGATGCCCATCGCCAGGATCATGCTGTTCAGCTCGTAGTACCCGGCGTTGTGGAGGTTCAACAGCACGGTCGTCATGCCGAAACCGGCCAGCCCCAACGGGGCTGGGTTGGCGGTGGTGTCTTTCACCTCGAGCGTCGTCGTGCCTGCCATGTTTGTTCCTTTGCTTCCCAAGGATTCCACGATTTTTTCGAAAGCGCGCGACGGGACGATGCCCGGTGCAACACCCGGATACCGCGACGCGGTTCACCGCCCCGGACCCTGACGTGCAAACAAAAAAAAACCCGCTGATGCGACGTTTCGCACCGCGGGGCCACCCTAACCCGTCCCATCGACCCGCCATGGGCCGATGAGGATAATTCAACGCGTATCTTGGTCGTTCCTCCATGCGGCGTCAATTCAATTTTCTGTATTAAATAAATATTACACATTGATTGCACAAGCCTACAGCATCGCCCGTCAGCTCAAGCGACTCGGCCTCCGCACCCACTTTGTGCTCCTGGGCCGGAGACTCGGCCGTCTCCGACCGCCGTGCATTGCTCGCTGTCTGCGCGGGGTGTGTCGAGCGCGGCGAGGCCCACCATGTCTGATCCGGTGGGCCTCGTAAAGGTCCACCCGCCGGGGCGGCTGGCCTACTGACAGTGGCACGGCCGCCCTCGGCCGTGCAGGAACGTCCTGAGTTGCGGATCGCTCCTCTGGAGATGCTGCTAACGGCCCAGGCCCATCACCCTCTGGAGCACGGCGCCAATGGCTTCCGCGATTTTCATTGCCGCGGTGACATTGCCGCCTACCGCCAGCAAAATCTTCTGGGCCCCATCGAGCTTCTCGAGCAGCCGCGGCCGGTCCCCGTCCCGGCACGCCTCCTGGGCCATGCGCAGCTCGTCATCGGTGTCCTGACGCTTGCCTTTGGGCGCATCGGCGAGCCGAGCCACGTCGTTCCGGATCTGTTCAATGAGGCCCAGCAAATCCCACTCGTCCCGCACATCCGCCGCGGCCGCCGAAGTGAATGTGCTCTTGATGATGTTCCCCTCGGCGACGTCACCGAAGGAGACGGGCCCTCCGTACGTGTTCTCCTTGCCGAAGTCGATCAGCTTGCGGCTCTGGTCGATCGTCACGCCATGCCCGGCCTGGATATGGAATGCTTCGGCTCCCCGCCCGCTCGCCTGCACGACCGCCCGGTCCACGACCTCGACCGCCGTGCCGGGCGGCGGGGTCTGCTTGATCGGCGCGGGGCCCAGGGTGTCGGGGCTGGCGCCCAGGTAGAGGGCGACCGGGAAGGGGCCGACCCCTTGCAGGATCGTCAGCACCGGCTCTTGGCGTCCGTCGCTGGTCGCGTGGACCCTCGCGTAGACGGCCTGGTACAGCTCGAAAAGCCCGATGTAGCCGCCGCTGTCGGGCACGCCCCGGCCCCGCAGACCGTCGATCAGCGCCTGGCCGAAGTAGGAATGCGTCTGGTCGCGTCGGTAGTAGGAGTACCGAGTCGGACGGCTGGCGGTGATCAGGGCGCGGCCCTCGCCGGTGGCGAGGACCTGGACACCCAGGGTGGCCGACGGCGGGGCGCCGAGCACATCGGGCGGCGGGCCGAGAGTCGGGCTAAGATGGCCGGAGAAGCAGGCGTTGATGAGGAAGAGCAGCTTCCGGGCCGGGATGGCGCGGAGCAGGTCCAGGATCTCGGGGCCGCTCAGCCCCGTGCCCGGCTTGACGCGTCTGGCGGGGGTGAGGACGGTGTCCTGAGTGGTGAAGTAGTAGAGGTTGTCCTCGCCCAGGACGCCGTGACCGCAGAAGAAGAGGACGACGGTGTCGGTCGGGGCGGCACGCCGGGCGAGCTGTTCGAGGGCGGTAATCACGGCGGCCCGGGTCGCCAGCTCGTCATGGAGCAGTTGGACCTGTTCGGGTGGATAGGCCCCGACGGCCGGATCGCTGAGGGCGTTGGCGACCGCCCGGGCATCCGCCACGGTGATCGGCGCCCGCAGGTCCGGCTCCTGGTACTCTCCGACCCCGACCGCAACCGCATGGCCTTGTTTGAAGAGAGACATACGTCCACCCCGCTCTCTGGCGGTAAGATCCCATGTGGGAAAGGTTCCACGGAGCGACAGTCAATAGCTTCAGGCGGACTCGCAACGAATGCTCATCCTCGGTTAGGGCCACCACCTTCCCACATCACGGATGGCGTGGAACAGGTCGGCCGTCAGCTCCGCCTCGCCAAATGTGACGAGGGCCGGTACAAGCGCTCGCAGATCACCCAGCAGAGCTTGGCGGGTGCAAGCGACAGAGAGGCGCAGGAAGTCCCGCAAAATCGGAGAGAGCTTGGTCGGCCCCAGGTCGGCCAGGCGCGGGGCGAGGGCGGCCAGGGCCTGGGCCCGGTCCGACTCGTCCCCGATGGCCCGCGCCGCCGCCGTCAGCGCCTCGGCCAGGGCCGCGTCTGCTGGCCCGGCTCCAGACGCGGGGCGAGGGCAGCCAGGGCCTGGGCCCGGGCCGACTTGGACTTGATGGCCCGCGCCGCCGTCAGCGCCTCGCCCAAGTGCTGGGGGTCCAGGTGGGGGGCGAGGGCAGCCAGGGCCTGGGCCCGGTCCGACTCGTCCCCGATGGCCCGCGCCGCCGCCAGCGCCTCGCCCAAGTGCTGGGGGTCCAGGTGGGGGGCGAGGGCAGCCAGGGCTTGGGCCCGGTACCACTCGGACCCGATGGCCCGCGCCGCCGTCAGCGCCTCGGCCAGGGCCGCGTCGCGCTGGCCCGGCTCCAGACGCGGGGCGAGGGCAGCCAGGGCCTGGGCCCGGTACCACTCGGACCCGAGGCCCGCGCCGCCGCCAGCGCCTCGGTCAGGGCCGCGTCACGCTGGCCCGGCTCCAGGCGCGGGGCGAGGGCGGCCAGGGCCTCTGCCCGGATCATGACATCCTGAATCTGTCGGACATAGACCAGTGCCTTGGCGGGATGCCAGATGCCCTTCTCGACCAGGGCCTTCAACAACGGGTTCGGGATCTTGCCAGCGAGCGTGCGGATCGAGGTGGTGACCAGCGCATAGCGACACTGAAAACCGAGAGAGCCGGAAGGCCGAAGGTCGTTGCTCCCCTCCGCGAGCCGCCAGGCGCGGGTGACGTCGCCCAAGAACACCCCGGTCTGCCCCAGGCGATCCAGCGTGGCGAACCAGACCGGCTGGCACGGCCCGGTCGCCGCGCGGCCTTCCGGCAATGGTTCATACCGGGCCTGCGGCTCTATGCCTGGATCGGGTGCAGGCACGGAGACGCGGCGCTCGAGCCGCAGGAGGCGGTGCAGATCGGCCGCCCGGCCCGCCCCCTCCAGGTGGGCCCCGAGATGGCGCAACCCGTAGCCGTCATCCAGACCGCACCGCGCCGCCTCCTCCAACCCCGGGAGGCCCGGCTCCAGGCCGCCCCATGCCGCCAGATAGCGGTCCGCGATTCGGCCGTGGGCCCGCCGCACCGAAGCCTCCAGCTCGGCCGTCAGCTCCCGATCGGCCTCGCTCAGCGGTTCCGGGTCCACCCGGCCCTCCAGGAAGTCTCGCAGGCTGGCGTGATACAGCCGATAGCGTCGGTCCGTCCCCTCCTCGATCGCCAGGAAGGGACGCCACCGCTCGCCGAGCCGCCGCCGGTGTCGGCCCGACTCCGGCCCGATCCCGGCCAGCTCAACGAGCGATGAGGCGGTGAGCGCCTCTTGCGCGGCACCCAGGGTGCCCAGCAAGGGTAAAAGCTTCTGGTCCCATACGTCCTGGCTGGCGTCCCGTTCGCGGCGCCAGAACTCGGCGTAGTAGCCGAAGAGCCCGTCGGGCAGCGTATCCAGGGCGAGCGGGGATCGCTTGCCCCCTGCGATCTCCTCGATGATGTAATGGAGATAGATCCAGACCCCCCGGCACTTCTCCAACAGAGTCGCGACGAACTGCTCGTCACTGTAGCCGCTCCCCCGCAACGCCGACGCGATTCCCGGCCAGGAGGCTGCCTGCTCCAGATAGTCCCGCATGTCGCCCTGGTTGTCCGGGTTCTCGGCCCTGAGCCTGACGCGGTCCCTGGGCCCCTGGACATTCAGATCGACGGGGACAGGCCGATGGGAGACGACCAGGAACACGCCCTCGGGCAGGACCCGCGGCAGGCCCAGGACGTTCTGGCCCGGGGGCGTGCCAGCCTCGTCCAGGCCGTCCACCACCAACACGATCGGCTCGCCCGGACGCCGCACGTTCCGCACCTGAGCCGCCTCGCGCAACAGCCGGTCGAGGAAGTCGGGCCGGTCCGCGGCGCCGGGCAGCACGCCGTCGGCCGCGTAGGGCTGCAGGCCCCAGGCCCGGATCAACTGCGCCGCCAGGCTCCGCAGCCCGTGCGCCACCCCCTCCTGGCCCCGCACCTGCTCGGCGAACAGGTGGATGATGTCACCGCGGCTCTGCACCAGATGGGCCAGGAACGCGGTCTTGCCCAGGCCGGCCTCGGCCTCCAGGATGAAGTAACCCCGGTCATTGCCCCTCAGAAAGGCGTCGACCTGGTCGAGCAGCCAGGTGCGTCCGACGAAACGGTCGAGCCAGACGCGGTCGAACACCGGGTCGGGCGCGATGTAGGCGTCGCGCAGCCGCTCGTAGTCGCCGACGAAGACCTGGCGGCGGTTGTCCGGCACGACGAGGTTGCGGACGATCTCGCCGCCAACGTTCAGGACGTGGAACTTGAGCATGTTGCCGCCAGCCAGGTCGCCGACGGTGACCGCGCCGAGCTGGTTGTCCTGCCCGAAGGAAAGCAGCGAGCCGACCCACCGGCCGGCGAGGGCCTCGAACGCGGCGTTGTAGGCCGGCTCGGCATCGAGGCGGGTCTGGCGCGCTCGGGCGACAGCGCACCGTTGGCGGCGTCGGCCAGCAGGCGGGCCAGGCCATCGGCGTGCCCGCGCAGCGCGCTGGCGGGAGGGCCTCGCGGAGGGCGATTTCTAGGTTGCTCGCGTCGATCATCGGTCCCTGGGCCCTGGTCCTCGGCGTTCCAGCCCACCCGTCCATCCGGAGATGGGCCTCGGCGGCCCTCCAGTCTAACATGGCACGGGCAGACATCTGATGGCGGTCCGGCGGTCGGCCGGGTGCTGAGTCGGTGAGCGGATGCCTGTCCCGGCGGGCCTGAGCGGAGTTGATGTGCCGAGGCAATGGAGTCGCGGTCGTCGCGCAAAGGGAGATCTGCCATCCAGGGGGCTTGCTTCAAGATCCGCGGTTCCGTCTCGTTCCTGTCGTCGGAATGTCCCCTGTGCCCGTATTCCCTGTGCCCGCCGGAAAAGGGGCTTTCTTGGGGAAGCATCGGACGGGTATGGTGAGGACATGGGGATGGATGGTCTCCATGGCCGGCGTGCTTCGGGGATCGACCGTGCGCAGCGATCTCCCGACACCTTGGCTTTCACTCTCGCTGTCATCATGATCTTGTGGCCTTTGAAGCCGAGCAGGCAGGCGGAAGCCGACCCTCCAGGAGCACACAACAGGTCGGTGGAAACCGCACGAGGCGGGTCGTGGCCGCCATTTTGGGGCAGCATCGACCCGCTGGGATTTTCGGCGGCGGAATGATGTCTATAAATTTTTATATTCAATTATGGGAGAAAAATGATGAATCTCGGCGCAATCCTCACACGGCACGCCCGCTACCGCCCGGATCATTTGGCGGTGGTCTTCCGAGATCAGCGGCTGACTTATCGTGAATTCAATCGGCGCGTGAACCGGAGCGCCAACGCCCTGTTCGAGGCGGGTGTGCGCAAAGGCGATCACGTCGCGACCATCCTGCCCAACAGCCTGGAACTTCTGGAAGTTTACTGGGCGGTCGCCAAGACGGGGGCGGTCGTCGTCCCGCTGAGTCCGCTGCTCCGCGGACGGGGCTTGACGAGCCAGCTCAACGACTCGGACTCGGTCATGGTCATCACCCACCATGAGTTTGTCGAGCACCTCGATCCGCTCAAGACAGCTCTGCCGAACATCCCGCCAGATCATTATGTCCTGACCGACGCCGCCGACGCACCCGGCTATCGGTCTTATCATCAGCTCACGGCGCATGCGAGCGACGGCGAGCCCCTTGATGAGCACGGCGAGCCCATCCTGAACGTTGATGCCGCTCCCTATAACATCATTTACAGTAGCGGCACGACGGGACTGCCGAAAGGGATCGTGCTTACGCATTTCATCCGCTCGATGTACGGCCTGTTCTTCGCCGCGTCCTATCGCATCACGCCGGAAAGCATCGTCATGCACGCCGGATCGTTGGTGTTCAACGGCGCGTTCTTGACGCTCATGCCCGCGTTCTTCGTCGGCGCGACCTACATCCTACTTCCGCATTTCGATGCGGAACAGGTGATCGACATGATCCAGCGCGAACGGGTGACACACATCAAGATGGTGCCGTCTCAGATCATCGGGGTGCTGCATTCGCCGCGCTTCAACGCGGAGACGTGCGGCTCGCTGAAAATGCTCGGATCGGTCGGAGCGCCGCTCCACCACGAGCACAAGGAGAGGCTCAACCACCTGCTGCCGGGACGCCTCTACGAGCTGTATGGCTTGACCGAGGGTTTCGTGACCATTCTCGAAGGGTCCGAGGTCGCTCGCAAGATGGACTCGGTCGGCGTGCCGCCTCCGATGATGGAGCTGCGCATCGTGGACGACGAGGGGAACGATTTGCCCCCGGGCCAGATCGGAGAGATCGTCGGCCGCGCCGATCCTGATGCCGGGCTACTACAAGCGCGCCGATCTGACGGCACAGGCGATCCGCGACGGCTGGCTGTTCACGGGCGATCTCGGCTACGTGGACGAGGATGGTTTTCTCTACCTCGTCGATCGCAAGAAGGACTTGATCATCTCCGGCTCGGTCAACGTCTATCCGCGGGACATCGAGGAAGTCGCCGTGCAGCACCCGACGGTCAAGGAGGCCGCCGTTTTCGGGGTTCCGAGCGAGCGATGGGGCGAAACGCCCATCGCCGCCATTATCCTGAAGACGCCCGGCGGGATCGGCGCCAGCGAACTGCGGGATTGGATCAACGAGCGCGTCTGCGCACGCTACCAGCGTGTGTACGACGTGGTCATTCGTGAGGATTTCCCGCGCAGCACCGCCGGAAAGACGCTCAAACGCGAGATGCGCGAGGAGGACCTGCGCGAACCTGAGCCGTCCCATCCCTTGATCGATCCGGTAGGGCGCGTCGCGGGGCGGTCCCCTGTAGTGCGCCCCGAAAACTGGACAGGTGCATAATGGAGGGGTGGGTCCAGTCGGAGGGCGCATCGACATGGCGAAGCGACGTCAATTCACCCCCGAGTTCAAGGCGCGAGTGGTGCTCGACATCTTGACGGGTATCCAATCTCAGGCGGAGGCCTGCCGCAAGCACAGCCTCGGAGCGAACCTGGTGGCGCTGTGGAAGACCGCCTTCCTGGAGCGGGCGCACCTGGTCTTCGACAGCGAGGCCGCGCGCTCGGCCGAGCAGGTGCGGATCGCGGAGTTGGAGCAGGTGCTGGGGCGCGTGACGCTGGAGAACGAAATCCTAAAAAAACAACGGCCCGACAAACGGCTAGAATGCCGAGGTTTTTTGAAGATGCTGCAAGTTGTTTCCAGGAAAGGACTTGCGCTGACAGATTTTACGTAAGTGTAGGCCTGTCAACAACATACGGCATCTCGATTTTCGTCGGGTTTCTAGCCCTGTGTCGGGTCGTTGCTTTTCTTGGATAGGGAACGACCGAATCGACGGTTTTTGCTCGCCTACTACGGGATCCCCACCATGAACGAAGAAGAGTTGCCGGAACTGCCGAGATTGTCAGAACTGGTCGGTATGCTCGCCGATTTGTCCACCCGATTCGAGGAGCACCTTGAGCGGGCCATCGCCATCGGGATGAACAACATCCACGGCGAGGACCATCTCGTCATCGCCGCTTTACGCCGTGCCCTCGACAACATTCAGGGCATGACGGCGATGGTGGACCAGAAGAACCAGTTCTGCGGGATGCCCATCGTCCGCTTCCAGATCGACACCGCTATGACCTTGTTCGGGCGGCGGCTCGTAGGCGACGTGGACGACTACGTGACCCGCATGATGAAGGGGAATGAACGGCGGAAGTATCAGGATCGGGACGGCAAGAAGATGATCGATGCCTACCTCCACGAGAAGTTGACCTGCGAACACGAGTATACGTCCGACATCTACACGGAAACCTCCGGGTTCGTCCACTTCTCGACCCACCACTTGCATCGGGTGTTGGACCTCGACTTCTGGAAGCGAACCGGCGAGTTGGCGTTCCGCAGCCACGACGAGATCGTGGCCGGGTGGCCGGATGAGGAGCGGCGTGGTGCTCTGGTCTGCTTCTTATGTGCCAGCGACATCATCCTCTCTGAGTGCGAATTCTGGGAGAAGAAGCGATGGCCGAGCCGGACCCCCGAGGAAGGATGACCTTCGACCGATCCAGCGTGTTTACAATGGGATAGGGCTCGAAGGGCAAGATGCGGTCGGAGATGAGGATACCTCAATGTTCAACCCGGATTTCCCGGATGGGGTGGGCATCACCAACCGCAAGGCCTCCTCCGCTGCCTCTCGCGAGCCTTCGGAAACCGGAACGACTGTCCATGGAGCGACTGTCCAACGCTGGAGCAGCCACCGGAGTCTCCTTACCCCCCCCCCCGTCCCGATGGCGATGGCGCGGCCCCCCCTGACGATTAGAGTAGACACTATCTGACATCGCGGGGTTCTGACGAGGGCGGCCCGGCGTGGCAATCGGGGAGCTTGTCATGCCTTTATCTCCGAAGGGGTGATGATGGTGTATCCGCGAGGCGCTGCTGTGCACAAGCCTCGCTCACCTCCGGACGGCGACCCGAGCTCAACCGCCGGGGCTGCCTTGCAACGACTCCATGCCGCGCGAGCCCGGAATGGCGGCCCCGGTTGGTCATAGCGACGAGCCAGGCCGGCTCACCGAAACCATTGACGACGCCTGCCGACGTGCCTGGAAGAGTGCGGCCAAATGCAGCATGACGAACAACGGCACGAGGTACGCCGGGATCAGCACGAGCGGCAACCGCGCCATTGGCCCGGTCGTCACTTCCCCGGCGGCGCCAGAGGCGAGGGCTGAACTCAGCCCCCCGACGCTCACCGCTACGACCAAGTCCAAGATCCCGAGCAGATTCCAGGCCACGAAGACTCGGCTGATCGCAAAGCCGGGTCGGCGGACGAGGACGAGGGCGACCCACGGCGCGGTCACCCCGATGGCGATGTCCCCCAGGCCAGCCGGCCAGGCGAAGGCCCCCGGCAGCACCCCGTGGGCGTATAGGGCCAGAAACCCGAGCCCGCCCGCTCGCCATGCCTGGATCGCTGTCGCCAGGGGAAGGTCGAGGGACAGGACATACGCACGGAAGGCGGGCCAACCCCAGGACGCGCCAAGAAACACAAGAACTGGGGCCGTCGCCGCGATGAGGATGGGAAACGGCGGCGCCCGGGCGGCCGGGCGATCGCCCCGGCGGCGCCAAGCAGGAAAACCACCACAAACCAAAGGGCGAGCACGCCGACGATGATCGGTCTCACGGTAGCACCCCGATGAGTCATGAACGGGTCTTGTGGCCTCACGCCGAGCTCCGCCGAAGAGCCCATGCCCGGGGCGGTGTCACGGACGGTGCGCGAGCCGTGACTCCGGCGCCCGCCAGGTCACTTGCGTTATGCAAGCATTCTATGGCGACGCTTGCAGAAGGCAAGTAAAATGGACGGTTATGAGGGGCGCGAAGAAAACGAGGCCGGTGCGTCGCTCCGACTGTGCCGTCGCCTGCACCTTGGACCTCATCGGCGATCGCTGGACGTTGCTGGTCGTGCGTGACCTGCTGCGCGGCCGGCGGTACTTCGACGAGTTCCTGCGCCGCCGGAGGGGATCGCCACCAACGTCCTGTCGGCGCGGCTGGCGCGTTATGCGAGCAGGGCTTGGTCGAAAAGATGCCCGACCCGTCCGATCAGCGGCGGTACACCTACCGGCTCAGCGACGACGGTCTGCGCCTCGGCGAATTGCTCGGCGACATCGCCGCCTGGGGCCTCAAGTACCTCCCGGGCACGAAGATGATGGGCGGAATCAAGCCGGCGCAGAGATGAGCACGGGCTGGGGGACGTTCGCAGCGGCGGTCAATTGTGCCACAGGCTGTGGCACAATTGCGGGAGGGTCCCGGTAGGTGCGATAGAAGGCCAGCATCCGCGTGATGTTACGTCCCGAGTACCACAGAAAAAACAGTCAAGTGGGCATCAGTTAGAAAAGTAATGTCCGTTCGGACCGCCGCCTCAGGGGTTTCGGTCCAGGCAGGGCTACTTCCCAGAGAACTTCGAGAGCGGACATTACTTTTCCAACAAGCTATAAACCCCACCTCTGCATGAATCGAGCGACAACGTGACCGAGAAACGTGATGAAGCGGGCGCGGATCTGTTCACGGCGGGGTGGGCCGCGTATCGCGCGGTCCTCGAATCTGACTACCTGTGGCACGGCATGGCCAGCCAAGCACTTCGGGAGTTGATCGAGGAACATTTTCGCGGGGACGTTCCCATCCGTTTCCTCGACCTCGCCTGTGGCGATGCCGAGACCGCCAGTCGCCTTCTCATGAACCGGCCCATGGCCAGGTACGTGGGCGTGGATCGTTCGCCGCAGGCACTGGCTGCCGCGACTCCGCGCGTCGCGAATCTCGGTCCCAGAGCCGAGTTGGTCACCGCGGATTTTGTTGACTTCCTCGAGGTCCACAACGATCGGTTCGAGGTGATCTACGTGGGATTGTCCGCACACCACTTGCACGAAGCGGGCCTGCAACGGTTCTTTGCCGCAATTGTCCGCCGGCTTGCCCCATCCGGGGTCTTCGCGGCTTACGAGCCATTCACCTTGCCCGACGAGACGAGAGATGAGCACATCGATCGTCTTTGCCAGATCGTGGATCACTATTGGCTCAACATGTCGGCCGAACATCGCGCAACGGTTAAGACCCACGTCCGCGAAAACGACTATCCGATCGCGCTGAGACAGTGGAACTTGCTCGCGTGGGACGTCGGACTTAGCCCTGCCCGCACGGTGCTGAAAACCCCGGACCGTCTGTATCAGCTTGTGGCCCATTCTCTCGCCACCGATCCGAGCGGAGGGGAGGGCAAGAGGACCACGCACGAATCGATCCTTACCCGAATGAAGTAAACCCCGCTTAGCAGATCTCTCGTGACCGCCGCCCGATCTCAGCACGCTGGAGGCTGCGACGCACGCCGTCGTCATGCTCGACCGCCTGCTCGCGACCCTCGAGTCGATATCGCCGCGCAGGCAAGGCCCTGAGAAATCACCGATCCGCTTCACCGCCATGGGACATCCCGCCGAGGGCGGCGAGTCTGGCCAGCGCCTCCGCGGCGAGTCGCCTGGTGAGTTCCCCGGCCGGGAGCTCTCGACACAGGCGAGCAGCCTGACCCGACCACAGCGGTACGAAGTCTCCCGATCCTGTCGCCTCGGAACTGGCCCGGAGGGGTGCCACCGCGCCACCCGCGAGCGGGAATTCCGGCGCGAGGTCGGACACTGGGCCGACTTCGCGGACGAGGCGGTTGAGGATCCCCCGCGCGGGACGGCCGGTGAAGACGTTGGTGATCACCGTCTCGTTGTCCTTGGATGACTCGACGGCCCGTCGGTGCAGCGGCGCACGACCTTCGCTTCCGGGCAGAACAGGTACGCCGTCCCGATCTGCACCGCGGAAGCCCCGAGCGCGAGGGCGGCCACGATGCCCCGCGCGTCGGCGATGCCGCCGGCGGCGATGACCGGCACCCGCACGGCATCGACCACCTGCGGCACGAGCGCCATCGTGCCGACCTGGGTCGAGATGTCCTCGGTCAGGAACATGCCGCGATGGCCGCCGGCCTCGAACCCTTGGCGATGACCGCGTCGCATCCCTCGGCCTCGAGCCATCGTGCCTCGTCCACCGAAGTCGCCGACGACAGGACCTTCGCGCCCGTCGCCTTGACGCGAGCCAGCAGATCGCGGTCCGGGAGTCCGAAATGGAAGCTGACGACCTCGGGCCTGAAGTCGACCACGAGATCACACATGCCGCGGTCGAAGGGCGTGCGGCCGGGGGTCGGGGCCGGTGCCCTCGGGTCGAGTCCGAGCTCGACGTAATAACGCTCCAGACGCCCCCTCCAGGCCGCCTCGCGGTCCGGGTCGGCCCGCGGCGGCCGGTGGCAGAAGAAGTTGACGTTGATCGGGCGTGAGGTCCGTGGCCGGACGACGCCGAGCTCGTCTCGAGCCTGCTCGCGCCTCAGCATCGCGCAGGGCAGGGAGCCCAGTCCCCCCGCCTCCGAGACGGCGATCACCATCACGGAGGAGACCGGCCCGGCCATGGGGGTCTGGATGATCGGCAACTCGATTCCGAGGAGATCCAGGATGCGACGATCCGGCCACATGTCGTTTCTCCCTCTCCGGGTTGAATGACTGGGATTTAATCCGACAGCTTGTGGGACCCTAACGAGACGGGGGCAGGGGTGGTGTCGCGAGAACGGTCAGGGTAACTGGCCGCAGGGGTCAAAAACCAGCCGGGGGCGGCTCACGCCACCCGCTCGATGCATCGCGGGTCCTCGTTCCTCGGGTTGTTCACCAGTCTCCCCACGGCATGACCGGACAACCAATCATCGGGGAGTGGGGCGAGCAAGTGCATGAGAGCCTCGGTCGGCCGCTGCTCGGGGTCGAGCCATCGGGTGTAGTCTTCGGGCTTGAGGATGACCGGCATCCGACCGTGCACCGGGGCGACGACGCCGTTGGCCTCGCACGTCAGGAGCGTGCACGACTCGACGGGCTCGTCGCTCTTCTCCCAGCGCTCCCAGAGTCCGGCGAACGCGAAGGGGCTCTCGTCCTTGAGCCGGAAGTAATAGGGGGTCTTCCCGTTCTCTCGCTTCCACTCATAGAAGCCGTCGGCGAGGACGAGGCAGCGACGCCTCTTGAATGCGGTGCGGAAGGCCGGTTTCTCGGCCACGGTCTCGGCCCGGGCGTTGATCAGGCGGTTGCCGATGGCGGGGTCGTCGGCCCAGGACGGGATGAGCCCCCACCGGAGGAGCGAGAGCTCCGCCCGCCGCTCGGGTGGTCGGGCCGCACGACGGGCACCGGTTGCGTGGGGGCGATGTTGTAGCGGGGCAAGAGCTGCGGGACGTCGGCGAGGTCGAAGGCCTCGGCGATGGCGTCTCTCGGGGCTTTGAGGGTGTAGCGGCCACACACGGTCTTTTCTCCTGATCGGACCGCGAAAGAGCCATGGCCACCACGGATCAGCGGCGCACCGCAGGAACGGCTCGCGGGCCTCCAGACGGTGCCTGACGCCGGGTACCCGGCCTCCCAATTTGTTACAACGATCCGCAAAAGAGCTAAAAACCCGGTGATTCTTGGGGTTGCGCCAGAGACTTGCCCGCCAGCCTCAGAAACGCTCAACCTCTCTCAAAGGCCGACAAAACAAGCCGCCGGAGATGACTCGATTTCTCTGGGAGTTTTAGCTCTTTTGCGGATCGTTGTAAAAAAAGCCTCGAGCAGGCTGGCCTCACTCTCGACGAGAAACGAGAGATGATGTTATTGTTGCGTGAACAATTTCATATTAATATGCTTTGCGAGGTGCTGGGCGTGCCTCGCAGCAGCGCGTACTACTCAGCCCCGGCCGGGCGAGGATCGGCCGCTCTTGGACGCCCTGATCGAGGTGGCCGGGCAGTGGCCGACGTACGGCTCTCGTCGCTTGACCAAGCAGCTCCAGCGCGAGGGTCACGCCCGTCAACGCCAAGCGTGTACGGCGGCTGATGCACGAACTGGGGATCGTCGGGAAGGCCCCGGAAAGGAAGCCTCGAACGACCCACAGCGGCCACGCGTAGCCGCGGTATCCGAACCTCGTCGAGGACCTGAAGGTGACGCGCCCCGACGAGGTCTGGGTGGCCGACATCACCTACATCCGATTGAGAAAGGAGTTCGTCTATTTATCAGTGTTGATGGACGTCTACACTCGCTGCATCCGGGGCTGGCACCTGGGGCGCGGGCTGGACCAGGAGTTGACGCTGACGGCCTTGAGACGGGCGTTCGAGCACGGCCGTCCGGAGATCCATCATTCCGACCAGGGGGTGCAATATGCCGCGACGGCCTACGTGGAAATGCTGATGTCGGTCGAGAGTCACGATCAGCATGGCGAGCAAGGGCGAGCCCGAAGAGAATGGATATGCCGAACGCTTGAATGCGAACGATCTAAGGAGGAGGAAGTCGACCTCTCGGAGTACGAGGACTTCGCGACGCGCTGAGGGGCCTGGGACGGTTCCTCGACGACGTCTACAATCGCAAGCGGATTCACTCGTCGCTGGGGTACTTGACCCCGGCCGAGTTCGAGGGCCAATGGAGAGAGAAGCACTCCGCGAGTGCGTGAGTGCGTGTTCTAAACGCCCCGCCGTTTTCGTGTCCAAATTCAGGGGCGCACTTCGCTCTTCCCCGAACGAACTCAAGTGTCTCCGCGTCGAACGAAGCCGAGCCTGCGCACTGAACGGAGACCAAAGGTGGCCGTTCCACCTTTCCGGCAGGCGACCGGAAAAGCGGGGCCGGGCCGAGCCATCAGACGGAACCCAGCCACCCGACACGGTGCCGCGTGACGCCCATCACCCCACGTCCGATGTCAAGCATCCCCGACTACTCACCCCCCTCCCGTTCCTTTATTCGGGCCCAACGTGAAGATGCCGTTGGTGAGGCCGGTTTTGGCGAATTGGACCAGGGCCATCTTGCACGACTGGTAGGTCTGGACGATCGTCAGGGACGCGTTCTGGTTGACGGCGTTCTCCAGGGTGGTCGCGTTGGCGTTCAGCGTGGCGAGCATGTTATCGATCTGCGTCTTCAGCCGCGCAGACGGCGGGACGTAGTACCGGAGATCGGGGCCGCTCATGAAGGTCGTCGTGAAGCCGAGGGTGTCGGAGCCGGGGGGGATGGGGATCGGCCCCTGGGGGGGGTTGAAGAGGTATTGCTCGCCGCCGGGGATGCGCTTCGAGATTTGCTCGACCTTGGCCTCCAGGATGCCGCCCTGGAGCGAGGTATTGGTCTTCAGGCTGGCGAGCAGGGCGTTCGGGTCCTGGCCGTTGGCCAGCCTCCTGACGGCGCCCTGGGCGGCCCGGTTCTCGTTGTTGAGGAAGTTCTGGAAGGCCGCTTGGAGCAGGATCGGGGTCTGCTGGAAGAAACCCGACTTGATGACAGCCTTGGGCGGTTGGACCAGTGGATCGATCGTCGCCGCCGCAGCGGCGATGTCGCCGACTTTGGTCACGCTCGCCGCGTCGAGGACCACGCGGTCTTCGAGCCAGAAGCCATCCAGGTTGGGACGGAACGAACGCCGCAGTCTGGTGCTCATGTGCCCTCGATTGGGGAGCTTGTGAAGGGACCCGGCCGGAACCGCCACCGCGCCATCCTGGAGGCCGGGCCCCGATCGCCCGAAGGAGCATGCCCCGCAGCCGCGGGGCGGCGCCCCGGCCAGCCCGCCTGGCCCGTGCCGCAGCCTTCGGGGAGCATCATCATGACTCAAGGATCGGCGTACCAAGCCCCGCCCTTCAGAAAAACCGCCACGACCCGCAAACTTTGACTCGTCCGGGATTCCGGGGTGCAACCAGGAGTCCGATCAATGCCCCCAGCAACGCCTTCTCCCCTCTTTGCAGACGTTACGCAAGAACTCGAAGAATTCCAGGTACAGCGGTAGCCTCTCCTGCGAGATCCCCCGGTGGGGTCAAACTGCGCCAGGCCCCGAACCTCGGGGCCGACACGTCGCAGGTTGACGGCCCTGGGCGTCGTCGCGGGCCTGATGCGGCCCCCCTCTGGCGCGTTCGCTTCGTCTTCGGCTCGCACACGCCATGTTCATCCCTGTCGCGGGGCCGTCGCGCGTGAGGCTCGACCGCGACCACGCGACAGCCGAACGCGTCCTCCAGGGCAACGGCTCGAATATCATCAAAATATCATGATCTATCACAGTCGTCAATATCGTGCGGTGTGTGCTTCAAGACGAATTGACGCTCCGGCCCAGATCTTCTAAAGTCCGGCCCTCCATATTCGAAGGAGTGAAGGGAGGCGGCCATGACCTGGCGATGGGCTGCGCATCGGCTGGCGGTTTCGGCATTCCTGATCTTCCACATGACGGCGACGGTCATCTGGGTGCTGCCCAACTGCCCGCTCCGGATGTTCGCCTGGGAGCCGTTCTCCTATTACATCCTGCCGCTGGGCCTCTGGCAATCGTGGGGGATGTTCGCCCCTGACCCCATGCGCGACACGCTCACGCTCGAGGCGCAGGTCATTGACGCGAAGGGGTTGTTGCATACCTTCGCGTTTCCCCGGCTGGCGGATTACTCGAAGCTGGGGAGCATCCCGCGGTTCCGGCACTCGAAGTACACGGCGAATATGGTCATCGACGATTTCGTCCTGCCCCGCAAGTTCGCGATGCGGCACGCGGTCCGGCGGCTCAACCTGTCGGCCGACGCTTTCCCGATGGACGTGCACCTGTATTACGTGGTCCGGCTGGCGCCCCCGCTCGGCTGCCTGCCCGACCCGACGACCCCGACCAAGAACCACGTCCTTGGTTCGGCCCATTTCGAGACGATCAGCGAGGTGCGACCATGAATCCTCTGCGTGCCTGGAACGCGTTCTGGTTCGGCCCGATCTCGGCGCGGCCGCTGGGCGTCTTCCGGATCGTCTTCAGCCTGGTGATCCTGGCCAATCTGGGCTTCCTGTCGTTCGAGATGGACTACTGGCTCACCGATGTCGGGCTCTTGCAAGGGACCGAGGCCTGCGAGGTCGCCGGCCCGATGCGACTCTCACCGTTGAACTGGGTCCAGGACCCGACATCGATGCGCATCTTCTTTGCGGCCACAGCGGTCGTCGCCACCTTACTGACGATCGGTTGGCGGACGCGCGTGATGTCGGTCCTGCTCTTCCTGATGATGCTCGCGATCCACCATCACAACGTCGTGACCGCCAGCGGCGCCGATAGCCTGGTCATGATTCTCACGTTCTACGTGATGCTCTGTCCCTGCGGCGCGGCCTTCTCGCTCGACGCCCGACGCGCGGCCCGTCGCCGAGGCACCCTGGCTGAACCCTTGATCCTTCCCTGGGCCCAGCGCCTGATCCAGTTCCAGATCGCCCTGATCTACCTCGACACCGCCATGCTGAAGTGCAATGGCTCGTCCTGGATCAACGGTACAGCGTTGCACTACGTCCTGAACAACAGCGAGGTCGGCTGGTTACGTCTCGATCCGCTGACTCAGTATCCCGTCGCCATCAATGTGCTGACCTACGGCGCCCTGCTGTTCGAGTTCGCGCTGGCCTTCCTGCTCTGGTTCCGCGCGACCCGCCACTGGGCGATCCTCGCGGGCCTCGCCCTGCATGGTGGGATCCACCTGACGGTCAACATCCCGATCTTCGGCGAGATGATGGTCGCCTGCTACATCTGCTTCATGCAACCCGACGAGGTCGATGCCGTGCTCCGCCGGATCAACCCGGCGAACTGGTTCCGGAGACCGCGGCGATCGTCGGTCGCGGTGATCTTCCCCGGCCGCGTCGATGGGCCCTCCCCCCGCCCCGGCCCCCACTCCGTCGAGGCCTTCCGACGCCGTGCTCATGCCGCATCGACGCCGGATGACTGAGCGGCGCCGGGTGACAAGTCCCCGATTCCGAAGAAGAATCAGGAACGTTCGAAACCTTAGTTGTCGTCGAGGCTTCCCCTCCACTCACCCCATTCCGCCTCTCCGCCTCAATTTCTACACGCGGCGGGCCCCAGACTGGGACCGTTCGAGTCCTGGCAGCGTCCCCGCACGGTCGCCCCGACCGACGAAGCCGAAAAGACTGCTCGATTTCGAGGGATCGGCGCAAGTCGACGAGACATCTCAAGAAAGATTCATTCTCCTTCAACGGTCCGGCCGAAAACGATATGAGGAATCAAGGGCCGAGTACGCGATGGGGCGGGCGACGACGGGGGAGCGGTCATCCATGCGCCGGATCGAGTCGGTTCGATCATTGGGAGTGTTGCTGGCATGCGCGGGGGTGGCCGCCGGTGCAGGCGAGGCGCCCGCCTTGACGGCGCCGGCGCCGGCGCCTTCGGCCTCGGCGATCGAGTCGCAACCGAGGCCCGAAGTCGGATCGGTGCTCGTGGTGCCGGGGGTCCCGATCCCGGGACGGGCCCCTACCCGCTCCCGACGATCCACGCCCGAGCCAACCGGCCCCGCAGCGACGGACAGCCTGCCCGCACTGATCGGTCCGGCCGAGATGTCCGAGACCTCCCCTGCGAGGCCGCCGGTCCAAGATATCCAGCGATCGCCGACCCGACTCAATCGCCCGCTCGTGCTCGAATCGGTTCCCGCAACGAGCCTCCCCAGGGCGTCGTCCTCGACGGGCTTGGAGCCGCGACGCCCGCTGCCGCGCCCGTCGAGCCCGGCTCCCGATCTTCCACCCCCTCGGCGGTCTTCGCGCCTATTTGGCCGTCTGCTCTCGCCCCCATCCTCGACAGGGCGCGAACCGGCCGAGACAGGTGGCTCGTTGACCGACGAACCGAGTTCCGACCCCGCCACCGACGCCGCGCTGAAACGCCGGCTCGAACACCAGATTCGCGAAGCCGTCGGTGACCGCGTCCGCTCGGTCGAGGTCCGCGTCGTCGGCCGAAACGTCGCGATCCACGCCCGCGCCGCTCGGTTCTGGCAGCGCCGAGGCATCCGACGCACGCTCGATTCCCTCTCCGGACTCTCCGGATATCGGGTCACGGTCGAGGTCGACGATTGAAAGAGAACGGGCCCCTGGGCGCGTGGATCGCCAGATCTCTCGCGCCCAGGCGTTTCGCCGCCGCGCCCCGGGGCGGGTGTGCCGCCTGAGACCAGGCAACCCCGTTCTGGCCGCGAGCGCGAGCCAGAGGGCGATCAACCTGCCCGACCTCGACGGGGTCGAGGAGCCGGGTCCACCACGAGCTGACAAAGCGGCCGGCGTAAGATGCCACGCCGATGAGCATCAGACCCACGAGGATGATCGGGATCGCCCCGATGCCAAAATCGAGCTTCTGATGTCCGGATGATCGCAAATCGCGGGTCGGGGTTGTCATCTCGGTTGTTCGGCCGGCACGCCGGAGACAATCTGTCTCAGTTCGCCGACGATGCCGGCGGGGATGCCGATCACGGTCGCGGTGGCGGTCTTGACGACCGGGTTGCTTCCCGAGCCTTCGTAATAGTCGCGCAGGCTTCCAGAAGAGCGGGTGGCGATCGATGAACGTCACGGCCCGAGTCGGCGCCGACTCGGCGACCGCCTTGCTCGGCTCGATCGTGTTCGACAGGCCGGGTTCACGCACAACCATCGGCTTCCTTGCCGTCAGAGAGCTACTCTGACAGCCCGACACCGTCACGATCGTGAGCATCGCGAACGCCGGCCAACACAGTCCACGCATGGAAACCCATCCTTTCCGGCCCGCATCCCCCCTCCGTTTGGGGACATCTGAGCCCTCTCCTAAGGATACCCGACGATCGACGGCCGGGGCGGAGTTCAGCCCCTCATGGGATCTCCGAATGTGACGCACCAATAGGGATTGCCGTTCGCGCCGGTCGCGTAGGCGGCGCCGATCTGGGAAAAACCGCCGAGGATGTTCCGTCGATGGCCCGAGGAGTGCATCCAGTCCCTCAACACCGATTCGGGCGAAGACTGGCCGGCGGCGACGTTCTCGCCGGCGCGGCGGAAGCGGTAGCCCTGCGACATGATCCTCCGAAACGGGTCCGAGCCGTCGCTACCCCGATGCCGCATCTTACCGTGCTCGGCCATGTCGCGGGCATGCGTCTCTGCGGCCGCCTGGAGCCTGGGATCGACTGTCAGTACGGGTAGGCCAGCCTCGGCCCGCTCGCGGTTGTGCGCCTCGACCAGACGAGCGACCACCTCGTCGGGATCGAACTTCGGGGCCTGGGGCGCGGGCACGACGATGCGAGCGACGTGAGGCGGGGCCGGCACGGCGCATCCTTCCAGGCGAAGCAGCAGCGCGGCGGTGACGCCAATCGCGAGGTTTCGTCTCGTCAGATGTGTCATGATGGATGGCTTCGGCCGTCCTTCGGATCCGTCCGAAGTGTTTCCGGGCGCAGCGACCTGGGGCGGGATCGATTGCGCTGGTCGCGGCGATCGGAATTCTGAATCATAAACGCTGGATTCCTCTACCGCGAACAGGGGCGCCTCGGTCGTCCGCTGCCCCGTAACACGGTGATGAAAGGACCGATCCTCCCCCTCAGGCGAAGCGATCGTGGCAGGACTGCTCGTGAGCGTTCGATCGGCGGATGAGGCGCGGGCCGCGCTGGCTGGGGGCGCAACGGTCATCGACATCAAGGAGCCGGACCGCGGCCCGCTCGGCCGGGCCGATTTCGAGATCTGGGCGCGGTTCGTCGCGCCCTCCCCCCGACGACCCTCGTCAGCGTCGCCCTCGGCGAGCTGCGCGAGTGGGACGGGGTTGAAGGTCCAGGTCCCGAGCCGTTCGCAGGCCTCGCCTACCGCAAGATCGGCCTGTCCGGCGCCGGGCCGGCCTGGGTCGAGCGCTGGGCCGATCTCAGACGCCGATGGGGCCAAGGGCCGCCGTGGGTCTCCGTCGCCTACGCCGATTGGGAGCGAGCCGAGGCCCCCCACCCCAACCACGTTCTCGACATCGCTCTAAGAGCGGCCGATTGCGCAGGCATCCTGGTGGACACCTGGGACAAGTCCCGGCCGAGTCCGGTCGATCATTCCTGGCACTCCTGGTTCGCCCGTGCTCGGGACGGCGGCCGGCTGATCGCGCTGGCAGGCGGTCTCGACGCCCCTGCGCTGCGCGGCTTGCCCCCCTCGGCCCCGACCTGTTTGCCGTCCGGGGCGCCGCCTGTCTCGGAGGTGGCCGCCGCGCCCCGATCGACCTTGACCGCGTCGCCCACCTCGCACGCACAGTCCGACAGACCACAATGGCCTGAGCGTCATTCGCCTGCGAGATCACGGTCCTTGAATAGACCTGCGAGCGGTGAGAAACAGTGCAGGAGCGGAGGAGTTTGCGCGAGCATGATCATCCACATGCCCTGGGCGACTGCTGCGAGCAGGGTCATGATGGATCGGGGGCCGAATTCTCCCCGCGACTCTCTCCTCGAAGGATCTCTGTCTTATGCGGCGCTCGCTGACGCGAATGATGGAATGGCTGGGTGGGCACGAGCTGGTCGTGCTCCTGGGGCTGCTCGTCGTCGTCGCGGGGACATGGGGCTTCATCGTGCTCGCCGGCGAGGTGCTGGAGGGAACCACCCAGCGCTTCGACGAGCGGCTCATCCGCGCCCTGCGCAGGCCCGCCGACCCGGCCGTCCCGATCGGCCCGGCCTGGATGGTGGAGGCCAGTCGCGACATCACGGCGCTGGGCAGCGTCACCCTCATCGTCCTGGTGACCACCGCGGTGGTTGGCTTCCTCTGGCTCGATCACAAGTTCTCGGCGATGGGGTTTGTCCTCGTGGCCACGGCCAGCGGCTTCGCGCTGAGCTCCGCCCTGAAAGCTCTCTTCCGCCGGCCCCGACCGGACGTGGTGCCCCATCTGATCGGCGTCTATTCGTCCAGCTTTCCCAGCGGCCACTCGATCATCTCGGCCGTGGTCTACCTGACGCTCGGCGCCCTGCTCAGCCGGGTCTTCCGCCAGCGGAGATTCAAGTTCTACATCCTGGCCGTGGCGGTGCTGATGACCGGCCTCGTCGGCGCGAGCCGGGTGTACCTGGGAGTCCATTACCCCACCGACGTCCTGGCGGGCTGGACGGCGGGGTTGGTCTGGGCGACTCTGTGTTGGCTGGCGGGACGCTACCTCCAGCGCCGCGGCAAGTTCGAACAGGAAGGGTGATCGGCTCGCCAGTCCCCCCGGGCACCACACGCGTCCTCCAGAGAGTGCGACGATGATCGACCAGCAGACAACGATCGGCGACCTGAAAGACCTGGTCCGCGTCTTCTCGCAAGAGCGGGACTGGGAGCAATTCCACCACCCGAAGGACCTGGGCGTTGCCCTGGCCTGCGAAGTCGGCGAAGTCCTCGAACACTTCCGTTATCGCAGCAACGAGGAGATTCACAAGTCCTTGCAAAACAAGGACAATCGACGCGAGCTCGCCCACGAGCTGGCGGATTGCCTGTGGTTGCTGCTCCGATTGGCCGACGTTTCCGCGATCGACCTGGCCTCCTCGCTCCGCGAGAAGGTCGAACTGTCCGCCCTCAAGTACCCCGTCGACCGGGCTTATCGGGCGCCCGGACAAATACACGAGTTACCAGTAGTAGCAGTCATGCCGAGTGTGCGTCCGGGGAAGAGTCTTCGCTCAGGACTCAGCACTCAGCACGATTCGGGAAGGGGAATTCGCAGAGGGGAACGCTGGCCGACGGCTCGGCCAAGATCTCGGCCAGGGTCGTCCGGCCGAACACCTCCTCCACCATCGCCAGGGCGTTGTCCAGATGCCGATGGAGGGGGCAAAGCCGGACGCCGTGCGCCGTCAGGCCAAGGGGACAAGTTGTGATCCGACCGATCGGCTCGACGGCGTTGATCACTGCCAGAATCGTCAACTCCTCGGGGGATTTGACGAGCGTCATCCCGCCCCCGATTCCGCGATGTGAACGCACGATCCCGGACCGGCTCAAGCCCTGCAAGACCTTCGAGAGATAAGCCTTGGGGACGTGGGTCGCTGTCGCAATCTCCTCGGTGGTTTGGGGCGAGGGGGCGCGATGGGCCAGATGGACCACCGCCCGCAACGCATACTCGACCGTCTGCGAAAACATCCGTTTTCCCCCGCCGCACAAAATTGGATCTTGACATCCGATAATTCCCGGGTATCCCCGAGAGAACCGGACAGCGTCATCCAATTGTCTGGTGTGAGAGGGCGAGCGTCAACCATTCCCGAGGAGATTGATCGTAACGCAGCTCGATGAAGAGCGTCTGGAGTCCGACCTGGGATATCGTCTGGCTGGCAGGCCGAGTTCATAGGCTTCGTCCAGGACCACGTGGACGCGGTCCACGCCTCAACCCCGGCGCTGGCGCCGCGTGTCGACGCGATCTACGACTGGTTGATCGGCTAGGACGCGACGTGACAGCAGTTCCTGCCCCGGCAACTGGTTACGACGGGCCGGTCCCGACGTGGTTCAGCGAGCTGACCCAGGATCACGAGAGATCATCCCTCGGACATAGCCTCCGCGCCCGAGGCCGGACCCTTCACGATCCGGAAGGGGTGCCCCTTCCCGTCGATTCTTTCGCGTCCCTTGCCTGCCCATCATCGATTCGTTACGATGAGGCTTGAAGCAGACTGACAGCGTGGACGACCGTGCGTCGCATCAGTTTGTGCGAGATCGATGGATATCGCGGTCGGTTTCGAGGATCACGCTCGTCGCGCGGGGGGGGGATGCGGGCCGCTTGAGCCTACCCGGCACCCTGGCGTCGCGGGGACGCCTTGCGCTCCTCAATGCCCCGACCGCCGTGTCCCGAGCCAGGCGGACCGATCGTTCGAGCGATCCCTTTTCAAGCAGGATTCTCGGGCGAATGATCGCCCTCTCTCCCGACATGAAGGAAGCCGTCCGAGATGCTCGGGAAAGCAACCCCCGTCCCCTCGTTGCTGATGCTTGGCCTCGAGGCGCAGGGCCGACTGTTCCGACTCGACCGCGAGGTCATGCTGATCGGCCGCGATATCTCGTGCGACATGGTCCTAGGCCGGGAGTCGAAGATCGTCTCGAGTCGGCACGCCCGGATCACCCGCAAGGCAGATGACTTCTATCTCGAAGACCTGGGGAGCCTCAACGGGACCAGGGTCGATGGGAACCGGGTGACCGGGCCGGTCTTGCTGCGCGACGGCAATCGGATCGAGATCTGCAACTATGCGATCCTCTTCATTAGCCCCAAGATCGCCGTCACGGACGACGACTCGACGATCCTGGGCACCATGCCCTCATCCACGCCGCAAGTGGGAGACCCTCCCCCCGCCGGGCCGGAACAGAAGCTCCATCACGTTCTGCAGATCAGTCGCAATCTTGGGGGAGCGCTCAGCCTCGAGGAGGTCCTGGACCGGACGCTCGAGACGCTGTTCGCCATCTTCCCGCAGGCCGACCGGGGCTTCGTGCTCCTGGATCCCGACCCGGGCGCCGTCGTCCCCGACGCGATCCGGACCCGCCGCGACGACCCGAGCAACCTGACCCTCTGCCGGACGATCCTCGACCGGGTCATGAACGAGGGACAGGCGATCCTCAGCACCGACGCGGCCCACGATGAGCGGTTCTCGCAGAGCATGAGCGTCGTCCACTCCCAGATCCGCACCATGATGTGCGTCCCGCTGCTCGACCGGGAACAGCGGCCAACGGGGATCCTCCAACTCGACGCCCGCGATGATCGCGTCCGGTTCGGCCAGTCGGACCTCGACCTCCTCGTCGCCGTGGCCACCCAGGTCGGCCTGGCCGTCGAGAACACACGCCTGCACGAGGATTCGATCGAGCTGATCAAGGCGCGGCAGGAGGCTCAAGATGCCGCCGAGGTCCAGATGGCGTTCCTCCCGCAGTCGCGGCCAGAGCTGGCCGGCTACGAGTTCTGGGACTGCTACGAGCCCGCCGGGTTCGTCGGCGGCGACTATTTCGATTATCTCCCGCTCACCCGGGCCGACGACCCACACGGGGGGCCGACTCGGTATCTAATGGTGGCCCTGGGCGACGTCGTGGGCAAGGGGTTGCCCGCCGCCTTGCTGATGGCTCGAATCTCGGCCGGCGTGCGGCTCGTCGTCAGCGCGGGACTGGAACCCATCCGGATCGTGGAGCAGCTTAACCGCGAACTCTACGGAACCGGGTTCGCCGAGAAGTTCGCGACCTGTCTCCTGGTCCTGATCGAGAGCGCGGGCAACCAGATGACGGTCGTCAACGCCGGCCATATGGGGCCGATGGTCCGTCGCCGGAGCGGGGACATCGAGATCATCGGGCAGGATCAGTCCGGCATGCCCTTGGGCGTGGACGATGAGATGACCTGCCGGCCAATCACCAGCCCGCTCGCGCCCGGTGACGTGGTCGTCCTCTACACCGACGGCGTCACCGACGCGATGAGCCCCAAGGACAAGACCTTCGGCCTCGAGCGGCTGAAACAGGTGATCCTCGCCGCCCCGGAGCGGCCCTGCCAGGTGGGCGAGGCAATCCTCCGTGCCGTGCGCAAGCACGTCGCTGGCGCCCCCCAGACCGATGACCTCACGCTCCTCTGCTTCGGACCGACGCCTTCCCCCTGAGTGCCAAACCGCGTTCAGGTTGCATGAGCCACGTCGGGAATCAGGGGAGAATGGGTCACTTCCCCGGGATGACGCCGCGCTTTCTTGATGATCTTCAAGGCCTCAAGACCGAAGGTCCGGGCCATTTTTCGTCGCAAGTCAGCCACCCACAAGCGGTTAACCGCGATTTCGATAAGGGCCACATGGCAACACGAGGCGTTGTTGTTGTTCAGGGCCCCCGTCGCCGCCTCGCCTTCACGGCTCGTGGAAGCCATTCAGGCGGGCTCTTCAAGACGAAAAACGGTAAACCCCATACCGTCGGGATACCCCGCCGTTCGGGTCGAGCACGGCGGGGACTCCGTCGGCCGCCAGGGACGGACTACCGGCTCACTGGGTAGTAGAAGTATGTTCCGGTGGCCGGGTTGTAGTAGAGCGGGTAACGATAGCCGTTGCCCGGCTCGTAATATTGGTTCGTCAGGTAGGGTCCTGACGCGGCCTGGGCCGAGTACGTCGTGGGTCCGGAGGAGTAGCCGCTGGAGTAGGTGTAGTTTGGATAAGAGGACCCGTAATAGCCCGAGTAGGGGTAGCCGTATCCACCCCCGTAGCCGTATCCACCCCCGTAGCCGTAGCCGCCTCCATAGCCGTAGCCGAGCAGACCCCCACCGAAGAACGGCCAGTAGCCGAGCCCTCCATAGTATCCCCCGTAGCCGCCCTGGTGGTATCCGCCACCATGAAAGCCACCCCCGCCATATCCGCCATGCCCACCACCCCCGCCATATCCGCCATGCCCACCACCCCCGCCATATCCGCCATGCCCACCACCCCCGCTGTGCCCGCCACCGCCACCATGCCCGCCACCGCCACCGTGCCCGCCGCCACCACCGCCTCCGCGTGCGAAGGCCGGGGTGATCGAGAAGATCGCGACCGCCGTCGCCAATGCCGCCACTCGGACTGCCTTCGGGGCGAAGCCGATCAAACGGTTCATCGCTGCACTCCCTGTGGTTGAACGTTCGTTCCGACGTGCGGACTTGGCCCGCATGTCGCACCCGGACATTCTTCCTACGACCCAGGGACACGAATGGGTCAACCGCGGTCTCGAAATAGCACGGAGGCTCCTCGTCTCCGACCTCACTGTGGACCTGCGCCGGCGAGACGTCCCCCACAGACGGGACTTTTCTGATTCCCTCAGATCTCACCGATGCTCGTGTCCCACCTTACATGGGAACGATGGCCTCTCATGGCCTCGCCACACTGGCTGCGTACGCGCGGTAGTCCCCCGGATAGTCCACCCGGCGCTGGAGGTCTCGGACCCGCTCCAGGATGCGGGCGACCCGCTCGCCGGACAGCGGGGTCCGGCCCACGAGCAGTTCGGCGACCGCGGACGCCCGTGACCCGGCTTGGGCTTCCGAGCTTGACCAGACTTCCTCGTACCCGGTGGAGACCCCCTTCAGGTAGTTCTCCAACATATGTTGTGAGACACTCCGGCCGTGCTTCTGGGAGGCCGAGATATTACCCTTGCCCGTGACAGCATTCCCGACGGCGAAGATCCCCTCCACCCCCTCCAGCTCGCCGGTCCGGGTCTCCTTGACGTGGTAGATGTCGCCGCGCATCGGGATGCCCTCGAGCGGCTCCGGGATGCTCCCGATCGAGCTGAGGACGAGTCGAGACGGGATCTCTTTCTCCGTCCCCGCCAGGGGGACCACCCGACCTTCCCGCACCTCGGTGGCCGCCAGCCGAAGGCCTCCCAAGCGTTCCCCATCCGTCAGGTAGCCCACGGGCATGGATTGCCCTCGAAAGTTGACCAGATATTTCTCCGAGAACTTTTGCAGGAGCTTCCGGCGCGTCACCGTGGTCCGCTCGATCTGCTCCGGTGTGGCGTCTTCCGGAGGTTCCGCCACGGGCATATCCTCGATCTGGCGGCGGTAGACCAGTGTGCACCCACGGAGCCCCAGGTCGGCGAGGGTCAGGCCGCGCTCACTGAGGGCGGAGGCGATTCCCTGACGCTCCAGGTCGTAGAGGTCTACCCCCTCCCCTCGGTCGACCAGGGCTCGGGTGACGGTCTCCAGCATGAGGATCTTGACGACGTCCAGCGAGGCCAGGCCACCTCCGATGACGAGAGCCCCATCCGAGAGCTCGACCTGGGGGCCCCGATAATCCGGTTCGGGATAGTGGTTGAACCAGTACACGAGGGGGTTCTGATAGAAGAAACCGCGACCCTCGTACTGGTCGATCCCCGGAAGCGGCAACGGCCGGTCGCGCCAGGCCCCGACGGCCAGCACCACGGCGCTGGGGGCCCACCCCACGAACTCCGCCAGGCCGCGATCCCGGCCCAGCTTCGTCCGGGGGACGAAGTGGATCTCGGGGTGGCTCAACTTCTCGTCGATCTTCTTCATCTCCTGGTGGCGTAGCTTGACGTGCCAGCGCGGGAGTCCATCTTCGATCTTGCCGTAGGGCCGTTCGTTCTGCTCGATCACGACGCAACGGATGCCCCGCTGCACGAACTGGAAGGCCGCCTCGGCGCCCGCCACGCCTCCGCCGATGATCAAGACGACGTATTGCGGATTCATCGGGAAAAGGCTCCCCTCGGTCGCATGGGCGCAAAAAGAAACCCCGCCTCTGCGATCATTCGCAGAACGGGACCCTCATCGCCTCTCTGAGTAAGCTCACCCTGCACTAGGCAAATCCTCACAAAGGTTAATGTATGGGGAATGAGGTGGCGAGTCAAGCATTTTTCAAGCAACGACGTGCCGGTGTGCCGGCGCCGGAGTTGGGTGCACCCACCCCCGGTACCGGCAAGCAAGAACGGCTCGCGTGCGCTTCCAGGGGTCTGTCGTGCATTGTCCCTGGGGCCTTGACCACGCTTGAGATGGCGTCTCACGCCTGCTGTCAGGGGATGAGGTGGAGTTCGCGGCGAAGGTGTCGTTCAAAGGCGGGATCACGCGTCTGCTGCAGGAGGCGCTGAAGTTCGTCCCGTGCCCTCTGGAAATCCGGGGCGGCTGCGCGTCCCCGCTGCTGCTGGAGCCGGGCGCGGCCGAGGCGAGCCCAGGGCCCCTGGGGGCGGAGCGCGACCGCGACGTCGTAATGCCGCAGGGCGTCGTCGAGGCGGCGGGCCCGGCTTTCGAGATCGGCCAGACAGTAGGCATACCAATCATTGCCCGGTTCGAGCCAGACGGCCCGATCGAGCCACGCGATTGCCCGGTCGCGCCAGCCTTCTCGTTCGCGGAGCCATCCCCACTGGAAGCAGGTCGACGCGGAGGTCTCGGCCGAGGGATCGTCGGCCCCCGCCGGCCCGGACGGCGGGCCACCCAGGCGGGCGGCGAGCCGCAACCGCAGCGCCCGCCACGGGCCATCCGGCGCGGCGGAGACGAGCGCCCGGTCACAGATCGACAGCGCGCAGCGGAGCCGATCGCCGCCCCCCTCGCGGTCCAGCGCCACGGCCCACAAGAAGAGCAGCGTGTCGACCTCGACGATCAGGCGGTCGCGCCGCGTCGCGTCGAGGAGCTTCAGGTCGGCCCGCTTCGTCCAGTTGTGGTTCTCGAGGACGTAGAAGGGATGGAGCGCGGCGCGGAGTTGAGCGATCGCGGCGTCCAAGTCGCCGCCGAGGCCGATCAGCCGGAACCGAAGGGCCTCGGCGGCGCGGAACAAGGTGTCGGCGTTGTCGCGGGTCGTCCGGGTCTGTTGGGCGAGCGCGTAATGATCCGCGCCTCGTCGTTCAGGTCGTCGAGGGTGGGCTGGCCCTCGGTAAGCCGGATCGCCGCTTTCAACTGGACGATCGCCTGGGGGTCGTCGTCCTCCTTGAGCGAGGACCGGCCCTCATTGAGAAGCTGCCGGGCCTTCGCATCGAGCCGGAGCCGTTCGGACTGATCTGTGCCGAAGAGGACGGCGGCAACCGTCAGCGCGACGACGGCGGGCGCGGCCCTCAGGAGCGGCCGGCGATGGCGGCGGAGCCGGCGAACGACGCGGCTTGAGAGGGGCTCGCGGGCGAACTGCAGCGCCTGGTCGTCGGCGACGGCCTGGAGGTCGGCGGCCAGCTCGGCGGCCGAGGCGTAGCGGTCGGCCGGATCGGGCGCCAGGCAGCGGCGGATCACGACCTCCAGCTCGACGGGGACTTCGGGGTGTGTCGCGCGGAGCCGAGGCGCCCCGGCACGACGGTCCTCGGCCGACACGAGCAGGATCTCGGCTGTCGAGGCCGCAGCGCGGGGCGGCGCGAATGGTCGGGCGCCGATCACCGCCTCATACAGGAGCACGCCCAGGCTGTAGAGGTCCGACCGGCCGTCGACGTGGTCGGCCGGGCCGTCGGCCAGCGCCTCCAGGTGCTCGGGCGCCATGTAGTCGAGCGTCCCCCCGAGGGTCGCGGGCACGCCTTCGCCGCCGTCGAGCAGCGACTCCCGCGCCAGGTTGAAGTCGAGGAGCATCGGCATGCCGTCGCCGGTCACCAAGACGTTCGACGGCTTGATGTCGCGGTGCAGGACGCCCCGGTCGTGCGCGTGCTCCAGCGCCTCGGCCATCCGGGCGCCCCACCAGGCGATCGCCTGCGGGTACGACCGCCGCGCCAGCGCCCACCGCCCCGCCGATCGTCCCGCCGGCGGTCCCTGCTCCTTGTCCGGCCCGAGCCGGTCGAGCGCCGCGACCAAGTCGGCCCCCGACGCGGGCGACCCTGACCTTGGGGTCGGCCAGGATTTGTGCCAGCGTGACCCGACCGAAAAAGGGCATGCAGAGCAGGTGCAGCCCCGTCACTGGGTCGGTCCGGCTCGAGTAGACCGGGACGATGTGCGTATGCTGGAGCCTGGCGAGCATCTGCGGCTCGCGCGAGCCGGCGCGCGCCACCTTCAAGGCCACCGGCCGGTCGGCCAGTTGCCGCTCGGCGGCGCGGAAGACGCGGGCGAAGGCGCCCCGGCCCAGCTCCTCGATCAGGTGGAAGCCCGCGATCGTCTGGCCTGCTTCGGGGAACGCGACGGCCGGCGTTGCCGGCGGCTCAGGACCGTCGTCTGGCCCGACCCGACCAGCCCGTGGATGTCGAAGACCCGCCGGAGTCGCTCCGCGACCTCCGGGAACCGGGCAACGTATTCGGCCGGGTCGGGGTCCTCCTGGTCGTCCTCACGCAGGCAGAACTCCTCGTAGATCAGCGCGACCAGGGTCTCGTCGTCGAGGTCGGGGTAGCGGCGGCGATACCACTCGGCGCCGACCGCCTCGCCGGCCTCGCGGCGCAAAGCCAGGTCGACGCGGAGCAGCGCGAGCCGGGCGCCGGGACATTCGAGGCCGTCGTCGGGCAGGAAGCCGTCCGGGTCGGGGCGCCGGCCGGGGTCGTTGCGCCAGGCGGCCTCGAACCGTCGCGCCAGGCGGACGGCGGCGGGGGCCGACGCTTCCTCCCACGTTCGGCCCGGGGCCGAACGGCTCATCGGCTAGTCCTCCCACTCGCGCTCAGTCCGCCGCCGGAGGTCCTCCAGCACCCGCTGGACGGTCCGCTCACTGATCCCGAGCCGCTCCCCGATGTCCTTGCTCGACAGCCCCTCGGCCTTCAGGGCCACGATCTCGCGCCGCTCCTCGGGAACCAGGTCGCGGAGCCGACCGAGGACCTCGCGGGCCTGTGCCACCTGGCTAGGGGTGTCGATCGCCGCGGCCAGTTCCTTGAGCCGGCCCTCCTCGACCCAGAGCGGCTCCTCGCGGTGCATGTCCTGCTTGCGGCTCCCGGCGCGGCGATACTCGTCGATCACCTTGTTCTTCGCCGCCCGCGCCAGGAACGCGACCAGGTGTCGCGAATCCTCGAACTCGGCCGGGCCGTTGCGGACCCTCCGGAAGAAGCTCCCCCAGACGCTCTGAAGGAAGTCGAGTGAGTCGAACCGCGACCGCAACAGCCGCGGCAACTGCCGGCGCACGACCAGCCGGACCTCAGCCTCGTACCGCGCCAGAAGCTCACGCGCAGCCGCCTCCTCCCCCGCCTGGATCCTCGCCAGGAATCCCGGCAAGTCACTCTTACTCTCCTCGCACGGGGTCGGATCACCGACGGACATCTCTGGGTCTCCTTTCCCAAGGATCTCGAACATCCGATGCAGCCGTCTTCGCGATCCACGATCACACTCGAATCGCGAACGAGGATATCGAGTCACGTCCCCACTCCAGCCCTCCTCGTGTCGGCGAGGGCGGAGGACGAACGACCCTCGAGCTTCATCTTGGGAGCGACTCTAAACCCGCGCGCGGGGTTTTGGCAAGCGTTTCCGGAAATCCCGAAAAATTTTTCTGGACGTCTGTACACTTAGGGGATATTGTATGGGCATCATGGAATGAGGTCTCGTCTGCGATCGAGGGGGTGGCAGGCGATGGATGACACGTACGCGGCAGCGACGGTGGCTTGGCCCGGTCGGGAGGCGTCTGAGTCGGGACGGTTCCGGCCCGGCGATGTGATCGACGGGCGCTACGTGGTCCGAGGGTTCCTCGGCCAGGGGGGGATGGGGGCCGTCTTGCGGGTGGAGGACCGGGCCGACAGCAAGGCGTATGCGCTGAAGTATTGCCCCCACGAGGCGGTGGACTTCCGGCGCTTCGTGCGCGAAGTCCGGATGATGGAGCGGGTCAAGCACAAGCACGTGGTCCCGGTCGTAGCTTCGAATCTAAAGCACCACCCGCCCTATTTCATCATGCCCCTGGCGGAGTGGTCGCTCGAGTCCGAGTTGCCGCGACTGGCGGGCAATGAGGCCGAAGTCCTGGCGCTGTTCCGGCGGATCTGCCTGGGCGTGCAAGCGATGCACGACTCGGGCATCGTGCACCGGGACATCAAGCCGGCGAACGTGCTCCGGTTCACCGGCGGCCGGATCGCCGTCTCGGACCTGGGTGCGGCGAAGCTCGAGCCGCGCGACACGACGGTCCTGACGCAGACCCACGTGGTTGTGGGCACGCTGGCGTTTTTGGCGCCCGAGCAGTTCCTGCCGGGAGGGAGCCGGGGGGCCGACTTCCGCACGGACATCTATCAACTGGGCAAGGTCCTCTATCAGTTGCTCACGGGACTGTTGCCCGTTCTGATCGAGCCCGACGCCCTGCCGGCGGGGCTGGTCCACATCCTCCGGCGCGCGACCAGCGCCAATCCCACCGACCGCTATCAGAACCTCGGCGAGTTTCTCGACGCTCTCCGCTCTTACGAGCTCTCCAAGGACCCGGCGAAGAACTCGCGCGAGGCGCTGGAGAACCTGGTCCTCCGCGCCGAGGACTTGCTCCGGGTCGGGACGCATGACCCGGAGAATCTTCGGGCGATCTTTGGGTTGCTGATGAACCGCGATCGCCGCGACCCGGACGCCGCCATCGAGTCGTTCAATCGGCTCCCTGACGGCCTGCTCTCGCGGCTGGCGGGTGAGTTCCCGAATGAGTTCCTGCCGGTCCTGAAGGGCTATGCACAGGCGATCCGGTCGCGGGTGGCGCGCGCAACTTCGGCTATGCCGAAACAGTCGCGCGGCGGATGAGGCTGGTCTTCACTGGCACCCGGCATCCCGAGGTGAAGACGGTCGCCCTCCAGACGACACTGATCGCGGCCGTCGAGCTGAACCGGTACGCCGCGATGGGCATCTTCAATCGGCTCCTGATGACGATCAAGACGGTCGAATTGGCCCTCCCGGTCGCCGAGATGCTGAGGAGGGACTCCGAGTACTATCACGAGGTGGCCGCCGGGGCACCTCCCGCTCGCCTTCACCCAGCGATCCGCGAGGTTCAGCAGGAACTCCTGACCTGGAGTGACGTCCCCTTCTGAGGCGAGCTCCTTTGATTTGACCCTTTCCGTCTTCGAGGTGCTCGTACCCTTTCGCTCCGGAGAAGCAGGCCCCGGCGATCGCCAGGGCCAGGGCACATGAGGGGCTTCGCCCGGGTGCGGTCGGGGATCATGCCGCAGTTTCGATCTCTCGAACACCATCGGATCGCCGCGAGGGTCACTCGCCACGATGGGCGAACCCTGTCCAGGCCAGCAAGACCAGGGTGCTCGTGGCGAACATGGCGAGGGAGGGCGACTCGGGGATCAGACGGAGGAGGTCTGGAATCGCGATGTTTGTCTGGTCGGGGTAGAGCGACTCGGTGGCGCCGATGGCCTGCATCTGCCAGTAGTCGCCGAAGGTGTTGCCGTTGCGATCGGTGCGGCTCACGACGTGCTTCAGGTAGTCGTAGTCAGACAGCGTCGACTGCGTCTCGACAAACGTGTCGAGGATGTCGGGGGGTGACAAGGACATGGGGTTGAAGGGCGCCAGCGGGTTACCGGAGACCAGGTCGAACTCCCGTAAATGACCGCCGAACCCCTTTGTACAGGAGTGGCCCTTGACGTAAGTCCAATGATTTCATCGAAACTGGGAAGGATGCGGAAACAAGAGAGACCCTCCTGACGGGTTCGGCGAATCTTTACTGGGAGTCGGAGGTGGCGTCGGGGTCGGACGGGTTCTGCACGCAGTCGCTGCCGGTCTTGGCCTTCACGACGACCTTGGCGCCGCTCCGTTCGCACTGCATGCCGAAAACGACTCACAGCCGAAGCCACCGGCAGCTCTGGCCTCAACGCCCCGTGAGCGAGCCGCGAGACATTCGGATCGAGGGTTCCGTGCAGCCGAACGAGACCCATCCACCGTCACGGCATAGACATGGACGATCCAGTCGTGAGGTCCGGCGGCATTCGGAACGGATAACCGAAACCCGGTCCCGGGGCCGACCGGCGCATCCCGCTCCGCTTCGTCATCGGTGTCCCAATCATGCCACTGCCCACCCCGATCCCCCCCTCGTAGCCGAAGGGGACGAGCGTGCGGCTGCCCGACCGGGATCCCATGCTCATGCCTCCCCGCGCGGCTCCGCCCATGCCGCCGGAGAGCGAGGAGCCGCCGATCGGGGTCTCGGCCATCATGGCCCCGCCGATCGATGTCTGCGGGAGCCGCCGGGGGATCGGCTGGACGCCGAGGCCACCGCCGTAACTGCCGGCGTACGGGACGAAGCCGCTAGCGCGCCCGTTGTAGGGGAGGTAGCCGCCATTCCCCCCGCCGGAGTACGAGGAGAGAGTCGACGCGCCGTAGCCCCCAAGGGAGCGGTTCGAACCCGGCATCGCCATCTGGGCCCGGGCCTGGGACGGGCCGAACGCCACGATTCCTCTGATCGAGAGGACGACCGCCAGGAGCGCCCGCATCGTCGATCGCATGACTCGCCCCCCCTTGTTTGTTCGGACATCAGGCAGTGACAGGTGCACGAGTTCCGATCTCACCCCTCTCCACCGTCAAGGATCACGCCAGCGGCTTCGCGGCCGAGGGTGACCCCGGGCCGCCCTCCCGTGATGCTCCGAAGAGGGGAAGGCCTGTGTCGAGGGCCGCATCCCGGCATACCGGGGCACGCGAGAGGCGAGCGTGCCCCGCGACCTACCGTCGTATTCGGACCTTACGAGGAGTGACCTCCAGCCCCGGTGTCTCGGATTGCGAGAGTGGTCGCCCGAAAGGCAATCCTGGCCAAGAGGCCGCAGTGGGATCGGCGCGAACCAACGACCACGCAAATCAAGGCCCGTCGCACAACCATTGTCCTGCTTCCGGACGGCAATCTGTCCAAGTTCGCGTGCGTTCGATGTCGCGATCCCCCGAAGAAGCTCATCCGCCCGGCCTTGACAACCGATAGAACCCTCCTGACTCGACCTTCGAGCCCACGATGCTGACTGTCTTGTAGTCCAGCTCGTGAGCAACTGTCCTTGGTTCAGAGGGAGGGATCCCATGCCCGGAAAGGCTCATACCGCCGCGTTCCTGTGCTCGACGATCCTGATCACCCTGTCCCAGTATGATGCGAGGGCGGCCGCGGTGATCTCCCAGACCGCCTCGATCCCGCTGACGTCGACGGACTGGGGACCTTCGACCGGGAGTCTTGCAGGAGTCGATCCCCTGGTCTTCCAGCAGTTTGACCCGCGGGGAGGGTCAAGGATACTGGATGCGGTCGACGTGTCATTCCATGTCCGCATGAAGGAAGACTTCAGCATGCGCTTCACCACGCCCGCGATCATCACGGTCTCGGGGGAGACCGGCAACCCGATCGTCCCCGGGCCCGTCGTCACCCTCTACCATCCGGACGGCACCACCCCGATCCTGGTGGCGCAGGCGCCGGAGACCCCCGCGTTCCTGACGAAAACCCTGAGTTACGGGTCGAACTCGGGGGAGACGATGCCCCAGGATTTCGGGTCGAACCTCCCCGCCTCCTCGCCGAATTATCTGCCCCCCTTGGTTTCCGACCAAACCCTTTCCTCCATCCTCTCCTCCTCCGCCGAGCTGGCGCCGTTCATCGGCCCGGGGACCGTGGCGTTGCCCGTCTCAGGGACCGCCTTCTCGAAGTTCCTCTCCAGCTCCGGGAATGGATTCGGCAAGGTCACGACAAGTTCCGCGGCTGACGTGACGATCACTTATGAGTATCACGAGCGTGAGCGCCAGCTCCACCAGTTCGTCCCCGAGCCCGGCAATCTCATGCTTTGGGGGCTGGGAGGTGTGGGCTCTCTGCTCATCCACATCCATGGGCGTCGCCGTCGTGGTGCTTGATCACGGCGTGTGGCCCGTCCACGTTCCGAGTTCCGCCCGAGCAGTACTCTCAGAGTCTTCGTCCGACTGGCGGGAGCAACGGCCGACGGGTCAGGCTCGTGGGGCCCGGGTCGAGATGCCCTCAGGACCCGGCTTGTCTGCAATCCGTGACGGCCGTTACTTCGTCCAGGCCCTCGCCGAGCAACGGAACTTCCGCCGGGATCTCCCCTGACGTGGTCGTGGGCGAGGAGGAGGCACTCGACCGCCTGCTCACAGCCTTTCTTCGATGTGATCGACGGGGATACACGACCTTGCCTCGTCTCTCGTCTCTTCGGGATCTCAATCCCCCTGCCAGTTCTCGACGCTCAGCCCCGGCACTCGCCCGGACTCGCCAACGTTGGGTGTGACCTGGATCAGGCCATCGGACAGGGCGATCCAGGCGATCTCTCCGAAACTCGCTGTGTCCGCGAAGCCCCTGTTTGTTGCAGTGTATTGTTGCCGCCTGGGGGCTAAACTACGAAAAAAGGGGCACGGCCCTCGCCGTAACCCCTTGAATATTCAGGATGTCCTTACGATCATCCGATGAACTCCCCGACTAGGACTCGAACCTAGAACCTAGCGGTTAACAGCCGCTCGCTCTACCGATTGAGCTATCGGGGAATCGGCCTCTTGAGCATACCCAGGGGAGAGGCGAGACTCAAGGGCAGTACTTCGGCTTCGGGGACGCAGAGTCCGAGGTTTCCAGGAGTCAGCGGGCCGGATCGGGAACACTCGAAGGTCGGCGGTCGATTCCGGTGGTCCAGCCCGTGATCGTCGCGCAGTTCACGCGAATCCCTCATTCCTTGGTGGTCGATTTCGTGTCATGCTGCTCGATCGCCTTTTCGAGGATGCCGACGATCAAGGCGTTGAGCGATGCTTTGTCCTCTTTGGCCCAGCTCGCCAGTTGTTCGTGCAGGACTGGAGGCATGCGGATCTGGAAGTGAACAACGGTTTCGGGCATGGAAGAAAATCCTCCGCTGAAATGGAACCTCTACCATCATTCATTGTACGGGGTGGGTATCAAGTCCCCATGGTCGCATCAGGCGACTCGCGATTTGGGGCATGCATTGGAATTGTACCCGACAATCGAGCGAATTCTTAAGCAATTTCCGTCTCGGGTAAGCGAAGCGGCACTGAATTTTATTGTTCGATCGAGTTGTCATGCACTTCATTCAAACTTCGCGGGCGGAACCCACTGACAGGTGTCCGGTTCCGACCCTGCTTGGCCGACGCACGGCCGTGCGAGGTGCGGGGCCAGCATGTGAGATCATCGTTTTTCATTCTATCCTCAGTACGAAGCGCGTGTTTTTTTTGCGACCGTCCATCGAAGTCGTGAAAAAGTCGGTCGTTATGACCGGCAGTATTCTCCTGCCTTGGAGAACACATGATGTCGATTTGGGATTCCGGGGGCGAGAATTCAAGTGGAGACGTGGGCCGGGTCCCTCCCGACGAACCCGAGCGCTCCGACGCGGTCGTCCGCCAGTTCGTCGAACACTGGGGGATGATGGCACGCTCCTGGGGCATCAATGCCACCATGGGGGAACTTTTCGCCTTGCTCTATATCTCGGGGACCGACTGGACCGCCGACGCGCTCCGGGAGTGGCTCCAGGTTTCGCGCGGCAATGTCAGCATGAACCTCCGGGAACTGATCGCCTGGGGGGTCGTCCACAAGATCCACCGGCAAGGTGAGCGCCGCGAGTTCTACCGGGCCGAGACGAATGTTTGGACCCTCTTCCGGCGCATCCTCGGCGAGAGGAAGCGGCGGGAACTCGACCCGACCTTGATCGTTCTGGAGCGCACCGTCCGGAAGATCCACGACGACCCCTCGCAGTTCGCCATGGAAGAGCGAATCGCCTCGCTGAGGAAGTTCTTCGAGATGATCAACGCCCTGGCGACCCGCCTCTTGACCCTGGAACCCGGTACCCTGGACGAACTCCTCCGGCTTTTCGACTCGACCAACGAGTCGTCCACTCCCGTCTAAACCCTTCCGAACAAAATGTTCACGCCCCCGCTTATTCCATTCCAACTGAACGGTAACAAAACACTTTCACATGGTTGAGGAGTTTCAACCCACGAATCACGAACGAACGTCCTTTGCAGCCTGTCTGCGCAATCTGGGCGGTAAGCGTGGACCACTGACTTTGGGGGTGGGGCCTGTTGAAGGCGTGAACCCGTCCGGGGGCACGGTTTCTCCCTATTCCGGAAAGCCGTCGTACCCGGCGGTGTTATCGTTAGGAGTTACGCAGTTGTACAGTTTCTGTGCAGGAGATGGCCGAAATTTGCCTTACCGCGCAAACGCTATCTTGTCCATGTTCCGGCTCGACTGGCCAATTTTCTATACATCGGTCCACTCACTGCGTAACTTTTCATTGTATGGGAGTGCGCACCCCCTGGCGTCGGACGTGTGCCGGGTTCACCGGCGATCACGATCGCTGGGCTTGGCCGGGGCTTTGCGACCGTTTGGCGGTTTGGCGGTCTGATTTCAGTTTGAGTGATGGAAGAGTGCTCTCGGTTTCCATAGACTAAATTCTCGCCGAGGGGGGGCCGCGGAACGAGAGACGTGGTCCCCTCCCGATCCCCCGTCCCGATTCCCGCAATCGAGCCGATTCGTCCGGGGTGCATGCCTCGGGGGGGGGCGGTGGGGTCTCGAGGATTCGAAGAAGGGGACGGTTTCTTCCGACGCGCAGGGCGCGACCCTCTCCCATGGCTGAGAGCCCGCGCGGACGGTGGTCCTCCCAGAGCTGTTGCGTTTCACGCCCATCACCTTGTGCGGAGTCCCGCTATGAGCACGGCGTCGGGGGATCAGTATTATCCTGGACTGGAGGGCGTGATTGCCAGCGAGACGGCGATCACCAACATTGAGGGGAAGGAGGGGGCTGGCGGGCTCGAGTATCGTGGCTATGCGATCGAGGACCTTGCCGGCGCCGTCTCTTACGAGGAGACCGCGTTTCTGCTCCTCCACGGCGACCTGCCGACCACCTCGCAACTCAAGCAGTTCGATCTCCGGCTCCGGTCGGCTCGCGCAGTTGCCCGAGCCGCTGGTCGAGCTGTTCCATCGGATCCCGGACACGATCCATCCGATGGATGTCTTGCGGACCTCGGTCAGCGTCCTGGCGCATTTTGATCCCGAGGTCAACGCGCCCCCTTCGGACCATGCGGCCAACGTGCGCAAGGCCGAGCGGATGATCGCGCAGATGCCCTCCGCGATTGCCTATCGCGAGCGGATTGTCAACGGCCTAGAGCCGGTGGCCCCCCGCGAGGCACTTGACCACGCGGGCAACTTCCTGAACATGATCAACGGCGAGCCCCCGTCGGAGGCGATGCGCCGGGCGTTCGACTTGTCGCTGGTCCTCTATGCCGAGCACGAGTTGAATGCCTCGACGTTCTCGGCACGAGTGACGGTCTCGACGCTCTCGGACATCGCGTCTGGGATCGTTGCGGCGATCGGGACGCTCAAGGGGCCGCTCCACGGCGGCGCCAACGAGGAGGCGTGGAAGGTCCTCGAAGGGGTCGGCTCTCCCGAGAACGCGGAGCGATGGATCCAGGAGGCGCTGGATCACAAGTATCGGATCATGGGCTTCGGTCATCGTGTGTACAAGACCGGCGACCCTCGCGCCGGGTCTTGAAGGAGCATTGCGTCCGGCTAGCCGCCGAGACGGGCAACGAGCGTTGGGAACGGGTCGCCGAGCCGATCGAGCGGGCCGTCATGGCGCAGAAGAACCTGCCGCCGAACCTCGATTGGCCCAGCGCGCGGCTCTTCCACTACATGAACCTGGATATCGATCTCTATACGCCGATCTTCGCGATGGCCCGTGTCGCCGGCTGGTCGGCGCACATCATCGAGCAATTCGACCACAACCGCCTGATGAGGCCCCGAGGCCGGTACATCGGGCCGCCCCTGCGCAAGGTTAAGCCGATCGAACGACGCTAGCAGAGCATTGCCGGGAGTCAAGGAGGGCGGAGGACTCGTAGGTGCCGTGCCCTTGAAACCGGGGAAATCATGAGCCTCGCGCAGGATGTCGCCCCCTCGCGGGGCTCAGGTTTTCTCCTGACTCCTGGCGACCGACTTCTTTACTTTGGCATCTCCGCGGGATTGGGCAGGGTGCCGCGGTGTCCCTGGAGCAGGTTCCTCATCGTGGCGGTGTCCTTCGCCTCGGCACGTCCCCGGATCGGCTCCGAGAAATCGTAGCTGAGGTAGCTCAAGAGGCGCTGGATAGGCAGCGGGCGGACACCGTTTTGCCGCGCCTCGCGCTCCGCCTCGGTCTTCTTCTTCAGGAACTCGGTGTTCTCGGGCGAGGTATCCTCTCGAGGATTCACGCCGGAGACCGCCGGTGGCCGGTTATCGAAGACGTACCACGCGTCTTCCCCGGTGAGCTTGCCCGTCTCCTTGCCGGCTTCGGGCGGAGGGAGGTCGTAATCGACGATCCCGCCGGCCGCCTTGATCATCCGCTTCAGGTCGTCACGGTCGTCCCTGCCGTCGCGGTTGATATCGATCTTGCCGATCAACGCGAACCGTATCGGTTCATTGGGCGACCAGGCCGGCGAGTAGACGATGTCATTCACCCCGATCGGATTGATCATGTTGACTGTCTTGACGATCCGGCCGATGCTGTAGCGGTCGCCCACGTAGGTCAACTCGATCTTCCCTTTCGGCTTCTCGGTCGGGATCCCCGGCGACTGGCGTCGAAGATGCTCATCACCATCTGGGGCCGGGCGCCCATGCCGTAGGTCATGTTCGTGTAGACCTCGCCGCGGTTATAGTCGGCGTGAGTCACCCGCCCGTCAGGCCGATCGAGCACGGTCTCCGTCTGCTCCACTTTATAGCGAAGGTCGCGGATATTTTGCTGCGCCAGAGCCAGTTTCTTCTCGCCCTCCTCCTTGAGCTGGCGGGTGTTGGAGTTCAGGGTCGAAATCTCCGTCGCCTGCTTCGCGTTGTCGGTCTGCAACTGGTCGACCTTGGTGAGCAGCATCTCACGCTCCTGGACGTGGTGCTTCTGCTCGGCCTCGAGGTCGGCCTTGGCGGAGGCGAGGGCCTGGGTCATGACGTCGAGCTTCTTGGCATTCACGACATCGACCGACTCCAGGTTCCGCTTCACGTCGAGGTAGTTCTGCGCCAGCGCGGTCGTCAGCATGACCTGACTCTTGAGCAGATCCTTCAGGCGGGCGATCGACGACATATAGTTCTTGTTCGGCTCGCTCAGATAGGCGCTGGCCGCCTGCTGCGCCCGGACCAAGGCCTCTTGCAGGTCCGGGGCGTTTCCCGCCGCGGCCTGGACTTTGCTGATCGACTCACCGACCTGGTTGGGGATCGCACCAATCTCGGTGTCGATCTTGGTCCACTCGTTCTTGATCTCGGTCTTGACCGCGTCATACTCCTCGGCGCGGGAGCCGATCTGCTTGCGGAGTTCGTCGTATTGCGTCAGGATGTCGCTCGCGGCCTTGGTCTTGACGCGCAATTCATCTTCAGCCTTCGCGAGCTTCGCGGCGCTCTGGTCGTAGCTCGAGTAAAGGAAGTACGAGACGACGGCGAGGATGACCGTGAGCGAGACGAACGCCGCCACAGCGATCTTGAGCCCTTGAGATTCGTTGGCACCGACAGCCATGGGTGTGAACTCCCTCCGGCAGGAGCGTTCGCGAATGGCACACCCGCTCCACCGGTTTGCTGATAATATGGCATACGAGATGGGGAGTATCGGAACCGGGCCCGAAAAATGGCGGCCTTTTCCCGCGGAGAATGAAGGATCGGGTGGAAGCTCGCGACGTTATGGATTGTAAGATGCTGAGCGATGCCAGTCAAACGAGTTCCGATGGATGCCGGGTGTGAGGGCCTGCGGGGCCGTGCCGGGGTGCCTTGACAACCGAGGGGGCTCGCCCTTAACGTGACGGAAGACCACCCCGGCCCGTAACCGGCGCATCCCCACCGCTCAGGCTCGCGCCCCACCTCGAGGGATGATCGAGATTCGACCCTCTCCCCTGCCTTAACCTCAACACATATCACGGCTTCGCAATGGAATCCAGGCCGACGTTCTACATCCTTGACGCGTTCTCGCTGATCTATCAGGTCTTCCACGCCATCGACACGATGACGGGGCCTGCGGGGCAGCCGACGCACGCCGTCTTCGGGATCTTCCGGGACCTGCTCAACCTGCTCAGGGGCCGCAAGCCCGACTACCTGGCGGCGGCCTTCGACGGCGCCGGGGCGGTCTTCCGCACCGAGCTGTTCGCCAACTATAAGGCGCGGTGCGCCGCGATGCCCGACGACCTCGTCCCCCAGATCCCGGTGATCCGCCGCGTCTTCGAGGGGTTCCGGATCCCGGTCGTGATGCACCCGGGGGTCGAGGCCGACGACGTGATCGCGACCCTTGCCCGCCGCGGCGAGGAGCGGGGCCTCGACATTTTCATCTGCACCGCCGACAAGGACGCGCGGCAACTGATCGACGACCATATCCGGGTCGTCAACCTCCGGACACAGAAGGTCCTCGACGCCGACGCGCTGCAGGCCGACTGGGGCGTCACCCCCGCCCAGGTCGTCGACCTGCTGGCGCTGACCGGCGACACCTCCGACAACGTGCCCGGCGTCCCCGGCATCGGCCTGAAGACGGGGGCCAAGCTGCTTGAGGCGTTCGGCGACCTTGACAACCTGCTGGCCAACGTCGAGAAGGTCTCCGGCGCGAAGCGCCAGGAGAACCTCCGCGAACACGCCGAGACGGCCCGGCTGGCGCGGCGGCTCATCGCCCTCCGCGACGATCTCGACCTGGGACTCGACTGGGAGGAACTCCGGACGACCGGCCCCGACGTCAAGGCACTGAGGGACCTCTGCATCGAGTGCGGCTTCCACCGGTTCCTCGCCGAACTCCCCGCCGAGGAGAAGGCGGCCCCGGTCGTGTGGAAGGCGGACTACCGGGTCGTCGATACCCCCGAGGCGCTCTGCGCCTTCGTGACCGAGCTCCAGCGGCAGCCCAAGTTCTGCATCGATACCGAGACGACCGCGCTCGACCCCCTCCGCGCCGACCTGGTCGGGCTGGCCTTCTGCTGGGAGGAGGGCCAGGCGCATTACCTGCCGGTCCGGGGGCCGATGTTCGACAGACGGCTCGACCCCGCTGCCACGCTCGAGGCGCTGCGGCCCGCGCTGCTCAATCCCGCGATCGAGAAGGTCGGCCAGAACCTGAAGTACGACATGCTCGTGCTCCGCCGCGCTGGGCTGGAACTGGGCGGCCCGGTCACCGACACGATGGTGCTGAGCTACCTGCTCGAGAGCGGCGAGCGGAACCACAACCTCGACCAGCTCGCGCAGCGACTGCTCGACCACGCGATGATCCCGATCACCGACCTGATCGGCAAGGGGAAGGCCCAGACCACGATGGACCAGGTCGAGGTGGCCAAGGTGGCGCATTATGCGTGCGAGGATGCCGACGCGACCTGGCGGATCGCGGCCATCCTCGCCCCCAGGGTCCTCCAAGAGGGCCTCGGGGACCTCTACGCCGACCTGGAACGCCCGCTGATCGCCGTGCTCGCGAAGATGGAGGCGGCCGGGATCAAGGTGGACGTGCCGCGGCTCCAGCAGTTGTCCCGGGACTTCGCCGGCAAGCTCGCGGCGATCGAGGCCGAGATCTACAAGGAGGCCGGCCACCCGTTCAACATCGGGTCGCTCCCCCAGCTCCGTCAGGTCCTCTTCAACGAACTCAAGCTCCCCTCGACCAAGAAGACGCCCGGCGGCGAGCCAAGCACCGACGTCGAGGTGCTTGAAGACCTGGCGAGCCGGCATTCCCTGCCCCGGTTGATCCTCGAGCACCGCCACTTCGCCAAGCTCAAGAGCACCTATCTTGACGCCCTCGCGACCCTGCGCACGAGGACGGGCGGGTCCACGCCTCGTTCAACCAGAACGTGACCGCGACCGGCCGGCTCAGCTCGAGCGATCCGAACCTTCAAAACATCCCGATCCGTACCGAGAATGGCGGCCAGGTCCGCCAAGCCTTCGTGGCCGGCGCGCCCGCTTGGTCGCTCCTGAACGCCGACTACTCGCAGATCGAACTCCGCATCCTGGCCCATTATTCGGGTGACCCGGCGCTGGTCCGGGCGTTCCGAGAGGACCAGGACATCCACACGGCCGTCGCCGCGCGGATCTTCAAGGTCACCGAGTCGGCCGTCGATGCGGCGCGGCGTCGGGTGGCCAAGACGGTCAACTTCGGCGTGATCTACGGCCTCAGCCCGTTCGGGCTGGCCGCCCGGCTCGGGATCTCGAAGGAGGAGGCCGCCGCGTTCATCGAGGCCTACTTCCAGGAATATGCCGGCGTCGATGCCTTCATCACCCGGACGCTCGAGGCCGCGCAAAGTCGGGCCGCGTCGCGACGATCCTGGGCCGACGCCGACCAATCAACGGCATCAAGAACACGACCGGGCACACCCGCAACCTCGCCGAGCGCACCGCGATCAACACGGTGATCCAGGGCTCCGCCGCCGACTTGATCAAACGCGCCATGCTCGCCGTTGATCGCCGGATCGAGGAGGAGGGGCTCCGGGCCCGGCTGCTCCTGCAAATCCACGACGAGCTGGTCTTCGAGGCGCCCGGCGCGGAAATTGCGACCTTAGCCCGCCTCGTCCGGGACGCGATGACGACCGCCCTGGACCTGAGCGTGCCGCTGAAAGTTGACCTCGCCGCCGGACCGAACTGGCTCGACGTCCAGTCCATCGAGGAGGCGCCGCGTTGATCGCCCGGGAGGGGGCCCGGTCGCACGGACGGATCAAGCCGCCGCGGTCGAATCTCTCGGATCGGTCCATCGAAAAATCGTGTGGGTGCCGGGGTACCCCGTTGCAGAATGAGGCGAGATGGAGTATAAAAGATTTTACCGACTGTCCATGACCCACTCTTTGCATCGTCAAAATCCCCTTTCACGGTTCCGATCTCTCCAACCAACGGCAAGTGCGAGCCGTGGGCCGCCTCGGGCGGGATGGATCGGCGACGTAACACTCCCGGGAACCCACCAACCTGAATCGACTCTGAAAACCCCCATTGGGGACACCCATTCGCCCCGAAACTCAAGACGTTAATACCTTCACAGTCATGCCTGGGTGCGTTCCAAACATGCCCGTCGTCGCGCGGCCGCGCCACGGATACCTATTTTGAGAGCCGTCCTTGCGGATAATGTCGGAGAATGCTCCGCGCCGGCCATATCGAGACGCCCCATGGCCCAAGACCTCCGCATCAATGACCACTCGTCCGGTCCGTGGACGCACGGGGCGATTCCCGTCCTCGGGCTGATCGGAGGGATCGGTGCCGGCAAGAGCAGGGTGGCCGCACTGCTGGCCGACCGCGGGGCGGTGGTGCTTGATGCCGACGCCGTGGGGCACGAGGTGCTCAAGGAGCAGGCGGTTCGCGGTGAGGTTCTCGCCCGGTTTGGCGAGCGGATCGTCGATCGGTCGGGGCTCCAGGGTCCCGAAGGCACGTCGGACGGCCCGCCGCCGGTCGATCGGCGTGCCCTGGGTGCGATCGTCTTCAACGATCCGGCGGCGCTGCGCGACCTGGAGACGGTAGTCCATCCACCGATGCGGCGGACCTTCGAACGCGAGATCGACCGGGCCGTCCGGGAGGGCCGGCGCGGCGCCGTTGTCCTCGACGCGGCAATCTTGCTTGAGAAGGGCTGGAATTCGCTTTGCGATCGCGTTGTCTACGTCGATGCCCCACACGATCAGCGGCTCGCGCGGCTCGCGGCGCAGCGGGGCTGGACCGAGCAAACACTCTCAGCCCGCGAGCGGGCCCAGTGGCCCTCCGAGGAGAAAAAACGCCGCGCCGACCTGATCGTGGTCAATGACGCCGGCCCCGACGCCTTGGAGGCCGCCGTGGACCACCTCTGGGAGACGCTCCTCACGTCCCCGGCCCGCCCCGTCCTCTCTCTCAGCACGGGCCAGGCCGGACCCCGCGACCTGGGGCCCGCGGCGCGTGGGCAGCCGTCCCCCAACCCGGCCGAGGCGCCGACGAGGCGATGAGCCCTGGCGGTCCGCCTCGCGCCGCCTGTCTTCCGTCGTGTTTCGCTTATCTTGATGAGCTTCAACCGAGGTAACGCCCCGTTTTCGACCTGCCGCTGATCCCATCCGCGCGGTCCTTCGCGTGGTCGGCCCCGCGCGAGCCTGATCGTGGTTCGCCGGCCCGCCGCGACTTCGGTGCCCATATCGAACGAGGAGAATCGAACGCCATGGCCAACGAGACTCGTCCCCGCCGGGAGTCTTCCAGCACGTCCCGCATCCGCAAGGCCGCCTCTCTGTCGTCTGGCGGCCCGGCACCCACCTCACCGGACGTCGATGAAAACGAATTGAACACCTCCCTCCCGAATCCCTCCGACCAGGATCCGGTCGAGCCCTCGCCCCCGGTCGCGCACGACCGCTACGAGAGCGTCGAGCGCGAGCCCTATCCCCAGGAGCGGCCCGCCGATCGCGAGCCGATCCGCTTCATCCGCGACCGCGAGCCGATCCGCGATGCCCGCGAGCGCGAGGTGGGCCCGCCGGTCCGCGAGCGCGAGGCCGGCCTGCCGGTCCGCGAGCGGCTCCGCGACCGGAGCGAGCGCGAGGCCGCCCAGGTCAACCGCGAGCGCGAGGGCGCCCTGCTGGCCCGCACCCGCGACCACGACCAGCCTCTGAACAACAGCCGCGACCGCGATGCGGCTCCGCCGACGCAAGATCGCGACCGCGACTATGCCCCCGCCAGCCGCGCCGAACGCGAGCCCGGGGCCTCCGCCCTCAACGAGCCCCAGGCCGACACGCTTGTCAGCCTGCCGGGGGACGACGAGGACATCTTCGGCGACGTCGCGATCCACGACCGCTACGAGGACATCAAGCGCGGCGAGATCCACCTCACCGAGCTCCAGAAGATGACGATGCCCCAGCTCATTCGCACCGCGAAGAATGAAGGCGTCACCGAGTACACCGGCCTGAAGAAGCAGGACCTGATCTTCAAGATCCTCAAGGAGAGGGTCAAGCAGAACGGCCTGATGTTCGGCGAGGGAACGCTGGAAGTCCTGCCCGACGGGTTTGGATTCCTCCGGAGCCCGGATTACAACTACCTGCCTTGCCCGGATGACATCTACGTCTCGCCAAGCCAGATCCGCCGCTTCGGCCTCAAGACGGGCGCGATCGTCGCTGGCCAGATCCGGCCGCCCAAGGAGAACGAGCGTTACTTCGCGCTCCTGCGGGTCGAGGCGATCAACTACGAGGATCCGGACAAGCTCAGCGAGAAGGTTGGCTTCGACGACCTGACCCCGCTCCACCCGCTGGGCCGGATCCAGCTCGAGAACGGGTCCGACGAGATCAACATGCGAGTCGTCGACCTGGTCACGCCGATCGGCAAGGGTCAGCGCGGTTTGATCGTCGCGCCGCCGCGCACGGGCAAGACGATCCTGCTCCAGAAGATCGCCAACAGCATCCTGACGAACCACCCCGATACCTACGTGATCGTCCTGCTGATTGACGAGCGGCCCGAGGAAGTGACCGACATGGAGCGGTCGGTCAAGGGGCCGACAGCCGAGGTCATCAGCTCGACCTTCGACGAGCCCGCCTCGCGGCACATCCAGGTCGCCGAAATGGTCATCGAGAAGGCAAAGCGGATGGTCGAGTTCGGCCGCGACGTCGTCATCCTGCTCGACTCGATCACCCGGCTGGCCCGCGCTTACAACACCGAGGCGCCCCACTCGGGCAAGATCCTGACCGGCGGGATCGACGCCTCGGCCTTGCAGAAGCCGAAGCGGTTCTTCGGCGCTGCGCGGAAGATCGAGGAGGCCGGCAGTCTGACGATCCTGGCGACCGCGCTGGTCGATACCGGAAGCCGGATGGATGATGTCATCTTCGAGGAGTTCAAGGGCACCGGCAACATGGAGTTGCACCTCGACCGTCGCCTGGTCGACAAGCGGGTTTGGCCGGCGATCGACGTCAACCGCTCGGGCACTCGCCGCGAGGAGCTGCTGATGGACCCCGAGGAACTGCGCCGTGTCTGGATTTTGCGCCGCGTCCTCAACGACATGAACCCGGTCGAGGCGATGGAGCTGCTCACCGGCCGGATGCGCAAGTCGAAGTCGAACGCCGAGTTCCTGATGAGTATGAATTTGTCCTGATCTTGGGAGGGATCGGGGGCGGGGTCGGCCTCCCGACTTCCGCTTCTCGCCTCCCCCACCTCCAACCCCTGACCTCCAACCTCATGGCACAGTTCGAAGGGAATTTCGCCCCGCCCCTCGGCCAGTTCGCGATTGTGGCCGCGCGGTTCAATGCGATGGTCACCGAGGCCCTCTTGGCCGGCTGTCGCGACGCCTTCGTCCGGCACGGCGTTGCCGACGACCGACTCGACGTGGCGTGGGTCCCTGGCTCGTTCGAGATTCCGCTGGTGGCGCGGAAGCTGGCCGAGACCAGCCGCTATGCGGCGGTCGTCTGCCTCGGTTGCGTGATCCGGGGTGAGACGGGGCATTACGACCACGTGGCGGGCCAGGCCGCAGCCGGCGTGCTCCAGGCTGGGCTAGCGACGGGTGTCCCCGTGATCTTCGGCGTCCTGACCACCGAGACGGTCGAGCAGGCGCTGAACCGCGCGGGCCTGAAGGCGGGCAACAAAGGGGCCGAGGCCGCGCTGACGGCCATCGAGATGGTCAACCTGCTCGGGCAGATCGCGGAGACGACCGGGTCGCTGGCCCGAACGGACGACTTCCGCTATGCCTCCTTGACCTGATCGGATCGAGGGAGCGATCACCGATGACGCCGCCGCTGCTGCCCCAGGCTTTCTGGTTTCGCCTGGCGGTCCCCTGCCGCCGGATCGACGGGTTGCCCCTGCCCGGCACCCAGGGCCGGCGGCTCGATCTGCCCGACTCATGCGCCCTACCCCGGACGGCTACGCTGGATGGCAAGCCCTCATGGGCCGACGTCCGGGTCGCCTGGAACCCCTCCGGGCTGGCCCTCTCGGTCGAGGCCACAGGCACGCCGGGGGCGAAGGTGCCGGTTGACCGGCCCGAAGGGGTCGAGAGCATCCAGGTCTGGGTGGATACCCGTGACACGCGCAACGTGAGCCGCGCCACCCGTTTCTGCCATCGGTTCGTCGCGCGGCTGGTCGGGATCGGGTCGCGAGGCGCGCTCGGGGTTGCGGTGGCGCAGCGGCCGATCGCGCGCGCGATCGCCGATGCCCCGCTCTGCCGGCCCGAGATCATCGTGGCGCGGACGGAGCGGCTCCGCGACGGCTGGCGAGTCGAGCTCTTCCTCCCCGCCGAGGCGCTCCACGGCTTCGACCCCGAGACCAACCGTCGGCTCGGCTTCGCCTACCAGGTCTCCGACCCCGATCGCGAGGACCAGTTCCTCGGCGTCGGCCGCGAGTTCCCCGTCGGCGAGAACCCGAGCCTCTGGACGACCCTGGAACTCCGCGACCAAGGATCAGCTTGACCTCTTTTTCCAAACACGAGACCCTGATCCGCGGCGCGGGCCGATCCCTCCTCGCGGACATCGCCAGGGAATTCGAGATCAAGGTCCCATGTCCGACCCAACCCCGACAAACCCCAGCCATGATGACGCGATCAACGCCGCTCTCGACGCGGCGACCTCGAAGGCCCCGGCGAAGTCGGCCCAGGAAGTCCCCCTGAAGCAGCAGTGGGATGCCGAGCTGGATGCCCAGCTCGCAGCCGCGATGGAGGGCTTCGACCCCTCGAAGTTCGACGTCGTCAACCCCCGGACCCGCGCGGCCGACCGGAAGCACGCCCCCAAGGACCAGCGCGGGCAGGAGGAGACGCCCGGCCAGAGGATGGGCAAGGTCATCGGTGTCCGCGGCAAGAGCGTCTTCATCGACCTCGCCGCCAAGAGCGAAGGCGTCATCCCCGTCGAGCAGTTCCAGGGCAACCTGCCGAAGCCCGGCGCCCTGATCGAGGTTGTCGTGGATCGGTTCGACCCCGACGAGGGACTGCTGATCCTCTCGCTCAAGGGTGCGGCGGTCGAGGCCAACTGGGAAAACCTTCGCAAGGGCCTGATCGTCGAGGCCCGTGTCACCAAGACGAACAAGGGGGGCCTCGACGTCGACGTCGATGGCATCCGCGGCTTCCTGCCGATCGGTCAGATCGACCTCGCCCGCGTTGAGGACGCGTCGGTCTACGTCAACCAGCGGCTCCGCGTCATCGTCACCGAGGCCCACCCGCGGGAGAAGAACCTCGTCGTCTCGCGCCGCGAGTTGCTCGAACGCGAGCGCCGAGCAGCGTGAGAAGACCTGGGCCGAGCTCGAAGAGGGGCAGATCCGCGCCGGCGTCATTCGCTCGCTCAAGCCGTACGGGGCGTTCGTGGACCTCGGCGGCGTCGACGGCCTGCTCCCGATCTCCGAGATCAGTTGGACCCGGATCGGCGATCCCTCCGAAGTCCTCAAGACCGGCCAGCAGGTCGAGGTCAAGGTCCTGAGGATCGACCGCGCGTCGAGCAAGGTCAGCTTGGGCCTGAAGCAGCTCACCCCGAGCCCCTGGGATCGCGTCGCGGAACAATACGCGCGGGGCATGACCGTCAAGGGGAAGGTGACCCGGCTGATGGACTTCGGTGCGTTCGTCGAGCTGGAGCCCGGCATCGAGGGCCTGATCCACATCTCCGAGCTGTCGCCGAACCGGGTCCGGCGGGTCGCCGACATCATCAAGCCCGAGCAGGAGGTCGAGGTCCGCATCCTCAAGATCGAGCCCGAGGCCAGGAAGATCTCCCTCTCGCTCCGCCCCCTGCCCGTCGCGGCCGCCCCCGCCGAGGACGAGGCGGACGCGGACGAGCCGCCCGCCCTGCCCCGGCCCCCGCGCAAGGTGCCGCTCAAGGGGGGACTCGGCGATCATGATCCGGATCCCTTCAAGGGCGGGAACGGCTGAGAGCCTCCTGGAGACCCCGCGATGAGCACTCTCGAGCCCCGGACCCAGATCGCCCCGCCGCTCGTTGAAGGCCAGCGCCTGGACCAGGCCACATTCCACGAGCGGTACGAGGCGATGCCGCCCGGCACCCGCGCCGAGTTGATCGGGGGAGTCGTCTTCATGCCCAGCCCTGTCGGCCGCGATCACGCCCGAGCCCACGTTCCGACGATCGTCTGGATGGACCGCTACGCGGAGGCGACGCCCGGGGTCGAGGTGCTGGACAATGCGACGACGGTCCTCGGCCGGGAGAGCGAACTTCAGCCCGACGTGCTCCTGCGGATCTTGCCCGAATACGGGGGCCGGACCGCGACGGAGCGTGGATTCGTCCGAGGCACCCCGGAGCTTGTCGTCGAGGTCGCGAAGGCGACGCGGTACGTCGACCTCGGGCCGAAGCTCGAGGTCTACGAACGCGCCGGGGTGCTGGAGTACCTGGTGCGGGCCTGGATCCGGACGAGGTGATCTGGCACGTCCTGCGAGAGAGCCAACAGGTCGCGGTGCCTCCGGGCGCGGACGGCCTGTACCGCTCGGAGGTGTTTCCGGGCCTGTGGCTGGACCCCGCGGCGCTGCTGGCCGGAGATCGCGCCGGCCTGCGCCGACGCTCGACCGAGGTAAAGATTCGGTAAACCCGTATCGGGCCGCTGTAAGTAATGAGCAAGTCAATGCTTCAGGCTGATATTCACTAGTCGTCCCAAACTGTGCATTCCGCAATCCCGAGGATATTTTGTACTTGAGACGAGGAACCGTGGGTTAACCGAAAGTCTACCGACCGAGGGCTGGCGACGGCCGAGCACGCGGCGTTCAACGCCCGGTTGGCCGCAGCCCGGGCATCGCCCTGAAATGGGTGCGACCTCGGATCGCTGTGAATTATCCAGATCCGGCCTCCAGCCTGTTGGGCGGCGACAGGAACACGGGTCGGAAGGGGCGTCTACGAGAATGGCACGTCGTTCAGCCGCAACCTTCTTTTCCAGCAAGCGTTTTCCTAGCTCAGATCGAGGTTTCGTCATCCGTGGAAACGGCTTCGGACGTCGTTTCACTACCCGCGGCTCACATCGGCCACTGCGGTCCGGGTTGACCTTCAGGCGGGGCATCTCCGTCTCGGGCTCCGCCTCCAGAAGCCAATGCAACGCATCCGCGAAGCTGATCCGCTCCACGTCCACACCCTGGCGACGGCTCGCCCCGGCCATCACCATCCGGACCAGGTTGTACGTCAACGCGTCCATCGTCAGCTCTTTCTCGATCTCATCCACCGTCTCACAGAGCAAAATATCCATACCCATCGTTTGCTTCAGGTGCCGCAGATCAACCTCGACACGCCAACGATTCGTATGAAGATATGCCAATGCGTCCAGCGGGTACAACTCGGCATCGAGCAGGGTGGTCACCCGCGTAATTTCCTCGGTTCGGAAGCCGCGCACGCCGGTCCGATACCTCCACTCCCGCACCCTCAGCCGCTCGGGCAACACCGCGTACTCCTCGGCCGTCATCCCCTTCGGACGCCGCTTCGGCTTGACCCATTCGACCAGTTGGTCCTTCAGGCCCAGCGACCGCAGCCAGCGCGACTTGGGCCGGCGCGAGGAGAGCGGCGTCCCCGGCGGGGACGGGGCCACCGTCCGGAACTCGACCCGCTGTCGTTGGTGCACGCGGAAGACGGCGTGCCACCGCTGCGCGGCGGCCGTGGCCAAGTGAGCGTACGAGCAGAAACCGCGGTCGCCGACCAGCAGGTCGCCGGCACGGAGCACGGCGTGAAGCCTCGGGACCAACGACATGTCATGCGACCGCAACGGCGCCGCGTGGGCCACCGGGAAACCGCAGCCCGGTCTCTGGCCGCCGGGTGGGCCGAAGGGGGCCTGGAGTTCGGGCACATCGGACCTCGAGAAACTGGAGCCGTCGATCAGGAACGTGCGAGGGCCACGCCACAGGCTCTCGTGATCCGTCGCGCGCGGGATCGCGCCGCGGGTCCAGCCGAGCAGGGCCTGGAGGACCTTCAGGGGGAGTCGCTTGCGGGCCTTGCAGTAGAACGAGTCGGTGAAGGACTTGCCGGCGAAGTGGGTGACGTGCTCACAGGAGATGTTGCCGCGGATGATCTGGAGCAGGAAGAGGGAGACGGTGATCACGGGATCGAGTTGGCGCTTGCGGTAGCGGTGTCCAGCCTGTTGACAGGACTGCTCGATGGCCTGAGGCCGAAGGAAGTGGGCAACGTCTTGTCGGAGTTGTTGGAGGATGATCGAGATCCGGCACTGCATCGGGAGACGTCCTGGTCGGCGGGGGTCTGAAGTCTGAACAAACTCCCAGTACGCTCGGAGGCTCCGCTTTGTTTGAAGTCGTCTCAAGGGAATTGGGATAAAGGGATTGCGGCTTAACGACGTGCCATTCGGGGGGAACGTCCCAAAGCGTAAGTTTAAAACTTGACACTTCTTGGGATCAAGTCGTCGCGCCGATCGGTGTGGGCATCCCGAGCAGATCCCAGAACCGGTAGCTGGGCAGCTTCAGGCCCAGATGCTCATACGGGCAACGCCCACGGCGTTTCCCCTCACGACACGCGCGGCAGTTCTAGTAAAGGCGTTTCAGGTCCAGCAGGCCCTGCGTCACCGTCCGGTGCCGCGACTGGTGCCTCCGCAGCACGCTGTTCATCCACTCCACCGCACTGCTGGCACGCACAGCCTGACGCAACACCCACGCCCCCTCTCGATACGTCCCGTGCCAGTTCGCACCCGTCTGGTGGCAGATCACCCGTTGCATCAGAGACGCCCCATGGCCCGCGCCCGCGATCATCCCTGCGGTCGTCGCTGGCGGTCGCTGCCGACGCAGCCACCACAGCCGCACCAACTCACCATGCAAGGGTTCCTCAGGCGCGACCTCCTGCAACTGACGGTGCAGCCTATCCAGGAAGGTTAACGACTCCGCCGCCTGAAGGTAGCCCAACTTCCGCAGTTATCAGCAGAGAAGAAGCGAAACTCGCTTGTTTTTCAATAACGGCGTTCAGAAGTTGGCACTACAAGAGGGTCCGTAGAACGACCGCTGGTCGGCGCACCCGCAGAGTGCATTGGCGCTGCCTCAGTGGTCGGGACGTGACGGGACCAAGGTCCGTGGCTTTCTCCAGGCGGAAGCGACGCGGACGTTCCTGGACCGGCTGCACCGTCAGTTGCAGGAGGCTGCACCCGAGGACCAGTGGCGTGGGGAACGGGTGCGGTTCTGGTGGCTGCGTCGGCAGCGGCCGCGCACCACCCCCGCGGGGGTGCTTGCCGGCGCGGGCCCTGTGGCGCCTCTGGTGCCCCAGGTGGTCTGCCAGAAGCGGGACGCGAACTGGCAAGCCTCGTCTCGCGCGGTGGCGCGGGTGTGGCATCAGACGGTCCGGGCCAGCAGTGCGGTGCAGTGCAGGAACCGCGTGCTGCAGAGGCCCCCGTCGCGCCACCGGACGTTGACGCAGGGGCTGCTGGAGCTGAAGCGTCTGTATGGGAATTGTCGTGAGTTTCGTGGGGGCAACGACGAGGGCGTTGGCCGGATGCGCCCTTGGGCCTGAAGCTGCCCAGCTCTCGGTTCTGGGATCTGCTCGGGATGCCGACGCCAACAGGCGCAGGCGTCCTGACCCTAAAAAGTGTCAGGTTCAAAACTTACGCTTTGGGACGATCCCCATCGGTGAAGTCATCAAACGCGACAAACTCCTCCGTCCTCCGGGAATGCGAATCTCAACACCAAATCAAGACCCGCGAGACCTCGGACCTCGCTGTCGAAAAGCGGAATCAGAGCACGCACGTTGCCGTCAAAGTCGCGCCAGATTTCGTCCATGTACGACTGCTGCATGGCAACTCGGTTCTTGACGAATTCGGGGGAATCGTCGCGCACTTGCTCTTTCTGGATGACCATGTTCACTAGGACGCCGCCGACTGGGATCCCGAAATCGTGGAACCAGTTGATGAAGCACTTGATGACGGCAATGGGCAGCGCCTCGGGCAGGGTCACGAAGAAGAACGCCGTCTGCTCCTCGTCGGTCAGCAACTCCCGGGCACGGCCGATGCGCTCGCGGAAGGACACCAGGTAATCCATCAGCGGGTCTTCCTGCTTCTTCTTGGTGAACGAGAGCAATTCGCGCAGTGACTGTGCTTCCTCGCGCGATTTCAGCATCTTGTTCACCCAGAGCGGGTACACCTTGCTCATGCCCAGCAGGCGGCGGGCATTGGCGGTGGGCGCGGTGTCAAAAACGTAGGCGTCGTACTCGCCCTTGAACATCAAGTCCACCATGTTTTCGAACATGGCGGACTCCTCGAAGGCAGGATTCATGGTGGCGACTTCAACGAACGCGTCGGCCTGCGTGGAAATCTCGGCGAACTTCAGGAACCAGCGGATCTTCTGCTTGATGTCCTGCTTGGAGCGCTCGATGGTCTCCTTGGTGTCGATCTCGTAAGCCCAGAGATTGTCGGCGCCGGCAACCGGCGTGGGTTTCCCGTACACGTCCTGGCCGAGCAGGCCGCTTAGGCTGTGCACGGGGTTGGTGGAGGCCAGGATGGTGCGTTTGTCCCGGCGCACTAACTGCAGGGCAGTGACTCCTGCCAGAACCGTTTTGCCCACCCCACCCTTGCCACCGAAAAAGGTGAACCTCAACTTCGGATGCGCCGCGACGTACTCATTGAACGATTGCGTGATCTCTCCCATGGCGCCCTCACGTTGTTTCGTTGCCATACATGATGCCGGCCAATTTTTCGATCATCTTCAGCCCGGTGACGTCCCGCTCCATCTCGGGGACGTAGCCGACCACGTCCTTGCCGAAGGTGCTTCTGATCTCGTCAAGATAGCGGTTCTGCATCTTGAGCCGGTTTTGTAGGTACTGGGGAATGTTCTGGCTGGCCAACTCCGACGGCAGGACTCGATTGACGACATAGCCGGCGATCGGCACCTCGAATTTCGCGAACAAATGTGCCGCCTTTTGCGTGTCGAGGATGATCATCTCTTCGGGCACCACCACGAAGTAGAACGCGGTCTTCTGCTTGTCGGTCAGGATGCTCGACGACTGGTTGATGCGGGTCTTGATGTACCTCAGTTCGTTGAGAATCTGGTCTTCCTCGGTGGTCTTTTCGCGCTTCAGCCGGGAGACCATCTCCTCATGCTCGCGCATTTCCTCGCGCAGCTTGGTGATGCGGTTGATCCACTCGTCGTACACCTTGGCCATGGACAGGTAATAGAGCGCATGCCCCAGCGGCACCAGGTCGTAGATGTAGTAGTCGTAATCGCCCTTGACGACGACATCGACGACGGCATCGAAGATGGCCGACTCTTCCATGGCAGGCTCGGCCGAGGCGGCCTGAATGTAATGCTCGATTTCGTCCGGCACCTGGTCGAAGCCATACATGTCGAGGATCTTCTTGCGGATCTCCTGCTGGTATTCCTTGATGTGGGAATCGGCGTCGATCTCCTGGGCGTAGAGGTTATCCATGATCTTGACCGCGCCCTTGCCGAAGATGTCCCGCTGGAAAATGTCACTCAGCGAGGCCTGCGGATCGACGGAAAACACCAGCACTTTGTGTCCGTGTTGCGCCAGCCAATATGCCGTGGCCGCGGAGAACGTGGTCTTGCCCAGGCCGCCCTTTCCGCCGAACATGATGTAGCGCCGGCCCTGCTCGCGTTCAAACGTCTCTCGAAGTGACATGGTTCGTCCTCATTTCGGATGGGATCGTCCCAAAGTCGCCGCTCTCTTGTGTACGAACTCGACACTTTTCCGCAGTGCTCTCTGCGACATGCCTCAGCGTGCCTTTTGAGAATCTTATAGAGAAGTTATGTATCCATTAGCTATTGGACCACTAATGGATGTGTGGACCTCGGTTTGGTCCGTTTTGGGACGATCCCTTTCGGATGCGTTCTTCTCACATCAGTCGGCCGCCACGATCAGAAGATCGCGTCGGAGATGTCTTTTTCGCGGAGCATGCGCCGCTTCCACGTGGCGATGTTGGGCACCACGTAGGGAAGCAGGCGAAGCGAATAGTAGGGCGGCAGGATGGGCACACCGATCAGGTCGCCCATGGTGATCAGGATAAACAGGTGCTCCATGCTGGCGCACGTACGGATGGCGTAGCGCGACATGTCGTGCGCTGCCATGCCGAAGGCGATTTCCTTGAACTTCGTGAAGAGGCCTTTCCTTCTTGGCTCGTCAATGTCCTCGGGCATGGTTCTCTCCTTGTGAAGTTCGGTGCCGGTACCCAGGGGCGAAATCACACACCATGAAGATCGAATTCCTCGCTGTCGAAGATCTCGCGTTCGCGCACCACACGACGCTTCCACTTCTGCACCTGCGGGATAACATATGGCAACACGCGCAAGGCGTAGAGGGGTGGGAGGATGGGCAGTCCCAGCATGTCGCCCAGCGTGACGGCGATGAACACGTTCTCGAGGGAGCCGCGCAGCTCAAGCGCCTGGCGTTCGAACTCGAAGGCGCTCATGCCGTAAAAAAACTCGCCGATGGCGGCAAGAAAGTGCCGGTGTGGCCTCGGATTGACCGTCGGAACGGATTGACTCATGGGTTCGCTCTCGGTTGTGGGCCGGAAAGCAACTTGCCACGCGTTCCTGGTGTGCCATAATGAAGCGCCATGCGGAACGCCGTCGGTCTTCCGATCTTCGTGATCGTCGTCAGTGCCGTGGTGGGTTGGTTCGCCTTGGCGACCCAACGCAACGTCCGCAAGGGAGACGTTGCACTTCGCTGGTTGCAGGACGGCCTTCAACTGCTGGGCGAAAAGGCCACCCTGCGGCTGGCTGGGTTCTTCCGTCGCGGAACTGAAGATCCAGTCGGCCAAGGAACCGTTCCGCCAAGCGGAAGTGTTCGTGGTGCTCGAACCGCGCGACGTGCCCTTCCTCTGGTGGTATTACCGGGCACGCGGCCGCCGCGATCTGCTGATCGTTCGTGGCCAATTGTGCCGTACGCCCAGCTTCGAATTCGAAGCCCTCGGCCTGCGGTGTTGGACCACGCACGCCATCGCGAAGCAGGTGCGGCTCCGCCCCTGGAGTCCGGTCTCGCTGCCCGAATCGTGGCCGCTCGCGGCCTTCGCCGCAGGGGACACACCCTCCGCCACCCAACTGCTCGAGGCCGTTGCTTTGCCCGGTTGCATGCCGATACGGCTCGGGATCCGCCGCACCGAACCAAATCTCGAAGTGCAGTGGAACCTGGCCGAAATCCAGTTAATTCCGGCGCATGAAGTGTTCGCGGCCATCGCCCGCATCCCGCAACGCATGGCGGCCACACGCTAAGTGCGCACAACCGCCGGACTGTCAATTTGCGGTGGACACGGCCGCCTTCGTCACCGCTGGCGGCGCTTCTTTCATCCTCCTCCAGGCCTTCAGGGCGTCATAGGCGATCAACATCGAGGCGACGAACAACAGGATCGCCATGATGATCATGGCAATCGCTCCCACAGAATTCATCGTCTGGGCCGCGATCTTCGGGTTGGAGATGATACTGGCGTAGAGGTTGTAGGCGGTGACCAGTGTGGCCACCATCGTCGTCAGATACATGAACAGCATGGGGTATAGCGCGTACGCCGGGTTACGGCCGCTGGCACGCAGCCACAGGGTGACGATCAGCAGGCTCAGCGCCGCCATCAACTGATTTGAGGCACCGAACAACTGCCACAGGTAGATCCACGTTCCGCTGAGCACCAGCAGGAGCGTAGAGCGCCATGGAGAGGAGCGTCGCCACATGCGGATTCTTGAAGCCGACCCACAGGTCGCCGAGCCACTCGCCCAAAGTGACGCGCATGATACGGAACACCAGTTGCGCCACGGTGAGCACGATGACGACGAAGGCGCCGAAGCCGAGTGCCGCGCCGTATTGCAGCGGCAGCAGGCCAAAGCTGATGATGCTCAGCAGCTTGCCGATGCCGGCTGCGAAGGCACCACCACCAGTGCCGCCCGCGATCGACACCGCCACCAGCGACAGCAGCGCCAGCGTGTTTTCGCTGAACATGCCGCCACCGCCCACCGGCAGCGCGTCGGTTTCGTACTCCAGTTGCCGCGCGGTGCCGACGGAGCCAAACAGCGCGTGCCAGCCCGAAATCGCACCACAGGCGATGGTGACGAACAGCATCGGCCAGATCGGCTGGATGGCCGGCGCCGCCTGGATGATGTTGCCGGCCGCGTCCTTCAACTGCGACATGGGCATCCAACCGGAGAACATCTTGCTCTGGAAGGTCACCGCCTGCAGCAGCTCGACATTGCCGAACATGCCACGGACGCCGCCGACAATGGCGCCGAGCGCCGACAGGCCGATGGTGAGGAACGTCACCCAGAAGCCGATGTAGTTCACCGGCTGGGCGAAGCGCCAGATCGGCAGGATGGTGCCCAGATACGAGAACGCGAACAGGAACACGCACCAGAAGATGAACGACGGCAGCATCTTGATGGCGCCGCCGGAGTCGGTGTACTTCGATACGATCTTGCCGTCCGGCGTGAGCGTCATCGCGGTCAGGCGCGGGTCGGCCTTGGTCGGGTCAGTGACGGTATACAGTGGCTTGTTACCGGTGATGCGGTTGATGACGTCATTCAACCGCGAAACCGCCGAGTTCACCGGGCCTGCATACACGAGGGCGGTGGCAGGCTTGCCGTCAGGCCCAACGCCTTTCCGCACGGCCATGCCCTTGGCCCCGAGCACCATCGAACCCAGCGTGATGAGGACCGCCAACAGCGTGACCATGATGAGGTCCAGCTTCCAGCGGTAGAGCAACTGCCCGGTCAGCAGACCCATGATCGCCAACATGAAGATGCCGAAGGGCACGTCGGCGCGGGGATCGAGAATCCCGGCCAGGATTCCGATGAAGGCCCCGCCCATGAGGAGCAGATAGAAGAAAATGAACAGGAACAGGATGATGCGCGTGCGGGCGCAATCAGGCGATGTGCGATGGCCGTCAGCGAATTCCCATCGTTGCGCACGGCCACCATGATCGCTGAGTAGTCACTGGCCCAGCCGATGAAGCTGACGCCCAGGGTCAGCCACAGGAGCGCCGGCAGCCAGCCCCAGAGGTTGGTCGCCGCAATCACGCCGACAATCGGTCCGGCGGCGGCAATCGATTTGAAGTGATAGCCATAAAGGATATTGCGGTTGGTGGGCATGAAATCCACACCGTCCATATACAACCTTGCCGGCGTGGCCTTCTTAGGATCGGGTTGGATGACATCGCGATCGATCCGCCGGGCGTAGAAGTTGTACGCCAGGTAAATCATGATGGCGCCCAGAACGGTGACCACGGCGGCATTCATCGGCCAGGACGCCACCGCGAAACATCCGGCGAGGACGATGGGAATAAGCATAAGTAACACTAATAGTTGTTCTGATTTTCATGTTTGCCCCTCGTTTCGCGAAAATCAGTTGCTCCTCCGCTGCCCAACCTCCTCCGCTGCCCAACTCGGCCAGGGTCCCGAACCTGGCGGCGGTGCTCGTTGCGTGCTCGCCGGTCGCTCAGAAAGAGAGTTGTCACCCTCCTCACGACAGGTTCTGCCTCGGGTTGATCGCAATCGAGTCGGCGCACGCAAAAAACCCGCCATGCGAGCTTTCGCATGTGGGGGGCCACCAGAACCCGGTCCCATCGATCCGATATGGTGACGACGGTCGCTTATAATAAGTGTAATGGTTCTGACAAGGCCATTTCAAGGATAATATTTTTGAAAAAAATTATTTTCTGCCAAAGATTTATTCTAAAAAAATCCAGACAATAACCACAATCCTCACCAAAAGCTCACGAAACCAGTCTCGCGCACATCATCGCGGACTCCTGGCGCACCCAGAGGACGAAAGGTGGTCGAGCATGGCGGGCGGGTTCTCGGGAGCTGGTCCGTACCGGACGGAGCAGCGCCACCAGGGCCCCGACGTCGGTTTCCTGATCCTCGATAGGCCTTGATTTCGCTCAATCGTCGTCCAGGTTCCGGTCCAGCGAACGGATGCCGACCCGCGCGGCCATGCGGACCTTCTGGTCGGTCGCGAGGCGTTTGAGGTACGTCGTTTTCAGCGCGTTGAGCCAGCGGATCTCGCGGCCTTCGTAGCTGACGACCACGCGGGTCAGGACGGGGCCGGGAGTGGCCAAGGCGCGGAGGATGCCGGCGGGGACGTCTGCGTTTTGCACGATGTCGTTGTAGCCCAGACCGAGCCCCTGCGCGAAGGCGCCGTAGTCGATCCGGGCGATCTCGGTGGCGGTGGTCCGGCGGTAGACGGGCTCCTGGAGCATCTGCATGTAGTGGTACGCGCCGTCGTCAAGGACGAAGAACTTGACCGGCAGGCAAGCCCGCGCGGCGGTGGACATCTCGATCGCCGACATCAGGAAGCAGCCGTCGCCCGTGACCGCCACCACCTGCCGGTCGGGCCGGACCCGCTGCGCGCCGATCGCCGCGGGGATCGCCCAGCCCATGCTCTGGTTGTTCGCCGGGGTGAAATAGCGGCGCGGGCCCTGGACCTCGATCGCCTCGGAGGCCCAGTGTGTCGAGGCGGTCACATCGATGAAGATCAGCTCGTCGGGCCCCAGCGCGCACCGCAGCTGGGTCAGGAAGATCATGGGATCGACGCCGCGGGTGATTCGAACCTTGGTGTTCTCGCGACGGTCGAGCTCGCGGCAGGCGCGGATCTTCTTCCAGAGCGGCGGGCAGGCGGGACGCTGCACGGCCGGGGCGTCGGCGAGCAGGCGGTCGAAGAAGACCCGGGTGTCGGCACAAAGCCTGACGCAGGTGTGGACGTTCCGGCCCAGGTTGTTCGGGTTGGCGTCGACGTGAATGACGTGGTGCTGCGGGATCGCATAGTTGGCCGTCGAGACCTCGCTGTAGCGGACGCCGACGGCGAGGACCAGGTCGATGTCTTTGAACGCCTTCTCGGCTGCGCGAGTGCCCTGCGTTGCCGTAGCCCCAGCCGACGGCCAGCGGGTGCGCGTCGGGGATGCATCCCTTGCCGCTGACCGACGTCGCCACGGGCGCCTGGAGCACCTCGGCGACGCTCGTCAGCGACGGACCGGCGTCGACGCAGCCCATCCCCGCGTAGATCCCGATCCGCCGGCTCCGGTTCGCCAGCAGGCCCAGCACCTGGCGATACGCTGGCTCGTCGAAGGGCAGGGGGGGAGGCGGGGGGAGCGGGCAATCGTAGTCCCAAGCCTCGGTGTAGAACGGGAACGGGATCACGACGGCCACGGGGCCAGGCTCGCCCGCGACGGCGATCCGGTACGCCTGGTGGATCGCACCGGGGATCTCGGCCTGGTGGCGGACCTCCAGCACAGCCTTGCAGACCGGCCGGAGCAGGGCCACGTTGGGCAGCGCGTGGACCTGGCCGATCGGCGCGTTCGGCCCCCGGCTGACATCGGTCACGATCCCGACGATCGGGACGCTGTCGAGCAGCGCCTCGCCGATGCCGGTCATCGCGTTGGTCAACCCCGGCCCGGGCACGACGCAGAAGACCCCGACCGCTCCCGTAACCCGGGCCGAGGCGTCGGCCATGACGCTCGCCGACGCCTCGTTGGTCACGAGCAGATAGGGCACCCGCCGGGCCTTCAGCGCGTCCCAGAGCTCGTTGTTCTGCGCGCCCGGCACGCCGAAGACGCAGGGAACGCCCTCGCAGCAGAGGGCCGCCGCCGCGGCCTGCGCGCCAGTCATGCGCCCTTGGATGCCCGGCCGCCGAACATAGCCGCCGACCTCGACGTGCCCGGCCCGCGCCGGGGCTGATTCCGCGCTGATGGTGGCCGACGCGCCCAGCGCGCCGAGCACGCCCAGCGCCTCGCGCCGATTCAGGTTCGGGATCACGACGACGCCCCTTCCTGCTGGTCATCCCTTCCGGACCGCATCCCTCTCGGTCCGCTCCAAACCCCCGCCGAAATCATCGACGGATGGGCTCTCGTGACCGTATCGGCATCGCGGACCGATCACTTTGCCGCCGCAGGCCCCATCCGGAGCGGTCCTCGCGGCGTGCGGTCGGGTCGTGTGGGTTGCGGAAGGATTACGCCTCATCGATCTCGCGAACGATGTTCACACCGAGCGGCGGTTCCTCCCTCGGAATCCCTCTGCACGGGGGCGAGGTTCGATCCTTCTCGGAGGACCTCCTCGAATTCAGACTGACCCAGCCCGTCAGCCGATCTCTCCGCGTCCCCTCCGCCATCCTTCAGGCCAGGTCCGAAGAGGAGCTCTTTCAGGGGCGAGTAGATGATGATCCGTGCGAGGAGAGAGATCAGCAGGTAAAAGGCGATCATGGGCAAGAGATTGCCCTCCTGGCTGATCAGCGCGGCCGAGAAGACGGCCCCGCACACGATCAGCATCATCACTTGCCCCAGCGTGATTCGCCACTTCCCCGGCCCCGCTCGGTCGCTCCCATCGGCGATCACTCCTTTGAGTTTGAGATCAAAGTCATCAGGTCGAGCCGCTCCCTCATCGCGCGATCGAGGCATTCCGGGTTCTTCCGGATGTGCCGGACGCACTCGAGCATAATAGGACCACGATAGCCGATCGCATCGAGCGACCGGGCCCAGTCGTGCCAGTTGATGGTGCCGAGGCCCGGGGGGAGGTGAGTGTCCTGGCGGCCGTTGTTGTCGTGGACGTGAGTGGTCCGGAGCCAGGGGCCGGCGGCGACGGTCTCGGAAGGGGCGTCAGCGGCGATGTGGGCGTGGCCGGTGTCGAGCGCCAGGGCCAGGGTGGGGCACCCGAGCTCGGCGACCAAGATGGCGAGGTCGGCCATCCGGCTGCCGGGATGGACGCCGGGGGGCATGTTCTCGACACAGAGGACGACGCCGGTGCCCTGAGCGTGGTCGGCCAGAGCGATCAGGCCCCGCGCCAGCGCCTCGCGCCGCGAGGCGGCCTGGGCAGGGTCGGAAAGGCCGCCGGGGTGGACGACCAGGCATGTCCCGCCCGCCTCGTGCAGCCAGTCCACGCACCGCTTCAGGTCCTCGACCGCCTCGCGATGCGGCCCGGCCTCGGGGCTGCCCAGATCCACCCGCGCGGCGCGGATCGTCTGGCCGCCCCAGCAGCCGTGAGCGCTGTGGATCGCCAGGCCGAGGTCACCGACCCTCGCGGAGTGCCCAGGGGTCGGGCTCGACCCGCCAGTCCGGGAAGATCTCGAGCACTCCGGCCCCCAGTCGCTGCGCCAGGGCGAGATCGGCCCCCAGATCGATGTCAGCGAACCCGTACGCCACCATGGTCCCCAACGGGCGAGAAACTTCGGGTGCTATCGTCATGTCGGAGATGTCCTTGCGTCGTCTTCGGGGCTGAATCCTCTTGTCGGCGGCGGCTCGGGAAGTCATGATAACGAGCAACTGGCGCCAGTCAGACCTTTGACCACAGGTCGTGGCGACTGGCGCGGCAGATACGGTCATCTTTGTCGAACTCCCACCCTCGCGGCGAGTGGGCGCGCGCCGCGGTCCATGGCTCGCGTCCGCGCGAAAGGATGTCCTGGAATGCCGCCCGTTGCCCTGGTCGATCCCGCGACAATTGACACCTCTCGTGTCCTGGTCGATCGGAAGGGAATCCGTCTGGGCAACGCCCAACGCTTCGAGATGGAGCAGTTGACGGCGATCGTCGCACTGGACCCCGAGAAGCATCTTATCATCGGCTACAAGGATATCGAGCCCGACGAGTTCTGGGTCCGCGGCCACATGCCCGACTATCCGCTGATGCCGGGCGTCCTGATCTGCGAGGCGGCCGCGCAGTTGTCGAGCTACTACTGCCACGTCATCAAGCTGAACGAGGGGAATTTCATCGGCTTCGGCGGCATGGAGGATGTCCGCTTCCGGGGCCAGGTCCGGCCCGGCGACCGCCTCGTCCTGGTTTCGAAAGCCGTCCGCGTCCACCGCCGCCAGACCATCTTCGAGACGCAAGGATTCGTTGCGACCAACATGGTCTATCACGGCCGGATCATCGGCGTCCCCCTGACCGGCCGCGACGAGAAGCGCGCGGAGGAGTGATCGTCGCCTCGTGGGGTGGTTGAAGCGCGGCGCAACCCACCCTTGGGATGTAGCGATGGAAGGGTGGGCTGCGCCGCGCTCCACCCTCTCGACGAGGAGAGGCTCTTGCTCGTTCTCCCCTGGGAGAAAGCCTGATGCCCGCAAAATCGCCCCCCACGATGCCCGAACCCCGCCCGACGATCGACGTCACCCCGTACACTCTGGAACTTCCCGAGCTAGAGGCGCCTGTCTCGTGGCCGGCGCAGTTCGGCAACGACCGGCCCGTCGAGGTCGAAGTGGGGCCGGGTAAGGGGCTGTTCCTGGTCAGCGCGGCGACGGCGGACCCGTTGCACAACTTCCTCGGGGTCGAGCTGTCGCGCAAGTACGCCCGGCTCGCCGCGGAACGGGTGGCCAAGCGGAACCTAACGAACGTCAAGGTCGTGCCTGGCGACGCGCGCCTGTTCCTGGCGCGATACGTCCCTCCCGCCAGTCTCCGCGCCGTCCACGTCTACTTCCCCGACCCCTGGTGGAAGAAGCGGCACAAGAAGCGCAGGGTGTTCGCCGAACCCCTCGTCGCCGACGTCGAGCGTGGCCTGGAACCCGGCGGCGACCTCCATGTCGTCACCGACGTCGAGGAATATTTCTATGTCATCCGTGCGCTGATGGCTGCGCACCCCCGATTCGAGGAGCAGTCGCCCCCCGAGTCAAAGACGCCCGAGCACGACCTGGATTACCTGACCAACTTCGAACGCAAATACCGGCTCGAAGGGCGCCCCATCTTCCGCTCGCACTATCGACTCAGGGCGCTCTAATAGGGCCGTCCTGGACCTCGCTCCTGAGACCCTGAGGGGCTGAACCAGAGCCTCCCGGGACGTGGGTGCCCGCCGGGGGCGGCGGACCTTCCCTGAGGGAACACCGCCGCCCCCGGCGGGGGGGCGCGATCGTCCGGGAGGTGTATACGCCCTTCCTCGAACAGCCTCTCACCCGTTAGAGGGCTGAGGTGGTGTCCCAGAATCGTTGCATGGCAGGCGATCATCTTCCGCGAAAGAAGGACTTGTAACCTCGACCGCCGATCAAGGCAAGGTCTCTTGCTTGCAAGAGGTTCTGGCGACCGTGCAACGATTCAAAGACACGACCGTACCATGGCGACGGCCGAAGCTTCGAAAAAGCCTGAAAATGAGATGCGGTGGCCCTGGTTAGCCGAAGCCCATGAGGTGTTTCGGCGCCCGGCCCTCGACCTCAACGCGGGAAAACGACCCGTCGGGGCACAGAATCCCATCGACACATGTGTGTTCCTGTAAATCAGCGAGCCCCGGGTCGGCAAACGGCTCCGAGTCCGTCTCGCTCGATTCGAAGTCGCGTCCCCACAACGCGTCGGCATGTCGCCGTACGTGCTCCAAGGCTTCATTGAGGCGGGCGACCTCGGCCTGATGCCGTTGCTCCGCCTCGCGGTGCGCCGCCTCGTAGTCCTGACGGAGGGCGGTGATGAGTTCATTCAACTCGTCACGGCTCGCCTCGGCCTCGCGCCGGAGGCGCTCGACCTCCGCTTGTGGGGCCTGGCGCTCGTCCTGGTCGGCGCGGGCCGCCTCGGCCTCGCGTCGTGCCGCTTCGAGCATCCGATGCGCCGTCTCGAGTTCCCCACGCAGGGGCGCCAGGAGATCTTCCTGCTTGGCCCGGATGGTCTCGGCTTCGTGGCGGAGGCGCTCGACCTCTGCCTCCGAGGCGGCGAGGCGCCGCTCGCGCTCTTGCGCCGCCGTCTCGGCCTCCGCGCTCAGGGCCGCGGAGCGAACTTCCTGCTCCGCTCGGATGTCTCCGGCCTCGCGGCGTGCCGCTTCGGCCTCTCCCTGCGCGGCCTCGAGTTGTTCCCGGAGCGCGGCCGTGCGCCGCTCGTGCTCCAACGCCGCCGCTTCGGCCTCGTGTCGGAGCCGCTCGAGCTCTGCTTCCGAGGCGGCGATGTACCTGCGCGCGCTGTTCCGACGCCACCTTGGCCTCGTGGCGTGCCGCTTCGGCCGCCTGCTGCGCCGCCTCGACCTGTTCCCGAAGCGCGGTCGCGCGCTCCTCGTGCTCCCGCGCCGTCACATCGGCCTCGCGCCGGAGGCGCTCGACCTCCGCCTGCAGGGCCAGGCGCTGGTCCCGCTCGGCGCGTGCCGCCTCGGCTTCGCGTCGGAGCTGCTCAAGTTCCGCCTCCGAGGCGTCGAGGCTCGCTTCGTGCTCCCGCGCCGCCGCCTCGGCCTCATGTCGTGCGGCTTCGGCCGCCTTTTGTGCTGTTTCGACCTCATGGCGAAGTGCGGCCGTGCGCCGTTCGTGCTGTTGTGCCAACTCCTCGGCCTCGCGCCGGAGGCGCTCCACCTCGACCTGGAGGGCTAGATGTCCGTCCTCCTCGGTGCGAGTGGCCTCGGCCTCGCGGCGGAGCCGTTCGATCTCCGCCTCCGAGGCGGCGAGGCGCCACTCGAGTTGTTCCGCCTCCTCCCTGGCTTCATGTTGTGCGGCTTCGGCGGCCTGTTGCACCGCCTCGGCCTCGCGGCGTGCGATCTCGGATGTCTGCTGCGCCGCCTCGAGTTGTTCCCGAAGCGCGGCCGTGCGCCGCTCGTGCTGCCGCGCCGCCGCCTCGGACTCGTGCCGGAGGCGCTCGACTTCCGCCTCCGAGGCGGCGAGGCGCTCTTCGCGCTCTCGCGTCGCTGTTTCGGCCTGGCGTCGAGCGGCCTCGGCCGCCTGCCGCGCCTCCTCGACCTCACTGCGAAGGGCGACGATCAGCCCCTCCTGCTGCCGCCTGCGTCGCCCCGAACATTTCCAGCAAGCGACGGCGCTCGCCCTCTCCTTGCCGGGAGGCTTCCGCATGCTGTCGGCGTTCGGCCGTGGCGCGCCGCCCGCTCCTCCTCGAGCCGCTGCTCGGCCTCGCGGGCCCGGGCTTTGAGCTCCTCGCGCCACCGCGAGAGCTTCTCCCGTTGCTCGGCCTCCCAGCGGTCGCGAGCCTCCTCCAGAGGTCGGGTGAGGTCGCCGTCCACCTCCTCGCGCCGTGCGGCCTCCTCCGCCAGCAATCGCTCCAGCTCGTCCCGTCGAGCCCGAAGGGACTCCTCTTGCCTCGCGAGGGAGAGGGACCGGGCCTCGTGCCGATCCCGCTCGGCGCGGACGGCCCCGAGTTCCGCCGCGAGGCGCTCGCGCGGCTCTGCGTCCGCCGAGCGTGATTCGAGCTCGGCGCGGAGGCTGCGGACGACCTCCTGCCACCGGCCCCGCTCGGCGCAAGGGCTTCGAGCTCCTTGGCCCAGGGACCTTCGGCCTCGATCCCCGCCTGGGTGACCGGTGCCTCGGATCCTTTAATCCGGGCTCGGAGGCGCTCAACCTCGTCACGGCTGACCTGGAGCTGCGCATCCCGGATGTCGACCAGAGAGGCCTGTCTGCGCAAGGGTTCGATCTCGGCGCGCAGCGTGGCGAGTTCGGCGCGCGCCTCCACGAGCTCCTGCCAAAGCGTCGCATCCGGCACGGGATGCTCGAACGTCAGGTTAAGTTCCTGCCGAAGTGCCTCACCCGGCACGGGATGCTCGAACGTCAGGCCAAACGGCTCCTCGAGGTCTGGCTCCCGGAGACCTTGTGGGGCGGGCTGGGCCCTCATCGCCCGAAGTTGTCGGAGGGCCGCGTCGAGCCGTGCGGATTGTTGCGCCACCTCCGCGCGGACCTGGCGAAGCTCGGTCTTCAGGGACCTCACCCGCTGGTTATGGTATTCCTTCGGAGCATCGGGCCACATGACGATCCCGCTCTGAGCACTATCCTCCGGCGGATCGGACCACATGACAAGCCCACTCTGAGCCTCATTTTCCGGCTTCTCGGACGGCGGGGACCACCCGGGAGGAGCGATCTGCCTCGGTGGGGGTACCGTGGAGGGTCGAACCTCATGCCGAGCCCGGAAAACATGTTGACACTGGGTGCAACGCATCCGCGAGCCAACATGCTCAGCGAGAAATTTGACGCGGTGGCGACAGTTGGGGCAGAGGGTCCGGACATATTGCGACACGATGGTTCCCCCTACACGGACCATCAGAGAGAGAGAATCTCCGCCCGAATGTGTGAATCGCGTCGCAGCGGCCAGCCCACAGTCCGCCGCGCCTAGCCAGCAATACCGAGCGATAACGCTCTGATTACGGCCGGAAAAGGCGTGTGACAAGAGGCTGGAGCCGGGACTTTCTCTCTGCCAGTGCGAGGACCAGTGACAGCAAGGACACGCAGCCAAGGCAGCCCCAGCAAGACCGCGCGATAACGCTCGATTACGCGAAACGGCGTGTGACAAGACGTGGAGAAGCCATCGGCCCGCTCGGTCATGAATCGGGCCTCGATCATCGTTTCGGCCGTTTGAGGGAGAGCAGCAATTCCCGGACAGCCATTTCGCAAGGAAAAACAAGGGGATCCAGAAAACGCTCTTCGCATACTCTTGCACAGTGGAACCGCAGTCATGGTCCCGAAGGTACGGACCTCTTGGTTGAGCTGGCCGTCGGGTCCCAGCCGCCGGAAGCAGGCGACGATCGTCCGTTTAGGGACGTCCAGTCCGGCACAGCGCGGGATGATGACCTCCATCGTTCGAGCTCCTCATCGCGATTTGCCTTCGGCAACCGGAGGACCTTTGGCGAGGGAGCAAACTGCTCTTCGTGCTCCCCGGACGACGGGGGCAACAGGTTGGGGTGCGCAAGGTCCGGGCCAGACTTTCGAGCGGGCTCGAAGCACCAAAGTTGGTGACAGCCTCGTTCCGGTGCGAACGGCAATCCGCATTGAAACCGAAGCCGAACCCGTTTTCATGGGGTTATGGATGCCAGAATCTGGCATGAGAGACTGTCAAGACGCTCACCGCCCTCCCCGAAATGACGCCAAATCCCCTAGCCTGGGGGTGGTCCGATCGGCTATAAAGCATAACTTTCCTCCGGCCCAGTCGGCCGGAGCACCCGATTGAGACGATGAGGTGTCCCGTGCCGTTCCGACCCCGCAAGAAGAAGACACGCCAGGCCAAGTTTCACCGCTGCAAGCGCTGTGGCGGCCAGGTTCGCCGCCGCTCCGCGCGGTGTAAGAAGTGCTCGGAAAGCCAGAGATGAGGAGACTGTAGCAGCGTTACCGGGCGGTTTTGGCGGGACCGTCCCAAATTGATCCGGCGGCTACTTGACACTGTTCAGTAGTGGTCGTTTGGCTCTTGTTCGCGCAACTGCTGCGAATCACGAGGGATAAATGCTCCAGTCCGTGCCTCGCTTTGTGCCGTAAAGTGTCAAGTTCGTACACTATGCTCTGTGCCCCACTTTGGGACGATCCCGTTTTGGCTCGGTCCACGCAATCAGGCTTGGGATCGAGCCGTGCGCCGAGTTGGGAGCCAGTTCGTCGTCATTGAGCGGGTCCGAAGTTGATGCTTCCTGTTCCCGACGAGCGATCCTCGGATTGGCCCCGATAACCGTGCGACAGTCTCGAAATGAGTGCCGTGATCGGGTGAACGGTCCCGACCTCACTCTTCCGATAATCCACGAGGACCAAGGGAGTCGATCCCCGCCCCACGCGGGCAGCTTCGCCGAGCACGAGGCAGGGATCGACTCCCTCGATTCGTTTCCCGGGGATGACGATCCTCAACGTCAGGACAGTAGTGCCTCTCGCCGCCATTCGAGCAACATCATTCCGACACAAGCAACCAAATTCTCAATCGGCGGGGCGGGGGCCGGGGGACACACCGGCGATCGAGGCACGGTTGAGAACGCGGACCGTCAGGTCGGACTCGACCCGGATCTGACAGGAGAGCCGGATGTCAGGGCCGAGGTTTGCTTCACGCGCCAGGCGGTTCCGCTCCAGATCTCTCATCGGCGCGGGCTCGCCGGCGAGGATCTGGACCCGGCAGGTGGTGCAGCGCATTGCCCCCGCAGCGATGCAGGATGTCAATCCCTGCATCCTCAAGCGCCAGGACCAGCTTCTTGCCCGACTCGGCCTCGAACGACTTCTCGGACTCGACCGTCACCGTTGGCATGACTCGGAAACTCCACGGGCGGATAGGCGTGTTCGCTCCCGACGGAACAGAGTAATCGGCCAGGCTCGGGTCGGCAAGCACATCGGATCATCCACACCCGCCAGATAAAAGGTCGGCAGCGAGTTGTCGTCCGGGACCACGCTCACCGTGCCGACCTTGAGCCAGCGTTCGCTCAGGGTCTGGCGGGTGAAGACGTCCTTGACTCGGAGGATCTCCAACGGGTCGCGACGCCGGCGCATCAGGCCGGTCGAGACGAAGAGCCGGCGGGTCGTAAGGCGGTAATAGTGACCGAATCGCGCGAGTGAGGATCCGAGAGATCAGCGCAATCTAGACCTCAAACAAGCATGATGAATCGCCTCCCAAGAACCTCACCCCTTCGTTTTCGAGCCTTTCGTCAGAAGGGGCGCCAGCTGCGCATGTGATTTTCGAGTGAGCGCATCTTCTAATTCCATAGTTTCTAATTCCGCCTTGATTCATAGGCTTTAATCCACTGACAGTTCTATGTCAAACCTCACATCACGCATCTGTTTCAGGTCTAGATCAGCAGGAACGCGACCACCGCCACGACAATCGTGACCACCGCCCAGGTGCTCCCTCTCTTTTTGTAACCCCATGTTGAGATGGCCAGCGCGATCCATCCGAGGGTCAACAACGACCGGCTGGTGATCCCCCCGATGAAGTTCTTCATCGCGTAGGTTGCTGCTCCATCTTCTCCACGGCCCCGGGCCGAGTCCCCACCTGGTCGGGCCCTTGAGGAGGATAGAACGTGTCCGACGTCGGGGCGCTCGGAGCCGAAATCCCGGTCGAGGCCGGTGCCGCGGTCAGGTCGGTGCTCGAGATCTGGCTCGTCGTCTCGCTGGGAACAGTTTCATTGGCGGCCATCGAAGACATCCCCCGTCGTCGGTATCGTTTCCAGGGATAAGCCCGGGCCCCCCGGCGAAGAATACGGCATCTTTGGCAAGGGAGGGTTGCAAATCCCGGACCAGTGCCGGATGATCCCGTAAGTGGCCCGGAGTGTCCCGCGGCCTCCTGTTCGACCTGGCCAAATTCGACGCCTCCCGCGCCACGTCCGTGGGGATCGCCCTGAGGAAGGGGGAGTGTGGGGCGACGGCGATGAAATTGAGGAAGGCGGGCCGACAAGCTGAGCCTGGCGGGTCTTGGATTTTGGGCACCAATCGGCCATACTATCGACCCTGCGACCGAGCGGCGTTCCGAGTCGGTCGGGGTTAATGACTCCAGCGATATTTGAGAGGGGACCATGCTAGGTCAGAAGAAACGGTTCGAAAAGCTTCGGGAACTGGCGCGGAACCTCTGGTGGGCCTGGCAGCCGAATGTGATCAGTTTGTTCCGCGAGCTTGATCCAGAACTCTGGCGGAAACTCGACCATAACCCGGTCGAGTTCCTCAAGTGCCTCCCGGCCGAGCAGCTCGAGCGCCGGGCCACCATGATGGCCCTCGACTCGCGGATCGACTATGCCTTCCGCCGACTCGCGGAGTACCTGAAGAACGACGACTCCTGGGGCTCGGTCTATGCGTCGAGCCTCCGGTCACGGCCGGTGGCGTACTTCTCGGCCGAGTTCGGGCTGCACGAGAGCCTGCCGATCTACTCGGGGGGCCTCGGGGTTCTCTCCGGCGACCACCTCAAGAGCGCCAGCGACCTGGGCGTGCCACTGATCGGCATCGGCCTGCTCTATGATCAGGGGTACTTCCGCCAGACGCTCGACTCCAACGGCTGGCAGCAGGAACACTACCTCAATGCCAACCCCGACTTGCTGCCGATCGAGCGGGTGTTCGGGCCGGACGAGAAGCCGGTGGTGATCGCCATCGAGACGCACAGTGGCGTGCTGCACGCGCAGGTCTGGCGCGTGGAGGTCGGGCGGACGACCCTGCTCCTGCTCGACTCGAACATACAGGAGAACTCGAACTGGGACCGCTCGCTGACGGCGCGGCTCTACGGCGGCGACGCGCGGGTCCGGATCCGCCAGGAGCTGCTGCTGGGCGTCGGCGGCGTCCGCGCGCTGCAAGCGCTGGGCATTCACCCATCGGTGCTCCACCTGAACGAGGGCCATAGCGCGTTCGCGGACCTGGAGATGATCCGGGCGCAGATGGAATCCAACGGGATCCCGTTCGGCGAGGCGGTCCGTGACGTCGCAAAGATGACCGTCTTCACCACCCATACGCCCGTGGCCGCCGGGCACGACCGCTTCCCCGCCTCCCTGGTCGAGGAGAACCTGGGCAAGATCCGCGACGCGCTGCATCTGTCTTACGACGACTTCATGGGCCTGGGCCGCGTCTACCCGGCCGACCCGAACGAGTTGTTCTGTATGACGGTGCTGGCCCTGAAGCTGTCGCGGCACGCCAACGGCGTCAGTGCGCTGCACGGCCATGTCTCGCGGCGGATGTGGCAACCGCTCTACCCGAACCGGCCCGAGGAGGAGGTGCCGATCGGGCACATCACCAACGGCGTGCACGTGCTGACCTGGGTGGCACCGCAGATGCACCTACTCTATGACCGCCATCTGGGTGTCGATTGGCCGCAGAAAATGCGCTTCCCCGAGACGTGGCAGGGGATCAAAGAGGTCGAGGACGCCGAGCTCTGGGAGACGCAGCAAGTCTTGAAGGCCCGGCTGATCGACTTCGTCCGCGTCCGCCTCGCCGTGCAGGCGAAGCGCCGCGACGAGGGGGAGGCCGCGGTCCAGAAGGCGCAGCACGCGCTCGACCTGAACGCGCTGACGATCGGCTTCGCGCGCCGGTTCGCGACCTACAAGCGCGCCGGGCTGGTGCTCCAAGACGTCGAGCGGCTGGCGGAGATGGTCCTGGATGCCGATCGGCCGATCCAGATCATCTTCGCGGGCAAGGCGCATCCCGAGGACCACACGGGCAAGGAGCTGATCCAGCAGATCGTCCGACTGACCCGGCAGGACCGGTTCGCGCACCGGATTGTCTTCGTCGAGGACTACGACATGAACGTCGCCCGCCAGCTCGTGCAGGGGGTGGACGTGTGGCTCAACAACCCGCGCCGGCCGCAGGAGGCCAGTGGCACCTCAGGCGAGAAGGCGATGCTCAACGGCGCGCTCAACTTCTCGGTGCTCGATGGCTGGTGGGCCGAGGCTTATGATGGGACCAACGGCTTCGCGATCGGCACCGACCAGACGCACTCGGTCACCGCGATCCAGGACGAGCGTGATCACAAGGCGCTGCTGGAGACGCTGACGGAGCAGGTCATCCCGCTCTTCTACACCCTCGACGCCTCGGGCCTGCCACGCGGCTGGATCGAACGCCAGAAGAACGCGCTGCGAACCCTGGCCTGGCGCTTCAATGCCGACCGGATGGTGATGGACTACGTGATGAACGGCTACCTGCCCGCGGCCGGCGGGCTCTCGTGCGTGATGCCGCGATCGTGAAGGGGCCGACGCCGATGGAGCGAGGGCCCAGGCCCGCGGACAGGATCGGGCCCCTCAGAGCCTGTGAAACAATCGGGTTTGATTCCCACACCGGGTCTTGGGCTTCATCGACGCAAGTCACTGAAAGTCAAGAGATTCGGTAAAATGAAGGCTCGACAACCTCGTGTACCTTAGTCGAAAGTTTCACAGGCTCTCAGCGACGTGGTTGTCTGACAGGTGTGACTCCTATGATCGGCGAACAGCTCGGTTCGTTCCGGATCGAGGCCGTCCTCGGCACCGGTGCCATGGGGGTGGTCTATCGCGCAATGAACGACGTGACCGGGCGGCTCGCTGCGGTGAAGGTCATCAGCAGCGGGGTCGCCCAGAAGGGCAAGTTGCACGAACGGTTCAAGCGCGAGGCCGAGATTCTGCAACAGTTCCGCCACCCGAATATCGTCCGGTTCCTGGCGCTGGGCCGCTTCAAGGGAACCTCGTACTTCGCGATGGAGTACGTGCCGGGGGAGAACATGGAGCAGTTGCTCCAGCGCCGGGCGCGCTCCCCTGCGCGAGGTGGTAGACCTGGGCATCCAGCTCTGCGACGCGCTGCACTACGCCGCACGAGCACGGCGTGGTCCACCGCGACCTCAAGCCTTCGAACCTGATGATCTCGACCCAGGGCCAGCTCAAGCTGACCGACTTCGGGATCGCCAAGGACCTGGACGCCGCCGCGCTGACGGCGACGGGTCGGACGCTCGGGACGGCCGCCTACATGGCCCCTGAGCAGATCCGCGGGACGCCGGCGATCAGCCACAAGACCGACGTGTACGCGATGGGCGTTGTCTTTTATCAGATGCTGACCGGCCGGCCGCCCTTCGAGGGCGGATCAGCCGTCATCCAGATGCAAGCCCACCTCAGCCAGCCGCCCCCCCGTCCCAGCGCCACAGTGCCTGAGCTCCCCAAGGCGCTCGACGACCTGATCGTCAAGATGATGGCCAAGCCGCCGACCGACCGACCCTGGGACGCCGCCGCCGTCGGCGTCGCCTTGACCGAACTGCGCGACAAGGCGGACCGCGGCGAAACGGCGGCCGTCGCGCCCGCCGAGCACGATCCGAAGAGCGCGTCCGCAGCCGACAAGCCGAAAAAGAATGCGAAGACGGCGCGGCGGCGTCTCGCCATGCCAGAGCTGAACCGCGCGACGATCGAGACCAGCCTCCTGATCCTGGCGCTGGTGGCGATCCTCGGGTTCATCGCATACATGCTCTGGCCGCCGAGTGCCGCGTATCTCTACCAGCATGCCGAGGGGCTAATGGCCTCGAAGCAGCGGCGCGACTGGATCGAGGCGCGCGACTCTTACCTCGAGCCGCTCGACCGGAGGTTCCCCGACAACCCCTACCGGAAGATCACGCAGGTCTGGCGTGACCGGATCCCGCTGGACGAGGCCGAGCAGCGAGCCAAGCTGCTGGAAGGCGCGGTCCGCACCCGATTCAACCAGCCGACGACCAAGGGCGAGCACGAGTATGTCATGACCTTCGAAACGCGCCAACGAGGCGTTGGGGCGCGGCGACGAGATGGCCGCAACCCAAGACTGGGAGGACATGGCCCGCCGGCTCAAGCTGAACGACGCCGAGGAGCGCCCCTGGTTCCTGCTGGCTCGGAAGCGCGCCGAGGACCTGAAGAAGGCCATCGCCGAGCGTCGCGAGATCATCATCCGCGAGTTGAACGAGGCCGAGCACGCCAAGCAACTGGGCGACACGCAGAAGGCACTGGCGATCCAGAATCGGATCTTGACCCACTACAGCCACTACACCGACGTCGCCGACCTGCTCGAGCGCGCCGGGCTGAAGTCCCCCCAGCCCCACCCCGTCCCCCCTCCCGCCGAGCCCCTGCCGCCCCCCCCGACGGCTGACGCCATGACGCCCGAACTACCTTCTCAATGAAGGGCTTGTGGAGAATCGGCATCCATCCTAGGAAATTCGTGGGAATTTTTCTCTAGATCTTAGAAGCGATTGACGCCAAGTTGAACGTCGGTTAACCTGGCTTTTGCCTATCGTTTCCGAGGCGGCGACACGTCTGTTCGCCTCGTATTCCTCATGGTTTTTGGCCGCACATGGCCCCGAGGATGAAGATGCCTCAGTCCCGCGTTTGCTTCATCGGTAGCCGTGAACTTCACCGCGATCTTCCCAAGGTCCTGGATTCTCTGGAAGACCCCAACACCCGTTACGTCCTGACCATCCACAGCAAGCCGAAAGCGGTGTTGATTGGGGCAGAAGCCTTCCTGGCCTTGCTTCGCGGCCATAGCTCCGACGACCGCCTGCTGGCGCTTCAACTGGGCGCGCTGGTCCAGGGTCTCGAATCCGCCAACTCCTCGGATGACCTGCGCGAAGAGCAGGTGGTCCAGGAAGAGCTCGTGGGCGTCTAAGTCACCTCTCGTTCCCCTCTCGAAGATCGCCGATCCCCTCTCTTCCGTTCGCGATCCGGATCCCTCATCGACCTGTAGTGAAGATCGGCTCCAAGGCCGCACGCGGCCCTGGCGGTCGATCTTCGGCGGGATTCTCCGAGCGCTGCGTGCACGACGGTCGTTTTCCAATCTTCCCAGAAAACTCTGGCTGCCCCCTGGGCTCCGGAGAACCTCTGTTCGTCTCTTCTGGATCCAGGGTCGGCGCCCTTGGGCAACGATAATTGATGCGAATTTTCGACCCAGCTCGTCCGAAACACCGAAAAGAGAAGAGTTGTCGAGCCCAGTCGGCGGGCGGCGGTTCTTATGATAAAATAGCCTGGTCGAAGGTTCAGTGGCGTCCGCCCGCTCCGGATGCGTGTCGCAGGTTCGACCCGACCGAGGTGACCGATGCTCGACCGGCCGTTCGTCCACTTGCATTGCCACAGCCATTACAGCCTGCTGGACGGAGCCAGCAAGATCCCGGCGCTGGTCAAGTGCGCCAAGACGCTGGGGATGCCCGCACTGGCGCTCACCGATCACGGCAACCTCTACGGCGCGGTCGAGTTCCTCCGCGAGGCGAAGGCGGCCGACCTCAAGCCGATCGTCGGTCTGGAGGCGTATGTCGCGCCCGTCCGGCGTACCGACCGGACGACCGGCGGCGGCTCGGGGCAGGAGTATGCCTTCCACCTGACGCTCTTGGCCCGCAACGGCGAGGGGGTCCGCAACCTGATGCGACTCTCGTCGCCGTCGTTCCTCGAAGGGTTCTACTACAAGCCCCGGATCGACAAGGAGATCCTCCAGCGCCACGCCGAAGGATTGATCTGCCTCTCCGGCTGCGCCTCGGCCGAGTTCTCCGACAACATCCTCCACGGCAAGACGGCCAAGGCCGAGGAACTCTGCGCCTGGTATCAGAAGGTCTTCGGCGAGGAGAACTTCTACGTCGAGATCCAGGACAACGGCATCCCGATCCAGCGCGACTGCGCCGCTGGGGCGCTGGACATCGCGCGGCGGATGGGCCTGCCGGTGGTGGCCACCAGCGACGCCCACTACCTGACCCGCGAGGACGCGCCGGCGCACGACATCCTGCTCTGCATCAACACCGGCAAGACGGTCGACGACCCGAACCGGATGCGGTTCGAGAACGACCAGTTCCACGTCCGGAGCCCCGAGGAGATGTACGCGGCGATGCCCGGCCACGAGGAGGCGCTGGCTACCTCAGTCCGGATCGCCGAGCTGGTCGAGGAGCACTACGAGAGCCTCGACCTCGGCAAGCGGCAGTTCCCCTCGTTCCAGCCCCCCGGCCAGAAGACTCCCGAGGAGTACCTCAGCGAGCTCTGCGAGGAGGGCATGCGCCAGCGGTACGGCGATGACCCCCCACCCGAGGTCCGCAGCGGCTGGACCACGAGTTGGGGATCATCAACCGGATGGGGTTCGCCTCCTACTTCCTGATCGTCTGGGACTTCGTCCGCTTCGCTCGCGAGCGCGGCATCCCGAACTCGGCGCGCGGCTCGGCCTGCGGGTCGCTGGTCAGCTACCTGCTCTATCTCAGCCATGTCTGATCCGCTCAAATACGACCTGCTGTTCGAGCGGTTCCTCGACCCGAACCGCTCCGAGGCGCCCGACATCGACATCGACCTCTGCCAGGAGCGGCGGTACGAGGTCATCGAGTACGTCCGCAAGAAGTACGGCGAAGCCAACGTGGCGCAGATCGGCACCTTCGGCACGATGGCAGCCAAGGCCGCGATCAAGGACGTCGGCCGGGCGCTGAACATCCCGCTGGCACGGGTTGATCAGGTCAACAAGCTGATCCCGACCCGGCTGAACATCACGATCGAGGAGGCGCTGAAGGAAGAGCCCGCGCTGAAGCGGATGGCCGACGAAGACCCCGAGATCCACAAGCTTCTCGACTTCGCACAGCGGCTCGAAGGGACCGCGCGGAACGTCGGCACGCACGCCGCGGGGGTCGTGATCGCCGACCGGCCGCTCTGCGACCTTGTCCCCCTGCAAGGTCTGCCGAACAAGGACAAGGAGAAGGAGGTCGTCAGCACCCAGTGGGAGATGGGGGACGTCGAGAAGGCCGGCCTCCTGAAGATGGACTTCCTCGGGCTGCGAAACCTGACGACCCTGGCCGAGGCCGTCAGGCTCATCGAACGAGCGCCACGCGACGCACCGCTCGACCTGCATCACCTTCCGCTCGACGACGAGGCGACCTTCGAGCTTCTCCAGCGGGGCGACGCGCAGGGCGTCTTCCAGCTCGATGGCGCGGGCATCCGCGACCTGCTGGTCAAGATGAAGCCCGACCGCTTCGCCGACATCATCGCGACCTGCGCTCTCTACCGGCCCGGCCCGCTCAACGGCGGCATGGTCGATGAGTACGTCAACGTCAAGAACGGGCGGAAGCAGGCCAGCTACCTGCACCCCGTGCTCAAGGAGGTCCTGGAAGAGACCTACGGCGTGATGGTCTACCAGGAACAGGTGATGCGAATCCTGAACCGCCTGGGGGGCATCGAGCTCTCGCAGGCGTATGCCGTGCATCAAGGCGATCTCGAAGAAGAAGACCGAGGTCATCGCCCAGAGCCGCGAGCAGTTCATCGAGGGCGCGATCGAGCGGGGGCTCGACAAGGAAACCGCCATCAAGATCTTCGACCTGATCGAGTACTTCGGCGGCTACGGCTTCAACAAGTCGCACAGCACGGCCTACGCGCTGGTCCTGTTCCAGACGGCTTACCTCAAGGCACACTACCCGACCGAGTACATGGCCGCCTTGCTCTCCTCGGAGATGGACGGCGCCGAGCGCGAGAAGTTCTTCGTCGAGCACATCGAGGACTGCCGCAGGATGGGCATCGAGGTCTTCCCCCCGAACATGAACGAGGGCGGGGCGGCCTTCCGCGTCGCCGCCGAGGGGAAGATCCACTTCGGCCTCGGCGCGATCAAGGGCGTCGGCGTCAAGGCGGTTGAGGCGATCGTCGCGGCGCGTGAGCAAGGAGGGCCGTTCACGGGCCTCGACGACTTCTTCGAGCGCGTCCCGCTCGGCGTCGTGAGCCAGGCGTGTGTCGAGACGCTGATCAAGGCCGGCGCGTTCGACGCCCTCGGCGGCAAACGGAGCCAGTGGCTCGCCGTGCTCCCCCGCGCCGTCCAGGCCGGCCAGGCGATCCAGGAAGATCGCAAGCGTGGCCAACGGGGCCTCTTCGACGCCTTTGACAAGCCGACGAACGGCGATGGCCGTGCCGGCAGCAACGGCCACACCAACGGCACGCCGCACGCGCTTTCGAGCCTACCCGACATCCCCGAGTTGCCCGAAGTCGAGCGGCTGACCGAGGAGAAGAAGGCGCTCGGCTTCTACATGTCGAGCCACCCGCTGACCCGCCACGCCGGTCTGCTCCAGGCGCTGGCCACCCACCAGGTCGCCGACTTGGCGGGCGTCGTCGAGAAGGTGGAGGTGATCCTGGGCGGAATGATCGTCAATGTCACGGTCCGCAACGTCCAGAAGAGCCGCTCGAGGCTGACCCGGATGGCCAAGCTCACCTTCGAGGACCTGACCGGGTCGGTTCCGGCGATGCTCTGGCCCGAGGAGTTCGCCAAGAATGAGCGAGTTGGTCAAGAACGACCAGATCGTCTTCGTCAAGGGCACGCTCGATCGCCGCCGTGACCCCGCCGAGCTGATCCTCTCGCGGATCATCCCGCTGAACGCGCGGTCCGGCCGAGCTGTGCGCGCGGCGTGGTTGTCCGGCTGCTACAAGGGGCAGCACCAGACCGCCGACCTTCAGAAGCTGCTCCGTCAGGTCCGGATCCGGCCTGGCAACCTCGACGTTTATCTTGAGATCGTCGGCCTCACTGGCGTCCGCCGGGCGATCTACAAGGCCGGCGCCACGCTGAAGGTCTGCCACGACGACCGCCTGCTCTCCGACCTGGAGGGCGCCGTCGGGCCCGGTAACGTCCGCCTCCTCGGCCAGCGTGGCGCGACGGCGCGCGTCGAGACCGCCTCTCCCGTCGTCTCCCGTCCCGAGCCCGACCTGACCGACTCCCCGACCGACGACTCCGACGACCTCTGATACGTCTCCCGGGAAGGAATGGCACTGGCCCGAGGTCAGTTGACCTCGGGCCTTTTTGATTGCTGAGATGGCAGGAAACATCCGTCGCCCGAAAGCGATGGCGTCTGGACGATCGGCGAGTCCCTCTCCAGGACAAGGCGGTCAAATACCGTCCCCTCAAGAGGAAAGCTGGCAGCTCGACTCGTCCGGGTTCCCGTCGGAGTCAACGTCCGCCGCTGGCTGACAGGCACTGTCAAGAAATCACTCGAACAATCCATAAATTGTAATGCGAATCGACCTAACATCCGGATGGACGGGGTCTCGTCTTCGAGACCCCGGCGGATGCCGGCGACGAGGCCTCAACTGGGGTCTCCACCCAAGACAGCGTGTATGTTCCATTGATTTCCTGACAGTCCCTGAGGCTGCTTGAGATCGGCCCGATCCGTGTCCGTTCCCGGAGCGAAGTTTCGCGACGCCGGCGCGTTCGTCGAATTATTCACAGGCTCTCAACACTCAGCACTGATGTGACTACCGCCTCGGGCGCAGCTCGCCGGCCTTGACGAGCTTCGACGGGGAGCTCACGTAGCAGGTCAACGATGGGATGGAGGCGCTTCGCGCGCTCAATCGGAGCCCTCGGCGCACGGTCGTGACCTTCTGACCCGGCTCGCAGATGGTGATCGCGAAGGCACAGTCGCGGTCGGCGCTCCGGGCTTGCACGTCGTCCAGGATCAGTGTGGCGCGCCCGTCGTCATTGACGTGACAGGTCACCGGACGAAACTGACAACCTGCGTGCCCGGGCTTGACCTCAACGTCACAACCGCCACCCCCGAAAGGGAGCCCGGCGATCCGCAATTCCAGCCTGACCCTGGTCATCTCGGGCGCATCGGCGGCGCGGGCCGGATGGCCCAGGACCGTGACGGACCCCGCAATGAGCGCCAAAGCGGCCATCCATGACCTGCCTTGCATGCGGTTCCACTCCTTTGTGTGCTGACCCCGACTCTCCGGTCTCGACCCGGGGGAGATCGGGCGGACGTACGCCCGCCGTCGGCGCGGGGATCGAGGCGAGCGGCACATTACCCCGACCCGGGGTCTGACGCAAGGTCAGATGGTCAGACCGCCATCGACGATCAGGACCTGGCCCGTCATCAGGCTCGCCGTGACCGCCAGGAACAGGGTGACATCAGCAATGTCTTCGGGGGTGGCCGGGCGCTTCAGGGGTGTGAGCTTCCTCGCCTCCTCGACCAAGTCCTGGTGATCGGCCAGCCAGCGCGTCTGGACCGGGCCGGGGGCGACTGCGTTGACCCGGACCTCGGGGGCGAACGCCTCTTCGCCAGGCTCTTGGTCAGCGTGATCACCGCCCCCATGCTGGCCGCGTACGCGATCGAGCTGCCCGAGCCCGTCACGCCCGCCACCGAGGCGATGTTGACGATGTTTCCCTTCCGCACCTTCAGGTACGGCATCGCGGCGCGGCAGGCGAAGAAGGTCCCCTTCAGGTTCACGTCGAGGATCTCGTCCCAGATTTGCGTCGTCAGCCCTTCGAGATCGACGTGCGGGACGAAGGAGGTCGTCGCGGCGTTGTTCACCAGGACGTCGAGCCCGCCGAACGTCTCCACCGTCCTTTCGACCATCGCGCGGACGGCCATGTCGTCGGCGACGTTGGCCGGGAAGACCAGCGCCTCGGCCCCGCGCTCGCGCACGCCGTCGGCCGTCTCCTCGGCCTCATCCTTCGACCTGGAATAGTTGATCGTGACGGCGAATTCGCGCTCGGCGAGCCGCCAGGCCACTGCCCGACCGATCCCCGTCGCTGATCCCGTCACCAGCGCCACGCGATCCTGGCCCATGGTCCCTCTTATTAAGCCTATCTGCGGTACACGAGTTCGTCAGGTGGACCTCGGCTACGCTCATCCCACTCGACGGGATCGGCTCTTATTGCGACTGCGCGATGGGCGTGGCGAGTTCGAAGGGGACCTGGGTTCGAACCTGTCGGACCGGCTCGACACCACCCGGCGGGGAGGTGGCGATCGCGACCGATCGGACCATCTGCTCCACCGACGGGCCCATCCAGCTTCAAGAGAAGCGACTGGGGGAAGACGCCCAGCGCGACGGTCAGGACGACCAGCGGGATCGAGACGATCCACTCGCGGAGGGTCAGGTCGGGCAGACCCTTGTACTGCTCGCTCCGGCCGAGGAAGACGCGCTGGAGCGTCCAGAGGATGTAGCCCGCCGTGAGGATGACCGCCGCCGCGGCGAGGACAGCCAGGACCGGGCTGTAGTTGAACGCCGAGAGGACCACGAAGACCTCGGCGATGAACCCGCAGAGGCCCGGCAGGCCCATCGACCCGAAGAAGATCAGGAACGACACCGCGCCGTAGGCGGGCATGATGTTGTACAGCCCGCCCAGCTTTCGAGGTCGCGGGTGTGGGCCCGGTCGTAGATCACGCCGACCAGGAAGAACATGCCGGTCGAGGTGATCCCGTGCGCGATCATCATGAACATCGCGCCGTTGACGCCGTAGGCGTAGTAGCGCGGGTCCGGCATCAGGTTCATCACGGCCATGCCCAGCGTCACGTAGCCCATGTGGCTGACCGAGCTGTAGGCGACCAGCTTCTTGAAGTCGGTCTGCGCCATCGCCACCAGCGCGCCGTAGAGGATGCTGAAGACGCCCAGGCAGCGCAACCGGCCACGCGTAGGCATACGCGCCCAGAGGCGCCAGCGGCCAGGCGAGCCGGATCAGCCCATAGCCGCCGATCTTGAGCAGGATGCCGGCCAGGATCATGCTGATCGGCGTCGGCGCCTCGACGTGCGCGTCGGGCAACCACGTGTGGAACGGGAACGACGGCAGCTTGATGCAGAAGCCGATGAAGAACAGCACGAAGATCACTCGCTGGATCGTCGCGCCGATAGTAGCCCGTCTCGGTCGCGACCCAGGTCAGCTTGACGATGTCGAACGAGTGGGCCGCGAAGCCCGGCACGACCGCGTCGCCCGTCCAGAAGTAGAGGACCAGCACCGCGACCAGGATGAAGACCGAGCCGAACAGGGTGTAGAGCAGGAACTTGATCGCCGAGTACTCGCGGTTCCCGCCGCCCCAGACGGCGATCAGGAAGTACATCGGCAGCAGCATCACCTCGAAGAAGACGTAGAAGAGGAACAGGTCGAGTGCGAGGAAGACGCCCATCATGCTCGCCACCAGGACCAGGAAGAGCGCGAAATAGCCCTTGACCTGGTTGTCGATGGTCCACGACGCCAGGCAGGCGAGCACGCTGACCAGCCCGGTCAGCAGCACGAGGCTGAGGCTGATCCCGTCGAGGCCGAGGAAGTACTGGATGTTGAAGTAGGGGATCCACGCCTTGCGGACGACCAGGTCGTTGGCCTCGGTCTTGACCTCCGCGTTCGCGGTCGACTCGTTGCTGGCGGTGGGCGGCTTCAGGGTGTTGTTTTCAGCGCGCTCGCGGAGCGGTGCCCAGGCGGGCGAGCCGGGGGCCACGTAGATCGAGAGAGCCACCAGCGTCAATGCGAAGGTGACGAGCGTGGCCGCCAGGGACGTCCCCTTGATCGCCTGCTCCGCCCGGCTGGGGATCAGCAGGACGACAAAGGCTCCGAGCAGCGGGAGCAGCCAGAGCAGGGTCAGCAGGAGGTTGTCGCTCATGACGGTGGCACCACTTCGTTGTCGAGACAGAGGGAAGCGTTCCGGTTAACCCCGAACCCAGACGAAGACACCCGCGAACAGCCCGACCAGGGCGACGGCCAGGAACATCAGATAGTTGCGCAGCCGGCCCGTCTGGATCATCCGGCCCCAGTCGCCGACGGCGAAGAGGAACCCGGCCGTCAGGTTCACCAGGCCATCGACAGCCCGCAGGTCGAAGAGCCCGTCGAGCTGGCTCAGGAGCACGGTCAGGCTCGCCGAACCGTTGACGATGCCGTCGATCACGTGCTGGTCGAAGGCGCTCGAGGCGCGGGCCAGCGCCAGGGTCGGCCGGACGAACGCGGCGTCGTAGAGCTCGTCGAAGTACCACTTGTGGACCAGGAAGTTGTAGAGCCCGCCGAACCGCTCGGCCGCCAGCCTGGGGTCGAACCGCCGCTTGAAGAAGAAGGGCAGGGGAGGGGCGTAGAAGCAGCGCCCAGCCCGATCCCGACGGTCGCGATCAGGACCGAGGCCCCCATCGCCAGCAGGTGCGCCGAGCCCAGTTCGATGGCGACGTTCGATCGGCTCGCCGTAGGCGAGCATCTGCTCCAGGACCGGCTCGGCGATCGGCAGGCCGAACCAGATCGTCCAGCCGACGAAGACCGTCGGGATCGCCAGCACGAGCAGCGGCCAGGTCATGATCGCCGGGCTCTCGTGCGCGTGGTCGTATGGGTTGCCCGTGGTGCTCATCGTGGCCGTGACCATGCTCGTGCTCGGCCCTGCCCGGCAGCGGCGGGTAGCCGCGCGGCTCGCCGTCGAAGACCAGGAACCACATCCGGAACATGTAGAACGCCGTCATCGCCGCGCCGACGGCCGGCAGCAGGAAGAGCAGGACGTGCTCGGGGCTCTGCATCACGCGGTAGAGCGCCGAGGCGAGGATGGCGTCCTTCGAGTAGAACCCGCTGAAGAACGGCACGCCCGAGATCGCCAGCGTCGCCGCGAGCATCGTGTAGGCGGTGATCGGCATCTTCCTCCGCAGGCCGCCCAGGACCGGCATCTCGTAGGTGTGGACGGCGTGGTAGACGCTGCCGGCGCCGAGGAACAGCAGGGCCTTGAAGAAGGCGTGCGTCAGCAGGTGGAACAGCCCCGCCGCCCAGCCGCCGACGCCCAGGCCGAGCATCATGAAGCCGAGCTGGCTGACCGTCGAATAGGCGAGCACCTTCTTGTAGTCGGTCTGCACCATCGCGATCGACGCGGCGATGAACAGCGTGATCCCGCCGGTGTAGGCGATGTAGAGCAGGACCTCGGCCGGTGAACAGCGGGAAGAACCGGCCGACGAGGTAGACGCCCGCCGCCACCATCGTCGCCGCGTGGATCAGGGCCGAGACCGGGGTCGGGCCGGCCATCGCGTCGGGGAGCCAGACGTGGAGCGGGAACTGGGCGCTCTTGCCGACGCAGCCGGCGAAGATCCCCAGGCCGGCGAGCGTCGAGCAGCCCGAGCGGGATCTGACGAGGCAGGCCCGTGACCTCGTCGATCAGCGCCCGGTGCGTTTCGCGATCGCGGAGCTGGACGACCTGCGAGTGCTCATCGCCGCCCGTCTTCGTGACGTTCAGGCTGCCCTTGTCGTCGCGGAGCGCCCGGTTGATGTCGGCGATGCTGAACGTGCCCAGGCTCGTCCAGAGCAGGCCCAGGCCGACGAGCATCCCCACGTCGCCGACCCGGTTGACGATGAACGCCTTGTTGGCCGCGTCGGAGTTCTTCTTCTCCTCGTACCAGTGGCCGATCAGCAGGTAGGAGCAGACGCCGACCAGCTCCCAGAAGATGAAGACCATGAAGACGTTGGCCGACGCCACCAGGCCGAGCATCGAGAAGCAGAACAGCGACAGGTAGGCGAAGAACCGCGGGAAGCGCAGGTCGCCGTGCATGTAGCCGATCGAGTAGATGTGGATCAGCGTGGCGATGAACGTGACCATCAGGAACATGATCACGGTGAGGTTGTCGATGTGGACGCCCAGCGGGATGGCCAGGCCGGCCTGCGGATCCCAGGGGCCTGGCCGGGAGTCGTCAGCGACTCGCCGCCCAGGATCACCCAGTCGTAGCTCGCCTTCCAGACGAGCGGCCCGGAGTGGGTCGCGGGGGCGTGCGCCTCCGCGCCGTGCGTCTGACGCGCCACGTCGGCCTCGGCCTCACGAATCGCCTTCTCGGGGCTGAGCGGCGCTCGATGGCGTGGCGGTGAGCGAAGACACCCCGCGCCTCGACGAAGAAGTAGTCGAGGAAGCCGACCAGGCTCAGCACGAAGCGAGAGCCCGATCGCCCCGGTGGCCACGATAGGCGTTCAGCCGGCCCAGGACCCGGATGCCGACCACCTGGATGGTGAACGCGGCCAGGGGGATCAACACGGCGGCCACGTACAGACCAACCTGCCAGCTCATTGCGTCTCCTCAATCCACTCGGTTGCTCGTCCTGGGTGCCCACGCCAATTGCGTACGATCACCGACGGAGCCGGTCGTCCTCCCGATCCGCGACGGCATTGGGTGCGTTCGAAGAGATCGTGACTATGGCAGAGGGTCTTGACAATTACAAGACCCTCGCGGGCGAACTTCCGATCGATTCAATAGATGGGCAGGCTGGGATCGACGTCCTTGATCCAGCCGAGGATTCCGCCGGTGAGGTTCTTGCAGCCGCGTGAACCCGCGCCTGCGCAACAGCGCGATCGCCTTGGCGCTGCGGACGCCGCTCTTGCAGTGGACGACCATCGGGATGCGAGGGGTCGAGCTCGCCGAGGCGGTTGGCCAGCTCGGGCAGGGGGATGACCGTCGAGCCGGCGATCCGGCAGATGGCGATCTCCTCGGGGTTGCGGACGTCGAGGATGAACGGGTGCTCGCCCCGGTCGAGCAGGCGCTTTCAGCTCAAGGGGCGTGATCGCGTCGACCGTCGGCGGCCGTCGCCGAGGCCGCCGGCGGGCTCGGCGCCGCGGACGCCGCAGAACTCCTGGTAATCGATCAGCTCGGTGATCGTCGGGTTCGGGCCGCAGATCGGGCACTTCGGGTTCTTGCGGACCTTCATCTCGCGGAACGGTCATGTCGAGCGCGTCGTAGAGCAGCAGCCGGCCGATCAGCGGGCGGCCCGCTCCCAGGAGGAGCTTGACCGTCTCGGTCGCCTGCACGACGCCGATCAAGCCCGGCAGGATGCCCAGCACGCCCCCCTCGGCGCAGTTGGGCACGAGGTCGGGCGGCGGCGGCTCGGGGTAGAGGCAGCGATAGCACGGGCCGTGCGGCGGGAAGAACACCGACGCCTGGCCGTCGAACCGGAAGATCGAGCCGTAGACGTTCGGCTTGCCCAGCAGGACGCAGGCGTCGTTGACCAGGTAGCGCGTCGGGAAGTTGTCGGTGCCGTCCACGATCACGTCGTAACCGGCGAAGATCTCCAGCGCGTTGCTGCTGTCGATCGGATGCTCGTGACGGACGACGTTCAGGTCGGGGTTGATCGCCTGGAGCTTCTCCTGGGCGCTGGCGACCTTGGGCCGGCCGACGTCGGAGGTGAAGTGGATGATCTGGCGCTGGAGGTTCGAGACGTCGACGACGTCGAAATCGACCAGCCCGAGCGTGCCGACTCCGGCCGCGGCCAGGTAGAGCGTCAGCGGCGAACCCAGCCCGCCGGTCCCGATGCAGAGAACCTTCGACGGCCTTGAGCCGCTTCTGCCCCTCCATCGCCACCTCGGGCATGATCAGGTGGCGGGCATAGCGCTGGATCTCGGCGGGTGAGAGCGACACGGCTGAGGCGCGGTCGCCGAGAAGATCAATGAGTCCGGGATTGATCGTCATGATGTTCAACTTCCGCGAGGGAAGAATCTCTCAGGCGCTCTCGCCCTCGATGAGGGAAGAGACATGGAAGGGCCGCAGCCCTCTCTCACGAGCGGAGCCAGTCCTCATCAGGAAGCGCCGGCGCTTCTTGCAGAAGGGTGCGCCAACGGATTCTGGCAGAGACCGGGGGACGTAGCGGGGACCGCCTGGAAATCGCGATACGGATCTCGCCTGACAAGCGCTCCAAGGCCAAGCTGATAAATCGTCGGCGGACGGATGCGGCCCCGATCAAGATTCCAAGGGTCGGGAGCCTCTCCGGTTGGGAGACCTGATTGCCGGGGAAAGGATCCCGTGCATGAAGCTCATCCTCAGCGCGCGTTTGGTTCATACCGCCCGATCAGGAGGCTGGCGTTGTGGCCGCCGAAGCCGAAGCTGTTGGACATCACGTGGTCGACGCGGACCTCGCGGGCGACGTTCGGGATGTAGTCGAGGTCGCAGCCCTCGCCGGGGTGGTCGAGGTTGATCGTCGGGGGGAGCACGTCGGTCTGGATCGCCAGGGCCGAGGCGATCAGCTCGACCCCGCCGGAGGCGCCGAGCAGGTGGCCCAGCTCGCTCTTGGTGCTGGAGATCTGCAGCCGCCTGGCGTGCGGGCCGAAGACGAGCTTCATCGCCTTGGTCTCGGCCAGGTCGCCCAGGCCGGTGCTGGTGCCGTGCGCGTTGATGTAATCGACGGCCTCGGGCGCGAGGTTGCGCGTCCTCCAGGCAGAGCTTCATGGCGCGGGCGGCGCCGCGGCCTTCCTCGTCGGGGGCGGTGATGTGCGAGCCGTCGGCCGACATGCCGTAGCCGAGCACCTCGGCGTAGATCCGTGCGCCCCGCTTGCGGGCCAGCGTCTCCTCCTCCAGGATCAGGATGCCGGCCCCCTCGGCCAGGACGAAGCCGTCGCGGTCACGGTCGAAGGGCCGGCTGGCGCGTGGTCGGGTCGTCGTTGCGGGTCGAGAGGGCACGCATCGCGGCGAATCCGCCCAGACCCATGTGCGTGATCGCCGCTTCGCTGCCGCCGGTGATCATCACGTCGGCGTGGCCCAGTCTGGATGACCTTGAAGGCGTCGCCGATGGCGTTGGTCGCCGAGGCGCAGGCGGTCGCCACCGCCGAGTTCGGCCCGCGCAGGCCCCAGCGGATCGAGACCTGGCCGCTGGCGGCGTTGACCATCAGCTTGGGGATCATGAACGGGCTGATCCGCGAGGGACCCTTCTCGCGCATGATGGTGTGCTGCGCCTCGAACTCGTTGAGTCCGCCGATGCCCGAGCCGATGATGACGCCCGCAGGCATAGGGGGGCAGGGTGGCGAAGTCGATCCCCGCGTCGGTGACGGCCGAGATGCTCGCGGCCATGGCGAACTGTGCAAACCGATCGAGGTGGCGCGCCTCCTTGGCTCCGAACCGCGCCACCGGGTCCCAGTCGCGGACCTGGCCGCCGAATTGGACTTTGAAGTCGGTCGTGTCGAAGAGGGTCAACGGCCCGACGCCGCTCTGGCCCGCGCAGAGCGCCGACCAGAACCTGGTCCAGCGTGTCGCCCAGGGCCGTGACCACCCCCATGCCGGTGATGACGACGCGGCGTGGCATTCCGATCATGTTACTTCGTGTGTTCCTCGATGTACTGGATCGCCTGGCCGACGGTCTGGATCTTCTCGGCCTCCTCGTCGGGGATGGTGATGTCGAACTCCTCCTCGAACTCCATCACCAGCTCCACGGTGTCGAGCGAGTCGGCGCCAAGGTCATTGACAAAGGAGGTCTCCCTGGTCACCTGGTCCTTGGCCACCCCCATCTGCTCGCTCACAATTTCGATGACGCGTTCTTCCACGGACACGGGCGAACCTCCTGATTCTATGACCAGTCATCAGTCATGGCCGGCCCGTTTCCGACCGTCCGCGAGACGGTCCGGGCGCTGGCAACGAAGCTTCTCGTCGGCTTAGTGATGAAAAAGACCCTCAACCGACGCCTCGGCGGACCACACCCGCCGGAGCCTGCCGAGGATCTCCCCGTGGAATTTCGGTCAAAGAGCCTCGCGGCATCATCTCTCCGAGCCAAGAAGCTACCGCAAATCGACTCAGATTAACAATACCTTCTCGATGAAAAGTCCGGGGAGCGGCCCCGGCGCCGCGGCTCAGGCCGTCATACCCCCATCGACGGCGATGACCTGGCCGGTCAAATAGCTCGCGCCGGGGCCGGCCAGGTAGCAGACCAGGTCGGCGATATCGTCCGGCATGCCGAGCCGGCGGACGGGGATGCGCTCCTTGACCTCGACCTTGATCTTCTCGGGCAGGCGGTCGGTCATGTCGGTGGTGATGAACCCGGGGGCCACGGCGTTGACCGTGATTCCCGCGAGGCCAGCTCGCGGGCCACCGTCTTGGTGAAGCCGATGATCCCGGCCTTGCTCGCCGAGTAGTTGGCCTGGCCCGGGTTGCCCATCAGGCCCGAGACGCTGCTGATGTTGATGATCCGACCGTATCTTCCGCGCATCATAATGGCGCCGACGGCCTTTGAGAAGAGAAACGTCCCCTTGAGGTTGGTGTCGATGACTTCCTGCCAGGCGTTGTCCTCCATCCGGAGCATCAGACCGTCGCGGGTGACCCCCGCATTATTGACCAGGACATGGATCTTGCCGAATTTCGCCTCGACCTCCTCGACGACTCGGTTCACGTCGGCTGAGTCGGCGACGTTGGCGGCGAAGCCCTCGGCGGTCCCCCCTGCCGCGCGGATCGCCTGGAGGGTCCCCTCCAACCCTTCGAGCGTCCGCGCCACCCCCGCGATGCTCGCCCCGCACGCCGCCAGGCGGGTCGCGATCGCCCGGCCGATCCCGCGCGACGCCCCGGTGACCAGCGCCACCTGACCGCTCAAATCGACTCGACATCCCTGGGGCGTCTCGATGCTGGCCATGATCGGGGCATCCTCCGCGAAGCTCACGGCGTCGCTCACGATTATATAGATCGGAAATCGAAGATTGGGACGTTATAATGTCCGCCGTCGCCGCCGATCAACCCCAAATCATCCAGCATGCGAAACTTGAGCGTTCTGCTTGACTGGACCACTCAGCGCCTGCGCTTCTTCATTCCTGCGATCGGCCAGCGCCAGCAGCCGAGCCAGGGGGAGCTCGAAGCCCGGACGCAATGGCGTCTGGTAAGATGGCGTTGGCCTGCAACGCTTGCTCGGTTTCAGCCCGATAACGGGCTAAAGCTCATCCCTGTCGGTGATGACGTCGAACTCCTCGAGCGTCATCAGCCTCCCGTTCGAGGATCGATGGAGCTTGGGCACGGCCTTCTTGGGGCGCGAGGTGCTCATGGGCGGACCGGCTCATCGGGCGAAGGAGGGGTTGGGTCACCGCGGCGGGACGTTCATGCAGGGGACCTTCCGGTTGATCCGCTTCAGGAGGCCGGTCAGGACGCGACCCGGGCCGATCTCGTAGAAGCTGTCGAAGCCATCATCGAGCATCCGGCGCATCGAATCTTCCCAGCGGACCCCGCCGATCACCTGTGCGACGAGGGTCTGGCGCAGGTCGTCGGGGTCGAAGTGGGGCGCGGCATCGACGTTGGCATAGACGGGAATGCGGGGGGGGTTGATCGGGGACCTGGCCAGGACCTCGGCCAGTTGCTCGTCGGCGGGCTTCATCAGCTCGGAGTGGAAGGCGCCGGCGACGGCCAGGGGGATCACGCGCGAGGCGCCCAGTTCGGCCGCGATCGGCTCCAGGTGCTCCAGCGCCGTGCGCTCGCCCGAGACGACGATGTTGCCGGGCCCGAGCAGGTTGGCCTTCCAGAGCCGGCCGTGGGGCGCGACCCGGCGGCAGAGCTCATCGATCGCTGGTTCGTCGAGGCCCAGGATGCTTGTCATGCCGCTGGGCCGGGTCACCGCCGCCTCCTGCATTGCCTGGCCGCGGCGCCGGACAATCGCCAGCCCGGTCTCGAAATCGAGCGCGCCGGCGAAGACCAGCGCGGTGTATTCGCCCAGACTCAACCCTGCCGCTCCTGCACAGGCGTCCCCGAGGCCGGGGTCGCTCACCTTGAGGCCCTCCAGTGCCGCTAGGCTGGCCACGAAGATGGCCGGCTGGCTCACGTCGGTCGCCTCCAGCGTCTCGGCGGGGCCTTCGAAGCAGAGCGATTTCAGGTCGAACCCGAGAACCTCGCTGGCGCGGTCGAAGAGGGCGCGCGCAGCCGGCAACTCGTTGGAAAGCTCGCGGCCCATGCCGACGGCTTGCGCACCCTGGCCAGGAAAGAGAAAGGCGATCTTCGGTGAATGAGCGCCTGGCGGCATCGTCGTCCTTTTCACGGCTCCTTGGCCGGGGAACGAGAAGGCGATCTAGGGTTGCTCAACGCCTTGAAGGCCTCACCGTCTGATTTGCAATCCAGGAATTCCATGCGCCGTCTTCAGAATTTTAGATTTAGATCAACCGATCGGGCGCGAGGGATTCCCGGAAAGCGTCTGAGTCCGCGGCGGCCCAGCTCAGGGACCCGCCGAGTCGTCGGCCGCCGCGCCCGGCACGGCAGCCAGTTGCTCGATGATCTGCTGATTGAGGCGGTCCTCGGCCAGCGTGCCGGCCACGCGGAGCGCATTCTTGATGGCGCGGGCGTCCGAGGTTCCATGACAGATGATGCAGGCGCCCCGGATTCCCAGCAAGGGGCCGCCGCCGAATTCCTGGTACTCGAACCGGGTCTTCAGGGCGCTCAGGCCTCCCACCAGCGCCGGCCCGGCACCGACCGGGAGGCCGGGCAGGAGGCGCGCCAGCTCCTGCTTGAGCGTCGCGAAGAGGAACTCGACCGCCCCCTCGCCCGCCTTCAGCAGGACGTTGCCGACGAACCCCTCGCAGACGACGACGCGGGCGTGTCCCTCGTAGATGTCGCGGCCCTCGACGTTGCCGACGAACCGCTGCGCCAGCGGGCTCTGCTGATAGAGGGCGCGAGTGGCCTTGGTCAGGTCGGTCCCCTTCTCCTCCTCGGTGCCGACGTTCAGCAGCCCGATCCGCGGCTCGGTGACACCGAGGATCGTCTCGGCGTAGATCGAGCCCATGACGCCGTACTGGTACAGGTCCTCGGCCTTGGCGTTCATGTTGGCGCCAACGTCGATGATGACGATCGGACCCTGGTGCGAGGGGAAGATCGCGGCGATCCCTGGCCGGCGGACGCCGGGCAGGAACATCTTGGCGTTGAACAGCGCCGAGGCGACCATGGCGCCGGTGTTGCCGGCCGAGACCACCGCCTTGACCTCGCCGCTGGCCATCAGGCCCCAGCACTTCGAGATCGAGTTGTCTCGCTTCTTGCGGAGCGCCTCGACCGGCTTCTCGTCCATCCCGACGACCTGGCTGGCGTGGACGATCGGCAGGCGGTCGCGTGCCGCGTCCTGCGCCTTGGCCAGCTCGGCCTCGATCCGCTCGCGGTCGCCGACCAGCACGACGGTCAGGTCCGGCTGGTCGCGAACGGCCTCGACGGCGCCGGCGACGATCGGGCCGGGGGCATGGTCGCCCCCCATCGCGTCCAGGGCAATCCGCATGAGCGATCTCCGGGCGAAAGAGGATCAAGACGACGACGGGATGCCGAAAAGCGGGCCCTGACCCAGCTCTCCGCATCCCGAAACGATCGCCACGTTTCGCGTCAGTCTCTGCGGAATCTCTCAACCCGCACCCCTCTCCCCGCATGGGGAGCGGCACGACCTGATCAGACGGAACTCGGCGCGAGACATCGTAGAAGATCATCCATAAACCTGTCAAGCGTCCACGTGATTTCCTTCGCGCCGCAGTCCCGCAGGTCGCCCCCGATCCGAACGGGCGGACGGGCCGATCCGGGGGAGGGCGGTTGCGACGCAGGCCACCGGGGGTTTACACTGGACTGGGCTTCTCCGGGATTCCGGGGTGATGACTCCCGCAGCGTGCTCGCGGTGCTCCACTCGGCGCGCCAAACGGACTGCGACGATTGCCGGCTCAGGTTCCTGGGAGCCCGACCATGGTCAACTTCCAGGCCCTCAGCGACGACGCCAAGGGCTTCCAGACCATCCGAAGCGACGCGCTTGGCCCGACGGCGAGCGGGGCCCCATTGCGGCTCCCCCGAAGGCGCCACGAACGGCCGCGACGCGACCCAACCCGAACCCCAGCGAGACCTCTGCAACGGCTGCCGCCAGCGGTTCGCCGCTCTGACCGGGACCGTCTGCGCCGGCCACCACCAGCCGCTCCGGGTTTGGATGTCTGGAGGACGTCAGGCCGAAGACGATCGGCTCGCTGATCCAGGGGACGATCATCCTGGGAGCCTGGTCTCCACCGACGACGATGACATCGAGGCTCGGCTGGAAGACTGGGGCTACCCCCTCGCACGGTCTGCCTTGCGGCCGGCGAGATCGCCCGAGAGGAGAAGGGAAACGGCTTCTGCGCAGTCCACGTCAACACGAGGGCGGGCTTCAGGTCGTTAGCTGCGGAACTGATTTCGGCCTCATCGAGGGATCGCGCAGGAGTGATTGTCGTGAGATCGGGGCTTCTTCGAGTTCGTTCATAAGGTCAGGAAGAGGGGCCGGACGTTCCGGGCGTCATGGCTCGAACGGCTGTGAGCACTGCGGAATCCCAGATGAGCAACCCCAGGAGGAGGAACACCCCCATGTTGTCCCGAACCACGTTCCGGGTCGTCGTTCCGTCAGCCCTCATGATCCTGGTAGGGTCCATCCCGAGTCTGAACGGATGGACCGAACTTGGCCTGACCCGTTCCCAGGGTGGCACCGAGCCGGGGCGTCGACCGGAACCGCAGCAACCGTCGCCGGCCGCGCCCAAACCCGGTGTGGCCGCTCCGAACGCCCACAGCCGTTCCGAGGACGAGCTGGCGATCAGAGCGGTCGATGAGGCGTTCGTCCGCGACTACAACAAGGGCGACAGCAAGGCATTGGCGGCCATGTTCACCGAGGACGCGGAGGTCGTCGAGGCGGACGGCCCTCGTTATCGGGGCCGTGACCTGATCGAGCAGGGTTTCGCCGACACGTTCGCCGCCAGCAACGGAACCAAGATCGCGTTCGAGATCGAGGCGATCCGGTTCCTGAGCCCCGACGTCGCCGAGGAGGAGGGCCGGTCCGTCGTCACGCCGGAGAAGGGGGCGCCGGTGTCGCGCCTCTACACGGTCCTCTACGTCAAGCGCGACGGCGCTGGCTCATGTCCAGCGTCCGCGAGGAGCCCGACCCGCTGGTCCGCCCACACGACCGGCTCAAGGAACTCGAATGGATGGTCGGCGAGTGGGTCGACGAGGCGCCCGACTCCGTGGCCCGCTTCGACTGCCGATGGTCCGAGGACGGGAACTTCCTGATCCGCTCCTTCACGCTGAAGTCGGCAGGCAAGTCGGTGATGACCGGCACCCAGCGCATCGGGTGGGACCCCCTGGCCCGGCAGTTCCGCTCCTGGGAATTCGACTCCGAGGGGGGCTTCGGCGAGGGCCGATGGAGCCGCGACGGCGACCGCTGGGTCGTCAAGCACTCGGCCGTCCGGCCCGAGAGCACGACCGTTTCAGCCACCAACATCATGACGAGGGTCCGCCCCGACATGGTGCGGTGGGTCTCGATCGACCGGGTCCTCGGCGACGAGTCGGTGCCCGTTGACGATGCTTACGTCCTGGTCCGCGTCCCGCCCCCGCCGCACCTCGGGTCGAAGGATCGGGCGACATCCCCCACATCCCCGAACACCGAGAGGAGCCCGCGATGACCCGCAAGTTGATGAGCGTTGTGTTGAGTTCGTCCCTGGCGTTGACCCTCTCCGGCGGGACGCTGTTCGCCCGCGGCTTCGGAGGCGGTGGCTTCCGCGGGGGTGGTTTCGGAGGCGGTGGCTTCCACGGCGGCGGCTTCGAAGCCGGCGGCTTCCACGGTGACGGTTTCGGAGGCGGCGGCTACCGCGGGGGGGAATCCGGCGGCATGCGCTACGGCGGCAGGTCGTCGTTCAGCCATACCTCCTCGTTCAGCTCGTACGGGCATGGCGAGGGCACGAGCTACGGCAGTCGAGGGGCCGTCGAGGGGATGCACGGGGGCCAGATCCAGTATGGTTCCCGCTCGGGTTCCTACACCACGTCGCGGGGAGGGACCGTCAACTACGGCGCCGCGGGGGCGGGTGCCCGTGGTCCCGGGGGCGGCGAGGCCGGGCGCGGTGTCTATGGGATCCAGGGTACGACGGCAGGCGGGCGGAGCTATTCGGACGTCGGTCGAGCCGGCGGGGCCGCCGGACCGCAAGGCAACGCCGTGGGCGGCCGTGAGAACCTCGGAGCCGTCTCCGGGCCGCGCGGGACCGCCGTCGGCGGGTCGCGGAGCGTCGGCGGCATCGGCCAGGAAGGCGCGTTCGGGGCGACCGAACGCGGCGGGGTCGCGGCCGGTCCCGGCGGGGCCGTGGCCGGGCGGGGATATTACGGTGCCTCCGCCTTTCGGCCCTACGGGTACAACGCCTACGGGGGGTATCACTCGGGCTGGGTCCATGGCTACTGGAACGGCCACAATGACGCGGCCTGGGGCTGGCGCAACCCGTACTGGGGCGGCCTGGCGCCTGGGGCCTCGGCCTGGGGCTGGGCTGGGGCCTGTCGTCCTGGGGCTTCGGCTCGTCCCTCTACGGGATGGGCTATATGCCGTACTCCAACCCCTATTATGACGGCGCGGGCATGGTCGGGGCCGGCCAGCCGCTGTGACCGCCCCTTACGACTACTCCCAGCCGATCGACACCGTCGCCGCGCCCGCCGACGACTCGGTCGCCAACCCGGCCTTGACCCTGTTCGACGCCGGCCGCGCAGTCATTCCAGCAGGGGAACTACGCCGATGCCCTTCAGAAGACCGACGAGGCCCTGGCGAAGCTCCCCAACGACACGACCTTGCACGAGTTCCGCGCGCTCTGCCTGTTCGCGCCTGGGACGGTACGACGAGGCCGCCGCGACCCTCTACGCCGTGCTCTCGGTCGGCCCCGGCTGGGACTGGACGACGCTCATCAGCCTTTACCCCGGCGTCGACGTTTACACCACCCAGCTCCGCGCCCTCGAAGACTACTGCGACACCCACAGCGATGCGGCGACCGCCCGCTTCGTGCTGGCTTACCACTACCTGACCGAGGGCCACACGGACGCCGCGGTCAGCGTGCTGAAGCAGGTGGTTGCCCTGAAGCCCAACGACACCCTCTCGGCGAAGCTGCTCCGGCAACTCGCTCCGCCCAAGGAGACACCCTCGACGGCCACGGCCGCCGCGCTGCGCCCTTGCCCCGGCCGACATGAACCCGCCGCAAGGCGCGTCGATCGCCGGGACGTGGACCGCCACGCCCTCCGCCGACACGACGATCGCCCTGATCGTCCGAGCCCGACGGGCCGTTCACCTGGCAGGTGACCCATAAGGGCAAGACTCAGCAGTTCTCCGGCGACTCCACCTACGGCGATGGTATGCTCACGCTGGCCCAGGACAACAGGCCCCGCCCTGGTCGGTCGGGTGAGCTGGGCGGATGCGAGCCACATGACCTTCCGAATCGTCGGCGACGGCCCCGACGACCCGGGGCTGAGCTTCTCGAAGTGAGGCGACGAGCGACCTCGGCAGCGATCGTACAACGACAGTCACTACGGGCGAAACATCACCGACGGTTGCGAGTAAACCAGCCTTTGCACGAAGGGATACCGGATGCGCGGACCCGGCAAACTGTCTACCTCCGTCGTACTGGTCCTGTCCTTGGACGTACTGGGAGCCGTGCTCGCGATGGCCCAGTCACCAGGCAGCGCACGGATCGCCTCGGAATCGTTGAAGGCGGACGACCTGCCGCACGCCGATCCGCCGTTCCATGGCGTGGCCAACCGGACGCTCGCGGGCTCGAAGCCGGACTTCCCGCAGCCGGTTAAGGCGCCCCAGGACGCGCCGAACGTGCTGCTCGTGCTGGTCGATGACGCCGGCTTCGGGAACCCCTCGACGTTCGGCGGCCCTTGCCAGACGCCCACTCTCACCAAGCTGGCCTCTCAGGGACTGCGCTACAACCGGTTCCATGTCACGGCGCTGTGCTCGCCCACCCGGGCCGCGCTGCTGTCCGGCCGGAACCACCACGCCGTGGGCTTCGGCTCGATCGCGGAGTTCGCGGGCGGGTGGCCGGGGTACAACGCGACGTTGCCGAAGAGCGCCGCCAGCATCGCCCAGATCCTCCAGGGCAACGGCTATTCCACCGCCGCGTTCGGGAAATGGCACCTGACACCCGACAACCAGCAGGGCGCCGCCGGCCCGTTCGATCGCTGGCCGTGCGGGCTGGGGTTCGACTATTTCTACGGCTTCCTCGGCGGTGCGTCGGGCCAGTACGACCCGGTCCTGACCGAGAACAACACGATCATCGGAGTGCCCAGACGGAAGGACTACTACTTCCCCGAGGACCTCTCCGACCGCACGATCGGCTGGATTCACGACCAGAAGGCCCAGTCGCCCGACAAGCCGTTCTTCGTCTACTACTCCACTGGCGCCAGCCACGCGCCGCACCACGTGCCCAGGCAGTGGGCGGACAGGTACAAGGGCAAGTTCGACCAGGGCTGGGACAAGCTCCGCGAAGAGACGTTCGCCCGGCAGAAGTCCGCTGGGCGTGATCCCGGCGGGCACGAAGCTCACGCCGCGGGACCCGGCATTCCCGGCGTGGGACTCCCTCTCGCCGGACGAGAAGAAGCTCTACGCCCGCCAGATGGAGGTCTACGCGGGTTTCCAGGAAAACGCCGACTACGAGGTCGGGCGCGTCGTCGAGGCCATCGAGGAGATGGGCCAGGCCGACAACACGCTCATCATCTCTATCTGGGGCGACAACGGCTCGAGCATGGAGGGCACGGAGACCGGGACGTTCAACGAGGTGACGACGCTCACCGGCATCCCGCTGACCGCAGAACAGCAGTTGAAACTGGTCGATGCGTACGGCGGCATCGACGCCTGGGGCGGTCCGGTCATGCAGCCGCACTTCGCCTGCGCCTGGGCATGGGCCGGTAACACGCCGTTCCAGTGGGGCAAGCAGGTGGCTTCCCACTTCGGCGGCACCCGGAACCCGCTGGTCGTCTCCTGGCCCAGGCAGATCAAGGACAAGGGCGGGCTTCGGACGCAGTTCACGCACGTGATCGACGTTGCGCCCACCATCCTCGAGATCGCGGGCATCACCGCGCCCAAGCAGGTCAACGGCATCGAGCAGATGCCCATGCACGGCGTGAGCTTCGCCTATACGTTCGGCGACGCCAACGCCAAGGGCCGCCACACCCAGCAGTACTTCGAGATCTTCGGCAACCGCGCCATGTACAAGGACGGCTGGATCGCCTGCGCCCGACTGGACCGGATCCCGTGGAGACTTGATCCCAAGACCATGGCGAAGTTCGCTCCCGGGCAAGTGGGACCCGGACAAGGACAAGTGGGAGCTGTACCACCTCGACGAGGACTTCTCCGAAGCCAACGATCTTGCGGCCAAGCATCCCGAGAAACTCCGCGAGCTGCAGGATCTGTTCTGGCAGGAGGCCGCAGAAATACCACGTCACGCCCCTGCTGGCGGGGTTTGCCCAGTTCTTCGGCATCACCCCGCCCCCCGCGGGGCAGACAAGGTTCACCTACTACCCCGGCACGGAGAACATCGGCTCGGGCATGATCCCACACCTCTACAACCGCTCGTTCACGATCAGTGCCGACCTGGACATTCCCGCGGCCGGCGCCGAGGGCGTGATCGTCGCCGAGTCCGACGTCATGGGAGGGTTCTCACTCTACGTCCAGGACGGCAAGCTGCGCTATACCTACAGCTTTCTCGGCGTGAAAGTTGAGACGCTGACCGCCTCGGAGACCTTGCCCATGGGCAAGATCCAGGTGCGTTACGAGTTCGCCGCCGATGAGCCAGGAAAGCCGGCCACGGGCGGCCGCGGCCGGCTTTTCGTCGGCGACAAGCAGGTCGGCGAGAACCATATGGAGCACACGGTCCCGCTCCGCTTTACCACCTATGCCGGGATGGACATCGGCAAGGACAACGGCGAGCCGGTCTCGTTGACGTACAAGGCCAGGTCGCCGTTCCCCTTCACGGGCAAAATCGGCAAGGTCGTTTTCGATCGGGTGCAGACCGTTTGGCTGCAAGTCTATGGTTTCATGCTGCCTCAGGGAGTTGGATGGGATCTTGCTCCGGATCTGCACGACCTGTCCAAGCTCAAGTTCTTGGCTGCGTTGCTCCTGGCTCCACTCATGAAGGCCTCCCAGTCGCCGTTGACCTCGATGCACCGCAGCAGCAACACCGCCTCGGCCCGCTCCTCGATCCACCTCATCCCGCTGTTGTCCAACCGCTCGCCCACCACGTACCGCGCCGCCCCTTCCACCACCCCGTGGCGATCACCAGGTCCTCCCTCCGCAACCGGCCCGTAGTCCATCAGCTTCACCCGCGCCTCCAGGTAGCCGATGACCTTCTTCAGGACCTCTCGTTTCTCCTTCGTCCCGGGGCCGCGCAGGCTCATCCTCCTCAGCTCCTGCTCCAACCGTCGCAGTAACGTCCGCACATGCCCCTTGTAGAGCAGCTCCTCCAACTCCTCGACCCAGCCGCCAACTCCGCGCTCCCTTCGCGGTGGAACAGCCGGCCCACCTCCCAGAGCTTCTCCTGCGCATGCCGGATGTCCAGCGTCAGGATCGCGCCGCGGAACAGCCGCCGCAGCCGCTGCTCCAGGCACGTCTCGCCGTCGATCACGATCTGCACCATCTTGGCGGTCCCGGGGGGAAGCCGCGGCGCGTCGCCTGCGCCCGCGCCCAGTCCAGCGCCGGCGCCGCGAGCCGAAGGTCCCGAACACCTTCTTGTTGACTCGGGCCGTGCAGCCGACCATCCTCGCCCCGCCGCAGGGTGTACATCACCACCAAGGTGGCGCTCCGGCCGTTCTTGCTCTTGTCCCCCTTCTTCCGCCGCTTCTTCCGACCCCGACGCTGCCGCCTGGCCCGGCCCCGATGCCGCTGACACCGGCAGCCCGGCTCGTGACGGGCCCGCGGGCCGCGGCGCCGCGCCAGTTCCTGCGTCGGTGGCCGTGGGGGCCGCCTTGCCGTCGATCTCGATGACCAGGACCTCCCCGTCGTCCTCGGGCAAGGGGCCGTCGCTCAGGTAGACGTAGGCGGGCCGGGCCAGGCCCAGGACCCACTCCTCGATCGCCGAGACCGGCGGCGCCGCCCCCAGGAACATCCCCCCGAGCTCGCTGGCGACCCGGAAGCTCACCCGGGTGGCCAAGCGGCAGAACCAGCCGATGACCAGCGGGCTGAAGGCGTCGCGGGTCAGGCCCAGCGCCACGTCCAGGGGATGCACGCCGGGCCCGCCGCCGGCCGCGGCACGAGGAACGCCCGGACATAGGCGACCGGCCCGCAACTGGTCTTGAGCGTCCGCCGGCGGCGGGGTCGGCCACGCGATAGCCGCGGGCCTTCCAGGCGGCAGGTCGAGCCGATCATGGCGTGCCCGGAGGAAGAGCTGGATCAGCAGGCATCCCAGCGACCGCAGGAGCCCCAGCAGGGCCGTCTCGAAGTCGAGGAAAGAGGCGGGCCCCTGGTCATTCAAGCAGTACGCGATGATCTCGTCGAGCCGCTCGTGGATCTGGCGTTGCACAATCGTCCGACAGTCGGTGGACAGCCCGCGACGGGGGGATTACTCTGAGGATCGCTCATGGGGACCGACTCCTGACCGTTCCCGTTTGGGACATGTTCAGCGGCCAGGATAAGTCCCCTGAGCCTCACATTTCAGCCCCTGACGGCGAATAATGGCCCATCGAATGCACCACCGGGCAGGGCACGATCTCTGGGACAGGTGCTTTCTCGCATCAGTCCAAGGGCTTACGACTACGCGAGAGTTGCAGCCAAACGGGTTG
>CAWDND010000061.1:0-35726 GCA_963803395.1 uncultured Planctomycetaceae bacterium
GGGCGTCACACTTCGGTTGATAAAGTTCCTCGGGCATTGGTATCAGTCCTGTCCGTCTGAGGTAATGGAGGAACCGGGCGAGTTGAAGGACCCATCCAGCCGGCGTCAGATAAGCAACTCGCTTCTTCTCGGAATATCCCTCATAGAGTAGGCCCCAGGCATCATTGTCCGATCGAGCCTTATCAAGATGACATTGTGCCGTCACGAGCACTTCGTCCCAGAACCGACGCGGCAACCGCTCGCGCTCGTGGTAGACGGCTGCCACGAGATCCCGTTTCAAGGCGAAGAGTCGCTTGCTCTGGTTCAGACTGACGACCTTCTTACCCCCGGGCCGCTCGAAGAGCTTTCCGAGAATGGACAGCGAGAGGTCATAAGGAAACTCCTCGAGCTCATGCTCGGGAAAGATCGACGACTTCGCCGAGCGGATTTCGCGGTTCAGCGCCTCGATCCCGCGAAGTCGAGTCGGGAGGACATCGGAGACGATCCCTCGCACTTCCTCGATCTTCTGGCCGAATTCTGCCCAGAGGAACGTCAAATCAGTTACAGCCGAATCTTCCGCGAGCAAGCGTAGTAACGCATCTTCTCGGGCCGTGACTTGATCTTTCCGGACACCCTCGACGAACCCTTTTACCTTCTCGACGAATCTCCTCCTCTTCGAGCAGTCGGCCTGCGTCGTGGGGATTACCAGCGCCAGCTCACCCGCGATTGGAGTCAAGAACTTGCCGGAAAGCTGGAACTTGTAGATGTAGAGCAGATCGGCACAGCTACCGCAGGCCGAGAATCGACGCCACGCCTCCGCGTCATCAACCCCGGGGAACGCTCCGGGGCGGAACATATTGGTCAGGTTGAGGCCGGCACCTCGAAGTGCATTGGGGTATACGGTTGTCGGTCCACGACCGCAGAGTTGGCAGATCCTCCCATCCTCGGAAGGGATCGAGTCGGTTGCATACTTGATTCGTTTCAAGATTTCCTGAAGATAATCGACATACTCTTTAACGTCTCCGGGTAGGCGACCGTCGGGCTCTTGATAGCAGAGGAAGACGGTCCTCTTCTCCCGGATCTCCCGGACGGCCATGCTCAAGGACGTGGATTGTTCTTTGAACGCTTCTCCTCTGCCCATGTCATGGAGCTTCTTGCGGCGAAAGCAGGCGGCGGCTCGGGAAAAATAGGGGGACCATGGCCGCCCCTGCGTTGAGATCGCATCGAAGGATTTGAGGGTGGTCTCCAGGATCTTGGGTGTTGGTCCTGGTGGCTTGCCCTTCGAGTCTCCTGCCGTCCGCTTCAAGACCGGTCCCAGTGCTGCGGCCTGGGAGCCCGACGGCTGGTTGAACGGGAGACGAAGGTTGTCTCCCTTACGGAAGTCATGGACTTCGAGCACGGCCAACTCGTCGTCCCGAGGGTCGGGTCGTAGGGTGTAGTAGTGTTCGATCTTCTCTCCGGGTTCGACCAGCATGGGGAATAGCCGAGCTGGTTCGGAGGATTGGACCTGTCCATACCATTCCTCTGGATCGGCCTGGTCCCCAACTCCGAGTTTGAGCTGGAGCCAGTCGAGTGCCAATCGCCGCATCGCTTCAAGCATAGACCGTTACCTCCGACGCGATGGAAACGGGCATGGGCTCAGACTCCGCCTGCTTTATTATACCGTCCGAACATTGCCCTCAATTCCGCGGTGATCATCTCGCGCAGTTCGTCCGGCTTACAAATTTCGCAGTCGGCTCCCCAGAACAGGACCCACCTCTTCATCTCACGGAGATCAGAGACTTCAAACCGCAGGATCAGGCCGCCATCGGCTTCCCATTTGCTCATCTGGCTGTGGTGCCAGACCTTCTCGGCGATCCGGCCGGCGAACTCGGGCGTGAACCGGAGTTCCACACGGTAATGGCCCTCACCCCGGACGGTGCGGAAGCTGCCGCCCATGTAATCCTCGACCCGGAAGTCGGCCGGTCGGTCGAACGTCACGCCGGTCTCCTGCACCGAGCGCACCCGCTGCACCGCGAAGACGAGGACGTCGCCGCGGAGATGGCAGTGGCCGATCACGTACCAGCCGTCGTCGATCAGCGTCAGGTGGTAGGGATCGAACGCGCGGCTGGTCGTCGCGTTCCGTCCCGCGGTCCAGTACACCATCTCGATCTGCCGGCGACAGACGACCGCCTGGGCCAGCGCCGCGAACGTCTCGGGGTGATAAGGTGTTTGCACCGCGGGCATGACCGAGAGGCAATCGGCCGCCGCGTCCAGGCGGACCGAGACGGCATCGGGGAGCAATTTCGTCATCTTGAAGAAGGCCCGCCGCAAGTCCTGCTCGAACGGCGTTCCACGATACTGCCGCAGGAGTCGCTCGGCCAGCAGCAGCGCGACCAACTCCCCCTCGGTCAATTGGCAGAACGGCAAGCGGAATGTCGGCTCGGAGTAGCGGTATCCGTTGCGCACTGGATCGAACTCGATCGGGGCTTGGAGCTGGTCGCGGAGATAGGTGATGTCGCGCCGGATGGTCCGGGAGTTGACCTCCAACTGGTCGGCCAAGGTCGTGGCATTGGGCCAGGTACCTGCCCGAAGGGCCTGGTCGATCGCCATCATGCGGGCCAGGGGCGGCCGTGAGGACAGGTGCATGTTCCCCTCGCTCCCGTGGTCTTCGCCCTCCATCGGAAATCGGTGAAGGACAGATCCTATCGCCATCATAGAATGGGGGAAGGACATCTATGGTCCGACCCTCCGATTTTTTTTCCAAAATCTCTGTTCACCCGGCAATGCATGCCCGTCCCAGCAAAATCACTCAAGAAAATCAAAGTTACTTAAATAAATACATATCATTATCAAATCACGATCTAGGGCGATCGCCGACCGGCACGGCCAGCACTCGACCCTGGAGCGGCTCCTGGCTCGGCTGGAGGCTCCACCCGAGTGACCCCGCTTTGTCGTCTTCCTCGGCGACTTCGCCGATCGGCCGCGCTTTCCGCTCGACACCGCGGAGGATCAGCTCCGGGGTCGGACGCGACCGGGGCACGTATCAGGCTCGTCAAGCTCGTGCTGGTTCACGAGAACCCTTCGGTCCCAGGGGTCCGGAAATGGCACGGCTCCTCCGCACCGAGAGGCGGTCCGCGCCTTTCAGTCCTTCCCGACCGATTCGCGGGACGAATCCGGCTTCCTCCCCGATAATCTCCAAGGGAGGACCGCGCTGTTCGCTCCTTGACATGGAGATCGCGTCAGGCTCGAAGACCCCCTTGCCGGCCGCACGCCCCCCCTTGCCCCCCCCTGATGATATCATCGAGCTGGGGCGGCGACGTGTCCCGCAAATGGCGAGGACGTGCCGCGGAAGGACCAGGAAGGCGGGTCGTGGAGCGACGAGAGATCGACCTCACGGGAAAGCCTCGCAACATGGACATCACCCCGAATCTGCTGCTGCTCGCTACATATGGACGCAAAGGAGCGCCCCGATGACTACCCTCACCCCCGAACAACGGCAAGCTGTCGAGCGGGCGGAAGAGACACCGGTCCGCGTCGAGGACCCCGAGACGCACACCACCTGTGTTTTCCTCGTGAATCCTGAGGACCACCCCCAGCAAGCGGGCTTCGACCCTCCTCGGCTCTCACAGATTGTGATCATGCCAAGATGACCGCCATCCTCGGGATCTCCGCGTTCTCTCACGACTCCGCCGCCGCGCTGGTGGTCGCTGGCCGGATTGTCGCCACGGCGCAGGAGGAGCGGTTCACGCGCAAGAGGCACGACCATGACTTCCCTGCGCAGGCGGTGCAATCCTGCCCGTCGCCGTTCGAGGAGGCCGCGACCCCGACCATCGACGGCGTCGGCGAGTGGGCGACCGCCAGCTTCGGCATCGTGCGGGGGAACCGGATCACGCTGAGCCATCAGCTCCGATTCCCGCGCTTCCTTGGACGGCTCTACGCCTCCTTCCGGGGCCGCCCGACCCTGGCCGCGACGTTTTGGATCGCCGCGGCGGCCCTCCGCCTCGTCGGCCTCTGGAAACCGATGAGGCTTCGGCCGGTCTTCCTGCTGCTCGGACTGTTCGGTATCCTGATGGCACCGGCCACCCCGAGCGGGGCGCCGTTCATACGATACGATGTTCTGAGTCGGACGCTCCACCGGGGCCGGACGAGGGACGCACGCGCCTCCCCTCCGGGGCGGATGCAGGGATGTGGCCCAGGATTTCAGAGACATGAGCACTCTTTCATTGTTTGACGCCGCCGAGGACCCGGCCGGGTTGTGGCTCGAATCGGTCTCCGAGCTGACGGCGCGGATCAAGGCCGCGCTGGAGCTGGGGTTCGCCGAGGTCGCGTTGCGGGCCGAGGTCTCGAACGTCGCGCGGCCGAGGTCGGGGCACGTCTATCTCGTGCTCAAGGACGACGCGGCGCAGGTCCGCGCGGTGCTCTGGAGGAGTGCGGCGCAACGGCTCGTCTTCGAGCTGACCGATGGGCTGGCGGTCCGGGTCTGGGGGCGGCTGTCGGTCTATGCGCCCCGGGGCGAGTATCAGGTCACGCTCGATCGGATCGAGCCCGAGGGGATCGGCGCGCTCGAACTGGCGTTCCGCCAGACGCTGGCGCGGCTGGCGGCCGAGGGGCTGTTCGACCCGGCGCGGAAGCGGCCGCTGCCCCGGTTCCCGCGGCGGATCGTGGTCGTGACCAGTCCGACCGGCGCGGCGGTCCGCGACCTGCTCCAGATCCTCGGCCGCCGGTGGCGGGCCACCGAGGTCCTGATCGCGCCGACGCGGGTCCAGGGCCCCGGCGCGGCCGAGGAGGTCGCCGCCGCGATCGCGCTGGCCAACCGCGTCGCCGGCGCCGACCTGATCATCGTCGCGCGCGGGCGGCGGGAGCCTCGAAGACCTCTGGGCGTTCAACGAGGAGGTCGTGGCGCGGGCGATCGTCGCGTCGCGGACTGCCGGTCGTCTCGGCGATCGGCCACGAGATCGATCTGACGATCGCCGACCTCGCCGCCGACCGCCGCGCCGCTGACGCCGAGCGAGGCGGGCGAGATCGGCGTCCCCGACGCCCGCGAGGTCCGCCAGGCGCTCGACCGCCTGGCCGCTCGGCTCGCGCAGTCGGCCCGGTTCCGGCTTCAGGCGGCTCGCGCCCGCCTCGACGCGCCTGGCCGACCGCGCCCGCCGCGCCCTCGCGCGCGACCTCGACGGCCGCCGGCACCGCCTCGCCCGCCGCGCCGCCGCGCTCGAGGCGCTCAGCCCCCTGGCCGTCCTGGCCCGCGGCTACAGCCTGACCCTCCTCGCCGGCGGCACCACCCCGCTCCGCTCGGTCGACGACGTCCATCCCGGCGACCTCATCCAGACCCGGCTCGCCTCGGGCCGGCTCCTCAGCCGCGTCGAAGAGAGATCATGACCCATGAATCCCAGCCCGACGTTCGAAGACGCCCTGAAACAACTGGAACGGATCGTCGACGACCTGGAGTCCGGCGACCTGAACTGGCCGTCGCCTTGGCCAGATACGAGCAGGGCATCCGACTGCTGGCCCACTGCTACGGCCTGCTCGACGGCGCCGAGCAGACCGTGGCGCTGCTGACGGGTGTTGATGACGCGGGCAACCCCATGACCGCGCCCTTCGATGCCACCGCGACCACCGGACGCGAGCCGACCCCAACCCGCTCCAATCTCGCCCAAAAACCCGCGTCCGACGGCGACGACGACGCCCTCCCATTCTAGGATTGATTCACCGGGCGGACCGCCGCCGCGCGGGAACCTCAGGATACCCGGTCCCTGTCACTTTGCAGTGCAAAGTTTTTCTGGAGCCATGTGGACAATTGGGGCACGATTGTCAACAATAATCGCAACTTTGGTGGTCGGTCCCGGTGGTGGGAGAGACGGGGCACGCAAGGGACGGCGTGCCGGCCCGCCCTTGGCTCGCCGCTGGAAACGATTAGCTCATGACGACTTCGACGCCGAGAGAGTCTTCGCCGCTGGCCGACATTCCTTGAGGAGGCCCGACGATGGGTTGACGAGGCACTGGGACGTTACTTGCCCGAAGCTGCGGACGATCCGGGGGCGGGCTGTCCGTCGCGGCTGGCGGCGGCGATGCGCTACAGCGTGATGGCGGGGGGCAAGCGGCTCCGCCCGGTCCTGTGCCTGATGGCGGCCGAGGCGTGCGGGGCCGACCCCCGCACGGCGCTGCCGGCGGCCTGCGCCCTGGAGATGGTGCATACCTACTCGCTGATCCACGACGACCTGCCCGCGATGGACGACGACGACCTGAGGCGGGGCCGGCCGACCTGCCACAAGACGTTCGACGAGGCGACGGCGATCCTGGCGGGCGACGGGCTGTTGACGCTGGCGTTCGAGGTGCTGGCGCGTCACGTCACACCCGCCGAGGCGGCGGCCGGTTGCGTCCGGGCGCTGGCCGAGGCGGCGGGGCCGGCCGGGATGGTTGGGGGGCAGATGGCCGACCTCCAGGCCGAGGGACGCGACGATGGCACGACCGAGGCGCTGGAGGCCATCCACCGCCGCAAGACGGGGGCCCTGCTCTGCGCCGCGCTGCGGATGGGGGCGATCGTCGCGGGCGGCGACGAAGCGAGTTTGCACGCACTCGATGTCTATGGACATGCGGTGGGACTGGCGTTTCAGATCATCGACGATCTGCTCGACGTCCAGGGGGACGAAGCCAAGCTGGGCAAGCGGGTCGGCAAGGATTTCGAGTTAGGAAAGTGGACCTATCCCGGTTTCTTGGGGATAGAGGGATCGCGCCAGCGGGCCAGGCAACTGGCCGACGAGGCGGTATCGGCGCTGGCGGCCCTGGGGGATCGCGGCAATCGCTTGCGGGCTCTGGCCCTGGATCTTTTGGAAAGGGATCGCTGATGAGCAGCACGATGTTGCCCAAGATCGCGTCGCCGGCCGACCTGCTGACGCTCTCCGAGAAGGAGCTCGCACAGCTCGCCGGGGAGATGCGCGACGAGTTGATTGGCGTCGTCGGCCGGCGCTCGGCGCACTTCGCCAGCAACCTCGGCGTGGTCGAGCTCTGCCTGGCGCTGCACCTGACGTTCGACTTCTCCAGGGACCGCCTGATCTGGGACACCGGCCATCAGATCTACCCGCACAAGCTGATCACCGGGCGCGCCGAGGAGCTGCACACGATCCGGACCAAGGGAGGCCTGATGGGCTACCCCAACCCGGCGGAGAGCCCCTACGACCTGTTCATGACCGGGCACGCCGGCTGTGCCCCCTCGACGGCGCTGGGCCTGAAGGCGGGCGACGACCTGATGGGCCACCCCGAGCGGCACTCGGTGGCCATCATCGGCGACGGTGCGTTCCCCTCGGGTATCGTCTTCGAGGCGCTGAACAACGCCGCCGGACTGCGCAAGAAGTTCCTAGTCATCCTCAACGACAACAAGATGTCAATCTGCCCGCGCGTCGGGGGCCTGGCCTACTACCTCGACAAGGCACGGATGACGCCGATGTACAACGACTGGAACAAGCGGGTCCGCAAGCTCCTGCCGGCGATCCCGCTGGTCGGCGACCAGGCCGACCGCTGGCTCCAGCAGATGAAGGATGCGATCAAGGCGTCGCTCCACGGCGGCATGCTCTTCGAGGAGCTGGGCTTCACCTACATCGGCCCGATCGACGGCCACGACCTGCGGACGTTGCGTACCTACCTCGAGAGTGTCAAGGCGATGGACGGGCCGGTCCTGCTCCACGTTCTGACCGATAAAGGGCACGGATTCGAGCCGGCGGTGAAGGACCCGGTCAAGTACCACGCCCCCGCGCCGTTCCAGACGGTCGAGGACGGGATCATCCCGCTCAAGATGTCGTCGAGCAAGGCGTACACCGACGCCGTCAGCGCGGCCTTGTTCGCGGCGATGCAGCGCGACCCGAAGGTCACGGTCCTGACGGCCGCGATGTGCGAGGGAAACAAGCTGCAGAAGATCCGCGACACGTTCCCGAGCCGGTTCTTCGACGTCGGGATCTGCGAGAGTCACGCCGTCGCCTTCGCAGCGGGAATGGCCAAGGTGGGCGTCCGGCCGGTCGTGAACATCTACAGCACGTTCCTCCAGCGGTCGTACGATCAGATCTTCCAAGAGGTGGCGCTGCAGAACCTGCCGGTCGTCTTCACCCTCGATCGCGCCGGGCTGGTCGGCGCCGACGGACCGACGCACCATGGCATCTACGACCTGGCCTCCATGCGGGTCTTCCCCAACATGGTCGTCATGGCCCCCGGCGACGAGAAGGACGTCGCGCCGATGATCAACTTCGCGCTCGCGCATGACGCGCCCGTCTCGATCCGCTACCCCAAGGCGAACCTGGAGACGATCGACCGCAAGGTCCAGCCGATCGAGCTGAGCCAGTCCGAGATCCTCGAGTGGGAGACCGACGGGATGTTCCTGGCCTGCGGGACGCTGGTCGGCAGTTGCCTGCGGGCGGCCGAGCGGCTCCGGCAGCAGTACGGCCTGCGAATCGGCGTGGTCAACGCGCGGTTCGTCAAGCCACTCGACAAGCCGACGGTACTCAAGGCGATCGAGGAATGCGGGTTTGTGCTGACGGTCGAGGAGGGCTGCCTGATGGGCGGCTTCGGCTCGGCGGTGCTTGAAGCGGCCAATGACGCCGGCCTCTCGACGGCGCACGTCCGCCGGCTCGGCCTGCCCGACCGCTTCATCCTCCACGCCGAGCGCGACGAGCAGTTTGCCGAGGTCGGCCTCGATGTCGACGGGATCACCCAGGCCGCGCTCGACCTGGCCCGCGCCGTCGGCCTGCCCGCCATCCTCGCCGAGAACGGCCAGGCCTGCGCGACCTGAGCCCCGGGAAGGCGATTCCGAGGAAGGCCCGTCTCCTCACACGGGGTCTCACAGGGCATCATACCGGGGTGTCTGCGCACGTCTTCGTGGGTGTATCTCGGGCAAGCCAAGACGGTCAAACATGGCGAGTGGCCGACTCCTCTCTCGACGGGCACGATCTCATGGGCAAGCCATCCTCCGCGGCGAAACCGATGCCCCGGGCGCGCTGTCGTTGCCGCCGCTGGAGGTGGTGATCCTGGGCAACGGCACCAAGGCGGAAGTCCGGATCGAGGCGAATCGCCTGGCCGAGGCGCTGACCGGCCATCCGGGACTGAGGCTGGTTGGCCTCGACCTGGCCTCAGACACCGACCTGTCAGGCCTGTCGGCCGACATCGCGGTGGTCGTCGGCGGCGACGGGACCGTCTTGCACACCGCGCGGCGGATGGGGGATCACCCGACGCCGGTGCTCGGCGTGAACCTGGGCCGGCTCGGCTTCCTGGCCGACCTGTCTCCGGAGAACTTCCTGGAGCGGCTGGGCGATCTGGCCGATCGGCGGTACACGATCGAGAACCTGATGACGCTGTCGTGCACGCTGACACCCCGGAGCGGGCCGACTCGCGAGTTCCGCGGCCTGAACGACGTCGTGCTCCGCTCCGCGCCGCTGTTCCACTTGCTGGAGATCGGACTCTCGATCGACGGCGAGAGTGTGATGACCTACCGGGGCGACGGCCTGATCATCGCCACGCCGGTCGGTTCGACGGCGCACAGCCTGTCGGCGGGCGGCCCAATCCTGCCGCCGAACGCGCACATGTTCGTCGTCACACCAATCTGTGCACACACGCTGACGCAGCGCCCGCTGGTGGACAGCACACACAAGGTCTTCGAAATGGTGCCGCTGGTCCCGGAGCTTGCAACCGTGCTGGTCATCGACGGTCAGGTGCAGGTGCCCGTCAGTCACGGTGACCGCGCGATCGTGCGTCGCGGTACCACGCCGTTCCCGATGGTCCGCCTGCCCGGCCACAGCTTCTACCGAACGCTGCGCGACAAGCTCGGCTGGGGCACTCTCCCCCCCGGTGACCGGGGCGTCCACCCCTGAGCGGTCATTTCGGGCGAGGCCACTCGTCGGAGACGGTCAGCGGCAACTCAAAGCCCGGCAAGGAGATCGGTCCGAGAGATCTGGGCCGCATCGGGTGCCCGGCACGTCCGTCATCCCGCAAACGGGCGTCTCGGGCCGCTCATTGCCGTTCGCGGTCGGCGCGGGGGAGGCGTCGGTTGCCCAGGGATTTGGCGATCTCGGAGGCGGTCGGCAGGGTTTCGAGCGTGAACTTGGGATAGGCAGGCGTGCCCCGGACCCGGATCGCAAAGATCTGGCCGGTGGTTTCGCGGAGCACGCTGCTGACGATCGGCACGCGGATCCGGTCGCGGCCGAGGATGACCTTGAGCCTCATATCGAGATCGCCCTGCGCGTCCAGCGTGCCACGGCCCAGAAGGCTGATGGCGTTGCCGGTGAGCTTGATCGGGTCGAGCACCGACTCTCCGTTCTGGATCGCGATGGCGACGTCGGCCGTGTCGAACGCGGTCTTGGTCGCGGGCGAGAGCTTGAGGAAGTTGAACAGCCGGAGCACGACGGGCAGCTCGCCGAGGTCGCCCTGGACGATCTCGGCCGAGCCCTGGCCCTGCAGGGTCCGCAGGTCGTTGCCCAGACCGTTGAAGTCGAGCCGAGCGAAGACCAGGCCGCGGAAGGTCTGCCGACCGGGCAGCGTCTTGGCGAAACTCTGGAGATCGGCGCCGCGGACGGCCAGGCTGGCGGCATAGCGGGGGGTCTTGTCGAGGCTGACCTCGAACTGGCCGTCCAGCTCGCCGCCCAGCAGCTTGCCGCGGATGTTGTCGAGCCGCGCCAGGTCGTGCGCAACATGGAACGGGGATTCCAGGTCGGTGACCTGCTGGCCGAGCAGGCTGACGCTGTCGAGCTTCAAGGCGCCATGGACGTCGAGGTGGTCGCCGTCGAACCGGCCCCGGACGTGATCGAGCTGCCCCTGAATGTGCTCCAGGGGGAAGCCGGTCTGGATCGCATTATCGTTAAGAATAATCATAACATTATCCCATCCGCAGATGACGGGCTGGCCGGGGCCCGACCAGCTCAGGCCGAGGTTCCCCTTGATCGCACCCAGGGGCTTGCCCTCGTCGAATCGCTGGGCAAACTTGGCCATGACCGGCGGCATGATCTTGCGCAGCCCGGCGTCGAGCCGGAAGTCGCGGACCCAGACCCCAGTGACACCAAGCCGGAACCGGCCGCTGTCCTCGACCGTGACCACCCCTGACTCGAACTGCACCGGCGCGCCGTGGAACCGGAACCCGACGTCGCGCATCGTCACCGTGCCGTTGTCGTAGATGAACCGGCCCTTGACATCCTCCATCGCCAGGTTGAACGTGCCGCCCGGGTCGATCCCCGGCTTCGGCGCGCGGCTGAATTCGAGGCGGATACTCGTGTCGGGCCGGGGATCGATCACCAGGTGGTAGTGGTCGGGCTGGCCGGTGCGAGCCGGATCGTGGCGTCCACGTCACTCGACCCGATGGGGTTGAGTGTGGACCACGTCTTCTGCCAGGCTTCCGGCAGCGCGCGCGCAACTGGTCGTCGAACGGGAGCTTCTCGGCGTTCAGGTGCAGGTCCACCTTGAGTGGGTCGCCGAGTCCGTCGAGCTTCTCGACCCGCCCGCTTCCGGTGATGACAGCCACCCCGTTCCCGCCGCGCATGTTGGTGATGGTCCACGAGTTGGGGTGTAACTCGAGCCGGCCGGTCAGGTTCTCGACGGGGTACGGGAGCCCGGCCCACTTGATCGCGCACCGCTCGTTGAGGTCAAGGACCGCGTCGAGCGTGAGCTTGCCATTGGGCGGGTCACGGGGGCTGGCGGGTGGGAACCACTCGACCGCGCTCGGCCCCGGACCGTCCCCGACGGCTGGAACTGATCGACGACCACGCGGATCTCGGAAGGAAGGGCGTCGAGCAGCGTCTTATCGATCGGCAGCGCCTCCCCCTCGAAATTGAGCAGGGCGTGGGCCGCATGGGGGCCGGGGTCATCGATCGTGCCCCAGGCGCGGAGCGGCTTATTGCCCAGCAGCGTCTGGAGGTCGAGGCGGATGTGCTGCTTCTCGCAGGTCATCCGGCCCCGGATATGGTCGAGCGGGTATTTGAAGTGGCGGAAGAGGATCGCGACGTCGCGGCAATCGACGGTCCAGCCGAAACCGACCGGCCCTCCTTCCGACTGCGCGGACCACGTGCACGGCCGCACTGATCCGCCCCTGGGGCTGGAAATCCCTCCAGAGGTCGGCGAACTCGGGTGGGGTCCAGGCGCGGAGCCGCTCGTCGAGTTCCAGGTCGATGAGGTCGAATTGCAAGTCGAGCGGCGCCCGCGCGGGGTTGCCGAGCGCGAGACGCCCCTTCGCGACGCGGACGGTCGTCGTGCCGTTGTAGCCCACGGCGCGCTCGACAGTGAGCACGCCGTCGCGGATCGAGACGCGGGCCGACAGATCGTTGATCGAGAACGGCAGCTTGCGGCAGTTCCAGACGCCCGACCGGAGCCGCGCCGAGCCCTCGTACCGGATCCTCGGGCGGGCCTCGGGGTCGTAGGTCATCTGGCCGAGCCAGAGGTCCACCTCGCCCCGGATCAGGCCGACCTGCTCGAAGGTCGGGCGGACCTCGACCGGGAGCCGCCCGTGGAGTGTCTCCGAGATCGCCAGGCCGGCCAAGTCCCCCCGCAGTGTGATCCGGCCGGAGGCGCGGTCGATCGTCCCTTGCAGGCCCAGCCGCTCGAAGGCGTCGCCCTTGGCCGAGCCCTCGAACTTGAGCCGGTCCTCGCCGGCCGCCTCGATCCGGACGGTCACGTCGCGGAGGATCGCGGTGCCGGTGTGGGCGTCCTCCTCACAGAGCTCGACTGTCCCGTTCTGGATCAGGATCGGCGGCGGCGTCTTCACCGGCGGGCCGGGCCATGGGTCGACCAGCAGACCCTGAAGGTTCCAGGTCCCCTCCTTGCGGCGGCGGAGCCGGAGCGTCGGCTGCGCAATCACCACCTCGCTGGGCACGAACCGTCGCCGCAGCACCGCGCGGGGATCGTGCCGGACGTGCATCCAGGGGATCCGCAACGTCTGGAAGGGCGCGCCATCGATCACCTGCCGGACGACGACATGCGACAGGTTGATCTCGCCCACGAACGGTCGGACCCGGACCCGAGCCAGTTCCAGCCGCCCCCCCAGCAGATACCGCGGCACCTCGGCCTGGATCAGCCCGGCCAGAGTGGCGCTATCGGTCACGTACGCATAGGCGAACCAGAGCCCCCCGGCCAGGCTCGTCAGCACCAGGACCATGCCCCAGAACATGGTCTTCCACACACGGGCACGGATTCGACGAAACCGCATCGGCCATGACCTCCTTCCGTGGAGGGATCGCAAATCCAAACGGCAGGCCACGGACAAAAATGACACATTAGATATAATCTATTTTTCATCTCTAATTTCCATATGACATCTTCCATCTGCCATCTCTGCCTTCGAGCATCCGATTGAGCCCGATCGCGGCGAGCCCCATCGCCGGGATGGCAGCGGGGATCCGGTAGCGCATCGAGCTGACGAAAATCATGTGGAGGGCGGAGTAATAGAGCAGCGGCCCCGCCAGCAGGACCAGGACGCGGGCATCTCGGCGGCGGTCCCAGGCGCCAAGGACGAGGAGCGCGAACAGCGGCAGCGTGGAGATCGCGCTGGTCACGGCGACGACCGGTGAGCGGAACCTGTCCGCGTTGGGCCAGGGGCTCCAGAACCGCGCGAGCTTGATCGCCGCCAGCTTCAGCGTCCGGCCAGGATGCGCGCGGACGAACGCCCAGGCACGGCGGCAGAGCTCGGCATCCTGCGTCTCCTCGTCGAGAGGCCAGATGTCGGGGGCGGCCATGAAGCGCATGTCGCTGGCCCCGGTCGCGCCGGGATGGAGGCCGTCGTAGAGGCTGGCCCCCATCCACAGCGCCGTCGGGACGAACCGGCCGTAGACCCGCGCGTTGCGGATCCACCAGGGCGCCATCACGACCGCCACTCCGAGCACGACCAGCGCCGCCCCCCGCGCCGCCTGCGCGCCGCCCCCGGCCGCTCGCGACGATCCAGGCCAGCAGCATCGCCGGCACGGCGAGCGCCCACGACGGCCGAACCAGCACCGCCGCGCCCGACGCGGCGCCCGTCAGCAACGCCGAGGCCCATGCGAGCCGGGGCGGCGACGCCTCGTCGGCCCTCGACCAGAGCGCCGCCAGGCCCCAGAGGCTCACCAGCATCAGCGGGACGAACGCCGCCTCGGACAGGATCAGCGCCGAGGTCACCACGAAGAACGGGTCGAACGCCGCGAGAGCCGCCGCCACCAGTGGCGTCGTCCACCCGCACCACCCGGCGCGATCGGCGCGCTACCCGCTCCGTCAGCCGAAAGACGAGCCAGACGCTGAGCGTCCCCAATCCGGCCTGCACCAGCCGGACCGCAAGCAAGCAGTCGCCGAACACCATCCGGCAGAGCGCCAGGAACAGGGGATAGCCCGGCGTCCTCAAGGAGAAGTGGGGCAAGTCGCCCCGCTCCAGCACCTCGTAGGGGGCACCGTCGCGGATCGTACCGGCCAGGAGCCAGTAGATCGTCGTATCGGGGAAGACGCACAGCGCTCCCTTGAGTTGGGTATACCACTGGACCACGTTCGCCGCCACGATCCGGAGCCCCAACGCCCACTCCAGCACCAGCGCCAGCGACGCCAGCCTGTCGATCACCCGGAGTTGCGGTGGTGGCTCGGTCATGGTCCGCCGTGGATTTTTTGAGAGAGGTGATCACTGAGGACACTCATCAGAAGGGCACGGAATGGTACGTCAAAGCCGCTGCCGTGACAATCGCAACCCTCGTGCAGGAACAACCGACCTACAACCGTCCTGTCGTGCGATCGCGATCTCGGGATGCGCCGCGCGTCGACTCGGCTCTCCCTCCCCGGACTGTGACCCGCTGGCCAGGGCGTCGACCAGCCTTCCTGACCCCTCCGCGATGCGTCCCCGACATTTGCGGGACGCTTCGGCCCGCCAGCCCGATGATCTATTCAGGGGGGGCAAGGGGGGGCACGCGATCACGCCGGCGGTCTTCGGACCCGATTCGTTCTCTCCGACGTGTCAAGGAGCCAACGGCGCGGTCCTCCTTGAGAGATTATCGGGGTGGAAGCGCGACCCGTCCCGCGAATCGGTCGGAAAGGATCGAAGGGAGACGGCGGGGGTGGCCGGGGCCAAGCGAGCGCAGCGAGCGTGCCCCGGGACAGGAGGCCCTCCCCGGAGCACGCGCGCGATGCTCGCTTTTGCCCCGGCCACCTCCGGCGAGCACAAACGTCTCGGGATGCGCATCAGTCCTCCACCCAGCGCAGGCCAACCGTGTCGCCGGGTCGCCTCGGTCAGTCGGACGCGGTGGGCGATCCGGTGGCCGACGACCCAGACGATCCCGAAGCGGTCGCAGACCAGGGGGACCCGCCCGCGCCGCTCGCGGGGGACGCGGCGACCCCGGAAGAAGTCGTTGAGCGGGGTGCTTCGCCCGCCCATCCCGAGCGGCACGAAGCGGTCGCTGGGGACCGGGGCACGAACCCAAAACGGGGGAAAGAGGGTATCGAGGTCGAGGGTCTCGTCGCGCGGGGCATCGGGGTCGAGGGTCGCGACGACCCGGCCGTTGAGCCAGGGAACCACACCGGGCAGTTCGAGGGGCAACGCCGCGGCAGGGATGGGGCCTCGGGCCGGCGGCTTGGGGGCGGTCGGACGTCTCAGGACCAGGAGGGGGCCGGGCGTGACCTCAATGCCGCGGACGATCACGGGCCGCGCGGGTCCGACGGGCCAGGTCGGCCAGCCTTCGCCACTGCGTGGCGCCCATGCCGGCCTCGGGCCAGCCCGCGCGGCGCCAGGCGAGCCGCAGGACCTCGGCCCGGAGGAACCGGGGGAGCCGGATCAGCTCCGCGCGATCCAGGACCACTTCCTCAGAGGCGGACAACCGCGTGGCGATCCGCTCCGCCTCGAGCACGCGGCGCCGGTAGCTGCGATGTGACGCGCCGGCCAGCTCGCCCAGACGGACGAGGGCATTGGCGACCTTCGGGTTGTACTCGGCGGCGAGTTTGGGCAGCAGGTCGTGCCGGATCCGGGCGCGGGTCCGCGAGAGGTCGGCGTTGGTGGCGTCGTCGCGATAGGGCTGATCAAGCGCGGCGAGGTAATCCCGGATCGCCGCGCGCGCGACCTTCAGGAGCGGCCGGAGCAGCACGACCTCCTCGGACAGGGGCCGCCAGGCCGCCATCCCGGCGAGCCCTCGGGGACCGGTCCCGCGCACGATCCGGTGGAGGATGGTCTCGGCCTGGTCGTCGCGGGTGTGGCCCACGGCCACGGCCGAGGCGGCGCGCGCCTGCGCGACCTCGGCCAGCCAGGCGTAGCGTGCGCGCCGCGCGTCGGCCTCGAAGTGGCCGGGGCGGCCCGGCCGCCAGTGCCCCAGGTCGAACGGAAGGCCGAGCGTCTCCGCCAGCCGCGCCACGAACGCGGCGTCGGCCCGCGACGTCTCGCCCCGGGCCCCGTGATCGAGGTGCGCCACCGAGAGCCGCACGTCGAGCTCGGACGCCAGCGCATGCAGCACTCGGAGCAGGCCGACGCTATCGCTCCCCCCGGAGACGGCGACCACCCAGCCGGGTCCGAGGCCCGAGTCGCGCCAGCGTTTCAAGAGGCTTCGGACCCGTCCGATCCAAGGAGGAGACACGACCTTCCTTCTCGAAGCTCGAGACAAGACTTCCACGGTGAGGTCTGGGAATCCGCTCAATCGCGCATCGTTCGTGAGAAAAACTTGACGGCTCATGTGACCAGATCGATGAAAGGAAATCTCGTGGGGTCCGCCCCGCGGACCCTCCTGGATTTCCCCACCGCCGGTCTCATTCTACCAAAGTCGGCCGCATCCGCGGAGGGAGTTGGCGTGGTGCCCACCGGCAGTTTGCGCCGCTACAATGGTTCGATGAACGCCGAACTCCTGACTCTCCTCTGTTGCCCCCGGTGTCGCGGTCTGCTGGATGCCTGTAAGCGTCCAGTGAAGTGCATCTGGAAAGCGGCGTGACCTGTAGCCATGATGGTGCCGGGGACCATTGTGCCTGGTCCTGAGGCGCGGCGAGAGGAACTCTCGCTTCGGTGAGGCACCCGGTTCGGGCCGGGCTCACGACGGCTTCATCGCCCGCGCGGGCGCGCGCCAACGGCCACAGTTGACACTCATCCGAGCGGCGAGCCCTCGCGTGACTTCGTCCAAACGCACACGCCCGATCCTCACCCTGCTCTGCGGTGGGTCTCCCGAGGCGCGGGGTGGGGCACGCCCCACTCACCAGATCCGCTCATGTTGGCGCGCGGGCCAGCCCTGTCGGTCAACGGCGATCGCCGTTCCCGGCGCACTCGAACCCCGCCTCCGGCCGCGAACCAGGCGGATCAGCGGAGCCTTCCGTCGTCGGTGTCGGTGTCGCTCCCTCGCGACTTCGACGCAGCGCCTCCCAGCGGTCGGGCAACAGCTCAGCGATCCGGCTCGCCGGGTGCGTGCTCACCCGATCCAGCACGTCCCGCAAGTACGCCCACGGCTCGACACCCAGCAGCTTGCACGTCTCCGTCAGGCTGAACAGGATCGCCGCCGTCGCACCGCCCCCTCGCTCCCGAAAAACAGCCAATTCTTCCGCTTATGCGGATATCCGCATAAACGCAATTATGCCGGCCTCAAGGTTATGCGGAGTCGCGGCCCGGACCATCAAGCTGTTCTGGCGAATGCGTGCGGCTCGACTCCGCATAATCCGTTCAGAGGCTGTCGAGGAATTCGAGCAGCTTACCCTTCGCCTGAAAGATCACCGGCTTGGGCGACAAGTCTTTTGCCTTCGTCAGCACCTCCTCTTTCATCCGTAGATCGGCTTCCACGTATTGGTGTGTCGTCTCGGGGCTTTCGTGGCCGAGCCACAACGCGATGACGGTCACATCGACACCGGATTGCAACAGGTGCATCGCCGTCGTGTGCCGGATCGTATGGGGCGAGACAGACCGGTCTCGAAGGCTCGGGCAACGATTCGGCCGCACTCCTGACCGCAAGGGCGAGCCGGTCCTCGACCCCGGACCGACTGAGCGGTTGCCCTCGTGCATTCGGGAAGAGTGGGCTCTGCGGCTGAGGATCGAGCTGCTTGGACCATCGGACCAGCTCCGCCGCGGTCTTCTTCCAAAGAGGCACGGCTCGCTCCTTACGCCCTTTGCCGCGGATGCGCAGCGAGCGCGTGTGGTCCCCCGTCAGGTCGGCTTGACGCAGCCCGATGACTTCCGACACACGAGCCCCGGTGTTGTACATCACGGCGAACAACACACGGTCCCGCTGCCCCGCCCAGGTCGCCGCATCCGGGGCGGATAGCACAGCCTGCATCTCCTCGCGAGTCAGGTAGCCCAGAAGCGGCCTGGTGTAGCGCTTCGCAGGGATGGCCAGCACCCGGCGAACGAGTGGCCAGGCGGTCGGGTCGCGCGATGCCGCGTATTGCACGAAGGACCGTAATGCCGCCAGGCGGGCGTTGCGCGTGCGCGGGCCGTTGCCGCGCTCGGCCTCCAAGTGATCCAGGAATGCCAGGACTGCTGGGGCGTCGAGGTCCGACAGGCTGAGCGACGGGACGGACTTGCCCAGCTTTCGCGGGAGGTAGGCCAGCAGCAGCCGGAAGGTATCGCGATACGCCTCGACCGTGCGCGGGCTCGCTCCCTGTTGGTCGATCAATCGTCGGCAGAAGAAGTCCTGGACCAGGGTGTCAAAGGGAGGGGTCATTGGGCGTCTCCGTCTGGGGAAACAGCGAACCGCTCAAAGCGCTGGCCCGCCAAGGCCAAGAGCTCCGGGATGCCCGCCAGATACCAGTAGGTGTCGGTGACCTTGGCGTGTCCCAGGTAAGCTGAGAGATCGCCGACGCCGCGGTCGATGTCGGCGCCCTCGTGATACCAGGCCAGCAGGCGCCGGCAGGCGAATGTGTGCCGCAGGTCGTGGAGACGCGGCCGCGGCCGACCCACGGGCGCCGCCGCTTGTCATTACCCAACCGGATGTATAGGTCTGGACCGCCAAGGGGCGCGGGATGGATCATCCCGGCTCGGGAGGATCCATCCTTCGCGCCAGGCGGACCCCAGCCACCAAGTGCCTAAGCTTCGTCATCCCACGCCACAGGGTCTGCCAGCCGGGCAACCCGTCACCCTTCCGGTTCAGGTGGCCCCCCAGGTGGCCCACGGCCAAGGCCACCTCGCCCACCGTCACCACACCTCTCCCCGTCGCTGCACGCAGCACCGCTAATTCCAGTTCGCTCAGTCCCGCGGCCGACGCCGGCGCCTCGGCCGCGATCCGCGCCCATTCCTTCAGGCTCAGCAGACGCACCGCCACCACGCTCATCACCGCCACCGCCGCGTACAACCGGCTCGCCGACTCCAACTGCAGACGCTCCGCACCCATCCCCGTCTTCAATGCCTTATGATATTCTTCAATGATCCAGCGGCCGGCGTATTTCCGCACGCAGTCCACCGCTTCCGAGAGCGTCCTCACCCCCCGGTCGTGGTACAAGACCCATTCGAGCCGTTCCACACCAGCGGGGGGCTCCGCCTCGAAGGCCCGCACCACCGTCACCGTCAGTTCCTTGGGCCACTTCGTCCGCGCCCCGAGCCGACGCGGGCCCTTCAGGGTCATCGTCCCCGCGGTGATCGTCAACGCGGCCACCCGTCGTGCCTTCCCCGCACGGGCCGGAATCTCCAGGTGCAATTTGCCCAGCAGCGGCAGGCTCGACAACGCGCCGAAGACGTAGCATGCCGCATCCTCGGTCGCGGTGCCGACCACGGCTCGGTCCTGCGACGCCCGCACGATGAACCCGTGTCCTTGCTCAAGACAACCGCAGAGATACTCAGAGATGTCCGCCTCCCGGTCCGCGACCCGGACCCAGCGGACCGCCGCGTCCCGAGGCGCCGGCCCGACCCGGTCGGTGGCCCGCTCCCAGACGCCCCAGTCCTCAGGACTCAGCACCTTCTTCAAGGGCCGGCGCCGCGTCTTTCCCGTGCGGGGATCGATCGCTGGCGGATGCGGGGTGCGGATGTCGTACTGCTGATCGAGCAGGCCCACCACCTCCAGCGCGGGCCGACGTTCGGTCGCCTCGAGGGCCGGCGCCGCATCGGGCCAGCGCACCGCCAGGACCGAATGGAGCGCCGAAGCCCGTCTGCCCCTCGCTACTGTGCCCGACCGCGCCGAGTCCCTCGATCGGGAGGCGGCCGCTGTACGAGACGACCGAAGTGTCCTCGATCAAGAGATATTCACCGGGCTGCCCCAAGGCGTGGCGGGTCTGCTGACGATGGCTGACCTGGAAGGCGTCGGGAGTGGCTTCGGGATGATCGAACAATTGATAAGCCGCCTTGAGGCCGTACCATTGGGGGAACAACTGGGGGAGACTCAGGCCGGGCGAGGCCGCCATGGCCAAGGCGATGGTCTGAAGTCGCCGGACCCGGCGGGGATGATTCAAGGCGGGGGCGGCGAAGTGGATGTTCGTCCAGAGGGCGGGGTCGGAGGCGAACTGGAGGGCCAGTTCCGGGGCGGATCCGAACTCAACCCCCCCGCCGGGTTCCGGGTCCGCCGGTGCATCGTCCCCTGAGGCCTCGCCGGCCCCTCCGCCAGAGACTTGGAGCGCCTCGGGCGATCGCCGGCCGTGGATCGAGAGAACGGGCAAGGCGCTGGAATGATTGACCCACTCATGAGATCCGTCAAGGCCCAAGACGCACGTCATCAGCGGCCCCTCCATGACTGATGGGATACGGGACGCCAGCGCACGACCATACTATACATTCAGTTGGGTAACGACAAGCGCCGCCGTGGGCATGGCCTTCCGGAGCAATCGATGGAACGTGCTACGCACGGTCCAGTAGGGCAACGGTCGGCCGGCGTCGGACACGAAGAAGGTCGCCCCCCTGAGGTGACGGTGGCGGCGAGCACGGGCATCCGCGTAATCACGAAGCGGTCCGACAGCGCTCGGATGAAGGGGCACCTGCCGTGACTTACGGTACTTGGTCTGTCGAACCGTCAGGACGCCGACATCCAAGTCGACATCGCTCTCTCCCAGAGTGAGCGCCTCGGTGATGCGCAGCCCGGTGCAAGCCAGCAGCCCGATCAGGGCAACGTAGGTCCGGGAGCGCAGGCCGTCGACCGGAGTGAGTGTCCGGGCGGCGTCGATCAGCGCGACGAGATCGGCGTCGGAGTAGATGAACGCCGGCGTGCGCGCGTGTGCCGGGCCGAGCAACCCACGGGGCGGGATCTCAGTGCCCGGCTCGCGCGGCACCAGATACTTGGCCAGGGTGCTCACCAGCTCAAGTCGGCGGGCTTGATACAACCGGCTCGCATGCTCCGGCAGACGGGCCCAGCGCAGGGCGATCTCGGTGGTCAGAGGCCCACGGTGCCCCGACTCGTCGGCGAAGCGGGCGAATGACAGGAGAAGGGGTCCTTCGACCCGGAGCTGGTAGCCCAGCGCCCGCCGGTACGCCAGGTACTCATCCACGCAGTCGACCATGGTCGGAGCGCTCATGACTCACCTCCCGGCCAGGGCAGAGCCACGGCCCGGAGCGCCTCGACGTCGAGCTTGACGTAGATAGTCGTCGTGTCCATCGACCGATGCCCGAGGACGTCGGCGATGCCCTTGAGGCTGTGGCCGGCCGACCGCATCCGGGCCGCGGCCGTATGGCGCAGGACGTGTGTGCCAACGGACTCAGACGCCCGGTGGCCGCAGCATACGCCTGGCGAAAGACGGCGCGGATCAGCATGTGAGTCACGGCTGTGCCGACGGGCACCCGATGGCGCAGGAAGAGGTGGCGATCGGCCGACGACGGACGACCGCGGAGCAGATAGGCAGTGATCGCCTCGCCCAGGGGTATGGGCAAAGGAAGCGTGCGGCCCCGCGTCCCTTTGCCACCGCGAATCGTCACCACGCCGCGCCGCCAGTCGAGGTCGTCGAGAGTCAAGGCGACGACCTCGCTGACGCGGAGTCCCAAGTCGCTCATACATCGGATCATTGCCAGGTCGCGCCTGCCGGTCGAGGTCTGGGTATCAAAGTGGGCGAGGACCGCCTGAAGATCCGCGTCCGACATCGCCTTGGGCAGTCGATCCAGGGGCCATTGCGGGGCCGCGAGCACAGCGCCTACCAGGGATGTGTCGAAGCCATGAGACAGAGCCAGGAAGCGCAAGAAGCTGCGCAGCGAGGACGCCAGGACGGCGACCGATCCCGGCCTGAGATGCCCGGCGTGGTGTCGAAAGTAGTCCTGGAGATCAGTCGGTTTGAGGCGGTTGGGATCCAAGGGTGCGTTGCCGAAGTGTCGCTCCAGGAACTGGCGGGCGTTCCGCAGACGATAGATGCGCGTGTGCCCGGACAACCCGCAGGTCTGCTGGAGGTAGGAGTCAAAGTGCGCCATGAGCGGATCGTGCCGAGTTGGCTGTGGCCGCAGGCGAGACGGGTCCTGTTGAGCGAGCAGGCGCAGGAGGTGGTTGATCGCGCTGCGGCTCGGGACGAGCGAGCGGGGGAAGCGAGCCCCGCAGGAGCAGCTCGGCAGGTGCTCGTACAAGAACTGCCGAGCCGAGGGCGGGGTCACGTGGTCCCGAGACACGGTCGCGTATCGGATGCCAAGCCAGTAGCCGTAATGTTCGGCCGCACGTAGGAGTGGGTGAACGTGGTCAGCCCGATGGCCGTGACCGATCAGGTAATCAGCGAATTGGTCGAGGACTGGGCCGAGCGGGTTGGCCTCAAGACGCCGGATGTGATGGGGGCGTTGAAAAAGCGCGTCGAGCATGGTTGCCCTCCTCGGAACGAGTTGGAGATCCCGAGGAGAGCATCCGGATTATGCGGAGCCAAGTCAGCAAGCGAGCGATCGTCGAGTAGCGGGCACAAGCCGGACGAAGAGGGACCGGATGGACCCACTCCGCATAACCTTGAGGCCGGCATAATTCCGCCCGATCGCTGCGGTCTTCCCGCAGCCGGCTCTCCGGTTGGTGGTCCTACCTCTTCAAGGACCGACGGGCTCACGCATGAGCTTGTCGCGAGCTGAAGAGCCCTTTGGTCGGCAAAGGCAAAGAAGGCGTGGGCGCCGCCCCGACAAGAGCTTGGAGACCGGGTTGCGCTCCCTGCCTCACTTCGGATGCGGCGAGGCCAGCAGGTAGAGCGACTGGCAATGGCCGCCGGGGAGGGTCAAGGGCTGAAAAGGGGTCGGAAAACAGTTCTGACCCGGTCTCCCCGTCCCGGTCTCCCCGTCCCGCGAGCTTCGCCCCCGGGAGAGAATGCCTCGAGGAAGAGGTGATCGATCAGGTCGGTCATGAGCCGGCCGCCGCCGCCGTGCCCCAGGACGACCGTCGGGTAGTCGCGCAGCGGCGCCGGGCAGGACCAACCCTCGACGTTCAGCGAGTCGGACATGGTGTGCGTGATCTCAACGGGTTTTTTCGCCGGCCCGGCCTGACACCGGGAGCCGCGCGTCGTCGTTGTCAGAGGCTACGGGTCGATTCCCAAAAAGTGGCGGTCTCTCTTGGGTCTGGATAGCATAGCCTCCAATCCTCTCGTACTCCAGCACCCGTAGGCGCCCATGGAGATCCGCACCCAATCCCAGGCCGGCCCCCTCGTCCCTCCCCTGGCGGAGATCCCCGCCAAGTTGAGTCAACAGGTCGATGCCATGAAGCAGCAGTGGCTCGAGCAGTGGCACCGCGATCCCGCCAGCTTCGCGCAACTCGAAACCGAGATCCACGACCATTTCCGTGGCCTCGCCGACCAGATGACGGCCAGCCTCCTGGCCGAGGGACAGCCGCTGGACTCGGGAGTGTGGACCGAGATCGAATACTTGAACAAGCACTGATTGGCGTCAATTAAAATTCCCGGCCGACGATCATTATTTTTCCCGGACGCATCAGCCGGTTGTTATTCCGCCGTACCGGGCTCTTGGCGGCCTTTCTTGGCCTGTTCGGCTCGGTAGCTCGGTACGTTCAACTCCAGGATCACGCAGTGGTGAACCAGGCGATCGATCGCCGCGGCCGTCATCATCGCGTCCTTGAAAATCGCCTCCCAGCCCGAGAACGCCAGGTTGCTCGACAGCATCACGCTGCCGCGCTCGTAACGCTCCGCCAGCAGACAGAACAGCACCTCCATCTCGTCACGGCTCTGCTGCACGTAGCCCAGGTCGTCCAGCACCAGCACCTCGTAACGCGCGAGGTGCTTGAAATACCGGCTCAACTTCAGGTCGCGCTTGGCCACCAGCAGGTCCTGGATCATCAGCCCGCACTTCCGGAAATAGACCTTCCGTCCTGAACGGATCAATTCGTGAGAGATTGCCGATAAAACGTGAGTCTTTCCACTTCCGGGGTTCCCGAACGCCAGGACGTTCTCACGACGGTCCGCGAACGTCCCGTCCACCAGCGCCCGCACTTGCTGCACGACTTTTGCCGGCAGACGCTTCAGGTTCAGCGCCTGAAGGTCCTTCCCCGGCGGCAGACGCGACTCCCGCAAGAGCCGTTCGATCCGGTGCTCACGCCGCGCCTGGCACTCACGCTCGGTCAGCTCCAGCAGGTAACGCTCGTAGCTCTGCGATTCCTGCTGGGCACGCTGCGCCTGCTCCTCGAAACTGCCACGCATCGTCGGCAGGTGCAGTTCCTTCAAGTTGTCTGTCAATTGCGCCTTCATATCCTCTGGATTCACACCCATGTGCCTCCCTTGGCTCCAGGAGCCGATCGTACATCCTCAGGTCCACGTTCCCGATCGACACGTCGGTCACCGCCGCCAGCCGGTGGCCTTGCGAAGCGCCGCCGCGACGGCCTCGCCGTCGGGTGTCCGCTCGGCGTCGAGCAACAACCGCAGGGCGTCGTCGACTCCGCTCTCTCCCTCCTGGCTCGCCAGGCGGAGGATCTCAAGGTACTCCTTGACCGCGCGGCCAGGCCGCCGGTCCTTCAAGACGTCGTAGGCGATCCGGAACCGACAGGTTGGAAACATCGCGTCGCGGTAGCGGTACTCCTCGAACGCCCCCGGCTTGCGCACCAGCCAGTCGATGACGTGGCGGTACTCGATGCGATGCTTCCCCCGGCCCCGGAGTCGAGGCAAGGTGTCGACCTTGCGGGGGCCGTGCCAGACCTCCAGGGTCTCGGCCTTGACGTGAACGTCCACCAACTCACCGATCAGTCGGCTGGGCATCGAGTAGGCGTTGCCGCCGACGTGGATCGTGCTCCCCGAGTCGACCCGTGCCTGGATCCGGCGGGCCATCTCCAGTCGGCGGGCCGGCAGGGCCGAGAGCACGGCCCGTTCCTCAGCGACTCGCCCCTTGCGGTTGGCGTTGCGGCCGGCCATCAGCTTGCGGAGAAAGCTCTGATACTCGCCGCGGCCGGCGAACTCGCGGCTCCCCCGCAGCAAGAGCGCCTGGTCGACGGCCTGCTTGAACCGGTAATGGCTCTGCTCGACGTCGCCGTTCTGGTTCGCCTTGCGCGGCTGGATCGCCTGGGCTTCGAGACCGTAGTGCGTCATCAGGGCCTGGTATCTCTGAGTGAATATCTCGGGCTGCGGATCGGTGTTGACCGCCGCGGTCAAGCGATCGGTGCGATGCCGTCGAGGAACCCCTCCCAGTTCCCACAAAGCGTTTTGCAGCCCTTCGCTGAGGCTCTCGAAACTCTCGGAGAAGCAGACCGTGCCGGTCTCCCAGTTGGAATACGTCAGCACGAAGTGGTAGACCAGGTGGCCGAACGGTTCGCCGGCGATGGTGACGCCGAGAGCGCCCATGTGGGTGAAATCGCTCTCGGCGAGCCGCCCCGGCTCGTGGGTCTGTGCGAAGAACACCTCTCTGGGCGGCCCTTCGAGGGCGCGCCACTGTTTGATCCGGCGTTGCAGGCAACGGAGCTGGACGTCGGGGAAGCGTCCTGGATAGCGCCGTTGCAGGTCATCGAAAAGGGTCTTGGCCTGGAGCCCCGGGTTGAGCCGGAGCTGCTCGACGAGTTCGGGCCAGACGTCCTGGAACGGGTCCTGCCGGGTCCGCCAGGTATGGGGGACGCGCCGCTGACTGGGGAGCGGGTCGGAGTCGCGGTACTTGCGTGCCGTCTTCTCGTCGACGCCGGCCTTGTCGGCGGCCTGAGCCAGGGTGTCTTCGGTCTGGATCAACTTCCGCAGCCTCCTGAACAGGCGATCGGTGACCATCCCTATGCTCCGGCCTAAGAAGAGCCGAAATGGGACAGCCTACCGGGGGTCAGGGGCCGGGAATTCTAATCCGGAGTTCCGGACCGTTTTTCGACGTAAGTCGCTGGAATTTAAGAGCTTAACCTCGATTTTGACTCGGAAATGTAGCCACTAAAATCTCGGATGATCTCTTGACATACCGGTTCCCCCTCCTCAAAATGCCCGCATGGCAGCTCGCGGCGGCGCCGTTCATGTGGCTACGACGAAGAGGGTCTACAAGGGGAAGACCTACGTCACCCATTTGCTCCGACGTTCCGTTCGCAAAGGAAACACCGTCACCCACGAGACCCTCGGCAACCTCTCGCATTTGCCCGCTCACGTCATCGATCTCATCAAACGCTCCCTTCAGGGCGAAACCTTTGTGCCCGCTGCAGAGGCCATCCGCATCACGCGCTCGCGGCCGCACGGGCACGTCGAGGCGGTGCTGAAGATGATCCGCAAGCTCGGCCGCGATGAGATCATCGCCGCCGAGCCGTCGCGAAGGCGCGACCTGGTCGTTGCCATGATCGTCGAACGCCTGGTGTTTCCCAGCTCCAAACTGGCCAACACGCGACACTGGCATGACACCACTTTGGCCGAGGAGTTGGACGTCGCCGATGCCCATGAGGATCAACTCTACGACGCCATGGACTGGCTGCTGGAGCGTCAGTCGGCGATCGAGAAGAAGCTCGCCCAGCGGCCTCGGAGCGAGGGGGCCTTGGTGCTCTACGACGTCACCAGCAGTTCCTACGAGGGGACGACCTGTCCGCTGGCTTGCTTCGGACACGACCGTGACGGCAAGACTGGCCTGCCGATCATCGTCTCCGGCGCCTTGACCGACGCCGACGGGCGGCCCGTCGCCGTGCCGGTCTACCCCGGCAACCCCGGCGACCCCACGACCGTCCCCGACCAGGTCGAGACGCTCACGAAGCGGTTCGGCCTGTCGCGCGTCGTGCTGGTCGGCGATCGTGGCATGCTCACGCACACTCAGATCGAGGTGCTCAAGAAACACCCGGGCCTGGGCGGGATCTCGGCGCTGCGGAGCGGGTCGATCCGCCGCCTCCTGGCCGACGGCCACCTGATCCGTAACGCTCTGGAGACCCAGCGCCTGGCGGAGATCACCGCGCCGGAATTCCCCGGCGAACGGCTGGTGGCTTGCTCCAACCCGCAGTTGGCCGAGCAGCGTCGGCAGAAGCGGCAGGACCTTCTCGCCGCCACGGAAACGGAATTGAGCGCACTGGCCGCGCGCGTGGCGAAGTCGGCAAAGCCACCCGAGACGGCGGCCGAGATCGGCGTGAGGGCGGGCAAGGTCATCAACCATTCCAAGATGGCAAAACATTTCAGTCTGACGATCCGCGATGGACACCTGGGGTGGTCTCGCAAGCAGGACGCGATCACGAAGGAAGAGATGCTCGATGGAATCTATGTGATCCGGACGAGCGAACCTGCCGATCGACTGACTGCCGCCGACGGGGTGCGGTCGTACAAGCGGCTGGCCCTGGTGGAGCAGGCGTTTCGGTGTCTCAAGGGGATCGACCTCTTGGTGCGTCCGATCCACCACCGCACGGCTGACCGCGTGCGCGCTCATATTCTGTTGTGCCTGCTTGCGTACTATGTGGAATGGCATCTGCGACAGGCATGGGAGCCGTTGCTCTTCGAGGACGAGGAACTGAGCGAGGACCGGCGCACTCGCGACCCGGTGGCCCCTGCCCAGTCCTCGGCATCGGCGCGTTGCAAGAAGAAGACGCACGCGACACCGGGCGGTCTGCCGGTGCAGAGTTTTCGCACACTGATGGCTCATCTGGGGACACGCTGCCGGAACTGCTGCATTGTGTCTGCCGACCCCAACCACACTCCATTTCACAAGGTGACGGAGGCCGATGCGCTACAGGCAGAGGCGCTGCGGTTGATCACAGTGTAGACAGAAACGGGAACCGGGAATTGACGTAAGCCGTTTACCACTATAGATATTTCCTTAAATCCCCCCTGGAACTTCGGTCTAATGATCGCTGGCCGGGAAAAATAATTGTCGTCGATCACTCGGCCAACGATCGCTGCGACCAAGAGAACCTGATCACGCAGCTCAAGAGCGGCGTGCACGCGCTGACGACGCCAGTGAATGACCTGGTGAGCAACTGGGCCTACATGGTGATGGCCAGTCTGGCCTGGAGCCTGAAGGCCTGGAGCGCCTTGATGGTGCCGGTCTCGCCGCGGCACGCGGCCAAGCACGCGGCGGAGAAGCGGTCGTGGTTGCGGATGGAGTTCGCGACGTTCTGCGCGGCGGTGATCCAGATGCCGTGCCAGCTCGTTCGGAGCGGTGGTCGGCTGATCTATCGGTTGTTGTCATGGACCCCGTGGCAAGGGGTATTCCTGCGTCTGGTGGAGCGCTTGCACGGCTGCTGGTTGTGTTGAGGGAGGATCTCCTGAAGTCGAGGTCCGGATGCCCCGATCCGTGTTGGCCATCGAACCCAGAGAGGCGGTGAGGCGAGGAAGCAGACGACTCGAGACCAGGGGACCGGGAGCGACCGTCCGGTACGATGAAGGTACGTGATCACATTAGTGCTCTTTGTTGAACACTTGCATTATATATTACCTGGAGTTTTGCAAACAGTGACCTCACAGCCTGGAAGCAGGCAAAATGGGCGTAGTTGACCCTCATCCGCGATGGCGCTGTTGGAGTGCGGAGTATCTGATCATGCCAGGAATTATCGAATTCACACCGCGCAATCGATCCCGCGTGGCTGCGCACCAGGGCTGACGATCTCACGACAGCCCCAACTGGGCGACCACATGGTCAGAGGGACGCCCCCAAGTGGTCACCTGCTCGATCGCCCACGAGAGCGTCGTCCGCAGGGTCTCCTTCTCCATCGCCCGACAGGCCTCGCCGATGGTCATCAGCCTCTGGAACGCCCCTTCCTTCGCACGGCCCTGCTGCAACTCGCTCAGGAGCAGACTGTACGCCAGCATGACCAGGTCCATGTGCCGGGTGTGGCCCTGGAAGTCACGCAGCTGACAATCACCCAATCCCAGTTGCTGCTTGCCGTCCCGAGGAAACGTCTCCGTGCCCGTCCCACGATGCCCAGACACCCGGACGCCTCGGCCCACCTCCCAGGTGGTCCGGTTGGTGACCAGGATCTTGACCGGTTCGGGGTCGTGGCGATCCCGCCACAGGACCATGATCCGGACCTTGTGCTTCACGTCGGGGATCTCCAACGTCACCGTAAAATACCACTGCCGCCGATCGCCGATCCGCAACTCCTTCCGGTCCGCCGCCGGGATCGAGGCGGCCAGGTGATCCACCTTGAGGATCCGGCCTTGCCATTGCACCTTGCGATTGCTCTTGAGGTCACCGACCTAGGCCCGGGGCTGGCCGAAGTGATCGGTCTTGCCGTGGATGTGGTTGAGGATCTCGGCGTTGGTGAAATCGCTGTCCCTGGTGAAGTCGCCGGGGATCCGTCGCTGACACACCCAGTCGATCAGGTCGCAGCACAACTTGGTATGGTTGCGGAACGGCTCCTTCATCGCCGCGCAGATCTCCTGCTTGCGGAAGAGTCGGAACTCCAGGGGGTAGTGCTGGCCGCTGGTGCAGACGTAGTTGACGAAGAGGGAGTCCTGGGCGATCTTGTTCCGCTCCTCGGCGTGGTCCCAGTACCAGCCGGCGTCGGGGATCAAGAACCCGTCGCGGTCGATGAGGGTGTTGTCGATGGGGATGACGCCCTGGTCGCTGTAGCGGGTCGTGGGATCCTCCTGGAGCAGCTCCAGTCGTCGCTCATTGAGGCTCTCGGCGTTCCAGGCGACCTCGGTGAGGAAGCGGTTGAGGCAGGACTGGTCGGTGGTGTGGGCGAACGCCTCAGGGATGCCGAGGACGGTCTTGCGCTGGGCGACGAAGAGGCCGGTGAGATACTCGGCGAAATGGCGGCGCTGGCAGTCGTTGGCGAAGAAGTCGCCGTATCGGGCCACGGCGTCGCGGACCACGGTGGGGAATTCGACAATCCCTGGCATGATCAGATACTCCGCGCTCCAACAGCGCCCGAGGAAATTCGGGTCGGAATGCGCCGATTTTACCTATTTTGACGCGGTCGAAACACTGTTTGCAAAACTCCAGTTCTTTCTTGCTTCTCTTCCCATCAGACGTTCCCATCGTCCAGCAGGGTTTTGGCTCTTCTCCCAACCGAGTGGGTAACTTTGGACCGATTTTCAGATTTCCGGTAGCAGGCACGTGAGGATTTTGAGGCGGAGATACTCTTCGTCTCGAAGTCCGTAGGCCCGTCGTTGGATCACACGTATCTTGTTGTTGATCCCTTCGACGAAGCCCAGGGGCACCTTGTTCTCCTCATGGCAATACGACGCGATCCCGTCCCAGTGTTCCTCGACCATCCGGGCGAACTTCTCGTACGGCTTGAGGCGCTGCCACCTCAGGGCCGACTTCCATCGCGCGAAGAATCGCCGCGCCCACACCTCCCGCTTGTAGTCCCACAGTTGACTGAACATCTCCTTGAGCAGATAGGCTTTGTTCAACCTCCTGTTGGCCTTGAACAGCGCCTTCAACGACTGACGCCCCTCCTGCGACAGGTTGGCCCGGCGGGACAGCAAGGTGTACTTCTGGCCTTTGATGAACCGCCGGTCCTTTCCCGAGAGCCGGGCGTACTCACTCTTACGAACCTTGTCCAAGGCCTCGTTCAAGTGCTTGAGGATGTGAAACTTGTCGTAGAGGATGCCGGCTTGGGGCGCGTTCCCCGCCTTGAGTGTGGAGTTGCGGAACGCCTTCCACATGTCCATCACGGCCAGGCGGATTCCCTTGCATTTCCGCGGCCCCAGCCACTCGTAGAAGAGGTCCATGCTCTTCTCGGACCGATCCGTGCCTCCGAACCAGATCGGCCGGCCGCGGACCAGATCGCTGACGATGATGCGGTAGTTGTGCCCCCTGCCGACGGAGATCTCGTCGATGCCGATCACCTTCGGTCCGGGTGTCCCGGCCCGTCGGAGTTGCTCGCGCATGTACTCCATTTCCAGCGACTTGACCGTCTTCCAATCGAGGCGAAGTTCGCGCGCCACATCCCGGACCGTCGCGGACCGACAGCGGCGACCGACGTCGTAGGCGAACCGCTGGGTGTAGAAGGGGTTGTTGGCCAACCAGGGCAGCTTCTCTTGCTTCACGGCGCCGCAGCTCCGGCAATGCACGCGCCGGATCTCGATCTCCAGATATAGTCTTCGCGTTCCAGTATTTCCTATAATGACCCTGGTGGAGCTGAGGTCAAGGGGTGGGTTGTGGCCGCCTCCAGCGGCCGGGCGGTGAGCGATGAAGACCATCACGCTGAGTGCCAAGCAACGCCAGGAGATCCAGGAACGGCGGCGACAGGCCCGCGACCGCCGCATCTTCCAACGGCTCTCCACCCTGCGGTGGATCGACGAGGGACGCACCCGGGACGAGGTGGCCGAGTTGCTGGGGGTCTCCAGCCGCCAGGTCGGGGACTGGCTCCGCATCTTCCGCAACAAGGGCTTGGACGAGTTGTGTACCGTGCACTATCACGGTGATCCCGGTCGGTTGCGACCCGCACAAGTCGAGCAACTGCGCCAGGAGATCGCCAAAGGGACTTTTCACAACGCCGTGCAGGTGCGGGCCTGGATCGAGGAGCAGTTCGGTGTCACCTACTCTCCTTCCGGGGTGAAGGATCTGTTGCACCGGATCGGTGCCAGCTACCACAAAGTCTCCGGCTTTTTTCTGGAAGGCGGACCGGGCGAAGCAGCGTCAATTCGTGCGCAGTATCGGCGGCATCGGCGTGAGGCCGGGCCGACGACCCGCCGCTACTTCGTGGACGCGTGCCCTCCGGTCTGGGGCCTGGAGTTGCTCTACTGCTGCTGGCTGCTGGTCGGGCAGCGGCACTACGTGGGTGTCGGAAGCGGTCGGAAGCGATTGAACATCCTGGGGGCCTACAGCCCCGACGACCACGACTACGTCGACCTCCGCCTGACGAAGGAGAACATCACCGGCGAGCAGTTCGTGAAGCTCCTGGAGAAGTTGCTGGCGAAGCACCCCGAGACGGAGAAATTCATCCTCTACCTGGACAATGCCAAGTACTAGAGCAAGGCGGTGGTCAAGGAGTGGCTGGCCCGCCATCGGCAGTTCCGCCTGGTGTTCCTGCCGGCGTACTCGCCCAACCTCAACCTGATCGAGCGGCTGGGGAAGTTCCTGCGCAAGAAGGCCCTGCACCGCTGGCACAAGACGTTCGAGGCGATGCAGGAGGCGGTGGCCGAGGTGTTGGATCACCTGGAGCGCTACCGCTCGGAGTTGGACCGCCTGATGAGCGAAGAGTTTCACATCCTCAAGGATGAAGAGTTGCCCCTGGACCCGGCCGCTTGAGACGCGGGCTCTCCGTCACACACGGACTATAGAGGACGCAATCCACTCAGGAACGACCGGAGATCGTCCGTCCTCTCCTTGAGAGGCCAACCTACGACGAGAGGAGAGGACATCATCCAAGATGCACACCGAGTGTTGTTCCCTCTACCAGGAAGCACTCGTTCGGCGATGGTATACACCCGGGTGTCGCCACAAGAGAGGTCGCGCACTCGACGGGTCTTGCGGTCGTAAAAGGTTCGCTGCCTCTGTCCACACAATCCACAGGCCGTTTTTTTCTAGGATGGCAAAAGTAGCTGGAGGCACTGTTGCTCCAACCCCGTGAGATAGCTGGCCGGGTCATGTCGGAAGCGGTGCTGCTTTCGTCGCGACTCGCGCCGCGCTTCCAATCCCGCGCAGCTCTCGCCAGCGCGGCACATAACCGGGCCGCAAGACCAAGCCTTCGTCCGGGCGCAGCCGCGTCGCCAGACTCGAGATCACGCGCGCCGAGCCCATTACGACCAATCCGGGCGAGGCCCGACGCCGACCGCTGGCACGACGCTCGTGGTAGCGGTGGCTGCCGAAGGCGTGCTCCAGGTCGTTGTTCGTCCGCGGCACATCCGCGAACGCGTAGCACTGGAACAGCCCCGGCCAGTAGCTCTTGCTCACCTTCAGGAAGTGTTTCAGGCCCGCCCCGACCGACGGGAAGTCGGCCGTCGCCGCCGCCCGACGCATCCGGCTCAACAACTTCACCAGGCGGCGCCGCACCCCCTTGGCCTCCAATCCCACCTCATTCTTCAGCACCCGCGCCACGCGCTTGACCCATTTGAAGGCCGCGCGCACCGGCGGGAACAGAGCGGCCGTCTCTTCCAGGCCGCGCCGCAGGAGTTGCTGCAGCCGCTTCAGACCTCCAGGTAGGCCCCCCGCCAGCGCCGCCACCCGGTCCAGGCTGGCGGCGATCCACTCGAGCCGATCGTGCAGCTTCAGCCCCGCCGCCGCCAACGGCGGCAGACCGTCGTCGGTCAAGGCGGCACGCACCGCGGCGCAGTAGCCCCGCACGATCTCCGCTTCCTCATCGTCCTCGCCCGTCTGCTCAATCTGACGCTCGATCGGTCGGATGCCACGCACTCGCTTCTTCAATTCCTTCTTCGCATGGCGATCCGCCTCGGAGATCGGCTTCGCCGCCTCGCGGAGATAGTGGAAATGGCAGAGCTGGTGCGGGACCCCCGACAGCGCACCGGCCACCGCGTTCCGGATGCTCTCTTGGCCATCGGAGATCACGCCGGTGATGGGCACCGGCAGGGCCTTTTGCACTTCGGTGATCAGGCCGGCCAGATCCTTGGCGGTGGACGACAGGAGGCTTCGGGCCAGAAGGATCTCCCCGGAGAGGCAGTCGCGCAAGACCCAGAGGACCTCGTGACCGACGTCGGGCTGCAGTCCGTCGATGGCCAGGATGACACGACGCTGCTTGCGCAACAGCGGTCCCAGCCGCTTGGGGTCGGCGGTGGCCAGTGCCCTCAGCTCGTCGTAGCGGTCCAAGAGGTTGGTGACCGTGCGTTGAGCGACGACCAGACCGCGGCGGGTCAGCTCCTGGTGGATCTCGGGGATGCTGCGGTGCTCGGCATGTCGGAGCCGACCGACCAAGGCCATGACATCGAGCCCGAACTCGTGATAGGGCAGGGCGAAGTGGGGCTCGGCCTCGGGCCTGTAGGGTCGGAGGAAGCGGGGGCAAGCGGGATTGATACAGCGTCGGACCGACAGGGTCAGCCGGAGGACACCGTCGAGGGTGGTGATGGTGCGGAAGTTGTTGTAGCGGGCCCAGAGCCGGTGTTGACATTCGGGGCAGTCGCGTGTGATGGGCACCAAGCTCAGGGAGCGATCGGGTTGCGGGCGCGGTCGTCGTCGCTTGCGCATGGAGGGCCTCCTTTGGTGGCTACCTCCCTTCTACGAAGCCAGCTTCAGTTAAGTTTGCCATCCTAGTTTTTTTCAACGGCCCGACAAACGGCTAGAATGCCGAGGTTTTTTGAAGATGCTGCAAGTTGTTTCCAGGAAAGAACTTGCGCTGACAGATTTTACGCAAGTGTAGGGCACTATCTCACGGCGTATCTCCCAACGCGGACAGTTCTTCCCGCAATTCCTCCGGGGTCAGCTTGAGGAACTCCCAGAAGCTCAGGTCGGGCAATTTCAAGCCCAGCAGGCCGTACGGCGTCTGATCCTTGCGGCGGCCGGTCCGGAACCGACGAAGGTTCCAGTACAGCCGCTTCAGGTCGAGTAACCCCTGCGTCATCTTCCGGTGCCGCGCCTGCTGCATCCGCGCCACGCTGTTGACGCATTCCACCAGGCTGCTCGCACGCCACACCCCACGAAGCACCGCGCAGACGCGCCCCGCCTCGTCGCGCCAGTCCGGACACGCCTTCGTCAGCTGGACCGTGCGGACCAAGGCCCAGGCGCGGGTGGCGGCGGACAGACGCCAAGGCTGGCGGCGCAGACCTTCCAGGTCCAACGACGCCGACAAGAGGTCGGGGTCCAACCCCAGGTCGGTCAACCGTTCGTGGATCTGATCCAGGAACGTGAAGCTCTCCCGCCGGAGTAACAGCCGCCGGGTCTTGGCCCACGCCGCGCCGCCGAGGTGCGGCAGCGCCGCCGCGATGACAGCCTCGGCCTGTGTACGGTCGTTGAGGCGGCCTTCGGGGGTGAAGATCTCGAACGCCGATCGGGCCTGTTTCCAGGCCGCTTCAGCGGCTGTGGCCTGATCCCAGAACCGCTCGGCTTGTCGCCAGAGCCGGTTCAGCGGCGCGCCATGACCCTGGCACGATTGCCCCTGACGACCACGCCGTTCGCGTCCCTTCTGAGCCGTGTCGGCACGCTCCAGGGCACGCGCGGCCGCGCCCAGGTCGTCCGCAAGGCACGCCCTCCTTCGCGGAGCGTGTGGAAGACGTCGAGCGCGTCGTCGAGGTCGGGGAGGCCGGCGGCGCGTCGGCGGGCACGCTCGAGTTTCACACCTTTGCCCAGCCCCGAGCCGTCGTCACGGACCACCGCCTCGAGCGTCGGGAATCGGGCGAATTCCTCGGCCCATGTCGCCCCGTCACGCGCCTGGACCATCCGGCCCGTCAGCCAGCAGAGGCTCTCAGGCTCGACGACCATCAGGACGGGTTTGCGCCAAAAAAATCTCGTCGGCGGTGCCCTGCTTGACCCTGAGCCGGGCCGCCTCGTCGAGCACCTCGAGCAGCGGCCCGGCGTGCTTGCCGGCCTCGAGGGTCGCCCGCCCCAGCGTCGCCACGGCCCGGCTGAGCCTCTGCCCCGTCATGACCCGCAACAGCCGCCGGGCCACACTCAAGCTGACCCCCTCGGCCTGGGCGACGGTGGCGAACTCGTGCTGCTTGTCGGGGGTGATCTCGACCGCGTGTTTCAGCCTCGATTCGAGGGCCCGGAC
>CAWDND010000062.1:0-15702 GCA_963803395.1 uncultured Planctomycetaceae bacterium
GAGCCATGGTGACCTCCTGGGTGTGGGGACGGGTGGAAGTCCGATTCAACCACCAAGCTACCATCCCAGGAGCTCGCGTTCCTGACCCCGGAGCCGCGGCTCTCAAGTGCGACCCGCAGGGAAACTGAGGTGCCCCGCGCCCTTGGTCCCCTAATTTTGCACAGAAGTGATCTTATAATTTACTGATCGCTGCGAGAAGGAGGTCAAACGTTCCCAGGCGACTTCGAGTGAGGCCCCTACACGTGGAACGGCTTGGTTCCCTTGGGAAATAGAGGTGCTTCTGATCGGTCGGTGAAGGGTATTGGCGAAACCCTCACTCTGCAAAAACTTGACCTTCTTTTGCGCAGTGATCAAGAAAGGATCAGCACCGTCTTAAATGTTTAAATGGCAAGGCTTTGCGTTATCCTGGTGCCATTCCCTCCTGCTCCAAGTTCCCAGCCCTCGGCTGAGGAACTCGGGCACGTTCCAGGACCGGAACGCTCAAATTCCGCCGAAATCCTTGGCACTGGCGCGATCGCACCCCCTTCGATCCGCTTCTTCGCCGATTTCCGCGGGGGCGTAACTTGCCTATTCGACACTCAACTTTCGGATGTCGCGCGGCAGCCATCCTCCCGATGCGCGAGCGGGCGGACCCAAGGGCGTCGCGGGCAGGTCACCTTGACCGAGCGATTGCCCAACCACGGGACCGGGCGCGTCGGCTTCGTCAGCCCTGCCTCTTTCAACAGCGGGTTGTGCACCGTGTGTTCAGGCGGCCACCGACCACCCCTGCCGCTCCGACCTCGATCACCCCCGGCGTGTCGACGAACTTCCGGGACAGCCGCGCCGGCCCCGCTCCAGAGCAGCCCTTCACCCGTTCGGCCAGGCTCCGGTACAGGAGGTCCGCCAGCACCCTCAGGGTTCGGTCGAAGTCCACGTTCAGCCGGACGTCGCTGCACTGGCAATCGAGGTGAAAGAACGTGATCTGTTCACCGAGGTGGTTCTCCACGTGATTTCAGCGCACCCGTAGGTCTGGATCGCTTCGCGGGCCGTCCGCGGCTTCGGGAGGTCGTTGGTCAAGACGAAGGTTGGCGATTCGTGCCCCAGCCCCGTCACGATCACTTGCCGCCAGTCGCCGTCGGAACCGTCGAGCCGGACGCGGTCGTCGATGTACCGGATCTGGCGGCGACTTCCCTTGGCTTGGGTGACCTGGCAGCGGCCCCAGTTCTCCGCGGGCCAGCGTCCGACGCGTAGAGTCGAGGAGTAGCGGTAGTTTAGGCTTGGCCTATCTGTAGCCGGCCCTTTCGTCTGCCGGTGCCTCAATAGCCCCGCCGTGCCCCGGTTCTACTCCCCGCTCATCGAACCGGACAGGCGGTTTTCCCGCATCCGGCTCTCGGACAAGAACTCATGCTTTCGCCCACGGGAAGCTCTCGTCCGTCGGTCCGGCGGATCAGCCCCAACTCGTCGTACAGGTACTGATCGGGGAACCGTGATGTCCCCGGGTCTTCACCTTGTGCTTCACGCCACTGGCGAAGCCGATTGCAACAGTGCCGGTCGAGGGCACGGTACGCCCGGCTCACGGGGCCGAGGCAGAAGTAGTTCGACCACCCCAGCAGCAGCCGGTTCAGTCGCACCACTCGGTCCTCGGCTTCCGTCCCCAACCAACGGCGGTCGGTGATTTCGCGGATCTCGTCCTGAAGGCACGATCTTTTCTTCGCCGACGGGCGTGTCCCGATAGGACCGTCCCGTCTGCGGCGAGTAGCACCGGCCGATCGTATAGCCCAGAAAGTCGAACGTCTCCTCGGGAATCCGACGCAGCCGTGTCTTGGCCTCGTTGACCGTCAACTTCAGCTTGGACATCATGCACCGCATCGTGGACATCGCCTCATCGGCCGTGCCCCGACAGCAGATCACGAGATCGTCCGCGTAGTTGACGATCGTGGCTTTCAACCGCCGCTCGTATCCAGGGTCTTCCAACCATGGACAAAACGACGCATATAGATGTTCGCTAGTAACAGAGACGTGGCGACCCCTGCGGGCTGCCCCGGCCCTCGTCCTCCTTGCGCGTCGTCCGGTGAGGCCGACCCCGCTTGTCGATCTCCTCGACCGGCGCCTCCAGCCATCTCTTGATCAGCCCCAGCAGGTGCCGATCGCTGATCCGGCGGGAGAGCGACTTGAGGAGTTCGGCGTGGGGATTTCGTCGAAGTAGCTCGATAAATCGGCATCGACGACTTCCGTATGCCCCGTGCTGACCAGCCCGTGGGCGTGCCTGACGGCATCCAACGCGCTGCGGTTGGCTCGGTAGGCGTATTGCTCCGGCTCCAGGTCGGCCTCGAAGATCGGCTCAAGGACCAGAACCACGGCCATCTGCACCACGCGATCCCGAATCGAACCGATCCCCAGCGGGCGTTGCTTTCCATCCGGTTTAGGAATGTACACGCGTCGCACCGGTTGGGGGCGGTACGTCTTCGCTTCCAGTTCCGTCGCTAGTTCGTCCAGCAGTCACCGCTCCAGCCCGTACGCCTCGATGTCCTCGAACGTCTGGTGATCGACCCCCGGTGCGCCGTCGTTGGCACGACAGCGGACGTAGGCCCCTTCCAGCACGTCCTTCCGGTACACCTTGTCGTACAGCGCGTAGAAGCGGTAGGTGGCACTCCTTCGCTTTGGCATGCAACGCCTCCTGGAGTTTCTGAACCTTGGGTGGAGGTGGTAGGCTCATCGCCAATCTCCCGGCTCTCATGCCCCTTCGGACGTCAGTCTTGAACTCAGCGGCCCCTTCCCTCGGCCGGCGTTACCCGGCGTCCTCGGTCGTACGGGCCTGTCCGCCACCGAGCGGCCCGGTCCGGCCCTCGCGGGCCTCCAGTTGGCGGTCACGTCACCACCGCTCGGGGCTTCCCGTGTTGCGTCGGATCTCCGTGTGCAGGCATGCCATCGCCAATACCCCGGTGGGACCACTGGTTCGCGTCGCTTCGCGGGGTGTGACCCCCAGTTCCCCAGTGACGGCGGCCTTCCCCGTTTCCACGGCGGGTCGGCTCCCACGTTAAGCCTTTCGGGGCCTGCTCAGCGTTCACTCGCGTTACGGCCTGCCTGCTCGCGGAGTCGCCTGAAGCGACCCTTTGCATCGAAGGCTTCGGCGGTTTCGTTGCCTCCACCGCCGCTCCGATTGCTACCGGCTGGAGCGACTTGAGTTGCCGGGCGGGAGTTACACCCGCTGAAGATCCGCCGCTCACGGCGCACGTGGAAATGAGCGTAAAAGGAGACTTCTCGCTAATCTCCACCACAGTTATGACGTATAGTCTTCGCGTTCCAGTATTTCCTATAATGACCCTGGTGGAGCTGAGGTCAAGGGGTGGGTTGTGGCCGCCTCCAGCGGCCGGGCGGTGAGCGATGAAGACCATCACGCTGAGTGCCAAGCAACGCCAGGAGATCCAGGAACGGCGGCGACAGGCCCGCGACCGCCGCATCTTCCAACGGCTCTCCACCCTGCGGTGGATCGACGAGGGACGCACCCGGGACGAGGTGGCCGAGTTGCTGGGGGTCTCCAGCCGCCAGGTCGGGGACGGGCTCCGCATCTTCCGCAACAAGGGCTTGGACGAGTTGTGTACCGTGCACTATCACGGTGATCCCGGTCGGTTGCGACCCGCACAAGTCGAGCAACTGCGCCAGGAGATCGCCAAAGGGACTTTTCACAACGCCGTGCAGGTGCGGGCCTGGATCGAGGAGCAGTTCGGTGTCACCTACTCTCCTTCCGGGGTGAAGGATCTGTTGCACCGGATCGGTGCCAGCTACCACAAAGTCTCCGGCTTTTTTCTGGAAGGCGGACCGGGCGAAGCAGCGTCAATTCGTGCGCAAGTATCGGCGGCATCGGCGTGAGGCCGGGCCGACGACCCGCCGCTACTTCGTGGACGCGTGCCCTCCGGTCTGGGGCCTGGAGTTGCTCTACTGCTGCTGGCTGCTGGTCGGGCAGCGGCACTACGTGGGTGTCGGAAGCGGTCGGAAGCGATTGAACATCCTGGGGGCCTACAGCCCCGACGACCACGACTACGTCGACCTCCGCCTGACGAAGGAGAACATCACCGGCGAGCAGTTCGTGAAGCTCCTGGAGAAGTTGCTGGCGAAGCACCCCGAGACGGAGAAATTCATCCTCTACCTGGACAATGCCAAGTACTAGAGCAAGGCGGTGGTCAAGGAGTGGCTGGCCCGCCATCGGCAGTTCCGCCTGGTGTTCCTGCCGGCGTACTCGCCCAACCTCAACCTGATCGAGCGGCTGGGGAAGTTCCTGCGCAAGAAGGCCCTGCACCGCTGGCACAAGACGTTCGAGGCGATGCAGGAGGCGGTGGCCGAGGTGTTGGATCACCTGGAGCGCTACCGCTCGGAGTTGGACCGCCTGATGAGCGAAGAGTTTCACATCCTCAAGGATGAAGAGTTGCCCCTGGACCCGGCCGCTTGAGACGCGGGCTCTCCGTCACACACGGACTATAGAGGACGCAATCCACTCAGGAACGACCGGAGATCGTCCGTCTTCTCCTTGAGAGGCCAACCTACGACGAGAGGAGAGGACATCATCCAAGATGCACACCGAGTGTTGTTCCCTCTACCAGGAAGCACTCGTTCGGCGATGGTATACCAGGGCGAAAGCCACCGGCAGGTCGCTCAGCGGATCAGTAGCCAGAAGCAATGTGAAGTGGCCCAGGCGGAGTTTGACCCCACAGAGGGTGCCGCTGAAATGTTCCAGAATTTTGCGGCGATGTTCGGACCTATCGAGTTCTTCGGCCCGATCGCGGAGCACGTTGTAGACGAACCCCGAGGAAAGTTCCAGCCAGAACTCGCGCGAACGACTCCAAGATCCGCTCGATGCTCATCCCGTCTTTGATGAGGCGATCCCAACCAGATCCCGGACCTTGTTGTCGTAATGGGCCTTGGGGAGCACGCCCTCGGCAGTGTTTCGGAACGTCGTGCAGCATTCGCACTGGGCTGTGTACCCGCCATAGGTGATCTTAAGGTAGACCACCGCCTTGAAGGCGACCGTGCGTACCTCACGGGTACATGTCCGTTTTCCTTTGCCCAATTTGCCACACTTGGGACAAGGGGCCTTCTTGGGATGCAATGAACCGGTATAAAGACAATCGTGGGAGCCTCCGCGCCCATGCTTGTGTCCTTTTCTGAAGGGGTGCGATCCCAATAAGCGGTTATGCCGCAGTACGCTTAGTTTGCTTCTTCGCTGATGGTTGCGTCCATTCGTCGTCCTCGTCTTGGAGCGCTTTCAACTCGGCCAAGCATTCCGGCGGCATCCACCGCCACTCCGTTCGCCGGTCCTTCGCCATGGCCCCCCGCGTGGGCTCCAGGATCTCTTCCCACCGGCCCGATACGACGGCCGCTCTCAGTTGGAACACCGCCTCTGCGTTGTCCTCCGTCCAGGAAATGCCGTTGCCCTTGAGCCGAAGATTGATCACCCGCCGGATCGTGCTCTCGATCGCGCCGCTGCCCCTCGGCACACCGCGGCGTCGGAGGCAGTCATCCCGCAGTCGCCCCGCATCCGAATGCTTGGTCAAATAGCGGCTCTCGCGCCACCTCGGTGAATCCTCGGGCTGGTTCCCCGCCAACCCCTTCAATTCGGCGATCCCGTCCGCCCTTCTGCCCTCCTTCAGGAGCCCGCGAAGCCGCGGGTAAAGCCCCTTGGCTGGCCCTCGGTCCGTGGCAAAGCCGCCAACCCCACACTCAGATGATGCACGGCATGACACCAATCGAGCACCTCAACAACCCGCTTCGGATCCAACTTGGCCTGGGCGATGACCCCATCCAACCGCTTCCAGATCCACGGGGTGCCGTCGGCGACGAACGTCACCAATCGAGCCCCAGCGGCACCCATGCGGTGCAGATGAAACGCCACCAGTTCGATCAACGCATCGGGCCCCTGGAGCGTCCCGTCCATGACGGGCTGGCTCCCCCGAACCATGCGCCCCTTCTTGTCCCCCTCGAACAGGATGGCCACCTTGGGCTCGCGCCACTCGATCCGGAACTTCGTCCGTTTCCGCTTGCCGCCGACGCGAATCGTCTCCACCACGGGTAGCCGTTCACCAGTGTAGTTGCGGATACCCGCCCCTCTCACAGGAGGAACAGCATTGTGCGAAATCGCGAAAACGGCGACTTTGGCGGCTCATCACAGTCATTCCGTTGACTGAAGGCTGGAAGCCGTTCACCGGTGTAATAGGGAGTGCTGTACTGAGGCTTGTGCTGTAGTGTCTCAGGAAAGTAATGTCAGTCCTCGCAGTGCACGGTCTCGGCCTCGCTGGGCGGAGACAGCCAAGAGATGCTGACCCACCCTGACATGACTTTTCGGATCGTCAAGAGAGATTGCAGCTTCGAGCGAAAGTTGGGACATCCCCGGTTGGTTTTCAATGTGCAGCATCCAACACCAGACGTTCGAGCAGTCAAACGGCAGCGGTCGCCTTCTTTGAGGAGACGTGCAGCGACCGTTTCGGGTGACGGTCTTCGACCGACGCCAGCTCGCGAACGGAACAATCGGGGTGTCATTGCCGCACCTTCCCGGCCGAACCCGTTCAGCCTTGCAGTCAACGGAATGACTGTGATGAGCCGCCAAAGTAGCCGTTTTCGCGATTTCGCACAATGCTGTATCCTGCGAGAGGGGCGGGTATCCGCAACTACACTGGTGAACGGCTACCAAGGCTGAACGGGTTCGGCCGGGAAGGTGCGGCAATGACACCCCGATTGTTCCGTTCGCGAGCTGGCGTCGGTCGAAGACCGTCACCCGAAACGGTCGCTGTACGTCTCCTCAAAGGCGGGGACCCAGTCGTTTGACTGCTCGAACGTCTGGTGTTCGATGCTGCGCATTGAAAACCAACCGGGGGATGTCCCAACTTCCTCTTAGGGCTGCGATGCTCTTGACGATCCGAAAAGTCATGTCAGGGTGGGTCAGCATCTCTTGGCTGTCTCCGCCCAGCGAGGCCGAGACCGTGCACTGCGAGGACGCACATTACTTTCCTGAGACGCTATAAGCACAAGCCTCAGGTACAGCACTTCCTATCACACCGGTGAACGGCTACCACCACGGTTCGCACGCGGAGGCGACCGCCGTCGCTCCCGACCGCGATGCTCTTGCCCGTGAACTCGCGGCCGGCCGGGAGTTCCCCACGACGGAACCGCATGAGGTCGCGCGTGCGGGTCGCCCGCATCTGGGCTCCCAACTCACCAGCGAGGCGCCGGATCGCTTTCTCGTCGAGATCCAGGCCCTGCCGCGCCCACGCCGTGCGCGACTGTGCGAGGGGCAGCAGACCGACCAGGCGACCCACCTGGGATTGCGCAGTGGGGCTGCAACCCTCACGGATTCGATAGGCCGCCAGTTCGGGGTAGGGACCGCTTCCCTCCGGGCCTCGTCCCCTGCCGGTGCGCCCCCGAGGAGAGCAGTCGAGGGTCATCACCGGGACCGCCAGGCCACCCAGAAGCCGGACCACCAGGGGGCGTCTTTTTTTTCCACGGGGCGGAGCGGCACCTCCGCTGCGCCGCTCACTTTGTCGATGTGCGGGACCGTCTCGGGCTGCTCCCTGGCCTTGGCCAGCAGCCCGGCGACGTAGAGGTCGGCCTGCCGTCGGGCTTGCTCGTGAACTTCGCGTTCCACTGCGGCGAAGCTGGCCGGGTCGGTGGTCAGGCGTTCGAGCCACTCGTGTTCGCGTTCGGCCAGCAATCCTCCGGTTTGGTCGGCCACGGCGGCGGGTGAGGATGCCGGCGGGCCGTTGGGACGGGGACGCGTTGCGCTCCTCTTCGGCTTGTTCCGGCCCATCTGCTCTTCGGACTCCAGAAGTACCTCCAGGACAGGCTCCTTCGCTGATGCTTATCATCGTGGCTCGGCCGCTGCCTGATGAAATACCTTAACCTCCAACCTTTTCCTCGTCACCGCTTTTTGGGATCGCACCCTCTTTCGGGATCTCTTGGTGATCGGCCGCTGGTTGCTCCAGGCAGTTCTCGACCTGGCCGGTACCGGGGACGTGGGTCCGACCCTCACCGTGGCCGGTGATTCCCCCTCGGACCCGGACCAGGAACTGCCCCGGCTGGATCGACCCCGCAAGCGTCCCTATCTGTCGATCTTCGACGAGATCGCCATCGAGCGGACTTGCTACGGCCACGACCGAGTCGAAGCCGCCCCCTTGGACGCCCAACTCCACCTGCCGCAGCGCCAGTATTCGTACTTGCTCCAGCCGTGGCTGGGGGCGTTCGTGGTCGACGATGCTCACGCCGAGGCGATCCGGAAACTGGGGACGATCCTCGGCCTGGAGATCACGGTCAAAGCGTCGGAGGATCTCCACCGGGAGCAGGCCAGCGATGTCGAAGTGTTTCAAGACCGCCTTCCCGTTCCGGACGCCGCCGCGGAAGGACCGCTCTTGGTGGTGACGGCCGATTGCAAGGGGGTGCCCCTGGTGCGCAAGGCGCTACCAGGGCCGGACGAGGCGACCGCCACCCCACTCCCAGCCCTGGCGAACCAGCGTCGTGGCAAGGGCGAGAAGGCGAACAAGAAGAAGATGGCGGCGGTGGGTGCGGTTTATACGAGCGAGCCGTTCCTGCGCAAGGCCGACGATGTGAGCGAGGAAGTGATGCGGAAGAAGGCCCGTGAGCGTCGCCCCCGTCCGCAGAACAAACGGGTGCGTGCGGAATTGCTGGTGGGCAAGCTGGCGTTGTTCCTCTGTTGGCGCTGGTGATCGCCTGAAATCGATACTTCTCGCTGAACACCACCGCAATTTCAGAGTCTTTTCGTTGATCTGTACCAACAGAGCGAGGATACCAAGTCGTTTTGCTCTTGAAAGATAGGGCCTGCATCCCGGTGAATGAGGGTGTTCTGAGTCCCCACCACCGGAGATGCAGACCATGGGCACCGAAGTACCCACGCCCGTCGTTATACCCGTTCACTGCGTCCCCAAGAAGGCCCCATGCCCGAACTGCGGCAAACACGGCCGGCGGAAGCGTAAGCTTCCCCCACGCAAGGTTCGCACGGTCGCCTACAAGACCGTCGCCTTTCTCAAGATCATCTGCGGCGAATATCAAGCCCGGTGTGGCTGCTCCAAGACGTTCCGGAACACTCCCGAGAGTGTCCTCCCCAGAGCCCTCGACGACAACAAGGTTCGCGATCTGGTGCTCGATCGCATCCTCAAGGACGCCATGAACGTCGAACAGATGTTGGAGTCGCTTCGCCGCGAATACCTCCTCGACCTGTCCACGGGGTTCGTCTATGACGTGCTCCACGGCTACGCCGAAACGCTCGACATGTCGGCGCATCGCCGTATGGTCCTGAAGCACTTCAGCGGCACACTGTGCGTCGACGAACTGCACCTGGGTCGCTTCACCTTGCTGCTGGCCACCGACCCGCTTGCGGATCTGCCCGTGGCCTTCGCCCTGGTCGCCCAGAACGACCAAGACCACATGGAGCGGTTCCTCAGGAACCTCAAGACGTGGGGCTTGAACCCCACGGTCGTGGTGACGGACGGCTCGAACCTGTATCCCACAGTGCTGAAGGATCTCTGGTCCGACGCCGATCATCAGTTGTGCGTTTTCCACATCGTCAAGGATATCAACAAGTTGGTCTTGGACGCCTTGCGGCGGCTGCGGACGGCGATGGGTCGGCGGGGCAAGGCCGGGCGGAAGAAGAAGCGGGGCCGCAAGGTGCGCCAAGTCCAAGGCCGCCGCCTCGCGCCGGGGTCTGTCGGTCAAGGAGAAGGCGAAGTACGTGTTCAAGCGTCGTCATCTGATCGTGAAACGCCGGGAGAAGCTCACCGAGTCGGAGCGTGGCGACCTGACGCGGATGCTGGAATACGTGCCCGCGTTGGGAGTGTTGCGGCGGTTCGCTGATCGGATCTACTGGCTGTTCGACACGCCCAAGGACTATCACCAAGCCAGTTGCCGGCGGGCCAAGATCGTCCACGATCCGGACTTTCAAGCCGTGCCGGAGTTGGTCAAAGTGCTGGAGCAAATCGATGAGTCGAAGTTCCCCAAGATCATGGCCTACTTGAAGAATCCGCTGAGCCGTCGGGTTCGGACCAACAATCACGTGGAGCGGACCAACCGGATGTTCCGGTTCCTGGAGAAGGTGCGGTACAAATGGCGTCGGCGGAAGACGCTGGTGCGGTTCGTGGTGATGAAACTCGACCTCATCTGGAGCGAGTGGTCGCCACCGGAGGCCAAGGCGGAAACGACGTCCCGGTCGAAACTAGTCGAGCAACGCAAACCACAACGGAATGACGGATTACAACCACGTCAGGTCGCGTGAAATTGCGGTGGTGTTCAGCGAGAAGTGTCCTGAAATCGGACCACCAAAGTGGGGGGTCTTTTGTAAGGCCCATCACTGCGATCGCTGCATGACGATCCATTGTTGCTCGAACTCGCCCGGCGTCAAGTACCCCAACGCCGAATGAATCCGCTTTCGGTTGTATACATCATCAAGGAATCTCCCCAACTGGCTCCAGGCGTCGGCGAAGTCCTCGTACTCGCTCAGATCAACCTCCTTCTCTTTAATCGTTCTCATCAATCGTTCGGCATATCCATTCTCTCTTGGTTCGCCTACGCTCGCCATGCTGATCTGGGCATCAGCCTCCTTCAGCAGCTCGACGTAGGCCGTCGCCGCATACTGCACCCCCTGGTCGGAATGGTGGATCTCCGGGCGTCCCCGCCCGAACGCCCGCAACAGGGCCGTGATCGTCACCTCCTGCTCCAGGCTGCGGCCCAGATGCCAGCCCCGGATGCAGCGGGTGAACACATCCATCAATACCGCTAGATACACGAACTCCTTCCTCAATCGAATGTACGTGATGTCGGCCACCCAGACCTGATCGGGACGGTTCACCTCCAGGCCCTCGACCAGATTGGGATACCGGGGGAACGCATGATCGCTGTCGGTCGTCCGAGGCTGCCGGACCGGGGCCTCACCACAGATCCCCATCTCGTGCATCAGCCGCCGCACCCGCTTGGCGTTGACCCGGTGGCCCTGTCGGTGGAGCATCCTCGTCAGCCGGCGGTAGCCGTAGGTCGGCCACTGCCCGGCCAACTCCCTCAAGGCGTCTCGAACCGGCTGGTCCTCAGACAGCCGGGGTTGATGGTCGAGGGCGCTGCGAGGCACGTCGAGGGTCTCGCAAAGGAATCTGATCGAATCTTCATCCTTGAGTTGGTTGATCACCTCGCGTTTCTGGTCGAGGCTGCATCCAGCAGCGTCGAGGCTTTTTTTCAGATCTCGATCTGCCGGGTGGCCCGGCCGAGCAACTGCTCCAGTTCGGCGATGCGGGCCTGGTCCTCGTCGTGCTGCTCATCGCCCTGGAAGAGGGTGTGCGCCCGCTCCAGGACGGTGGTCTTCCAGGTGGTCAGCAGGTTGGGGCTGAGGGCGTGCTTGCGGCAGGCCTCGGCCGGGGACTGAACACCGGTCAAGACCTCCAGAACGACCTGGGCCTTGAACTCGGGCGTGAAGCGGCGTCGTTTCTTCATGCGGGTGCGTCTCCCTTCGGACCTCCAGGTTCATTATGCACCTGTCCGATCCGAGCGGCGCACTACACTGGTTGGCGGATGAGGTGATCCGCCGTAATCCTCCAGGGAGCAAGCCCGTGATCTTCCTCTGGGATGGGGAGCGGGCGGCTGCATGACCGGCAGGGCGAGTATCTCCCGAAGAACACGGTCTGTATCTTGGATCTGTTTCATGTCATGGAACGGTTGTGGAAGGTGGCCTGGTGTTTCTTTGAGGAGAAGACCCAGAAGCGCAAGGCGCATCAGTGGGTGGAAGAACGTCTCAAGCGGTTGCTGGAGGGGAAAGTGGACTCGGTGATCCGTGGGATACGCTCCCAGGCCACCCAGCGTGGTCTGAAGGGACAGAAGCGGAAACCCGTGCAGGATGCGGCGGAGTATTTCGAGGGGAATCGGGATCGGAGGAAGTACGACGAATACTTGGCGTCGGGTGATCCGATCGGCAGTGGAGTGGTCGAGGGAGCGTGTCGGCATCTGGTCAAGGATCGCATGGAGCGGACGGGGATGCGCTGGCTGCCATCCGGCGCCCAGGCGATGCTGGAGCTACGGGCCACCTACCTCAACGGCGAGTGGGACGCCTTCTGGAACTTCCATGTGTTACAGGAAGATCAACGGCTCTATGGCAAAATACGGGAAGCTGGGTGAGCTCAATCCAGTAGTTACACCCTTATCTATTTTGACGCTGCCGAAACACTGTTTGCAAAACCTTAGTCATAATGTTCGTATTCGCGTTGGAGTATGCGCTGCCTTGAAGGGGCAATACCGGCGATTGAGTTCAGCCTGCGCGCAGGGAGGCGGGATCAGCTTGCCTGGACACCGATAGGGCAGCCTCCGTCGGAGCCGCCGCGTTTCCGAACAGGAGGCGTCGATGCATGTCCTCGAATTTCACGTTGCGTCCTCGTCTCCTGTGATAGGTCTATGCCCTCTTGATACCGGTCGTTTCCCGCAGGTCTACTCCCGTGACCCGCTTTACCCTTTACCGGGTGCGATCCCAAAAAGCGGTGACGAGGAAAAGGTTGGAGGTTAAGGTATTTCATCAGGCAGCGGCCGAGCCACGATGATAAGCATCAGCGAAGGAGCCTGTCCTGGAGGTACTTCTGGAGTCCGAAGAGCAGATGGGCCGGAACAAGCCGAAGAGGAGCGCAACGCGTCCCCGTCCCAACGGCCCGCCGGCATCCTCACCCGCCGCCGTGGCCGACCAAACCGGAGGATTGCTGGCCGAACGCGAACACGAGTGGCTCGAACGCCTGACCACCGACCCGGCCAGCTTCGCCGCAGTGGAACGCGAAGTTCACGAGCAAGCCCGACGGCAGGCCGACCTCGACGTCGCCGGGCTGCTGGCCAAGGCCAGGGAGCAGCCCGAGACGGTCCCGCACATCGACAAAGTGAGCGGCGCAGCGGAGGTGCCGCTCCGCCCCGTGGAAAAAAAAGCCTAGCGCTCGCCAGTTGGTGCGCCGATACCGCGATCAAGCGGCCTTGCGAATCGGTTCTGGCAACGCTCGCTCGGGCAGCGCACGATCCCGACGCCAATCGTCGAGTTCACCGTTGCGTCGCGCGGCTTCCAGCGCGGCCAAGGCCAGCACCCCTTGGGGCGACCAACTCATCCCCTGGTGCTTGCAACGTGCCGACACCGCCCAGTCGTTGTATTTCTCCACCCGGGTGCTCGCGATCCATAACCCCGCCTGTTGCCGTTGCTGGTAGTTGGGGATGTACGCACGCCGCTTCTCCAGGTACGCGATCAACTCCTCGACCGCCGCGGGGTTCCTGACCCACTCCAATGTCCCTCTCAGAAGGGCGATCGCGGTCTCCACCTTCCCTTCCCACAACTGCCCCAGGAGTTCCTTCTCGAACGCGCGGCGTCGTTCCTTGGGGCCCCCCGCCGAACTCATCTGCTCATCACAGCGTTTCCGAAGATGCCACCAGCACAAGATCATCGCTTTGAGAGAAATCCCCAGGCTCTCGAACCACGTTCGAATCCAGGTGGCACCGTCGCCCAGGACCAGCAACCGACGCTCGCCGCTGAGGACTCCCAACTCCAGCAGCAGCGCCGAGACTTGCAACCACAGGCCCTCCGGCGTGGCTTCCGCCAGCGCATACCGCAACCCGCTCACCAGCACCACCGCCGTGTACGTCCACACCTCCTTGCGGCCGGTCGATGGTTGGGCCTTGGTCTTGACCTCATCGGGCTCGACGATCACGAAGCCCTCGTCCACGGGCGCGGTTCGTCCTTGGCCGTCGGGAACGCCGGCTCACACCCGGGAAAGCCCGTCGCAATCCACTCGGCCTGAGTCTGTTCCCACTCGGCCTGGGCTTCCTCCGAGTCGTCCCACGGCGGGTCGTCATCGACCAACCCTGTCATGGCGTCGGGGTCGGCCGCGGCAGGACCGAGCCAGGCCAACTGAGCCTCCGACGCGCCGTCCAGGATCGCCCGGGCACGCCGCGCGTTGCGCAACGATCAGTTGCTCGCCCTCCTGATGCACGATGTCGATGATCGTGCTCCGCCCCAACAGACTCTCGTCCCCAGCGTACTGACAGAGGTCGGCGCGGCTCTTCTCCGTGGATTGATCGCTCATCTGATCACAGACCGCGTCCCGGAGATTCTGGGTGATGTGGAGTTGGTGCGACGTGTTCCAGGCGTGCGCCGACGGCACCTCCATCGTGCCATCCATCTTGTGCTCGATTCGCGACCGCTGAACGGTGACCTCGCCAAAGGTCGCCTTGAAGGTGAAGGGTCGTGTCCCCCGAAGCCGGATGCCGGCGCCGCCTTTGCCCTGCCGCCGCTGGAGGACCAGTTCTTGGTCGGCCTTCTCGACGAAGGCTTGGAAGAGCCGGCGCTCGATTTCGAGACCGCCTTGATGGACGAACGCCTCGATCTGGTCGGGGAGATGCTCGTCTTGATTGGGCATGGGCAAGGCCATCTGCAACCCCAGTTCGAGTGAGAGCGTCTGACCGACGCAATTGACGGGGCCGAGGGTGATGGTAGTCTGGAGGTCGTTGGTGTCACGCACGGTGTATCTCCATAACTGGTACTATGGGGGTCCATCGTGCGTGTTTTTACCGATTGAACAGCGAAAGTCACTACCCTGGAGCGAAATCTCCCCGGAAAATCGTTTCTCTATCTTGTGCAGCCTTCCTCTTGTCGTGCACCAACTGGCGAGCGCAGGAAAAATAATTGTCGTCGATCAGTTCCACTTCGGTCCCGAGATGGGGTCCCCGGCCACCGTATAGCGAGGAGGTCCTCAAGTGCAGCCAAGACCTCTGGACATTTTTTTTTCGACGCGATTCCGCCCGCCCCCGGGGCGGCGGATGCGAGTAGGAGAGGATGCCTTCGATTGTGCCAACTCCTGTTGTCCACGGCGGATTGTATTGCGGCTCAGGCCGCTGATCTGGGCCACCAAGGTGACCCCGCCGCGACCGTGTTGGTTGGCCAAGAAGGCGGCGACCAGACGGCGACCCCGCTCATTCAACGTGTTCAGGAGGGCGTTGATAGCTCCATGCCGCTGGGCGACAAGGCTCTCCGGAGACTGCTGGCAATCGGTGCAAGAGCATCGATGAGGGGACCGACTGTTTGTTTCCTCCACGAGACACCTCCGTCGGCGGCGTGGACCTAACAACAGAGGCAATGGTAGCAAAAACGGTCAGGTTATTTCTCGGCACCCGCCTAACTCCTCGATAACTCCGGGTCCGGATCCCTCTCGTTTGTTCGGCGCAGCGATAGCGCGGAGACTCAACACCAAACGTCCGACCCGGCATTCAAAACTCCGCCCCGCCCGGGTCATGCGGCAGCACGGCTGTGGCTTCCCGGCCGTGGCCTCTTCCGCTTTCTGGCGGATCCGATCCGCCAACCGCGGAATCTGACCCAAGCCACGCACGCGATCCTGAAGATACTCCCCGAAGTTCACTCCCAACCGCCGGCATGTCTTCTTCAGGCTCGCAAACGTGTCCCGCGCTCGTCGCCCCAACGCATGCGGGTGATGCCGCTGCGCTTCCGCTTCTTCGCGTCGTCCGGATGTGCCCCTCGTTCAGGTCGTTGTGCAACGGCACTTCGGGCCGCTCCAGCCCCCAATCATCTCGCTCGATTCGCCGCCATCCCTTTCAACACCCCGTCGATCGACGGATAGTCGGTCCGTTGGGCCACCTGTTCATCAAACTGCTTTCCCAACGCTTCGCCAGCGTCTCGTCGCCGCCTGCCGATACGCTTTCAACCCCGCATAC
>CAWDND010000063.1:0-106094 GCA_963803395.1 uncultured Planctomycetaceae bacterium
GCCACAGCGGCCAGCTTGTGGAGCAGGCTTTGAATGCATTCCGGCGAGGGCAGTTCCTCACCGGACTCTCCATAAACCGTCGTACTCCCACATCTGCAACCGCAGCGCACCCAGCATGTCCGTGAACGTCGGCGTCACCTTCGTGGTGTACCACGGGCGGTCCTTGACCACGTGCGAACCCTCATGGCCCTTGCATGCAGTACCACAGGATCGTCAACGACCCGACGAACCACGCCATCGGGTGCGCCGCTCCACGCTCCGCTCGCTCCACACCCGCGGGTCGTGCAGTCCCAGGTACTGCTTGCTGTCGAAGAACGCCAGTTCCACACTCCATCGTCGGCAGTAGCCCAGGATCACGAACGCCGCCGAGGCCGTCGGGTCGGTCGCCACCAGCGCCTCGTCCCGCCACTGGCCCAGCGGGTCGCGGACCAGCACCACCATCACCGGCTCGGTCTTGCTCCCCCGATACCAGAGCACGTCGCGGATGACCTGCACCCGCAACTCCCGCGTCTGCTTCGGGAAGGCGATCGTGCAGCAACTCGGCGGGGTAGGTCGCGGTGTCTTCGATCATCGCCTTGGGGTTGGGCAGGCGGTCCCCCTTCTTGCGCGACGCGCCCTTCTGCTTCGGCCGACGCGGGGCGGGCCGGCCGTACAGCGCCGCCTTCCAGTGCAACGGCCCGATCACCTGGAGGTTCTCCGGCCGGCCCTGCAACACCGCCGCGTTGACGTAGGCGCTGTCGCCGACCAGCCAGAAGGTCCGCTCGGGGTTGGCCTCGGCCAGCTTCCGCGCCAGCACCGCGGCGGCCTGGGGGCGGGTCTGGTAGCCGTCCTGTCCCTTCTTGCGGTAGAGCCGCCAGAGCACCGGCAGGCAGTAGTAGCGGTCGGTGACGCAACGGGATCGGCACGGCGATGCCCAGCACGACCCAGTTCAGGCCGAACCGGAAGGTCTTGTGCTTCTTCGACGAGAGCACGGCGTCGAGGAAGATGCCGCCGAAGGCGACCTTGGCGCCACGCTTGTGACAGAGGGTGTCGTCGACCACGATCCAGACCACGCCGCCGGGGATCAAGTGGGTGAGGATCAAGGTGGCCAGGACGATGCCCAGGTCGTCCCACTCCCAGGCGGCGGAGTGGAAGACGGCGTAGGCGGTGTCGTGGTGCCGCTTGGCGGCCAGCCCGGTGGCCTGCCAGACCTCGCTGATGGTGCGCGGGCCGAGGCAGACGATCCAGCCGGCGATCAAGGCCTGGAAGGTCTGGAAGACCTGGGGGTGGAAGCAATCGCGGAACGCCTCTACCAGAGCGGCGAGGCTGGGGATAAGCTGATCCATCGAGCGGACCTCCGTGCGGTGCACGATCCTGGTGTGCCTGAACACCCTCCAGGATACCGAATCCGCGCGTGAAGGTCCGCTCGTCTTGCACCATCAACGACTCCTGTAAAAGTCCGAAAGTCTAGTCAGAGGCCAGTTGCTTCAACAGTGAGTCGGCCTGGGACTTCGACAGCTCCAACTTCGTGAAGCACCGCATCACCTCGCACGCCTGGTCCAGCGAGACGCCAATCCAGGAGTGCAGAAACGCCAGAATGAGGATGATCTCGAGGCCGTATTCGCTGCGACTGGTACGCAGCCCCGGCGGCAGCGGCCATTGTTTCGAGTCCGGCAAGTCATGGATGCGATAGCCGACGTCAACCGCCTGGCCGTCGATGAGCCGCCACGCGAACTGTTCACGATGAAAGACGCACTGTTGGGGGTCGGCGTTGGCGTGAGAGACGTCGTACTCGGACCGGACCATCTCCCGCTTGAGTTCCTTGGGCCGCCGCCCGCTGGACTGCCGGCCTCGCCGCTGCCGTTTGCGGCAAGCATTTCGTCCCAGGCTGTAGTTTTCCTTGAAGACCGGCGTCTTGGCTGCCTTGGAATCCGCCTTCCCCGCCAGCAACTGCTTGAGCCGTTCCAGTTCCTCTTCCAGTTGCTGAATCCGCGCCGCCTGCTGCCGGTTCTGTTCGGTCAGTTCCCGAATCCGTTCATTCTTGTCGTCACGAAAATCCATACCCGAAACCTACTCGACCGCCCAAAAATCACAAAGACCAGTCTCAACGAAAATAGACAGCTACCTCAAGACGGTGGCGAGCCGACAGGCGTTCTTGTCGCAGCTGAGTCACCGCATCCGGTTCGTGTATCTGCCGAAGCACAGCTCGTGGTTGAACCAGATCGAGGTCATCTTCGGGGTGATCATGCGGAAGGTGATCCGTCGGGGATCGTTCACCTCGGTGGCGGACTTGCGCCGAAGCTGTTGAACTTCATCGCCTACTTCAATCGGGTATTCGCCAAGCCGTTCCGCTGGACGTACACCGGTCGGCAACTGATTGCGAAAGGAGCGGCGTGAAATCGGGTAAGCGGGTAAAAGAGGAGAACGACCTGGTTTCATGGACTTTCAACTGTGGATTGTCGGTCTAGTAAGGACTTCGCTCGACAGTTCGAGGCCACGCGAGAGATTCATGACGCGGAAGCCCGCTTGAGGCAACTCCTCGACCTCGCCGCAGCGGCCGAGGAGTTGTCGGTGCTTAATGCTTACCAGGTCTGGGACGAGTGCATGGCACGATCGCAGGACTCGGGCGAGGGAAGGTCGTCAGCCGACTCGCGCAGTTGGTACCCCTAGTGCAAATCCTGCCTGAAAAGGACGGTGCCCTCGAAGTAGCCCGGACACTCTCCGAAGCTTGTGCGATTTGGCCGTGAACGAGGTTGTATACGTGGGTCCAGGCGCCGAGGGATGGCTCATCGCGGCCATTGCCCTCGCGTATTCCCAGCTCGTGTGCTATCGGAACCTCAATCCGCTATGCGCGTTTTGGGGCAGATGACGCATCTGTTAATCGGCCTTCCGAAGGGCCCAGTCTTCCACGCTCAATCCCGGTACGGCGGCCAGGTCGCTATCCTCGCTGACGACGGTACACTGACTCAGTGTGGTCGCAATGGCCGCGATCTGCACGTCAACTTGCTGGATGATGCGGCCTTTCCGACGTTGCTCCGCGTAGAGGCGGCCGTAGACCTCGGCCGCCTCGGGCGTGAACGGCCAGAGACGAAACAGTTTCACGGAGCGGCGGAGGATGTCGTGGTTGTGGTCGCGCGATGTGCTGAACTCGACGCCCACGTAGAGTTCCCCGAGTACGGGGATGCCGATGCCGAGAGCGTGACCCCCCGCCCGCGAGGCCTGCACGCGCTCGGGTATGCCCCGGCGGCGGAACATGGCGTCGGTCGCGGCGTTGGTGTCGAGCAGGGAGCGACTCATGATTCGCCCTCGGGGAGCCGCTTTTGGTTCCGGCCGATGGTATGGTCCTTCCTTTCCCGCCGCGCGGCCTGCCATTCGGCCTCTTCCGCCGCCGACATCTTCATGGGCGGCAGAGCGTCGAACTAGACTTTCGGACTTTTACAGGAGTCGTTGACGGTGCAAAACGAGCGGACCATCACGCGCGGTGCCGGTATCCTGGAGGGTGTTGAGGCACACCAGGATCGCGCACCGCACGGAGGTCCGCTCGATGGATCAGCTTATCCCCAGCCTCGCCGCCCTGGTAGAGGCGTTCCGCGACTGCTTCCACCCCCAGGTCTTCCAGACCTTCCAGGCCCTGATCGCCGGCTGGATCGTCTGCCTCGGCCCGCGCACCATCAGCGAGGTCTGGCAGGCCACCGGGCTGGCCGCCAAGCGGCACCACGACACCGCCTACGCCGTCTTCCACTCCGCCTGCTGGGAGTGGGACGACCTGGGCATCGTCCTGGCCACCTTGATCCTGACCCACCTGGTCCCCGGCGGCGTGGTCTGGGTCGCCGTCGACGACACCCTCTGCCACAAGCGCGGCGCCAAGGTCGCCTTCGGCGGCATCTTCCTCGACGCCGTGCTCTCGTCGAAGAAGCACAAGACCTTCCGGTTCGGCCTCAACTGGGTCGTGCTGGGCATCGCCGTGCCGATCCCGTTGCGCCCCGACCGCTACTACTGCCTGCCGGTGCTCTGGCGGCTCTACCGCAAGAAGGGGCAGGCCGGGCTACCAGACCCGCCCCCAGGCCGCCGCGGCGCTGGCGCGGAAGCTGGCCGAGGCCAACCCCGAGCGGACCTTCTGGCTGGTCGGCGACAGTGCCTACATCAACGCGGCGGTGTTGCAGGGCCGGCCGGCGAACCTCCAGGTGATCGGGCCGCTGCACTGGAAGGCGGCGCTGTACGAGCGGCCCGCCCCGCGACAGCCGAAGCAGAAGGGGCGCGTCGCGCAAGAAGGGGGATCGCCTGCCCGAACCCCAAGGCGATGATCGAGGACACCGTGACCTACCCCGCCGAACTCGTGACGATCGCCTTCCCGAAGCAGGCGCGGGAGCTGCGGGTGCAGGTCGATCCGGGACGTGCTGTGGTACACGGGGGAGCAAGACCGATCCGGTGATGGTGGTGCTGGTCCGCGACCCGCTGGGCCAGTGGCGGGACGAGGCGTTGGTGGCGACCGACCCGACGGCCTCGGCGGCGTTCGTGATCCTGGGATACTGCCGGAGATGGAGCGTGGAGCTGGCGTTCTTCGACAGCAAGCAGTACCTCGGGCTGCACGATCCGCGGGTGTGGAGCGAGCGGAGCGTGGAGCGGGCGCACCCGATGGCGTGGTTCGTCGGGTTCGCTGACGATCCTGTGGTACTGCATGAAGGGTCATGCAGGGGTCGCACGTCGAGCGGGAGCGCCCGTGGTACGCGAACAAGGTGACGCCGACGTTCACGGACATGCTGGGTGCATTACGGTTGCAGATGTGGGAGTACGAGGTTTATGGAGAGTCTGGTGAGGAACCGCCCTCGCCAGAATCCATCAAAAGGCTGCTCCACACGCTATCCGCTGTGGCTTGAGGTCCGAAAGTCTAGTCGAAGGAGGCGATCCATCAGGCGATAGACGTGGGGTCATCGCCCAAGAGATCCCCCTCGGGCTCGGATGTCCGTGGTTCCTCGATCGGCTCGACGGTTAACGTCGTGCCGTCGGGCCAGTCGACAGGCTGGGTCGGGACGATCCGGCCGTTCTTCCAGATCGCGTGGATGGCTTTCATCGTCGAGTCTCCGAACCGTGACCGGATGGAGCTTGGTACCGGAGACGCTTTACCTCGACCGCCATTCTCAGTCGTTCCAAAATTGGGCTGCATGGCGAAGGACAAATGCCGATCGACGCAAGCTCCCCCCGAATAATGACTCTCGAGGACAGAGTCATCACCGGAGAGAGCCATGCGCCCACCCCATCGTATCCTCGACCGCCACCGGGTCCACCGCCTCGCCGCCGAGCACCTGCAAGCCCCTCTGAAGTTCAAGGACTACAAACGCCAGACCTCGGCCCAGGTCCTCTGGGCCTCCGGCTGGCCGCCGCGGCCCGGATCACCTCGTTGTCCGACGCCGGCCAACGCCTCCGCGACGCCCCCTCCGACGAGACGGCACGCCAGGCGCTCGTGGCCACCCTGCCCGACGACGCCACACTGCAACGACAGCTCAACGCCGCCTTGGCCGGACACTGGCCCAAGGCGCTCCGCAAACGCCTTCAGAGGCTGGCCATCGACTGGACCTTGATCCCCTACCACGGCCGTCCCTTCCGCAACCCCGACGAGAGCTACCGCGGCCAGGCCCAGAGCGGCACTAGACCGAGCTTTTCGTAGTTGAACGCCAATGAAGCAAGAAGTCATTGCCCGGCCTTGCTCTCTTGCCCAGCTTCACGCCGCTGCCTTCATCAGCGGACGACCCGTGTACGTCCAGCGGAACGGCTTGGCGAACACTCGATTGAAATACGCAATGAAGTTCAACAGCTTCGTGTGCAAATCATCCACCGACGTGAACGAACCGCGCCGGATCACCTTCCGCATGATCACACCGAACACCACCTCGATCTGGTTCAGCCACGAGCTGTGCTTCGGCAGAGACACGAACCGAATCCGGTGGCTCGACTCCGACAAAAACGCTTGCCGGCTCGCCACCGACTTCAGCACCCCACACTTCCCCTTCTTGCCCAGATCCGTGGGGACTTCACACGCCTTGGCCACCAGCTTCACCAAGCTCTCCGAGCCATGGATGTTCAAGTTATCCACCACGAACACCCACGAACCCTCCGCGTCGGTGGCCACCGTCTGCTCGATGTGGCTGGCGAAATCGTTCTCGGTCCGCGTCGGACCGATCGTCGGCCTGAGCAATTCTCCCGGCGTCACCACGAAGTGCCCGATCAGGCACAAGGTCCCGTGCCGCTCGTACTCGAACTCGATCAGTTGGCATTTCCCCGCGATCATCGACTTGCTGGGGGCGATTCCGCTCAAGCGCCTGCATGCCCGTCATCTCGTCCACGCTGACGGTGTGGGTCTGGTGGCTCTTCTCCACGCTGGGCACCGCCAGGTACGTGTCACAGACCGCCTGGACCTGCTCCGGCGAAGACGCTCGGGATCCTTCTCGGTGGTGTTGAGCCAAGAGCGGCTCTTGTGCGGCTGCAAGGCGGCTTCCCGCAGGGAGCGGTTCACCTGGGAGGGCGAAATCGACGTCACGATGCGGCGCTGGATCACCTCATCGGTCAGTTCCAGGGCCGTCCAGTGGGTGATCGGCAGGCCGGACTTCTCGGGGGGCTCGCAGGCGACGGCCAGGATCTGGGTGACCTGCTCGGGGGTGAACTTGCCGGGGGCGCCGGGGCGTGGCTCGTCAGTGAGGACCGCTTCGATGGCCCGTCGCAAGTCGGCGCGGGACTCGCCACACTCGATGTCAATGAGTCGGTCCCAGGCGTCGGCCCAGCGTCGTCGCCAGCGTCCGACTTGGCGGTGTGTGAGGCCGACTTTCTGGGCGATGTCTTGATTGCGAAGGCCGTCGAAGGCCAGGACGATGATCGAGGCGCGTTGCCGGAGCCGCGAGGGCGACGGTGACGGAACGGGAGAAGGTCTGAAGGATTTCCTGCTGACGCTCGGTGATGATGATCTTGGCCGCCTTGCCGGGCATGGTGACGAAAACTCCTGGTGACTGGGAAGATAGTCGAATCCAGGGAATTTTAGCGCGACCGTCAATTTCTTGGGCTTTCAACTGCGAAAACTCGGTCTAGCCACTTCCACGCCTACGCCACCGCTTCCGTCATCCGCAAGGGGCAGCGCTCCACCGTGGCCCTGACCGGCGTCAAGAAGGGCGAGTCGCTCAAGCAGGGGGTCCAACGTCTGCTCCGTCAGGCCGCCTGTGTGGGCATCCGGCCCCGACTGCTCCTGTTGGATCGCGGGTTCTCCCGCGTGGCGGTCGTTCGCTACCTCCAGGCGGCGCGGGTGCCGTTCCTGATGCCGGTGGTCTGTCACGGCCGCGCGCCCAAGCACCCGAAAGGCCCCAGCGGCAGCTCTGTCTTCCGGACGTGGACGAACAGCGGTTGGTCGACCTACACCCTGGCCGACACGAAGGGGCGGCCGGCGACGGTGTCGCTCGGCGTGAAGTGCCGGAACTATCGCGGGCAGTGGACGCGGCACGGGCGTCAGGTGTTGATCTACGCCTCCTGGGGCTCTCAGCCGCCGTCGCCGGACGCAGTGTTCACGACTTACCGGCTGCGGTTCGGGATCGAGACGAGCGACCGCCAGATGCACGCGGCGCGGATCCGAACGACGACCCGCCGACCGGAGGTGCGCCTGTGGTACGTGGGAATCGCGCGGGTACTGCGGAACCTCTGGGTGTGGCTGCACGCCACGCTGCTGGCGATGCCCCGCCGCGGCGGTCGGGTGATCTTACTGGAACGGCTCCGGTGGGCGACGCTGTGGCTCTGGTTGCTGCATGTGGTCGAGGAGGCCTTCGGGACCGACGATGTCACCTACACCGAAGGAGATGTAGGACATGAGCTTGCGTTGTAGCGGACCGTCGGACTTATTTTGGAACGACTGATTCTACAGGATCAGGCCCGGGTTCTTTCGGGTGGCCAGGCCGCCGGCAGCGACTTTCGGCCTCCCAGTCTTATCGGTGACCAAGTGCGTCTTTTCGGGGGTCGAGTAGGAGAGGGACCGGGCTTCCGGGCTCCTCCCCCCTCATCAAACTGGGCGGGCGGATGTCCCACACCCGGCTTACCCGGATTCTCTCGGTCGGAAGGCATGCACAGGCAGCCGGCCGTGAGACGCTCTCAGTCGCTGCAGGCCGAGGCGCTGCAGGGAGGCAGAGCACGTCACGCCCTCCGGCAGTCGGAGGTGGCGTTGACTGCGCCGTTTCAAGGGAGGTCTCCTCCGGCTCTGGACAAAGCCGTTCCGCGAAGCCAACACCTTGCCGGGTGAGCCGTGGCGGAAGTCATTCCCCCAGCCCTCGTCCAGCGATTCACCTCGTCGATCACCTCAGGGATGGGGACGGAGCACCGAGGGGGGTCCGTCAGTTCCCGGAGCTTCTCGCGGGCTCGCGCCTGTGCCTTCGCCGAAGGGAACACGTTCAGGGAGCGACGGTCACCGCCGAAACGGCGAGGGAGAGGGCGAGTTCCGGGCTGACGCGCGGCCTCGAGGACCAGGGATGTGTGAGCGGACTCACGCCCGCCGACCGATCGCCCAGCGTCCCAGTCTATCGGATACCTCCCTCATACAAGGGTTCCGACTGGATGCGAAGGACAAACTGCCCGCCGCTGTCGCGTGCGATCCGTTGGAGGTGGTCGCCCCCGGTGCCGCTGAGGTCGATGCAGTGGATGCGGATCTTGCGAGGATTCTTCCGGGCGACTGCCGCAGCGGTCCCGTCGGGGAATTCGCCGTCGGAGAGCAGGAACACGGCATCGGGACGTAGCGAGAGCGCGAGGGAAAGGGCGCCTCGGGGGTCGGTTTCGCCATCGGGCTCGATCAGCCGGAGCCAGGCATTCAACTGTTTCTTGGAGGTCAGGTCGGCCGGGCGCGGCAGGTCGCCCGGCATCGGGATCGACTGGTCGTTGTAGAAGATGACCTTGAACCGCTGGGGGGACTGGAGGCTCCAGATGCTCCGGCGCAGCTCGCGCTTGGCGCGGATGAGCCGGTCGTCGTCGCTCATGCTCCCCGAGCAATCGACGACATAGACGAAGAGTTGGCCTGGGGTGCGGATGCCGAAGAACGACGTTTGTCGCCAGGGGGGGACTTCGCGCCAGTCGGTCGTTCCGTGCTCGTAGCGATTCGAGCCCGGTGGCTGGAGGAATTCAGAGCCTGCCTGAGACGCCGGTTTCGGGACGACTTCCGGCTCGGCATCGCGGTCCTGCCGCGCCATCTGGGCCTGGCCGGCGAGCGGCAAGCTAATGAACGCCATCGTCAGCAGCCAACCCGCCCGTGTCGAGCGCCATCCGCGACCCATCCTACCTTGCCCCTCGCCGTGTGGTGATCTCTCTCCCAGTTTAGCCTATCGAGGGTGATTCCCGTCAGCTAGCCAGGGCCGCCCCGATTTTCCGTCGAGCGATGAGGGTCGTGGGTCGCTCCGCTCAGAAGGATTTGGTAGGGTAGATGCCTCCAGCCGGCCGACGATGAGGGGTGGCCACGGCGCAGACCGGGGGCCGCGAGCTTGGTGGGTCGTACGGATCCAGGTGTGTTCCCGCTTGCAGACAGAAGGAGTCTCGCGGCATGTGGGGCATCGTTGCGGCCGACATTCCACTGATTCTGGGCACCATTGCCTCGTTGGTCCTCCTCGAAGGGCTCCTCAGCGCCGACAACGCGCTGGTGCTGGCGGTGATGGTCCGGCACTTACCCAAGAACGAGCAGAGGCGGGCGCTCCGCTACGGGATCTGGGGCGCGTTCGTCTTCCGGGCGATCGCTGTCATCCTCTCCACCGGACTCCTGAAGTTCTGGCAGTTCCAGGTGGTCGGTGGCTCCTATCTGCTCTACCTGGCCGCCAAGCACTTCCTCTCAGAGGAAGAAGACCCCGGGAGGCCGAGGCCCGCCCGCTTCGGCACGGGCTTCTGGCCCACCGTCGTCGCCGTCGAGCTGGCCGACATTGCCTTTTCAATCGACTCGATCGTCGCCGCGGTGGCCATGGCGCCCAGGTACCTGGGCTATTACTGGCAACTGGCGGTCGTCTACCTCGGCGGCATCCTTGGCATCATCACCATGCGGTTCGTCGCCGGCTATTTCCTCCTTCTGCTCGAACGGTTCCAGGGCCTGGCCAACGGAGCCTATGTCCTGGTCGCCTGGATCGGCTTGAAGCTGATCGGCAACGGCTGCCACCACTACCGAGAATCGCTCCCGACCGAGATGCCGGAATGGCTGTTCTGGACGGGGATGATGTTGATCGTGGTCATCAGCATGGTCTACAAACCACGCCCCCCCAAAAAAGAGCCCAAGACGCTGGTGCAAGTCGGACAGGCCGAGGACCGGACGCGATCAGATCGCCTCTGAATCGACCCCGAGCGGCCGATCGGGTCGGGCCCGGCGCGGACCGCTGATGGGAAGATCGCGGTGCGCGTCGCCGCGAGCCGAATCCCGGATCGGGCCAGGCGCCGACGGGCGTCATCATGGGCTCCTGGGCCGGTCCTGCCGGTGACGGCCCATCCGCGAAAAAAGTCATTCCGCACCGTCAGACGATCGAGCAGGATAGGCGCGGGGCCTGATGCTTTGCTACTGTGGTCGGCTGAGCACCTTGTGGCGACTTCATCCTGAGGAAGGTATGCGATGGCGGCGGTCGAACCGTATTCTCCTTGCCCCTGCGGCAGCGGTCAGAAATTCAAGTGGTGCTGCCACAAGGTCGAAGCCCAGGCCGAGCGGGCGCAGCGACTTTTCGATTCCGGCCAGCCCGAAGCGGCAATCAAGGCACTGGACGAGGGGCTGCGCAAGGACCCGAGCAATCCCTGGCTGCTGACGCGCAAGGCGCTCTACCAGATCCGCCAGGGCCAGTCCGAGGAGGCCAAGCAGAGCCTTCAGCGCGTGCTCGAGAAGAGACCCAATCACCTCGGCGCCTTGATCCTCCTGACGCAACTGACCCTCGAGACCGAGGGACCGGTCGCCGGCGCGACGCAATTTCAGCAGGCCATTTCGGCAACGTGCCCCGAAGATCGCAAGGTGTTGGCAACAACGGCGAGCTCGTTGGGATCCACCTCAGGGAACACGGCTACTTCGCCGCGGCGCTGAAGCACCTGGCGCTGTCGCCCGCGCTGACAGGCCAGGAGAGTCACACCGGCTCAGTGGCCCGGTGGATCGAGAGTAACGCCTCGATTCCTCCGTGGCAGAAGAACTCCTACACGCTTTCCCCGCGCCTGAGGACCTGTCCTCCCCGGTACGCGAGCGGTTCGAGGAGGCGCTGCGCTGGGCCGAGCAGGGACTCTGGTCATCGGCCGCCTCGGCCTTCGACCTCCTCACGGCCGAGCCGGTCGCGGCGGAGCGCAACCTCGGACTCTGCCGGCTCTGGATGGCCGACGACGCTGGCGCGGTCGAGGCGTTGCGGCGGTATATCGCTCGGGTCGGCGCGACGACCGAGGCCGTCGATCTCGAGGCGCTCTGCCAGTCAATCGCCCCGCTCGGCCCCGGCGACCTGGTCGAGCACGTCCAGTTGATCTGGCCACTCCGCGATCGCGAGGGCCTGCTCAACGCGCTCCGTGAGGACCCGCGCACCCACGAGGACGGGCGAGGGCCGATCGATCCCGTCGACAACAACGTCGCCCGAGGTCGAGCAGTTCGCGCTGCTGGATCGCCCCAGGCTTGACCGGACGACGGGCCTCCGCGTCGAGGAGGTCCCCAAGGTCGTCGGCCGGGTGCTCGTCGGCCAGGAAATCGTCGCGCTGGAGACTTACGACGATGGGCGGCTCGACGGGTTGATGGAACGCGTCACCGCGCTGGCCGGCGAGGCGGTCGCGCCGGCCCATCCCCGCACCAAGGTCCTCGAGAAGGTGGCGCGGTTGACGCTGGCGCTGTCATGGGAATGGAGGTTCCCCGAGGGCGTGAACCCCAAGCAGACGGGGCGTCTCGATCGGGAACAGGGGGCGTTGCTCATCCGCGAGGTCTGGCCGAAGACGCCGATGCCCTTCCTGGGCGGTCGAACGCCCCTCCAGGCCGCCGCCGCTGGCGATGCCGCCGTCCCGCTCCGCGCGGCCGTCTTCCAGCTCGAGCGGACCCGCGAGTCCTGGCGCGACCCGATCGATCTCGACACCCTTCGGGCGGCCCTGAACATCGAGCCCGAGCCCCCGATCGACCCCGAGACCGTCGAGATCGACCGACTCCACCTGGCCCGCCTGGCGCTCGTGCCCGTCGAGCGATTGGACGACGATCGGCTGGCGGCCCTGTACCACCGCGCCGGCGGCACGATGATTACCGACGTCCTCGAGCGTGTCGCCCGCGCGATGGTCGATCGCCCGGCCGCGCACGAGCGCGCAGGACCTCGATCTGGCGGTAATCCACGCCGACCTGGTCATGCTCACCGCCCGTCGCGGCGACACGGCCGAGGCGTTCGCGTGGCTCCGACGGGGGCGCCAGACCAACCAGGCTGCGCAGCGCGTCACGAATGCCCCGATGTGGGACATGCTCGAAGTCCGGCTCAAGGCCCAGACGGATATCCCCGAGGCCTGGGTGCCCGAGTTGGCCGTCGTCCTGCAGCGCTATGGAGACAATGCCGAAGCCAACCCGCTGATCATGCAGAACCTGTTGGAAATGGGCCTGATCGAGATGGCTCCCAACCCCGACCAGCCCGAGGACATCCTGGTCGACACCCGCGTGCTCAAGTTGCTACTGTCCGAATACGGCCCGAGGGTCACGACCGCTTCGGAGCAGCTCGGGGTTTCGGCGACCCGGAGCGACATCTGGACCCCCGGCAGCGAAGCGGGCGGCGGCGGAGGCATCTGGACCCCGGGCTCCGGCACAGGCGGACCGCCGTCCGGGGAGGATAAGCCGAAACTGATCATCCCGGGGCGGTGACGTTCGCCCTCTCTGGTGCGGTGTTCAGAAGCCTGTCGGGCAACGCCCCCCGAATGCCATGTCCTTGTCTTTGGGGGCATGAGCGGGCCGTGCCGCTCCCGGTCAGGCCCACGCGGACGTGGGCTTGGCACCCGAATGCCACTTGGCACAACTCGTCTCTTGTGACGGCTGTGGGTTGTGTGGAAGGCACCCTGAGCAGGTCGGGTAAACGCAAGTATGTCGTCGTCCGATCCCGATACCGCGCTGGCCTTGATCCATCAAGGCTGGAACCATCTCCAACTTCAGCGTCCGCTGGCCGCCTGGGCCTCGTGGCAGCGCGCGCTCCGGATCGAGCCCGGTTCCAGGGCCGCGCAACAGGCGCTGGCGGCCTGGGAGTCCGCGATGGAGTTGCCCGCCATCGCACGCACGGTCCTTCGGTTCCAGCCATTGCGCAACGCCGCGCGGCGTGATCGATGGAATGCTCGGCTGGAGGGCCGCGGCCTGGAGGCCCTCACCGCCGCTGCCCAAGCCTTCGCCGCGCTGGTCGATGACGACCCGACCGACGCCCCCGCCCTTTTCAATCACGCGCTCTGCATGGCCTGGATGGGGCGGAACACCGAGGCAATCGCCAGCCTCGACCGCGCGGTCCGGCTTCAGGCAGCCGACGCATTCGACCGGGCCGTCGAGTCCTGGATGCTCGCCGAGGTCCTCCGCCAGGGCGGGGGCGCCGAGCCCCTGGCTGATTCTCTTCGCTACGTCTGGGTCGTCGATTGGCACGAGGGCGAGACGGCCAAGCTTTTTGCGCAAGTGTCGGGACTCCAGCCGATGCCGGACCCGCGCGACCCGATCACGGCCGACCACAATTTTCCCGAGGCCCAGGTCTTCGAATGGCTCGACCTGCCGATACCAGAGGCCTCCTCGGCCCCATCGGCGGCGACCGAACTGCCGCGCCTCCTGGCCACCGTCGTGATCACGCCTCGATCGCTCCGCCTGTCGAGCCCCGTGGCCGAGACGCTCGAAGAGCTCCACGAGCCCCTGCTCCGCGCGATCGGCGACCCGTCGCGGCCGATCCGGCGCGAGGCCTCCCCCCTGCCCCTCTCGCTGCTCGATGCGGACGTCTGGACCTTCCGCCTCCCGCGCGGCCAGGACACCGAGGTCGCGCGGTCGCTCACCCGCGCGGCCGTCGAGCACTTTTTCGAGGATCTCTGGATCCACATCCCGCGCCTCGGTCTCGACGATCGAACGCCCCTGGAAGCGAGCCGGGCCGTGCGCGGCGGCGACGCCGTCGCGCGGGCAAAGCTCACGGCGGTGATCCGCCTCCGCGAACAGCTTGGAGAGAGGCACCGGACGAAAGACCTCTATCAGGGCTATCCCTTCGACCGCCTCCGCCGTCGCCTCGTGCTCAACCGTGACGATCCCGCGACGGTCGATCCCGACGACTCCTCGTGCATGGACGAGGTCGCGCTGGACCGGCTCGACCCGAAGCGGCTGAGTGACGATCGCCTCACCGAAGCCTACGAGTCGGCCTCGGCGCTTCGCGACGACCGGCGGACCGCCCGCTTCGCCGCCGAGCTCGTCCGGAGGAACACGCCGGGGCTGACCCGGAGCGCGCAGCCGACGCTCTTCGCCACTCTCATTCGCGAGGCGATGCGAGCCGAAGATCCCGCGCAGGCCCTGGAATGGCTCGACCGGGCGAAGGGCCTCGACGGCGGGCGCGATCGCCGGACGTACGAGATCTGGGCAGCGGAGATCCACGCCGCGGACCGGCGACCCTGACGCCGCCGTTCAGGCCTATCGCGCCCTCCTCGATCGGGCCTCTCCCGACGTGGCCCTGGCCCTCGACGCCGCCGAAACCCTGCTCGACAACGGCCACATCGAACACGCGGACCCTTTACTCCGCTTGGCCCGCGAACAGGCCCGGCGCTCGGGAGACCACACGACCGCCAACCGCGCCCAGGGCGCTCTTGAACGATGTTTCCTCCGAGGAACGGTAGGATCAGCGCCGCATGCCAGCCTTTGAGCGAGTCGAACCCGTGAGCGAGCCCGTACCCGACTTCCTCTCGTCGATCCGGTGGACCTCCGATGGCCTGGTCCCGGCGATCGTCCAGGATGCCGAAACTCATGAAGTCTTGATGATGGCCTGGATGGACCGGCACGCGATCGAGCGAACGCTAGCGACCGGCCAGACGCATTTCTACTCCCGGTCGCGCCGGAAGGCGTGGCACAAGGGGGAGACGTCAGGGCATGTCCAGCACGTCGAATCGCTCTGGGTGGACTGCGACGCCGATGTCCTCCTGATCAAAGCGCGACAGGTCGGCGGTGCCTGCCACGAGGGCTACCGCTCCTGTTTCTTCCGCCGTATCGATCGGGAGGGGCGGCTGGAAATCGCGGCCAGTCCTGTCTTTGAGGCGGAGTCAGTCTACCGGCAGGGGGGCCGGGAGTGAGACGTCGACTGGATCATTCGGCGCGGCGAACGTGACTCCGGTGGCGGGATCCCGATTCCTCAACCCACGAGGTGAGGCGATGCGTGGGGTGTGGGGGGGGTATGCGACGCGTCCGAGCACTCCGAGATACATGGTACGAGCAGAGGGAAAAATCTTGGGAAGAGTGCACGAAAATCCGCGATTGCGTTTGATGAGGCATCGTGGACTGAATCCTCCTCCCCGAGAGGTTCTCCGATGAGTCACTGGAGCGATCGAATTCTCGATCGTTGGATGCGAAGGACCGTCGGTGATGCGGAAGCCGCGATTGATGACCCCCGGCCCGGCGCCGGTCCCCGAGGACGTGCTGCTCGAACTGGCACGCCCGGTGATCCACCACCGCTCGGCCGAGGCCAAGCAGGTGATCACCGAGGTGGTCGCGGGCCTGAAGGAGGTGTTCCAGACGCGGAACGACGTGCTGATCCTGACCGCCTCGGGTACCGGCGCGATGGAGGCGGCGGTGGTCAACACGGTGCCGCCCGGCGGCAAGGCTCTGGTCCTGAACGCCGGCCACTTCGCGGCGCGCTGGGCTGAGCATCTGCAAGGCGTACGGTATCCATGCGGTCCTGCTCGACACCGAGTGGGGGCAGCCGGTCGATCCCGCGCAGGTGGCCAACGCGCTCAAGCAGCATCCCGAGACCGTCTGCGTCTTCGGGACTCTGAGCGAGACCTCGACCGGCACCGGCCACCCGGTCGAGGCGATCGGCAGGGTCGTGGCCGAGACCCCGGCCGTCTTCGCCGTCGACGGGATCTCGGGCGTCGGCGCGATGGAGTGCCGCACCGACGCCTGGAACATCGACCTGCTCTGCGTCGGCTCGCAGAAGGCGCTGATGCTGCCGCCGGGCCTGGCGTTCGTCGCCGTCAGCCCGAAGGCGTGGGCCAAGATCGACGCCTTCGAGTCGCACAGCTTCTACTTCAACCTGAAGGCGGCCCGCAAGAAGATCAAGGAGTTCGACACGCCGTACACCCCGGCGCACACGCTGATCCTCGCGCTCGCGGACCGCGCTGAGGCGGATCACGGAAGAGGGGATCGAGAACGTCTGGGCGCGGCACACGGCGGATGAGCGAGGCGTGCCAGGCGGGCGTCCAGGCGCTCGGCCTGGAGCTCTTCAGCAGCCGGCCGGCCGAGGGCCTGACCGCCTTCCGCGTCCCCGAGGGCCTGAAGGATACCGACATCCGCAACCAGCTCGTCGAGCGGTTCGGCATGACCACCATCGGCGGCCAGGGACAAGCTCAAGGGCAAGATCATCCGGATCGGCCACATGGGCTACATGGACGAGCTCGACGTCATCGCCGGCCTGGCGGCGCTGGAGATGGTCCTGAGCGACCTGGGCCTCGAGATCGAGCCCGGCGTCGCCGTGACCGCCGCGCAGCAGGTCTTGCTTGCGAAAACCGTCGCCAGTCGTCGGTAGACAGAGGATGCGCATCTTGGACGGGCGCGACCCGTCCGCGATGCTCGCAGAGGTTTCCCTGGTGAGTTCGTTTTTTTCGGACGATCAGCAATCACGGCCCGCGGCCTGCTTCCTGCCGCGACCGGCCACGGATGACCAATGACTGACCAATGGCTTCTGACGACTCCGATGGAGGAGATGACGCCGTGCCGCATCGCGTTCTGGTGACCGACAAGCTGGCCGAAGAGGGCCTCGCCCTGCTCCGGGCCGAGCCGAGCCTGGAGGTCGTCGTCACCACGAAGCTCGATCCCGCGGGGCTTTGCGCGGCGCTGGCCGAGGCCGACGGGATCGTGATCCGCTCGGGAACGCAACTGACGGCCGACGTCCTCCGCGACCAGCCCCGGCTCAAGGTGATCGTCCGCGCTGGGGTGGGCGTCGACAACATCGACGTGCCGGCCGCGACCCGCCAGGGCATCGTGGTCATGAACACGCCGGGGGGCAATACCGTCTCGACCGCCGAGCACACGATGGCGATGATGCTGGCGCTGTCGCGGAACATCGCCCAGGCGAACGACAGCCTCAAGGCGGGCCGGTGGGACCGCAACAAGTTCACCGGCACGCAGCTCGGCGGCAAGACGCTGGGGATCGTCGGCCTGGGCCGCGTCGGCCTGGCGGTGGCCAGGCGGGCGCAGGGGTTCGACATGAAGGTGGTCGGGTTCGACCCGTTCCTGTCGGCCGAGCGCGCCGCCGAGCACGGGATCGAGAGCGTCTCGCCGCTCGACGACCTCTGGGGGCGGTGCGACTACATCACCCTGCACACGCCGCTGACGGCCGAGACGCAGCACCTGATCGGCGCCGCGCGAGCTGGCGAAGATGAGGCCCGGCGTCCGGATCATCAACTGCGCCCGGGGCGGGCTGATCGACGAGCCCGCGCTGGCCGAGGCGCTCACACTCGGCAAGGTTGCGGGCGCCGCGATCGACGTCTTCGACCCCGAACCGCCGCCGGCCGACCACCCGCTGGTCAACCATCCCCAGGTCCTGGTCACGCCCCACCTGGGCGCCTCGACCGAGGAGGCGCAGATCTCGGTCGCCGTCGAGGCCGCACGGCTCCTGGTCGACTTACTTCCAGCGCGGGCAGATCCGGTTCGCCGTGAACATGCCCACCCTCGACCGCGCCGAGCTGGACGAACTGCGGCTCTACCTCGACCTGGGCCGTCGGCTCGGCATGCTCCACGCCCAGATGGACCGGGGGACCGTCAAGAGCGCCACGCTCCGCTATCGCGGCGAGGTGGCGACCAAGAACACGCGACTTGATCACCGCCAGCTTCGCCGCCGGCTGGATGGAGGCGGCGCTGGAGGAGCAGGTCAACCTCGTCAATGCCGAGGTCCTGGCCAAGGAGCGGGGGATCACGATCACCGAGGAGAAGACGACCGACACCGGCGACTTCGGCACGATGATCCAGACCGAGGTCGTCACCGACCGCAAGACCTATCGTCGCCTCCGGGACGCTCTTCGGCAAGCAGTTCGTGCGGCTGGTCCGGCTCGGCCCGTATCGGCTCGACGCTCACCTCGACGGCACCCTGCTCGTCTTCACCCATCGCGACGTGCCCGGCCTGATCGGCTTCATCGGCACGACCTTCGGCCGGCATCAGGTCAACATCGCGCAGATGAACGTCGGCCGCGAGCAGCCCGGCAGAGACGCGATCGGCGTCGTCAACCTCGACTCGATTCCCCCCGAGGAGGCTCTCGACGAGGTCAGACGCCACCCCGACATCCTGAGCGTCAGCCTGATCACGCTCCCCGAGGTCGGCGCCACGCCCCCCTGGCTGGGGCTCTGAGCGCCGCCTCTGCGAGGATGCGTCTCACGCACGCACCGATCCTCGACCGTGGCGAAGTTCGGTGCGACCCACGAGACCGACGGGCCGATCAGCACTCCGGCCGCTGAACCTTCAGGCGGCGGAGGCCCGGCAATGACTCCAGCCGCTTCATCAATGGCTCCTCCAGCGCCTCGTTGGCGAGCTTCACATCAGCGATGATCTTCGAGCGGTTGGTCGTGAGGTCGCGGCTGTAGTCCACGCTGTCCACAACGACACCGACAGGCTGGAGGAACTCGATCAGGGTAGCCCGACTCAGGAAATCTCCTTCCAGATCCATGCGCACACGGATCTGGACACGTTGCCTGAACGGGGCTTCGACGAAATTACGGAGCACCTCCAGCGCGAACAGCGCGACCAGGGTGACCATCCCCGCCAGGACGAACATCCCGCCGCCCGCCGCCAAGCCGATGGCCGCCACCAGCCAGAGGCTCGCCGCCGTCGTCAGTCCCTGGACCCTCATCCCCGCATGCAGGATCACCCCGCCGCCCAGGAACCCGATGCCCACGACGACGTTCGACGCGATCCGGCTCACGTCGGCGCGCAAGAGCGCGTGATTCGGGTAGTGCTGAAAGAACACGAACTGCGTCGAAACCAGCATGAATGTCGCCGCGGCCAGCGCCACGATCAGATGCGTCCGCAACCCCGCGGATTGATCGTGGATCATTCGTTCATAGCCGATCGCGGCACCCAGGACGATCGCGGCCCCTAGACGCAGGAACAACTGGCTTTCGCTGATCGGCATGATCTCACCGAAAGATTGATCTTGTCCCAAAGGCGCGGTTGGGGCGTCGATATCCTGACGCGTCCTCGTCGGTTCGAGGACGGGAAGACCATCTTCTGGCGATGACTGCCTCGTGTCGTGACCAGGCGCCGCCCAGACTGTTGCCATCCATGGTCGCACTCCCTTCCCTCGCGGAGATGAAGAGTCTTCGCCTCCTGGAGACGGCAGGTGGAAGACTCCCATCCATGGTAAGGGCAGCGGAAACCGTTCAGCAAGGCTCCGGTTTCTCCTTTCATGTCACCATTTGTCGATCGGCCCCGAGGGCACCGGTACCCTCGGCTCGAGGTGGCCCGGCAGGGGCGACGTGGGGCCGGCCGCGCGGATTTCGGCGACCGTCTCGTCAAAAAGGAGGACGCTGGCCAGGTTGATCAGTCGGTGAGAGAGCGCCTTGGGTGGGCGGATCGAGTGGTTGTACCACTTGATCAGCTTGCGGAACTGGAGGCAGGCGAGCCGCTCGCCACGATGCTCCAGGAGGCCATGGAAGTGCCGGGCCATCAGATCCACACGCTCTTCGAAGGTCGGCTCGGAGCCGGGGGTGCCGTGCTCGGCCCAGTGCGCGAACTGGCGGAAGATGAACGGATTCGAGAGCGCCCGCGCCCGATCGAAATGGCTGCGCAGCCGGTCTCGCGGAAGGTCGCGGCGGCGTCGGCGATCGTCCGGATGTCGCCGTTGCCGACGATCGGCATCCGTTCGACGGATTCGACGACCGCGCGGATGCCCGCGCGGTTGACGCTCCCCCGGAACCCCTGCGCACGGGTCCGGCCGTGGATGATCACGCCCGCCACGCCGATCACCTCGAACGCCCGGGCCAGAGAGGGGGCGGTCAGCGATTCGTCATCCCAGCCCAGCCGCATCTTGACCGTCACGGGGACCTCGACGGCGTTCACGACGGATCCGACGAGATCGATCGCCGCGTCGGCCTGGCACATCAGGGCCGAGCCGCCGCCGGACTTGACGACCTTGTTGACCGGGCAGCCCATATTGATATCAACGGCCGATGCGCCTTGATCGACGGCCCAGCGGGCCGCCTGGCGCATCTCGGAAGCGACGTGGCCATAGAGCTGGATCGACATCGGGCGGTCCGCCGCGCACGTCTCGGCCAGTTCGAAGGCGCGGGATCGCTTTTCCAGGATCGAACGGGCATTGACCAGGTCGGTCGTCACCAGTCCGAGCCCGCCGCACCCGCGCACGGACAGGCGGAACGCCAGGCTCGTGTAGCCAGCCAGCGGGGCGAGGAAGAACCGCGACGGGATCGACAGCCGGCCCAACGCCATCGGCTCGCGGATGAGCGGCGGGGCCGACGGGTAATCCGCTCCTTCGTGAAGCTCGAACAAATGTCCGCCTCGTGAGATTGGAAAACCGGAATGAACGACTGAGGCCATCGAAGACACCGCGAGCGAATCAAATGCAACCCAGGAAGTTCCGGCGCGGCCGTGCCCCAAGTCGATGGGCCTGTGGCCTTGCGGCCGGACATTTTCTCCCCGGGAGGCGTCTCAGACGCGTCCCGGAACGCTCATGCCCCCGCCGGGGTCGGCGGTGCTCCCTTGGTGGAGGCCCGCCGCCCCGGCGGGCACCAACTTACCGAGTGACGTCTCACTCGATTCCTGATTCCACGTTCTTTCCTTTGATACTCCGTGTCTTCGATGGCAAGGTTGTTTATTCTAATCGTTCGGGCTGTGATCCACGAGAGGGACCGCGATGCGTCCGACGAGCGATGTGGACGCCGAGGCGTGGGTGTTGACGACCGAGGCCGGTCGCGGATTACTGGCCGAGGTCGCGCGGGTCAGCGCCGGGGCCTGCGAACCTGGCACGGTGGCGTCGGATGGCACCGGCCGAGGCGGTCGCGGCGGCACTCCGCCTGGCGGCCTGCCGGCGCGAGGGGCGGCCAAGTTCTCCCGCGCGGACCGGCTGTGGCTCGAGCCCGTCGGCCTGGAGCAAGCGACCGCCGAACGGGTCGCCCGGCACAAGGCGCGACGGTTCGCGGGCGGCCTCGTGGCTGATCTCTGTGCGGGGATCGGCGGTGACAGCGTGGCACTGGCCGTCTCCGCGCGCGTCCTGGCCGTGGACGCCGACCAAGGCATGGCCCGTCGCGTCCGCTGGAACGCCGAGGTCTATGAAGTCGAAGGTCGGCTCGCCCCGATCCGAGCCCGAGCCGAGTCCTTTCCCCTTCCTTCCAAGGCCCTCGTCCACATCGATCCCGACCGCCGCGCCGGTGCGGCGCGGCGCGCCCGGAGCGTCTTCGACTACGTCCCCGGCTTCGATTTCCTCCAGTCTCTCCGGCGGACGGCGCGAGGCGGCGCGATCAAGCTCGGCCCGGCCAGCGACTTCGCCGCGCATTTCGACTCTCCGGCGTTCGAGGTGGAGCTGATCAGCCTGGGCGGCGAATGCAAGGAGGCGACCGTCTGGTTCGGCGACCTGACGACCTGTGGCCGACGCGCGACGAGGTTGCCCGAGGGCGCCACCTGGACCGATCGCGACGCATCCCCTGAAGGCCAGGCGTCCGTGGCGCCCCTCGCGACCTGGGTCTACGATCCCGACCCCGCGCTCCGCCGGTCGGGATTGCTCGACGCGTTCGCCGTTCGACATTCCCTCTGCCGATGCGCGGCAGGGGTCGATTACTTGACCAGTCCCGATCGCCTGGTCTCGCCGTTCCTGACGGCGTTCAAGGTCGTCGAGGACCTTCCGCTCGACCTCAAGGCCCTGAGGCGCGCGGTCGCCGCGCACGGTCTGGGCCCGCTCGAGATCAAGCCGAAGGGGCTCGACATCCGTCCCGAGACGCTCCGACATCAGTTGCGTCCCCCCGGCCCCAACCCCGGAACGCTCTTACTGGTCGGCGGGGGCGGACCCGCTCGTGCGATCCTGGCACGTCGTGAGTGAGCATTGGATTGTTCTCTTGTGAGGGGGTATCTATTGCTGACCATTACGGATTTTGGGGGGCTTATCATGCCGACCCATCCCTTTAAAGGTGGCCGCATGTGTCCGCAAGTGCCGATGTTGCAATGACTTAATCCATCAATCGCGGGACATTAATCCCGATATTTCAAGTGAGAAGGCACGAGTGCTTCGATTGAGCAGCCGATAAAATGTCTCAACCTATTCGCTGTCATAGGGTTGCGAAAAATCAATTCACTGCGCATCATATGGTGCATGTCGCAAGGGGTACATGCCGACCCTAGAGAACAAGGCTCAACGAATGTTTTCGATGTTGTCCCAGGGCCAAGCGAACGATAGTCGGTCCCACTGCAGGGTGGTCGGGTGACGAAAAATCAAATCGGCGCATTCAAGTCATTGAGCCGCAAAGAGTTCCAACTCGGGCGCCGTGTTTTCGTCGAGACTTTCTCACTGCGAGTGCCAGGACCAGTGGACAGCGCGGACACTTTGGGCGGCCAAGGCAGCCCCCGAAGCCGAAGCAACCCTCTGCAAGAGAAAGACTTCCGCGCCACCTACTGCCTTGGCGTCCACTGCTGAAACTGTCCACGCTTGTCCGCGCTCGCTGAGAAAGTCCCTTTTCGTCACTTCATTCAAAGCCGGTCAACCAGAGCCCCCCCCCCAAAAATCCGTGACGGTCAGGAATTTCTTGTCTTGAATCGCGTCGGCCGATAGATTTGGTCCGATTCACGGCTTCGCGAAAGACGTTCATGAGGGGGATCTCGGTGAGTTCGAGCGATCTGGTGACGGGCGCCACCGGCATGCTGGGCAGTCACATTGCCGAGCGGCTTGTTGCGCAGGGCCGGAGAGTCCGGGCGCTGGTCCGTCCCGGGAGCAACACGAGATTCCTCGACGCGCTCGGCGTCGAACTCGTCCAAGGCGACCTCACCGACCCCTCAGCCTGCGGTCGTGCCGTTCGGGGCATCGAGATCGTCTATCATGCGGCGGCAAAGGTGGGCGATTGGGGGACCTGGGCCGAGTTCCGGGCCAGTTGCCTCGACGCGACCGAGAACCTCGGCCGCGCGGCGGCGGGAGAGGGGGTCGAACGGTTCGTTCACATCAGTTCCACCAGCGCCTACGGCCATCCGGCCGAGGGAGGACCGCCGATCGACGAGTCGGCCCCGCTCGGCCAGAACATCTGGTGGCCCTGGGACGATTACACCCTCAGCAAGGTCGAGTCCGAGCGCATCCTCTGGCGGCTGGCCGCGTCGTGCCGGCTCGCCGTGACCGTGGTCCGCCCGAGCTGGCTCTACGGCGAGCGCGACCGGACGACCACCGCGCGGCTCGTCGATCGGCTCCGGCGGCGGCAGGTCCAGCTGATCGGCCGCGGCGACAACCCGATGAGCGCCGTCTACGCGGGCACCGTCGCTGACGCCGCCCTCTTGGCCGCTCGCGACCCCGGCTCGGTAAGCGAGGCGTACAACATCACCAACCAGGGGAAGATCACGCAGCACGAGTTTCTCAACCTCTTTGCCGAGGCGTGCGGAGCCCCCTCCGTGACTCGCCGCGTCCCCTACCGCCCGGTCTTCGCGGCGGCCTTGCTCCTGGAGGCGCACGGCCGGTTGACCCGGCGGATTCGGCCGCCGCTGATCACCCGATACGCCACCTGGCTCATGGGCCGGGACCTCGAATACAGCACCCAAAAGGCCGAGGCCCGGCTCGGCTGGAAGCCCGCCTCCACCTATCGCGAGAGCATCGAGCGGACCGTCCACTGGTATCTCAGCCAAGAGGCCGCCGCCACGCAGGACATCGCCCAGCCGGCATGAGCCTCGGTGCAAATCGGAGGGGTTTAACTACTGGATATCGCCATCCAAGAGCTTGGCGGAGACGGCCGACAGAGGTGGTCATCACCTCATTGAGGGAGGCGAAGGAGGCGGCGCGGACGGAGGGAGGGACCTTGGAGACGACGGCGAACATTAGCTTGACGATCGCGGAGAAGAGCAGTTCGCGGGTGCGTTGGGTCTGGGCGGTGTCGTGGAAGAGCTGATCGAGTTCTTGGGGATCGAGGGCGCGTTCGAGCAAGGCGCGGTACACGACGGGGATGGGGCTGGCTTGGAGGAATCGTTCGAAGAGAGAACCCAACTGCACGGCGCCGCCCCCTTCCTCTCAGGAATGACTTAAGCTCAGCAAATGTTGTAGGTTACAGATAATCTCCTTGACTTGGAAGGGATGGCCGCACGCAAGGGCCCCGCTCGGCGCCCCGCGTGTGTCCCGGCGTCCGGGGAAGGCGCGCGTTGCCGTGGGCCCGGCAAGTTCACCCGCGCGTCGGCATCAGCACCTCGTAGTCGAGATCGAGCACCACTGCCGGGTCGTAATTGCCGTCGGCATTCTTGTAAGGGAAGCCGGCAGACGCGCGATCTTTGGTGGCCACCGTGCGCAGCCTCAACGCACCCAGATCGCTGCGTCCCGGCAGGGGCATCTTGTCCAGCACTTCCGACCATGCATACACCGTATCACCGGCGAAGGATGGAGTCACGTGGCGACCGCTGTTGATGGCGGCGATCCTGATGGCGTTGGCGAGCCCGTTAAAGGAAAGTGACCGCGCCAGGCTGATGATGTGGCCGCCGTAGATGATGCGGCGTCCGAAACGCCCCTCTTTCTCAACGTGCTGGTTGAAATGCACCCTGGCCGTGTTCTGGTAGAGGCGAGTCGCCATCATGTGTTCCGATTCTTCGATTGTCATTCCGTCCGTGTGATCGATCTTCTCGCCGATCTCGTAGTCGTCCCAGAGATAAGGGCTGCCGGCGAGCGCCGTGTCGTAGCCGCTGAAGTGCAGGTTCGGAGGCACGATCCATTCCGTGGGATCGACCACTTCGGGCAGGTCGGGAAGCACCGGCACCGGTGCCTCGGCGGAGGGGTCCCTTTTCCTGACGATCACCCAGCGGCAGTAGTCCACCACCATCTCGCCACGCTGATTCCCACCGATTGAACGGACATACACCACGCCGGTCTGGCCGTCCTTGTTCTGCTTGATTCCGATCACGGTCGAGGTCGAGCAGATCGTGTCGCCGCAATACAGGGGCGCGCCGAACCGCCCCGCGGCGTAGCCCAGGTTTGCGATCGCGTTCCGCGATATGTCCGGGACCGTCTTTCCAAAAACCAGATTGAACGCGAGGAAGTCGTCGACAGGCGCCCGCGGGAATCCCAGGGATGCGGCAAAGGCCGCGGACGAATTCACCGCGAACCGGCTGCCGTAAAGCGCCGTGTAGAGGGCGACATCGCCTTCGGTGACCGTGCGCGGCGTGGCGTGGACGATCCGCTGGCCGATGCGGAAGTCCTCGAAAAAATGACCGGGATTCGTTTTCTCGCTCATAGTCGGTCACATACCATAGGCCTGGGCCAGCTCGGGATCGCGCTTCGCCACCAGCCGCGCCAGGTCGACGATCACCTTCGCTTGTTTCCAGGTTGCGTCATCCTGCATCCTGCCGTCGATCATCACGGCCCCGGTGCCGTCGGGCATCGCGTCGAGGATGCGCCTCGCGAAGAGCACCTCCTGCACGTCGGGGCTGAAAACGCGCTTCGCGATGGTGATCTGGCTCGGATGCAGGCTCCATGCGCCAGTGCAGCCCATCAGGAAGGCATTGCGGAACTGCGCCTCGCACGCAGCCTCGTCCTGAAAGTCGCCGAACGGTCCGTAGAAGGCGCGGATCCCGCAAGACAGACAGGCATCAACCATGCGGGAGATCGTGTAATGCCACAGGTCCTGCTGAAAGAACATACGGTCCCGCTTGCCCTCGACAGCATCGGCCAGCACGCCATACGAGGGATGTCCGCCGCCGACCCGCGTCGTTTTCATGCCGCGCGAAGCGGCCAGGTCCGCGGGCCCCAGGCTCATGCCGTGCATGCGCGGACTTGCAGCCGCGATGTCCTCCACGTTCCGGACTCCCTGGGCGGTTTCCAGGAGCGCGTGAATCAGGATCGGTTTCGCGACTCCATGCTTGGCTTCGAGCTGCGCCAGCAACTGGTCCACGAAGTGAATGTCCCAGGGGCCCTCAACCTTCGGGATGATGATGACATCGAGCCGGTTACCGATCGCGGCGATGATCTGCAACATGTCGTCGAGGAACCACGGGCTGTTCAGCGCGTTGACGCGAGTCCAGAGAGCGGCGCCGCCGAGGTCAGCAGTCTTTGCCACGTCGATGAAGCCGGCGCGCGCCGCCTCTTTGGCATCGGCGGGGATGGCGTCTTCCAGGTTGCCGCAGAGCACATCCACCTGCCTCGCGGTCTCCGGGATTGCGCGCGAATCTTTTCAATGTGCGGCGGGAAGAAATGAATCATCCGCTCCGGACGGACGGGTAACTCGCGGAGAGGCGCCGGGGCTCCGATGGCCAGTGGCTTGAAAAAGTTTGCGGGCAACTTCATCAGGTTCCTCCGGAATCCCGAACGAGCGAGGGGCCAGGACGCCGAACGCCCTCAACCGGGCACCCCGTCCACAACGATCCCGCGAGGCTCAAATCACGCGCCGGGCGCGAAGCTCATCCACTTCGGCGTCGCCGAGACCAAGCAATCCCTTCAAGACCTCGTCCGTGTGCTGTCCCAGACTCGGGCCGAGATGATTGATCCGACCCGGCGTCCTGGAGAGTCGCGGGACGACGTTGGGCACGATGACCGTCTCGGCGAGGTCCTCGACATCGATGGCAACCAGGTTCCTACGCGCGTGGAACTGGCGATTGCCGAAGATGTCGGCGATGTTGTTCAAGGGTCCGGCCGGCGCTCCGGTGGCGTTGCACTTCGCGAGGATCTGATCCCGGAACAGCGACCCGCACCAATCGCGCACGATCTCGTTCACATCGTGCCGGTTTTCGAGGCGCGTTTTTTGTTCGCCGTAGAGGCTGCTAGAGGCGAGCTCGGAACGGCCCATGGCCTCGGCCAGGCGCTCAAACAGCTTGTCGGTCGTGCAGGCGATGGCCACCCACTTGCCGTCCTTCGTCGGGAAGTGACCGTAGGGGCAGGCGGTATCGATGTGTGGCCCATGGCGCTCGCCGACGATGCCGTACATGGCGTACGCCGGCGCAAGTTCGTCCGTGCAGCGGAAGATGGACTCGTAGAGCGCGGTATCGATGTACTGGCCGCAGCCCGTCTTCTCCTTGTAGTGCAAGGCCAGGAGGACGCCGACGCAGCCATAAAGACCGGACAGATAATCGCCCAGGGTCGTCGAGCCGGGCGTGACGGGTGTGCCCTTGGGCATCCCGGAGAGATACGCAAGACCACCGACTGCATGAGCGATGCGGGCAAAGCCGGGCCGGTCTTTGTAGGGACCGGTCTGCCCATAGCCCGAAACGCGAAGCATGATCAGTCCGGGGTTGATCCGCGCAGCACTTCCCAGCCGAGCCCCCATTTCTCCAGAGTTCCCGGACGGAAATTCTCACACACGATATCGGTCTTCGCCACCAGCCCTTTGAAGAGGCTGACGCCCTCGGGGTGGTGCAAGTCGATGGTCACCGATTTCTTGTTGCGCGCCTCGCTCAGCCAGATCAGCGTGTCTCCGCGGCTGGTGGGCGTGCCGAAGTTCCGGCAGGCATCGCCGGCCATCGGATGTTCGACCTTCAGCACTTCGGCGCCGAATTCACCAAGGATGGATGCACAGTACGGCGCCGCGATCACGGTGGCGACATCGATGACGCGGACGCCGGTCAGCGGTAGATCGTCCCGGGATTGCGAATTCATGCTAGATGATCCTTTGCTGTTGCAACCTGGTAATCTCGGCCGCCGAGAGTTCGAGGAGCTCGCGCATGACCTCGTAGGTTGCGTTGCCGAGCGACGGACCAAGATTGGCGATGCGCCCCGGTGTCTCAGACAGCGTGGGGACAACGTTGGGCACGACCACCTTGCCGAGCCCGTCTTCTTCCACCTCCGCCAGATTACCCCGCGCCTTGAAATGCTCGTCCGCGAAGATATCGGCGATGCTATTGAGCTTGCCAACCGGCACTTCCCGCGTGATGCATCGCTCCAGCAATTCCTCGCGCGCGAGCGAGAGGGCCCACTCGGTGACGATCTTGTTGACCTCGTCGCGTGCCGCGAGCCGCTTCCGCTGCTCGCCGTACAGGCTGCTCGAGGCCAGTTCCGGCCGCTCCATGGCCTCTGCCAGCCGCGCGAACATCCGGTCGGTCGTGCAGGCGATCGCGACCCACTTACCCTCCTTGGTCCGGAAGTGGCCGTGAGGCACGGCGACAAAGCTGCCGGACCCTTCGCGCTCACGGATCGTGCCGAACAGGGCGTAGGACGCGGCCAACTCATCCAACTGGCGAAAGACCGCTTCGTAGATGCCAATGTCGATCACCTGGCCGAAGCCTGTCATGGCCTTGTGCCGGAGGGCCAGCATCACGCCGATCAAGCCATACAAACTGGACATATAATCACCCAGTGGGGCCGTTCCGGGGACCACGGGCGTCTCGCCGGGGAAACCCGCCAGGTAGGAGAGCCCGCCGATCGCATGCGCAATGTGGGCGAAACCGGGTCGGTGGCGATACGGACCGGTTTGCCCATATCCCGAAACCCGCAACATCACGAGTCCGGGATTGGCCTCGCGGAGCACGTCCCAACCGAGGCCCCATCCCTCCATCGTGCCGGGGCGGAAATTCTCCACGAGGACATCAGACTTCGAAATCAGCTTGATGAAAAGTCCGACACCCTGGGGCCTGCGCAGATCGATGGTCACAGACTTCTTGTTGCGAGCCTCGCTCAGCCATGCCAGGGTCGCATCGCCACGTTTGGTCGGCATGCCGAAACGGCGCATCGGATCCCCTCCGATGGGGTGCTCAACCTTCAGCACCTCCGCGCCGAACTCACCCATGATCGAGGCGGCGTAGGGTCCCGCAAGGAATGTGCCGACGTCGACGACACGAATGCCACTCAGCGGCAGCGGCTTCTCGGGGGCATCGCCCGGCCGTTCTGCCGCGGACGCGTGGGCCCGCGCGGCCAGCGTGCCCGGCTCGGGGGTCCTGGGCTGATTTCCTGCCTCGGTTTGCATTTCCCCGCCCCCCAATCGCGTTCAGGAAACCGGCCAGCACTCCCGAAGTTGAGAAATGAAATCGCAACCTGGGAGCCATTTCCGCCTTGACTTGCTCGACCCCAAATTTCATTATAAAACTTGAGGCGACGATGGACAAGATACTTTGGCGGTCGGTATCGGGTAAGCGTCACGATTGTGGGTGGAAAATTAACACCCCCCGAGGAGTGAGCGAAAGTCAAGAGGGAAGCCCGTTCTGTCGCACGGTTTTCCTCTGGGATTTGCGGGTCTTGCGTAAGATAGGGTGTCCATCTCGCGCTTCATGGCTGAAGAGGAATCCTCCTCGGCCGAGGATCACTCAGTTGGCGAAGGACGGAGGCACAAGTGCAAGGAGAAGTCAAGGGCCAAAGTTACGTCAATTCGGCCCCTTTGCCATGCTGGACAAACGCTATCCCCACAAAGAAGACGCTTACCCGTCGGTATCCCTAAATAAGAATAAGAATTAGATATATTTTAAACTCTTAATTAGTTGAATTATAACTTTCTATAAAAATAAGTGGAGTCGTAAATGAGCAAGATCCTCGCCGGTTTGCGCATGATTGAGGGCGCGGCCTTCGTCGCCGCGCCTCTCTGTGGGATGACTCTGGGACAACTGGGCGCGGATGTGATCCGTTTCGACCCGATCGAAGGCGGACTCGATGCGCGACGTTGGCCCATTACTCGCGACGGCAGGAGTCTTTACTGGGCGGGCCTCAATAAGGGCAAGCGTTCGATCGCCGTCAACACGCGCAGCCCGGAGGGACAGGAACTCATCGCCGCCTTGATTACCGCTCCGGGCGAAGGCAGGGGAATCTTTCTGACGAACTTCCCCACTGCGGGCTGGCTCGGCTATGAAACGTTGCGCCGGCGGCGCCGACCTGATCATGATGAATGTGACCGGGAATCCGGACGGCAGCACGGCGGTCGATTACACGCTGAACTGTGCGGTCGGGTTCCCGTTGATCACCGGCCCTGCCCATGGCGACCCGCTGGTCAACCCGGTCAACCACGTCCTTCCGGCGTGGGACGCCATGACGGGAGTGACGGCGGCGCTGGGGATCCTCGCGGCCGAGCGTCAGCGCCGAATCACTGGACAGGGACAGTACATCAGGTTGCCGCTGGCCGACGTGGCGTTCGCCATGGTCGGAAATCTCGGTTACATCGCCGAAGTCCAGGTCAACGACGAGGATCGGCAGTCCACCGGCAACTACCTCTATGGCGCGTATGGACGCGATTTTGAAACGCGCGATGGCCGTAGCGTCTACATCGTCGCGATCACAAAGCGCCAATGGCAGGCGCTGGGGGAGGCGATGGGCGTGGTCGACACGCTCGCGAGGATCGAACCGCGGCTGAACGTCGACCTGTCCAGGGAGGGCGACCGCTTCAAGGCTCGTGAGGCCATCTCGGCGGTGCTGGCGCCCTGGTTCCGCGAACGCACGCTCGCGGAGGTTCAGAAAACCTTCGAAGGCACGGCGGTTTGCTGGGGACCCTATCAGACCTTCCGGCAGATGGTGGACGAGGACCCGCGCTGTTCGACCCGGAACCCCCTCTTCTCGAGGCTCGAACAACCCGGCATCGGGAGCTACTTGGTGCCCGGGTCGCCGCTCCAGTTTTCGGACGTGGAGCGGGACGCGCCGCGGCGCGCCCCGGTGCTGGGCGAGCACACCGACGAAGTGCTAAGCGAAATCCTCCAGTTGTCCGACGGTCAGATTGGGAAGCTGCGCGACACGCAGGTGATTGCCGGTCCCATTGAGCTTGCCTGAGAGGGACCGATGGGAACCTCGTATCCGGATTGGATTGGCCGTACCGAAGAGACGGAAGAGGTGATCGCACTGGCTCCGGTACAGGCTGCCGCGGCCACGCTGGACGATACTTCCACGGAGTTCGTGCCGGGGTCTCCGTTGCCGCCCTTGTGGCAGTGGTTCTTTTTTTTGCCGCGCGTCCCGCAAGCGCGGCTCGGTCAGGACGGCCATCCGCGGCGCGGCGGCTTCATGCCGCCGATCGAGCTGCCGAGACGCATGTTTGCCGGCGCCCGCATGCGCTTCCTCAAGCCGCTGAGGATCGGCAAGCCGGCTCGGCGATGGTCGGTGATCCGCGATGTTTCCGAAAAGGAGGGACGGACGGGAAAACTGGCGTTTGTAACCGTCGCGCATCAGATTCACCAGGACGGCGAAGTCTGCATCGAGGAAGAGCAGGACATCGTCTATCGCGAACCTGCCGCGCCCGTCGGCGCCCCCGAGCCCGGCGGGCTTGCGCCTGCCCCGGCAGGCTCGTGGACGCGGATGATCAACCCCGACCCGACGTTGCTTTTTCGCTTCTCATCGCTCACGTTCAACGCCCATCGCATCCACTACGACCGAACCTATGCCACGACGGTGGAAGGGTATCCGGGCCTGGTGGTCCATGGCCCGCTCACGGCCGTCCTGTTGATGGAACTGGTGCGCTCCATGAGCACCGCCCGGTGCTTGCCTTTGCCTTTCGAGGCCAGGCACCGCTTTTCGACCTTGCTCCCTTTCGGCTGATCGGCACGCCGAGCGATGCACGTGTGCACCTGGAGGCACAAGGGCCCGATGGCCAGACCACGATGACCGCCAGCGCCGATTTGGGATGAGGACGGCGTGTTGCACGCAGGAATTCTGGTGAGATCGTGTGTGCTGCAGACACCCTGGAGGACGGACGCATGGCCGCAGCCATCCTGGACCGGCCCTCGAGGGGCTTGGTCGGCTCCGGCTTTCCTCGCCTCGTGTCATCGACCCAAAGGGGCTCAATGATGATCAGCGCCTGATTCCAGCAAACATCAGAAAGCGCAATCCGAGCGACTGTCGCCTCGCTCGGGGGGTCTGGCTCACGTGCCGCGATCCCTGCTGGCCATGAGTCCAGGCGAGGGTGTCACGCCCGGCGCCGCAGTGGCAGGCTCATTCATCCTTCAGGAATCAGCTTGACTCGCCGTCTCCCGATTCCTTACATTGAAAATGACTTGAACACGCTCAGGGTGGGTACGTTCATGGAGGCTATGATGGCCCCGCTCTGCGAATGATTGTAGAGGCGGGGTTTCTTTTTGCGCTCCTGGGAACCAAGGAGGTAGTGGTCAACAGATCGGCGGCGAAGGTCAGCCTCCGCCACTGCTCTGGCCCGGCTTATGTGCGGCAGACTCATGTGTGAGAGACTGTAATCTGAGCCCTGGATATTTACAACCGATTCCAGGCCATGGATCCTCTCCTGCCCGGTCAGAACCTTGCGGATGCGGCGTAATCAAGGAAACAGACGGCGAGAAGCCTGTCAAGTTGCCAATGGACGATTTTCGAAGGAGCAGCCGTATGATGTCCGGAACACTACCGGAAGTGAAGAGGGAGCGGCCACTGCTGCGGCCATGGATCGATCAGATGGCCGCGTTGTGCCGGCCCGATGACGTTGTCTGGTGCGACGGCTCGCAGCAGGAGTACGACCGGCTCTGCCAATTGCTCGTGCAACAAGGAACGCTTCGTCCCTTGAACCCGGAGAAGAGGCCCAACTCTTACCTGGCCCGCTCGGACCCCTCGGATGTGGCCCGGGTCGAAGACCGAACCTTCGTGTGCAGTCTCCGCAAAGACGACGCAGGACCGACCAACAATTGGATCGATCCCGTCGCGATGAAGCAGATCCTGCGAGCACGGTTCAGCGAATGTATGCGCGGCCGCATCATGTATGTCGTGCCGTTCAGTATGGGACCGATCAACTCGCCGATCGCGCACATCGGCGTCCAGCTCACCGATTCGCCATATGTCGTGATCTCGATGCAGATCATGACGCGCATGGGCGGTGCGGTGCTGGAGGCCCTGGGTGACGGGTTCTTCGTGCCCTGTGTGCACTCGGTGGGCATGCCGCTCGAGCCCGGGACGCCAGATGTACCATGGCCCAGCAACCCGGAGCATAAATATATCGTTCATTTCCCCGAGGAGTTCTCGATCTGGTCGTTCGGCAGCGGCTATGGCGGGAATGCGCTGCTGGGGAAAAAGTGCTTCGCTTTGCGCATCGCCTCCTGCATGGCGCGCGACCAGGGCTGGCTCGCGGAACATATGCTGATCCTCGGTGTAGAATCGCCTGAGGGAGAGAAGACCTACATCGCAGCGGCGTTTCCCAGTGCCTGCGGGAAAACGAACTTCGCCATGCTGATTCCGCCCAAACACTTCGAGGGCTGGAAAGTGACCACGGTGGGCGACGATATCGCCTGGATCAAGCCGGGGCCGGACGGACGCCTCTACGCGATCAACCCTGAAAACGGCTTCTTTGGCGTTGCGCCCGGCACGTCGTACAACTCGAACGCGAATGCGATGGAGACGATCCGGAAGAATACGATCTTCACGAACGTGGCGCTGACGGAGGACGGAGACGTGTGGTGGGAGGGCATGACGGAGACGCCACCGGCTCGGCTCACCGACTGGACCGGTCAGGCGTGGACGCCGGGCTGCGGTCGCAAGGCGGCGCACCCCAACGCCCGCTTCACCGCGCCGCTGTCGCAGTGCCCGACACTGGACCCGGATTGGGAAAACCCCGAGGGCGTGCCCATCAGTGCCTTCATCTTCGGTGGCCGACGCTCGACCACCGTGCCACTCGTGTTCCAAGCCTTCAACTGGAGCCACGGCGTCTATCTCGCGGCCACTATCGGCTCGGAAACAACAGCCGCGGCCACCGGTAACGTCGGCGAGGTCCGCCGGGATCCAATGGCCATGCTCCCCTTCTGCGGCTATCACATGGCCGATTACTTCAACCACTGGCTCAACATGGGCCGCCGAATCCCGAACCCGCCGCGCATCTTCCGCGTGAACTGGTTCCGCAAAGACTCCAAAGGGCGCTTCCTGTGGCCCGGTTTCGGCGACAATATGCGGGTGCTCAAATGGATCGTGGGGCGCATCCGCGGCCGCGCTTACGCGATCGAAAGCCCGCTGGGCTGGATGCCGCGCCGTGATGATATCGACCTGCAAGACATGGACGGATTCTCCCAAGAGGACTTTCATGAGCTCATGGAGGTTGATTGCCAAGCCTGGATCCAGGAGGCGCTCTCGGACGAAGAATTGGCGATCAAGCTCTATGGCAAGATGCCGAAGGAATTCCTACTCGACCGCGAACTGCTCATCTCGCGGCTGTGGCGCTCGCCCGAAACATGGAAGCTGGCGCCTGAACTGTCTCATTGAGACGCGGCATTCGCGCGGGGGGCGACGGCCCGGACGGCGGGTGGTCCCTCCATGCAGGCGGGAGTCGAACGTCGCGTGCTGCACATCTCCCGACATCCGCAGGGCGACGCGTGTCATCATCCCGGGAAAAGAGGATCAGTGGCCCTGGCGTCGCGATCGCGCGGGCCGGCCCTGGCGGAGGTCTTCGTATGTCCTTTCCCAAGCATCAGCCGATGACCAGGAGGTGCCCCGAGGGCACCGAGCTCCTCCGCGACCCGGCCTGGAACAAGGGGCTAGCTTTCTCGCGGAGCGAGCGGGACCACCTCCGTTTGCGCGGGCTGTTGCCGCACACCGTGCTTACCATCGAGCAACAAGTTGCCCTGGAGCTGGAGCATCTCCGGGCAAAGCTTCATGACCTGGAAAAGTACATCGGCCTGGTGTCGCTCCAGGACCGCAACGAGACCTTGTACTACCGTCTGCTCATCGAGAATCTCGGCGAGCTGCTCCCGATCGTTTACACGCCGACGGTAGGGGAAGCCTGCCAGCAATACAGCCACATCGTCCGCCAATCTCGGGGGCTCTGGCTGACGCCCGACGACATCGACGACATCCCGACCGTGCTCCGCAATGCCCCCAATCCCGACATCCGGCTGATCGTCGTCACCGACAATGAGCGGATTCTCGGGCTGGGGGACCAGGGGGCCGGCGGGATGGGCATCCCCATCGGCAAGCTGGCCGTGTACACCGCCGCCGCGGGGATCCATCCGTCGCACTGCCTGGCGGTCAGCCTCGACGTCGGGACCGACAACGTCGGGCTGCTGGACGACCCCTACTATGTCGGCTACCGCAAGCGCCGGCTTCGCGGCGCGGCCTATGAGGCATTCATCGAGGCGTTCGTCAAGGGCGTCAGGGACGTCTTCCCCCGCGCCCTGCTCCAGTGGGAAGACTTCCACAAGAACATCGCCTTCCTGCTCCTGGAGCGCTACCGGAAGCGGCTCCCCAGCTTCAACGACGACATTCAGGGCACCTCAGCGGTCTCGCTGGCGGGCATCCTCTCGGCCCTGCGGTTCACCGGCGAGGCGCTGCACGTGCAGCGGGTCGTCTATATGGGGTCCGGGGCCGCCGGCGCCGGCATTGCGCGGCTGGTCCGGACTGGCATGAGGCAAGAATGCCATGACGAGACGGTCGTCCACCGGGCCAGGCGATGCTTGATTCCCAGGGGCTGGTCTGCCAGGAGAGCGTCGGGCTGGACGCCCATAAACGGGAATTCGCCTGGAACCAGGCAGACCGGGCGCATTATGATCTCATCGGTGAGGGCCCGTTCGAATTGCTAGAGGTCGTCCGAAAGGTCAGGCCGACCGTCCTGGTGGGGACGACGGGGAAGCCCGGCACCTTCACTGAAGACGTCATCCGCGAGATGGCCCGCCACGTCGCGCGGCCGATCATCTTGCCGCTGAGCAACCCGACCTCGAAAACCGAATGCAGCCCCGCCGAGGCCCTCCGGTGGACCGAGGGCCGGGCGCATCATCGCGACGGGCAGCCCGTTCCCGCCGGTCGAGTCCAACGGCATCCGGCGGATCATCGGCCAGGCGAACAACGTCTACATCTTCCCCGGCCTCGGCCTGGGAGCAATCGTCTCCGAGGCGCACGAGGTGACCGACTCGATGTTCCTGGTCGCCGCTCGGGCCCTGGCCGAATGCATCACCCCGGAGCACATGGCCGAGGGCCGGATCTACCCTGACCAGAGCGAACTTCGCGCGGTCTCGCGCAGGATCGCCCGCGACGTGATCCGTGAGGCGCGGTGTCTCGGCCTGGGCCGTCTGATCACCGACGAGATGATCGACGTCCTTCTCGACGAGACGATCTGGTATCCCGACTATCCGATTCTTTGAGGGTTGCGGGGGGAGCGGGCCGATTTGAGACGGGAGGATGGGAGCAATCGCCGCACTGGCCCGAAACCTCAACAGATCCTCATGACTATTGCACACTCGACTTTCAGGAGGAGCCTGAAAACCGAATCCTCCGAGGTGGCGTGGGCCTGGTTTCGGGCTCTGCCGCTTTTCAGGGCGAACGCGGGACACTAAAGCCATTGGGCCTGGAAAACCCGGCCGTCTCTCCCTGAAAAAGCGGCAGAGCCAGCGTGGGAACGAGGAAGGGTCGCGGTCGGATCGGCGCGGCGGCTCCACCTTCGACCAGGTCGGCTCTCGCTCCGCCGTCACCTCCTTGATCACCTGCCCGAACGCGCGCGAGGCGGCCGTGCGGTAGCTGTCGCGGTGCCAGAACAAAGCGGCGGTCCTGGCGATCTTCGGCTGAGTGATCTTCACCAGCACGAAGCCCCGCATGTCGGAGATCGCGCGTTTGGAGAAGACAGTGGCCCCGTTCCCTAGGCGTACGAGTTCCAGCAGCGAATCGATATCGTTCATCTCGACAACCAACTCGGGGTGGACGTGCGCCTCCCGCATCCAGTCGTCGAGGAGTCGGCGGGTCGCGAACTCGTGGCTCGGCAGGACCAGAGGGAGCCAATCCAGCTCGGCGAGCATCACCTGCGCGCGGCCAGCAAGGGGGTGTTCCCGCGGCGTGATCAGCACGACCTCCTCGTCGAAGAGTCTCTCCGCCACGACCTCGGGCGCCTCCGGCGAGGGTGAGTGACGCCCACGTGCAGCGTTCCCCGTTCTCAGCCCGCGCAGGTCGGCCACCGCGGCCTGGCCCGCCTCGACCTCGCGCAGCGCCCGGGCGGCGTGCTGGCGGAAGAGCATTCCGGCCGCCGTCAGGCGCTCCGACCGACCGATGCGGTCGAACAGCGGCGCCCTGAGCTCCCGCTCCTTGACCTGCAGTGACAGGGTCGGCTGCGAGACGCCCAGGGACTCGGCCGCGCGTGAAGTGGAGGTCGTCGGCCACGGCCAAGAAGTAACGCAGGTGACGCAATTCCACGGCAAACCTCCTTGACCGATTGGTCTTAGCTATCAATCTTATTTCGAAATTTATTAGTTTAATCGAAAGGTGGTCCGTATAATTTGTTAATAGATGGGCGAGGCCGCTGAGTGACCCATCAAGCGCGGCCACTCTTCCAAGGAGGGGGTAAGCGTCAGCTTTGTGGGGATAGCGTGTGTCCAGCATGGCAAAGGGGCCGAATTGACGTAACTTGGCCCTTGTCTTCTCCTTGCACTTGTGCCTCCGTCCTTCGCCGGCGGGATCGTCCCAAAACCGCTGCTACCCATAGTGTACGAACTTGACACTTTTCAGCAGTGCTCCCAGGGGTGAATCGCCGGCGCAAGAGGTTAGAGTTCCTTGAGTTGCGCCACACCAAGTGGCGATTAGATCACTACTGTATGTGTCAAGCTCGATTTGGCTCGTGTGGGACGATGCCTTCGCCGGCTGAGTGACCCTCGACCGAGAAGGATTCCGCTTCGGCCATGAAGCGCGAGATGGAATACCCTATCTTACGCAAGACCCGCAAATCCCAGAGGAAAACCGTGCGACCGAACGGGTTTCCCTCTTGACTTTCGCTCACTCCTCGGGAGTGTTAATTTTCCACCCACAATCGTGACGCTTACCCCCAAGGAGGTGGTGGAGTCCTGTAACATTGACCGGGCGCCTTGATCGCGGATCGCTGCTGCGGCGACCCGGAAAGGATGACAGCGAGCAGGGCTTGCTTCCTACTTCGGAGGACCCAATTCTGAATTACTAAGCGGCCGTCTCTTTCGGCCCAAAGGAATGCCCAGCCAACCGAGGAGATGATACCGATGATTGAGTTCTCGCTCGAGCCGTATGGGATCACGGTCCCAGACGTCCGCCACAATCTGCCTCCGTCGAAGCTCTACGAAGAGGCGGTCCGCTATGATGATCGCACGTGCCTCGCCGCCAGCGGCGCCCTGGTCGCTTACTCGGGTGAGAAGACCGGCCGGTCGCCCCTGGATAAGCGGGTTGTCCGCCGCCCAACCTCGGAGGGCGATATCTGGTGGGGGCCGGTCAACATCCCCCTGGATCCCAAGGGCTTCCAGATCAACCGCGAGCGGGCCAGGGACTATCTCAACATGCGCGACCGGCTTTATTGCGTCGACGGCTTCGTCGGCTGGGACCCCGAGCACCGGGTCAAGGTGCGCGTCATCTGCGCCGGCCCTACCACGCGCTCTTCATGCACATCATGCTGATCCGCGCCGACAAAGGAGGAACTCGCCCACTTCGGCGAGCCCGACTACGTCATCTACAACGCGGGCCAGTTCCCCGCCAACCAACTCATCACGGGCATGACCTCCAGGACGAGCATCGACCTCAGTATCGAGGACGGCGAGGTCGTCATTCTCGGCACTGAATACGCCGGCGAGATGAAGAAAGCGATCTTCACGATCATGAACTACCTGATGCCCCACCGCGGCGTGCTCTCGATGCACTGCTCGGCCACCGCCGACCGCCGGTCTGGGCGCTCCTCCGTCCTGTTCGGCCTTTCAGGCACGGGCAAGACGACGTTGTCGGCCGACCCGAAGCGCCTGCTCATCGGCGACGACGAGCACTGCTGGACCGACTCGGGCATCTTCAACATCGAGGGTGGCTGCTACGCCAAGGCGATCAATCTGAGCGCCGAGAACGAGCCCGACATCTTCCAGGCGCTGCGTTACGGCGCCGTGATGGAGAACGTCGTCCTCGACGAGACCGACCGCCAAGTCGACTTCACCGACGCCCAGATCACGGAGAACACGCGCGGGGCCTACCCGATCGAGTTCATTGGCAACGCCAAGGTCCCGTGCATCGCCGGCCACCCCACCGACGTGATCTTCCTGACCTGCGACGCCTTCGGCGTCCTGCCTCCGGTCAGCCGGCTCTCGCCCGCGCAGGCGATGTATCACTTCATCAGCGGCTACACCGCCAAGGTCGCCGGCACCGAGATGGGTGTCACCGAGCCACAAGCGACCTTCTCGCCTTGCTTCGGCGGTCCGTTCCTGGTCTGGCACCCGACGAAGTACGCCGAGCTGCTGGCGTCGAAGATGCGGGAGCACCGGGCGAACGCCTGGCTCGTCAACACCGGCTGGAGTGGCGGCGCCTATGGTGTCGGCCACCGCATGAAACTGTCGATCACCCGCGCCATCATCGACGCCATCCACTCCGGCGCTCTGGCCACCGCCCCGACGACACCCGACCCGAACTTCGGTTTCGAAGTCATCACCGAATGTCCCGGCGTTCCCAGGGAGGTCCTGATCCCCCGCGAGACGTGGGCCGACAAGGCTGCCTACGAGGCCACCGCCCGGAAGCTTGCCCGCTTGTTCCGCGATAACTTCGCCAATTACGAAGCGGACGCGAACGCCGAGCTCAAGGCCGCCGGCCCGCACGCCACCCTGGGCGACAAGGCCGCCTAATCCGGACCAGGTAACCCACCACCATCCTAGTAAAATTGGTGGGTTGCCGCGCTCCACTCCCCCGATGGAATAGGCTCTTCAGAGCCTCTGGCCGATCGAAACGTGGGACATGCTCTTGCGTGCCTTCCCGAAGGCACGCGAGGGCGTGTTCTACGTTCTCCTTCGAAATCTTCGCGGTGAGCCGCCAAGGGCGATCTGCTGGATACCCAGGATGTGCGACGGTGACCGACTCAGGGCGACGCCCTCACTGGAAGCGCACGATGGGCTGATCGACGGCCAGGCTGTCGCCCGGTTTGGCCAGCACCTCGGCGACCACGCAATCGTTCTCGGCCTTGAGGATGTTCTGCATCTTCATGGCCTCGATCACCACCAGGTTCTCGCCGGCGCGCACCTCCTGCCCGGCCTTCACCGCCACCTCGGTCAGCAGGCCAGGCATGGGCGAGAGCAGGAACTTGGAGAGGTCCGGGGGCGGCTTGTCGGGCATGAGCGCCAGCAGCTCGGCGGCCCGGGCGGTCATCACGATGGCGTCGACCTGGGTGCCCCAGTGGAAGACGCGATACTTCAGGCCCATCCGCTCCACCTGGACGCAGATCTTCTCGCCGTTCCAGGTGCCGCGGAGGAGGATGTCGCCGAGCTTCCAGTCGGTGCGCAGGGCATAGGTCCCGCCCTCGTAGGTCACGTCGCATCCGCCGTCCACGAGGATGAGCGTCAGGGGGTAGCGTTGTCCCTGCATCAGCACGACCCAGTCCGCTCCGACCCGGCGCTCGTGGCCCTTGAGCTGTCCGGTGATCCGCACCGCCCGGTGCGATGTAGCGGCGGCGCGCGTAGGCGGCGACCGCCGCCAGCAGCAGCGGGTCCTCGTGGATCAGATGCGAGGGGTGGAAGCCCTTGGGGAACTCCTCGGCGATGAAGCCGGTGTGGAAGTCGCCCGCGACGAACCGCGGGTGCCGCATGACGGCCGCCTGGAAGGCGATGTTCGAGGAGATGCCGCGGATGACGAAGGCGTTGAGCGCGTCGTGCATCCGGGCGATGGCCTGGTCGCGGGTCGCCGCCGTGGGTGATGAGCTTGGCGATCATCGAGTCGTAGTACATGGAGATCTCGCCGCCTTCGTAGACGCCCGTGTCGACCCGCACCGCGCCGTCCCACTCCTCGGGGTGGCAGGAAGCGGACCAGCCGGCCGGTGGAGGGCAGGAAGCTGCGGAACGGGTCCTCGGCGTTGATGCGGCACTCGATCGCCCAGCCCTCGCGCCGGACCTGCTCCTGGGTGAAGGGCAGCTTCTCGCCGGCGGCGACGCGGATCATCAGCTCGACGAGGTCGAGCCCGGTGATCATCTCGGTCACCGGGTGCTCGACCTGCAGGCGGGTGTTCATCTCCAGGAAGTAGAAGCGCTTGTCCTTGCCGACGACGAACTCGACCGTGCCGGCGGACTGGTAGTTCACGGCCTTGGCCAGCGCCACGGCCTGCTCGCCCATGGCCTTGCGCGTGGCGTCGTCGAGGAAGGGCGAGGGCGCCTCCTCGATCACCTTCTGGTGGCGGCGCTGGATCGAGCACTCGCGCTCCCAGAGGTGGACCACGTTGCCGTGGGCGTCGCCCAGCACCTGGATCTCGATGTGCCGCGGCTCCTCGATGAACTTCTCGAGGAAGACCCGGTCGTCGCCGAACGCGTTCTTGGCCTCGGCCCGGCAGGACGCGAAGCCCTCGGCGGCCTCCTCGTCGTTGCAGGCGACGCGCAGGCCCTTGCCGCCGCCGCCGGCGGAGGCCTTGATCATCACCGGATAGCCGATCGTCCGGGCGATCTCCACGGCCTGGTCGGGCGTGTCGATCGGGTCGTTGTAGCCGGGGATGGTGTTGACGCTGGCCTCGCGGGCGAGCTTCTTGGAGGCGATCTTGTCGCCCATGGCGGCGATCGGACGCGTGCTTCGGGCCGATGAAGACGATGCCCTCCTCCTCGAGCCGCCGGGAGAACTCCTCGTTCTCGGAGAGGAAGCCATAGCCCGGATGGACCGCCTCGCGCCCCGGTCTGCTTGCAGGCGGCGATGATCTTGTCGATCGCCAGGTAGGAGTCCCTCGACGGCGGCGGGCCGATGCAGACCGCCTCGTCGGCCAGGCCGACGTGGCGCGCGTCCTTGTCGGCCTCGGAGTAGACGGCGACGGTCGCGATGCCCATCTTGCGGGCGGTCTTGATGACGCGGCACGCGATCTCGCCGCGGTTGGCGATCAGGATTTTATGAAACATGGCTGCCTCGGAAGTCGTTCACCACGGGGTCCGCCGCGCTCCCGGAGACGCCGACGAGCGCCGGAGAATTCCTCCGAGTCCGCCGTGACCGCTGAGATCCAAGGTTCTTCAGAGCGGAATGTTGCCGTGCTTGCGCCACGGGTTTTCCAGCTTCTTGTCCCTGAGCATCGCCAGCGATCGGCAGATGCGCTTGCGGGTCTCGTGGGGCATGATCACGTCGTCGATGAAGCCGCGGTGGCCGGCGATGAACGGGTTGGCGAACTTCTCCTTGTACTCCTTCTCGCGGGCGGCGATCTTGGCCGGGTCGCTCTTCTCCTCGCGGAAGATGATCTCGACCGCGCCCTTCGGGCCCATGACGGCGATCTCGGCGGAGGGCCAGGCGAAGTTCACGTCGCCGCGCAGGTGCTTGGACGACATCACGTCGTAGGCCCCGCCGTAGGCCTTGCGGGTGATCACGGTGACCTTGGGCACCGTGCACTCGGCATAGGCGTAGAGCAGCTTGGCGCCGTGCTTGATGATGCCGCCGTACTCCTGCGCCGTGCCGGGCATGAAGCCGGGCACGTCCACGAAGGTCACGATCGGGATGTTGAAGGCGTCGCAGAAGCGGACGAACCGCGCCGCCTTGATGGCGCTGCTTGATGTCGAGGCAGCCGGCCAGCACCAGCGGCTGGTTGGCGACGAAGCCGACGGTGTGGCCGTCCATGCCGGCCGAAGCCGATCACGATGTTCTTGGCGTGGTCGGGCATCGAGCTCGAAGAAGTCGGACTCGTCGACGACCTTGATGATCAGCTCCTTGATGTCGTAGGGCTTGTTGGGGTTGTCCGGCACCAGGGTGTCGAGCGACATCTCCATCCGGTCGGCCGGGTCCTCGGTCGGCACGACCGGCGGCTTCTCCTTGTTGCTGGAGGGCAGGAAGCTGAAGAGGCGGCGGGTCATCATCAGCGCCTCGACGTCGTTCTCGAAGGCGAGGTCGGCGACGCCCGACCTGGTGGTGTGGGTGACCGCGCCGCCCAGCTCCTCGGCGGTCACCTCCTCGTGGGTGACGGTCTTCACCACCTCGGGGCCGGTCACGAACATGTAGGAGGAGTCCTTCACCATGAAGATGAAGTCGGTCATGGCGGGCGAGTAGACCGCCCCGCCGGCACAGGGGCCCATGATCAGCGAGATCTGCGGGATGACGCCCGAGGCCAGGACGTTGCGCTGGAAGACGTCGGCGTAGCCGCCCAGCGAGGCGACCCCTTCCTGGATGCGGGCGCCGCCCGAGTCGTTGAGGCCGATCACCGGCGCGCCGACCTTCATGGCGTGGTCCATGATCTTGCAGATCTTCTCGGCGTGGGCCTCCGACAGCGAGCCGCCGAAGACCGTGAAGTCCTGGCTGAAGACGAAGACCAGCCGGCCGTTGATGGTGCCGTAGCCGGTCACCACGCCGTCGCCCGGCACGGACTGGCTGTCCATGCCGAAGTCGGTGCAGCGGTGCTCCTTGAACATGTCCCATTCCTCGAACGAGTCGGGGTCGAGCAGGAGCTCGATCCGCTCGCGGGCGGTGAGCTTGCCCTTGGCGTGCTGCGCGTCGATGCGCTTCTGGCCGCCGCCCAGGCGGGCGGCCGCGCGCTTCTCATCAAGCTGGCGGATGATGTCGTGCATGAGGTACCTCGGCGATTCGAGAGTGATTCCCATAGCAAAGTCGGAGAGGCGCATCGAAGACGACAAGAAGCGATCTCGTTCGACCCTGCGCCTCGCTGCGGTTCAGGCGTCTTTCTTTGTGCTGTCCAGATATCCCAGCAGCCGGTGGGCCGCGGCGGCGGGCGTCATGCCACCCTCGGCCACGGCGCGGCTGATCGTCTCCAGGTCGTGCTTGACCTGCGGGTGCTGCCGGAACCGGCTGCGCAGGCCGCTGTCGATCAGCGTCCACATCCAGTCGACGGCCTGGCGCTGACGCTTCGCCTCCAGCTCGCCGCTTTCGGTCATCACCTCGCGGAAGCGTCTCGATCTCGGCCCAGAAGGCGTCGATGCCCGTCTCGGTCGTGGCGCTCACCGTCACCACCGGCGGACGCCAGTTGGGCGAGGCGCTGCGGAGCATCGCGAGCGCACCGTCGAACTGGTGCCTGGCGAGGTCGGCCGCCTTGGGGTCGAGGTCGGCCTTGTTGATCACGACGATGTCGGCGAGCTCGACGATGCCCTTCTTGATCGCCTGGAGGTCGTCGCCGGCGTTGGGGAGCTGGATCAGCACGAAGACGTCGACCATGCCGGCCACGGCCGTCTCCGACTGGCCCACGCCCACGGTCTCGACGATGATCACGTCGAAGCCGGCCGCCTCGCAGACGAGCATCGCCTCGCGGGTCTTCTCCGCCACGCCGCCGAGCGAGCCGCCCGACGGCGACGGGCGGATGAACGAGTTGGGCTCCTGCGACAGCCGCTCCATGCGGGTCTTGTCGCCCAGGATCGAGCCGCCGGAGAGGGAGCTGGAGGGGTCCACCGCCAGCACCGCGACCCGGTGGCCCTGGCCGATCAGGTGCAGGCCCAGGGCCTCGATGAACGTCGACTTTCCCGCACCCGGGCGAGCCGCTGATGCCGAGGCGGATCGACCGGCCGGTGTGGGGCAGCAGCGCCTCGAGCACGCCTCGGCCCGCGCCTGGTGGTCGCGTCGCGTGGACTCGACCAGCGTGATCGCCTTGGCCAGCGCCCGCGGCTGGCGAGCGAGCACGCCGTCGACTGAGCTTCTGGTCGGAGGGATCCAGCACGGGCTTGCCGTTCACGGAGTTTTTCATCATAGGGAGTTGATTCTCCAAGCAACCCTGGGGAGGAAATCTTTGTCTGCTGATGTCCTGCGAATACCGATCGGAGGATCGGCGGCTTTCCGGAACGCGCGTCGCTGCCAGGACTCGTGGCCACGACACGTTGCCCAATGCTGCTGGAGAAGCGCGATGCTGGAAGGATCCGAACGCACGAAAGACCGGAGGGCCGGTTGTGCCGGCCGCACAAGCAGGAGCAGCCGGCACAGCCGGCCCTCCGCGCGGTTCGCGAGGAATCCGCGGCCCGCGGTTCCTTACGCAGGGACGCTGCGCCGCGATCGCCCTCAGCACCTGCCTGGCGCAGGCCGGGATCGGCGTGCCGGGGCCGAAGATCCCGGCAGCACCGGCCTGGAGCAGGAAGTCGTAGTCCTGCGCGCGGGATCACGCCGCCCACGAAGACGATGATGTCTTCGGCGCCCTGGTCCTTCAGCGCTTGCACCAGCGCCGGGACCAGCGTCTTGTGGCCGGCGGCCAGCGTCGAGACGCCGATGGCGTGGCAGTCGTTCTCGATGGCCTGGCGGGCCGCTTCCTCGGGGGTCTGGAAGAGCGGGCCGATGTCGATGTCGAAGCCGAGGTCGGCGAGCGCCGTGGCCACCACCTTGGCGCCGCGGTCGTGGCCGTCCTGGCCGAGCTTGGCGACCATCACCCGCGGGCGGCGGCCTTCGGCGGCGGCGAAGTCGTCCACCTCCGCCTTCAGGTCCTCCCATTCCTGGTCCGTGCTCGAAGGCCGCACCGTAGACGCCGGAGATGACCTGGTTGGTGGCGCGGAACCGGCCCCAGACCTTCTCCAGGGCGTCGGAGACCTCGCCCACGGTGGCCCGCAGCCGGACGGCCTGGACGGTCTGCTCGAGCAGGTTGCCCTCGCCGGTGCGGGCGCACTCGGTCAGGGCGTCGAGCGCCTGCTCCACGGCGGCCGAGTCGCGGCTGGCGCGGATCTGCTTGAGCCGCGCGATCTGCGACTCGCGCACGGCGGAGTTGTCGATCTCGCGGATCTCGACCGGCTCTTCCTTGTCGAGCCGGTACTTGTTCACGCCAACGATCACGTCCTTGCCCGAGTCGATCTGCGCCTGCTTCTCCGCGGCGCACTCCTCGATCTTCAGCTTGGCCCAGCCCGACTCGACGGCCTTGGTCATGCCGCCCATGGCCTCGACCTCCTCGATGATGGCCCAGGCCTCGTCGGCCATGTCCTGCGTCAGCTTCTCCATCATGTACGAGCCGGCCCAGGGATCGACCACGTTGCAGATGTGGGTCTCTTCCTGGATGATGAGCTGGGTGTTGCGGGCGATCCGCGAGGAGAAGTCGGTCGGCAGGGCGATGGCCTCATCGAGCGAATTGGTGTGCAGCGACTGGGTGCCGCCGAACACCGCGGCCATGGCCTCGATCGTCGTGCGCACCACGTTGTTGTACGGGTCCTGCTCGGTGAGCGACCAGCCCGACGTCTGGCAGTGGGTGCGCAGCATCATCGACTTCGGCTTCTTGGCGTTGAAGCCCTTCATGATCCGCCACCAGAGCAGCCGCGCCGCGCGGAGCTTGGCCACCTCCAGGTAGAAGTTCATGCCGATGCCGAAGAAGAAGCTGAGCCGGCCGGCGAACTCGTCCACATCCAGCCCCTTGGCCAGCGCGGTCTTCACATACTCCTTGCCGTCGGCCAGCGTGAACGCCAATTCGAGCGCCTGCGTCGCGCCGGCCTCCTGCATGTGGTAGCCGGAGATCGAGATCGAGTTGAACTTCGGCATGTTCCGGGCCGTATACTCGATGATGTCGGCGACGATGCGCATCGACGGCTCGGGAGGGTAGATGTAGGTGTTGCGGACCATGAACTCCTTGAGGATGTCGTTCTGGATGGTGCCGGACAGCTTCTCCTGCGCGACTCCCTGCTCCTCGGCCGCGACGATGTAGCCGGCCAGCACCGGCAGCACGGCGCCATTCATGGTCATCGAGACCGAGACCCTGTCGAGCGGAATGCCGTCGAAGAGGATCTTCATGTCCTCGACCGAGTCGATCGCCACGCCGGCCTTGCCCACGTCGCCTCGGACGCGCGGGTGGTCGGAGTCGTAGCCGCGGTGGGTCGCCAGGTCGAAGGCCACCGAGATGCCCTGGCCGCCGCCGGCCAGCGCGCTGCTTGTAAAAGGCGTTGGATTCCTCGGCGGTGGAGAAGCCGGCGTACTGGCGGATGGTCCAGGGCCGGACCGCGTACATGGTCGCCTGCGGGCCGCGCACGAAGGGCTCGAAGCCGGGCAGGGTGTCGGCGTAGGGCAGACCCTCCACGTCCTGTTTCGTGTACAGCGGCTTGACGGTGATCCCCTCGGGCGTGACCCAGTTGAGAGCGGCAACGTCGCCGCCCGGGGCGGACTTCGCCGCGGACTTTTCCCAGGCGGCGAGGTTGGAGGAATTCGGCAGCTTCTCACTCATGGCGGAGCCTCTCGTGCAGCGAGCGGCGCGGGGCCGCCCAAGTCAATAAGGTTGTTCTTCGATTGGTGGATGCCCCTGCGAGTGTTCGATCTCTTGCTCCTCGGCAGCGATGACCGGATGCACTGAGGGGAGTCGTTCATCAGCGCCACGACCGTGCCGAAATACTTCCGCATGGTGAGGCGCCGTTCGTAAGGAGAAATCAGCCAAGATGAGTCTGTAAGACAATTGTTGGGTTCGGAAGCGAAGCCGATGGCTTCTCTCTATTACAGGACCAGGGAAGGGATAATCCCGGATGCGAGGGCGCATGAAAAAACCCCGTCCATGTGATCACTCACAATGCGGGGCCATCACAGCCTACCTGATATACCCACCTTGAGCAATATCAGGAAGTTATAACCTATCAAAAGACGAGACGAAGAGTCAAGTCCCCCGTTGAACAGAATCCCGATCGTCACCGATTTTTTGGGAAGGACGAGGGCCGATTGCTTTTTCATTTATTGGGATATCCCTTCTAAAGCGGCCGGCTTGCAGCAAAATTCAAAGGGGTGGCTCATGGCCCTCGATTTTTCCCTTTTTGGCGAAAGCAGGATGCCTGGTTTTCCAGGCTTTACACGAATAGCACCCCGCGTTTTTATTAAAACCCCGCTGGAAGAGCAGGAGTTCAAAAAGTCGGGCGGTGCCCAGCGCCAAGGAGGAAGGAACCTCGCCGGCCAGGCGTCGCGCCGCGGAACCGATCACCTCGGCCAGGTGCCTGGCGCTGCGACCCGGTCAACGGCGCTCGATCTCCGGCGTTTCTCGCGGCCGCGCGTGTGATTTCCCGGCTGCGTGAGGAGGCCCCGATCGAGCTGGTCCCCCGCCAGAGCGCGGGGCTCATTCGGATCAAAACAAGGGCTTGCGCAGAGCGGGGTGCGGTGAGAGCACGCATCCTGTGGACCCGCCGCCCGCAGAGGGCTCAGCGCTCATTTCTGGTCCGTATCGCAGGATGACTCGACGCCGGCTTGCTGGAGAATGGTCATGCGCCGCAACAACTCGGTGATCTCGCGGCAGTCGCCGTGATTCCGCCGGAGCAGGCCAACGATCTGGCGATCGGCCTCGCGCCGGTGCGCGTCAGTGGTGAAGAGCGCGGACGCGAGGTCGTCGGTGGCCAGCTCTCGAATCGAGCCCGCAAACGCATCCCCGTACGGCCGAAGTGCAACCTGGGTCAAGGAAGTGAAGAGAGACACGGTGCTGCCTCCGCAGGGAGGAAAGAGCTTTCGTCCTCGGTTCCGGAATCTGTGACAGCCGTCACCGCTAAAGGGAATCACGAGGCGCATCACAAAAGGGCCCAACCGTGCGGCAGGTTATACGGCGGGGCTCTCGGAGCCGGATCAACCTAACCCATCACGAATCGGAGATTGTAGAGATATTAAACACAAGGGAAGGCCGACCTGTCAAGAGGCGACCGTCGGCGGATCTGTGGAAGGCCAAATGATGAGGGGAGTGCAATCGTCGCGATTCGTGTTACGATGCTTTGTGGAGCAAGTTTTCGCGGCGATGTTCCAGGGGCGTCTCGACCACTTCGCGATGGAAGTTGAGGGTTCGATCTGTCCCGCTCCACTCGACAACGGCGCTGCGGCCGTCGTCTTTTTCCGCTTTCTGGCGTTCGAAAGGGTCCTCGTGTCATCCACTGACGAATCACCGAAGCCGCCGCTGGAGATCGACCTCGTGGCCTCTCGGTGGATTTTTTTCGGGATGCTGGTCCTGATCGCGGGCGCGGCGCTGGCTTCTTGGTGGTTCCGGAGGACGGAAGGTCAGGTCCCGGAGGCGGTCGCGCGCGACCCGCTCCTGACCCAGGGGTATCGGATCTACCAGTCCCGCTGCTCGGCCTGCCACGGGCCATGGGGCCGGGGTGACGGACCGGTCGCCGGGAACCTCCCAGGTTCCCCACTCGCGTCCAAGTTGAACTTGTCCGACGTGACCTGGTACCACGGCGACCGCCCCGATCAGGTCATGGCGGTCGTCGCGCAGGGGCTGCCCGACACCGGGATGCGCGGCTGGAACGACGTCCTCGACGACCGGGAAATCCGCGCCATCTCGGCTTACGTTTATTACCTGGCCGGGCGGCCGGTGCCGGGCGAACTTCAAGCGCCAGGACGGGGTTAGACCCGCATCGGCCGGGCCCGTGGATTGATCGGGGCGGTTCCGGATGAGTAAGATAATCAGTTCGGCAAGACCGGATTGCCGGGCCCTTCGCGCCCGGCGATGCCTTCTTACTCCCTTCACAGGCGAGGCATGCGCATGGCCGACGTCAAGACGGAGATCCAGAACCTGAAAGTTGGCTCGGGGCCTGCGGCCAAAGCGGGCGACCACGTCACGGTCCACTACACGGGCACGCTGACCAACGGCACCAAGTTCGACAGCTCGCGCGACCGCGGCCAGCCGTTCACCTTCGTGCTCGGGCAGGGGCGGGTCATCCGGGGGTGGGACGTCGGGGTCGCCGGGATGCAGGTCGGCGGGCGTCGCCAGTTGACCATCCCCGCCGAGGAAGGCTACGGGTCGCGCGGCGCCGGGGCGGTCATTCCGCCCAACGCGACGCTCATCTTCGATGTCGAGATGATCAAGATCCTCTAAAATCGCTCCTGTCGAGGGCTGAAGTGGCCGAACATCCGGACGATCGCGCGCGGGAGCACGTTGCCGACCTCCGCCTCGACTTGGAGGCGCGCGGCGGGCTTCTGGTGGATCGCGGGCAACATGCTCGAACTGGTCGCGTTCGTCGCCAGTCCCGCGCTGCCCAAGGAGGTGATCGGCGGTTTTGTCGAGGCGACCCGGTCGGTCCCGCTGTCGCAGACCGATCTGGGAATCGTCCGGACGGCCGTCGAGGAGACGGTGACCGTCTCGCGCGCCTCGGAACTCCCTGCCGAGTCTGGCTCGGGCTACTGGCTCCGCGCCTTCGGCGCCGTGCGATCGGTGGCCATCCCGCTGCACGACGCTCACGGCACGACCAAGGCCGTCCTCTCGGTCGCCCTCCCCGACGACTCGCGCGACGATCACGACGTGACCGATCGCATGCTCGAAATCGCCCGCAAGTGGAACAGACTCGTCTGACGCCCAGGAGACCTCGCTCCATGGACAAGGAACGGATCGGCAAGAGATCGCCGAGGTGGCCGCGACCGAGTTCGAAGACACCCAGGTCATCCCGGGCGAGATCGTCAGCTACGCCGTCTTGAGCAAGCGGGGCGCCGCCGAGTCGATCACCGCCGCCGCCATCACGCCGTTGCTCCTGCTCGGCGAGGTGACCGACATTCGCGTCGAGACGAGGAGCCACGAGGTCGACCTCTCCTGGACGACCCCCGCTCGAACGCACGCTGTCTGGGTGGTCCGGAAGCGAGGCAGCGTCCCGACCGGCCCCAAGGACGGCGACCGCGTCGAGTCGCTCCGTGACCAGGCGCACGACCGCGGCCTGGATGACGACCGGGTCTACTACTATGGCCTGTTCGCCCTCTATGCAATGCCCGACAGTCGCCTGAAGCCGTCGCACGGGGTCTTCGTCTCGGCGCAGCCGACGCCGCCGGTCGCGGTCCCGACCGCGCCGACGCTGACGCACGAGCCAGGCGGCCGGATCCGGCTCGCCTGGCCCCCGCCGGCGCGGGGGGCGGTCAAGCTGATCCGAACTGCGAAGTCGCTGCCGCACCCCGAGGGCGACCGCCTGACCGCCGCCGAGGCCGAGGCGCTGGAGGGCGATTGGCTCGACGTTGTGGCCCCCGATCAGGCACTCGACTCGAGCCCCCCTGCGCTGGGGATCTGCCACTACACGCCGCTGGTCCCCTGGGCCGGGATGCTGACGGTCGGGCGCGGGCGCCGCGAATTCGTGCATCTCCGACCCCTCCGACCTCCGCGCCACCCGCGTCGGCGGCGAAGGCCGCATCCACCTGCGCTGGCGTTGGTGCCCGCAGGGGTCGCAAGCGCTAATCGTCGCCCGAGCCGGCGCGCCTCCGCTCGGCCCCGACGACCCCAAGGCCCTGGTGGCGACCGTCCACGAGGCCGAGTAGAGCCGCCAAGGGCACGCCACGCTGATGCTCCCTCCCAGCAGTGGAGAAGGGCCCTGGCACATTCGGGTCTACAGCGTCGCGCCGGTGGACGACGAGCGGGTCGTCTCGGCGGGCCTCGATCCGACAGCGGCGACCATCGTGCCCGGCCCCCACCCCGAGGTCACGGTCACCTACACGCTCCGGCGCCCCGCGTTCCCCGGCCGCCCCTGGTCGCTGACGATTCAGACCGAGCCGGCCGGCGCCGCGATCCCCCCGACTGCCCTGGTGTCGCACCCGAGGACCGTGCCGCTGTCGGTCGATGCCGGCGAGATCGTGGCGCAGTTCCCGACCGCCCGCGACGGCGCGACCTTCACGCTACCAGGGAAGCTCGACTTGGCGAAGCACCGCGCCCGGATCTTCGCCGACCCCCACGTCGCTCCCGACAGCCTCCCGCCCATCCGCCTCCGCCATCCCCAGACCGACGCGACGCGAGTCTGATTCGCGGGTGTCAGCCCAGAAGGATTGAACGGTCGCCGTAACCCCTATTAGGCGACACTGGGTTAGCACCCCAGTCCGTCACTGGATTGTCTCCCCATCCTTTTTGTCGTCGGGAGGGCTCGCGATGACCGATCTTCAACGTGCGGATCCTCGCACTTCACCCGGTTCGCCCAGACCAATGGGACCCTCAATTGCTCAGGGCCTTGGCCTTTCCAGGCTTCACCCAGTCCCGGGCGGGAATGATCGCCGATGCTAAAATCGGATCTCGGAGATCCGATCGAGCACCGCACCGGTCCCCAGCGTTTCTTGGAGCGAAAGGCGTGCGCCGTCCTAAAATGGCACATTTGAGACTTCAACAAGCATGAAATCTCAAAGATGAAATCCCTGATCTTCGGGGTGAGCCCGCAGGAATCCCGTGACGCGGAGGTTGAGCGTCAAGGAGGGTGCTCTCCTGGAAAAATAGAACCCCCAGCGCCTCCTGGGGGTAAAGAATCCAGCAAGCAGTATTGCTTTCGATCCGGTCGACCGATCGAACCCAAAAGCGGATGGCGCGACCGATCAACCTCAGGGGTTGGCGGCGACGGGTTTGGTCGAGTCACTGGCACCGACCTTGCCGCTACGGGTGGTGGGGACATCGAGATAAGTCTGATGCTCCCACTGCCCGGCCCAGGCCTGGCCCGCCCAGCGTTGCAGGGAGATGGCGCGGACGGTCGGACGATCTTCGTCCCGGATGACTTCGCCCCAGGTGCCGGCATAAGCGGCACGGACCTGTGACGAACTCTCGCCCACGCAAAGCAGCCGCTCCCCACCGGGAGCCAGACAAGCCACCGCTCTCCAATCTTGAGCACCCGTGGATTCGCTCATACTCATAATTCAAAATATCCCCGCCCGACGGTTCCGTTGCGAGCGGCTCCCTGGAGGGGATGCAATCGAACGGTGCGCCAGGACTTCAAGACGAGTGCAAAATCTCCGGTTCAGGAATCACCGAGGATCGGCGATGCCCGTAAAATGCTTCTGAAAGTTGGGTGGAGTGACCCCTTCCAGAAAGATCATACGTCCCCTTCGGCCGCTCGGCAACTCAAACTCACCGCGTGCGAGACTCACGAGGTACGGCACACCGAGATCGGAACCGCAGGCAGCCAGCGTCAAAAAGAGGAATTGCCGGGGGGAGCAACACGAGAGCAAATCAATCCGGCATGCAGGGGACGCGAGTCCCGCGAAGCCGATCCTCATCTACTAACACTGTATTTTAGCGTCACACCTCTTCCAGGGCGAATGAAATCCCCGAAAAACCCCAAGAAATCGTTGTAACCCGACACTGCCCCTAAATTGGCGTGGCCAGCGGCAGGCTGAAGGTGGGCAGACGTGTTTCGCGGCTCGGGCCTCGCCTGGCGACCTCCGGGGCGCCGCGGGCCTCGGATCGAGGGTGGGTCTCGCGTCACGGGCCGGTTTTACCGGGCCCCGATCCGGAGCAGAATCTTGCCGCGATGGCCGACCGCCTCGGCCGCGCGGGCGGCGTCGCCGATCATATCGAGCGGGAAGGAGGGGCCGACCTCGGTGGCCAAGATTCCCAGGCGGATCAGATGCGTGATCTCGCTGAAGTGCCGGAGCGCGGCGGGGATGTTCCGCTGCCGCATCCAGTGGCCGAGCCAGAAACCCTCGACGACACGCTTGCCGGCGATCATCAGTCGCGGGTCGATCCGCAACGGTTCCTGCGACAGAGTCCCGTACACCAGCATCCGCCCCTCGGCCGCCAGCGATTGGAAGACCTCTGTCCCTGTCTCGCCGCCGACCGGGTCGATCGCGTATTTGACGCCGTCGGCCCCGACGACCCGACGGACCTGGTCACCGATCGGGCCGTCGGCGGACGAGACCACGGCGTCGGCGCCCAGTGCCTTGAGCTCGTCGAGCGCCTCGCGGCGGCGGACGACATTGAGCGTCTTGATCCCGTCGTGCCGCGCCGAGCCGGATGATCATCCGACCCAGTTGCGACCCCGCCGCAGACTGGAGCAGCCACTCCCCCCGAGGGACGGCCAGGACGTGCCGGACCATCGCCAGGACCGTCGCCGGGTTGACAAAGAACGTGGCGGCCTGCTCGTCGGGGAGGTCGTTGGCCACCGGCCGCGCCTGGCGCGCGGGGATCACCACGTACTCGGCCCAGTTTCCCCCCTTGTCGTTGATGACCGTGACCCGTTTCCCCTTGACAAACCAGCCAAGCAACCCCGGGCCGACCTTGTCCACGACGCCAACCCCCTCGAAGCCCGGCGTCGCGGGCAGGCGCGGGAGCACCCCGTAGCGACCCCGGACCACGAGCAGGTCGGACGGGTTGACTGGACTGGCGATCATCCGGACCCGGACCTCGCCCGGCCCTGGCTCGGGCATCGGAACGTCGCCGACGCGGAGGACCTCGGCAGGATCGCCGAACCGGTCGAACAGGATCGCTTTCATGATCTGAAATCTCAGGAGTCAGGAGTCACTCCCCAGTCTGAGGAGGAGGGTCTTGCCGCGTTCCGGGCGAAGCGCATTCCTTCACCCCGAAGGGGCATGTTACAATAACTCTGGGTATCGCCACTCGGACACGGATCGAGAGAGGAAAAATATCATGGGATCCGTATCCCGAACCAGCGACGTCGCCCTCGGCTTTCGAAAGGCAACTCTCGAGGCAACAGAACTGATATCTCCGGAACGAGTTGGAACTCCTGACTCCTGACGTCTTCGGAACGATCATGCCCCACGACACTCTCGTCACGACCGACTGGCTTGCAAGACCACCTGCGCGACCCTGATCTCCGCGTAGTCGATATCCGGGGTTACGTGACGACCCGGCCGGTGGAGCCCGGCGTCGAGGAGGCGACCTACCGCGGCGCGATCGCCGAGTACCTCGCCGGCCACATCCCCGGCGCCGTCTACGTCGAGTGGACCAGGGACATCGTCGACCCCGACGACCCCGTGCCCGCGCAGATCGCCCCGCCCGAGCGGTTCGCCGAGGCGATGTCGTTGCGCGGGGATCGGCGACGCCACGCATGTCATCGCCATCGATCACATGGGGGGCCAGTTCGCCACCCGGCTCTGGTGGGCCTTGACCTACTACGGGCACGACGCCGTGAGCGTCCTCGATGGAGGCTGGAACCGCTGGGTCGAGGAGGGACGGCAACGTCGAGCCGGGGCACCGTCACGGTCGAGGCTGCGACGTTCCACCCCCGCCCCCGCCCCGGTGGCGGGCGACGGCCGACGACGTCCGGCGCGCGGCTCGGCCAGGCCGACCTCCAGCTGCTCGATGCGCCGCGACACTGGCCAGTACACCGGCGCCCGCCGCCGAGGCCCGCGCGGCGGCCACATCCCCGGAGCGCTCAACCTGCCGCGCGAGCTGTTCTTCGCCGAAGAAGGCGGGTTCCTCCCCATCGAGGAGATCCGCCGACGCATCGACGAACATGGCATCAGGCCCGATCGGCCGACGATCGCCTACTGCAACGGCGGCGTCGCCGCGACCGTCGTTCTGTTCCACCTGGCCCGCCTCGGCTACCCCCACCTGGCCAACTACGACGGCTCGTGGAACGAGTGGGGGCCGCGCCTCGATCTACCAGCAGAAATATGAGCATGTATGCGATATCTGGTGTTCCGGTCCCGAGGCGGGACGGCGGCCTCCTCGCCCCTCGTCCATCAGATCGCAAGGTCTTGCCATCAGGCGAGATTGGTCGAGGGATAAGTACGCGTTTGGGGTCTGTGGGTGCTTGCGGAGCGCGGTGGTGCGTTCGGCATAGTGCATAAGTCCGACGTCGACGGAGCCTTACCTGACCGCCAAGCTGACGAGTCGAGGGTGGGTTGCGATCGATGGCAGAACACGATCCCAAACATCAAGGCACGGCCGACCGGCCACAGCCGCCGCGACTTCCTGCGCGGTTCGGGCCTGGCGGCGGCCACGGCCGTGCTGACCGGCCCGGCCACCGTCGGCGCTCGACGAGGCCAAGGCCGCCGAGGCGGGGCCGAAGGTCCTCTCCGGCGACGGTCAAGATCACGCTCAAGGTCAACGGCCAGGACGCGGAACTGCACGGTCGAGCCGCGCAGCACCCTGCTCGACACGCTCCGCAACCGGCTCGACGTGACCGGGCCCAAGCGGGTCTGCGACCGCGCCAGTTGCGGCGCCTGCACCACGATCATCGACGGCGATCCGGTCTACTCGTGCACCACGCTGGCCGTCTCCTGCCAGGGCAAGACGATCGAGACGCTGGAGAGCTTCGACACCGGCGAGAAGGGCGTCCCGCATGCCTTCCATCAGAACGACGCGCCTGATGTGCGGCTACTGCACGCCCGGCTTCGTCACCGCGTGCAAGGCGCTCCTCGACAAGAACCCCAACCCGACCCTCGAAGAGGTCAAGGGGCTCGACGGCAACATCTGCCGCTGCGGCACGTACATCGGCGTGCTCCAAGCGGCGCTCGCCGCGGCCAAAGCCATGAAAGGAGCGTGACCCATGGCCAGTTGGCCCGAAAATCCCCGCCTGATCGGCACCCAGCATCCCCCGACTCGACGGCCTGGCCAAGGCCTCAGGGACGGCCAAGTATCCCTCCGACGTCCGCCCCGAGGGGACGCTCTTCGGCGTGATGCTCTATAGCCCGCACGCCCACGCCAAGGTCAAGTCGATCGACACCTCGGCCGCCGAGAAGATGCCCGGCGTCAAGGCCGTGATCGCGATCGCCAAAGCGGGGACGACCCTCCGCTACCATGGCGACGACATCGCCGCCGTCGCCGCCGAGACCGAGGAACAGGCCCGCGACGCCGTCGCGCGCGATCAAGGTCGAGTACGAGGTCCTGCCCCACGTCGCCACCGAGGCGCAGGCGATGGCCGACGGCGCCCCCGAGGTCGTCCGCGGCGGCAACGTCCGCAAGGGCCGCGCAATCATCGAAGGGCAAGCCCGAGGAGGCGATGTCGCCAGGCCGCAGCGACGATCGAGGCGACCTATTCGCTGCCGGTGATCACCCACGTCTGCCTCGAGACCCACGGCCTGACCGCCAAGTGGGACGGCGACGACAAGATTGTCGCCTGGGCGAGCACCCAGGCCGTCGGCGCGACGGCCAGCGAGCTGCGCCGAGCGTTCGATGATCCCGGCGGCCAACGTCACGGTCCTCACCGAGGTCATGGGGGGCGGGTTCGGCTCGAAGTTCGGCGCCGACATCTGGGGCCGGACCGCGGCCGAGCTGTCGCAAGAAGGCCGGCGGCCGGCCGGTCAAGATGTTCCTCGACCGGGTCCAGGAGCACCTGGCGGCGGGCAACCGCCCCAGCGCCACCGGCCCGCGTCAAGCTGGGAGCCGACAAGGACGGCAAGCTCGTCGCCATGATCGCCGAGACGCACGGCACCGGCGGCAGCCGGCGGCGGCTCGCAGTTCCCGCTGCCTTACGTCTACGACGTCCCGACCGCCTCGCGGACTCACGCCGACGGTCTTCGTCAACGCGGGCGGCGCCGCGCCATGCGGGCCCCGGGCCATCCCCAGGGCTGCGCCATCATGGAAGCGGCCATGGACGACCTGGCCGACAAGCTCGGGATCGACCCGCTCGAGTTCCGGCTCAAGAACCTGCCGCCGACGCGGGACTTCCAGACGCCGATCTACGAGGCCGAGGTCAAGATGGGGGCCGAGCTGATCGGCTGGCGCGAGAACCGCAAGCCGCGCGGCCAGAACGGCAAGGGGCCGATCAAGCGCGGGCTCGGGCATGGCGCTGCACCAGTGGGGCGGCGGCGGCGCGCAGGACAAGCAGGTCACCTGCACGATCAACCCCGACGGCTCGGTCGAGCTGAAGACCGCGACCCAGGACATCGGCACCGGCGCCCGGACCGTCCTGGCGATCATCGCCGCCGAGATCCTCGGCCTGAAGGTCGCGCGACATCAAGTCGAACATCGGCAACTCGACCTTCCCGCCGGGCCAGGCCTCGGGCGGCTCGACCACCACGCCGTCGATGAGCCCGCCGACCTACGACGCGGTGACGAAGGCCCGCGACGCGCTCTTCGAGAAGATCGCCCCGGCGCTCGGCGCCGAGCCCGAGGACCTCTCGCTCAAGGACGGCCAGGTCCTGGTCAAGGGCGAGCCGAAGATGGCCTGGAAGGACGCCTGCCGCAAGCTCGGCATGATGCCGATCTCGGAGACCGGCAAGTTCCACGCCGGGACTCTCGTCGGTCGGCGTCGGCGGCTGCCAGTTCGCCGACGTGACGGTCGACATCGAGACCGGCGTGGTCAAGGTCAAGAAGATCGTCGCCATCCAGGACTCGGGCCTGATCATCGACAAGCTGACCTGGGAGAGCCAGGTCTACGGCGGCGTCATCAGGGGCCTGAACTACGGCCTGTTCGAGGAGCGGATCATGGACCCGACCACGGGCGTGATGCTCAACCCCGACATGGAGCTGTACAAGCTGGCCGGCGCCTCCGACATCCCCGAGATCATCGTCCGGGCCTACGAGCCCGACGAGCATGAAGGCCCGCGGCGTGATCGGCGTCGGCGAGCCGCCGACGATCTCCACCGCCGCCGCCATCGGCAACGCCGTCGACCAACGCCATCGGCGTCCGCGTGCCCGAATGGCCGATGTCGCCCCGAAACGTCCTGAACGCCCTGGCCACGGCATCCAAAGAAGGGAAGGCGTAACCCATGAAAGCCTTCGAATACGCCGCCCCCGCGCAGCGTCGAGGACGCCGTCAAGCTCCTGGACGTCCGGCACGCCGCGGCGCTCTCCGGCGGCACCGACCTGATCAGCCGGATGAAGGACTACGTCTCCAGCCCCGAGCGGGTCGTCTACCTCAAGGACATCAAGGACCTGGCCGGCATCTCCGGCGACGCCGAGACCGGCGGCCTGACCATCGGCGCGGGCACCCTGCTGGCCGACATCGCTCGACCACAAGGGACTCCGTGAGGCGTACCCGGCGCTCTGGCAGGCGACGCTCGAGGTCGGCACGCCGCAGATCCGCAACATGGCGACCGTCGGCGGCAACCTGCTCCAGCGCCCCCGCGTGCTGGTACTTCCGCGCCGGCCACGGCCTGCTGGCCATGAAGGACGGCAAGAGCCTGCGTCCGCGCGGGCGACAACCGCTACCACGCCATCTTCATGACCGACGGCGACGCCCTGTTCGTCAGCCCGTCGAGCCTGGCCGTCCCGCTGATCGCCCTGGGGGCCCAGGCGACCATCCTCGGCCCCAAGGGCGAACGGACCGTCGCGGTCGAAGACCTCTACCAGGTCCCCAAGAAGCAGGGCGACCGCGAGCTGACGATCGCACACGGCGAGGTGCTGACCAAGGTGACCATCCCCGCAGCCAAGGGGAAGAACGCCTCGTACGAGGCGCGGCAGAAGCAGGCACACGACTGGCCGCTGGTGCTCGCCTCGGTCCACCTGTCGCTGGACGGCGACAAGGTTGCCCAGGCGCCGGCGTCATCCTGGGCGGCGTCGCTCCGATCCCCTGGCGGAGCGAGCCGGCCGAGAAGGCGATCACCGGCAAGACGGTCTCCATGGAGACCGCCGCCGCCGCGGGCGAGGCCGCAGCCGAGGGCGGCCAAGCCCCTGTCGATGAACGGCTACAAGGTTGTCCTGACCAGGACCGTCGTCAAGCGGGCCCTGCTCGCCGCCGTCGGCAACCGCTACTGGGAGGAGGCCTGAGCCGTCATGTCCAGCGCCGAACCCCCACGATCTGCCGGTCGTCGAGGAGGCGAGCACCCCGTGCCGCCACCTGCGGAACAAGGGGATGTACGTCTACACCGACGGCTCCGGCGGCGAGTCGCATGACGATGACGACAACACCATCTACTGGTGCCTCAAGACCATGAAAGGCTTCGGCCCCGACGACGACTTCGTCGGCGCAGAGGACTGCCGCAACCCGGCGGCGCGCGTGCTACGAGCCGACCTGAGCGGCTGACGACCGAAGCCGTCGCTCCCGAGGGGACGGCTCTTGCCCGACGTCGATCGCGCGCGGAAGACCCTCATCTCTCGCGCGGCCGGCCGACCTTTCCACCTGGATCGTCGTCTCTCCCACACTCTGAGTGACTCCCTTATCGCCCTCTTCGGATCTTATATGAGAGATCATAAATATATCTGATATTTATAATTATAAAATATTATTATTAAACTTTATATTTATATAATTTAATCTTATAATTCGATGACACGTCAGTGCGGCGGGAGAAGCACACGCCCCCCCGAAAAACCATCCCGAAATTCACACAATCGGACTTGAATCTCACGGATCGTTGCGGCACTGTTAGGTGGAGTCGTGTGGCGCGGGTCGCGACACGACTTCAGCATGTCACGTCCCCGTCACTTCCACCCATTCCGAAGGGAGCACGCTGCCGTGGGCGACAAGGCACCGAAGGACAAGGCCAAAAAGAAGAAGATCGACGAGAAGAAGAAGGCCGACTCGGCCAAGTCGACTCCCGAGAAGTCGGCCAAGAAGTGAACGATTCCCGGGTGCGTGATGCCCGACGCGCGTCACGCACCCGGCGTGGGGGGCCGGCGCCTCGGGTCGATCCCCGCGCGGAGGTGGGCCTGCGCGGCCAAGAGGCTCCGGGTTGTCAGGGCCACGGTGAACGGGTGGCCGGGGACCGCATGCTGCGCGTCGGAGAGTTGCCCGGCCAGCGCCAGCGCCGAACGTCCTAGGTCGTGGTCGCCGGTGGCCTGCCAGAACGAGGCCATCCAGAGCAGCATCCTCCGGAAAAGCTCGAGCTGGCCCTGGAGCCCGTGCTCGAACAGATACCGATACGCTCCCGCGTCGCGCTTCGGGTCGGGTGACCGGTCGATCTCGCGCAGGGCGATCTCCTCGGCGATCTCGTAGGTCAGCCCCGAGTCGTCCAGCCAGGTCGGGCAGGAATCGAGCACGGCCTGTGGCGCCGGGGCATCTCGTCAAAGGGGAGCGACGCTGGGTCCCAACCCGGGAATGGCAGGGGGAAGGGGCGTGCCTGGATCCGCGGGCCGAGCGTGTCTTCGAGCCAGAAACGCAGCGCGGGAGAGGTTTCCGGCCCGCAGAGCAGCAGGCTCCCGGCGAGGAGCCCCAGCGCCAGCTCGGGGGCCTCTTCCACCAGGTCGCGATCGGCCTGGCGGGTGAACTCCCGGAATGCATCGTCCGCGGCGGGCGACTCGGGGACGATCACTCCGTAAACCTCGCGCACGCCGCGCCGGACGTCGCAGAGGAAGGCGGCGGTCACGCGTGCGTCGCCCCGCCGCGCGGACAAGACGATGTAGCCTTGCCCCCGGCCATCGACCGCGGTGACTAGCGATCGGACCAGCTTCGGGGCCGGCCGGTCGGGGCCCGCCCAGGCGGCAATGGCGATGTCGGCCTTGTCGCCCAGCCAGCGCCTCGCCCGCGCGACGACGGTGGGGTCGGTGTGATCGGCGGCGATCGACGCCCAAGCGGCGACGAGGTCGGGATCGCGGGTCGTCGGCTCCGCGAGCACATCGAGCGCGGCGGAGCGGGTCGCGGGGTCGTGCGCGAAGCTCAAGAGTCGGAGGAACGCGATCAGGCCGGGGCCAAGTGGCGCCGCGCCGAGACCCGCGACGATTTGAGGACGGATCTCGGGCTCGACGGCCCCCAGCCCTTGCAACGCCAACCAGGTCTCCTCGGGCCCTTCTTCCAGTTGCTCGGCCAACTGGGCGAGCGTGTCCTCCTCGTCGAGCGTCTCGTTCAACTCGGCCCAGCGCTCGACCAGTTCGGGGTAGGCCTTGAGGACCCCGGTGCCATCAAGCAGCGCCAGGGCATCCCAGGCCCGCTCGGGCGAAAGGTGGGGCTGCACAACGAGCGCCTCGGCCAGCACGCGGAGCAAGTCCGGTGTTGCAAACGCTTCGACCAGCCGCAGGAGGGCCTCGGCGTCGCCCCCTTGCAGGTCGCGGAGCCTCGGGCGCAATGCGGCCAGTAACCGTTCTTTCGGGAATCGCGCGATCAGCCGGTCCAGTTGCTCGTTGCGTTGCCGATCGGTCCACTCGAGATGGCGAAAGGCATCGAGCAGGTTTTCCGGGGTCTCGTGGACCGTCGCGGGCAAGTCGTCGGACGAGCGCGGATTCATGAGGGCTCCAGGGAACGCGACCTCGGATGCCATCACAACTTAAGCTGCCAAAAACGCCCACCTCACGGCAAGTCCCCTTTTCCTCCGGAAGAACATCGAGCGATTCATGGCCACGGGAGAAGGCTCCGAGTTTGATAAGGGAGCCGGATTGGCTTGCTTGCTTTCTTTCGGGACGTGATGAGTACAGTCATCCAAGCCGGATCAAGGAGGTAGGTGGTGATGTGCTTTCCTCCGGGATCGTTGTTTTTTGGACAGGATGATGAGCGCCGATGAAGTCCTGCGCTCGACCTCATCCGCCATCTGGCATTGCGCAATCTCAATCGGACCGTGAATCAGTCAGGTTTCCCGTCCGATCCCCGGCGCGGCAGTCGGCTGGGAATGGTGAGGTCGGGGTCGGTTTCGAGCACGGCCGGCTCGGAGAGGCCGGGATCGACTTCGGTCAGGAACCGGCTTGGGGTTGTCAGGACGCTCGGTCCTCGTCCCCCCCATGCGATCGACAAGGGATAGGTCAGGTAAAGCTCGTTCATCGCCCGGGTGACCGCGACGTAGAAGATCCGCCGCTCCTCGTCCTCGCCGCCGGGCTCGTCGAGGGCGCGGATGGTTGGGGAAGCTCTCCTCGATCAGGCGGGGGACGAAGACGCGCGACCATTCCAGGCCCTTGGCCTGGTGGACCGTGCTCAGGACCAGGGTCTCGGCCGGCTCGACGGCCGCGAGCGAGTCCATGCCGTAGACGTCGCCGGCCAGGAGCAGCTCGGCGATCAGCCGCTCGAGGCTGTCGTACTTGGCGGCCAGGACGGCGAACTGCTCGATGTCGGCGATGCGGTTCTCGGGCCGCTCGTACTTCTGGCGGACGCGTCGCGGGATAGCCCCCTTGAGGATCGCCTCGATGGCGGCGGCGGGGTGGGTCTCGGGGTCGGTCGCCTGGATCTTCCTGAGGTCGGCGACGAACCCCGCGAAGAACCCCTTGCTCTTGGCGGGGACCACCGCCATCGTCTCGCGAGGTCCTCAGGGCCGCCAGCGGGTCGGCGGCACCGACGAGCCGGGCGATAGATCGCGGCGGCCTTGGCCGGGCCGATCCCCGGCAAGAGCAGGAGCAGGCGCCGCCAGGAGGGCTCGTCGCGCGGGTTGACCACGACCCGCAGGTAGGCCAGCACGTCCTTGATGTGGGCCTGCTCGAAGAACCGCAGCCCGCTCCGGACCGTGTAGGGGATGCCCCGCGCGACCAGCTCGCCCTGGAGCAGGATGCTGTCGTAGTGGTTGCGATAGAGCACGGCCATCTGGCCCAGCGGGACCCCCTGCTCGTGGCCCTCGAGGATCTGCTGGCAGATGAGCTCGGCCTCCTCGTAGGCGTCGGCCGTCGGCACCACGACCGGGCGCGGCCCGGCGGCCGGGCCGAGACCAGCGTCTTGGGGAAGCCCGAGCTGTTGTGCGCGATCGACGCGTTCGTGAAGGCGACGATCTGGGGCGTCGAGCGGTAGTTGACCTCGAGCTGGAAGAGCCGCGCGCTCGGGGTGCCGCTCGGGGAACTTGAGGATGTTGTCGTAGTTGGCGCCCCGGAACCGGTAGATCGACTGGGCGTCGTCGCCGACGGCGGTCAGGTTGCCCGCGCCCGGCGCGCGGCGATCGCCTCGACGATCTCGACCTGCACGGCGTTGGTGTCCTGCATCTCGTCGATCAGGATGTGCCGGAACATTCGCCCCTGCGCGGCGAGCTGGTCGGGGAACTCGGCGAGCAGCCGCGCCCACTGGACGAGCAGGTCGTCGTAATCCATGCAGTTGGCCGCGCGCTTGCGCTCGGCGTAGGCCGTCGCGGCCGCCTCGATCTGGGGCAGCCAGTCGACCAGGCTCGGGTGGCGGTCGGCGATGACCTCGGCCAGCGGGCGGCGGATGTTGAGCGTGAAGCTGATCAGGTGGTGCACCTGGGCCGGCTTGGGGGCCATCTTGCCGGTGCCTGAGGAGCCCGGCGTCGTCCATGGCCAGCCTGATCAGGTCGAGCTGGTCCTCGCTGTCGAGGATCGTGAAGTTGGGCCGAACCCCAGCAGCTTGGCCGACCGGCGGAGCAGGCGGTTGCCGATGTGGTGGAACGTGCCGGCCCAGACCCGCGCGGCCTGCGGCCCGATCAGGGCCTCGAGCCGGCCGACCATCTCGCGCGCGGCGCGGCGGGTGAAGGTGACCAGCAGGATCGACTCGGCGGGCACCCCCCTGGCGATCAGGTAGGCGACGCGGTAGGTGATGACCCGCGTCTTGCCCGACCCCGGCCCGGCCAGGATCAGGTTGTAGCCGTCGGGGGCCGTCGCCGCCGCGCGCTGCGAGTCGTTCAGGTCCTGCGCGAACCGCCCGGCGAGCCGGTCATCGCTCACCTTCTTCAGCCGGATCTTCCGCATGCGTGGGGCCCGCCCGAGTTGGCCGACTTGGAGTTCCGCGAACGGGGATAAAACCGTATTATACGGCTTCCGGACCACGCGAAAACCCGGATGCCGGACCGAATCGAATCAGGGAGGGTTCGCCTTGGCCACCCCCGACGACAGCCCCACCACCTCGATCATCCGCGACCCCCGCGTCTACCTGGTCGGGCGCCAGATGGTGGACGACGAGGCGCTTGCCGCGTTCCTCGCCGATCACGACGTCCGGCGCTGGTCGACCGACACCGACGAGGCCGGCGAGAAGCTGATCGAGGTCGCGGGAAGACTCTGTTATATGTCGTTCGCCCGGCCTCGTCCCGGCGGCAACGAGGCGTACATCGGCCACCTGCTGGAGGTCGGCCACGGCTCGGTCCTGGAGCACGCCGTCTTCAACCTGATCATCACAGGTGTCAGCCGCTCGTTCACGCATGAGCTGATTAGACATCGCGCAGGATTTGGATATTCCCAGTTAAGTCAGCGATTCGTCGATGAGTCGGAGTGCGCCTTCGTCGAGCCCGACGCGATCGCCGAGGACCCCGAGCTGCACCGAGTCTGGCTGGAGGCGGTGCAGTCGTGCCAGCGGGCCTATCGGGCACTGGCCGACGGCCTGGCGGCGAAGTTCGCACATCTGGAGGACCGGACGCTGCGGCGGAAGAAGGCCCGCGAGGCGGCGCGGAGCGTCTTGCCCAACGCCACGGAGACCAGGATCTTCGTCACGGCCAACGCGCGAGCCTTGCGGCACTTCATCGAGATGCGCGGCGACGCGGCGGCCGACGTCGAGATCCGCAAGGTGGCGATCGCAGCCCTGAAGCTCCTCCAGGCCGAGAGCCCGAACCTGTTTGACGACTACACGCTGATCGACCTGCCGGAGGGCGGACAGGCGGCAGCGACCCCACACCGCAAGGTTTGAGGACGCGGCCTTTTATAGCGAAAATCGGTCCCGGCATCGTTTTTTTCTCGGTTTCGCCATGGACGACGGCCCATCCGGTGACTATCCTTGAAAGCAGAGAAGGGTCCTCTTCCGAACAGCCTTCAACCGATGGCATCGACACCGGGGATCCCGGGACGATTCCGGAGCGGGTTCTCCGCACGAATTGGTTGGCCCACCGCTTGACTGGTCGCCTGATCTGACTGGTGGATCATCTCACGATCGACCAGGTGCGCGACTCTCAGTGTTTGGTTCGTCTCCTGGTCCGTTCCCTCGACTATTGTCGTGGCGGAGCGTGCTCCGCCGCGCTGCGCCTCTCATCCTCCTTGCTCCCGAGCGACTACACATGAGCATGGCCGAACACAACTGTTCCGGCGTCCTGGAGTTGCATCCCAAGGGCTACGGTTTCCTCAGGAATCCTGCCCGGAACTTCAAGGTCGGGAACAACGACGTCTACGTTGGCCAATCCGCTGCTCGCCCGGTACCGGCTCCGCCAGGGGTTGCACTTGGCGGGCCGGGCCGAGGCCCCCTCCAAGGGCGAGGGGTTGCACCTGGCCGAGCTGACCGAGATCGAGGGCCGGAGTCCCGACCAGTACCTCGGCCACCGCAGCTTCGACGAGCTGACCGCCGATCGACCCTCATGAACCGATCCGCCTCGAGACCGGCCCCGAGCCGCTGGGGATGCGGGTCATGGACCTGCTCACCCCGATCGGCAAGGGTCAGCGCGGGCTGATCGTCGCCCCGCCGCGGTCGGGCAAGACGATCCTGCTCCAGCAGATGGCCGCGGCCGTGGCGAAGAACCACCCCGAACTGCACCTGCTCGTGCTCCTGATCGACGAGCGGCCCGAGGAAGTGACCGAGATGCGCCGGAGCGTCCGGGGCGAGGTGATCGCCTCGTCGTCGGACCACTCGGTCGAGGAGCACATCCGGCTCGCCCAGTTGACCGTCGATCGCGCCAAGCGGATCGCCGAGGCGGGCGGACAGGTCCTGATCCTGCTCGACAGCCTGACCCGCCTGGCCCGCGCCTATAACAAGGGGTCGAACTCGGGCCGGACTATGTCGGGCGGGATGGACATCAAGGCGATGGACGTCCCCAAGCGGCTCTTCGGCGCCGCCAGGGAGTTCGACGAGGGGGGCTCGCTGACCGTCCTGGCCACCGCGCTGATCGAGACCGGGAGCCGGATGGACGAGCTGATCTTCCAGGAGTTCAAGGGGACCGGGAACATGGAGGTCGTGCTCGACCGCCGCCTGGCCGACCGCCGCGTCTGGCCGGCGATCGACATCCAGCAATCCGGGAACCCGCAAGGAAGAACGGCTCCTCGACCCGCGGACCCTCGCGCGCGTCACCCTGCTCCGCCGCAGCCTCTCGGAACTGAAGCCGACCGACGCGATGGAATCGCTCGTTCGGCAACTAGCCAAGTACCCGACCAACGCCGATTTCCTCGAAACGGATCGGCCAGTTCCAGAAGGAGAGTTGACCGGCCATGTACCCATCCACCCGTAGGGTGGATCCAGGCATCCTTTGAGGCGCCCACGCGACGCCATCGTGTCGGAAGCTCGGCGAATTGAGGCCGCTCAGGCAAGTTCCTGGATCACCAGCTTCCGGAACCGGTCGTGCCCTAGAATCGTTGCACGGTCGCCATAACCTCTTGCAAGCCAGAGGTCTTTCCTTGATCGGCGGTCGAGGTTACAAGTCCTTGTTTCGCAGCGGATTATCGCCTGCCATGCAACGATTCCGGGACACCACAGTTGACTGTCGCCTGCCTCCTCGGCACCTCGGACGGCAGGCGGAAGCCGACCCGGCGAAGAGACGGCAGGCGGAAGCCGACCCGACAAAGAAGCGGCCACGCACCATAGGTCCTTTGGTTCTGCAATAGTCAAGGCAAGGGGCTCGGGGCCTGATGATGCCAATTGTGGCTCATCCGGCCCCGAACCGTGCGTCAGAATGAGCCGATCACGCGATCAGGGTTCGTTGAGGTCGAGGTTGGCGTTGAGCACCTTGGGGATCCGTTGCTGACATTCCTCCAGGTGGGCGCGTGTCGTGTCCTCGACGGTCGCGAGCTCATCGCGGAGGATGTTGTTGATCCGGTCGGAGATCGCCCTCAGGTGCATCCGGGCAAGACTGCGGGCGTCGGCCGGGACGGTATTGTCGAAGCCGAAGAAGAGGATGAACCCGTACATGTCCTCGAAGGGACTGCGCTTGTTGCCCAAGATCATCCGGCTCAGCCGCGCCAGGTGCTCGCGCTGAAGGTTGCGGCGGATGGTCGAGAGGTTGTATGAATGCTTCTTGCCGTCGATGGACTTCGGCAACTCCGACCAGATGGTGTCGGTTAGCGACCGAAACACCTCGGAGATGCGCAGGGGCTCCGCATCCAGGTCGCTCTCGAGCTCCTGATTCTGGAGCCGCTTCAGAACGCCGGCGTCGAGGCACTGGCCGAGCACAATCTTCTGGATGCCGAGGATCTCCTCGTAGATCGGGTAATCGACGCCCCCTCCGATGAGGAACATGCGGTCGTTGCCCCAGTGATACCAACGCTCGCTGGCCAGCCGTCGTAGTAACGCAGGCGAGAACTTGAAGGACTTGTCGCTGAGGATGTGATCGGCGAGGAACGTCAGCGCCTCACGCTGCTTGGTGCCCTTGACCGGAATGATCGGGTCGCTTGGCGTCCTTATCACCCTTGTGGTCGCGCGAGACCTATTGGCCGCCGATCTGCTCGGACGCCAGGTAGGCGCCGTTGCCCCACTGCGCCAGGAGGATGTTGAACGCGTAGCGGACCCGCGTCCACGCCTCGCCATCCTTGATCACCCGTGCGTCGAGGTCCCTCAGCAGGTCGGAGGCCAGCGTGATCCGGTCCATGGCGAACCGGAGCGTGTCGGATCCCAGGTCGTAGACATTGACCAGCGGGTCGTTGTCCAGGAACATGTCCTCGTCGGTCGCGTATTTCAGGTCGGGGTCGGGCGATCGCGCGGCGATCTTCTTCAACTCGGCGGTCTCGTCGCCGTCGATCGGCTTGTAGGCGTACTCGATCGCCCAGTAGTCATAGGGGCCGATCGTGGTGGTGATGAAGTCACCCTGCTTCTGACCCTTGGGGGCGATGTTGATCGGGTTATAGTCCATCACGCTGCCCGTCTGGCCCTTGACGCGCGTGATCGAGGTGTCGTTCAACTGGTCGGTCTCGAGCATCGTGCTGGCCTTGAAGTTGTGCCGCAGGCCAAGCGAGTGGCCGACCTCGTGCATGACGACTTCCTTGATCATCTGTCCGAGGAATTCCTCGGGCAGTTTGAGCTCGTCCTTTTCCTTTTTCTTGCCGTTGCTATCCTTGTCGTTGTCATTGTCTTTGTCCTCCTTGTCGTTCGCATCGGCGTCCTTGTCTTTCTCGGCCAGAGCAATCGCGGTCAGGGCCATCTCGGGACGCATCCCCAGGGTGTACTGGCACCCGGTGAACAGGCCCGATGCCTGTTGTCGGCGGAGATGGGTCAAAAGCGGGTTCCAGTCGCTCGGGACCGCTTCGACCTCCGGCATGCCCTGGCGGTCGGGGTCGAGGAATCGGTTCCGGTTCGGCAGCGGGAAGGGGAGGCCGAAGCCCTTCTTGGCCGCCATGATCGGGCTGATCACCTGGCCCAGCGCCAGCGGTGTCGGCATCGGCATCGTCGCGTCGCCGTGACCGGTCGGGGGCGTCGTGCCCGTCAGGAACGCATACTCTTCTTTCCAGTACCGAATCCAGTTCGCGTCGAAGATCACGTCGCCGTCAATCATCTCGCCGGTCAGCGGGTTGGCCCGCAGGCCCGACATCGCGAACGTCATATTGGTCGTGATCCAGCGGAAGGTGCAGTAGTTGATGTCCTCGGGATCGAAGACGTCCTTGTCATCCTCCTGCCACCGGACCGCCAGCGCGTTGCGGATCCCGATCTTCTCGAACGCCTTGTTCCACTCGAGGATGCCCGACTCGATGTACGGCCGGTATTCGAGCGGGACCGTGCTCTCGACATACCAGATGAGCTGCTTCTTCGGCGGCGAGATCTTGGCCTTGGGGTCCGACCTCTCGAGCCGCCAGCGGTTGATCTGCCGGAGGAAGTTCGTGTCGGGGTTGTCCGATCCGAAGTCCTTCAGAGCACTGAGGAAGTGTCCGACTCGGTCGTCGGCGTAGCGGGGCTTGTAGCTCGAATCGGGCAGCTTGTCCAGGCTGTAGTGGATGACGATTGTCTGACCCCGCCGGTCGGCCACGCAGTCCTCGCCAAAGAAGAGGAAAGAAGGGCCGCCGGAGAAGGTTGCCTCGACTTCGAGCTCGATGTTGTTCGGGAACGCCTTGATCTTCGACCAGTTGGTCCGATTCCGGTCGAGACTGCCGAAGGGCAGTTCGGCGAAATTGCTGAAGAAGATGTCGGCCAGGTCGATTACGACGCTATTGCTGTCCGACTGATTGATGCTGATGATCGGCAGCGCCATCAGGACTGAGTCGGTGTAGTTCTGCTTAACCGCCTTCTCCAGCGGAGAGTGCGCGGCGCCTTGTAGTGGATGTTGCGGCGGATCAACTGGATCTTGTCGCCGACCCGCTTGAAGAGCAGGACCCATTCGTCGCCGAAGTTCAAGGGTTGCCCTGCCATTGCCATGCCGCGCGCGATGGCAATCGGGGCGAGCATCGGCTGATTGATCTGGTTCGTCTTGATCTCCGCGTAGAGGTGCTCGTCCTTGTGATGCAGGGTGAAGAAGCCCTCAAACTTCTCGGTCCCCTTGGTCACCTCGGCGAAGTCGCGGAACTTCTTCTCCGAATCGTCTTTCTTCGAGGTGCCATTGGCCTTCTTGACGGTGGCGGACTCGTGATCGTCATCTGCGGGCGAGTCGTCCTCGTCGGCCCAGAGGCCCCCCGCACTGACCACCACGGCCAGTGCCGTGATCCAACCCATCCTCAGGATGCGTTTCATTCCTTGCGGTCCTCCAAGGTTGGGACGGGCCGAGCTTGCCCGACAATCTCACCGGATGGGAAGAGTGACCGTCGGGCGAAAATGTCGGCGTGATTTGCTCCAAACAAAGTCCGCGGTGCCTGCGCTGTTTGCCCCACCCGCACGGTCTCAATGATGCCCGATCGAAAACACTCCGACAAGGGTCCCGGGAAGGAATTCGGAGCCGTCGCCGAAGATCACGCTGGCACAAGGGCGGGGTGCTGCGTGCGGACTGGAGGGATGATTGAGCCCTCGCTGTGGGGTATGCCGGCAGAGGGTTTTCCTGCTCCTCGGTACTTCTACCGTATGGATTAAACGACGTCTTATGGATTTAACTCGCTGAAGAATTTTGGCTTGCGTCATCTACGACATCCTTTCGTTCAGTAGGATGATGCGAGAGGGGTCGAAATCGGCGCAAGTCGAATCGGCTGCATGGGTCAGCCGACCACCCTTCGGTGGGACCGACCATCGTTCGCTTGGCCCTGGGACAACATCGAAAACATTCGTTGAGCCTTGTTCTCTAGTTCTCTAGGGTCGGGATGGTAAGCCCCCCAAAATCCGTAATGGTCAGCAATAGATACCCCCTCACAAGAGAACAATCCAATGCTCACTCACGACGTGCCAGGATCGCACGAGCGGGTCCGCCCCCACTGATCAGCGACAATTAGAATTCCCGCCCAGCGACAATTAGAATCCCCTCCTCCTCTCGCCCGCCTGTTCACTATGCGGTCTCCTCCTGAGCCAGGAGGGAACCGCCATGATCAAGGACGCCCAGGTTCGCAGGCTGCGCAGCTCCTCGGCGAGGGACATCCCCTCTCTCTTGCGGCTTTGAAGGTGGGTATGGACGCCAAGACGGCTCGGAAGTACCGGCACGCCGATCGGCTGCCTGCTGAATCGTTCACCCCAAGAACCTGGCAGACCCGGGAGGATCCGTTCCAGGAGGTCTGGCCCGAACTCCGCGACCGGCTGGCGCTCAACCCGGGGCTTCAGGCCAAGACCCTGTTCGAGGACCTCCAGCGTCGCTTCCCAGGCCGGTTCGCCGACGGCCAACTCCGCACCTTGCAGCGGAAGATCAAGGCGTGGAGGGCCACCGAGGGCCCGCCCAAGGAGGTCTTCTGCGATCAGATTCACACGCCTGGCCAGTTGTGCGCCTCCGACTTCACGTCCATGAACGACCTGCGCGTCACGCTCGCCGGCCAGCCGTTCGATCACCTGGTCTCTCACTTCGTCCTGACTTACTCCAACTGGGAGACCGGCACCGTCTGCTTCTCCGAGAGTTTCGAGAGCCTCAGCCAAGGGCTCCAGAACGCGCTTGGGGAACTGGGAGGGGTCCCCCAGACGCACCGCACCGATCGGCTCACCGCCGCGGTGAACAACCTCGGCGATCACGACTTGTTCCAACAACGGTATCGCGCCTTGCTGGCCCACTACGGCTTGAGACCTCAAGCCATCCAGGCCCGCAAGGCCAACCAGAACGGAGACGCCGAGCAGAGCCACAACCGGTTCAAGACCGCCGTCGATCAGGCACTGTTGCTTCGCGGCAGCCGCGACGTCGACGACCGGGAAGGCTGCGAGCGGTTCCTCCACGAACTCTTGGGCGGGCGCAACACCGGCCGGACCGAGCGGTTCGCCGAGGAACGACCACAACTGCGGGATCTCCCCTCACGGCGCGTGGACGCCTGGCACCGTCGCCGGGTGCGAGTCACCCAGGGGAGCACGATCCGCGTCGGCTCGAACAGCGACTCGGTGCCGAGCCGCTGGAGCGGCGAACAGGTCGACGTCCACGTCCTGGCGGAATGCCTGGAGGTGGGGCACGGCACAGCGCTGGTCGAGCGCGTCCCCCGGCAACGGGGCCGGCACAAGCACACGATCAACTACCGGCATGTGATCGATGGGCTGGTGCGAAAGCCCGGGGCGTTCGCGGCCTACCGGCACCGGGACGCGATGTTCCCCACGAGCCGGTTCCGCCGGGCCTACGACGTCCTGCTGGGGCAGTGCCCGGCCCGCGCCGCCAAGGATGACCTCCGGGTCCTGGAGCGGGCGGCGAAGGAGTCCGAGGCCGGGGTCGACGCCGTCCTGGGCCGGCTCCTGGAGTGGAACGTGCCGATCACCCCGACCGTCGTCGCGGAGCACCTGCGCCACGACCTGGGCCTTCCGCGGGCGATGGAGGTGGTCCTCACGACGGTGGACTTGTCGACGGACGACCGGTGACTCGAAACCAGGGAGGACCTCCCATTACCAGACCATCCGACGTGCATGAGTCATTGACGGACCGCCTCCGCGAGCTCCACCTGCCGGCGATGCGGAGCGATTACGAAGCGGCGGCGGCGCGGGCCCGTCAGGAGTTGTTGAGTTACGAGCGTTACCTGCGGGAACTGGCGGAGCGCGAGTGCGCGTCTCGGCGCTCGAACCGGATCGAGCGGCAGCTGAGGGAATCGAGGTTGTTCATGGAGAAGAGCCTGTCGACCCTGGACCTGAAACGGCTGCCGCAAAAGGCGGGGCAGCAGGTCCGGTTCCTGCTGGAAGGGGACTTTGTTGACCGACATGAGAACGTGCTCATTTTCGGAAATCCGGGGTCCGGGAAGACCCACGTGGCGTGCGCGGTCGGCCAGGAACTGATCCGCTCGGGGCGGCGGGTGATGTTCGCGACGTGCGGGCTGATGGTCCAGGACCTGCTGGCCGCGAAGCGGGACCTGAAACTCCGCGGATTTCTCAAGCAGATTTCCCGATATGAGGTGCTGATCCTTGACGATATCGGATACGTCCAGTACAGCCGGGAGGAGATGGAGGTGCTCTTCAGCCTGCTGGCGGAGCGGTACGAGCGGGGGAGCGTGGTGCTGACGAGCAACCTGCCGTTCTCGGGCTGGGAGTCAATCTTCAAGGACCCGATGACGACTGCGGCGGCGATCGACCGACGGGTGCACCACAGCGTGATCCTGGAGCTGAACGTCCCGAGCTACCGGGCCGAGCAGGCCAAGAAATCGCGACAGGCCCCGCCGGCAACCACCAACCCAAGCGAGGAGGGATGACTGAGAGCAAGCATGGCCGAGAGATGAGGGCGGAGCGGGCTCAAGGGGACCCAGCCGAAGGAGCTTGTACACTACCCCCCGAGACGGGAATTTTAATTGTCGTCGCCAGGGAATTCTAATTGTCGCCAATCAGGGGCCCAGACCGCGCGCGGCGACCGCGCGCCTCAGGTCCTTGAGGTGGATGTTCGCGTAGATGTGTCACCGCTCAGGGGGTTCTGCCGGGAATCCGATCACCCGGTTTGGCCGCCGGTGTTTGGTTCGCTCCCGGTGCCGACTGACGTCCAGATCGAGGATCCGTTGCACCTTCCGCTCCTCGGCCTCTTGGCGGCGGTAGCAGACCCCCTCCCGGCTGCTGTACACCCACTCCACCTCCACCGGGTCGAGCGTCACGTACACGTCCCGGCCAGCGAGGGCCTTGCCGACATACCGGCTCCGGTTTGTACAGCGAGATCGTCCCGCCGCTGTCCACCCGGCGGACGAGGACGTCGCCGGCCAGATGCTCCAGCACTCGGTCCAACTTCCACGGCCACGCCTCCTCCTCGGGCCGGTAGGACCGGCCCGAGGGCCGCAGTCCGGAGAACGCCTCCAGGCGACTGTGCTCGGCGATGCTCGGGTCGAGTTCGCGCTGAAGGCGATCCTGCTCGTCGACCCGGCGCTGCAACTCGGCCGCGTCGGCGCAGGTCACTGGCTCGGCCCACCGCTTGCCCGTACCCTGGGAGTGCTCCACGACCCCGTTGGCCCGAGGGCAGCGTGGCGGATTCCAGGTCATCTCGACCCCCAGCCCGCTCAGCCACAGCGCCAGGTCGGTCGGCAACTCCCCGGTCGAGCCCCACGGCGCGCCGTTGTCGACCCGCAGGCGGCGTGGTCGCCCCACGGCGCGAACGCCCGGCGCAGGTCGGCCTGAGTCGCGGCTGCCGGCACCGCCTCCCAGCGGCCGAGGGGGGCAAACCGCAGTCCGGAGCACCGCGCCGCTGCACTCACCGACGACCCGCAACCAGCAGGCCCGGGTGCCGTCGCCCAGCGAGATCGGCTCGGCGGCATCGACCTGCCAGGTCTCGTGGGGCTCGGTGGCGCGCCGGGCCGCGCCTTCCGGCCGCCGCCCCGGGGGCGCCGGGGCGAGTCCGGTCTGGCGGAACCAGCGCCGCAGGGTGGACTCGCCGGGCGGGAGCCGTAGGCCACGCTCGGCGAGGTAGACCCGGATCAGGCCCGCCCCCCAGGCGGGGTGGTCGCGGCGCCGCTGCACGGCCGCCTCGAAAGCCGGAGGGGCGGACGCCGGGGGCAGATCGCGACGGCGGGAGTAATTCGGAGCCAAGGCGGCCTCGCCGCGGTCGCGCCACCGGCGGAGCAGGCCCCGCACGGTCCGCACGGGGATACCGAACGCCTGGCTCAGCTCGGTGGCCGTCGCCCCTCGCTTCCAGCGCCGCCACAGAGCCTGCCGAATGGGGAGAGGCACAGGGGCCGGCATGGGTGATCCTCCTGGGTGCCGGGGTGATTCAGGCGAACCGCATGTGATTATCCCTGCCACACCGCGGCGGCGAAAGTAGGTGGTCGGATTCCCAGCAGAACCCCCTGAGCGGTGACAAAGACGAGCCCCCAGCCACCCATATTTTCACGGAACCACTCATAGATTGTTCAAGTTATTTGTTGACAGTTCCTAACTTGTTCATCCCGGGTCGATGAGGTGGCCGTGGCGACCCACGGGCTCCACAGTGCTGGCCTGGGGCCCCTTGTCGCCCTCCTCCTCCACGAACCGCACCTCCGTCCCGACCTTGAGGTGTTTGAACCCGCCGTCGAGCACGCTGTTCTTATGGAAGTAGATTTCCCGTCCGTCGCGGGTCCCCAGGAAGCCATAGCCGGCCTCCGGGAAAAGCCGGGCGACTCGGCCATGGGGGATGGGCCGGTGGGCCTTAACCTGACCTTGGCGGCGGCGGACATAGTCCTCCAACAAATTCCGCGCCTCGTCGAAGGCGTCGCGGATCGCGATGTCGAGGTCCTGATCCTCGGCGTGCTTGCCCGACTCGCGACTCACCACGACCTCCTCGTCGGGAACCTTGAGGTCGATCCGGACCTGATGGAGGGTGCTCTCCTTGTGGTGTCGATGCGGGACATCGACCACGACATGACAGCTCATGATTTGGTCGTAGACCTCATCCAGTCGCTCCGCCTCCGCTCGAATCGTGACCTCGATCTCTCGGGAGTGGGGGATGTTGTGGAATGCAATCTGCAAGGGACGCCTCATGGTCACCTCCTCAGTCTTTTCGGATGGACGGGCGCGTGCAGGTTCGACGCGGGTGCCTCGGGCGAGTGCGAGCGGATCTCCGCGGGAAGAATCTCCTGCATAGGTCCCCGATCTCGCCCGTCGACACGTGTCCCCGGAGGACCCTTGAGAGGATTTCACGTGGAGGGACATCGTGACCCCGATGCGCCCTCACCCCAACCCTCGCCCGGGAGGAGCGGAAGCTATTTTACCTCCCTCTTCCTGCTAGAGAGGGCCAGGGTAAGGGCTCTTGATGTGAGGGTCTCTGAAGATAGCCCAGGCGATGCCCTCGGGGCTTCTTTCTCCCGGGGCCCTGGCCCATTTCGAGGTCTGCATTCAGTAAAGGGTCACCGCTTTCTCGGCCGGCTTGCCCGAGGAGGCCGTCGGTTTCCGTGAGGGAGACTTCACGACCAGCACCGGGCAGGCAGACCTGCGCAAGACGACCTCGGCGACGCTTCCCATCAAGAGCAGGCGCAGGCCGGTCCGCCCGTGGGTCCCCATCACGATCAGCTCGCACCCGAGCTTTTCGGACATGCGGACGATCTCCTCGGCGGCGTGCCCGTCCCTGGCGTGGTACTCCACGTTGAGGGTTCGATCCTTGGGATAAACCTCGCGTAGCCGCTCCTTCAGAGATTCTTGGTAACCCTGGTCCTCCACGACGAAGGCGCAGGCCGCCTCCTCCGGGACAGCGATCGGCTCCACGACGTGCAGGACGAAGATTCGGGCCGTACTGTCGCGGGCGAACGAGCAGGCCACCCGGTAGGCCTCCCGCGAACTCTCCGAGAAGTCCGCCGCGACGAGAATGATTCGGAAGGGGTTCATCGATTCGCTCCTTTGGATCTGTGTGCCATCTTCATATTGAAATCATCGGCCTGACAGGCCGACTCGATTTCCGTTCCCGATCGCCTCGCGGTCGGCCGACGGAACCGGCGACCACTGCGGTTCGTCGCGGGCCAGCAGGGCCACGACTCCGGTGAAGGGCGATCGCCGTGCATCGGGCGTCACGAAGTGGATCGCGATGCCGTGCCGCGCTGCCATCGAGAGGATCTCCTGCCAGAGGTTGACCCTGGCACAAGGATCTTTGCAATACGGGCAGGCCTCCTCGTTGGTGGCGAAGACGGACCGGCATCCCTTGCAGCGGGATGCGAACTCGCCCCGATCGGGCCAGAAGACCAGCTCGAGGACCTGGCCGTTGCCCAGAGCCTCGATCACTTCCTGAGGTCCGGTCGCCACCGCGAAGCCCTCCCCGAGGCGGCGGTCGATCTCCTCCAGGAGCCTTTCCTGCTGGCCCTCGATCGCCGCGGCGACTACCTCGCGAACCCGGTCGCGGATCTCGGGCAGCCTCCCGTGCCAGGCGTGGGGCGCCTCGTGGACCACCCGGTCGGCGAGCGGTTTCGGCAGGAGGCCGCGGAAGTTCTCCAGGACCTGGTGCTCGCCCAGGAGGATGATCCCTTGATAGGGATGGGCGGCCCAGGCCTTCTCCACGCGCCGCATGAGCTCCTTCTGGTAGTGGAGGATGTGATCCTTGCGACGCCGCTCGATTTTGGCCTGCGGCTCCCCCTTCGGCACGGCCACGTCGAGTTCGTCCAGGAGGCGCGCCACGCCCGGGCTGGACGCGTAGAGCCGACCCCGATGGGTGTTGGTCAGCACCACCAGGTATTCGCGTCGGCGGTAGTTGGCCACGAGCAGGGGCACCAGGTAGGGCTCCTCATCGACGACAAGCCGGTCCTCATAGGGCTCGTTGAATGACAGGGCCATGGCCTGATCCCAGCCCGAGGCGGCGAAGACGGCCATGCCCCGCGCGTGCCGGGCTTCGGGGGATTCGAGGGCCTGCCAGAGAGTCTCCAGTTGCCGCTTGAACTCCCGCAGCGCCTCGGGGTCGCCGGCCAGCAGTTCCCGAACCCGGGTGGCCTCGGCCTTGAGGTGCTGGCGCCAGTGAGTCTCGAAACCCTCGGCGACCGATGTATCGGCGTAGCAGCTCACGACCATGCCTGCGCCCGGGGGCGATCCAACAGCACCTGATAATCCTTGGGTCTTGCTGCGATCATGGTAAACCTCGGTCCTACCGCACCCGTCCGGAGTGTCGTTTCCAGAAGTGATCCATCCGTCGGCCCCGCCACGCCGGAACGAAAATTCCATAATAATGTTCGTATTGACAGCGGGTTTCCTCCTGGATTTCCCGAGCGGTCCGAAGCGAAATCGGGAAGTTACCCAGTTTCCGTTCCGCCGTATTCCTCGGCGTCGGATATCCATGTCGGACCAGGAGGATCGCTCGCCGAGCGGCTCCCCTGCGCCGAGAGAGGTCCTGCCCGCCCGATCGCGGGAACCCGGGAATCGGCCCCCAGATGCCTCAGGAACCACCGCTCGGCGAGGCGGGCGACTTCTTCCAGGGTTCCCAGCTCGGGGAAGAGGTGGCTGGCCCCGGGGATGACCACGAGATCCCTCGGGCAACACAGCAGGGCCAGGGCCCGCCGGTTCAGCTCGAGGACGTCCACGTCGCGCTCCCCGACGATCAGCAGGGTGGGGGCGACGACCTCCGGCAAGGCGTCCCCCGCCAGGTCGGGTCGGCCGCCCCGGGAGACGACCGCCCCGATCCGCTTCGGTTGCTGGGCCGCGGCCACCGGGGCCGCCGAGGCGCCGGTGCTGGAGCCGAAGTAGCCCAGGCGGAGACCGCACGTCGCGGGGTCCCGACTCAGCCAATGGGCCGCGGCCCCGAGCCGGTCTGCCAGCAGCTCGATGTCGAAGACCTTCCGCCGATCCTGGGCCTCGCCCTCCTCCAGCAGGTCGATCAGCAGCGTCGCCAGGCAGGCGTCCTGCAAGGCCCGGGCGACGAACTGGTTGCGGGGGTTGAACCGGCCGCTGCCGCTGCCGTGGGCGAAGGCGACCACCCCCGGGCGCGCGGGGCAGGCTCAGGATTCCCCTCACCTTCCGCTTGCCCACCGCGATCTCCACGAACCGCTCGCGCGATCCGACGAGCGTGCCCTGTACCATGACGAGATCCCCTCTCTCCGCATTGCCTCTTGGTGAGACTCCCTCAGAACAGCATTTGGCCGAGGCCCTTGAATGATCTCCATCAGCTCGACCGGCGCGGCGATCCCGATCGTGTGCGACGCCGACGGCCCGGCGCACGGGATTGAGCCGTACGTCATGCCTGGTCATGATCGTCAACACGCCCCCACCCCGGCCGTGGACGAGGCGATGAACCGCTCGAGGTGGTCGCGGACTGGTACGATCTCGGAAGAGTCTCGGCATAATTCTCCTCGCGATCTCATCGGGCTGCCGATCCGGCATGAACATGAGAGGGGGTCCGCCCTGTCGCCGTCGCGGCCGCCTGGCTGAGGGACATCCCGCACGGGGTGGGGCGATCGTGTTCCGAGTTGGGACGGTTCGATGCGGACATGACGCCGACTCCTCGGTGACCGGGCGAGTCGAAGCGCTGGCCGGTGCTCTGGATGCGGCAATCGTTACCGCGAGGTGGGATCGCGTGGAAAGCGATCCGGCGGTCCAAATCGTCAGACGGCATGGGTAAGAAAAAACCCCGGCCATGCGATCATTCGCACTGCGGGGCCGCCTTAGCCGGGTGAGAATTGCCCATCGTGAGCAATATCAAGATTTAGGATAATGACATCAGTCACGTAAAGTCAAGCCCCGAGCATCATCCCGAGGCGTAGAATCATCCATTTTTTTACTTTAATCGCGGTTTTCGTATCAAATCCGCCACTCCGAAGAATACGGCGACCGGCTCGCTCGATGCCACATCTGCCAGAGCCCATGAGTTTCGGGCCCGCAGGATGACGATCGTCCACCTCTCAGCCCGGGTCCGGCACCGATTGATCGTCGTTGGGGGGAGTTGGGGCCGTCGGAGGTTGATGCGAGCGGGCCGATGCGGGCGATGATCCGGCCCCTGGCCTTCATCGAGCAGTCGGCCGAGATGGCGGGCCAGACGGGCGAGTTGCTCGGCCAGGGCGGGATCTTCGGCGATCTCGCGCCCGACCTGTGTATACCGGGGACTGTTGAGCTGGCCGAGAACGTAATCCAGCAGATCCGAGGGAATTATGACGTCACTCACTCGCGACCAGGTGCGCCGCTTGCGCCATCGTCCGGAGCCGGGCGATGGCGGCGTGCAGGCGCAGTCTTGACCGTGCCAAGGGGGATCTTCAGGATCGCGGCGATCGCGGCGTACTTCAGGCCCTGGTGATAGGCCAGGATCAGCACCTGGCGGTGCGGACTCGGGCAGCCGGGCGATGCTGTCGCGGACCCACCGCTGCCGTTCCTCTTCCTGAAGTTCCTCCAGTGGGTCCGGCCCCTCGCCGACCAGCAGGGCGACCAGGGAAGCGGGCGCGACCGCCTCGGACGACTGGTCGAGGCTGACCGCGGGGTGTCGGCCGGCCCGAGCAGGGCATCGACCGCCTGATGACTGGCGATCGCGTAGAGCCAGGGGCGTGCCGGCCGCCCGTCCTGGTACAGTCGGCATTTGGCGTGGATCTGGAGAAAGGTATTCTGGAGCACGTCGTCGGCCAGCATCGGGCCGCCGAGATAGCGGGTCAGGTAGCGGTAGAAATCGCCCGAGTAGCGGCGGACCAACTCGTCAAAGTCGCCAACTCGGCCCGTATCCCGGTAGCGGCTGAGCAGTTCCTCATCGGTTGGTCGCGCGAGGTTCTCGGCTGAACTCATCGAGGTGTGGTGGCGGGAGATGATGCTTCCCCTCTCGGCGCTCGACCGTCGGACCGATCTCCGGCCGCAGGGCCGAGGGGGGTGCAAGGCGGTATGAACCGATTCGGAATGGACCAGGAGCGGGCACATGGGGCCACCTTACAGGGGATCCTCGGGCGGATGAGATCACGGGATCCATAACTGGGGATGCGGCGGCCATCGCCGCGGGGTCGAGGAAAGGCGGGGAGGGGTGGCCCGAGGTCCTATGGTTGGATGTGAGGGCGCACGAAAAAAGCCACACCGCCGCGTTTTTCGCACAGAGGGGCCGCCATAGCCGGGATCGCATCGCCCGTCTGGAGCGATGGCGTCACGAATATAAGTCGACTGGCCATCGAATGTCAAGCATGTCCTTCCCGATTACGACGTTCTTCCCATTCCCGCTGAACCAACACAGCACATATTTGAACAGATATGAATGCAGGATTTCGCGCCGTAATACGTAATTCACGCTCGGAGAAGACGTGATAGGCGTTCAGTTCCACATCGCCACCTCGCGCCGGGCAGCGCGGAGCAGCGCACGGGTTGCCTCGGCGTCCTCGGACTCGGGCCGGGCATCGAGGTACACCTGCAAGGGGCTGATCGCGTCGGCGGGCCGGTCGAGCTCGAGGCAGAGCATGCCCAGGTCGCGCTGCTCCAGCGGATCGCTCGGGTTGAGGGCCGCCAGCCGCCACTGGACGGGCAGTGCGGCGGGGAAGTCATGACTCCGCAGGTAGATCACCTTCAGGTTGCGGAGCATCCTGGACACCACCAGGTCGAGGCCGCACGGGGCAAGCTGGAGATCGGTCATCGCGACGGGGCGGCCCAGCAGTTCCGCGACCTGACGCGGCGCAGCCCTGGCGGTCGAGCAGCGCCCCGAGTGGAACGGATCGACGAAGATCGTCTCGTCGCCCCGCCCGACCCGGAGCATGAAATGCGCCGGCAGGTTGACCCCCGCCATCTCCAGGCCGAGCCGCTCGGCGACTGCCCAGTAGAGCACCGAAAGGCTGATCGGGATCCCCGTCTTGCGGTCGATCACCTCGTTGAGGTAGCTGTTCCTCGGGTCGTAATAGTCCTCGGTGTTGCCTTGGAATCCCTCCTCGACGAACAGGACCCAGTTGATTTGCCCGAGCACGGGCCGGGCCTTTGCAAGGGCCGGGGAACGGTCGCGGACGCGGGCCGCCAGGACCTCGATCCGCTCCAGGTACGGATCGGGTTCGAGGTCCGGGTACGCATCGCGCGCGATCTCGAGTGCGATCCGGGTCAGGTCGGACCGGGAGTTGCGCCGGAGCAGGCGCTCGAATTCGGGGCTTCCTGCAAACGGCGAGCCCATGCACGGCCTCCCAACCCTCATCCTACGTTCCCGGAACATTGGTGCCCGTCGGGGTCAGCGGACCGCCCTCGAGGGGCACCGCCGCCCCCGGAGGTGGGCCGAGGGAGCATCGCCGCTCCCGACGGTGGGCACGACTGTTCCGGGACGCGGATCAGACGGGACACGCACCTCCTGAAAAAGATACGCGAACGCGCCGGCTCGGGCAACGGTCGTGGCCAGGCGGCCGGGGCAAATCGCTGTGTGTCCCCCCGACGAGAGGACTGTTCTTTCGTCTCTTCATCCGTCACAATCATGAAATCACCATGGGCGGAAATTTTTTCCTTCGAGAGGGAGGACGATATGAGCCGCATCCGCGTCATGATGACAACTTGGGCGCTGACGTCCGCAGGGTTCGGGCTGTTCGTCGCCGTCGGTGCCCCGCCACCGGCCGCGACCGGGGCGCGGCCGGGGCCGGTCGCGAAGGAGGACCTCGACACCAAGGCGATCGACCTGACGTATTCCTTCGGCACCGACACGATCTACTGGCCGACCGATCCGTCGTTCCGCTGGGAGAAGGCCAGGTGGGGCGCTCCCCCGGCGGATACTGGTACGCTTCGGCGACCTATGCGGCCAGCGAGCACGGCGGGACACATCTCGACAGCCCGATCCATTTCGGTGAGGGCCAGACGACGGCCGACCAGATCCCGCTGACGCGGCTGATCGGCCCGGCCGTGGTGATCGACATCACCCGCGCCTGCGCGGGCGACCGCGATTACCGGCTCCGCGTGGACGATCTCGACGCCTGGGAGTCGGCGCACGGTCGCATCCCGGACGGGGCGATCGTGCTGGTCCGCACCGGTTGGGGCCGGTTCTGGCCCGACAAGGCGCGCTACCTGGGCAGCGACACGCCGGGTGACACGGCCCACCTGCATTTTCCTGGCCTCTCGCGCGAGGCGGCCGAGTGGCTCGTCCATCGACGCAAGGTCGATGGCGTGGGCATCGACACGGCGAGCCTCGACCACGGGCCGTCGCGCGACTTCATCGCCCACCAGGTCCTCAATGGCGCCGGGATCTACGGCCTGGAGAACGTCGCGAACCTCGACCGTGTCCCGGAGTCGGGCGCGACCCTGATCGCGTTGCCGATGAAGATCAAGGGGGGCAGCGGCGCACCGACTCGGGTCATCGCAATTCTGCCCTAAGTCCCTCGTCTCCTTCGTGTCTTTGTGCTAACCCAACTTCCGCAGTTATCAGCAGAAAAGAAGCGAAACTCGCTTGTTTTTCAATAACGGCGTTCAGAAGTTGGCACTACAAATCAGCGACTCCTTTTGCGATCCGCAGCCGTTGGGGGAGTTCCAGGCCCAAGTGGTGCAGCAAAATCGTCTGCGCCTGGTCGGGACGCACCACGCACCGTAGCCGCACGGTGCGGCCGTCGCTGGTCGGCAACACAACGTCGGTGCTCTGGATCCGCGCGAACTCCTCCAAAAGCGTGGGCATGCTCCGGCCCAAGCCGGCGCGTTGCGACCAGCCTTCCAGCATCTTGCGGAGTACGTAGGCAAGAAAGCACACCAGAATGTGGGCCTGGACTCGCTCCGCCGTCTGATGCCATACCGGTCGCAGGCGCAGCTCGTCCTTCTGGATCCGGAACGCGGCCTCGGCTTCGGTCAATTGCATGGAGGCCCTCCAGAGGTCCTCGGCCGTCCAGTCTGAGACGTTGCTCCGCAGCAGGTAGCAGCCCTCGCGACGCTTCGCCGATTCCAGCGCCGACGCTTTCCGGGACCAGGTCACCACAACGCGCCCTGATTCGGCACGACCGACCTGGACCGAGAAGAGCCGCGCGCGCGCGTGTTCTTGCCCAGCAGTCGGCCGATCCGGCGCTCGATCACGCCCAGGTCGCAACGCTTCTGTTCGCATCTTCGCACAATCGCTTGAAGACCTTTTTCGATGCGTTGCTCGAACCGCACGCGCATCGCCCGCTCCTTGGTCGCGCGGTCGGCGCTGCGGCAGAGGAGGAACGTCTCCGAACCAGCTTCATCCGGCACACTCCGCACCTCCAGGCCCTCGCGGATCTCGTGCCAGGTCCCCTTGAGCAACTCTTGCTCGAACCGCTTCAACTCCCCCTTGGGCGTCCCCACGATGGAACGCGAGCCTCGTCCCTTGAGCCACTGGAGGTTGGCCGCGTCGATCATTCCGCGGTCGACCGCCCAGATCCGACCCGCGTGGCCGTACCGCTCTTCCATGCGCTTGACGACTTCCCGCAACGTCGTTGAATCTCTGCGATTGCCGGCGAACACCTCGTAGCCCAGCGGAAAGCCCTCGCGGCTGACGACCAAACCGATGCAGACTTGTTTACAGTCGGACCGCTGGTCGCGCGAAGAGCCCCGCGCGGCCAGCGTGTTGCCGGTCGCCTGGCCCTCGAAGTAGGTGCTCGTGACGTCGTACAACAGCAGATCATCTTCCAGCTTGAACAGCGTTCCGAGGCGTTCCTTGAGGTGCGTTTCGAGCGCGTCCTTGTGCGGCAAGAGTCGATCGAGGGCACGGTAGAGCCGGTCGTCGTTGACCTTGGCCTCGGGCAGCCCGAGCAGGTCGTCCAGCGTCGTGCGGCGGAACCAGTCCTCGGCGATGTGCAACTCGCTCGACGGCTCGCAGAACCGCGCGATCACGAGCACGGCCGCCATCAGGCTCCACGACACATCTTCGCGGCCTCGGGACAGACGTTTCTCCAGCCACGTATCGAGTCCGAGCGCCTGCCAGAGTTTCCAGGCGAGCCAGACGTCGCCGAACCTCCGACCGCGTTCCAACCGCAGACGACTTGGTACAACGGTGACGGGCTCGGTGGGGAGTTCCTCGTCGAAGAGCCCGGGTTGACGCTCCAGACCGACGAGCGAGTCGGCCAGATGGTGCGCGACGATGCGCCCCTTGGCGTCGAGTTCACCAAGCTGGGCGACAGTCTCCTGCCGCACCTTCCGCCCGACTGCGCACCGAACGCACGAGCCGCCAGTACGTGTGAGTCTTGCCATTCTTGGTGATGGTCGAGTGCCGCAGATCCATCGCGTCCTCCGAGGACCATCATGAACGGCCTCAGAACAAAGGCAAGACACGAGGTTGGCACTACATCGGCGTTTGCCCGGAACTCGGCCCGACGAATAAGGAGTTACGTCGAAAAAGCACCTGGAAATCGGTGAAATTTTGTCCCAACTGCGGAAGTTGGGCTAATACTCTCGTGAGACTCCAGGAGGAAAGCCCGGGGCAAGGACACGTCGCGCTCCGGATGGGCCCGCGTTCGCCTGGCTCAGGGCTGGAGCAGCGGGACGAACCGGCGGATCCGGAACGTCAGCGCGTCGGCCAGGAGTCTGGGCTCGGGGAAGAGCGCGTCGAGGCTGGCGGCCAGCGCGAAGGCGATCGCCCTCTGGCTCAGATTGAGCCGATTACGCCGAAAAAGACCGCCCGCATCCGGGGCAGGCGGCCCAGGACCGCGTCGTCCTCGGGGCCAATCGGCTCAAGGGTCAGGACCAGCGCTGTCAGTCCGACGAGCCCGTGGCGCCGACGCCAGCGGGAGAAACGGCCGTTGACGGCCATCGCCAGGCGCGTCAGGAACCGTCGTAGTCGGCCGTTGAGAGGCCGACGTCGACCGGCTGCCGGGCCACCGACACGACGCTCAGGGCGCGGCCGAGCAACGGGACCCGGCGGAGCCAGACCGGCAGCGGTAATAGCGGAGGATGTCCAGGGGAGGGGAGCGGTAGTCCTCCCCTACCTCGGGGGATCGAGCCCGCCGCGCAGGATCGAGTCGATGATCGCGAAGAGGTCGTCCTCGATCATCGGGTTCCGGCGCTCCACGGGTCCGAGAGAAGGAGGGCTGGCCAAGGCGTGGGCCGGGGCGTAGGATCATCGCGTCCGGGATTTCAAGACGGGTCGTTTACCAAGGATCCGCACGTCATGAGCAGTGAATCCGTGAAGCCGGCCTCCGCGTCGCGCGTCAGCTTGGCGATCATGACCCATCCGGGGCAGGCCAACCCCTACGGCACGCTCCACGGCGGCGTCTTGCTCCGCCTGGCCGACGAATGTGGGGCGCTCGCCGCGCTCCGGCATGCGGGTGGGGGCGGGGGCATGATCAATACAGTCGCCATTGACTCGATGACCTTCCTCGGCCCGGTCTACGTCGGCGAGCGCGTCGAACTCTGCGCCGAGGTCACGTATGTCGGGCGGACATCGCTGGAGTCCCGGATCGAGATCTACGCCGAGCCGTTCGACCGCGCCGAGCGCCGCAGAGTGGCGCACGGTTATGCCCTCTACGTCGCGCTCGACGAACACGGCCGGCCGCGACCGGTCCACCCCCTGCTCTTGGAGACTGAGGCGGACCGCCGCCGCGACGAGGCCGCACGCGCCCGACAGGCCGTTCGTCTCGCACGCCGGGATGAGGCGAGGGTCTCATCCGACGTGGGCGATGACGGGTGACCGAAGGACGATGACAGAGGTAGAGTGACCGGAGCATCGCTCGGCCATCTGCCCTCCGTCAGCGGCGGCCGGCGTCAATCCCGGCCGGCTGGGGCTCGTACTCCATCTGGGGCACGGGCGCCGAGGACGGGGGCTCGAATTTGGGGACGGACATCTCGGCGGCCTCGGCGGGAATGGAGCGGGGCCGATTGTCGGAGCGACGGGGCGGGACGTGCGACGTGGGGGAGGAGATGTCGAACTCGTCCTCGATGCCGCGCAGGCCCTTCTTGAACTCGACGATCCCCTTGCCGAGCGAGCGGCCGACCTCGGGCAGGCGCTTCCCGAACAGGAGCACCGCCACGCCCATCACGACGAGCATTTCCATCATGCCAAGTTGGGGGAACATGCGATTCACTCCGAATGGTTCAAGGGGCCAAGGCGTCCCGCAGATCAGTCGCGTCGCGTTCGGGCGGGTTCCGAATCGCCGTGGCTCGGCGCCGGCTTCTTGTCGGCGTTGACGGATTGATCAATGTCTTCCTCGATCCCCGCGACACCCTTCTTGAACTCGGTCACGCTCTTGCCGAGCGAGCGCATCACGCTGGGCAGGCGATTGCCGAAGATCAGCAACGAGACGAAAGCGACGACCATCAGTTCGGTCGTGCCCAGGTTGGGAAGGAAGGCGAACGGCAACATGGTCTGGCTCCTCAAGCGCAAGAGCGGAATGGGCGCGGGTCCAGCGCATCAGCGCGGCCGCCTCGAACTCCCGACGATCATCATTCGGGTCACGATCCAGGCGGCCACGGCCGTCGCGGCGGCAATCGCCAGGACCCAGAAGGCGCGGTCCGTCAGCTTCGAGACCTGTGGCGCCCGCCCCGGTGTCGGGGGCGATGCCCCGCGCCGGCCCGTCGTCAGCCAGGGCCGCAACGCCCGGGCATGCCGGGTGTACCGCAAGCCCGACCGACCATACAAGACCAGCGCGACTAGGGCCACCAAGACGATCTCCCGAAGCCCGGGGAACCCTAGGAAGGCCCAAACCGCTCCCAGACCGATCATGGCCCCAAGGCTCCGAACCTCGCCAGACGACGTAGACCCCATCCCACGCGGTGGGCGAACATCCCATCCCTGCTGATGATATCGCCCGGCGCACGATCCGTCGCCGGTGCATCCGCTGGCAATTAGGAAACATTCGCGGTGGGAAACTCTACCGGTGGGAGAGCCGACAGATCAGCACCAACCAAGGCCAGGGCGTCTCGACAGGGACGACGCGGGGAGGGTCACCAGGAGAATCGTATCACCGCCCCCGTTGCTGTCAATCATATTCCCCGGCGGGATCGCAAAAAACGGGGTTGGGGGGATCGGGGATGGAGAGTTCCTCTCCCTATTTCCTATCCCCCACCCCCCACGGGCGGGGGCGGCCCCGGATAATCCCAGTCGAAGGAGACTTTGAACGGCTCCCACCAGGGGGCGACGCCGGTGATGGGGTCGGAGTGCCGGCCCAGACCGCCAGCCGAGGGGGGCTGGATGCGGTAGATCAGCCGGAACGCGCCCGCCCTGGGCATCGCGATGCTCGCGCCATAATGCAGGCCGTCGTGCGCCACCATCGGCATCATCTCCCCCTGATGGAGCGGCGCACCGCCCTCGACCGGGACAATCGCATAGGAGATCTTCAGATAAGGGACGAACTCGTCCTTGGCGAAGCCGTTGCGATTGCCCTCGGTGGCGTGGATGTCTGCCTCCAGGTGGATGACGTCGGACCCTAGCGCCTCGCCCATGCCCTCCATCGGGATCGGCGGCAACCAGACGGCGGCGATCCGCATGGTATTCCGGACGTGTGGCTCGCCAATGGGATACTCCCGGAAGCCGGCAACCGGACCGACTCCCGGCCCCGTCTTCTCGGGGGTAACCGAGGGGGCGACGGGCGGCCCCGACTCGGGCCGCGACGACATCCCGTTCAGGTTCAGGTTGAGCACCACAATCAACGCCACCCCACCGACGATCAGGGTCGTGATCAGTGGGCCCGCCCAGCGCTTGAGCACAAGGAGACTCCCGACGAAGAGGTTCGCGAGGGAACGATATACTGGAAAGAAATAGCAAATAAAGATGTTAGAATAAAAATTTTAAAACTACACATTCGAGACTCAGACCCTGATCTCGGCCCTGGGCTCCGAGCCCACCTGGGACTCATCGGCTACGGCCCGGCTTCGCGGTTTGGTCGTACCGGCGTCCACGAGCAGGAGGATCAACGCCAGGGCGGCCCCGGCGAGCAGCAGGGCCTGCACGGAGAGCGCCTGGACGTTCGGGTGCAGCCCGAGTTCCGGGACCCCCCGGCCGAGCCAGCTCAGCGGCGTCACTTTGAGGAGGCCCGATTGCTGGAGCTCGAAGATGCCGTTGCCCGAGAAGACGACGGCCATCGTGAAAAGGACCATGCCCGTCACCTTGAAGAACGCGCGGAGCGGGAGCCGGACGCTCGTGGCCCGGATCACCAGCGCGATCGCGGCCAGCAGCAGCAGCCCGACGCCCAACCCGGCGGCCAGTCCGATCAGGCCGGGGCGCGCGTGGTTCTGGCCGCCGATCAGCGCCTGGTACATCAGCGCCGTCTCGGCCCCCTCGCGATAGACGGCCAGGAACGCCGTCAGCGCCAGCGTCCCCCGGCCGCCGAGTTCCATCCCCCTCGCGCCTGCCGCTTGAGGAAGTCCATCCAGCGCTTCGACTCGCTCTGCGAGATCAGCCAGTAGCTGACATAGAAGAGGACCCCCGACGCCGCGAGCATGACCAGGCCCTCGACCATCTCGCGCGCCTTGCCCTGCGCCGAGGCGACGACCAGGTTCAGGCCCAGGGCCGTGGCAGCACTGGCCAGGACCGCCAGGACCACGCCCCACCCAATCGCCCGGATCGCCCCCGCCTGCCCCGTCTTGGCTACCAGGGCGAAGAGCATGGTCAGGATCAGGATGACCTCGACCCCTTCGCGGACGATCGTGATCAGCGACGCCGCGAACGCCGGCCCGAAGGCCCCTGCGGGCTGCGCCTCGCTCCGGCCGAGCGCGGCCTCGACCTCGGACTGGAGATCCGCCAGCCGAGCCACCAGCGCCTGGCCCTTGAGGCCCGACCCGACCTCGCCCCGGATCGCGTTGAATCGGCTCTCCAGGGGACGGACGTCCTCCGGATGGTGGCTGGACACGAACCGCTCCAGGGGCTCGAAGTCGCTCGAAATAGACCGCGGTCATCGCCGAGGCGGCGTCGTCGGCCTCGCCCCGGTCGGCCAGCTCGCGGACGCCCTGCAAGCCCCGTTTCAAGGCCAGGAGCTGGGCCTGCTGGCCGTCGCGCGGGGCCGGGGCGAGGTCGGGAGCGGCGGACGCCGGGCCATCGAAGACGTGCGACCGATCGGTCACGCCCTTGCGGTTCAGCTCGTCGGCGGCCCGGACCAGGTCCAGCAGGAGCTGCGCGGGACAGGCCGGCCAGATGTGCGGTGGGCTGCCCGCCCCTGGCCACCTCGCGAATGAGGGCGAAGAACCGGCCCTCCAGCTCGCCCGCCCGCGCGAAGCCCAGGTGGTTGCGGACGGCCGTCTCCATGTCCGACGCCTCGAACTCGCCCCAGTAGGCGTCCTCGGCCAGCTTCCGCGCCTTCTTGGACTCGCCGGCCCGGCCGGCCGCGTCGAGGCTCGACGCCAGCAGCACGCCGATCCGATCGATGACCTCGGCCCAGGCGCCGGGCCGGGGCTGCCGCGCCGGCAACCCGCGTCAGTGCCGGCGTGGTGAGCGTGAGCGGCTCGAGGTGGACCGACCGCCCCCCTTCGACCACGATTTCTTGGCGGAGCGGGTCGCCCATCTCGTGCCAGACGTTCAGGACGATAGTGGCCGTCGGGCACCCCATCGAACCGGAAGCTCCCCATGCGCGAGCAGGCCTGCACCCACGGCGAGGCGCTGACGACGACGAACCCGCGCATGTGGCTGTGGATGTCGCAGAGCAGCCGCAGCACGCCGGGCCGGGTCGGGACGAAGTCGTGGGCTTGGCCCGGGGCCATCGACTGGTTAAAGTCATTCCCGAGATGAACGTTGTGCGTCTCGGCATCCTGATTGGTGAACCGAAGCGTCTGCCCCAGGGTCATCGCCCGGACTCTCGGCACGAACTGCAGGCCCCGCTGATCGACCAGCGTGACCTCGGCCGGGCCCCGCACGCCCGGCCTGGGGGCTGGGGCCGCCGGGCCGCCCTCGCGCGCTCAGCGTCACCACCGCCGGGCTGACCTCCGGTGCGCAAACCTCGGGCACGATCACCCGCCCCGAGACCTCCGCGCCGCGCCCCGGGGCCGCGACCAGCAACACCACCCAGGCTGAAATCAAGAGACGTTGCATGGCGGTTCTCATCCCTTCGTGACGCTTTCGGTGGGAGTACGCCGTCCGGGGAGTCGCTTCGGGCGTATTGAGATTCAATCTCAATACGACTGATTATAGGGGTGGGTACGACGCATCGTCAAACACAATTTTCACGAGTTGAGGCAAGATGATCGGTGAATGCCTATTGAGATCGACAACGGTTTACGAGGGTCCGGTGGCGACCTCCGTCTTCGACTACGCGGGCTGGGTGGTGCGGATGGTCCGGCCGTCGGAGCCGGACCGGCTGCTCGACGACCCGGGGGTGCTGGCCTGGAACCGTTGCGACGATTACATGCCCTACTGGGCTTACCTCTGGCCGGGGGCGTTCCTGCTGGCGGAGGTGGTCGCCCGCGAGCCCTGGCGCGACGGTGAATCGGCCCTGGAGATCGGCTGCGGTCTGGGGCTGGCCGGGCTGGTTGCGCTGGGCCGGGGGCTTCGCGTCCGGTTCACCGATTATGACGAGGCCCCCTTGCGGTTCGTGGCCCGGAGTGCCGCGGAGAACGGGTTCGATCCGGCGAGGTTCTCGACCGCGCGGCTCGACTGGCGCGACCCGCCCGACGCGCGCTTCCCGGTCATCCTCGGCGCCGACGTGCTCTACGAGCGCCGGCTGGTCCCTCTGGTCGCCGACCTCCTGGCAAGGATGCTCGAGCCGGGAGGGATGGCGCTGATCGCGGACCCGTACCGGGCCGCCGCCGAGGGGTTCCCGGGGGCGCTGGCCGACCTGGGTTTGACATGCGAGATCGAGCCCATCGTCGCGACGACCGGGGAGCACGGCCCCATCCGCGGCACGCTCCACCGGATTCGGCGAGTGGGAGTTTGTTCGAACCGCCAGGGTGGGGATTCCTTGGTGCGTGAAACGCAACAACTGGGAGAGGCGGTCAGCCCCCTCCGCGATTCGAGCGGAGCGTGCCGATGACCTCATTGACGTCGCGGACTCCGGTCTGCCGGAGCCTCGCGGTCAGGTCGTCGAGGAGTCGTTCGGAGGCGGTCGGGTCATAGAAGGTGGCGGTCCCGACCTGGACGGCGGAGGCGCCGGCGACGAGGAATTCGAGCGCGTCGTCGGCGTTGGCGATGCCGCCGATGCCGATGATCGGCAGGCCGGGCAGGGCGCGGGCGACGTCCCAGACCATCCGGAGCGCCAGGGGCTTGATCGCCGGGCCGCTCAGGCCGCCGACGTCGTTGGCCAGGACCGGGCGGCGGGCGCCGCCAGTTGACGACCAGGCCGCGAAAGGTGTTGACCAGGCTGACGGCATCGGCGCCGGCGTCGGCCGCCGCCTCGGCGATCGAGACGATGTCGGTGACATTCGGTGTCAGCTTGGCGATCACCGGCAGCGGGCAGGCCGCGCGGACGCGGCGGACCAGCCGGCCGACGGCTTTGGGGTCGATCCCCAGGTCGAGCCCATGGCTGACATTCGGGCACGAGACGTTGAGCTCGACCGCGGCGAGCCCCGCGTCGTCGCCGATCGTCTCGGCCATCGCGACGAACTGGTCCTCGTCCTCACCCGCGATGTTGACGATCACGGCCGTCCCGACGGTCCGGAGGTAGGGCAGATGGTGCGCCCGGAAATGGTCGAGGCCGTCGTTGTCCAGGCCGATCGCGTTGAGCAGGCCCGAGGCCGTCTCGACGGTCCTCGGCGTGGCGTTGCCCGCCCTCGGCCGGGCGGTGACCGTCTTGGGGATCACGCCCCCCAGCCGCTCCAGGCGCACGAAAGCCGCCATCTCTCGGACATAGCCGAACGTCCCCGAGGCGACGAGCACCGGGTTCTTCAACGCCAATCGCCCGAGCTGCACCCGCAAGTTCACCACGACGATCCTCCGACGACCAACCCGTTCACAATCCGTCTCCGCTCCCGACCCGGCCACCTGACTGATGGCCCGGCCTGCGGACCCCGCACGATAACTTCTCTCATTATCTCTTTCGGGAGTCTACTTCAACTGGTGACAGACGAGGCGGCTTGACCCAAGGACTGTCAAGTTCCAAGCTTGTGCTCTGGGACGATCCCCACCCCTTGGAACCGTATAATTCGGGAAGTACTGAGATTGGAAATCTTGAACTCGGAGTCGCAAACTAGGATATCCTTCAAGGGCGCATGGGATTCCCGCGAGACCTGTCACCCGGTCGACCGGCCGCATGATGCTTGAGCTTGGGGTCGGTGCCGCCCACGCAACCCGGGGATCGCATGAACATCCTCCACCTCCGCGAGCCTGTCAGCGCCGCGAGTCATGGTGTCTGGCTGTTGCTGTCAGTGCCCGTCGCGCAATGCCTCTGGCACCGGAGCGCCGGCGACCGCGCCAAGCAACTCAGCCTGCTCGGCTATGCATTGAGCCTGGCCTTCTGCGCGGGGGCGAGTACACTCTACCATGCCGTTGCGTTGCCGGCCGATCGATGCGAGCCCTTCCTCATCCTGGACCACGTCGGGATTGCCACCCTGATCGCGGGGACCTACACGCCGATCGCCTGGAACCTGCTCCAGGGCCGTTGGCGATGGATGACCCTGATGCTGGCCTGGCTCGCAGTCGTCCTGGGGGCGTTGCTCCGCCTGAGGCTGGGCACGCTCCCAATCTGGCTGAGCACGGGGTACTTCCTGGCGATGGGGTGGGGGGCGATCTTTATTTATCTGGAGTTCGTGCGGACGCTGTCGCATCGGGCCCTGGCTCCGATCGTCGTCGGCGGCCTCCTCTACAGCGTGGGTGCGGTCTTCAACCTGATCTGCTGGCCCGTCCTCTGGCCGGGGGTTTTCGAGGCGCACGAACTGTTCCACCTCTTCGTCATCGCGGGCAGCCTGGCCCACTTCAAGTTCATGCTCCGAGTCGTGGCGCCGTTCACCCGGGGAGGGGGCATCCTCGACCGAGGTGAGCCGGCACGTCCCGAAAACCGAACCGGACTCCTCGACGGCGCATCGCGACGCGTCGGATGAGAGCGAGCCCCAGGTCAGGCCCGGCGCCAGGCCTGGATGGCCTCGCGCCGGGCGTCGACCGGTCGGCAAAGGCCGGCGGACTGATCGTCGTCCGTGGTCTCGGAATCAGCCCTCGGAACGCGCTGCCCCGGCGTTCGACCGCGCGATCGTGCCGCGCGAGCAAGAACAGCGCCGCTCGCGTATCCCCATTGAGGGCTGCTCTGAAGAGCACCGCATAAAGCTTTTCGGCGCGGACTTGCTCGATCCGCTCGACCGCCTGGTGGAAGCTCGGGCACTCGGCCAGCGTGTGCCTCAGAGAGCGGACGCCGATCCCCAACCGGGCACAGGCCATCACGTGGCCCACCCCGTCGCTCAGCAACCGGAGGAACTCGAGCCGCTGCTGAGGGTCGAGCCCCTCCGGGGTCGGCTCCGGATTCAGCTCGAGATGGGGCGAGTTCGCATGCCACGTCTTGTCTATGCCATCAATTCGAAAACGCAAGGTGACCCTCCCGGTGCAACACTGATCCAGGCTCAATGTCCTGGCGGAGACTCGGAATCAGACCGAACCGCAATCGCTCTGAACAATCCAGGATAGGCCATTTTTTTCCACATGGCCCGGTGGGTGGTGTCCCAGTCGGATTGAAATACGCGTCGTAAGTCCTTTCGACAAAGAGGCCTGACCTCCCGAGACCGCCTCGACTCATAACATCTTATACCAGCGGGACTTACTGTCTATTTTTCAATCCTGTTGGGACACCACCAGAAATAACTCGAGCGATTTTGCTACGAGCGCCTTCGTTAAGGCGACCGGCAGCAATTATTTTCAATGGCCGCAAAGGAGGCTAGAAACGCCTAAGTTTCTCTCGTATCCTCTTGCCCAGCTTCATGAACGACACCGACGGCCGACTCCCACCATACAGAGGGCAGAGCCATCACTTATGAGAGGTGGTTCAACAATATCGAAACGTCTTATAGCTTAAAATGTTGCGAGATTTCTGATAGAGATACGAATGTGGTAAAAATCAGAGATCTAATTTAGTTCGAACTGTCACCGAAAGTAATACGTGGCCGTCAAGTGCCGATTCGGAACGAATTTTGCGCTTAATGCGATCATTTTATCTCGTGCATCAGTTAATGTCCCAGATTACCTGGAATGACAGCTATATTATTTGCCCACTTCGTAAGACGGGCAGCCGACCTTCAAAGGGGTACAGAGGGCAACCCCATGCCTCATCGCTGGCCAGAGGATACCGACTTCGCACTCTGGGAACTGGATGTCCTCGACCGCGACTGCACCTCGTGTCGGCGCAGGATGTATATCTGCGATCATCGCTATCGCCACCTCTTCACCCTCGAGAGCCCTGTCCAACTTGTCTGCAAGCTGAACCACTGCCCCGATCCCCACTGCCCCGGGCACGTGACCACCCAGAGTCCCGAGATCGAACCGACCATCGCCTTACCCGGCTGGGCGATCGGCTGGGACGTCTTCTGTTGGATCGGGCATCGCCGCTTCTCACGACACTGGGCGATCCCCCAGATCCGGGGCGAACTCCACGACTCCTATGCCATCGGCCTGTCCGAGAACGCCATCGCCAACTACATCCGCCGCTACCAGGCCATGCGCGCGCGCGCCAACAAGACTTTGAGGCCCTGCGCCGGCAATACCACGGCGTCGACCGGATCCTCCTGTCGATCGACGGCCTGCAACCCGAGAAAGGACACGAGACCCGCTACGTCGTCCGCGAATTGACCCCGAAGCGCGTCTGGTTCGCCGAGGCCCTGATCTCCGCGACCGCCGCCGAGGTCCGGCGGCTGATCGCCCAGGCGAAGCAATGGGCCAGCCTCTGGGATCAGCCCGTCGCACTCTGGCTCTCGGACAAGCAGGATGCCTTCGTCAAGGGGATCGCGGCGGAATTTCCGACGGGGCCGCACCGCTCTTGCGCCCATCACTGCCTCCGGGAGCTGGCCAAGCCGGTGCTGGAGGCCGACAGTCATGCCAAGGTCCCGATGCGGAAGAAGGTGCGCGGCTTGCGGACCATCGAGCAAGCCATCCTGAAGAACCAACGGGGATCCCGGGAGGACGGGCCCGGGACGCGGGAGTTGGGATCGTCCCATGTGTTCAGCGAGACGCCGGAGGACACCGCAGCGCCGGAACAGGAATCCGCGGGCGACGTGGTCCTGGACTCTTGCGCGGCGGTTCGCGGCATCCTCAACGACGATCAGGGGGGACCGCTGCACCCTCCAGGCGTGCGGATGGCTGAGGCCTTGGAGGAGGTGCAGGAATCGATCCAACGCAACTTGGACGCGAAAAAAGGGGGGTCCGCTGAGAAGCAGTTGAGTCGCCTGGCCGACTGCATCGATCGCGGTCTGGACGCGGTCGCCGAGGAACAAGCAGTGATTCGAGAGCACGTGGAGGAGATGTGTGAGGTGGCAGCGACCCTGGACCCCGCGGGGGGGGATCGGGCGCATTGCGCGGAGAAGTTCCGAGCCTTGATCGATCGCTTTGAGGACGACGAAGATCCGTTTCGAGCACACATGTTTCCGCTGATGACGAGTTTCCAGCCCGGGCTCTTCGTGGGTGAAGACGACGTCGAACCGGTTCCGGACAATCTCGATCTGGAACGCTGGTTCCGCGTGCCCAAGGGGCATGAGCGGCGGATTCATGGCCATCGTCATGCCGGGGTGCGGATCGTTCAGGAGGGGCCGACTTTGGGGCACGCGTTGGATGCGCCCTGGCCCATCCCGAACCGTTCGCGGTCGAGGATCTCTTCCCGTATCGCAGGGCCCGAGAACCCGCCTGCCAACGCCAGGCGCTGAAGCGCCGCAAGATCATGAGGAAAGCACGCTCCAAGAAGAAACGCGGTCGGCTGCTGGCCGAATTGGAGAGACGATATCTCCGGGCGTTTTAGCTTTCTGTGAGGCTGTTGATTATTTTGCCTGCGGTTCGGTCGCTTTCGGTTTGATGGTGATGTCGTACTTCGGCAGGGTCTCCGACCGGTGCAGGCGTGCCTCGATCGGCTTCATCTCTTTGGCCGTCACGCGAACGCCATCGGGGTACTCGCCGTGCAGACGTTTCACCATTCTGTTGAGCCGGAGCCGAGCCCGCGTTGACTGAACCCGGCTCCTGCCGCGGCGCTGGGTGGTGGAGAGGTCGTCCGGCTGGATGGCACGGTTCCGCCGCTTGGCTCGGGACTCTGAGCGCCTCAGCGAGACCCTGGAGGGGCTGCACTCTGTCGCCTTCAGCATCTGATGCTTCACAAGGCCGCTCCCCTTTTCCTGTGGAGTTCATAACCCGCTCTAACCCAACTGTGCTATCGTGCACTCTCCGACCAATCGCCCGGTACCCGGTGCCTTTCCAGTCGCCCGCGACGGAAAAGGCTGCGGCCACCTGTGACTGAGGAGCGCATGAGTTACCCGAAGTACGATCTGATTGTCATCGGCAGCGGCCCCGGCGGTGAAGGGGCCGCTATCAACGCCGTAAAGAACGGCCGGCGCGTGCTGGTGGTCGAAAAACGCCCGGAGGTCGGGGGCAACTGCACGCACACGGCCACGATCCCGAGCAAGGCGCTTCGGGCCGCCGTCGGCGAGATGATGGCGCTCACGACCAAGTCCCTGTTCCAGGAGCTCGTGAAGCCGGGAAAGCTTACGTTCCAGCAGCTCTTGCGCGGGGCCGAGTCGATCATCCGCAGCCAGGTGACCGTCCGCCGCGGCTTCTACGAGCGCAACGACGTCGACATCGTGCACGGGACCGCCCACTTCATCGGCGACCATATGATCGAGGTCCAGCATGGCGAGGGGACCGGCGATCGGTACGGCGCCGACACCTTCATCCTGGCCGTGGGCTCGCACCCCTACCACCCGCCGGACATCGACTTCTCCCACCCACGCATTTTCGACAGCGACACGATCCTGAAGCTCGGCTTCATGCCCCACTCCATCACCGTCTACGGCGCCGGCGTCATCGGCTGCGAGTACACGTCGATCTTCCGCAACCTCGGGATCAAGACGAACCTCGTCAACACGAGAAGCAAGCTGCTCTCGTTCCTGGACGACGAGATCGTGGACGCCCTCGCTTATCACCTCCGCGAGCGCGGGACGGTCATCCGCCACGACGAGGAGTACAGCCGCGTCATCGGGACCGACGATGGGGTCATCCTGGAGCTCAAGTCGGGGAAGAAGATCAAGTCGGAGCTCCTCCTGTGGGCCAACGGGAGGACGGGCAACACGAGCGGCATCGGCCTGGAGGCCCTGGGCATCGTCCCCGACGGCCGCGGCCTCATCACGACGAACCAGTACCTATCAGACGAGCGTCCCCCACATTTACGCGGTCGGGGACGTCGTGGGATTTCCGGCCCTGGCGAGCGCGTCGTTCGACCAGGGCCGCATCGCGGCATCGCACCTGGTCCACGGCAAGAGCGAGATCAAGATCGATCTCGTCCCGAACGGCATCTACACGACGCCCGAGATCAGCTCGATCGGCGCGACCGAGCACGAGCTCACGAAGCAGGCGATCCCCTATGAGATCGGCCACGCGTACTTCCGGCACCTCGCGGCGCCCAGATCAGCGGCCAGACCGTGGGCGTGCTCAAGCTGCTCTTCCACCGCGAGACGCTCCGGATTCTGGGGATCCACTGCTTCGGCGATCAGGCCTCCGAGATCATCCACATCGGGCAGGCCATCATGGCCCAGCAGGGCAGCGCGAACACCCTCCTCTACTTCGTCAACACGACTTTCAACTACCCGACGATGGCGGAAGCCTACCGGGTGGCGGCGTTGAATGGGATCAACCGGGTGTTTCCGGATCCTGAGTAAGGGTTTCTCCCATAAACGATCCCGTGGAAGCGCACCCGGGCGCCGACCCCACAGATACTGCCGAAGACCCAACCGCATTAACACCAGTTGTCCGCCGAAGGTGGGTTTCTCGTTCTTAGATTCTGGACGAGTGTGGATATTATAATATCCAGACACGGAGCAACCCCGGGGGAAAAAAACTAGGCTGGCAAACTTGGGTGGAGAGCTGGATTTCCCCCCGTTTTCGGGCCGAATCCATGCGATTCTCTGGAGGAGACAGGCAAATCCACGGGAACAACGCTCCTCTCTACCCAAGTTTGCCAACCTAGAAAAAAACTTCATGCGGAGCGATTCCAGCCGCTCCTTCTTCCTTGACTTTCAAGACAGCCGCTCGCCCCCAGCCTCTGTGAGGGGCGAGGGATGACGGGTCCGAGGACAGGGGAAATAGGAGGAGAGAATTTGGAAGGAAGTCGCCCGCGGATCGGGCTCTGGCCTCTCTAGGGGTCCGCCACGCTGCCGAGCGTGAAACACCAGCCCTCGTCCGCCGGCGGCGGGTTTCTTGTTTTCTCCTCCGTCCGGCGCGGCCGCTCACAGCGAGCGTTTTGCCTGACATACCAAATTCGTGACGCACTGCGTCACGAATTGTCCTGCCAACGCCCAGATTGCCGATCCGGGTCGATCCGCAGTAACGATGTCCCTTGACAGGAGACAACTGCCGATGGAACACGTCCACCACGTCGCAGGATCCGCGAGGAGCGGCCCTGGAGGCTGCCCCCCGGTGAATAAGGGCCTGCTCGTCACCGACATCTTCTCCGAACTCGGCAAGGGTGTGAACCAGGCCGGAGGAGCCGATGGCAGATAAGGCGATCGCGGGAAAATAATTCGTCCGCTGAAATTCCGTACAATCCTAGTTCCGCACATCTCCTCAAATTGTTGCCACTAAACGAGTTGCAAACACAGTTTTTCAAATTCGGACGCGTAAATTCGCGCCGATATCTTGTGCAGCGTAAGGACTTACAGTGTGAAAATCGCGAGCCGTGCGGAAATGGTCGGTACAATGCCACCTCGACAACCAGGAGGTGGCGAAATGGAATTGACGGCGGCGGTGTGTGTCTTGTTGCAGGGAACGGCAGTGGCGTTCCATGGTGCTCAGCGCAGGCGGTTCCTGGCGGAAACCGTAGAGGCTTTTGGCCTGAGCCAACGGCAAGCCGAACGTGAACTGGGTTGGACTCGTGATACGATTCGCAAGGCGCAGCATGAGTTGTACTCCGGCATCACCTGTGTGGACAACTTCTCTGCTCGTGGTCGCAAGCCGGCCGAGTTCCACTGGCCCCATCTCCTTCAGGATCTCTGCGATCTGGTTCAAGACAATCTCCAGACCGACCCCACCTTCCAGACCACCGGGCTGTATTGCCGCCTGTCGGCATCCGCGGTCCGCAAGCAACTCATCGAACGCAAGGGCTATATCGACAAGCGATTACCATCCGTACAAACCATCGGCGACAAACTCAACCTCCTGGGCTTCCGTCTCCGCACCGTCGTCAAGAGTCGCCCCCAAAAAAAGTGAAGGAAACCGATGCCATCTTCCAAAATGTGGCGGAGGTGCACCGGCAGGCGATCGCTTCGGAAGACACCCTTCGCCTCTCCCTGGATGCCAAGGCCCCAGTCCTGATCGGCCCCTTCTCGCGTGGCGGCAAGAGCCGCCAGGGCACCCAGGGCGCCGACCACGATTTCAAGCCGTGGGGCAAGTTGACCCCCTTCGGTATCTTTCTGCCCGATCAGAAGGAGTGGAACTTCTATATTCACCTCCTCGAAGGTGACCAGCGACTTCATCGTGGATCGGTTGGACCAGTGGTGGCAGGCGAATCCGCAGCGCCACCCGAAGGTGCGCAAGTTGTTGCTGGACCTGGACAACGGCCCGGAGAATCACAGCCGACGGAGCCAGTTCATCTCCCGGTTGGTGCTGTTGGCGCAGGCAACGCAACTGACGATCGAACTGGTGTACTACCCGCCGTATCACAGCAAGTACAACCCGATCGAACGCTGCTGGGGCGTACTGGAGGTCTACTGGAACGGGGAACTGCTGCTCAGCGAGGAGGCCGTGCTGGGGTTCGCTGGGAACATGACCTACGCCGGCAAACATCCCGCCGTGTATCGAGTGAGCGAGACGTACAGCAAAGGCGTGCGGCGGAGCAAGGAAGAAATGAAGATCCTGGAACACCGGCTGGTGCGTTCGGCCAGCGTGCCCAAGTGGTTCGTCACCATCGCACCAGCCAACCCGGGCGAGATCATTCTCCCCTGATGATCGGCCCACCACGCCCTCTCCTGCTGGCTTCCAACGCCTTTGGACGCCTGTTCAGCGGACGAATTATTTTCCCGTGATCGCCTAAGCAACGCAACGCATTCATCACGGCCAGGAAGGGGTTTTGCTACCTGACGGTCAAAATCGGCAGGCGGAACTTTCACGTCATGCGCATCCGCAACTACACGCTCGATGCCGTGGATAAGCGAGATATGCGGCGGTTGCACCCGGACATTGCCTTTGACTGGAAGAAAATCGGCCAGCAACTGGCCGAGAAGCGGGAGCGTGCAGGCGCTACCGCTCGCGGCGGAGAACCTCAGGCACCGCCCGCCTGCCGCGCCCCGCGAACCGCTGTACGCCGTCTATGACCCGATCACCCGCACGGTCTATGCCGATAGCGTTCCTTCCACCTGCGAAGGCGTGGGAGCGTGACTTGATGCCATCCTGTCCATTGACCGCCCGTTGGCGTGCATCACCGACGCGGACGTGGCCGAAAACTCCGCCGCCCTCGTTAGCGAATCACTGTTCCCCCGCACGGAGGCGGAGTGGAGCGGGACTTCACCGTCAAAGGTATTCGTAGCCGTTCACCGGTGTAATAGGAAGTGCTGTACTGAGGCTTGTGCTTATAGCGTCTCAGGAAAGTAATGTCAGTCCTCGCAGTGCACGGTCTCGGCCTCGCTGGGCGGAGACAGCCAAGAGATGCTGACCCACCCTGACATGACTTTTCGGATCGTCAAGAGCATCGCAGCCTCGAGAGGAAGTTGGGACATACCCGGTTGGTTTTCAATGCAGCATCGAACACCAGACGTTCGAGCAGTCAAACGACTGGGTCCCCGCCTTTGAGGAGACGTACAGCGACCGTTTCGGGTGACGGTCTTCGACCAACGCCAGCTCGCGAACGGAACAATCGGGGTGTCATTGCCGCACCTTCCCGGCCGAACCCGTTCAGCCTTGCAGTCAACGGAATGACTGTGATGAGCCGCCAAAGTAGCCGTTTTCGCGATTTCGCACAATGCTGTTCCTCCTGCGAGAGGGGCGGGTATCCGCAACTACACTGGTGAACGGCTACAGGTATTCGACGCGGTTCGCCATCTCGTCCGGCTCGTACGCTTCCCAGATGAGAAGCAGATTCGCGATGATTTGACCGAGGCTTCGGCTCCGCTGGTAGCAGAATGCGATACCCCGGTGTTCCACGCCCGCCGCGTGGTGCCTCAAGAAATCCTGGTCTTGGGTGAAGATGACCCGGCCCGTGGCGACGGCGTAGGCGATGTGCTCTTCGTCCCGGGCATGGAGCAAGCCCGCTTCGGCCGTGCTCGTGACATCGATGCCATGGAGGCGAAGGCCCGCCGCGATGGCCGGGCGCAATGCTCATCCAGGTGGAAGCGTATCGTCCGTGACATCCACGCCCTTGAGCCTCTTCAGCTTCCGGAGGAGCGACGGGGTCTTCGCCCTCAACTCCTCGATGAACCGATGCTCGTCCTCGATGGCGGCCCGGATCTCGTCGCGGTGGTCGTAGTAGTAGGCGAGGGCCGCATGCACCTGGGCGAGGGTGATCGTCGGATAGGTGGCCGCGATCTGGGTCGGCGTCATCCCCATCTGCTCGTGCCAGACGGCGACGTGCCTGACCTTGATCCGGTGGCCGAGGATATGCGGCTCCCCGCCACAGGACCGGGGCGACCCCGATGTACTCCGTGATCACCGGCAAGGTCGTCGGCTCGCCGTGCGGCTCGGGCTCATGCGTCGTATTTGGTTCCATAAATCCCATGGTACCTCGGATTGCCCTCGGGAGCCAACGTGCCAGGCCAGGCATGACGTCACCGACAAAATTGAACATCCGTCCTCATCCATCGGACGAAGTTAATGGGTAAATCGGCCATCCTGACCTCGTAAGTCCAGCAAACACAGAAAATTGTGGTCGATTTTGTGCATTTTTCCTATTCGACCGAGATTACCACTCGAGACTTTTGTCGGTGACGTCAGGCATCGAATCATTTGGGGTATCAAGGGCGTGGGCTTCTTCCCGCATGCGGACGATGGCGACCAGGGGGCCGGTATTGACCACCGCCCGGTCACTCACCTCCAAAGCCTTCCATGTGGTCCGGGTTGGTGGCGAGGTCCGTCGGGGCCTCGAGAGCAGCACTCTTGAGGCAACCGTTGAGGGCCAACTTGACCCAGGACATCAAAAGCCGCCACCTCGTCCTCACCCGACCCGCTCCTTGGCCTCGCAGAGGCACCCTGCCCGGGTCGATTTAATGATAGACAACACAGAGGATTGTATCCAAAGTGCCATCGAGATCTCCAGCGTCTCGGGCTCCTTCCGGGCCTGTTGCCGGACCTGCTTCCCGTGGTCGCGAAGATCGCCTCGGTCTGGTCGGTCTTCTTCAGCGGCTTGCCCTTCTGGATCTGCTGGAGGCGGTAGTTCATCCGCTTGAGGATGTCCCGCAATGGGCGTTCGCCGGGCCACTGCTCCTGGGGATAGCCCCGGTCGATCAGGGCCTGGCGCACCTCGGCCGCCGACAGGTGGGTGTACCGCCGCGCCGACTTCAGTTCCGGATCGGTGGAGGTGTGAGGTTCGACGATGGCACGGATGTCGGCCGCGCGTGGTGGGTCCTTTTGCTCACTGCGTCGTCGGCCGCGCGGCGAAGTTCTCCAGGCAGCGCACCCCGTGAGGCCTCTCGTGCAGTCCCTTCTCGACCGTCTCGCGTCCCCAGCCGAGGCGTCGCTCGGCTTGGCGGGGGCCGCCGCCGCACAGCGTCGTGGCGACCTCGGCCTGGAACAAGCGGCGTGGGTCTCCGGTGAGGCGTCTCGCCTCCGACCGAATCCAGGCGTCATCTTGCTCGACAGAGTTGTCCATCAGGGTGGCCCTGCCCGAGGCGAGACGCTGACCGACCAAGGAGCACGCCTCAGTCAGGAGGGCAGGATAGCTCGGTTCGGGGGAGATTTCCATCCTCCGGTCGCCTAAGAAGAAGGAGACTTCTCGCTAATCTCCACCACAGTTATGACGTAAACCCCAATGCCATAGGTAGTTTACTGCGATTTTCGGCGTTCTCGGCCCGGTCGTGTCAAAATCTCAGAGACGTCCCCTCTCTCACTCTTCTCCGGGCCTGGTTTTCTCGGAAGATCGTCGTGAATGGGCCATCCGCACACTGGTGGAGATCAGCGAGGAGTCTCAGAAGAAGGGGCTGGTGGGCATCTTCAAGAATCCGGGACCTTGCTGGCGGCGGGAGGGCCGCAGGGTGCTGGCTCACGACTTCTCGAGTTGGGCCGTCGGGCATGGCATCCCCTACAGGATCTACGATGTCGGCTGCACCGCTGGCGATGTCGTTCTCGGCACTTCATACGAGACGGCGGCCTTTGCCGTCGGGACGATCCGCCATTGGTGGTTGGAGTCACCACCACACCGAATCGGCATTCTCTAGTTGAACCGTTGCTCTGGGTTTATTACCATCGACATCCTGACGCCGACGAGGTCCTCGCGGGCCAGGTTGACAAGCTGTTCGGATGAAACCTCCACCCACAATCTATCCACCATAGGGTGGATGGTGGTAGAAACCCCCGGTGAGACGCAAGGCCTGTATCCTGGACAATTTCGGACGTCAGCACACAAAACGCCACCGTAGGTCAATTGGCAGAGCACCGCTTTCGTAATCCTGAAGTCCCGCTTTGTGGAGAACGGTGGCCCTGAGAGGGTCAGAATCGACGTAAGCCGCTGTACCTCAATCGGTAGAGGACCGGTTTCGTAAACCGGGCGTTGTGAGTTCGATTCTCACCAGCGGCTCTCATGCCCACGATCGTACTCACTGTCGAATCGGTACGCTCTTCGCGCATCCATGATTGCGCGGGACAATCTGCCCTTCTGGCTCCTATCGCCTTCGGGGCTTATAAGATGCCGTGGTGCGGAACGGTTCGTCGACTGGCTGACGAACAACCAACATCCCGATAAGAAGACCGGCTTCGTCTACCGCTACCACAGCCGGAGCGACAGCCACTCGAAGGCAATCTCCCTCTTCGTCCTGGACGACCTGCTCGACGTCTGCCCTCGGCTCAGGAAGCAAGCAAAGGCCGGAAGGGTCGTTTACGGTGTGAATCTTAAGCACCTCTGGCTGAACAGCGAGAAGAAGAAGACCATCGACCTAGCAGTGGGCTTGGGCGAAGTCGGCCCAGTTGAGTCGCTGGAGGATCACCTAATCGCACAAGGACCCATCAAGCGAGTACTGATCTCGATGGAAGCGAAGTCAGTGATGACCGAGCACGGGAAGTCTCAGCCCCGACTCTTCGATGAGTTGGGCTCGTCACACGCGATCGTTCACGCCGGGGATAACGACGCGATCGCGGCCGGGGTGACGGTGGTCAACATCGCCGGTCGGTTCGTCTCTCCGCTCCGGCAGAATCCCGGTCAGCCGATGGCATGGACGAAGCACAATCAGCCGCACGTGGCCGAGCGGATGGTGAACCACCCCCGCGGGCTGCCGATCCGCGCGGAGTCGCGGAAATAGGTTTCGACGCCTTCACGACGGTCGTAGTCGACTGCGACAACCAGAATCCGGCGAAGCTCTGGACCGAGCGCCCGCCCCGCAGCCGGGCGAGCGGGACCATTATGAGACGTTCCTCGCCGACATCGCGAGGGCCTATTCCGAACGCTTCTCCGCGCTCTGAGCCGCCTCGATCTTCACTCCACTGAAGAAACCCTCGTTCTCTCTTCGGACACGCTTAACAGCGAGCTCGAAATACTCAGGGTCCACCTCGTAACCGATGCTGTTGCGGCCCCAGAGGGCCGCCGCGAGCGTCGTTGTCCCGGTCCCAAGAAAAGGATCGAGCACGGTATCGCCAACGAAGGAGAACATCCGGACGAGCCGAACGGCCAATTCCAGCGGATACGGGCTGGGTGCTGGCGAGTCGATGCGCCCGTGAGCCCGGTCCAGATCTGCTGAAACCATGCCTTGTGGTTCTCGTCGGAGAGCAGGCTGAGAATCTTCGTCGACATGTCCGGCGAGCGGTAGCCGCCCGGCTTCCGCTCCATCAGGATAAACTCGATATCGTTCTTGATGACCGCGTTCGGCTCGTAGGGCTTGCCGAGGAACGCCGCGCCGTTGCCCTCCGCCTCGAATTTCGCGTTGGCGATCTTGTGCCAGATGATAGGGGCCAGGTTGTCGTAGCCGATCACCCGGCAATGCTCCTGGATGGATGCATGAAGAGGGACGACAGTGTGCCTGCCGCCGTTCTTCCGCCGGGAGAGGCAGACGTCGCCCACCACGCAGATGAGCCGACCGCCCGGCACCAGGGCGTCAAAGCACTGCTTCCAGACCTTGTCCAGCTCGACCAGGAACTGCTCGTAGTCGGCGACGTAGCCAAGCTGCCCGTCGCTTTCCCGGTATTCCTTGAGCGTCCAGTAGGGGGGGCTGGTGAGCACCAGGTGGACGCTCTCCGGCTCAAGCTCCCTCATGTCCCGAGAGTCGCGATTGAGACCGGTGCCGCGTCGGTATGTGCTGGACAGCGTGCTCGATGGCCTGAATGAGCTTCCGGTCCTTGGCAATGCGCGGAATATCTCTCTGGTGGTCGTCAAGCGACCTCAGCTCATCCGGCAACAAATCGTGGAGACCAAGCTCTCTCCGCCAATCGCCATGTCCGTCACTCGATTCTTCCGGCAATCGTCCCAAGTCGCATAACTGGTCTCTCATCGACCCTCTCAGGTCGAATCTTGAGTTCCCTCTATCTGAACGATCGTACTCTCTGAACGCAAGACCAGAGGGCAGAATTTCTATTGCCGAGTCGGCAAGAAACTGTTTTAGATATAATTATTAACTTATATTGATCCTTCGGGAGCCTACCACATCCCCACCCGCATACGCACCCACTGTAGGGCGGAAAGCTCTGGAAAATCATGGACGCGGGCGGAGGGTCAAGGCACTAAGAGCCGCAAAAATCCAGGCAAAACGATGGCAGCGGACATCGGCGTACAGTATCGTAGCCGCTTTCGTAAAGCGGGGGTTGATGGTTCGACTCCATTCGGTGGCTCTCCACAAATCGAACCGAAAGCC
>CAWDND010000064.1:0-136935 GCA_963803395.1 uncultured Planctomycetaceae bacterium
CTGGATAAGGAGAATGCATCAGGGAGAAGTCTCAAAATACTCGGGCTTCTCCGCTCTCTGTCCCAGAACCCAGCGATAACCCTCCACCATCTTCTTTGCCTTGAAGTCCCAGGTGAAATAATGCTGGGCGCGTTCCGCAGCGGCAGCCCCTAGCCTCTGCCGGTACGCTGAGTCTGTTGCCAGACGTTCAAGCTCCCTCGTAAGTCGCTCGGTTATCTCCTCCCGCGAAGCCAGGGGAATTTTGACACCACTTACCGAAGTCACCAGGCTGGCTGGCCCTCCATGATCCACGACGACGCAGGCCAATCCCGAGGCCATCGCCTCGATCACCGCGCCACCTCCCGACTCGCGGATCGACGGGAACACGAAGACGTCGGCGGTCCTCATCACCTCAGCCACATCCCCTTGGCTCGGAAGGTAGCCGAGGAACTCGACGCAGGACTCGAGCGACAACTCTCGGACGATCTCCTCCAGGTGGCCGCGCTCGGGACCTTGGCCGGTGATGAGCAGGCAGTGGCGGCGCAGCTCTGGACTTGCGCCGAAGGCAGCGACCGCGATGTCGGCACATTTGAAGGGAACCAGCCGACCGGCGAACAGGAAAATCAACCGCTTGCGAGGTGCGCGAGCCTGTGGCGGAGGGTACATGGCCGGATCGATGCCGATATCGGGGATGTTCATCACCCGATCGAGCGACTTGATCGGGAGGTTATCGATCGTATGCTGGAACGCCGCGAACACCAGGGCGGCGCGTTCATAAGTCCCGCGGACATAGGGCAGGTACCGATTCAGACCTCGGACATACCGAAGCCATTCCCCTTCTTTTCTCAGCTCTTTTGAGAACTGCTTGGGCCACTTCAGTCCGCCGTTGACGGGCCCGAGAAGAAAGGGAACCTTGCTCCACCTCGCTATGGGGCTGGGAACCGCCGAGCTGGTGGGAGAAATCCGATGGATCAGGTCGAAGCGACCCTTCTTCAGGTCGTTCTTGAAATGCTTCCAGACCTCCCACTCGAAGGCGACCTGGGTGAGTGCTCCGAGCGCGGTCATGCTCGCTGCGTTAAACCGCAGCGACTGGCTGACTGACCAGACAGGCCGGGAAATGTACTCGGTGTCGAAATAGGCGATTTCCGCCGAGCCGATCCCGTACCGGCTCAAAGTCTCGCGGTTCATCGGGTGGGTTGCCACCATCGCATCGACGTGCTTGGAGAGGCGCGGGCATGTTGATAAGAACTGGTGCATTCTGAGGGAATTTCAGGGTTACACATATTCGAGAGCAATAAAACTTGCATTCGTATAATATCTCCTGTGATAGTATATTGCGACGAATTTTAAGAGAATCATCGAGACACCCATGTCCTGAGATCACGGAAAAATGCCCCCAGCAGTCGCGTACCGGATTTTCGTGACCGTCTCAAATCGGTCCTGTGGTATGTTGACACCCTTCATTCCGCACTTCTCCGGAGTCTATAGCAAGGATACCGGGCTGTTTTGTGAACAAATCGCCAGCGGCAGGCGTATCTCTTGGTAGTCCGAAGAACCACAGTTGAACGCCAATGATACGGCCAGCTTACCCTCGTTCGTTACTCTGCCCTGCTTCACGCTGCTGGCTTCGCCATCAGCGGACGACCCGTGTACGTCCATCGGAATGTATGTGCAAATACTCGATTGAAATATTCGATAAAATTCGACAGTTTATCACGCAAGTCTTTCACCGAGGTGAACGAACCACGGCGAATCACTTTCCGCATGATCACCCCGAAGACCACCTCGATCTGGTTCAGCCACGAACTGTGCTTCGGCGTGTACACGAACCGGATGCGGTGACCGGGCTCCGACAAGAACGCCTGGCGGCTCGCCACCGATCCCAGCACACCACGTACCCCCTTCTTGCCCAGCGCCGTGGTGATCTCACATGCCTTGGCCACCACCCGCACCAAGGTCTCCGAACAATGGATGTTCAAGTTATCCGTTACGAACACCCACGACGCACCCGGGTCAATGGCCCTCGTCTGCTCGATGTGGCTGGCGAAGTCGGCCTCGGTACGCGTCGGGCCGATCGTGGGAGCGATCAACTCCCCGGTCGTCACCTGGAAGTTGCCGATCAGGGTCAACGTCCCGTGCCGCTCGTACTCGAACTCGAGCCGCGCCGGCTTCCCCGCGATCATCAGCTTGGTGGCGGCGGTCCGCTCCAACGCCTGGATGCCCGTCATCTCGTCCACGCAGACGGTGTGGGTGTTCTGGGTCTGCTCCAACACTGGCGCCATGCGGTATGTGTCGCAGACCGCCTCGACCTGCTTCTGAAACCGCTCCGGGACCTTCTCGGTGGTGTTGAGCCAATACCGGCTCTTGTGGGGCTGCATGGCGGCCTCGCGAAGGTAGCGGCCCACCTGGGACGTCGAGATCGACGCGACGATGCCCCGTTTGACGACCTCATCGGCCAGTTCGTGCGCCGTCCAGTGGGTGATGGGCCGGCCGGACTTCTCGGGGGGCTCGCAGGCGACCGCGAGGATCTGGGTGACTTGCTCCGGGGTGAACTTGCCCGGTGCGCGGGGCGCGGTCCATCAGTAAGGACCGCTTCGATGGCCCGGCGCAGAGCGGCGTGGGTCTCGCTGCATTCGAGGTCAATGAGGCGGTTCCATGCCTTGGCCCAACGTCGTCGCCAGAGTCCGACCGGGCGTTGCCCAAGGCCGACCTGCTCGGCGATCTCGTCATTGCGAAGGCCGTCGAAGGCCAGGAGGATGAGGGAGGCCCGTTGCCGGAGATGCGAGGGAGCCGTGACGGCGTCGTGGAGCGTGCGGAGGATGTCATGTTGACGTTCAGTGATGGTGATCTTAGCCGCCTTACCCGGCATGGTGAAAGCTCTCCTTGTAACTGGGAAACTAGCAAAGCCAGGTAATTTTAGCGTGACGGTCAACTTCTTGGGATCTCAACTACGGTTTGTGGGAGTAGTCTCTCTCTTCCAGGAGGTCAACCATGCCGGGACCCGGCGAATACCGCCCCGATCCCTCCGAGGGGATCAAGCGCATCGAGGACTTGCCCAAGCCCAAGATCCGCGTCCAGAGCCGAAATTATCGTCGGCGACCCTGTCCACGCTGTGGACATCGCTCCTACCGTGATGGCCTGGGACGTCGCACCCTTCACGACCTGGGCAATCCCCTCACCGGACGGCCTTGCGACCTGATCCTGATCCACTCCCAGCATGATTGCTCCCGCTGCCGCAAGTACTTCCACGCCGACATGACCGACCTGGCCCACCCAGGCAGTCACTACACACGGCGCGTCGTCGAGGCCGCCGTCCGACTGGTCATCGAGGACGGATGACCGTATCGCACCGCCGGCTGGACCTTGTGGCGCGAGCACCGCGTCTTCGTCCCCTATGCAACGATCCAGAACTGGGTCGAGGCCGGGGGGGAAAAAGGCGGAGCGGCGAATCGACGCCGATTACCTCGATTGGGCACTCGCGGACTTCTCGGGTTCCCTTGCTGCCGACGAGCTCTCTGACGGACCGTTCTGCGTCCTGTCGATCGTCGATAACCGCACCTTCAAGCGGCTCTCCTACCAAGTCCTGGACCGCGACCCGACCTCCCAAGACATCGAGGCCTTCTTCCGCCGCTTCCAGCAGGCCCTGGACGCGCGAGGCTTGGCCGTCCAGGGGATCACGACCGACGGATCGTCGTTGGATCCCGAGCCGATCGCCACGGTCTTCGGTGCGGTGCCGCATCAACTCTGCACCTTCCCTGTCCTCAAGGAAGTGACCAAGGCGGTCCTCTCCGCCGTCGCCAAGCTGCGCAAGGACCTGGCCTCCGGTGCCCCCAAGTTGCCGCGCGGCCGTCCCAGTTCGAAGGCGGCAAAGCAAGCCGCCCGGCGCAAGAAGCGGATCGAAGGGAAGGTCGGTGCGCTGTTCGAGCACCGCTACCTGTTCGTCCGGCACCCTCTCACGGCCTCCGAGCGGAAGACACTGGTTCGGATCACCCGGGGCCAGCCGCAGCTGCGCATCCTGCGTGGTCTGATGGAGGAGGTCTCTCGCCTGTTCGATCGGCGTTGCCGGACGGCGACGGCGTTGGCCAAGCTGGCGCGACTGCGGGCGCGGTTGAAGCGTTGGCTCATGGGCCCAAATCAGTAGCGACCTTGATTCTCAGGATCGCCCGCAGAACGGCTTTGGTCGCCTCCTTCATGTTATATGACCATTCGAACATGGCCATGTACTGGCCCAGGAACCACTTACTGACTCCACGGAAGCTCCGCAAAAAGTTCCGTGCCCCAGTCCACAATCCCTCGGTCGTATTGTTATGAACCTCGCGTACCCCGTCACCATCGTCATCACGCGCCCACTCCCGTTTCCCCGGAGTGTGACACACCGTGGCGTGGCCGCGACCGAGTTCCGGAACGTGGTCGTAACCACTCCATTCATCCGTGTATACCATGGCCTGCGATTTTGTTGTCTTATCTACAAATGCTTCCAATGTCTCCTGATCCGAATGCGCCACGACCTCCAGCCGCACCGTCCCAGACTCTCGGCCGACGATCCCGACCACGGGAGGACGGTCGTTTTCCATCGTCCCGTGCCCCTTGATCTTGTTGGCCCGACACCGGGGCGGATCCTCCGGGTCCTCGTGTGGGACCTCTTTGTTCTCCGGCGTTTTGATACATTTCGTCGGCTTCGACATGATCGTCCTCCAAGGGTTTTCGATCCAAATTGGATTGTGCTTGTGCTTGGAATTTGTGTCTAAGATCCAAGAGATGCCTTCGGCTACATGAGAGTTCCCGGGCCAACTGGGCGGTGGACACCCCCGGAGTAAAACCGCGCAGGATGAGGACCATCTGCGTGGGCCGCCAGTGGGTCCCCTGGAAGAGGGTGCCCGTCCAGGCATTGAAGACCCGGCGGCATTGAGTACATCGATAATTGAGTATTGGGTCACGATAATAGTTTTGAATTTGAAGTCCTTCTTGGGTCTGACAGCGGGGACAGTGCAAGCCCTGGGGATGAAAGATGTCGATGAGGAATTGATAACAAGCATTTTCATGCATTAGATCATTGATGGGGAAATCCATCGCATGAACTCCTCAGGATCGGGGTGCATGGCCGAGAGAATGGTTTTCGACGATCTGCGAAAGTCAATGGGGAAGTCACTGATTTGGGCCCATGAGCCGAAGCGTTTTGTCCGGCTCCGGGAGGTGTTGAAGAAGCTGTTCGTGCCGGGCCTGGAGAAGGCGTTGGTGTTCCTGGACGAGAAGTTGCTGGGAGCGACGTCGAACGCCGTGGAGCGAGGGAACCGTCGGTACCGGAAGATGCAGACGACGGTGTACCGGGTACGGACGCAGCGTGCGATCGAGGTCCGACTGGCGTTGGACCTGCTTCGCGAGCGTCAGGCCCGCGGCCGAGACGAGACGACCAAGACCCTTCACAAGGCGAGGGCGGCCTGATGCAGTGACCCGGTATCCTTGCTACAGTGTCCTTCTCCGAGGTATTTTCCTGACTGCGAACCGACAACGCATCGAGGAGCTTTTTCCGACAGTGCATCGGAGAGTTTCTGGCACGCCGAACCGACAACGCATCGAGGAGCTTGGAGGCGGAAGCCACGCCTCCTCGTGCGTGGAGGTGACGCCCGGCGCTGCCGTTGCCGTGTCGCCACAGGGTTTGCGGCGCGGCGAGAGGGGGAATGGTCTTCCCAGGAATTCCCGCAGGAAACGCCTGGTCGGCGGCACTGGGAGGGTCCACCTCGCTTAATGCGGAGGCCCGCGTGGTGAAAGAAGCCCAGCAACAGGTCGGGGCGGCGGCGAAGCCGTGCGAAGCCGCGATCGGCTTGCTCGCGGATCTCCGCCTCGGTCTCCGGCGTCGCACCCTTCATGTGATCCTTGACGTTGCCGTGACAGCCCTCCTCGGGGTTTAGCTCCGGGGCATACGACGGCAACCCCCCACGTCGATCTCGGGGTGCTCGCCCAGGAAGGCCTTGACCACCTTGGACCGGTGCCGCCTGCAATCGGTCCCAGATGATGATCTTCGGCCCGCGCACCTGGCGACTCAGGTGCTCCAGGTGCGCGACCGTGTCCTCGCCGTGGATCGCGTGATCGAAATGCCTTTTGGAGACACCGCCCGAGGTGGTCAGCCCGATCGCCGTGGAGACCTGGCGCCGCTTGCGCACGCGCCGCCACTGCGGCGTCCGTCCCTTGGGGGCCCACGTCGTGCCGGTGCCGATCTGGAACGAGAACCCTGTCTCATCGATGAAGACGATCACGGCGTCCTTGCGGCAAGCCTTTTTTTGATGCGCGGCCAGTCCCGGTCGAGCCAGGCCCGGATCAGCTCCTCGTCGCGCTCGGCGGCCCAGACGGCGGGTCCTTGGGCGGTCCAGCCCAGGTCCCTCAGCCGGGTCGAGAGATAATCCACATAATACGTCACCCCGAAGCGCCGCTCGATCACGGCGCGGACCCTCGGCAACGTCCACCGCTCGGTCTCGAAGCCGGACCGCTTCGCGGCCTGCGCGAGGATCTCGAGCACCTCCTGCCACTGGGCGGGTCTCAGCCGAGGTGGGCGTCCCGGCTTGGGGTGGCGCCGCAATCCCGCGAACCCCCTCGGGACATCACGGAGTTGCTTCGCCCACTGGCACACGGCCGCGGGGCTGACGCCGAGTCGCCGGGCGATCTCGGCCTGGGAGAGACGGCCGGCGCGGAGCAAGCGACCGGCTGCGAGCCGGCGCTCCTCGAGCTGATCGGGGGTGAGTTTGCGTGGTCGCCACATGCATACGAGAGTAACGCCCGGGCAAGCGGTTGTTAAGCTATTTACCTAGTCCCACAAACCGTAGTTGAGATCCCAAGAAGTTGACCGTCACGCTAAAATTACCTGGCTTTGCTAGTTTCCCAGTTACAAGGAGAGCTTTCACCATGCCGGGTAAGGCGGCTAAGATCACCATCACTGAACGTCAACATGACATCCTCCGCACGCTCCACGACGCCGTCACGGCTCCCTCGCATCTCCGGCAACGGGCCTCCCTCATCCTCCTGGCCTTCGACGGCCTTCGCAATGACGAGATCGCCGAGCAGGTCGGCCTTGGGCAACGCCCGGTCGGACTCTGGCGACGACGTTGGGCCAAGGCATGGAACCGCCTCATTGACCTCGAATGCAGCGAGACCCACGCCGCTCTGCGCCGGGCCATCGAAGCGGTCCTTACTGATGGACCGCGCCCCGGCGCACCGGGCAAGTTCACCCCGGAGCAAGTCACCCAGATCCTCGCGGTCGCCTGCGAGCCCCCCGAGAAGTCCGGCCGGCCCATCACCCACTGGACGGCGCACGAACTGGCCGATGAGGTCGTCAAACGGGGCATCGTCGCGTCGATCTCGACGTCCCAGGTGGGCCGCTACCTTCGCGAGGCCGCCATGCAGCCCCACAAGAGCCGGTATTGGCTCAACACCACCGAGAATGTCAATGGACCCGAACCGTTACGCAGTTAGTGAACCCGAACTGTTACGCAGCCTGAGACTCTCTGGGCAGGGCGGTTTCCTCCAGGACCACCCCGGAATCGCGGTGCTTTCTGGGTCTACTGGTGTCTCTCCGCAGATCCTGCTGGCTCCTCCCAGGTCCGGCAGGGGGACAAGGGCGTCGGTCCCGATCGTTACGCGTTCCTGACCCCTCACGCCTCGGTTCCTCCACGACCGAGGACGCTGGAAACCACGCATGCTTACCCGGACTCTTCTGCCGACGTCGCGCTCGGTTCCTCCACGGCCGCCACGACTGAACAAAACGACTGGTATACAGCGTCCCCGGTTTTCTCTCGCCACAGCGGCCCTCCCTGGCCTCCGGATCGAGCCTCTTGTGTAAGTCCCCTCCCACGCCGTGAACGGCTCCTCCAGGGTCGTTGCACTGAACAAAATTATAAGTGAACACGTCTGGAAATTCCTCGGAATCCGGGACCGGTTGCCGTCTCCGGATCGATCCCCGACTCTCACCCTCGCTGTCGTGGACGGCTCCTCCAGGTCCGCCACGTCTGGGCCCACTTCACGCCTCACGACCGCCCGTTCAGGTCGTCCTCCAGGTCGCGCAGCCGGTAGCTCCGGCCGCGGATGTTCAGCACGTGGCACGAATGCAGTAGACGGTCCAGGATCGCCGTCGTGATCACCTCGTCGCCGGCCAGCATCTCCGGCCAGTCCTTCACGGCCTTGTTCGAGGTGATGCACAGCGACCCCCGCTGGTAGCGGTAGCTCACCAGCCGGAAGAGCAGGTTCGCCTCCTGGCGGCTGAACGTCTCGAAGCCCACCTCGTCGATGATCACCAGCGCCGCCTTCATGTATTTCTTCCCCTTCAGGCGCGTCGGCGGCGCTTCGGCGTCCTTGCGCATCGCGTGCAGCAGTTCCTCCAGCCGGAAGAACGCCACCGAGAAGCCGCACTCCACGGCCTTGACACCCAACGAGATGGCTAAATGTGTTTTCCCGACCCCGGGAGGACCCAGGATCAACAGCCCCTGCTTCTCCCGCAGCCAGGCACATGTCGCCAGCGCCTCCAGCTTCGACCGCTGCACCGCGGGCTGGAACGCGAAGTCGAAGTTCGCAAGGGTCTGGCCGGTGGGCAGGCCCGAGAGCCGTAGCGACGTCCGAACCCGTCGCTCCTCGCGGCGCTCCAACTCGCCGCGGAGGAGCTGCTCCAGCAGGGCAGGCGTGCCCAGGTCTTCCTTGACCGCGCGGGTCAAGATCGCTGGCAGCGCCTCGGCCGCGAAGTCCAGGCCGAGCTTCAAGAGCTGGTCCACCAGCATCCCCAGGTCGGCCGGTGCCGGCTTGGCGGGCAAGGCCGAGGGCTTCTCGGGCTCGGGCGTGGCCCCACCGCCTTTGGTCGTCATCGGGCCACCTCCGCCAGCGCGGCGTACAGGTCCATCGGCCGACGCTCCACCGGCAGCGCCGCGATCTCCTGGAGCTTCCGGGCCATTCGCCCCAGCGGCTTGGGCGGGAGCACCTGGGCGGTCCCAGGGCCTTCGTAGCACGTCGGGTCGATCAAGATCCGTTCCGGCGTGTGCCGCGGGTACGAGATCAGGACCGCGGCGGTTTGGGGGTCGAGGATCTGCACGCGTCCCGAGCAGCCGCGGACCTCCACCTCGCGGCCGGTATAGGTGAACGGGATCACATAGCTGCGTCCCTCGAAGTGGACCACGGCGTCCTTGTGCACCGGCGCCGTCTTGACCAGGTCGAACGGCTCGGGCAAGAACTCCGGCAACGGCCGCAAGAACGGCTTCTCCGCCTCCCAACTCGCCGCCACCGACAAGCCGGTTGCCGGGCAGATCCGCTTCAGCGTGCGGGCGGTACGGTCCGCATCGGTCCAGGCCTGGAGGTCGGCCAGGCCGTCGAAGTGCCGGCCCTGGACGTTCAGGCCCTTGCAGTCACCGACGCGGCGTTCCGTCTTCCCCTTCTGTTCGGGCGCACGGACCTCGCACGCATCGATATGAAAACCCAGTGTGCGGGCATAGACACGATACTGCTCGTTGATCTGTCCCCAGGCGCCGCAGCCGTGCACGATGCCGGTCTTGAGGTTGTCGATGCGGTTGACCGCTGCGACGCCGCCGAGCCGGCGGTACGCCTCGTTGTGCACGTGGTGCCAGGCGAGCTGGTCCATGGACCGGCTCCAGACGACGGCCTCCTTGCGACTGTGGCTGAGGACCATGACGAAGGCGTAGACCGTCGTCGGTCCTTCCGGGTCGCCGAGATCGACGCGGCGGAACTCGCCCCAGTCGCTCTGGGTTTGCGCCCCTGGTGGGGTCTCGACGCGGCGGAACGGGCGGATCGGGGGCCGGCCGTAGCGCGCCCGCACGAACTTGCGGACGGACTTGTACGACCCGTTGTAGCCATACTCGGCGCGGAGGAATTCATGGAGGAGCTGAATGCTAGGTGGCCGCTGCTGGCCCGGGATCTCGACCTGGGTCTGCCACCAGTGGGCAACGACCTCGACCAAATCGAGTTGCTCGATGCGCGAGGGCTTCTGCCGGCCATCGTTGGCGCCGTCGCGGGCGCGGCGGAGGTGGTACCGGACCGCCCCCTCGGAAACGCCCAGGAGGCGCACCGTCTGGCGGTGTGACTGGCCTCGCTCCTGCAGGACCTCGATCGTCACGAGTTGCTCCCTTGTGAGCTTTGCCAAGGTGGTGCCTCCGAGCGAGCCTGGGATGTCCAGGACCAGCTTGAAAGCCCTTGGCGTACCTGTCGATGGATGTTCAGTGCGTGGGCCGTACTGAACGCCTGTCAGGCTCGTAACGATTCGGGTTCGCTAACTCCCAGTCTTACGGGTTTGGTGACAAGAAGGTCCCGGAGCGGTTTCAGAAGCAGGTCGAGGCGGTCTGCGACACATACCGCATGGCGCCAGTGTTGGAGCAGACCCAGAACACCCACACCGTCTGCGTGGACGAGATGACGGGCATCCAGGCGTTGGAGCGGACCGCCGCCACCAAGCTGATGATCGCGGGGAAGCCGGCGCGGCTCGAGTTCGAGTACGAGCGGCACGGGACGTTGACCCTGATCGGCAACTTCCAGGTGACGACCGGGGAGTTGATCGCTCCCACGATCGGCCCGACGCGTACCGAGGCCGACTTCGCCAGCCACATCGAGCAGACGAGGGCCATTGACCCGGGTGCGTCGTGGGTGTTCGTAACGGATAACTTGAACATCCATTGTTCGGAGACCTTGGTGCGGGTGGTGGCCAAGGCATGTGAGATCACCACGGCGCTGGGCAAGAAGGGGGTACGTGGTGTGCTGGGATCGGTGGCGAGCCGCCAGGCGTTCTTGTCGGAGCCCGGTCACCGCATCCGGTTCGTGTACACGCCGAAGCACAGTTCGTGGCTGAACCAGATCGAGGTGGTCTTCGGGGTGATCATGCGGAAAGTGATTCGCCGTGGTTCGTTCACCTCGGTGAAAGACTTGCGTGATAAACTGTCGAATTTTATCGAATATTTCAATCGAGTATTTGCACATACATTCCGATGGACGTACACGGGTCGTCCGCTGATGGCGAAGCCAGCAGCGTGAAGCAGGGCAGAGTAACGAACGAGGGTAAGCTGGCCGTATCATTGGCGTTCAACTGTGGTTCTTCGGACTAGGGCTCAATAGGGTGCAGACCGTTTGGCTGCAAGTCTGTCCCTCTCATGCTGCTTCGGGGAGTTGGATAGGGGTCTTGCTCCGGATCTGGACGACGTGGCCACGCTCAAGTTCTTGGTTACGCTGCTCTTGGCTCCACCTCATGAAGTCCTCCCAGTCGCCGTTGACCTCGATGCACCGCAGCAGCAACACCGCCTCCGCACGCTCCTCGATCCACCTCATCCCGCTGTTGTCCAGCCGCTCCCCCACCACGTACCGCGCCGCACCTTCCACCACACCTGTGGCGATCACCAGGTCCTCTTTCCTCAAACGACCGGAGTCCATCAACTTCACCCGCGCTTCCAGGTAGGCGATGACCTTCTTCAGGACCTCCCGTTTCTCCTTCGTCCCGGGGCCCCGTCGGCTCACACCCCGGAACTCCTGCTCCAAATGTCGTAGCAGCGCCCGGACATGGCCCTTGTACAACAACTCCTCCAGTTCCTCGACCCACCGCGTCCACTCCGCGCTCCCCTCCCGGTGGAAGAGCCGACCCACCTCCCAGAGCTTCTCCTGCGCATGTCGGATGTCCAGCGTCAGGATCGCGCCGCGGAACAGCCGCCGGAGCCGCTGCTCCAGGCACGTCTCACCGTCGACGACGCTCTGCACCGTCTTGGCAGTCCCGGGGGGGAACCCGCGACGCGTCGCCTGGGTCCGGGCTAGGCTGTCCAATCTGTAGTGATTTCGGGCCGTTTTTTTCATGCTGGTTCCGGGCCCTCGTTCATGTTACTGGAACGGGCCGCATTCAACACCGCTCGCTTCTTCTTCTGCGGGGAAGGTCCCAGGTGTTCATCGAGCCACTCTTCGACATCCTGTGCTCGAACGGTCTCCAATGCCTGGCGAAGGAGGTCCGCCGTCAAGGAGGTCACCAACAGCGGGATCGTCAAGACATTCGCCGTGATCTCCCGGCAGGGCGCTGGTGCAGCAAGGTCTTTGTACTTGCCAAATAACGACTCCAGCACGTCGGTACTCCCCAGGTACTTCTGCCTGGCAGGTACCTTGGCTCCTTCCTTCCGCACAAATGACAGGACCCGTCCTCGAAATTCGTTTTCGACTCCCACCGGTTGGCTTTCTCCTTCCAGGCGGTCCTTGGCTCGGTGCCAACTCGTGCGGCTCAGTCCTGCTTCCTTGATCTCTTCCTCGGCAACTTTGACGACCTTCTGAAAGTAACTCCAGGCGCGCACTTCGTGCGCGTACTCGCGCAGCCAACCCAGTTTCTCTTCCAACCATTTCCCCGCCTCGGCAACGCCTTGGCCCAGTTGCTCCGCCAAAGTCGCCACATCGGCACCCTGGAGCAAGACCAACATCTCGTTGGCCCACGTCAAATGAGGCTCCTCGGCCAGAGGCCGAGGTATCAGGAAGGCCCCCCCGAGGGGGCCGGTTCCGTGCGGTCGCCCCCCTTGGGGGCGGTCACGTGGGGAAGGCCCCCCTGGGGCCGACGTGGTTACTCGAAGTCGAACTCTCCTTGACGACGCTCCAACTCCTCCTGCTCGCGGATGTACTGACGCACCCGGGCCTCGTCCAGGCCCACCGTGCTGACGCAGTATCCCGCCGCCCAGAAGTGCAACCCGGTCAACCGACGCTCCTGCAGCAACTCCCGATGAATACGGACGGCGCTCTTGCCCTTCAGGAAGCCGATCGTGTGCGCCACGCTGTACTTGGGCGGGATGCTCAGGCACAGGTGGACGTGGTCGGGCATCGCATGCCCCTCCACCAACTCGATCCCTCGCTGACGGCACAACTCTCGCAAGATCACCCCGACCTGACGCCGAAGCCTCCCGTAGAAGACCTTGCGGCGGTATTTCGGTATGATCACGACGTGGTACTTGCAGTCCCACCGCACATGGGACAGGTTCTGCCACTCGTGCAGAGGCTCCCCCTCCTGCCCGAAGGGGCCTTCCCGGAGGGAGAACCTATGCCGTCTGACGAGGCGATGCACGCCGGATCGCTCGAAGCTCTTCGGGTCACACGGCCAGAGGCCGTGGCTTCATAACATAGTGACTTTCCAGGTTGAGGAACCGCGCTTTGCTGCGCCAGGCCGGGGGCTTCAGAAAGCTGCCTGCGGTCTGCTGCAACTGCTGTCGCGTGCTCTGGCACGCCGTGACAAAACTGGCCCAACGCGCGTCGGGCTCGAGTTGGTTTTTCAGCAAAATGGCCAGGCCGTGGGTGATGTCGGAGGTCTCGACGACGCACTGGTGACGATCCTGCTGTTTCCGCCGGAACAAGCGAATTCCCGCCAGCACCTCGCTGCCGTGATCGGAGACGACCTGCACCGGCACGCCCAGACGTTGGCTGAGCGTGCCCAGGTGGGCCGCGACGGTTTCGCCGTTGCAGCGCGTCAACACAGCGACCGAGAGCACCTGGACATCGTGATGGTCGGGGCTATAGCCTTTGCTGCGTAACACCGACAAGCGCACGCCCAGGATCACCAGACACTTGTGCTCTCCCAACTGGATGGTCAGATCGACAAGAAACACCCAATCGGAACAACGCGGCAAGGGCCGCCGCAGCAGAAACAAGCCGACACGCAACAGCCACAGGCGAATGGTCTCGGCACATGGGCCAACGGCGACCACAACACCTTGGAGGGAGGAAAAGATCAAGGCGACTCCGCGATAACTGCTGTGAGCCTCGCAGACCCAGGTCAGAGCCAAGCGAACCAACAGCAGGGGGTAGACATGTCCTTTGGCGCAAGACAACTCTTCGGGTGTAATCAGTCGCCCAGCAAGGAGAGGGGGATCAGGAGTGTCCTTGACTAGGCTGTCCAGTCTGTGCTGATTTCGGGCCGTTTTTTTCATGCTGGTTCCGGGCCCTCGTTCGTGTTACTGGAACGGGCCGCAGTCAACACCGCTCGCTTTTTCTTCTGCGGGGAAGGTCCCAGGTGCTCATCGAGCCACTCCTCGACATCCTGTGCTCGAACGGTCTCCAATGCCTGGCGAAGGAGGTCCGCCGTCAAGGAGGTCACCAACAGCGGGATCATCAAGACATTCGCCGTGATCTCCCGGCAGGGCGCTTGTGCGGCCAGGTCTTTGTACTTGCCAAACAACGACTCCAGCACGTCGGTACTCCCCAGGTACTTCTGCCTGGCAGGCACCTTGGCTCCTTCCTTCCGCACAAACGACAGGACCTGTTCGCGAAATGCTTCCCCGGTTCCCACAGGTTGGCTTTCTCCTCCCAGGCGGTCCTTCACTCGTCGCCAACTCGTGCGGCTCAGTCCTCCTTCTTTGATCTCTTGCTCTGCAACTTTGACCACCTTCTGAAAGTAACTCCACGCTGCGCACTTCGCACGCGTCCGCGCAGCCAACCCAGTTTCTCTTCCAACCATGCAGCCGCCTCGGCTTCGCCCACACCAAGTTGCTCCGCCAGAGTCGCAACATCGGCCCCTCGGAGCAAGACCAACATCTTGTTGGCCCACGTCAAGTGACTTTCCACGTTGAGGAACCGCGCCTTGCTGCGCCAGGACGGGGGCTTCAGAAAGCTCCCCGCGGTCTGCTGCAACTGCTGTCGCGTGCTCTGGCACGCCTGGACAAAACTGGCCCAACGCGCGTCGGGCTCAAGCTGGTTTTTCAGCAGAATGGCCAGACCGTGGGTGATGTCGTAGGTCTCGACGACGTGTTGATGATCCTGCTGTGTCCGCTTCCACGAGCGAATTCCCGCCAGCACATCGCTGCCGTGATCGGAGACGACCTGCATCGGCACGCCCAGACGTTTGCGGAGCGTGCCCAGGTGCGCCGCGACCGTTTCGCCGTGGCAGCGCGTCCACACAGCCACAGAGAGCACCTGGACATCGTGAGGAGCGGGGCTGTAGCCTTTGCTGCGTCAGACAGACAAGCGCACGCCCAGGATCACCAGACACTTGTGCTCTCCCAACTGGATGGTCAGATCGACAAGAAACACCCAATCGGAACAACGCGGCAAGGGTCGCCGGAGCAGAAACAACCCGACACGCAACAGCCACAGGCGGATGGTCTCGGCACAAGGACCCACGGCGGCCACGACACCTTGGAGGGAGGAAAAGATCAAGGCAACACCGCGATAGCCCATGTTTGGGGTGGCTCAACGTAACCCCTTGCGGGGCAAGGGTCGGATTTTCGATTAGTCACTACATTACGGTCTCCTCCCCCTGGGGCGGCGCCGGCGGGCGCTGGTCGACGAGCTTCAGCGCCTTCAGGACCAGCCGGGCGTCGGGACAGCCGCTGGTCAGTCCTCGACGTTCCGCTTGGCCCTCCAGACGGAAGCTCACCAGCCGCACGGTGGACAGCGCTTGCAGCGCCCGCTCAGGAGACAGATCCACTCCCGCCTCCTTGAGCCGGCGGCCCAGGAGGCGTTGAACCAATAGTGCCAGCGCCGCGACGAAGATATGAGCCTTGACTCGCGGCTCGACTTGATGATAGATCGGCCGCATCGCCATCACGTCCTTGAGTTGCCGGAACCCACTCTCGACCTCGGTCAACTCCTTGTACAGCGCCACGGCGTCGAGGACGCTCAGTCCCTTCTCGCTGGTCGCGATCACATATTTTCCTTCGATCTTCTTTTCACGCTCCAGGTGCGTCTTACTCTCGGAGAACTCGAGCGACCCGGCGCTGAGTTTCCAGTCGAAATAGCGATAGCCGTGATATTTCTGCATGATCCTTTCGACAGCCGCCCCAATCTTCTCGGGCCGCTTCAAGGCGCCGGAGGCGACACGCTCCTTGAGTTTCTCCAGCCTCCGGCGTGCTCGCTCCATCGCTTGCTCGCGCTTCGCCTTCTCGTAGCCGCGACGCTCGTCGGAGTCGATGACGATCACGCGCAGGTCGGGATTCCCGGAGGGGACTTCCTGGGCGCGCGTGCGCGGTGGATCGGTCTTCCGTTCCCGCGTATTGATGCCGCCGGGACAGTCGACCCACTTCGTGTCGTCAACGGCATCGAGCCAGGCGTCGAGCTTGGCGTTACGCCGCCGCTTGATCCCGACGAGAAATCCATGCTGATCTTTTTTAAGGGACTCAATGTTCTCATCGGTGACCATGCCTCGGTCGCCGACGAAGACGACCCGACCGAACTCGAAGCGTGTGCGCAAGTCGCTGATGACTTCTTGAACCGTGGAATGGTCGATGCGATTGCCCTCCCAGACATGATGGGCGATCGGCCAGCCCGCGACCATCACCACGCCGACGATCACCTGCACGTTCTGCGGCTTGCCATCGCGGCTATAGCCGTGCTTGGCGAAGTCGTGCGGTCCCGCGCCCTCGAAGTAGGTACTGGTGATATCGTAGAGGACCAACTCGGGCTTGAGGCTGAAGAGGTCGCGGAGCCGGTGGTACAACGCCACTTCGATCCGGTCCTTGGCGGCGAGGAGCTGGTCGAGGGTGCGGTACCAGGCGTCGAGCTGGCGGGGATGGACGCGGACCCGGCGACGCCGGTGCCAGTGGGGGACGAAGCGTCGGCCCTTGCGGTCGCAGACGAAGTCGGTCTCCAGCCAGCCGGCGAGCCCGTGCTCGCTGGCCGGGGCGATGAGCCGGTGGGCGACGAGCACCAAGGCGCGGTCGGCGAACGGGACGCCTTTGGCTCGCCCGAGGTGTTGGTCGAGGATGGACCAGAGGCCCAACTGATCGAACAAGGCCCGGACGACGAGGACCGGCCCCCAATTCGAGGCATCGCCGACTTGGGGATCGGCCGGATCGCCGGGCTCGACGGCGGTTTCTCCGGCGAGGAGTCGGCGGAGCTTGGGGAGGACCGCGATGAGGAGGTCCTTGCGTCCGAGGTCGACGACGACGCGTTGCTTGACCTTGCCGCCGTCGCGGTAGGCTTCGACGATGCGGACGTATTCGTTGACGGTGCCGCTGGAGGAGCGGACCTTCACGGTTCTCGGGTACATGAGAACTATTATCACGACGAATCATGGGGATTCAAGCGAAATCTCCTGGAGTTCTAGGGGAACTCTGGATCAGATTGCCACTACGCTTTTGGGGCCGACGAGGGGCTCCCCTATGCGAAAGACCTGGAAAACAAGGGGTTTTCGCGCACCGGAGCCGCCGGCCTGGGTGGCTTCACCCCAAACATGGGATAGCTGCTGTGAGCGGCGCAGACCCAGGTCAGAGACAAGCGAACCAACAGCAGGGGGGAGATATGCCCTTTGGCGCAAGACAACTCTTCGGGTGTAATCAGTCGCCCAGCAAGGAGAGGGGAATCCAGAGGGTCCTCGACCGATTGACGATCTGGCCCCCCAAAAAGACGCGGACAGCCGGACCGTCAGCCGCGGGGCTCTCCGCAGCGGATTGCACAGTGCGCAGTTGTTGCTCCAACTCTTTGACGCGTGCTTTCCACTGATCTCGGCTGGTGGACAGGTCACGGTTGGTGACCCGCAACTGTCGAATCTGCTTTTGTTTCTCGGCGGAGCGCTGTTTCCACCGATCACGACTGGCTCGGAGTTTCCTTGCCTTTCGAGCAGCATCCCCTTCGTCGCTCATCACGACATCCCCACCTGAAACGCCCTCCTTGGCGGGACCGATTCTGGCATGAATTCTAACGTAGAAAAACAGCACAGACTGGACAGCCTAGGTCCGGGCCCACTCTAGCGCCGATTTCCGCGCACCGAACGTCCCGAAGACCTTCTTGTGGAGCGGGCCGTGCAGCCGACCGTCCGCGCCCCGCCGGAAGCGTGTACATCACCACCAAGGTGACGCTCCGGCCGTTCTTGCTCTTGTCCCCCTTCTTGCGCCGCTTCTTCCGGCCCCGACGCCCCCGTTTCGCCCGGCCCCGATGCCGCTGACACTGGCAGCCAGGTTTGTGATGAGCCCGCGGGCCGCGACGCCGCGCCAGTTCCTGCTCCGTGGCCGTGGGGGCCGCCTTGCCGTCGACCTCGATGACCAGCACCTCGCCCTCGTCCCCGGGCAAGGGGCCGTCGCTCAGGTAGACGTAAGCGGGCCGGGCCAGGCCCAGGACCCATGGCTCGATCGCCGAGGCCGGCGGCGCCGCCCCCAGGAACATTCCCCCGAGCCCGCTGGCGACCTGGAAGCTCATCCGGGTGGCCAACCGGCAGAACCAGCCGATGACCAGCGGGCTGAAGGCGTCGCGCGTCAGGCCCAGCGCCACGTCCAAGGGATGCACGCCGGGCCCGCCGCCGTGCCGCGGCACGAGGAAGGCCCGGTGATAGACGACCGGCCCGCAACTGGTCTTGAGCGTCCGCCCGGCGGCGGGGTCCGCCACGCGATAGCCGCGAGCCTGCCAGGCCGCCGGATCGAGCCGCTCGTGGCGTGCCTGGAGGAAGAGCTGAATCAGCAAGCATCCCAGCGACCGCAGGAGCCCCAGGAGGGCCGTCTCGAACTCGAGGAAGGACGCGGGCCCTTGATCATTCAAGCAGTAGGCGATGATCTCGTCGAGCCGCTGACGGATCTGCGGCTGCAACTCGTCGACCGTCGGTGGACACGCCGCGACGGGCGGGCTACCCTGACAAGCGCTCATGGGGACCGACTCCTCACCGTTCCCGTTTGGGACATGTTGAGCAGCGGTCAGGATAAGTCCCCTGAGCGTCACATTTCAGCCCCCGACGCCGAATAATGGCCCGTCGAGCGCGCCACCGGACAAGGCCCGATCCCTCGGACAGGTGCTTTCCCACACCATTTCAAGGACTTACAATCACGCGAGAGTTGCAGCCAAACGGGTTGCACCCGGCTCAATAGACTGTTCAGCGTGGCTGACGGCTTTCATCTGGGAAATCCCTGTCAACGCTTCAGGATGACGAATGGTGAAGGGTAAAGTGGGGTGTGCGGAGTCATTGCTGCGGGACGCAAACGATATCGTACCAGCCATCGATGGCATTCCTGGTATCGAACGCCATCAAATTGAGATCCATGTTGTCGAAACGCAGGATTTGATAGTTGAGCGAATGAAAATACTCGAAGATAGATTCTTTGACTTCTTTGGCTGCCGACAGTTTATCGACGTTGATCTCGCATGCGGTCACGGGCCTGCAGGTCGAGAAGAACTCGCGGGAGCCGCGAAGGACCTCGGGTTCCGAGCCCTCGACGTCCAACTTGACGAAGGAAACACGGGGGCGGCCCTGCTCGGCCCAGAAGTCGTCGAGGCGGTGCAGGGGGCCGTGATCACCCTGTCCTTGTCGGATTCGGGGGCGATGGCGGCTCGGCCCGGATCGGCGGGCAAGTAGAGGCGGAGTTCGCCCGGCTTCGACCCGAGGGCAATCCGATGGACGTGGACGTTCTTGTGCCTCGAGAGCGCGAGGTTCTCTTCGAGCCGCTGGTAGTTCAGCGGGATGGGCTCGAAGGCCTCGACGCTCCCCTCGTCCCCGACGACCTCGGCGAGTCGGAGCGACCAGAGGCCGATGTTGGCCCCGATGTCAAAGACGGTGTCGCCGGCGCGGACGTGGCGCCGGATGGCCTCGGCGATCGCGGGATCGATCTCCTCTCGGAACGCGAAGCACAGGCCGTGTGCGCCGCGCCGCCGGCCGGGGGTGAGCCGCATGCGGCTCCGCGCGTGGATCGAGATCACCGGCTGATGGTGAAAGACCTTGTACAGTTCCCAGCGGACGACCCGGAACGCGACGCGGAGTGGTCTGGATCGGAAGGCGGGATGATTGCGGAGGAACGACAAGGATTGGCGAAGTCTCATGGCTACCCTCGAGTGCCGCGGCCCGGTAGGGCCGCTGGTGCGGCTCCGGTGGCGTTGGGTCGTCCCCCCCCCGCCGTCCGGCCCGAGGGACACTCACCCGACATTTCCCAGATGACGCGAGAGACCTACGCTTCGGTCCCTCCTCTGGCCAACCTACTGAGAGTCAGGAAAGTAATGTCCACGGGAGCGGGAGTTCCGAGGCATGGAACAAGTTCCGCAAGAATACTTGATCGTTTCGCTTCGCAGCCAACTCGGCGACCACGCGCTCGTCAAGTTCACGCACATCGTGCGGGGCGAAGTTGCTCAACCGCTCCCATTTCAACCCACTCCAAAGTGGTTCCACCGGGTTGAGCATCGCGGCCCACGGCGGCAGCCGTTCCAAGATCAGCCGATGGGCGAACTGAGTCTCCAACGCGCGGATTGGCTCCCCCTTGTGCATCGGGCCGCCGTCCCAGACGACCACGAATCGACCGGACAGGTCCCGCAACATCGCCTCGATGAAGGCGGTCCCATACCAGTTGTCGAAGTAGCCGTCGGCCAGCGTGTGGAAGTAAAGCCCCAAGTGATCCCGGCGGGGCGACAGCCCCACCGCCGCCGCGACCGAGACCTTTTGGCGGTGGGCGCCGCCCTGGGTAATCGCCGGGGTATGGCCCTTCAAAGACCAAGTGCGGCGGAGGAGCGGTCCCATCAGCAAGCCGCTCTCGTCGATCAGGGCGATGTGCGCTCCTTGTCGTCTGGCTTTTTTTTTCAACGACCCGACACAGGGCTAGCAACCCGACGAAAATCGAGATGCCGTATGTTGTTGACAGGCCTACACTTACGTAAAATCTGTCAGCGCAAGTCCTTTCCTGAAAACAACTTGCAGCATCTTCAAAAAACCTCGGCATTCTAGCCGTTTGTCGGGCCGTTGTTTTTTTTGATGCGCGGCCAGTCGGACTCCAGCCATGCGGCGATCACCTTCGGGTCGCGCTCTCGGGGGACGCGCTGCGGCTTCTGCGGGGTGAACCCCCGGTCCCGCAGCCATACGCTGAGATACCTCGGATGGAGTCGGATACCGAACTCCTCTTGGATCAGTTGACCTAACCGCGAGGCGGTCCATAACTCGGTCTCGAACCCATGCTCTCTCGGGCTGTCGGCCAACCAGCGCCGGACAATCTTCTCCTGAGTGAGGGTCAACTTGGGCGGGCGGCCCGAGACGGGCCGGCAGAGTAAACTCCGTCCTCCTCCTTCACGATACGCGGCGACCCAACGACGGACCGACCGTGGATCGACACCAAGGATCTCGGCGACTTCCTCGGCGGTGTATCCCTCCAGGACGCGCTGGACGGCCAGCAAGCGACGGTGTTCATGTTCCTCGGGCGACCCTTTGTCTCTCATGCCTGCAAGTATACATGAGCGATACCCGGGCGGACATTACTTTCCTGACTCTCAGTAAACACTCATCTGAGCAGCCGGAAACGGTCCGGTCAAGCGCGCACAGGATATTGTCAAGCTCATCTTCAACACCATAATGTAGCATCTCCAGGAGTGGCATAGACTTAACGCATCAACCAGGTGGCGTGGCGGGACCGTCCCAAATTGATCCGGCGGCTACTTGACACTGTTCAGTAGTGGTCGTTTGGCTCTTGTTGGCGCAACTGCCGCGAATCACGAGGGATAATGCTCCAGTCCGTGCCTCGCTTTGTGCCGTAAAGTGTCAAGTTCGTACACTATGCCTTCCCGTTCGCTTAACGAAAGAGGCACTTTTCAGAAAGGCGAGAGAGGCTTACCACTGAGTCCATGAACACTGCAACGCCTTGTGTGCTCAGCGTCGAACGGGTGGACGACATTCCCGTTCTGTTCGCTTCCTTGCAACGCTTGCAGGTGGCCGAGTTCCTCGACCGCCACTTCCCGACGCACCATCTCTGGAAGGGGGAGCTCTCCTTCGGCGAGGTCGTCTGTGTCTGGCTCGTCTTCCTCACCTGCCAGGGCGACCACCGCCTCTACCACCTCCTTCCCTGGGTCGAAGAGCACTTGCTCACCCTTCAGGCCTGCCTGGGGAAGTCCCTGCGGCCTTTGGACTTCCATGACGACCGCCTCGCCGACGTCCTCGACGCCCTCGCCCAGCCCACTCCTTGGCAAGCCTTCGAGGCTGACCTCAACGGCCACACCGTCCGCGTCTACGCCCTCGCCCCTTCCCTGTTCCGCATCGACACCACCACGGCGTCCTCCTATGCCGAGGTCCTCTCGGAGCACGGCCTGTTGCAGTTCGGCCACAGCAAGGACCGCGACGACCTGCCCCAGTTGAAGATCGCGGCGGCGGCCCTCGATCCGCTCGGACTGCCGGTGAGCACGTTGGCTGTCGCGGGCAACAGCGCGGACGACCCGTGGTATATCCCCGAGATCCAGAAGGTGCAACGCTCCTTCGGCGCGGGCGGCAAGACCTACGTGGGCGACTGCAAGAGGGCGGCGTTGGCCACCCGCGCCTACGTGGCCAGCACCCAGGACTACGATCTCTGTCCGTTGTCGGAGAAGCAACTGTCCCACGAGGAGCGGCGGGCCTTGTTGCAGCCGGTCTGGACCAGCCAGCAACCGCTGCAGCCGGTGTATCGTCCCCAGGCGATGCCCGAGCAACCACCCGAACTGGTCGCCGAGGGCTTTTCCGTCGAGGTGGTCGTGCAGGCGGAAGTCAACGGGCGTCTGTTGCAGTGGACGGAGCGGCGCTGGCTGGTGCGGTCGGTCGCCTTCGCCACCGGCCCGCAGCAGCGGCGGGACAAACGCGTGCAACAGGCCGCGGAGCCACTGGAGCAGCTCAACGCACGCAAGCAGGGCAAGAAACGCCTGGGTGCGGAGGAGTTGCACGCGGCCGCCCAGGCGATCCTCAAGCAGCCGCGCGTGGAAGGCTTGCTGGAGGCTCGGGTGGAGACAACCACCCGGGAGCGGCGTCTCCGTTGCTACGGCGACCGCCCGGAGCAAACCGTGCAGGAGCAAGACCCTCAAGTGGAAGTGGCGCGGCGGGAAGGAGCCATCGAGCAAGCCAAACGCGAGATGGGCTGGCAGGTCTACGCGACCAACCACCGGGAGATGACCTTGACGGCGGTGGTGTGGGGCTATCGAGGTCAATACCGGATCGAGGACGACTGGTCGCGGCTGAAGGGCCGGTCGCTGTCGCTGACGCCGATGTACCTGCAGGACGAGAGCCGGATGCAGGGACGGGTGCTGCTGCTGAGCCTGGCCATACGTCTGCTGACCCTGCTGGAGTGGCAGGTCAGGAAGAAGCTGCAAGACAGCGGGCAGACGCTGACGGGGGTCTACCCCGGTCAGCCGGGAAGGCAGGCGCGGCGACCCAGCGCGGAGATGCTGTTGAAAGTGTTCCAGGGGATCAGCCTGAGTGTGGTGGAGGTGGCGGGGGAGGTGAGCATCCCCCTCACGCCCTTGACCCCTCTGCAAGAGAGATTGTTGGCCTTGTGGGACTTGCCTGCCGACCTGTTCCACCGCCTCATTCAGCATTGTGCTGAACCCCTTCCCGTGTTAAGCGAACGGTAAGCTATGCTCTGTGCCCCACTTTGGGACGACCCCGGACCCTGATCCCGAGATCCGCTTCCGCGCCCCCATCCTCCTGCTCCTGGCCGAGGGTCACTCCTGGGCGACCGTCGCCACGCTCCTGTTCTGGAGCTCCAGGACCATTGACCGCTGGGTCCAGCGCTTCCACCAGGAGGGGATCGAGGGCTGAACCGGCAAGAAACGCGGCCGCCCCGTTCGCTTCGGACTCCACGGGCTCGCCCTGGTCGTCTCGTGGGTGACCCAGAAGACCCCCCGTGACTTCGGCTTCCTGCGCAGCCGCTGGTGCGGCGCCACGCTGGTCCTGCTCCTGCGCGAGCGTCATGATCTGACGGTCAGCCGTGAGACCGTTCGCCGCGGGCTGCATCGCAGTCCCGTGGTCTACCGTCGCCCTCGTCCCGTGCTGGGGCCCACCGACCCGGAGAAAGAGGCCAAGCTGGCCAAGTTGCGGAAACTGGTCGCCGAGTTGCCTGCGGATGAGACGATCGTCTGGCAGGACGAGGTGGAGATCCAGACCAACCCCAAGAGCGGCCGGATGTGGATGCTCAAAGGCCAGCAAGCGACCGTCGCGACCCCGGGGACCAACCGCAAGCGCCATCTCTCCGGCTCGTTCCCCTGGCGGACCGGCCAGGTCTTCGTGATCGAGGCCGCCCCCAAGCAGGGGCGCAACGGCAAGCTGTTCCTCAAGCACCTGGACGACTTGCGGCGGAAGCTGCGGCGTTCCCGCAAGATCCACGTTCTGTGTGACCATGCGAGCTGCCACACGAGTCTGGAGGTGATCGAGGATCTCTGGAAGTGGGAGGGCCGGATCCAGGTGCATCTGTTGCCCTGCTACGCGCCGGAGAGGAACCCGATCGAGCGGGTGTGGTGGCTGTTGCATGAACACATCACACGGAATCATCGGTGCCAGGACTTGACGGAATTACTGGAATTGGTTTTTGCGTGGCTGGAGTCGGAAGCTCCGTTCCAGGTGGAAGATAAGGAATACCGGGAGGCGAAGGCCGCCTGAGGTACTTTCCCTTTTGCGTGGTGTCATTTAGAAAAAAAGCCCTCCGACAGTTGAGGGCGGTGGCGCACCGGTTCGACCCATGCGATCTCACCCCGGGTCGTCGTCCGGGTGCGTGGTTCGTCGGGGGCGGCGCGGGTGGCTCGACCACAGACCGGGCACTCCGGGCCGTTGGGGTCCTGAGCCGTGGTGTCAGCTTGGTCCCGGACACTCGCCTCGATACATCGCGCGGGCGATCTCGTCGCCGAGCTGTTCGAGTTCGGAGAACGTGGTGCCCCAGGGCATGCCGTCGGGGAAGACCTCGCGTCCCAACTGGCAGGCGATCTGGGATAGTAGGGGCTTGAGGTCGTCTCGGATCGCCGCAACATCCTTGCCCATGTTGGCTCTCCTGCCGGGATTCTGAACGATGGTCACGAAGCGCCACAGATTTCGCGCGGACCCATTAGACTCAGTCCTGCAAAGTGTGTCGTGCGCCCTTGGCGCACCGGTGAGCATCACGTTAGTTGGTGAGACAGGCGTTCAGTTGGGCGAGTAATCCCGATTCCAAAAGGCGTCCCATTGGCCCTTCTCGCTGCGGTAGAGCGCGCGGAGGTGGCAGACGGCGTGGGCGGCGTCCTCGCCCCAGCGCATCCCGGCCAACTTCAGGCGTTGGCCGACGACCGTCTTGCAGGCGCTCTCGCTCGCGCCGCTGCCGAGGCACCAGCCGTGAGCCAGGTATTCGGGGTACTCCATCCGGTGTGCGTGCCGGTCGAGGTAACCGGTCAGCTCGTCGACCGCCTCGTGCAGGCCGGGCCGGGGAGGCCAATCCCACTGGCGGAGGACGGCACCCAGCAACGCGCCCCCTTCCTCCTTGAGCCACTGCCGCCACTGCCGTGCTTGGGCCTCCGCCGCGCCCTCGTCGCCGGGGTGCAACAGTCGCGCAAGGCCGGTGAGTTTTTCCGCGAGGTGAAAGAAATCGAGGATAATCACTTCCACACGTGGGAAGTTTTCCCGGAGCCGGGCTTCCAGGCCGTTGCCGCCGTCGGACAGCCCGATCCAGCGGTCGGCCCGGTCCATGCCGACGTGCGCGGCGGGCGTGCGGATCAGCGGAGTGAACTCTTCCAAGGGGGTACAGCCCCGAGAGGGAACGCGCCTGCATCGGCCCGGGTTTCTCGCCGGGAGCGAGGAACTCCGGTGTCGGGTTGCCGACCATCCCGACGTAGGCCATGCGGCCCTCGGCGGGGCCGCCCCCTTCGCCTGGTTGTCGGACGCCGGTGGCGTCGAGTTCGACGTAGGCCCATTTTTTCCCGTCATAATCCTTGTGCCAGGGCCAGTCGGTCTTGGGGCCGAAGGTTGCGCCGGCTTCGACGGCGTCGGCCAGGCGCTGACCGGCGTCCTCGGTGGTCCGCTCGACAGTCGACTCCGAGACCCGTGCGCCCGACATTTCTTCGAGGAGTTCGGCCCCTTTCTCGAAGCTGTCGGCGACGGTCCCGGCCAAGGTGGCGACTCGCTCCAAGCCCGGGGTCAGGTCGCGGGTCGTCAGGCCGGCGTCGCGGTCGAAGGGGAACAGGCCCTTGCCGCAGATCCGGCAAAGGTAGTAAGCGCGGCGGTCGCGGATGGCCCCCACGAGACTGAACGAGGTGTGCCAGCGGTGCGAGTGGAACTCGGCGGCCCGGCCGCAGTGCGGGCAGGTTACTCCGGCGCCTTCGTAGCCGTTTTTTTCTAGGATGGCAAACTTAACTGAAGCTGGCTTCGTAGAAGGGAGGTAGCCACCAAAGGAGGCCCTCCATGCGCAAGCGACGACGACCGCGCCCGCAACCCGATCGCTCCCTGAGCTTGGTGCCCATCACACGCGACTGCCCCGAATGTCAACACCGGCTCTGGGCCCGCTACAACAACTTCCGCACCATCACCACCCTCGACGGTGTCCTCCGGCTGACCCTGTCGGTCCGACGCTGTATCAATCCCGCTTGCCCCCGCTTCCTCCGACCCTACAGGCCCGAGGCCGAGCCCCACTTCGCCCTGCCCTATCACGAGTTCGGGCTCGATGTCATGGCCTTGGTCGGTCGGCTCCGACATGCCGAGCACCGCAGCATCCCCGAGATCCACCAGGAGCTGACCCGCCGCGGTCTGGTCGTCGCTCAACGCACGGTCACCAACCTCTTGGACCGCTACGACGAGCTGAGGGCACTGGCCACCGCCGACCCCAAGCGGCTGGGACCGCTGTTGCGCAAGCAGCGTCGTGTCATCCTGGCCATCGACGGACTGCAGCCCGACGTCGGTCACGAGGTCCTCTGGGTCTTGCGCGACTGCCTCTCCGGGGAGATCCTTCTGGCCCGAAGCCTCCTGTCGTCCACCGCCAAGGATCTGGCCGGCCTGATCACCGAAGTGCAAAAGGCCCTGCCGGTGCCCATCACCGGCGTGATCTCCGATGGCCAAGAGAGCATCCGGAACGCGGTGGCCGGTGCGCTGTCGGGGGTCCCGCACCAGCTCTGCCATTTCCACTATCTCCGCGAGGCGGCGAAGCCGATCTCCGAGGCGGATCGCCATGCGAAGAAGGAATTGAAGAAGCGAGTGCGTGGCATCCGACCGATCGAGCGTCAGATTGAGCAGACGGGCGAGGACGATGAGGAAGCGGAGATCGTGCGGGGCTACTGCGCCGCGGTGCGTGCCGCCTTGACCGACGACGGTCTGCCGCCGTTGGCGGCGGCGGGGCTGAAGCTGCACGATCGGCTCGAGTGGATCGCCGCCAGCCTGGACCGGGTGGCGGCGCTGGCGGGGGGCCTACCTGGAGGTCTGAAGCGGCTGCAGCAACTCCTGCGGCGCGGCCTGGAAGAGACGGCCGCTCTGTTCCCGCCGGTGCGCGCGGCCTTCAACTGGGTCAAGCGCGTGGCGCGGGTGCTGAAGAATGAGGTGGGATTGGAGGCCAAGGGGGTGCGGCGCCGCCTGGTGAAGTTGTTGAGCCGGATGCGTCGGGCGGCGGCGACGGCCGACTTCCCGTCGGTCGGGGCGGGCCTGAAACACTTCCTGAAGGTGAGCAAGAGCTACTGGCCGGGGCTGTTCCAGTGCTACGCGTTCGCGGATGTGCCGCGGACGAACAACGACCTGGAGCACGCCTTCGGCAGCCACCGCTACCACGAGCGTCGTGCCAGCGGTCGGCGTCGGGCCTCGCCCGGATTGGTCGTAATGGGCTCGGCGCGCGTGATCTCGAGTCTGGCGACGCGGCTGCGCCGGACGAAGGCTTGGTCTTGCGGCCCGGTTATGTGCCGCGCTGGCGAGAGCTGCGCGCGGATTGGAAGCGCGGCGCGAGTCGCGACGAAAGCAGCACCGCTTCCGACATGACCCGGCCAGCTATCTCACGGGGTTGGAGCAACAGTGCCTCCAGCTACTTTTGCCATCCTAGTTTTTTTTGCGCCAGATGTTCCTCGACCGCCTTGGCGGCGATCCTGTGGGCGAGGGCGCGGATCTTGAACTCGTTCTGTCCGAAGAGGTGGGCGTCGTCGGTGGAGGCGAGGTTCGCGGCCAGTTTGCCGATCTCGGCGTCGACGGCCTCGCGGATGGCCCGGGTAAGGTCCTCGATCTCGGCCTGCTTCTCGGGCGTCAGGGCTGAAGAGTGCATGGGTGGACTCCGATCCCGTCGTTAGGTTTTCCTCTGAGGTCACCGCGTTCGCTCTTGTGTACAAAGATTCCACCAACTTTCAAGATGCCCACCGTTGGCGCACCCACCTGAAGGGATTCAATTGCCGAGGCGAATCGTTTTTGCGATAATTATGGGTCAACATACCGGGCGGTCGGTGACCCGCGGGAGGGTCGTTTCCATCGCACCGGGATGTGCGGAGCCCTTGCAAGGAAGGCCTGATGAGGAATGGGGTCGTAGAGCTAATCGATTGTCTCATGGTCCGGCCCGAGGCGTATGGGGCGTCCCGCTGGCGGCGCGACCGGCGCGGGGGCAAGGCGTGACGGGGACACGCCGCAGGACCGCGCTCGCCGCGCTGCTGGCGCTGGCCCTGACCTCGTGCGCGGGGCGCAGGACGATCGCGGCGATAGGTCGGTGGCCGGGACGTGGGCGTTCGAGATCCCGAGGCACGCGGCCTCGGAGCGGGCCGCGCTTAACCTCCGCCCCTTGAACGAGGGAGCGGCCGGCCAGACCGGCTTCGTCCGGCTCACCCCGGACGGCAGCGGGTTCGAATTGGGCGACGGCACTCCGGTGCGGTTCTGGGCAATCTTATCGGGGTCGGATGTCTACAAGAAGTCGCCCGCCGACCTGGCCAGGCACGTCCAGTTCCTTGCTAGGATCGGAGTGAACATGGTGCGGCTCGGCACCCCCATCTACCCGAAGGGGCGGGGTTCGCGGATCACCGACGTCGATCGGGAGGAAATCGACCGAGTCTGGCGGTTCGTCGCCGCGGCGAAGACGCAGGGCATTTACATCACGATCTGCCCTTACTGGGCGTACAGCCTCGAGGTCTCGGGCTGGGGAATCGAGGGATACACCGGCCAGACGGCCCTTTGGGGGCTGCTCTTCTTCGACGAGACGCTGCAAGGCGGCTACAAGGCGTGGGCCCGGGCGCTGACGCGCGCCGACGAACCCCTATACTGGGATCCCGTTCGCGCGGGACCCGGCCGTCGCCCTCATCCAGGTCCAGAACGAGGATAGCCTGCTCTTCTGGACGATGCAGGGGCTCAAGCCGGTCCAGAAGGAGCGACTGGGGAAGAAGTTCGCGGCGTGGCTCCTCCGGAAGCACGGCTCGCTCGATGCTGCGAGTCGGGCCTGGGAGGGCATCGGGCAGGCGGGCGACGATTTGCGCGAGGCAAGGTCGGCCTGCTTGACATTTGGGAGTTGACTCGGCCGCAGTCGGGGGGCATGGCCCGGCGGGTTGCCGACGAGCTCGCGTTCTACGCGCAAACCCAGCGCGGCTTCTACACCGACATGGTCGCCTTCTACCGCGACGAACTCGGCTGCCGCCAACTGATCAATGCCTGCAACTGGAGGACCGCCGACCCGATCCGGCTCGACGACGTCGAGCGCTGGACCTACACCGCCGCCGACGTCATCGCTATCAATCGGTACTACAATGGCGGGGTACACGTTGGCAAGGAGAGCGGCTGGCGGATCGACCCGGGGCACCACTTCTCGCAGCAGTCGGCCTTGCTCAACCCGCGCGAGCTGCCGACCAACCTGAAGCAGGTGGTCGGGTATCCGATGATCGTCACGGAGAGCACGTGGGTCAGCCCACTGATCTACCAGTCGGAGGGTCCGTTCCTGGTGGCCGTCTACCAGTCGCTCACGGGCGAGGACGCTCTCTACTGGAACGGGGCGTCGAAGCCCGAATATGAGATGGACCCGTTCCTGAACTTCCTGAACCTCGACGGCCAGCATCCCCTGTTCAAGTGGTCGGCCTCGATCCCGACGATCATGGGGGGCTTCCCCGCCGCGGCGCTGATGTTCCGGAAGGGCTACATCGCGCAGGCGCAGCCGGTGGTCCACGAGGAGCGGACGCTCCAGAGCTTTTGGGACCGCACTGCGCCGATGATCGCCGAAGACCGAAGCTTCGACCCGAACCGCGACCGAGGCTTTGCGGGCGGACCGTCGGGCCTTGGGGCGGGCATCGATCCGCTAGCGTTCCTGGTGGGGCCGGTCGAAGTGAAGTACGGCGGCGACCCGGCGAAGAGCCGCGTGATTGATCTGTCCCGCTTCATCGATCACCGCAAGAAGACGGTCAAGAGCGTCACGGGTGAGATCACGCTGGACTTCGGCAAGGGGCTGTGCACCCTCGATGCGCCGAAAGCGAAGGGGGCCTGCGGCTTCCTCGCGAAGGCCGGAGTGATCCGCCTGGGCGACGTCGCGATCCGCTCGGCGAATGATTATGCGACCGTCACCGTTGTGTCGCTGGACGACCGGCCCCTGTCTGCCTCGCGGAAGATTCTGGTCCAGGTCGGGACCGAAGCCCGGCCGACCGGCTGGAGGACCCGCGCTGTCGAGTTTCCTGGCGAGGGTGGTCAGGCGACGCCGGGCTTCCAGATCGTCAGGACCGGCTCCCCACCCTGGCGGGTCGTCAACACGTCGGTTGGGCTGGCAGTGCGGAACCCGGGCCTCACAAAGGCGACGCAGCTTGATGCCCTGGGCTACCCCGTCAAAGAGGTCTCGGGCATGCGTGCGCGGGGTGCCCTCTCCCTCAAACTCCCCCCCGACGCGATGTACCTCATCCTGGAATAGCCGTCCAGCCGGAGCCCGGCGCTCGGAGGTCATCCCGCGTCGGAAAAAAGTGGGAGACGGTCCGCGCGCGACCCCGAGACACCTCGGCGAGACGGTCCGGAATTCTTTTTCGGGAGAGGGCTACTGTCGGATCGGCCGGAGTCCGAAGCGTGCCGGGGCGTCGTTACCGGTCGGGGCCGACCGCGCCCGCGCCGTTGACACGTCGCGGATTCTGTGGAGGGCCAGCGAGGTTCGCGGGACTATGTATGAGGGAGATGGGAATTGCGCATCAGAACCTGGGTTTCGCCCTACCGCAACTTGCGGCCGATCGATTCGAGCCAATCAGGGATGAGAAGCGATTCCGCCCAAACCACCCAGACCTCGCAGACCTTATTCAGTGTGTCCAAGTGAGTCAACGATGCCATCAAGCATTTCGGCCCGGCACTTCGCAACAGCCAGTGATCAGATCAATTTCGGTGCGGTCAACCTCACGAACCCTACGATTGGGAACAAACTCCTTGCGTTCTCTGTGCACTTCCGCGCGGCGTTTGATGCGGCGGCGATCAACACCGATGCGAAAACCGTTTACCATCTGATCAGTCAGTGGACCTCGGGCAACTATCTTTTCCGGATCTACAAGAGAGGGGTGCAACTCATCTGTTTCGTCGGCTATGGAGGATGGACTTCGACCCTGACCATTGCCGATTGCGGTCTCTATCCCGCTGGTATCCCCGACACCGGCTGGCACGACTACCTCTACTCCTGGAGTACGCCAGCGAATCAGGGAGGAACGCTCTATAAAGACGGTGTTGCCTATACAAATGTAACATCCTATGTTCCTATCAAGCCGATCGGCTATCTCAATGGCTCGAATGCCAACCTCCTGATCGGCAATGCGGCAGCGACGGGTGCCCCACCTCCGGGCGTCGCGATCTGTGATGTGGGCTTCTGGACGGCGGCACTCTCCGCCGGGGATGCGCAGACCCTGGCCAGGGGTGTCCGCTCCCAGAATGTGTGCTCGGCGGCGCTGACGTCTGCGGTCCTCCTGGATTCTTCCAATCCCACGACCTCGACCGGCCGAGTGACTCTGGCCGGGACGGTGGCGGGAACGACCTTGGTGTCGGGTCCAACACTGCAATCGGCCTATGGCCTGGTACTCACCCTCTCGGCGCAGTCCACGCCGACGCCGACGCCGGTTACCGTGACGGTCGGCTGGGGCCCTTTGGGGCCGCCTGCAACGGGAGTGACCGTCACCTGGACGATCTCTTCGGGAGCGATCACGCCCACTTCCCAGACGCTGGCGGCGACCAGTGGGGCAACGATCAATTTTACCTTCACCCCTGGGAATGTCTATCCCGACACGGTGACCCTGACGGCGCACAACAACGGGGGCCTGGGTGATGTGACGGCGACGCTGGCGGTCACGGCGCCAAATCTGAGTATCAAATCCGCAAGAGTGCTCGATTCAGGCAAATTGGTCCTGCTTCAGTTCCAGGATGCCAATGGCAATGATGCCGATATCACGGCGTTTCCCACGCTGCCCACCCTCAAGATCAATGGCGGTCCTGCGCTGACGCCGCACGGCGTCCTCTGGCAAAATCCCAGCGGCACGAATGGCTACCGGCTCAATGGAAACCGTTCGAATCGCGCGTACCTTTCCTTGCCGGCGACCCCATCGTTCGCGGCCATCGTCGATGACACGACAGCCGTTTTTTTCACGACGACCGGGTCCTGGTCGCTGGTGCAAGCTCCCTCGTATGATACGCCGGTCGGCTACAATAACACCTATCATCGGTCGAGCGGCACGACGGACACGGCGGCCTGGCAACTCACTGGTCTGACGGCGGGTCTTTCCTACCGGGTGCATGCGACCTGGTGGGCGGACACTGATCGAACATCCGCGGCAACCTACACGATCCGCGACGGCTCGCTGGGGGGAAAGGTCCTGGGTTCCGCAACGTTCGATCAGCGGAAGAGCCCGGCGGCAACGGAGCCGTTTTATGGCACCGACGGCGCGGTCTGGCGGCTCGTGGGGACGGTGACTCCCACGGGTACGATTCTCTTTGTGGTTCTTGCCAACACGGCAGGCTCGGGTCTACTGACCGCCGATGCGGTCCGGATCGAGGTGGTCCGGGTCATGACCACGGTGCGGGCCGACGACACGGTGACCCTCTCGGCACCGCAAGGGTTTGCCTGTTCGGCGGCGGGCGCCTGTCGGCCCTACACAGACCTGCCGGTGACGAATCTGGTGGGCGGCTCGATCCTGCCCCCCTTCCAGATGACGCAGAAAAAGATGGGCACAGGTTATAACCTCGGACCGGTCTCCTACTGGGAGAACGGCTGGTATTACCGGAACCGCGTCAAAGCATGCACTGGTGGCTGGAGTACCGGTTTCGGGACGATCAGCACGGATTCCGGCGGCAATCTCACGGCCGTCTCCAATTCGGCATCGCTCTTAGTCACGACGGTTGGGCAAAATACGGGAACGACCGGTCTCTACTGGGGTCTACCCTACATATGTAACGGCACCTGGACACTGAGCTACAAGGGGCCCTCCGGTTCCTTGCCGTTGGGCTCTCTGACCATCGTCGCCGCTCCCAATTCGACTTGCACCAAGCTTTCCGAAACGATCGTGAATGGGCGCAATGTCGCGACCTACCGGGTGATTGCCGGCCCCAATCAGAGCGGAGCGAGTGTCAAGCTGGTGGCAACTGCGGTTCCCGCTCATGACATCATCCTCTATGAGCCGGATGTTGATTTTTACGATCCGGTCACCAATCGTTCGGATGTCTCGGTCGGTCCTGATCCTCTGGACGCGAACAATATCTGGAACAAGTGGACCCTGGATCGGCTGGCGGGCTCTCAGATTATCCGGGCGGTCGGACCCCTACACGTGGATGTCTGCTCCACGCGCGAATGGGCGGACTTCAACCACGGGACCGAAGACTATCTGACGCCCAATCATTCCCGCCGCGTGAGCGCCTCCGATCGCGTCGATTCGCCCCGTGGATCTGACGGGCGCCGATGCGGATGGGGCTCAGAAGCTCTTCGACCAGCAAGCGGCGGTGGCTTTGACATTTTCCAGCCCCCATCCTTTCCATGAAGGGGAAGTGATCCAAATTACCGGAATGAGCAATAGTTCCTATCCCGTGGCTCCGACCACCTGGGGTACCGGCAACCTGCATCTCGATTCGCATTATCCCGCGTTCGTGAAGGACGCCAAGACCATCCTGATCACACCCTGGAAGGATTCCAGCATCAGTTTTCCGTATGGCTCGCATGGCATCGTCACACTCGCCAGCACGATCACGCCCGGCGCGGCGACCTGGACCGCGTACGTCGTCAAGAACAATGCGATGCCCCCCGAGCATATCGTCGATCTCTGCAATCGGGTGGGTGCCGATGCCTGGATGACCGTGCCCATGATGGCAACTGATGATTGTGCTTATCAGTATGGATTAATGTGTGGGACCAGGCTGCGCACTCGGCGCAAGTGTTACATCGAACTGGCCAACGAAGTCTGGAACTGGATTTACGATGAGAAGATTTATGCTCTCTGCAAGGCGCGACAACTCTCAGCGCTCTATGCCTCGTCGGGGGGCACACAGGGGGTCAATCTTGGCTTTAATGATAACAAATACTACGCCTATCGGGTAGGGCAAACCTCGGCACAGTTCCGGAAAGGCTGGGTTGCGGCCGGACGAAATCCGGCGGATCTTAAGGTCGTGGTCGGTTGTGGGGGTTCATATTATCAAGTTGCCAAGGATATTTTCGATTATTGCTATGCTAACAAGATTTCCTTCGATGTGGTCACGGTCGCCGAGTACATGCAGAACATGCCGGCCGCGTTCAACTTCGGCGGCTATCAGGATGAAGTTTTCAGTATGATCAATGATCTCGACAAAGATCAGATCATTGATCTCTTTAAGACAAACATTCTTTATGGAGGTTACGACAAAGTTTTCACGGACCTCAACGGTCTCCTCGCGAACTCGAGCTTGTACCCTCCCCATGGATATGCGCAGTTCGACAGTAATGGCCGCTGGCTATCTGGCAATCGAGTGATTGTCTACGAATATTCGCCTGACGTCCTGGTCCCTAACTGGCACGATCAGGCGAAGATGACCCATCGCTGCATCCTTGACCCGACGTTTCTCGCGTGCGCTCGTGGCGCTTTTGCAGGCCAAGGAAGACCATGATGTTGCGTGCACGATCAAGGAGGAACTCTCTGGGGACCGATGTTGGTGTAGCGGGAATCCCTGGAGCGATTATATCAGCATCTTCACCAAGCCAGGGCTAGGTGACGGCAGCGACGGTAGCTTCGATAACCGCTCCAATCCCGAGAGTCCGTATGTTGTGTCGGTGATGGCGGAAGCGATGCAGCGGTGGAACTCCTTGGCGCCACGCGTCGTCTGACCGCGAGCGAGGTCGAAGTCGTTCCTGCCAAGGCGCCCGCGGGGCGCGACCTGATGGACCGCGGAGAGGGTTGTACGGTGGCCGAGGCCAGACCCGACGTGCCGTCAACACGACCCGAGACGCATAGTCAGCTGCTCGGGGTGTGGCAGTCGAGCAAAGCTATTGCTTCCGCGCGGAAGCGGAGCAGGTCCTCATGTTCCGGGCCGTTCCTCTCCATCCATTCCTCAGCGCGGGCGCACCGGTGGTGCGCCTGCGCCTCGTCCCCCTGCCACCAGTAGGCCATCCCCAGGAAGAAGTAATCGAAGCTCGTGCCCCCCGCACCGAACTCGATCGAACGTTCCAGGGCGGCGATCGCAGCCTTCCAATCGCCGGCGCGGAAGTAGGCGATGCCCAGCGTGTTCCGATAGGCCCCACACTCGGGCGCCCGCTCGACGGCTTTCTCAGCCAGCAGGATCGCGCGTGAAATATCGCGCGGTCTGCGATCGGGGGCGGTGAGCAGGAGCCACGCCAGGTCGTTGTGGCCGTCGAGCCAACGCTGCCGGTACTCGGGGACATCGGGGAACTCGGCTGCCAACTGCGACCAGGACCTCAGGGCCGAGAGCCAGGCCACCTCGGCCTCCCGGATCCGGCCTTGCCCCTTCAAGGAACGGCCCAACCGGCCGTGCCTGATCGCCGACAACTCCCGAGGGTCGGGGCTTGCGAGCGTCCCGGTCGCGGGGTGCGTCCCGATCGCGGCGGGGGCGTGGCGGACTGGCGCGATCTTCCCGGTCGAGTCACTCTCGGTTGTGAGGGCCTCGAAGGAGGCACGCTCCCCGTTTGTGTCGAGATGGTCCAGCACCCCCAACACGCTCCCGAGCGATAACAAGTAGATCGGGTTGATCATGGCGTTTGCGAGGCAATCCATCAGATAAAGGTTGAGGAGTATGGCGAACGCGCCGGCCGGGGCGAGGGACGGGTGTCTCCACGCCGCGACCGGATACCGCTTGACCATGATCGCCATCGGCAGGAGAAGCGACGTGCTGAAGGAGATCAGGCCGACCAGCCCGTTGTCCCCCAGGGCGATGATCCACATCCCATCAGGGATGGAAATCCGTCTCCCCTTCTCGTCGTAGATGAGAAAACGGCCCCAGCCGCCCCACCCGAAGACGGGTCGCTGGAACGCCTTGATCACGTGGATGGCCTCGTTGTCCAGCCGGGTCTGGAGGGAAGCCGCCTTTCCTTGGCCGATCATCGATCTCACCATTTCCGTCGCTTCCGCGCCCGACCAGACCCCCGCAGATCGGACAAAGAGGTACAGCGGCCCCAGCGCCAGCAACACGAGTGCGGGCAGCCGGGCTTTCGTCCATTTCAGGGCGAACCAGAGGGTGAGCCCCAGGCCGAGCAGCAACGTGGCGCCGGTCCCCCTGCACAGCACCGTGACGACGACGAGCACCAGTAGCAGAGAGGCGAAGGAGACGTCCCAGAGCCGTTTCAACGTGCCGCTCGCCCATAACCAGAAGCCAATCACGGACGTCGCGACCATCCACATGGCCAGCTCGAGCCCGCAGCTCATGAAGACCTGGGGGCGGTAGCCGCCGAACAGGACGCCGTACCAGCCGGACGGGTTGAATCCGTAGACGGTTTGGTGGAGGAGCGGGCCCATCTTGAGTTCCCACAGGCAGAGGGGGACGTAGATCAACCCCCCCACCACGACCCCGACCGCCAGCTCACGGAGGTGTTCGAGGCGGGTGAAGTAGGGCGCCCGAGGAGGTAGGGGAGGCCCCACATCACGAAACGACCAAACGACGCGGACAGGCCGTCGTAGAGACCCAGCCCGTTGGTCAGCGACGAGGCGATGGGACAGGCGCACCACACGGCCATCGGCAGGTCGATCCAGCGCGGCGCAGGTGGAGCAGCCCGTCGGAACGGAACAGGAGCGTCCCCAGGAGGACGCCCAGGCCGGTGGCCGACCGCTTCGTGTAATCGGGGAGGCCGGGGAGGGAGTAGCCGGACATGGGCAGGAAAAGCCAGCCGAGGATGAACGCGACAATCACCGCGCCGGGGCGGCAAGGCCGCGAAGATGAGCACGATCACCGGGATCCAGCCCAGAAGCGTGATGGGCACCAAGAAGAGCATTAAATTCTCTATGCTTTAACTAGATAACTTATGAAACCACCCGATAATAGAATTTGAGGAACTTTTCGGCGAGATGGCCGGGATCGTACCAATCTCCGCCGTCGATCATCGCCCGCTGGCCGAGGCGCGCGGCCAGCGATGGATCATTCAAGAGTCGGCAGATCTTGTCCGTCAGGTCCTCCGGGTCGTCCGGGCGGCACAACAGTCCATTGATACCATCCTGGACGATCTCGGGTAATGCGCCTGCGGCGGTCACGACCAGGGGGCATCCTTGGACCAGTGGCTCCGCCGCGGTGAGCCCGAAGGTCTCATACCGCGAGCAGACGACGGTGACCGCGGCGCCGCGCCGGAGGTCCGAGAGCGCCGCGGGCGGCTGTCGGCCCAGCCACTCGACCCGGCGGTGCGCCGAGTTGTCGGGGAGCCGCTCGTTGAGGTAATCTGTGATCGTCCACTTCCGGCCGTCGTCGCCGCCGAGGCCGACATCCGGCCCGACGAACCGGAGGCGAGCCTGGGGCAACCGCTCGGCCACCCGGGCGAACGCATCGATGATGAGGTCGCCCCCCTTGTGGCGATCGAAGCGGCCGATGAACAGGATGACGTTCGGGTCGCACCCCGAGGGGTCCCAGCGCTCCGAGGCGGGGATGCGTGGCACGGGGGGAGGGATCACTGCGGCGTCTTCGAGTCGCCAGCCCGTAATAGGACCGGGTTCGTTCCAGGACGTCGTGCGACGGGGCCGTGATCGCGGTCGCCGAGGCGATGGCCAGGCCCTCATCCCGGAGGCGCTTGCGCGAGGCGGGATCGTCGAGGCCGCCCTGCATCGCCCCGTTCAGGAAATACGGCCCGTGCAGCCGGACGATCACGGGGATCGATCGCCCCTTTTGAACCCCGCGCGACCAGCCGAACGCGTCCTCCATCTCGAGGATTTGCACGCCGTGCGCGGCGCGGCGCGCCCGAGGCCGGTTCTCAGTGCGCGGACGGCGCGAGAGTTCAAGGCGCGATCGCGTGCGAGCCGGTACAGGAGCGTGTCCCCGATCCGGTGGGCCAGCCCCCGCTCCTTGTCGATCTGTCGGAGGTCGTACACGACGTCGTCGCTGTTCGAACCTTCGGCCACATAGCTCGCGAGGATCGAGACGCGGTGCCCCCGGCGGCGCAGCTCGTCCGCGAGCGTGGCGATGTACGGGATGACGCCGTTGGCCGCGGCCGACGGCGGCCAGGCCGGACTGACGTAACAGAGCGAGAGCGGTGCATGGCTCGGCATGGTGAGGGCGGCTCGGTTGGAAGTTGACTTTCGCTCCGCGACGATCCGCGCTGAAAATACGTCGCGCAGGGCCTTTTCGGACTCGGTCCTTGACGATTCCGACCGCTTCCGAGGCGCGACGAGGCGGGGCCGACACGTCGATGCCCAGCACCTGCGCGAAGGCTCGGAGCTCGTCGGCCGTGGCACTGGTGCCACAGCCGACATCGAGCAACACCCCCCGGGAGGCGGGGGCGACTGGCGCACTGCGTCGCTCACCAACTCCCGGCGGCTGACGAACCACCAATACATGAATTATATATTATAAAATATTTAATATTATTTTGTTAGCATAAATATTGCCATTCTTCAGGATGTAGTTCCGATGGATCATGGCCAGTTCGATGATGGCTTTGGCGAAGTCCTTGGGGCGGACCTTGGACCCCTCGACGTCGCGCCACTCGGTGAGGGGGAACTCGTAGACGAGCTCCTCGACGTCGGGTCCCCCGTGGGACCGGCTGTCGTGGAGGTGGCGGGCGAGGAGTTCCACGTCGAAGATCCAGCGGGTGAGGAAGGGGCGTTCGAACAGCCGCCGGTTCCGTTCGTTGTTCCGGAAGAATTTGGCCCCGCACTGGGTATCGTAGACGTTGCAGCGGAGCATCAGCGAGACAGCCGTGGCGAAGATCCGGCCGAGGTAGTGCCGGACGGCCTTGCGGCGGATGCGCCGACCGAGGAGCCGGACCCTCGCGCCGAAGACGATCTCACAGTCCGGACGCTCGGCGAAGACGGCGAGGAGTTCCGGGATCGCTTCCAGGGGGCTCGCCAGGTCGGCGTCGAAGAAGCCGACGGCGTCGGGCCCGGCGCGGAACGCCTCGAGCATGCCCTGACGCACGGCCTCCGCCTTGCCGGAGTTCACCGGCAAGCGGTGCAGGGAAAACCGCTCGCCCCCCGCGGCGCACAGTTGCGCGAGCACGTCCGCCGTCTCGTCCGTGCTCCCGTCGTCGACGAACAGGAAACGAATGTCGTACTCCTCCGGGTCGAAGGCGAGGAAGCTCTGGACATCCAGCCTGGCGGCTTCATTATAACAGGGAACAACTACATGAGAAGAAAATTTCATATTAACATATAAATTTTTATATATTAATTCTATTTCATGTAATTTTCGCTGGCAGGAGCACCGATAAGGCGGGTGGGTCTGGCATGATAACTCCGACCGCGAGCCGAGACGACCGTGATCGAAAGGTCTTCGGATGCACGCGAAAACGCAACAGGACTTACGGCAGGTTCGCTAGCCAGCCGTGTTCGGGGGGCCGAAGAAACAGGTCGCGATCCTCCGCGGGCGACTTCTTGTAAGAACCCACCCCCACGGCCTCCCGTGGCATCATCATGGCCGGATGGGTGATGCCCGTGCCCTCGGTCGCGCTCGGGAGCGTCTCCGCGATCTCATTGTGCGACTGCTCCAGGTTCCAGTCGCAGAGCGGGTCGTCCTCGGGATCGACCCTCAAAGTGTTCGGGCAGGTCGACGTCGTCAGAGTCCATTCGAGCGATGAACTCGCTTTACGCCAGCGCTTCGTTCAGGGTCGACACCAGCCTCAAGTTGGGCCTGCTGACGAGGTAGATCCGCGGATCACGTTCGGCGTACCGCTTGAGGATCTCGGGCGTGCGGTCGGTCGAGCCGTCGTCGAGGATGAGGAACTCGAAGTCGGCGAGCGTCTGGGCCAGGATGCTCTCGACGGCCTCGGCGACGTAACGCTTGGCGTTGTAGACCGGCATCATGACAGAGATCAGCGGCATCACGCCCCCTTTCGGATTGGCTTGAGGACCGTGCAGGCCAGGAGATGCCAGCCGTTCCACCGCAGGGGCATCCAGCGGATCGCCTGGAGGGCGTAGTGCAGCGCCATGCGGCGATCGCCGCGCATGAGGCCCCACCAGCCGTACTTGACCGCGTATTCGTGCTTCGAATGGCGGTCGTTGCTCATGCGGTAGGGGGCAATCGGCTGGAAGCGCCGCGCGATGCCGCGGCGGTCACAGGCCTGGTCCGAGGCCATCTTGGCGTAGTGATTCCCCTCTTCTTGGTGACGTTCGGTCCGAGAGCCCGGATGAATGCGATACCGCAGGAGGACCTCCTCCAGGTTGGCCAGGCGGCCGCCTCCCCCAGTCGTAGCCAGAGGTCGAGATCCTGGCCGACCTTCATCTCCTCGCGGTAGCCGCCGACGGCCAGGACGGGCTCGCGACGCATCATCACGGTTGGATGAAAGAGACGGTTATGCCCTGTTACCAGGAACTCCTGGATCGTTTCGTCGTCTGGCGGGTTGCGGGTCACAACCAGGTCGCGCCCCGCCGCATCGATCTCCATGGCCGCGCCGCCCATGCAGAGAACTTCCGGGTGCTCCCTCAGGTAGGCGACCTGGCGCTCGAAGCGCTGGGGCAACGCGAGATCATCGGCGTCCATCCGGGCGATGAACTCGCCTCGCGCCAGCGCCAGCCCCTCGTTCAGGGTCGGCACCAGTCCCCGATTCGGCCGGCTGACGAGGTGGATCCGCGGATCGCGTTCGGCGTACCGCTTGAGGATCTCGGGCGTGCGGTCGGTCGAGCCGTCGTCGAGGATGAGGAACTCGAAGTCGGCGAGCGTCTGGGTCAGAATGCTCTCGATGGCCCCGCCGACGTAATGCTCGGCGTTGTAGACCGGCATCACGACAGAGATCAGCGGCATCACGCCCCCTTTCGGATTGGCTTGAGGATCGTGCAGGCCAGGAGATGCCAGCCGTTCCACTGCAGGGGCATCCAGATCGCCTGGAGAGCATAGTGCAACGCCGTGGGGTGATCGCCGCGCATGAGGCCCCACCAGCCGTACTTGACCGAGTATTCGTGCTTCGAACGGCGGTCGTTGCTCATGCGGTAGGGGGCTGTCGGCTGGAAGCCGCAATTGCCATCATAGTAAAGCAAATAAATGCTTTGTAAAACAGAATCTGTGCATTTTGTCTAGAGGAGCCTCGACTCCCGTACCATTCAAGATCGGGAGTTGAGATCGGAGCAGGCGAGGACGGGGAGCTCCGTCCGACGCCTCTGCCGCCCGCGAACGGGCCGACTCGGCCAGTTGCAACAGGCTTTCGACGGAGTTTGGCGGCTCCATCTCGCGAGCGATCGGGGACCGCCAAAGGAAGCCCTTTCGCACCGGTGACTGTCCCCGCCAGAACCGAACCAGCGCGGCGGCCAGGGCAGGCACATCGCCGAGAGGGACCAACTCCCCGGTGATCCCCGGTTCGATCAGTTCGTCGATGCTCGCACCCGCCGAGCCGATGACCGGCAGGCCCAGCATCAGGCTCTCGATGACGGTGTTGGGCAGGTTGTCCACCAGCGACGGCAGCACGGCGGCCTCGGCGCCGCGGAGTACGGCATAGAGCTGCGGCTTCGGCAGGGCGCCGAGGTAGATCACTCGGTCGCGGAACGGGCCCCAAGTCGATGCCCACTGCTCCAGCTATTCCGGCTGGAAGAGGATCCCGGCCCAGACCAGCGTCAGGTCGGGCTCCTGGGTCCAGGCCAGAGGCAGCGCCTCGGCCAGCCAGGCGGCTCCCTTACGCGGAATGATCTGTCCGAAGTAGACGATATAGCGATTGGGCAAGGGCCGAGGCGGCGTGGGGGCCGACGAGTGCTCCAGCAGCACCGGAGGCCGAACCACATGAACCGCTCGGCCTGTGACCCGCGTCAGGTGATCGGCGATCAGCCGGCTAGGGGCATAGGCGATGTCGGCGCGACGGATCGCTGTCATCGCGATCCTGTTTTGGATTCGCCGGAACTTCGAGTTATCCCCATCGGCATCCGAATAAAGGTCGGCGGCGGAGCTGCACCGCACCAGATGCGGCCGGTTGCGGCCTGGGGACGAACAAGCCCGAGCCACGATAGGAGGCGGCTCTGGACTAAATCGAACGGCGAAACACGGTCGCGACGGCGCAGAGCACTCGCCAGCGACGCCGCTTGGCAGAGCTCATGCGCGTGAAATCGATCCACCGGGCATTGCACAGCAGTCGGGTCATCCTCCATCCGAGTCGGAACACAGGCCGTCGGATATCGGAATCAGGGCGCACCCGATGTACCGGGATCCCCTCGTGTTCGATCAACGCGAGCTCCGCTTTGCTCGAAACGAAGATCTCCGGCTGGTGTCCCTGGTCACGCAGGGCTTGCGTCATGCGGTTGAGATAATTGCCCAAGCCGCCGCCAGTGGACCACTCGGTGACGAACTCAGGGGTCAAAAACGCGATCCGCAGCCGGTCTTTTCTCATGGAGAGTCCGTATTATTGAGGTTCAGGTAGGTTGCTTTCTAATTTCCACATATCTCAACTCTATTACCTTTGAATTTCGGTTTCGTTGTAATTTTTGTTTACGATGATCTCGCATACCGATTTCCCAGGGAATTGCTTTTATCCCTGGGCCGACTGTTGTCGGCTGAGGAGGACCGACTGCTTTATTTTTCTGTATACTCCGTCAGGCGGTATCAGTCAACCGGCCAACGAGATGTCGAGAGGGAGTAGATCTTTAGAAAAGCCGACGAAGAATGTCAATGTCTCACTCACATTGGACGCCCACGCGGATCTCCGGGTTTCAGGCTCCTCCATACGTTGCTACCTTTATAAATGATGGCTAATCCTTTATAAAAATGTAACGAAACAATATGGTGATCGAAAGAGGCCTGCTCGCGACAGGAAATGAACTCCCAGTTCAGACCGTCGATCAGCCGCTTGCACATGGCGATCGAGGTGGTTTCGCAGCCGGGGTCTTGGCTTCCCCCCCAATCGGGCCAATATGAGCTCCTAGATCTTCGATGGCGTAGATCCCGTCGTCGGCCAGCAGCGGGAAAAGAGTTTGGAATGCGGTGATGACATGCTCGTTGATGTGGCTGCCGTCGTCGATTACGATGTCCAGCCGGCCGGTCTCGCTGACGATCTGCTTTAGGAGGTGCGTGTCAGCTTGGCTCCCCCGAAAAATCCGGATTCGCGGTTCTTCCAAGGATGATTTGTCGTAAATGTCGAGTCCATAGATATTCGCATTCGGAAAATAGTCTTTCCACATGCGTAGGGAGTGGCCACCAATCTTCGGGTTCTCTTGTCCCCCCACGCCGATCTCCAGCAAATTCAACCGGCGATTCCGGAGCCGCTCGAAGTGCTTTTGATAATGGAGGGCATACTGATGCGTCCCCCATTTGTCGGTACCGTGGAGTCTGGCCAACAAGACCAAGTCCGACCGAAGGAACCGGCGAATTGGCCCGTGACGCTGGGCCATCCTCCATAATTTGTACCTCTGTCCTTGAGACAAGGTTTGTCTGAATATTGATCTTATTTGTTTTATCAACGGGTGCGTTCCCAAAAAGTGGTTGATAAAACTCCACTGATCAGAAGGAGTCGTCAAAAAACGCCGAGAAAACTGGGTATTGCACAACTGAAATCAAAATCTTACTGAATTACAATTATTCTATCAGTTTCAAAATCAGTGGAGAGTTCTCCCTATCATCAGCGTTCTGGCCTGAAAAACAAGGGAGTTGTGGGCAGTGACGAGCCACCACTTTTTGGGAACTGACCCTTATCAACATCATCTCCCCTGAAATCAGGAAGCCCGTGGCGTCCTACAGGCATTGAAACCATTTACCCTCTCTCGCTCTCTTCTTGATCGCCTCACCTCATCCGCTCGACCGCACACACGGGGAGGACTACAACGACGGGCCTCACCGGGCAATCCAGTCCTCGCGTGACACCTCCATGGTCAGCAAATCATCCGAGGGCTGGTGGGGCGACGATTGAAAGCCGCAGCTGCGGTAGATCGCGATGGCCCGGGCATTCTGGGCTAGGACCTCAAGCGTGATCCGGTTCAGTCCCAAGGAGCCGAAGCCGAACCCCAACAACGCCCGGGTCACCCGAGGCCCAACCCACGGCCCCGGGCGGCCGACTCGCCAATCAGCAGCCGCCCGAATTCAGCACATCCGGCTCCCCAGTCGATATGATACAGGCTCGCCTGACCGATCAAGCCGCCCGGGCCATCGAGATCTCGACGACGAAGACGAAATCATCATCGGCGCTCCTCGTATCCCTGGAACCAACGGAGATGAGCCTCCCTGGCGATGACTCGGAGTGGACGAACCATCGCCGGTTCTCGTCCCTGTTTCTCCACTCCAGCGTGCGATCGAGATCCCCGGGCTCGAGCAACCGTAGCCGTATCCCTCGCCCGAGGATCGGGCCTAGATCGCGTTTACTCACACGCGTTCCCCCGATGATACTGTGCTCTTCTTCCGGATCACATCCACGAGCGAGTCGCTGACGCGGCGGATGTCGCGGTGGGTGAGCCGTAAGTGCAGCGGCAAGGAAATCAGCCGCCCACTGGCCTGGCGGGCGTTTGGGCAGGGCTTGGAGTTGCAGTACATGCGGTAGAGCGTGTTGTCCCGGTAATGGACGCCCGGGAAGATATTCATCGTATTAAGCGACGCCATGACTTCGTCCCGGTCGTCCACCATGACCTGGAACAGGTGCCTCGAGGACTCGCATTCCGGGGCGACCGGCACGATCTCGATGCCTGGCTTGTCGGCCAGGTGGGCCTCATACCAGGCCGCGATCTGCCGCCGGTAGGCATTGTCCTGGTCCAAGTACCTCAGCGAGACTAGGCCGATGCCGGCCATCAGCGAGTTGCCGTGGTACTTGAAGCCGGGGTTCTCGACGTCGTAGTACCACTTGTAAGACCGCCCTGGGAGGCGGTTCGCGTGAACGTGTCCTTGTTGATGCCCAGCCAGGTCCATTTGCGGACCTCGGCGTCCAGTTCGGGGTCGGCGAAGCAGATCAACCCGAGTCCGCCGTCGGTAGGTTTTTGACGGCTTGGAAACTGAACACCGCCACGTCCGACTCGTGGCCAACGTGCCGGCCATGTAACAGGGTGCCGGACATGTGAGCGGCATCCAGGATCAACTTCAGTCCGGATTCCCGGGCGACCTGCACCACCTCCGCGAGCCGGCCAGTATTCCCCCCGAGGCCGACGAAGACAATCGCCTGGGTCCGCTCGGTGATTCGCTCTCGGATCGAAGCAGGGTCGAGGCAGAGATACTCGTCGACGTCGGCAAACACCGGCGTGAGGTCCTCATAGAGGATGGAGTGGTTGGTCGAGACGAAGGTTAGGGGGGTGGTGATTACCTCATCGCCGTCGGACCAGTCGAACCGCTCCTTCAGCAGCCGTATCGCCAAGTGCAGCCCCGCGGTGCAGGAATTGAGAAAGTGAGCGTGGGGCAGCCCCGTGAATTCCTTCCAGGCATCTTCGAAGGTGACGGTCTTAAATCCGATCCCGGTCCAACCCTTCTCCAGGCATTCCCGAATCTGGGCGAGGCATTCCTCGATACGAAAGGTCGGTACGAAGAGGTGAATCGGATCCATTCAATTGATCCTCGTAGGATGGCAAGTGATCGGAAAGGACAGGCTAAACCCCAGCTCATCCCCTCTGCCTTGATCTCAGTCCCCCCAGGGCAAGAGTGGGAAGTTCCGAGACTGTGATACTATATCTAGAACCAGCGCAGGAAGAAGCCCTTGGGCCGGGCTCGGATGACTCGGGCGACGTCCCTGAGGAGATGGGGATGCCGGAGGACTGTGGGCAGGTTCCGCGCGACAAGTCTGCGGGAGAGGCCGAGTTGCCCGCGCCAGAGGGCAATCTCGGCGACACGGAGTTCTCCCCCCGCCTGGATGAGCCGTTCTTTGCGTTTTGGGACGCGTCCCGCTCTCGCCGAGGTCCGTCCATCCCGCCCCATGCAGCGATTCGAAGAACGTCTTCCAGCGCCCACCGAACGCATCGATGTCGTATCGGCCCGCGATCGAGGAGTATGCATTCCATGCGATCGACTTGCGTCTCTCCATGTCGCGCAGCTCCCGAAACGCGGCGCGGAAACCATCGAGGTCGTGTACCAAGAAACCGTTCCAGGAATGCCGGATGACCTCCGAATAGGACCTCAGAGGCGACGCCACGACCGGGACCCCATTGGCCATGAACAGCAGGGCCCGGTTGGACGATTTGACCTGGTAGGCGAACGTACTGCCTGTGGGGATCACGGCGAGATCGCACTCCGGCACGACGCGGCGGACCGTTTCAGGGCTCCAAGGCAAGGTGGCCTGGGGATGGTCGGAGATTGTGATGAGCTGGAAGTCGCGGAATTCATCCTCTTGGAACAGCTGGAGCAGCGGCTCGAGCGGAGGCCAGTTTCTGCTGCCACCCACCCAGCAGACCTTGAGGCCCCGACTGATGGGACGTGCGAATTGGGCGCGTTCGGGCAGACACCAGAATTCGGCGGGGTCCGGGATGTAGGTTACGCTCCGGCAGCCTTGGCCGCGATAATAATCGGCCAGGTCCTCCGAGGAGCAGACGACCGCATCGCACAGTAGAGGTATCTGGTTCTCGGGCAGGTAGTCGCAAATGCTGTAGACAGTCAACGTCCCGTCCTGCTTCAGCCTGCGGACCAGCGCCTCTGTGTTGGGACCCTGCAGCTTCTGGAAGAAGACGATTCCTCCCCGAACATGGTCCGAGATGATTTCCTGGTCCGCCGGTTCCCACGGGATATCGTGGATGATGAACGGGGGGCTGAACAGGATCGAGGACCGCATGCCGACCTTCTTGAGGAACTCGTCGACGAGGAATCCGTGCATTCGGGAGCTCCCCGTCTTCCGGTCCGAGTGCAACAGACAAAATACATTTATATTTGGATTCACTTGTTCGTCTCGGCTATCCCAATGTCCCTGTGCGAACCGACAACGCATCGCTAATAAGTTTCCGCCGCGCATTGCTTCGATTGGTGGCGGAGGTGCCTACTGCGTGCGACGCTGAGGCGGTCGGCGGCTCCCCCTCTTCCGGGGGCTGCATCTGCGAATCAATGCCGGTGACGCGGCGGGAGGCTGGCAAATTTCAGGGAAAACATGCGTTACGCTCGCTGACTGCCCGCCGTGATCCTCCCTCGCCAGCCACGCTCCAGACGAACCAGGCGGGCTGGAGCCGCCACCAATTGGCGTCGAAAGTGGCGGTCCCGGCTGACATTCCTGGGGGTGATGCGGTGGCGGAAAACTACCCTTCGGGACTGAGCGATGAGTTGGCGGTTCGCATCCCTGAAATCATCATACCATCCTGCGCTCAGGACTTGAACTCGGGTCTCGTGTGACCGGCCATCCAGCCATCACGCATGCCTCCGATCGGCGATTGATCTTGGCGGATCGATCTCCGACAACCATATCGTGGAAATCATCAAGAGGTCAATTGGTATCATTGGCGGTACGTCCGTTGTGAGTCGATGAGATTTGAGCCGAGGCTACGATGACATCCCAGGACCTGAAACGCGAAGTCCGGTCGGTCCAGGATGGCTCGTGCCCAGACGACCTTTCGCTTTCTTGCTGCGTGAACCGGACCGCTGATCCGCCCCCCTCCACCGCCGATCGAGGAACGCCGAGGGGGCCCCGTCCGTTCCAGGGCCCTCGGGCAATGCCGTTTGGCATCCGAAATACAGTCGATGATCCTGCGTGGCATCATATTTCAGAGGTCCGTATCTGTCGGTGTCCTCCTGGCGCCAGTTCGAGTTCCAATGGAAAACCCCCTGATTCGCGGTGAGGATTTCGCCGTTGCCGAAGACATCGGCTGGCAAGACCTGAAGCACTCCCAGGTTCTCGTGAACCTCCATCGGGCGAGTGAACCGGTCTGCGAGGGTGACGCGGATCGCGTACTGCCCTTGATTGAGGGGAATCTCACCCAGGTCACAGCGAACTGCAAATCTGCCATTTTTCGGTACGATTCGGAATCCTGCTCTGCAGAGAGCCGACAGAGACGACCCGCACTCCAGTGAGGGTTTCGATCCCGAATCCAATCGCCAACGATCGGGGAAGGGGTTGAGCCTCGAAATCCAGAGTCACCAACAGGCTCAGGTCGTCTCCCATCCGAATCGTGTCGGTTCGCCGGCCTCGGCTGAAGATCTCCAGGGACTTCACGACGAAGCTGCGGTCCGGCTTGGGTCCGGGATGAACATCCCCGGTTCGTCCGAATTGGTCTTCCCGAACTGTGCCATGTACAGGTCGATGACCTCGTCGGTCGGCCCGTACGCGACCACGCGTCCCTGGTCCAGGAACAGGCATTTCTGGGCGAGCGTCGCGATCGAGGCCATGTTGTGGCTGACGAGAAGCACCGTGCGGCCGAGGCCCGAGGCGACATCCTGCATCTTGCCCAGGCACTTGCGCTGAAACTGCGCGTCGCCGACGGCCAGGACCTCGTCAACGATCAGGATCTCGGGATCGAGATGCGCCGCGACCGCGAATGCCAATCGCACGTACATGCCACTGCTGTATCGCTTGACGGGAGTATCCAGGAACTTCTCGACCCCGGCGAAATCGATGATCTCGTCGAACTTCCGCGTGATCTCGCGACGAGTCATGCCGAGGATGCTGCCGTTGAGGAAGATGTTCTCGCGACCCGTTAACTCGGGGTGGAAGCCGGTACCGACCTCCAACAAGCTCGCAATCCGGCCGTAAATGTCGATTCCACCCGTCGTCGGCCCGGTGATCCGCGACAGGATCTTCAGGAGTGTACTCTTGCCGGCCCCGTTGCGGCCGATGATACCGCCGACCTCGCCCCGCCGGATATCGAAGTCGACGTCCTTGAGGGCCCAGAGCGTCTCCTTCTCCTGCCGACCATTGCCGAGGGGGTGACGGAGGCGGTCGACGATCGCCTCCCTGAAGTTGGTCGGACGGGCTGAGTTGTGGGCGATAATGTACGACTTGCTCACCCCCCGGACCGAGATGGCCAGGTCACTAGATGACATCGGCGAAGCTTCGCTCCCGTTGCTTGAAGATGCTCGCGCCGATCCAGAAGGCTGCGGTGGCCACCACTAGGGAGTAGGCCAGCGCCGGCAGCGAGAGAGTGCCCTCGCCCAGCAGCGACCAGCGGAACGCGTCCAGCAGGCCGCTGAGCGGGTTAACCAGGAAAACCCAGCGATACTTAGGAGGGACGATCAGAGTCGACCAAGCCACGGGGCTGATGAACAGCCCTAGCTGGAGCACGACGGGGATGATGTGCCCGACGTCACGATAGCGCACCATCAGCGACGCGGCGAACAGGCCGACGCCGAGTGCCAGAGTCAGCAGGATGGCCAGCCAGACCGGCAGCAGCACTGCCCCCCAGCCGGGCCAGACCCCGTAGCACGCCAGCATCAGGGCCATCAGGCCCAGCGAGATGCCGAAATCGACCAGGGTCGATGCGACCGAAGCCAGCGGCAGGATCAGCCTGGGGAAGTAGACCTTCGAGACCATTTGGGCGTTTCCGACCAGCGAGTTGCTGACCCGCGTCAGGATGCTCGAGAAGGTGTTCCAGGCCATCAGTCCGGCGAAGGCGAACAGGACATAAGGTCTCCCGTTGCTTGACAGACCGGCGACCACCCCGAAGACGAAGGCGAAGATCAATGACGCCAGGAGCGGCTGGAGGACCACCCAGGCAACGCCCAGAGCCGTCTGCTTGTACCGGACACGGAGATCACGATCGGCCAGGGTCAGCAGCAGGTCCCCATAACGCAGGATTTCCCGGACGTCGATCACCGCGCCCCGTTCGTTGGCACGGATCCGGATGTGCGGCAGGTCGCCATGGGACACCAGGGTTGGCATGGTGGGTTGGGCCGACGTCAATGCTAAATCGGTCCCGTCAAGAGGGATCGGTTGGGGCTGCTCGATGCCATCGGAGTCGGGCTCGTTGGGGCGAGAGATCGGTTCGGCGGGATCGAGCTTGATCGCAACGTCCGGGGCAGCGAGTGAGGGATGACGCGGATCTCGAACGCCGTTATCCCGGATCGGATTCCATGTGGAAGGAAGCTTGGGCATCTGGTATTCGGTTGACCTCGGGCTACAAGTTGTCTCGATGGTAGGTACTCTATTTAAGAGGCTATCCGGGAATGATTCTCTTGACTCTCAAGGACTTATGGCGACTGCCGAGTCGGTATCCGTGCGGTTGTTCGGGGAAACGTCCTCCTCCGGAGCCACTGCCGTCGGCGTAAGTTCTTGGCCAGTATGGAAAAGTTTACCGAATAGCCTCTAACCGAGCGACTCCGTCCTCACACAATAGCCTCACTCAATGGACAACTCTTGATGCTCGAAAAGACCGTAAAAACCAGGGCCTGGACGGCATCAAGGTGATACAGAGTGCTCGACCGTCGTCACTCCGATTCGCCCTGTGGTGGGATCAAGACAAAGAGAGCATCGCGAATGTTTCGCGAGCCCGGAAATTACGCCGTCTTACAATTGTCGACCAGGGTGTGAACGCCTACCTTTCCTCGGGAATTATAATTAGAATCTACCATGTTTTCAAGCGCAATCCTCCCGCCGCCGGGGACCCGCGCCGCCGGCCGGCCGAGGCGCGGGGGCGGCGCGTCGGCGGAGGGGATCAGCCCTTAATCTTCCGCTTGAAGTCCGCGACGGCGCTGCGGAGCCGCTGCCCGGCTCGCTCCAGGGGCATCAGGACGTGGCCCTTGAGGACCTCGTCGGGGCGGGCCTTGAAGTTCGTCGAGTGCACCGCGCCGTCCCAGTGGGGCGGCGCCTCCTTCGTGTAGTAATAGGCGGCGAACGATCTTCGGGTTCGGTCCTCCGGGCAGCGCACCGCCGTGACGCCGTGATAGCTATGCTCGCTGGTCGCGAAGACGACGCAGCGATTGAAGATCGGCGAGAACGATTGGTGGCAGACCTTGACGTCCTTGTCCCAGAGCTCGATGTTCCCGCCCCACTCCGGGTCCCAGTCCTTGTTGAAGTAGATCAGGATGTTCAGCCGACGATGGAGCTGTCGCTCTTCGAGGTAGTTGAAATCGACATGGACGTCGAGGTGGCCGCGGGCCGGTCTGGTGGATGCCACCGCCGACGAGCTCCTCGTCGGGGAGCAGGCTAGGGATCTCGAAGACCGAGGAGAGCAGACCCAGGAACTCGGGGGCCGCCAGGGCGCGATTCAGCGCGGCGATCGGCTCGGCGAACTTGCTTGCGTCGGTGACCTGGATCTTCCCGCGCTCATTGACTGCGGAGAAGGACCGGCCCATCCGGGCAGCCTCCTCGAAGGAAGGGAAGGCTTGGAGCACGCGTTCGGCGAACTCCTGGTCGAGGAAGTCGTCAATCAAAAAGTGGGGAAAGGGTGCGGCCCGTCGGACGCGCTCGCGCAGGGCGTCCCGATCGATGGGGTTAATGATCGCCATGGTTCGTCCGGTGTTGGTCTGGAAAATGGGGAGAGCCGATCGATTTTGAGAAAGGGCCGCGCCGAGCCGTCGGGCGTTCGGGCGGTTAAGGTCCGTTGCGGCCGTAGCCATCGGGGTGGGTGCTGTGCCAGTACCAGGCGGTCTCGGCGATCGCGCGGATGTCGGTGTAGCGGGGCGACCAGCCTAGCTCCTTCATGATCTTCTCGGGGCTGGCGATGAGCGTGGCCGGGTCGCCGGGCCGCCGGCCGACGACCTCGTGGCGGATGGGGCGGCCCACGACGGCCTCGCAGGCGCGGAGGACCTCAAGCACGGTGACGCCGGTCCCGGAGCCAAGGTTGTAGGCTCGCGCCACGCCCGGTTCGAGGCCTTCGACGGCCAACTGGTGGGCCTGCGCCAGGTCGTCGGTGTGCACGTAGTCGCGGACGCAGGTCCCGTCCCGGGTGTCCCAGTCCTCGCCGTAGATCAGGATCTTCTCGCGGCGGCCAACGGCGACCTGGAAGATCAGCGGGATCAGGTGGGCCTCGTGGCGGCGGTCCTCGCCGTGCTGGCCGTCGGGGTCGGCCCCCGAGGCGTTGAAGTAGCGGAGCAGCGTGTAGCCCAGTCCGAAGGCGCGGGCGTAGTCCTTGATCAGCCACTCGGCGGCGAGCTTGGTCGTGCCGTAAGGGGTCTCGGGCGTCTGGGGTGAGTCCTCCCGGAGCGGCATCTCGGCGCGAAAGCCGTAGGTCGCAGCGGTGCTGCTGAAGACGATCCGGGGCACGCCGGCGCGACGCATGGCGTCGAGCACGTTCTTGGTCCCGACGACGTTCACCCGGTAATAGTTGTCGGGGTCGGCGATCGAGTCGGGGACCGATGCCAGCGCGGCGAAGTGCATGACGGCGTCGGTCCGGTGCTGGCGCATGACCTCGGCCATCCGGTCGGTCTCGGCGATGTCACCGACGACGAGGCGGCCGTCGGGGACGGCGGCGGCATTCCCCTCGGAGAGGTCGTCGTAGGCGATCGGGTCGTGCCCGTGGCGGAGCAGCCAGCGGAAACAGGCGCTGCCGATGTAGCCGACGCCGCCCGTCAGGAAGATTCTCATCGGGTCGGTTCTCGAAGGATGTCGGACATCTCGGCGTACTCGCGCCCCGTGACGTCGCCTTTGTCCGTGCGGGGGAGTCCGTTCAGGATCAGGTCCGAGGCGGCGAGCAGGTCATCGGCGACATGGTATTCCACCCCCGGGAGGTCCTCCCCCTCGGAGAGGCCCTTGCCCGTCCGGACGAGGATGCTGCCCAGGCACCGGGCGTTGAGCCCCGCCAAGACGTCGCTGATCATATCACCGACCATCCAGGAGGCGCCGAGGTCAAGTCCCATCTCCTCCGCCGCCCGGATCAGCATGCCCGCTCCCGGCTTGCGGTCGCCGTGCTCAACAACAGTCCGGTCGTCGCCGACCGGGGCCTCTGAGCAGAAATAGATCGCGTCCACCGCCACGCCCTCGGCAGCGAGTTGCCGGTTCATCTCATGGTGGATCCGGTGCAGTTGGCTCTCGGTGATCATCCCCCGGCCGATCGCCGACTGGTTGGTGGCGACGACGCAGGCAAACCCCGCGTCCCGGAGCCGTCGGAGCGCCTCGGCGGTCTTCGGCAGCAAGCGGACGTCGAGGGGGTCGGAGAGGTAATGGACTTGCTCGATCAGGGTCCCGTCCCGATCGAGGAACACGGCCGGTCGCGTCCCTGTCCGGGCGGGCCGAGGGCGAGCCAGCAGACCCGGGGCATCGCGCCTTGCCTTCTCCAGCGTCGCGGAAGTCCCGATGTCGAGATAGTATCCCTCCCAGGGCCACCCGCGCATCCGGCCGACGAACCGGGGCAGGACCTCGAACCCCAGATCAAACGCGCGGAGGCCGGCGATCTCGCGGTAGGCGTCAGCCGAGACGATGTAGATTCCCCCGTTGGCCAGGTCGCTCTGAGGCTCCTTCGGCTTCTCGACGAACGAGGTGATCCGCCCCTCGTCGTCCAGCTCGGCGATCCCGCAGGCTCGGGGGTCGGGCGGCGCGGAACAGGAGCATCGTGAACGGGTCGCCGTGGCCGCGGTGGAATGCGAGCATTCGGCGGAGGTCGACGTCGCTGAAGTTGTCGGCGTAGACGACGATCACCGCGTCGGCGCCGTCGGCCAGGTCGGCGTTGGCGGTGATCGTCCCTGCGGAGCCGAGCAACCTGGGTTCGTGCGATTCGGCCAGCCGGAGGCGTCCTTCGGCGTTGACCCGGGCGATGTAGTCCCGCACCTGCTCGGCGTGCGCGTGGGAATTGACTCGGGCTTCACGGACGCCGGCGTCGGCCAACTGGTCGATCCAGAAGTCGAGGAGCGGTCGCCCGGTGATTGGGACGAGGCATTTGGGGATCGTATCCGTCAGGGGCCGCAGCCGGGTCCCCAGCCCCGCCGCCAGCAAGATCGCTTTGACCTCACCGCCCATATCCGCCACCTCGCATACGACAACTGTTTCTGAGATCGGGAGATCGTTCGCCGACCGGATCGGGTCCAACGACAGCTCCATCGCCGAGCCTCGTGAGGGGCTGGGCGTCGAGTCCCTTTCACCGGGCGAGAAGATATCGTAGTGGGATCGATTGCAGAGATTCTAGGGGAAAATCCTCCGCGCGAGGGGCTGACGTCGCTCGCGCGGTTCCCTGCGCCGGGGTGCCCGGTGGCGGGGCAGGGGGCGAGGAACCGGAGGACGAGGGCGACGCCGGATCTTTCTTCGGCGCGGGTGGCGTGTCGTCATCCAGGACATATCTCTCGAGGAACTTGCCTAGGATCAGGTAAGCGTCGAAGCTCAGGTGGAGCCCGTCGGGGGTCAGGTCGCTCCGGAGGTCGCCCTTGGCGTCGGTCAGGACGTCGAACGCGTCGATATAGGCGACGGTCCCGAACTCCTTCGCGAGTTCCCGGAGCCGGCGGTTGGTCTCCCGGATCGTGCCGTTGTCCTGCACCGGCCCGTCCGGGACGTGCTGGTTGACGGGCAGCACACTGATGATGTAAGTCCGGGTCTTCGGGCTTTCCGCCCGGATCCGTTCGAGGATTTCATGGTAATTCCGAACGACCTGGGCGATCGGGATGTCCATGCCCAGACAGTTCGTCCCGATCAGGAGAAAGATCTTGCGCGGCCGACATGCGGTGATCTCGTCGAGCCTTTCGAGGAGTCCCGCGGTCGTCTCGCCGCCGATGCCGCGGTTCTTGATGGGTGAGTAGAACTCGGACCACAGGCCGCTGGCGACGATGCTGTCGCCGGCGAAGACGATCTCGCCCTCGGTGTTCGGGAGCTTGCGGAGCCGGGCGCGCCAATCCTCCTGGAACGGTTGGAGCGGGTGCTTCGCGTCGCGGAGGTCGAGCCGCTCCAGGAGGTAACGAAGGCCCCCCTTCCGCGATATCCGAAAGACGTAGGCGATTGTCACGAGGGCGTTGAGCGAAAGCGAGGCGATGAGCAGGAGGGTGACGACATGGCTTCGGGCCCGAGGACCCACGCGCTCGGCTCCCTGGGCGTGCTCGTTGACGGTCGCACAGTCGCGGCCATGCTTCAAACTCGTGGTCTCGGGAGGGAAGCTGTCGTTTTTCATCCTTCGCTCTTGGAGGGTCCACAGTGCGGACCTCGACGGAAGTCACGAGGACTTCTGTTTTTGCGAGCCGAGCCTGGCACGGTCCGCACAGCGAGCCCTCCGGGTCTTTGCCGAACCGAGGGCATGTGTCTTTTAGTTTTGGATGAAAATGTTCCGGCTGCCGTGCCGCGCGATCCGAAAGGGCAGCTCGCGAGGCCTCCCCAGCGCCTCGCGGATCGCGCGGTGCCGCCAGGGCGGGGCGATCAGGAGCAGGAAGCCGCCCCCGCCGGCACCCAGGAGCTTGCCTCCCTGAGCTCCATTGCGCCGGGCGGCCTCGTACCACTCGTCGATCTTCTGGAAGCTGATTCCGAAGCCGAGCGACCGCTTCAGCTCCCAGCCCGAATGCAGCAGCGCGGCGAAGGTGTCGAGGTCGCCGGGCCCGGCCAAGGTCCGTCGCATCTCGTCGGCCAGGTCGCGCATCTGACGGAGCACGGGCATGCGGTCCGCAGTCCCGCCCGACTGCTGCTTGAGGATTTCGTTGGCGTCCCGCGTCTGGCCCGTGTAGAGCAACAGCGTGCGCCGCTCCAGTTCCTCCAGGGTCTCGGACTTGCAGGGCACGGGTTCGACGTCCACGGTGTCGTCGGGATTGAAGCGGATGTAGTTGAGTCCTCCAAAGACAGCCGCGTACTGGTCCTGGCGCCCGATCGGCTTCCTGAGGACGTCGATCTCGATATGGCAGGCCAGTTCCGCCAGCCGTTGGCGGCTGATGATCTGGCCGCGGTAGGCGTACAGCGCGTTGAGCAGCCCGGCGGTCAGGCTGCTGCTGGAGCCCATCCCGGTGCCCGCGGGCACGTCGCCGATGGTCGTGATCTCCAGCGGTTCGTCGATCTCGGTGCTCCGCATCGCCTCGCGGACCAGGTCGTGATGAACCGCGTCGATCGTCTCGGCTGTCTCGGTCTTCGAGTAGCTGACGCGGATTGTGGGTTCGAACCGCCGGTGGATGGTGACGTACATGTGGTGGTCAATGGTGGTGCTCAGGACGGCGCCGAATTCGCGGAGGTAAAAGGCGGGCAGGTCGGTGCCACCGCCGGCGAAGCTCACGCGGTAGGGAGTCTGTGAGATGATCATGGTGCCGGTCCTGCTTGGGGCGTTCGTACTCCCGGAGCGGTCGTGCTCGTCCCGTGCTCTGCAATGCAACGAAGGATGAATCGGAAAGCCGTTCTGCTTTAGCTGAAGGTAGCTCACCGCGTCATCCTGCGTACCGGTCCTCGTCCGGGGTGTCCGAGACCCCGGCGGGACTCCGCTCGATGATCCGGGCGGGCACCCCCACAGCGACTGCGTTCGGGGGGATGTCGCAGAGCACCACGCTCATTGCGCCGATCTTGGCTCCCCGGCCGACTCGGATGCCGCCGAGTACCTGGGCGTAGGCGCCCAGCTCGACATCATCCTCGATGACCGGGACGGGGCCGTCAGGCACGCGGTTGCCGATGCTGACCCCGTGGCGGAGCGTGCAGTTGGCCCCGATCTCGACTTCGGCGTCCACGAAGATGTTTCCGAAGTGCCAGATCCGCAGCCCCGGCCCGACCCGGACCGACTTCGGGATACCGATGCCGGTCAGCGTCTCGGTGACCAGGAAGGCGGCCCAGTAACACCGCTCGAGAAGCCATCGTACCGGCCCGGGCCGCCGTCGGTCGATCCGCCGCCCGAAACGATAGACGGCGATTGCCCAGAGCGACTGTTCCTTGTACCAGGACCGCCTGGGGTAACGCGCCAGGTCGGCGAGCCAATCCAGGTCGCGCATGGGTTGAACTCGGTTGCTCATTCCCCATCCGGGGATGTCTGTCTGATTCATGATCCAGTGATCGCCGACCGCAGAGGATTCACAGATCTCAATTGATATTTTTATATTACGTCCGTCATCCGCCCGCTGTCATCCAGCATCGGCGAACAGGCCGCTCGCAGCAAGGGCGGGGGGCAGGGGTTCAGCCGTCGCCCGGCCCTCGCCGGAAGCTCGGGGCGGGGATCAGGGCGCGGACGCCGCCCGCGAGGTCGCCGGGGTGGCGAGCTTGTACTCGATCAGGCGCGCGTGGCGGCCGACGAGACGGTCGCGGACGTAGAGCAACTGGCCGGCCATCTGGAACCACTGGCCGACCACCATCAGGGTGCCATAGGCGAGCGCCGCACGGGTCCCGCCCGCGCGCGACCGGTTCCGCGCCGCGATCCGGACCGCCCGCCCGCAGGGGGCCAGAGCGACGAGCCCGGCAACCAAACGTCCGGCGACCGGTCCCCCGAGCGCCCAGGCGACGGTCCCCCCCGCGACCAGGGCGAGCGGCCAGCCCAGCGTCCAGATCCGGACGCGCCGGATCTGCGACCGGAACGGGTTGTCGCCGTCTTTCCCGAAACGGGTCGTGAAGTCGAGGCCGCCGTAGCCGGTCCGGACCTGCCGCCGCGCCCACTGGTGGAACCGGAGCATCGCCGCATCGTGCCAGGTCATCTTCGCATCGATCCGGACCACCGTCCAGCCCGCCCGCTGGAGCCGCTGGCAGAGTTCGGGCTCCTCGCCGGCCGGCACCGAGGGGTCGTATCCGCCGCCGGCGCGGAACGCCTCGGCCCGGATCATCGCGTCGCCGCCGCACGCCTGGGCCGTCCCACCGGGTGTCCACCACGCTATTGGCATGTTCCACTCGATGTCGGCCATCCGGTTGTAGACCGAGCGCTCGGGGAACCGCTCGCGACGGAGTCCGAAGACGACCGCCGCCCTCGGCTGGTCCTCCAGCTCGCGCCGCGCCCGATCGAGCCAGCCGTCGGCGACCTCACAATCCCCGTCGAGGAACTGGACGAAGCGCACAGCCGGATCGACCTGCATCAGCCGCTCGAACCCCGCGTTCCGTGCCCGGGCGGCCGAGAACGGCGTGGACATGTCCAGCTCGACCACTTCGACGCCTCGGGAGCGGGCCAGCGCGAGACTGCCGTCGGTCGAGCCCGAATCGACGTACACGACCGTCAGGCCAAGGCCGTTCAGGGATTCGAGACAACGCTGGAGCCGTTCCCCCTCGTTCCGACCAATCGCGACGACACCGATGGCGCTCATGGCTGGCCTCCCTCCGGCGCATGGCCAATGATCCTGGCCGGCACGCCCACTGCGGTCGATCCCGGCGGGACGTCCCTGAGCACGACGGCGTTGGCACCAATTCGGCTGTCATCGCCGACCTTGACGGCGCCGAGGATGCACACGCCACAGCCGATGTCAACCCTGTTCCCAATCGTGGGGATCGCTTCGGGACGATCCCGGACGGCGAGCCCGAAGGTGGTGTTTTGTCGGATGTGGACGTCGTCGCCGATGGAACGGGCGTGGAGGATCATGCCGCTATGATGCCAGATCCGCACGCGACGACCCAGCCGCACGGGATAGGGCAGGCTGATCCCGCAGGTCCACTCGACCCACCTATAGAGGAACCCATAGAGGAGAGTCATGGGGGCGCGGAGCAGCTTGGGCCAACCCATCCGCCAGTTGCCGAAGCGGTGGACGGCGACCGCCCAGAACCCTTGTTCGAACAGGTTGCCGTCGTGGGTCCACAGGTCCTCGCGTAAGAGCGCAAGGAACCCAATTCCCGTCGGGTTGAGGTTCCGGTCCCCTCGATTCAGGGGCGGCAGTCCCCCGACCTCCGGGCCGGGGGGGGGCTCCAGGGTGCGGGTCATTTTCTCGCCAGCAAGAAGTTGAAGCGGATGAAGTCCCAGAGCAGCAGTCGGGGGTCGGTATCGGGCTTGCGCTGGAGGAACCGTCTCACCCGGAACGAGGTATACGCCAGCGACCATGCCAGGTCTGCGAGCACCGTCGTGAGGCGCCCGTGGTGGGAGAGGAAGTAGCGCCGGCGTGCCAGGAACCAGTACCCCGGCCGACGCTGCCGCGCCCCCGCCAACCGCGGGTCGGTCACGCCGGAGCTCTGCCCGACCAGATGCACCACGCGCGCCGAGGGGACGTACCAGCACGCCCAGCCCGCCCGCCGTGCCCGGCGGCAGAAGTCCACCTCCTCGAAATACATGAAATATCCTTCATCCAGCAGGCCGATCGCTTCGAAGACCTCGCGGCGGATGATCATGCACGCCCCGGCCACCCAGTCGATCGGGCCGGGGCCACCGGGGACAGGCGGGGCCACGATCCAACGGTTCAGGAGCCGGGAGACCGGGCCGAACCGCGCCCCTCCTTCAAACTCGCCCAGCACCGAGGGGAACCGGAATGCCGACCGCTGCGGCGTCCCGTCGGGCTCCTCCAACTGGCTGCCGGCGATGCCGACATCAGGCCGGCCTTCCATGAACTCCACCAGTGCTTTCAAGGTCCCGGAACGGACGATCGTGTCGGGGTTCAGCAAGAGGACGTACTGGGGCGGGTCGGCCCCCTGCAAGGCCGGGCGGAGCGCCGCGTTGTTGCCGAACGCGAAGCCGCCGTTCCTCGCCAGGGTCTGGATGGCCGCCCAGTCGCCCCAGCCGTTCTCGCGGACCGCGGCGGTCAGCCGCGCGACCGAGTCGTCGCCCGAGGCATTGTCGGTGACGACCACGCGCATCCCATCCCGCGAGTCAACTTCGGCTTGTAACGACCGCAGACAGTCGATCGTGAGATCGGTGGTCCGATAATTGACGATGACGATCAGCAGGGTCATCAGCGGTATGTTAGTTCACGCGGAGGAATGTTTTGATCAGTGCCTGGATCGCCAGATCCGAGGGCGATGAGGCTCAGGAGTACCGGCAAGGCATGGCCGAGGCGCCGAGGCATCGGCGTCGGGGCGGGAATTTTCGGGGAGGAGGGCCGCCGGGCGGGCTCTTGGGCTCCCAGCCGAGCAGTCATCGACTTTCCATCAGGATCCAATCGGCCGGGTCAGGGCTCCCGTCGAATCCGGGTCTCCCCTGGGGCTCGGGGGTGTCAACCTGGGGGGCGCGGGACCGCTGCGGGAGCCACGCCCCGGGGGGCGCAGCACGACGGCGCCCTGGACCAGGTCACGGGTGACCTGGCCGAAGAGGAACCGGGCGTTGCGGGCGTAGCGCGGACCGAGCCGGGACGGCTCCAGCCACATCCGGTAGGCCCATTCCAGCCCGAGTCGCTGGAGCTGGCGCGGGGCCCGACGGACTTGGCCGGCGACGAAGTCGAGCGATGCGCCGACCTGGACACAGACGGGGACGCCGAGCGCCTGGTGGTGATCGGCGATCCAGAACTCGCCCTTGGGCTGGCCGAACGCGACGAACAGGATGTCGGGACGCGCGACGCGGATCCGAGCTTGCAGTGCGGCGTGCTCCGCGGCGGAGAGGGAGCGGAAGGGAGGCGATTCCGTGCCGACAATGCGGAGCGCGGGATAGCGCCGCGACAGCCGCCGCGCCGCCTTCTCGGCGACGCCCGCCGTCCCACCCAGCAGGAACACGCCGTAATTCCTCTGAGCCGCCCGTGCGCAGAGGTCGAAGATCAGGTCCGAGCCCGCGACCCGCTCGGGCAGCGGTGTCCTCTTCCACCGCGACGCCCAGACCAGAGGGGCACCGTCGGCCACAAGGAACGCCGCCCGCGCGTTGACGGCCTGGAGCCCGGGGTGCTCTTTCGTCAACATCGCGTAATGCGTGTTGGCCGTGATGAAGTACGAGGGCTGGCAGGACTCAACCAGGTCCGATACCGCGTCCACCGTCTCCGACCGGGTCATTGGCGCGAAAGGGAGGTCCCAAACCCAAATTGTTTTCCTCATGGAGTCCTCAACTCGGAGAAGACGATTTCGGAAGGGGGAGGCTCTCGGACCGGAAGGGTCATCATCGGTCGCCTCCCGATCGGCCGGATCCTCCTGGCGGAGCGTCCTCCCGTGGATCGGATGCCTTCCGTCGAGGCGCCGGCCCGGGACGAGGGACGCGCTGAGGAGAAACCGAATCCGCGGCGGTGACGCCCCGACGCGTCCCACCGCCGCAATGCCGTTCACGAATTCGAGGCGGTCATGCGTCCCCCTGGCGATGCTCCCCGCTCGCGTCCAACCCATGGCCGCCCCGGTTGCCCCCTTGCTCGGGGTTGGATCGGGGGTGATCATCAGCAACTCCGTGTGGACAAACCGTCACTGAAGCTCGTCGGGCACTCCAGGCCCCTCGTCGTCCGCGGTTTCCTACCGATCCCCACCACCAGGGGTCCGACCCGCCGCTCCTCCTCGACCTCGACGATCAACCATGACAACAATGCCAGCTCCAGACCCACCAGGACCAGCGCCGTGGGCATCATCAGCCAGCCCGCCGCGTCATGGGCATAGTGCCCGCCCACCTCGGCACCGAACAGGTGGTTGCACCACGCCGTCGCCGTGATCCGGAGGATGTTGCTGATCAAGGCGATCGGGATGATGCTCGCCAGCAGGACGATGCGCTTCCACGTGGACATAGGGACCAAAATGGTCAGCGCCGCAACCGTGGCCGTCAGGCACATGAGCATCGACAGCCCGTTGCAGGCCGCGGCCACTTCCAGTTGATCGGAGCCGACAAGGATGATATTTCCCTCGGCGACCACCCACAAGCCTGTGAACCTCAGGAGCGAGCAACTGCCCCAGGTCGCGATGCGTTGCAGGGGTTGCGACAGCACACTATTGAATTTCGCCGGCAAGGGCAACAGGAACACCAGGAACCCGATCGCCGGCCAGATCCGGCGCAGGAGCGGCCAGCCGCCGAGCGTCAGCGTCAGGCAGACGATCGCGGGCAGGAACGTGGCCGTCTCGAGCCACTGGTCGCCATACTCGTAGAAGTACGCCCGGGCGATCAGGATCGCCGCTACGCGCCGGCCAGCCCCAATGCCACGGCACCCACCGGGGACGCTCCGCGCCCACCCATCGACGCCACAGGATCACCAGAGCGACCGGGGCGACGAGGAACCCGTGCGAGTAGTTCAGGTCACGATTCCAAGTCCGGACCAGATCGCGGAAGTTCGGGGCATACACCCAGACGAACATGGCGCCGGCGCCGACGACGGCCAGGGCCCAGATCCGAGCGGATGGGATACTTGACTTCCCGGTGCTGGGCGAGTCGGTGATCGGGACCTCGGCGCCGCCAACACGCGCGACGGCAGCGGCCTGTGTCCCGGCGGGAGAGGGATCGATCTCGATCACGGGAATACCTCGGCTTGTCATCTGGTTCCAATCGCTGCCTGTCTCCTCCTCCGGCAGCTCCCACGCCCTATGCCGCGCGGACTCCGTCCCCGTGGGTTGCATGCTCTGCACCCGACCGACAGCTCGCGCGACGGAAACTCTCTCGAACGGGCGAACGGCTGGATGCCCATTCCTCGATTCCGGAACCCCTTTTCACGGAGCTCACTTCAGCCGCTCCGACGTCGGGGCGGCCGCGCGGGTCGAAGGCAGCGAGCGAACAAGCGACCGGCTCAGGTCGAAGGTGATTCGGAAGCGCTTGCGTCCCGGCCGCTGTAGGTGTAGTAGCCGTCACCGCCGTAGTCGCCGCCGAATCTGTAGGAGGAGAACCGAGAGGTCCGCACCCCGTTGACGACGGTCTTGAGGATCGGGATCCCTGCGGTGATGATCCGCCGTCGGGCGCGTTCCACGAGGGGGAAGCGGCTCATGTTGTAGCGGACGACGAGAATCGCCCCGTCGGCCCAGCGACCCAGCGAGAGGGCGTCGGGCACCGGGAGCACCGGCGAGCTGTCGATGATCACGAGGTCGAACATCTGGCGGTATCGCGCCAGCACCTGGGTGATGCGCTGGTCCCTCAGCAGCCAGCCGGGATGGTGTCCACCCGTCCCGGCAGGGAGCAGGTGGAAGCCACCGTCGCGGACGGCGACCACCGCCTCGTCGATCGGCACGTCGCCCCGCAGCACGTCGCTGAAGCCCGGGGTCTGATCCTCCTCGAACATCCGGCTGAGCGCGGCCCGTCGCAGGTCGGCATCGATGAGCAGGGTCGCGATGCCCGCCTTGGCGCAGCAGACCGCCAGTTGCGCGGACAGGGTGGTCTTCCCCTCGCCGCCGATGGCGCTGGTGATCAGCAGGCAGCGACCCGACTCGGCGGCCGCCTCCGGTCCGCACCAGAGCGAGACCCGGAGGTGGTCGAGGCTCTCCAGGAATTCCTGGAGCCGGAGCTCGTGGTCGCGCAGGGCCCGGTGATCAGAGGCCGGTCGGGGACCGGGCAGCGAAGGCACCGCGTAGACTTCCATCGGCACCCTGCGGGACAGATCGTCGACGTCGGCGATGCGCCCAGCCCTGGCCTCGATCAGCACGAAAAGGCCGAGGACGAAGCCCAGCACGCCGACCGGCGTCACCGCCCAGAGCTTCTTGCGGCTGTCGCTGACGAGGATGCCGGCGGGCCGGGGCTCTTGGACCATGCTGATTCGTGCCTCGCCCCGCGCCTCGAATTTCAACTGCTCGATCCGCTTGTCCACGGCATCCTTCAAACCCTTGAGGGTGGCCAGATCCTCGCGCACCAGCGCGACCCTCACGGCATCGGTGCCTTCCTGCGTGTTCGTGATCTTGAGCTGACTCAGGAGCTTCTCGTAGCTGGCCTTGGCGGACTTCAGCTTCGCGATTCGCGTCGTCAGCTCACGGTCACCCGACTCCTGCAACCGCGCGGTCAGATCCTCGCGCTTCGCGTCCCAGAGTTGCTGGTGCCGCGCCTCCAGCGTATGCAACAGCCTCTGTGCCTGGACCCGCGCGGGGTCGCTCTCGAACCGTGCGATCCGCGCGGCATCGTCGAGCCGGCGGCGGGCCTTCTCAATCTGCTGGTAGACCTGCACGACTTCGGGGTCGGCGCGGAACGCCTCCCGGACCCGCCTCTGCAACCGGAGTGCTGGGTCCATCCCTGGGGCGGCCGCTTTCAGCTCGGCCTGTTGCGTGTTGAGCAGGGCCTCGGTCTCGACCAGCTCGATGCTGACATCGAACAATTGTCCCCTCACGCGCTTATATTCAGCGAGCGTGATGCGATTGTTCGTTGGCCGGGGCAGGCCCGAGCCGGGAGACTGCTCCGACCCCTCGTCGCTGTTGACCAGCTCGACGCTGCCCTTGTTGGCCAGCTCCAGCCAGGCCTTCTGCTTCTCGACGACCTGCTGCTGGAGCTCCTGCTGGTAGGTTTCCAGGCTCTTGAGCTGGTTGCGGGTCATCCCGTCGGACCACTCGGAGGCCGTGAGCAAGTATCCCTTGACCACGGCGTTGATGATCACGGCCGCCTCGGCCGGCGTTGGCGATGTCACCGCGACCTTGATCAGGTAGGTCCGCGGCATGACCCCCACTTGTACCAGCCTGCGAAGCTCGGCTTCGGCATCCGTCGTCGAGCAGAGCATCGACAGCCCGGCGACCCTGGGATCGGCCAGGGCGGCGACCAGCACGTTCGGGCTCGTGACCAACTGGACCTGTGTCTCCAGGAAATGGTCGAAGGCCTCGGCCGAGTGGAGGTTGAGGAACAGTTCTCGGTGCGTCGGCTCGACACGGAGCATGCTGAACGTTTCGTATGAGGGCTTGACCCGCACCGCGATCAGATAGATGAGTCCCGCCGACACGACGGCCCACAGGGCCAGGAGCTTCCACCAGTGCCGCGTGATCGCGCGCGACGTCGTCCCGATCAAGTCGACCGTTCCCGAAGCATCGGCTGTCGCTATCTTGAGCGGTGACGCTTCCGGGGTCGCGGACTGAGCCAACGGTGTCCGAACCGGCAAGGCAGGGACGCTCGGTTCGGGCCTATCTTTGCTGTCCATCGTAGGTGTACTCGGGCCCGGATTAATGAGAGAGAACATGCGAAGCCGGCGAGGGGCGCGGCCTTCAATCCTTGAGAGAGCCGGGTTGTGCCCCGGCGATCCGGGCCGACCCGACCTCCTAATCCATCAGAGGCTAACGGACACCATACCCCCCGAGAACGTTTGCGTTATCATTGCGACAAGGACCGGCCGCCTACAAGAGGTAGATTTTTTTCATCAGTAAACTCGCAATCATGGTTGCGACGCGTGTCAGCGTAACCAAAGCGACCCGGGGCCGTCAAATTAAAATTGCATGTTAGCACGCAGATCACCAGTCAAGCCCCCGCGCGACCCCGGCAAATCGTAAGTCAATTCGGACTTTACGTCGACGAACGGGGCCCGGCCGCAGGGGTGAGAAAATGCGCCCAGACCACGCGGTCCATCGCCGCACCGGCCGGGCCGAGGCCCGGCTCGCAGGCCCGCCGCGTTGGGATCATCCGGAGACGAGACTTGACAGGGCGGATGGATTTGAACTTAGATTTATGGTCAACCAAGTTATTCAAGATTCCGGGGTCTCCCCGGCGACCTCAGGATCTCGAGCGGGAGTGCTCAAGGTGAGTAAGCTGCGACTTAGACGACATCTCAACCTGCGGGCCGCGCTCATCACGGCGGCCTTGGGCTTGCTCGCGGTCCTGGGGTATCACTTGCTGGGAGGCTATCAGGAGGACCGCACCCTCCGGTCAGCCCTGGCACAGGTCCGGAAATTCCGGGAGGCCGATCAGCCCGGGCTCGCGCTCCGGCACCTGAACCAATACCTGGAGCTGCGGCCCGATGACGTCTCCGCGCTGGAGATGAGGGCACAGATCCTCAGCGAGCTGGCGCGGACCCCGCCCCAACTGTTCGAAGCCGCCAAGGCGTATGAGCAGTTCCTCCGGCGGGCCCCGAACGGCCCCGGCAGCCAGGAGGCGGGACGCCGCTTATGTGAGATTTATATCCAGTACAGCGATTTCCAGAAGGCGAGCCAGCTCGCCCGGCTCATGCCCGAGGCGGCGTTGAGCGACCTCCGATACCAAGCGGCCGAGGTGATCGCCAAGCAACTGGTTGAGAGCACCCGGGATGCCGCCTCGTATCGGCTCCTGGCCATGGCCCTGGATGGCCAGGCCGGCTCGGGCAACGATCGTGCGCTGAACGGGGCGATCGCCAATTACGAAGAGGCCCTCAAGCGCGAGCCGGGCAATGCCGTCGCGGCCGAGCGCCTGGCCCGGATTTACAAGGACCGTCGCAAGGACGCGTCCCATGCCGAGCGTGTGCTCGACAATCTGCTCAAGGCCCGTCCCGAGTCGTTCCAGGTGAGGTTGGTCCGCCAACGGTTCTTCGCTGAGCTCCGGCGCAACGACCGCGCCCGGGCCGAGCTGGAGGCGGCACTGAAGCTTGCGCAGAGAACCCCGGGGTTCTGCTGGCGTCCGCCGAGGACGCGCTGCGGCGAGGGAATACAAAGCAGGCTCGGGCCCGGCTCGACGCGCTTCCCAAGGCCTGGCACGATGACCTCCGTGTCCTGACGATCCGCGGGCTCATCGACTTCGGCGACGAGTATCCCAATGACGCGATCGACGACTGGCGCAGGGGCCTGATGTCGGTCGGAGGCACGAGCGCGGAGCTGACCTGGTGGCTGGCCTACGTCTTGATCCAGATGGGTCGGCTCGACGAGGCGAAGCCTCTCGTGGAGCAGTATCGCCGGCTCGATGAGGAGGCGTCCCCCTTGCTCCAGCTCCTGCTGGCGATGCAGGACGAGCGCTCGGGACGGTTCACCCCGCGATCGATCGCCTGGAGGGGGCGCGCGACCGGCTGGGCGAGCGCTGGCAGGGGATGCTCCACCTGGCCCTGGGCCGGTGCTACGAAGCGTCGAGGAATGAGGAGAAGGCGCAGGCGGCCTATCGCAAGGCGATCCAGCTCGACCCGAGGGCGTCGACCCCGCGGCTGGCCGTCGCCCGGCTCGCGCTGCGCCAGGGGACTGACGCGGCGATCGCCGAGGTCGAGCAAGGTTTGGCGACGCTCCCCCAAGATCCCGGGTTGACCGTCGCCTTGGCCGAGCTCCGGTTTCGCCAGCAGATGATGCTCCCGCCCGCTCGGCGGTCCTGGGCGGCCTTCGACGAGGCCCTGAAGCGGGCCGCCTCGGCTGCGCCCCGAAACCCGGCGGTCGCCATGATACGCGCCGACCGGGTGGGCTTGGACGGCGGGATGGAGGGGGCCCTCCGCGTCCTGGAGGAGGCCGCCAGAAACGATCCCCGCAGAGTGTCGCTCGCGCTCGCGTGGGCCGATGGCCTAGCCCGCACGGGAAAGCCGGAGCAGGCGTTGCAGGTGCTGGAGCACGCCTCGACCCCCGAGGCCGCCGGCGACCAGGCGACGCTCCGGGTCGCGCGCGCCCGGCTGCTGACCGCCCTGGGCCGAGGTCGCGAGGCGCGGATCTTGCTCGTCCGGGACGTGGACCGGCTCCCCGCGTCTGAACGACCCCGCGTCTGGATCGCCCTGGGTCAGCTCTGCGCCGGCCAGGGTGATCGGGTCGAGGCCCGGAAGGCCTACGACCAATGGGCCCGGCTCCTGCCGGACGACCCGCGGCCGAAACTGGCGCTTTTGGAGCTGGACCTCGCGGCGGGCGACGAGGTGGCGAGCCGCGTCACGATCGAGACCCTGCGCACGATCGGTGGCCCGGACGATTACGCCTGGCGTCTGGCGGAAGCCAGGTTTCTGCTCTGGAAGCGAACCGCCTCCGGCGCCTCCGCGAAGGACAAGGAGGGCGCCGAGACGCTGGGTGAGGCCGCGCGACTGGTCGACGAGGCCCTCAAGATCGCCCCGGAGCTCCCCGAGGCGCATCGGCTCCAGGGGCAGATCCTGGAGCAGCTCAGCCGGATCGATGAGGCCATCGCCGCCTATCAACTGGCCTGGGAGCAGGGCAACGAGGCGGCCCTGCCCCCACTGATTGAGCTGCTGGCGAGCCAGCATCGGTTCGACGACCTAACACGCCTCCGGAAGTCCCACGCGACCCTCCGGCTCGACCGACTGGAGGCGCAGGCCCTCCTCCGGCTCGGCGACAGGGATCAGGCGAACCAACTCGTCGATCAGGTGGGCCGCGACCAGCCCGAGGCGCAGGCCTGGCAGGCCGAGATGCTCGACCGCCTCGGTCGAACCGCGGACGCCGAGGCCATTCTCCAGAAGTTGGCCGAGAGGCAGCCGGGCGAGCTCGAACCCTGGCTGGTCTTCCTCCGCTACCAGGCCGCTCACAAGCGATCCCCGGCCCTCCTAACGACCATGAAACGGATCAAGGCGCAGGTCAAGAACGCTCGGCCCGAGCTGGTGGAGGCCCGTTGCCGATGGGCCATCGCGGACCACCCCGGGGCCGACAAGGCCTTCGCAGAGGCCCTCGTGCGTCATCCTGAGGACCGCGAGGTCCAGGTGAGCGCGGCGCGGTACTACGAGGAGACGGGGCGCCTCGACCGCGCCGAGGCCTGCCTGCGGCACGTCCTGGAACGGAACCCGAGCGATCGCCCCATCATGCGCCAGCTCGCCGTCATCCTCGCGGCCCGGGCCGGTGATTCCAAGGCCTGGGACGACGCCTGGGCAGTGCTCGGTCCCGAGCTCCCCGAGACCGACACCCCGGAAGACCGCCTGGCCCGGGCCATCGTGCTCTCGCGGAGCGCCGATCCGGCCCGACGAGAGAACGCGGTGAAAAGCCTCGAGGCGCTCGTTGCCGACCTGTCAGGCAATCTCGCTGTAACGGCCATCGCGCGCGGCTACCTGGCCAGGCTCCTGCTCCAGACCAGCCAACCCGAACGGGCGAGCCAGATTGCCGCGGTCTCGGCGGACTCGGGGTCCGACCCCTCCTCCATTGCCCTCTATGCCGAGGCGCTCCTCCAGTCCAAGAAGCTTGACGCCGCCGCAGCGCAACTTGAGCGGCTGGAGGCGATCAAGCCGGGGGACGCGCTCGGGGCCAACCTCCGCGCCCGCCTGATCCGCGCGAGCTCACAGCCGGCCGAGGCCGCCTCCGCCCTCGAGAACGCCTACCTGGCCCGTGAGGATACCCCGGCCGCCGAGGCCTTCGGACGGGAGGCCTTCCGGCAGCTCGTCGAGATCAGCCCCGAGTCCGCCGAGCGGCTGGCGCGTCGGATCGCCCAGAGGCGTCCTTCGGCCTCCTGGATGCCAGCGTTGCTCGCGCTGCGGAACGGCCATCGCGAGGAAGCCCTTGCGCTCTGCCGGACCGCCGTCCAGGCCGGCAATCCCGGGGATGCACTCGAGGCCTGCCGGATCTCTCTCGAAGCCGTGGTCACGCCCGGCGGCGAGCCCGCGAGTAAGCGGGAGGCGCTCGAGGTCCTTGATGCGGCGCTCAAGCTCACCCCCGGGTCCTCGGATCTCCTCGCCATGAAGGCCGTGCTCCATCATCTCGAGCAGCGTTACGATGAGGAGGTCCGACTCTACCGCGTCATCCTGGCCCGACAACCCAAGAGTCCCCTGATCCTGAATAATCTCGCCTGGACGCTCTCTGAGGGGCTGCACCAGCCGTCGGAGGCAATGACACATATCGAGCAATTCGTGAAACTCTCGGGCCGGGTGCCGGAGGCGCTGGATACCAGGGGAAGGGTCCTGATCCGCCTGGGCCGGCTGGACGATGCGATCAAGGATTTAGAGGAGGTCGTCCGGGCCGAGCCCACTGGCCCCCACCTCTACCACTTGGCGTACGCCTACCACAAGGCGGGCCGGGGCAATGAGTTCCGCAAGACGATCGAGCAGATGCGGCGGGCCGGTCTCACCGCCTTGGCGCTCGATCCGACCGAGCGCACCGAGTTCGAGACGTTGCTGGGCCCCTGACCGTGCCGGACGCGGTCGGTACGACCGTCACCGGGGGACGGGCTCTCTGCATTCACCCTCGGCGTCGAGGCGGCGTGCCGAGCCGACGTATTCCACCCTAGTCCCACAAACCGTAGTTGAGATCCCAAGAAGTTGACCGTCACGCTAAAATTACCTGGCTTTGCTAGTTTCCCAGTTACAAGGAGAGCTTTCACCATGCCGGGTAAGGCGGCTAAGATCACCATCACTGAACGTCAACATGACATCCTCCGCACGCTCCACGACGCCGTCACGGCTCCCTCGCATCTCCGGCAACGGGCCTCCCTCATCCTCCTGGCCTTCGACGGCCTTCGCAATGACGAGATCGCCGAGCAGGTCGGCCTTGGGCAACGCCCGGTCGGACTCTGGCGACGACGTTGGGCCAAGGCATGGAACCGCCTCATTGACCTCGAATGCAGCGAGACCCACGCCGCTCTGCGCCGGGCCATCGAAGCGGTCCTTACTGATGGACCGCGCCCCGGCGCACCGGGCAAGTTCACCCCGGAGCAAGTCACCCAGATCCTCGCGGTCGCCTGCGAGCCCCCCGAGAAGTCCGGCCGGCCCATCACCCACTGGACGGCCACGAACTGGCCGATGAGGTCGTCAAACGGGGCATCGTCGCGTCGATCTCGACGTCCCAGGTGGGCCGCTACCTTCGCGAGGCCGCCATGCAGCCCCACAAGAGCCGGTATTGGCTCAACACCACCGAGAAGGTCCCGGAGCGGTTTCAGAAGCAGGTCGAGGCGGTCTGCGACACATACCGCATGGCGCCAGTGTTGGAGCAGACCCAGAACACCCACACCGTCTGCGTGGACGAGATGACGGGCATCCAGGCGTTGGAGCGGACCGCCGCCACCAAGCTGATGATCGCGGGGAAGCCGGCGGCTCGAGTTCGAGTACGAGCGGCACGGGACGTTGACCCTGATCGGCAACTTCCAGGTGACGACCGGGGAGTTGATCGCTCCCACGATCGGCCCGACGCGTACCGAGGCCGACTTCGCCAGCCACATCGAGCAGACGAGGGCCATTGACCCGGGTGCGTCGTGGGTGTTCGTAACGGATAACTTGAACATCCATTGTTCGGAGACCTTGGTGCGGGTGGTGGCCAAGGCATGTGAGATCACCACGGCGCTGGGCAAGAAGGGGGTACGTGGTGTGCTGGGATCGGTGGCGAGCCGCCAGGCGTTCTTGTCGGAGCCCGGTCACCGCATCCGGTTCGTGTACACGCCGAAGCACAGTTCGTGGCTGAACCAGATCGAGGTGGTCTTCGGGGTGATCATGCGGAAAGTGATTCGCCGTGGTTCGTTCACCTCGGTGAAAGACTTGCGTGATAAACTGTCGAATTTTATCGAATATTTCAATCGAGTATTTGCACATACATTCCGATGGACGTACACGGGTCGTCCGCTGATGGCGAAGCCAGCAGCGTGAAGCAGGGCAGAGTAACGAACGAGGGTAAGCTGGCCGTATCATTGGCGTTCAACTGTGGTTCTTCGGACTAGTTCGTCATCCCTCGGACGCCTCCCTTCCTCATCGCCGCCACCCCACGGCGTTCATCTCTCCTCCCTGCCGTGTCGTCAGTGCGAGGGCCAAGGCTGCGCGGCATCGTCGAACTTTTCAGCCGACGACCATGGGCGAGCACCGATCCTTCGTGGGAAAGATTGTCGTGGCAGGATCGTCAGAGGTGGTAATGCAGGCTATTCACGAGGAGTGGTAGGCAGTAAAATCTCAGATAAGATCTTCTCCGGTCGCGAGAGGAGAAGTTGCCTACAAGATCTGGGTTGCTGTCCGCCGATTTAGCCCCCTCGGTCGAGATGAACCCTCCTCCGGATGCCTGGAAGATCGGGGCCGGGCACAGGGCCACCGCATCTTAAGTTGCGGAAAATCAAGGGCTTTCGTTCAAACGACAGGAGACTTTCGGTTAACCCATGGCTCCACGTCTCAAATACAAAATATCCTTGAGATTGCGGAATGCACAGTTTGGGACGAGTAATGAGGCTCCTCGGCCAGAGGCCGAGGTATCAGGAAGGCCCCCCCGAGGGGGCCGGTTCCGTGCGGTCGCCCCCCTTGGGGGCGGTCACGTGGGGAAGGCCCCCCTGGGGCCGACGTGGTTACTCGAAGTCGAACTCTCCTTGACGACGCTCCAACTCCTCCTGCTCGCGGATGTACCTGACGCACCCGGGCCTCGTCCAGGCCCACCGTGCTGACGCAGTATCCCGCCGCCCAGAAGTGCAACCCGGTCAACCGACGCTCCTGCAGCAACTCCCGATGAATACGGACGGCGGCCTCTTGCCCTTCAGGAAGCCGATCGTGTGCGCCACGCTGTACTTGGGCGGGATGCTCAGGCACAGGTGGACGTGGTCGGGCATCGCATGCCCCTCCACCAACTCGATCCCTCGCTGACGGCACAACTCTCGCAAGATCACCCCGACCTGACGCCGAAGCCTCCCGTAGAAGACCTTGCGGCGGTATTTCGGTATGATCACGACGTGGTACTTGCAGTCCCACCGCACATGGGACAGGTTCTGCCACTCGTGCAGAGGCTCCCCCTCCTGCCCGAAGGGGCCTTCCCGGAGGGAGAACCTATGCCGTCTGACGAGGCGATGCACGCCGGATCGCTCGAAGCTCTTCGGGTCACACGGCCAGAGGCCGTGGCTTCATAACATAGTGAATATCGGCCTGAAGCATTCGACACTCCTGGACAGGACCATGGCGACGGCCGAAGCTACGAAAAAAGCCCGAAAATTAGATGCGCACGACCTAGGGCGTGTGGACAAAACCTGGGTGAACTTCGTAAGGAGGGTATCAAAGCTCGCGTTTCCAGGCTGATCGAGCACTCAAGCATGTACCGTCATTCGATAACAAATGAACACTGGGTGCGGATCGCAGCACTCCTCCCCGGCCAAGCCGGCGACCCAGGCGTGACCGCCAAAGACAACCGTCTCTTCGTCGACGCCGTCCTCTGGATCGCCAAGACCGGGGCCCCCTGGCGTGACCTCCCCGAACGCTTCGGGAATTGGAATTCGGTCTGGAGGCGGTTCGATCGCTGGTCCGCCAAGGGCGTCTGGCTCCGGGTCTTCGAGGAGCTGAAGGACCCTGACTTGGAGTGGCTGAGCCTCGACAGCACCGTGATCCGGGCCCACCAGCACGCCGCCGGGGCGGTAAAAAAGGGGGCGTCGACCAAGCCTTGGGACGCTCGCGCGGCGGCTTCTCGACCAAGCTGCACATCGCTGTAGACGGGTTGGGCAACCCTGTCGAGTTGATCCTGACCGGGGGACAAGAGGCCGACATCAATCAAGGCGCTGCATTGGTCAAAGGTCACGATGCTGATGCAGTGATCGCAGATAAGGGATATGACGGGGATAAGTTCGTTGCGACCATCGAGGCCAGCGGAGCGGCCGCGGTGATCCCGCCGAGGAAGAATCGGATTTTCAAGCGAGAGTATGACGAGCATCTTTATAAGGAGCGCCACCTGGCGGAGCGGTTCACCAACCGGATCAAGCAATACCGTCGGGTGGCGACACGGAATGAGAAGACGGCTCGGAACTTCCTGGGGTTTGTTCATGTGGCTGCAATCATGGTGTTATTGCTCTAGCCCAGATTTTGCATCCTGCCCAGATATTGTCCACACGCCCTAGTGGTCCGCCACAGCAGAGTTGACAGGTCGTCGCGACATCTCAAGTGTGGGCACTGTATATGGTTAGATCAGATAAGCAACCTGTCAAATCAGGTGTGGTGGACCACTAGGGTATTGCTGAGAGCCTGTGAAACATTCGACTAACGTACACTGGGTTGTCGGGCCTTCATTTTGCCGAATCTCTTGGCTTTCAGTGACTTGCGTCGATGAAGCCCAAGACCCGGTGTGCGAATCAAACCCGATTGTTTCACAGGCTCTGAGGCCATGATTGATCCGGGTCTTGAAAAGAGCGGTGCCGATGAATAACGATTCGCCTCGTCCCCATCTCGAAGAGACGGGCTTGCGTGCCACGAATCTGAGTCCCCAGCGTGACCTGTGCCGCCGGGCAGTGCATATCCTCTTGATTATTTATCTCTCGCCGGCGATCCTCGCCGTGCTCTTGGTCGGCGGCATCGCGGTCCTGTTTGACGGCTTGGTTCGGGTTCTCGTTCGCTTCACGCGCGGGTTTTTGGGCCGGCTGAGGGGGCAATCCCTCGCGGCATCTGTGGTTGGCAAGGAGGATCTTCAGCCCTGTGGCCCTCTCGCAACGGGGAATCCCTCGGATTCGGAGAGGGAGGATATGAGATTCATCGCGCACGACCTCGCGTCGGCGAGCAGTCATCGCGGTGATTGATCCGGCAGGGAGCGCGATCGCTTTGTCCCCTCAGTTGTCTTGTCCGGACTGGGCGAGGGAGAGAGACGTCGCTCGATTTCGGGCAGGAGGACCGCGAGGAATTGCTCGGAAGGATTGTTCACGTTGCGACGTTCGCGCTCCGCCACGACGCGCTGGGTCTGGACCTTGAACATCGACGGATGGTGCCGAAATTCTTTCCACGAGCCTCTCGCATCGGGGATCCATCGCCCGCCATGAAGGAACGCGTGGTAGACCTCCGCACGCACGCGGGCGCTGCCTCCCCTGGCGAACACCTCGGAGCGGAAGAGCGCTGGAGTGTGATCGCCGGGGATTTCGCGCATCTCCGGCATTTCGACCGCTCCGTATCCGGCCGCCGGATAGCAGGTCACGGGCAAATGGTAGGAGACTTCGTCAGCCCGACCGTAGAGGACAAGGAGAGTCACGCTCACCCCCGTCGTCCGGTTCATATACGTACGGATGACATGATCCGAACAGCCGGCGACCCGGGCGACCTCCGGGTCGAGTTTCTCCTCGGTTCCCTCGCGGCTCCTCCAGTCGCCCAACACCTTGGGCAGGTCCTTGAGGGGGAAAGGGGGTGCTTCACTCTGCTTCAGAGCCGTGCCGAACCGATAATCCTGCCACGCACGCACCCCGCCGGAGGCCCCAAGCAGCGCACAGGCCAGTAACATCCAGGCCCAGGGAGACCTGGTGCCCGTCCTCCCGGCGCGGACATCGCGGCGCGGGTCGGAAGAGGGGGTGAGGGCAGGACGCTGGGCGAACAGCGGATCGCTGATGCTCATGAATAGGCTCGCAAAGGATGCCTCGGTCGCTCTGCTCCTCCGGATCAGTAGGCGCCGCGGCCGAGCAGGACGACCACAACCGTTCGGCAGAGGATCCACATGTCCTTCGCCAGGGACCAGCGTTCGATATAATCCAGGTCGAGCTGCAACATCCCTTTGCTGTCCGTTTCGCTCCTCCCCCCGACTTGCCATGCGCCGGTGAGTCCTGGGGTGACGGTCAGTCGTCGGGCATAGGCTTCAGGCTCCAGCTCTGCCAGCCGCTCGCAGTCGCGGAGTTGGAGGGGGCGTGGGCCGACCAGGCTCATCTCGCCCCGGAGCACATGGAAGAGTTGGGGCAACTCGTCCAGGCTCGAGCGGCGGAGTAACCTCCCGAGGCGCGTGACCCGCGGGTCGCGGCGGATCTTGAAGAGCACGCCGCCGGCCGCTTCGTTGAGCGACTCCAGCTCATGGAGCCGATCCTCGGCATCGATGCTCATGGTTCGGAATTTCAAGAACCAGAAGGGCCGCCCCCCGCGTCCCTGACGAAGCTGCCGGAAGAAGATAGGGCCAGGAGAGTCGAGGCAGATCAGGAGGGCAATCACGAGCATGACCGGGGTGAGCAACACCAGGCCCGTCACGGCGCCGACCACGTCGATGATGCGTTTGACGCCTAATGGGAAGACCGGAGCCCAGCCCCCCCTGGTGGCGACCCGGTCGATGATGTGCTTGATGATCGGCAGACCGACCTCGACTTGGCCCTTCAAGTCCCCCCGTTTCGTAGACCCTGGAGAGACTTGGACTTCCGGAGAGATCGGGAGCGACGCGTCGGCAATGGCAACGAGGTGCTGCATCGTCGGGGCTTCTCCAGGTGAGGCTCCATTTGGTCCTGACAACCGAAGGGCCGATCTCGCGTAAAAATCCGTCAATGGAATGCGTACGAGCTGTCGATGATCGAGATCGGCCGTTTGCCTCGGCTCCGGGCATGAGGTGGCCGAGTTCGGGGGGGGGGATCCGCGAGTCGGCCGCGTCGATGCGCCATCTTCTCCTCCAAGTCCTGGGGAGGATAATTGTTCGATAAGGGTAAACTCAGGTTCCGGGCGATGTCAAGCGTGTTTGCAGAATTACACACCTTGGGAATCCCTTCCAAAAATGAGTTTGAATGGTCCCGTGTTTGCGGGTTTAATTCGTACTTCGTAGAACGGGAGTAATCAAGCACGTTAACATAATTCTCATATTTCACATCTCTTATCCATCGCCCCGACGCATCCGCTGCCGCCCGTCGGTCTTGCCAGCGCGGGACCGCGAGAGCCATCGGATGTCTTCGTCGTTGATGTCTTTACAAAGCCCGGCCATCGGGTGCGCGGACAGAGATAGGCAAGGCTGGGCTGGCGTGCAGGCCGCCCCAGGCGTGTGCACGTATGAGTTGTCGCTCGACGTCCTCAATCGTTCAGATCATAGGCAAAAATCATCGGGTGTCATCCTCCTCCCGACGGTTTTTTGGCGCCAAGGGTTGATGCAGTTGCGGGGTGGGCGGCACCATCGTGTTTCGTGGTCGCCCTGGGAAGGGAGCGGTCATCCGTTCGCATCTCGAGCCGCAGGCTCTCGCGGCGTCCGGACCCAACTCGTCGGCCTCTTTGCCGTCGCGGTAATGAGCATTTTCCATGCCGCGTAATAGGGTAAGACCAGGAGGCTGGAGAGATACCGGACGGGCAGGCCCAGGACGAGGACGGGACTCAAGGCGTAGCCCGTCAGCGAGGTCGCCATCAGCAGGTGGGCGGGGAGGAGTCGGCGCGACATGGGCAACAGCCCCAGATCGAAAGCCGCGCCGAGGTGAATGCTCGACACGGCCACCAAGATGGCCCAGAGTGTCACGAGAGGGGGGCAAAGGAGCTCGATCAGATGCACGACCTTCGCGAAGGGGCGGAGGCGACGCGACCGGAGTAGTGGCCCGATGAACTCATCCCGCAACGCGTTGCGCCCGGCCTCCCAGCGTCGGCGCTGTGACGTGGCGGCCCTCCCTCCCCGGCTGAGCATCGCGGCAGAGACACGGGTCTCGGGCAGGAAATGGACGCGCTCCCCGGAGGTGCGGAGGTGCCACGAGAATTCCAGATCCTCAGTCAGACCGTAGGCTCTCCAGGGGAAGCATGCCAGGCCTCGGGTCGTGAAGCACATTCCGTTGCCCCGGAGCGGGACACCCAGGCCCAACCGGTCCATCCCGAGCAGGAAGACCCCGTTGAACAGGCTGAAGGCGTACGTCATCAGCCGCGTCCGCCACGAAGCCTCTGGATTGCGGACCGTATAGTAGCACTGGATCCAGTCCTTCCCCTCGGCCACCGCCCCCGCGAAGGCGGAGAGCATCCCTGGGTCGACGACCGTGTCCGCGTCGATCACGACGACCGCGTCGTAGCTGCCCTCCGGATGCGCGGGCAGCCCCTGCTTGAAGAAGTACTCCAGCGCATAACCCTTACTTCGACGGTCGGGATCGCTCCGCTCGAGGACCACAGCCCCTGCCTCACGCGCAGCGCGGGCGGTCCCGTCCGAGCAGTTGTCGGCGATCACGAAGACGGTGTAAAGGTCCGGATCATATTCGCTGGCCCGGCAGCTCTCGACGGTGGCCCGGATGTTCTCCTCCTCGTCATGGGCGGGGATCACGACCATGAACCTTACGGGCCGAGTGGATGCCGCACGGTGGCGGCGGCCGAGGAACGCCGCCGCGGTGATGAGGGTGATGAAGGTGAAAAACGGGGTGATCAAGATTGTGAGGGCAAGGTATGTATAAGAGATGACCCTGATCATTTCGCGTTCCCACCGTTAATCAGACGATGCCGGCTTGTGAGGGATCCGGGTCGCGGGCCGAACCTTGCCCCGGCCTGCATTCCTGGGCACGCTCCCGACGAGTTGGCTGTACTCCCGGCCCGACCGCATTCCCACAGGTACCGTCTGTGGAGAGACTAGTCTAGCATAAATTTATAATAAATTGCAAAGGCTGGCCGGGTTGCCCGTGCCACCCGCGCCTCGCGGGCTTGGCGTCATCGCGGAGCCCTTTCGTGCCTATAGAGTTAACGATGATTGTGCTGATGAGGAGCGGTCCCGGGCCACGGGCTTGAGACGGTCAAAGTGGACGTCACGCGCGGTTTTCGCCGCGCCTTTCTGCGACGGGAGCACTTAACTCCCAGAGACTTATTACACACCTACTGACAATGAGATCACTCCTGTAAGCGTCAACCTCGGTTTGGCCCGTGTAGGACGATCCCGGAAAACGCCCGTCCGGGTATGCCATGCGGGGCAGGAGGCACCCAGATCGGCCCATGACAACGTCCGTCGCAATACGAGTCGTGCTCGAAGGAGGGTCGTGATGACAACGGTCATTGCCTTCGGATGTGACACTCGCTCGGGCTCAAGCCCGGCGGCTTCTCGGAATTGCTCTCGAACAACTTGCGTGGTGTCCGCACGGCGACGCGGCTGATGCCTAGATCCTTGCCAACTCGGTTGCAAGGCCGACTTTCCCCGGCTCAGCATCGGGGCGATCCTGCCCAAAGGCAGGCCCTTTCATGCGGTTGATGCTTTCCGAGGGAGCCTTTCTCCCTCAGCCGGCAACATCGAATTGTCTGACCATCACGGATTTTGGGGGGCGGTTCGTAACTCCCCCTACGAAACAAGGCTTCCCGGCTGATTGCGGTTACGTCTGACGGTCACCGGAACGGATGGAGGTTCTACTGAACAATTGTCGGCTGACGAAAAATCGGCGCATCTAAGTCGCTTAGCCACAAGGGAATCCGACTTCAGCGCCGAGATTTCGTCACCTCGGTGATACCTGCCAAAAACAGCGCCCCCCCAAAACCTATATCGGGCCGCTGTAAGTAATGAGCAGGTCAATGTTTCAGGCTGATACTCACTGGTCATCCCAAATTGTGCATTTCGCAATCCCAAGGTCATCTTGTACTTGAGATGTAGAACCATGGGTGAACCGAAAGTTTACAATCCGTGACGGTCAGCAAATTGTCAAAGAGCCATTTTATCGTGCGAGTGAGCCGTTCAAAGCTCAAGAGGGCGGAAGCCGGAAATCGCTTCCTCCACGGCCACGGAAGGGGCATGGCTTTCGCGGGCTCAAGCCCGGAAATTTGTGAGATGGGCCGGATTGTCTCAAAGAGAGTTTGGTGAATCAACCGTCCATCGCGAAAAATCCGCAGGGTCCTCCATCACCGCCGTCAATCCGTTCGACATCGTCGTCCGGAGGACCCGGGATCCGCCCGAACCGAAGGCTCCAGTCCGCGGCGGTCAGGAAGGTGTGTGCGTCGGGCGCGAATGCGGCAGCCGAAATGATGGAGGCTTGGAGCAGTTGGGGGCCGACCGCCTTGCCGGAGGCGGCGTCCCAGAGCCGGGCCGTCTTGTCCTGGCTCGCGGTCAGGACAAACTGTCCGTCGGCGCTGAAGGCCGTCGCCATGACTGATCCTCGGTGGCTCAGAAACGAGCCGATCGACCGCCCGGACCTGACATCCCAGAGCACGGCGTTGTTGTCCTGGCCACCCGTCATCAGAGTTGCCCCTTTCGGGCTGAAGACCAGGGTGTAGACGACGCCGAACGGCGTCCGGACCCGGCGGTCGTCGTCTGCCTCGATCACGACAGGATACGTTTCACGACATGCGCCGGCTCGACGCCGGTCAGACGGATGTCGAGGCCCTGATATTTGAAAAACAGGCGGCGATGGTCGATGCCGCAGAGGTGCAGGAGCGTGGCGTGGAGGTCGTGGACGTGGACCACGTCCTCGACGGCGCGGTAGCCGAGTTCGTCGGTTGCGCCGAAGGTCACGCCGCCCTTGACGCCGCCGCCGGCCATCCAGAGCGAGAAGCCGAGGATGTGGTGGTCGCGGCCCGTGCCCTGGCCCATCGGGGTTCGGCCGAACTCGCCACCCCAGAGGACGAGCGTGTCGTCGAGCAGGCCGCGCCGCTTCAGGTCGCTGACCAGCGCGGCGCGAGGCTTGGTCCACTTCCCGGGCGGCGTTTCTCATCCCGTCCTCGATATCGCTGTGGTGGTCCCAGGCGCGGTGGTAGAGCTGGATGAATCGCACGCCTCGCTCCGCCAGCCGGCGGGCCAGCAGGCAGTTCGACGCGAAGCTGCCGTCGCCCGGCTGCTTCACGCCGTACAGGTCGAGGACGTGCTGCGGTTCACTCTTGAAGTCGGTCAGCTCGGGGACCGAGGCTTGCATCCGGAACGCCATCTCGTACTGGCTGATTCGGGTCTGGATCTCCGGGTCGAGCCGCTCCTCGGCCAGCAGGCCGTTGAGACGGTTGACCTCCTCGACGACCTGCCGCTGCGTGCTCTGGCAGACGCCCTCGGGATTGCCGATGTAGTGGACGGCGTCGCCCTTCGACTGGAAGAGGATGCCCTGGAACTTGCTGGGCAGGAACCCTGCCGACCATTGCCGGGCCGAGACCGGCTGCTGGCCCGACTTGCCCGCCGAGGTCAGCACGATGAAGCCGGGCAGGTCCTCCGTCTCGGCTCCCAGGCCGTAGAGCAGCCACGAGCCCATGCTCGGGCGACCCTTGATGATCGACCCGGTATTCATGAAGGCGTGCGCCGGGTCGTGGTTGATCTGCTCGGTCTGCATCGAGCGGATGATGCAGATGTCGTCGGCGATGCCGGCGATGTTCGGGAAGAGGTCGGAGATCTCCTGGCCCGACTGGCCGTGCTTCCGGAAGTCCACGAACGGCCCGCGTGCCTTGAGCACGGTGTTCTGGAGCTGCGCAAGCTGCTGGCCCTTGGTGAACGACTCGGGAAACGGCTGACCGTCGAGCCGCTTCAGCTCGGGCTTGAAGTCGAGCGACTCGAACTGCGACGGCCCGCCCGCCATGCAGAGGTGGATGACGCGCTTGGCCTTGATCGGGAAATGCGGGGGGTTGACCACCCCCCGCCAGCGCTCCTTGGAAGGGGCCGCAGGACCGGCGAACAGTTGCGGGTCGAGCAGCCCGGCCAACGCGAGACTTCCGAGCCCGAAGGTCGAGCGGCCGAGGAAGGTCCGACGGTGGATGCGCCGCGAAAATGCGCTGGGATTGGCGGGAGGGGTCATGATCGGATGGCACTTCCCAATGGCGGTGAGCGTTTCGATCGGGCCGGCGAGCCAGGATCGGGTTGAGTGACACTCCGCACGGGCCATAGAGAGCCAGGAAAGTGATGCCCACTGTCCAGGACGGAAACCGCTTGTTTTCAGCCCTCTGAAACTGATCTCCAAGCGGGTAGGCGTGCTTTACTAACCTGATCCTCTCTAAAGCCCGGGTATTGGTAAGCCACGAGAGTCACCCCGCTTGCTTGGTGTAGGCTGCTGTCCACCTTCCACGATCAGGCAGCGGAAGCCTCGTTTGTTCTCCTCAATAGTATCATGATCGGCGACAACTTCAGGAAAAGCCTTTCCTTTTCCCAAGGCGCCAGCTTTGACGCGTGGCTTGCGCGTCCACACTCTTTCATCCGCAGCCCGGAAAGCAAGCGACAAGAGTTTGGTTAATATCGTGTGATGGTCTCGTGAAGGTTGAGGATGACGCGGCAGACGTTCGTCCACGCCGAGACCTCGGGGGCTTCGTCGTCGGTCGGCACCGGGGCCAGGCCGATGTGGATCAGTTTCTTCGCTCCCTCGATGTCCTCGCGAGAGAGGCGCCGCTGCGCGGCGAGGAAGGCGAGGAGCGAGGGCTTCTCCTTCGGCCCGACTGGCCGCGCGAGCGTCTTCCGGAAGAGAAGGTCGAGCCGCTCCTCGTCGGACCCGGCGGCGGTCGAGACAAGCTCCCGAGCCAGAACGCGCGCGGCCTCGACGAACGTCGGGTCGTTGAGCAAGCGTCAGCGCCTGCTGCGGCGTGTTGGCGACGGTCCGGGCCGCAGTGCATTCCTCACGCGACGGGGCATCGAAGTTGGCCAGCATCGGGTGCAGGAACGTGCGCTGCCGGTGCGTGTAGAGGCCGCGGCGGTACTGCCGCTCGTCGCGGTCGGGGATGTAGTCGCGATCGGGGAACTGGAGGTTCTCGTAGTAGCCGGCCGGTTGATAGGGAGACGCGCTGGGACCGCCGATCTCGGGGTTGAGCAGGCCGGCGATGGCCAGTGCGTTGTCGCGCACGAACTCGGCTTCGAGCCGCCTCGGCGACTGCGACGCGAGCAGCCGATTGTTCGGGTCGATCTCGCGCAGCTCGGGTCGGAGCTGGGAGTCCTGCCGGTACGTCGCCGACGTCACCAGCAGCGTCACCATGTGCTTGACGTCCCAGTCGCTCTCGCGGAACTCGACTGCCAGCCAGTCGAGCAAGTCGGGATGTGTGGGCCATTCGCCCTGCGCGCCGACGTCGTCCATGACGCCCGTGATCCCGGTGCCGAAGAACTGCTTCCAGATCCGGTTGACGAAGACGCGCGCCGTCAGCGGATTCTCCGGCGCCATGAGCCATCGGGCCAGATCGAGCCGTGTGAGCCGCCGCCCCTCCGGATTGGCCGGCTGCGGCAGGAACCCGGGAACGCCGGGCGCGACGACCTCGCCGCTCTCGTCCTGCCAGTTGCCGCGCGGCAGGATGCGCGTCGGGTAGGGCTCCCACGCCTGCGTGACCATCGTCATCGCGCGGCCGTCGCGGCATTCGCGCACGTCCCCTTGGAGCGTTCTGAACCGGGCCAGAGCCTCCGGGTCCCAGCCGGTGTCGAGCAGATAATGGGTGTACGATAATTCGACCTGCTCCGTCGTCCGTGATTCCGGCGAGGTCTGGAGCGCCTTGGCGAGCTGCTCACCGATGTCGGTCATCCGCGGGCTCAAGCGGCTGAACGGCGAGAGTGCGATCCGGATACAGCCGACGCTCGTCGCTCTCAACGCTCACGATGAGCTGGTCGCCCTCCGCGAGCTGGATCGGTCGATCGAGCAGCCAGACCGAGGTCTGGCGTGTCCCTCGGTTGTGGCTCGACGTCATCCAGCCCGTCTTCACTCCAAGGATCGCCGACCCGTTCGCATAGCGCTCGTCCTTGAGGTCGGCATCGGCATCCGCGAAGGTCAGCCGCGTCTCCTGGCCCATGCGTGCTGTCCTCCACGTCGCGGAGAGTTGGATCAGGGTGCTCTCGGCGCCGTTGCGGAGGATCGAGTCCTTATGTGCTTCGTGTGGGAGCACCTCCAGCCGGAGCGCGGCCAGCCATCCCGGCGGGGAATCGAGCCGGAATCGGCGCTCGTCGCCCCTCTTCGTCGGGCCGGTTAGCAACAGGCTTCCGTCCTCCTGGACGGCGACGCCGTCGTCAGCCTTGCCCTCCTCCATCACGGCCGGGGGTGTCACCCAGCCGTCTGGCGACTTGCCTGAGGAAATCGAGGCCGGCCTTCTGCCAGGCGTCGAACTCCGCGTGCCGCCTCCCATCCTCCGTCAGCTTCGCCGCCGACATCGAGACGACCTGCTTCATCTGTTGCCGAAGCCGCTCTTGCCGGCGCAGGAGGTACGGACTGATCACTTCGATCTCGGGCGGGAAGGGGTGATCGTTGGTGAAGCCCCTGAGGTCCGGGTTCGGCGTGTAGCCGTAATCCGCGTAGACGCCCCACTGCTTCACGTCGGCGAAGAAGGCGGCGAGTCGGTAGAAGTCCCGGGCCGTGAACGGGATCGAACTTGTGATCGTGGCACTCGCAGCAGCCCATCGTCGAGCCGAGCCAGGTGATCGCGACCGTCCGCACGCGATCGGCGGCGTACTTGGCGAGGTACTCCTTTGGCTGGCGCCGCCCTCGCGCGTCATCATGTTCAGGCGATTGAAGCCGGTGGCGACGCGTTGCTCGGTCGTCGGGTTCGGCAGCAGGTCGCCCGCCAGTTGCTCGACGGTGAACTGGTCGAAAGGCTTGTTGCGTTGAAGGCGTCGATGACGTAGTCGCGATACGGGAAGATGTTCTGGTTCTGGTCGCCGTGATAGCCGACCGTGTCGGCGAACCGGACCAGGTCGAGCCAGGGCACGGCCATCCGCTCGCCGAAGTGGGGCGAGGCGAGCAGGCGGTCGACCTGCCGCTCGTAGGCCCGGGGATCGGGATCGTCGAGGAACGTCGCGGACCTCCTCCGGCGTCGGCGGCAGGCCGATCAGGTCGAGGCTGAGCCGGCGGAGCAGCGTCCGGCGGTCGGCCTCGGGCGATGGCGCGATCCTTCGCTTCGAGCGTGCCCAGGATGAACGCGTCGATCGGGTTGCGCACCCAGCCCGTGCCGCTTCACGGCGGGCACCGCGGGTCGCCTGGGCGTAACGTAGGCCCAGTGCGGCTGATATTCGGCCCCTTCCGCGATCCAGCGCCGCAGCAGGTCTTTCTGGGCGGCGGTGAGCTTCTTGGTCGATTTGGGCGGCGGCATCATCTCGTCGGGTCGTCGCTCAGGATGCGGGCGACCAGCTCGCTCTCCTCGGGCTTGCCGGGGACGATCGCTTCCTTGGCCAGGGCCGTCGTCGCGGATCGTCGAGGCGGAGGTCGGCCTCGCGGTGCTTCGGGTCGGGGCCGTGGCAGACGAAGCAGTTCTCGGAGAGGATCGGGCGGATGTCGCGGTTGAACTGCACCTTCTCGCCCGCCCTCGCGGCGCCCGCGGAGAAGGCGAGGACCCACAGGACAACGAGCGGATCGAAAACCAGGCAATGCGCCCGCCGAGTGATCCTCCCGCATATCCCGACCCTCCGCCAGAAGGTCACACCGTTCAATCGTGGGAAGTTTCCGGGTCGCATGGGCCGTGTGCACCTTAATCAATCGGAAGACGGATCAGATTAAGATCTCCCTTAGATCACCTCGCTTTGGACGTCAGTCAGGTGCATGTCGCGGCTGCCGAAGCGGCAGGTGAGCCAGATCTGGTCGATGTCGAGCTCGTGGAGCATCTGTGGCGTGGAGCTCAATTGATTGTGACACGGCTTTCGACGGCGTGGTAGCCGAAATCCTCGGTCGCCCCGAAGGATGAATCGGACGAGCAGAGTGAGTGACAGATCGGTCGGCAAGGCGGGGGATGTTGCCGGCAGGTCACTGCTGAACAGGGCGCAGGGTTCGAGGACCTCGCGACGGGGCGCGGACGGGCCGCGGCGAGGGTGGCGTGCCATGGGGACTCGTTCGGATCCGTAGTGGGCTGGGGGCGGGCGCGACTGCGGCGTGTCGTGGGCAGGCACTTCGGGTTGGCTCGACGTTCGCCTGAGAGCTTGTGAAAAATTCGAGGGATGATGTTCTGGTCGGTGAACGGGTGAACGAGATGGTCACGAAGGGATCGATGCTGCCCCAAGCCCTTGAGGGGGGCTGTTGCCCACCTCGGGGCCTGCTCGCGCCGCGGCGCGGCCGCTCCGTCCCCCTTTCGCTCCGGTTTCCCTCTCGGTCAACCTGCCAGGGCCACCCGGGCGCAGCCTCACCCCGCACACCACGTTGTGCGCCATCGCATACCACAAGGCGATCGCCCTCACCTTCTTCAAGCCCCGCACCAGCAACCGCTCCAGGCCCCGATTGCGGGCCTGCGCGTGACGCACTCCGCCGTCGCGGCGCGTTCCTTGTAGATCTGCTGGGCCGCCTCCGTGGCCATCCGTGCCCGCCACTCGGCGACCGCCGGGTAGTCTCCGTCATGCGGAGCAGAACGATGCTGCCTGGGATCCCGCGGCTCCGGTACGGGGGCGTAGACCTGGCAGCCACCACACCGCGTCGCCGTCGCCTCGATGTCCTGATGCTTGGCAAAGCCGCCATCGACCAGGGCCTCCTTGGGGTAGACCGCGTGTCGGTCGTGGATCTGCTCGTTCATCGGCGCGATCTGCCCCATGTCGCTGCCCGTGGTCGTCACGTCCACCCCCACGATCACCTGGCTGGGGCAGTCGCTGCTGAACTGGAAGTTGTACGCCGGCCGGAAGCCGCCATCGGCCATCTTCCTCACCGTGGCCTCCGGGTCGGTGCTCGAGGCTCGCGCCTTGTCCTGCTCGCCCGCTTTCTTCTTGGCCTCGAGTTCGGGCAGCCGGGCCAGGGCTTGCCGCAGCCGTTCTTCGCGCTCGCGCGCGGCACGCCGCTGGGCCGCGGCCTGTCGCTGGCCGGGAGCGGCGGGGTCGTGGTCCAGTTCCTGCTTGAGCCGTTGGAGCTGTTCCTGGGCCTCGTGCAGGTGTTCCTCCAGGGTGAGTCGGCGGTGGAACGAGGCGGCGCCGGCGGAGGCGCGGACCCGCATGCCCTCCTGGGCCACGCGGTTCAAATCGACCAGGTCTTGTTCGCGGAGCACGGCCACCGAAGGGGTCAGCACTCGGTCGAGGAAGTCCCCCTCGGTGACGCGGAAATCGGACAGGGTGTGAGAATTGATTGAGACCCCTCCGGCCAGCCACCGGAAGGCGTTGTGGTTGTCGCACAGCCAGGCCAGGCCCGGGCGCTGCCGATCCCTTCCAGGGTGGCGTAGAGCCAGAAGGCGGTGAGGATGCGGGGGTCGATCGCGGGTCGTCCCGGGCCGCCCTCGACGGCCCGGACCCGAGCGTAGAGCAGAGACAGGTCGAGCTGAGAGACGAAGTCCCAGACGACGCGGGCCTGGTGGTCGGTATCGAGGAGGTCCTCCAGGGGCATGTCGGGGAGGAGTTGCTGGCGATCGACCGTGCGGAGGCGCGGTTTGGGAGTTTGAGCGGAGGTCGAGTCCGTCCCGGAAAGATGATCGCTCATGGCTGGTCCCTGACAGTGGCCTCTTGAGACCACCCCTTTGAAGGTGGCTGCCCGTCTACGAGGTGCAAATAAATCGCTGTCATTGCGGTAATCTGGGGCATTTACTAGCGCCGAGATAAAGTCGCTGGAGCGAGAATTCGTTCCGAATCGGCCTTGACGGCCCGAACTCGGGACAGCGAATAAATTAGATTCTGATTTGTACCAGATTCGTATCTCTATCAGAAATCTCGCAACATTTTAAGCTACAAGACGTTGCGAGATTGTTGAACCACCTTCAAAGGGGTGCCTCTTGAGACTCACCTCCCTTGAGGATGTAGCAAGAGAGAGGTTATTTCACAAGTTCTGAGGCCATGTTTGTCTCTGGTGCGGTGCGTCCCGCCCGCGGAAGAGTCTGGCCCGGACGTCCGGCGAACCCGAACCTGTCGCCCCCGATTCCGGGGAGCACGGAGGGCAGCCTGCTCCTTGTTCCGCCTGTTCTCCCTCGCAGAGCATCGCGGTTCTTCGAGTGCAGATGCTTGGTCCGGCAATTGCGATGCATTAATTATATGAGCTATCATTCATGATGCGGGGAGGGGGGGAAGTGTGCGCCTTACCTCTCCTCAAATTTTCAGGGCAGCCGATTGAATGAGGCGTTGGCGCTGAACAAGTCGTTGGCTGTGGCCTTATTACCTGAAGGGGGTGCAATCGCGCCAGTGCCAAAGATTCTGCGGGATTTCTGGCCTTTTCTCGGCTCGAACCCCGCTGAGTTCGATTCTCAAACGATGCTGGAGTGTAAATCTGTATGATGGAGCTGCGGCCCCATCCCACGCGGCCGCTCCCCGCGCCGTCCCAGACCCGTCGCCCTCCCACACGGCCCCGGCGCTCTCGGAGCGCCTGCGCCCCCGGGAGGATCAGAGCCACCCACCGAAGGATCAGGGGGACCGAGGAGGAAGAGTCAGGAAGATCCAGCCGGGCCGCCCACGAGCGTTCTCCTCCGGAGGCACGCTCCGTCCCCTTGGCCCTGGAGGCGGCCCTTCCTGAGAGGAGGCGGTTCGGTGAGACAGCGCCCGACCGCGGAAAAAACGCCTCCGGCTCCCAGTTCCCAGCCCTCGGCTGAGGAACTCAGGGCACGTTCCAGGACCGGAACGCTCAAATTCCGCCGAAATCCTTGGCACTGGCGCGATCGCACCCCCTGAAGGAGGATCTCCGGCAGTTCTGGGAGCAACCGGGCCAGAAGTTCGCGACCTTATTCCTCGACGGCTGGATCAAGCGTGCGGAGGCTTCCGGGATCAAGAGGCTGCAGGAGATGGCCAAGACTCTGGCGGCGCACCGGAGTGGGCTGTTGGCCTCCTACGACGTGAGGATCACGTCTGGCCCGATGGAGGGGTCTCATCACAAGAGCAAGACCATGAAACGGCAAGCCTATGGATTCCGGGACAAGGAGTTCTTCAAGCTGAAGTTCCTGGCGATCCATGAGACGAGATACGAACTGGTCGGATAAATCGATTTTCACGGATCGCTGGGCCGCGTGCGCTTCCGCCGGATGAACCAGAAAGTTGGCCTGGAACGGCCATCTCAGCGAGCCCTCCACCCGGACTTATTGAGAAGTTACTCCTCTTGCGCAACTCCAAGTGGAATCAGCATGTCCGCTTTTTCAAGCCCCGCGCACGCTTCCGTCGGATGAACCGCTCTTGAGGTGGAACGGCTGCTGCCGTATGCCCCGGACCTCAACCCGGTGGAGTGGCTTTGGCGGCATCGGAAGCAGGTGGAGAGGGCCCAGCTGACATGCCGCGATCGGGAAGAGTTGCATGGTTGCATGGTCAGTTCCACCTGGCCATCGCCCGTGTGGGAGGGAAACCCCGTTTGTTCCCCTCGACCTTGGCAGGGGCGAGCCTGGCCCTGTGACTTGTTTCCTTTTCTGCGCAACGCTCAGTAAGGACGCGAGATACCAGATCTGCTGAACCTGCACGAGGCGTTTGCCTTGCCGTGCCCTCGACCGGTCCGATAGCATAGCGATCCAAATCTCCGACCCGAATCACCCGCGCCGAGGGCCTCGATCATGGAGCGTAAGGGCGAATTACCCAAGGGGATCATCCTGGCAGGCGGCTCGGGGACGCGGCTCTACCCGATCACCAGGGCGATCAGCAAGCAACTGCTGCCGATCTACGACAAGCCGATGATCTATTACCCGCTCTCGACGTTGATGCTCGCCGGGATCCGGGACATTCTCTTGATCTCGACCCCAACGGACATCGGCAACTTCGAGCGCGTGCTCGGGGACGGCACCCAACTCGGGATCGCGCTGCGCTACGCCGTGCAGCCCCACCCCGGCGGGCTGGCGCAGGCGTTTCTCATCGGTCGCGGGTTCGTCGGCACGTCGCACGTCACGCTGATCCTGGGCGATAACATCTTCTTCGGCCAGGGCTTCCAGGCCATGCTGACGCGGGCCCGGGGCCAGGAGGAAGGCGCCACGGTCTTCGCCTACCCGGTCCGCGACCCGGAGCGCTACGGCGTCGTCGAGTTCGACGCGGGGGGCCGCGCCATCTCGATCGAGGAGAAGCCGACGCGTCCCCGATCGTCCTTCGCCGTCACCGGGCTCTACTTCTACGACAACCAGGTCCTGGACATCGCCGAGGGCCTGAAACCCTCGCCGCGGGGTGAACTGGAGATCACCGACGTCAACCGCGCGTATCTCGCCCGCGCTCAGCTCCGTGTCGAGCGGTTCAGCCGCGGCTTCGCCTGGCTCGACACCGGCACGACCGAGTCGCTGATCCAGGCCGCCAACTACGTCGAGACGATCGAGTCGCGCCAGGGTCTCAAGATCGCCTGTATCGAGGAGGTCGCTTACCGGATGGGCTACATCTCGGCCGGACAGGTCGAGGATCTCGCCGTCAAATTGCCCAATGACTATGGGCGCTATCTGAGGGACCTCCTGCGCGAGCCGACTCCTCCCGATCTTTGATCGAAGGACGCACCAAGGCCTGGGAATGGAGGGTGAGCGAATGGGAGGGGTGAGCCGCTGTTCCTCTTCCCCATGTCCTCGTTCCCAATTCCCCCACCGGTGGTGAAACTCTCACAGGCCGCGTCGGCGACGTCGGCGCTCCTCCTCCAGCACGACGAACTCGTCGAAGAACGCGCAATGGCGCGCGGGCATGACTCCGATCAGATCCTGGATGCGGTCGTACGAGATCATCAGTTCTTCGATCCCATTAGCCAGCGCGTTGAGGTGTCCATCGATGTGTCCCTCCTCGCCGCAGGTCATCGCGCCATGGATCGCCCCGAGGAGCCAGCCCGCGTCGAAATCGAGCTCGGCCGCCAGCCGCGCGTACTGGGTTCGGCTGATCTCCGGATTGGGTCCTTCGTCCTCGTCACCCGGCGCGAGAGCGCGGCTGACTCCGTTCCCAGGCGCTGAAAGAAGTTGCCGTAGCGGGGCGATCGCTCGGCGGCCTCGAGCAGCAGGTCATAGGCACCCATCACGTCGGCCAAGCCCTCGGCCACGGCGTGCAGCGCCTCGGCGGCGTTCCTGGCGTCCTGCAGCGTCTCATCGCCCGGGGGGCCAAGCTCGGCGGCCGCCTGGGGCAGAACACTCTCCAGGGTGGACCACAGATGGCCGGCCCACGAGTGCAGGTTCCTCAGGCGGCTTTCGTAAGCGGTGCGGTCCATGGGCCCACCACCCTCTCTTGCGCGACTCCAGTTGTCCCTCTCACAGCGTCACTCAATCTTAATCTCGCCCCACGCCCAGTGCTCGCGGAATTGCCCCGCGCGGCGAACTCGCTCGCGACCCGAGACACCCGCATTCAAATCATAATATCGATATTATTAGATATGTATATTAGTCTGCTCGCTGGTCGCGATCAGCACACAACCGACCGGACTGACCGCGTCCTGAGCATCCCGAATCGGAGGACCAGCCTTCTGCATGATGTCAATATGGACCATCGCCGCCATATTTAATAAATCACTCTTGACTCGCAATCTCGCTCCGGCTATCAAGAGAATTAGAAGAACTTTTCGGCTCGTGATGGGTCGATCGGTTTCGGCTAAGGCGGCCCCGCGTTGCGATTTTTCGCAGCACGGGGTCTTTTTTTCCCCCCGGTTTGGTTGGCCAGTCGGAAGCATTTCTGATTGCGGCCACCCGGTCTCGTCATCTCGCAACCGGGCGATGAGGGAGTAAGTACGATGCGCGCCAGTCTCATCTCGGCACGAGGGGGGACGCCGCCGGATCTCATCGACGCGGCGGGCTTAGGGGCCCGGATTGCGACCAGGAGCTTCCGCGCCAAGGGTCTGGATGATAAGATGATCCGGAGACATGTCATCGCCCGATTCGGGCGGATCGTTGAATGCGACTTTCACGACGAATACGAGCGCGAGACCCTGATGGCGGTGGTCCAGCGGGCCGTCGAGGAGGTTCTGGAGGATCCAGGTCCGCGACCTGCCCCAGGGGCGCCCTCAAGGATCGAGAGGGAAGGGTGGATCATTTGATCCTCGGGCCGACCGAGTCACCGATCATCCTTGCGATAAGTCGGGCTCGGAGGTGGTGACGTGGACTGTATGGACCGGCCGGATGATCCTCCATGCAGAAGATCCTGGCCATCCACGAGGCCAAGTACACTTCAGCCGGATGGACCATTAGAGCCGCATCCCTTGAACTTGGCCATCGCCGCAGGTCGACCTCCTTCACGGGTGGGCGAACCGCGTCACCAACGCCGGTTCGCCGGGTTGGCTCCGGACTTCCTGGCCGTCCGTCAGAGTGGATGGATTGTCTCGCACGATCAACGCGGCGCCAATAAAATCCTCCCAGACGCTTGGCTCTCCGTGCGGCGCGGAGTGCGTCTGCTTGCGAAGGGCCTCCACCCGCTCGCCTTGCTGGACCCCGAGCCGGACCGGTATCCAGAAGGCCTTGTTCCCCTCGATGCGAACGACACAACTCTGGTCGTCCTGGCAGAAGACGGCGGAGGCCGGTAAGGACAGGACGTCGGGGTGCTCCACCGGGATACGAGCGGTGGCGTACATGCCCGGTCGGAGGCGGCCGTCCGCTTTCGACAAGTCGATCGCGGTTCGCAGCGTGCGTGTCCGGTTGTCGAGCAACCAGCCCGATCGGACCACGACGCCCGAAAACTCGCGGTCCCCCAGGGCCTGCACCTGCACGTGCGCCGGTCCGCCGTCGCGGACATACGCGGCGTCGGCCTCGGGCACATCCACGAAGATCCGCACCAGGTCGGTTTGCACGACCTCGAAGAGGGGTGTGGCGGCGGTCGCGTTGCCGCCCGGCGCCTGGACATAGGCCCCGGTGTCCGCGGCGCGGCGGGCCACCACCCCGTCGAAAGGGGCCTCGATCCGGGCGTAGCCCAGGATGGCCGCCGCCCGGTCCCTATCCGCGTGGGCCACGCGCATTCGGGCCTCGGCCCCCCGGACATCGGCACCCGCCTTGTCACGCTGCGCCAGGCTCTCGGCCAGTGCCGCGTGAGCGGCCTTCACGGCAGCGATCGTCTCGGACACGTTTGCCTCCGCCGTCTTGAGCTTCTCGGTCGTCTGTTCCCGGTCCTCCTGCGGTGCGGCCTCGCGAGCCACCAGCCGCGAGACGCGTTTGTACTCCACTTTCCACCAGACGGAACTGGTCTCGGCCCGGGTCCGACTCGCCTCGGCCAGGCGAAGGTTGGCCTCGGCCCGGGCCATATCGGCTGCCGCAACTCGGAGCGCCGCGCGTGTCTGGACGATCTTGGCCTCGTCCTGGACGACCGTTGCCTCCTTCTGACGGAGGTCTTCGACCACTTCCGGCACCCACAGCTCCGCCAGGAGCTGGCCCTTCCGGACGAGGTCGCCGATGTCGAAATGATAGGCCCGGACGAAACCCGCGATCTTGGAGTACAGAGCCGTTTGCTCGAACCCCTCGATCTGCCCGGGCTGCGCGATCGTGCGACAGAGCGTTTCCCGCCGCGGACGCACGCCGGTCACCCGGATCGCGGTCTTGTCTGGCTTCGGGGAAGCCGAGGCCGCGCTTGTGCCTGGCCAAGTCGCCCGCGGACCGGTTCCAGGATGCCGAGAGCCTCGACCAGGCCCTGGCCGAGTGCGCGTGCTCGGACGAGTGGGACCAGCCGTTGGCCGCCCAGTGGTGGCTCGAAGCAGGTCAGGCCGCCACGACGACAGCATCGGGGACCAACGTCCGATAATCGGACTTATGTCTCATTGTATCGATCCGTAACGATTGGGCCGATTGTGCTGGCGACCGGGCGGCGGCCCCCTCCCGGCCTCATCGCGCTCGCCGGCCCGTCCAGGTCGCGCAACCGCACTCCTGGCGCTCTGGGGTCTCACCGGGGCGAATCCAGACGACCAGCCGCAGACGACAGTCACTCCGTCCGCGAGAAAAGAGCCCGGGTTGGAAACTGGTCATCAGAACGAACATGTGGGCGCGAATGGGGTCGTTGGCATCCTCAAAGCGATCGATCGATCTTGGCCAGACCCTTATTGATGCCCTTGGCCAAACGACTCAGTTGGTTCTCCGCGGACCCCTTTTTTCGCGTCCAAGTTGCGTCGGATCGACTCGCGAACCTCATCCATTGAGCGGGGTCGTGCCATCCCGCCAGCGAGACCTTCTCCGAAATCCTCAGGCGCGACTATAATCACCAGTGGTCGATCGAGAGATCCTCGGGAAAGGACGACGCGCTCCCGATGGGGGTCTCCGTGAACGGTTCGAGGGTCTTCGTCTATCGCAGCCCCAGCCTGCACGAGCGGAAATTCACGATTCGCGATCTCTCCAGCGGGCTCGTCTCTGAAATTGATGAAGCCTGGCTGGCCGATGCGATCTTTGAAGTTTCGCCGTCGGGCCGCCTCCGTGCACTCCGCGAGCACCTCCGCACCATCCACGCCGGGATCATCGGCACCCTGTTGGACCGTCCCCCTCGGGGTCTTCGCTGCGAGGTCGCGGTCCGCTATGATCCCGCGCCGGCTCCTGCTTCTTCAATGAAGAACATCGGCCCGTCCACGAGGCGTCCCTGGTCCACCTGATCCGAGGAAAGGCGTATATCCCACGCGAGGTGCGCTGGCTTTGATCCGACGGGAAGATCGCCTCCATGAGCAATGCAAAGACCACCCACGCCGACGAGACCTTTTGACCCTCCACCCTCGCCCCAAACCAGGTGACAGCGATCAAGGACTCCACCCCGATCTCCTGAGTGTGGTCCTCGCTGCGATGACCGGGCCGCCGAGATGCCGCGTCAGCCCTGGAGATGAGCGTCCAGAAACCAAAGATGTTTGTCGAGGCCGCGAGAAACCTCGGTGAACACGTCCGCGGTATCGGCATCACCGGACACGGCCTGAGGTAACGATCGCCGCCCGCGTCGTGGCGGCCAGCGCCGTGAACCGTGTCGCCAGCGCCGCACGTGGGTCCAGCTCCTGGCCAACTTCCCCAAGACGGGCGTGTCGCGGGTCGTGCTCCACCGCAATGCCGAGAAGAAGGGGCGCCTCAGCTCCAGGCTCAACCACGCCTGAACCCGCCGCGTTCGTCGCTCGCCTGGCGGCCGCCAGGGGCACGCTCTGAAGAAGCCCCTCTACCCGCCCGGTCCAATGAACGTGAGACATGGGCCGAGGTCCTGCAAATTGCAGGAGAGCCAATCCCGTCTCGATCAGGCGGCGTCGGTCGACGTTGCTTCGAGGCGGTCGGCGATCTCCCGGAGGTCGGCCACGAGGTCGTCGATCGTGTGCTTGACGCCGACCTGGATCGTGATGCGGACTCCGCGCGTGCCCCGGAACCGCTGTTCCGCCGGCAGTCGCGAGTTCTCCTTCCCCTTCCTGGGGGCCCGGGCCTTGCGCCGGCGACCCACCTCGGCGGTGGTCGCCTTGTGGTCGAGGCCCTCGGCGATGACCCGATCGGCCACCGCCCGCTGGTCCTCGATGGTGGGGAGTTTCGAGATCTCGTAGGCGGCCGTCGGCTTGATGTCTCCGACATCCACCCGGGCGGCAACGTCGTCGGGGAGCCGCAGCAGCGCCAGACTCCGGTAGACGCTCGTCGGCTCGATGCCCAGGGTCTCGGCCAGTTGCTGCGCCGACCAGCCGTTCAGGGCCATGAGCCGGTCGTAGGCGCGGGCCTGCTCGACCGGCTGCAAGTCGGCACGAACGGCATTCTCGACGACCTGCTCAGCGAGGATGTCCGACTCGGTCATGTCGCGTTCGACGAACTCGACCCGGACCCGCTCCAGGCCCGCCAGCTTGCAGGCGCGGAGCCGGCGCTCGCCCACGAGGACCACCCACGCGCCCGCGCCGGGTCGTGCCGGACCCGGATCGGCGCGAGCTGACCGAATCGCTTGATGCTCTCGGCGAGTCGCCGGAGATCGCCCGCGTCGAACTCGATCCGGGGCTGGGGGCCGCAGACGATCGCCTCGACGGGCATCTCGGCGAATGTCCGCGCCTTGACCGCGCCATCATACTTGTCGGGCGCGAGCGAGGCCGGCGGGGTCTGGGGCGCGCCGCCCGGCCGGATCGCGACGGTCTGCGCGATGTTCGTCCCGAACCGCTGCATCAGTGAATCCGCCTTGGCGCTCATCTTAGGCCACCCCCCTGCCCTGGTCCGAGGCGCGAAGCTTGTCGATCCGGTTCAGGATCTCCAGCGCCACCGCATCGATCGCCTTGGCCGCCGTCGTCTTGGGTTTCCAGAAGGCGAGCGGCTGCCGGGCCACGACGCATTCCTTGAACGCGACGTTGAACGGGACGACGTTCTCGAAGACCAGCTCGCCGTACGACTCGCGTAGCGACCGCGTGAAGGCCTCGTGGATGGCCAGCTTCTGAAACATCGTCAGAGCGACCCCCAGCCAGACCAGGCGCGGGTTGCGGGCCCAGCGGACGCGCTCGAGGAACCGACCCGTGTGGACCAGTTCCTGGACGGCCAGCGCCTCGGGCGGCGAAGGCGTCAGCGCGACGTCGGCCGCCACCGCCGGCAGCCACGAAAGCGTCTCGAGGCTCGGCGGCGTGTCGCAGAGGATCGCGTCGTAGTCGCCCCGGACGTCGGCCAGCGCGTCCTTCAAGACGTCCTGCAACGCGCCTGTCTTCTCGGGCTCGGGATAGTTGAACCGGGCCAGCGCATTCGACCCGGGCATGAGGTCGACACCCTGGATCCCCGCCGGCTGGATGACCGTCCGTGCCGAGCCGAAATAGTCGTCGCCAAGCAGCGCGACGATCGAGCGGTTGACCGGCAGCGCGTCCACCGCCTCGGGACTCAGGACGATCTGCGTGATCGACGCCTGGGGATCGAGGTCCACCAGGAGCACGCGGAGCCCGTGCTTCGCCAGCGCACCCGCCAGGTTGTAGAGGAGCGTCGAGCGCCCGACGCCTCCCTTCCGCTGGCAGGCCGTGAGTACGAATCCTCTCATCACTCGCCGCCTTTCCAGAGTACACCATTCGACGTGCCGTCGAGATCCGTTATCGGCGATCGCCGGAGCCCGTCTGCAATTTGCAGCGCGTCTCGAAACCCTCTCGGAAGGCCCCCTCTGCAATTTGCAGACGGCGTCGAAGACGGCATGAGGTTTGGTCTCGGAGAGTTGCCCTGCATGAAATTGGCTTCGGTCGGCGGTAGCCGTTCACACCCTGGAACCCTTGAAAACAAGGGGTCTTGCATCCAACGACAACAGTAAAACATGCGTCTTACGGTTGTCAGGTGTTCTAGAACCCCTTGTTTTTCCCTGTCCCGACCTGTGGACGGCTACGGTCGGCGCGACGAGCGGTCGAACTCGTCCGGGGAGGGGGATCGCCCCGTCTGCAATTTGCAGACGGCTTTGGAACCAGGACATTCCCTGGCCCCGCTGCAAATTGCAGACGGGCCCCGGAACCGGTCTGGGGAGCGTGCCCGGCATTCTTTATCATCGTGTTCGTCGGGTCGGGCTCTCCTCCAATCCCGAATCGGCCCGGGTGGGGCATCGGCACCTTGCAGAGAGGGCAGGGGGGATGCGGCGAACCAGTCGGTGACGCGGCCCGAGCAAGCTCAATCTGCCGAGAGGTCTCGGGCCATCGCGGAGGCAGTGTCCCAGTCGCCGCCGAGCAGCGCCGAGATGGCCAGAAGGCGACGCGATTCCGTGGCGGGGCGAAGCGCGTGGCAGTATTGAGCGGCGCGGAGCGCCGCGCGCGGGCGGCCGGCACGCAGCGCAAACAGACAGCGATGCCGGCTCCGGAGATAGGCTCCCGACACCTCCCGCAATAAGTAGAGGTCGCTCTTGCAGCGCCGGCAGGTGTCCGACCACTCCTGCACGGCGCTGCACGTCGGACAGCGAACGGTGTCCTGGTCGGGGAGGCTCATGGGAGGGGAACCTCGACCCGGTCCTCACCCCGCGACGACGGCCGCAGCCGGCAAGCCCTCACCCCGGCCCTCTTCCGGAGGGAGAGGGGGTAAATGGGCCCCCTCTCTCTTTGGGTGAGGGATGGGGTGAGGGTCGGCGCAAGATCGTGTGCCATGGGGTTCAGACCTTTTTAATTGTCTTCCAGGTAGAAGATGAGATCCTCGACCTCGTCCGAGATCTTCCGGATGTCCTCCACCGAGAGCCGCTCCACGGAAGAGCGTAGGTCGGCGAGCATCGCCTTCAACTCGGCGGCGTCCTCGGCGTTCGCGTGGGCCTGGAGCCGCTCGGCCTTGGCGATCAGGCCCTTGGCGGCTGAGACGGCCTGCTGGAGTTCGGGGGAGAGGGTCTCGGGCTCCGGGGCCGAGAGGGCGGGGACGGCCTCGCCGGCCTCGGCGGCGGTGCCGAAAACCGCCTCCAGGCGATCGACAGCGTCAGTCCTCTGCTTCGTCCGGAACCGTTCAATGGCGCTGTCGATCGTCACATGCCGCGCCAGGCCCGTGGCGCGCTCGGTGGCGGTCACCTTCAAGATGCCGTTGAGATCCTGGTCGAGCCGCACGAGGATCTGGTTGCCGCGGCTGACTTCGGCCAGGCCCTCGATCGTGAAATCGCCGACCAGGGTGTTGTACCGGGTATCCTCGTCCTCCCCCTGGAAGACCTTGATCTCGGCGACCTTCTGGCCGTCCACGACGGTCGAGAAGATCTCGGTCCGGCTGACGGGCAGGGGGGTATTGCGCTCGATAATCGGCGCGAAGGAGTGGATCGAGGGAAGCCCGTGCAACTCGCCGAGCGCCTCGATGCCCAAGGTATGTGGCGTGATGTCCACAAGCACAGCGCCGACCTCGACGCCCCCGATCAGCCCCCCCTGGACGGATGCCCCCATCGCCACGGCCAGGTCGGGCTCGATCTCGCTGTGGACCGGGCGGCCCAGGCGCTCCTCCAGCAGGCGATGGACCATCGGGGTCCGGGTCGCCCCACCCACCAGGACGACCTTGTCAACCTGGTTCGCCTGCAGCTTGGCGTCCGAGAGCGACAGATCGACACATCGAAGCGTCCGAGCCAGGAGCGGCTCGATCAGCTCCTCGAATTCAGGCCGGTCGATCTCCAGCTTCAGGTTGAGGGGCACCCCATCCTTCTCGGCGATGAACTCTTCCTCGATCACGGCGATGGCCTCGGTGGAGAGCACCTTCTTCGCATCCTCGGCAGCGCGGAGCACGCGGCTCTTGGCGACGAGCGATTCCCGGAGGTCGATACCGTGCTGCGCCTGGAACCGGTTGCAGACGTGGTCCAGGAGCAACTGGTCGAAATCGTCGCCGCCAAGGTGGGTATCGCCGTGGCTGGCCAGGATCTCGACGACGCCCCCCTCGACCTGCGCGATCGAGACGTCGAAGGTACCACCGCCCAGATCGTAGACGAGCAGCCGCTCGCGCTCGGGCGGGTGTGGGTCGTAGGTGAGCACGGCGGCGGTCGGTTCGTTGATGATCCGGACGACCTCCAGGCCGGCCAGCTCGCCCGCCTCGCGGGTCGCCTGCCGCTGGACGTCCTTGAAGAAGGCTGGGACCGTGATCACCGCCTTCTGGATCGGCTGGCCCAGCGCCTTCTCGGCGCTGCTTGAGCGTCCGGAGGATGATCGCGGAGATCTCCTGCGGCGAATATTGCTGATCGCCGAGTGTGACCGTGATCTCCTCGCCCATCTTGCGCTTGATCGAGCGGATGGTCCGCTCCGGCGCGAGCACGAACTGGTTCCGCGCCGCGCGGCCGACGAGCAGGCGGCCCTGCGGGTCGAGGCCGACGACCGAGGGCAAGATCGGGTCGCCGTCCTCATCGGCCAGCACGACCGGCCGACCATCGCGGATGACCGCCACTTCGCTGTTGGTCGTCCCGAGGTCAATTCCAATGATGGTTTCCATGAAAGTCTCACTCCTCGGGATCAATAGTGCCCGGATGCGTATGGAGTTCGTCCGCGAGCGTCGAGTTGCCTATCTTACGCACGACTCTCCGCAATGTGCAAACCACCCTGCGATGCCCCGATCCAAGGGCGGCGATCGCGGCCGAACGCTCCTGTTCGATCGGCCCTTGAAAAGCGTCTCGGGGATGACCCGTCTGCAAATTGCAGTCGGGGTCGCTCCCCATCCTCAGCCTCGCGGTGGACAACTCGGGTATCGCCCAAGTTGCGGCGTCAGGACTCGGCGGGCTTCCGTGACGCGCGGACCTCGGCGAACCGGAGCACCCGACCGCGCCAGATATAACCGCGACGGACCTCGGCGACGACCTCCCCGGGCGGATGGTCGGGGTCGTCCACCACCTCGATGACGTTCATCCGTTCCGGATCGACAGGGCGGCCGACACACTCGATCCGATGGATCTGCTCGGCCTTCAGGGTGCCGCCCGAGCCGGTTCTGGATCAGTCCGTAGCCTTCGAGCAGCGCGTCGAAGAGGGCGCGGTGAGGCTCGGAGCCCGGCCGCCGGACGAGGGCACGGACCTGCTGGTGGTAGCTGCGGACGATCCGTCGCCGGAGCCAGGACTGCCGCGCGTGGAGGGCGTCCAGGGCGTCGAGCTCGGCCTCGATCGCGCGGGCGTGGTCGTCGTCGAAGCGTCGGCGGGCCTTCTCGATCTCGGCGCTGACCGCGGTCGAGCGCCTCGTCGAGGTCGGCCAGCGCCTCGGCCAGCGGCCGACCCGCCGCGAAGGCCGCCTGCGCCTCCTTGGGCTCGACGGCACGGAACTGCTCGATCGCCTGCTGCAAGGCTGGCAGCATGGCCTCGGCCTGATCCTGGAGGCCCCGGGTGCTCCGGGTCTGCAACTTCAGCTCGTGCCGCAGCGCCGTGAATTCCTCGATCAGGCGGACGAACCCGACCTCGCCATCCTCGTCCTCGGGGTAGGGGGGTCCTCCTTCGGTTTCAGCTTCGGCGTGGGCCTCGAGCAGCCACAGGCGAAACTGGGCCAGGAGCGTCTCATCAGCGGATCGATCGGTCATGGCGACTCCGCCAGCGCGAGCAAGGTGGCCAGTGGGATGCGGGTCTGGAGGAGCCGGGCGCGGACGTCGGACGCGATTGCTTCAAGCGAATCGCTCGACTCGAGCTCGAAGAGTTGCACCTCGAGCCGCCGGACGGGATTGCGCACCGCGTCGTACGCGGCGCGGATGGCCGTGAACCGCTCGGTGCGCGGTCGGGCGGGTTCTCGCGAACCAGTTCCAGGTAACGCTGGCGGATCTCCTCCTCGCCGGCATGTCGCGGCAGGCCCAGGACGTCGTAGGGGTCGCTCATGGACGGCTATCACTTCCTCCTGCGCCCGGCGCGAGGGCCCGGCGTCGAACATGTCATCATCGTCGTAATCATCGTCATCAAAGTCAAACATCTCTTCAAACATCCCGCCGAGGGGGATGGGCAGGCGGCCGAAGGGGCTAAAGGGCATCCCGAACGGTCCCGAGGTGGCTGCGGTGAGCATCGAGAGCCGTTCCTTGATCTGCGGCACGAGGTGCGCGTCTCTCGGGTTGCTCGAGGCCTGCGCCAGTTCCAGGGCCTTCTCGAATTGCTGGCGGACGCGGTGGAGGTCGCACCGGAACGGCCCTTTCTCGAGCTCCATCGTGCCTTCGATCACCAGGAAGGTCGGGGAATCAGGGAAATTCTTCAGGCCCCGGCGTGCCATCGTCTCGAACAGATCCTTTTCCTTGGGGATCTTCACCAGGAACGCGCAAATGTTCTCTAGGTCCTCGCGGCGGTACTTGACCCGGGTGGTCCGTCGGAGGTAATCGATCACATCCTTGACGTGGCCGGCGCGGCCGGTGTACTGGGTGTCGCTGCCCACGTAAGTGTCGATCAGGTCGGCGAGCGCCCCGGCGGTCTCACTCCGGCACTTCTTCTTCAGGGCGGTCTTCCAGAGGTCGGCGAAGCGGTCCTTGGTCGCCTTCGGCAACTTGTAGCGGACCGCTTCGATCTGGAGCGCCAGCCAGAGGGGGGTCGGCTCGACAAGGTGGGCTTGCGCCTCCCGGATCAGTTGTTCGGCTTGGTCAGCCTGACCGGCCTTGATCTCGAAGGCCGTTTTCCTGGCCAGAAGATGGTAATCGTCGCGCTTCTCGGGACGCAGGCGATCGGCCGCCTCGAACACGGCACGCCCCTCATCCCAGCGGCCCGCGAGGGCATGGTGGCGGGCCTGCATCAGATTCGCGGCCCATTCCGACAGGCTGAGCGCCGGGTCGAGTGGCTTGAGCGCGCGGGCGCGTTGCGCGAACTCCAGTGCCGGGACGGGGTCGTCGCGCTTGAAATAGAGGTCGGAGAGGAAGCGAAGGGTGTCGAGGTGGTCGGGGAACGCCTCCAGGAGCCGTTGGGCGGTGGCCTCGGCCTTCTCGGACTGCTTCCAGTTCCGGTACGCCCGGAGCAGCGCTTCGTACGTCTCTAGGTGTTTGGGGGCGAGTCGGAGGCTCTCCTCCAGGCATTCGACGGCCCGGCGTCGCGCGTGCGCGACGTCCTCGTCCATCGGGCCGGGGTCGAACATTTCGCCTTCTCCCGCCAGCGCGTCGGCCTCGTCGAGGTAGATCTCGCCGAGATGCTTCCAGACCAGGGCCCGCGCCAGGATGCGCTCGTCGGGGGCCAGAGCGGCCGCGGTCTTGAGGTCCTCGAGATAGGTGCGCCAGTAGTCCTCCGCCCCCTCGGTCTCGCCCCGCGGCCCCTCCCAGATCCGGGCCCAGAGGCGGTTCCAGCGGGGATCGATCGGCAGCGGCTCGGCCAGCCGGCTGAAGTTGCTGACCAGCGTCTGCGCCTGCCGGTATTCAGACTGCGACGCCTCGCGGATCAGCGGCCCGAGCAGCACGCGGGTCAGGCGCACGGCCAGGTCGGGATCGACGCGGTGGAGTCGCGTGGCGGAGTGGCCCCAAGAGCCGGACCGCCTCGGTCCAGCGATCCTGCGCGACCAGGTCGCGCAGTTGCTGAAGGGGCGCGAGGATCGGCTCGCCGAAGGCCCGGCGCTCCAGCGTGGCGAGGTCGGCGGCCGGAACCTGGCCCTCGGGCCCGAGGAGCCGCCGCGCGATCCGCGCAGGCGCCCGCGCAGGGTCGATCCGGTCCCAGTTGGCGTGCGCCTCCTCGGTGTCGCGGCGGTAGAACGCGGCCAGGCCCCGCGCGAACAGCTTCCAGTCGGCGAACGGTGAACTCCGCGCGATGGCGCGCAATTCCTCCATCGACTTCGGCTCGTCGCCGGCCTCCAGCGCCTCCAGCGCGGCCTGGACCTGACGCGCGCCCTCCCGAAGCTCGTCGGGGAGCGTCGCCCTTCGATCGGGGTGGAGGACGGCCCGGTCTGTGGCCTCCATCGCCAGCCGAGCGCGGGCCTCCGGCGAGACGAGCCGGGCCTCGAGGGCGCGGGCCTCCGGCGCCAGCCCCAGGGCCAGGAAGAGCCGCGCGGCATCCTCCACCAGCGCGGGGTCGGTGATGCCGAAGTCGATGAGGTGCTGCGCCACCTCGACGGCCGAGGAGGGCATTGTGTCGCGATTGAGCTGCTGCGCCCGCAAGAAGTAGGCGCGTTCGAGCAGGCGACGATTCTCGGGCGTGCCCTCCTGCCGGAAACAGAGCTTGGCCTGCTTGACCGCGTCCTTGAGGTGGCCTTTCTGGATCAGACGCTCGACCTCCTGGCGGAACGACGCGCCCGAGAGCGGTGGTCTCTTCGCAACTTGCTTCTTGTTTCGCGCGGCCATGGATGCAACCAGGTCTCTGAGGGTCGTGCGTCTCCGCGGGGCAATCTCCTGTGAGCTATCATACCAGCGCCCGACGCTCAAAACGTCCCTTTCCTCTCCAGGGTGCGCGGTCGGTGTCTCGAATCGAGGGCCTGTTGCGGCTCGCGGCGACGGGCCAGCTCTTCGAGGCAGAGGCTCTCGATCATCCGGGGGACCCGCATCAAGATCGGGTTCTTGTCGAGCACCGACTGGCGCAGGTCCTCGCGCTCGTGCTCGGGCAGGCTCTCCCAGAGCGGCCTCCAAGGTGGCCTCGGTTCCAGAGTCGCAGGACTCGCAGCGCACGGGTGACTCGGGACGAGCTAGAATTGCAGGGGAAGCGCGAAGGTCATCCTCCGCCCCGGCGCGCGGCCCCGCGCCCCGATCGGGTGAGGGTCGGGCGCGGCCGGCATTCCAGGAGGGGCGCACGCCGGATGAGAAGCGCTTCCGGGATCGCGATTCCACCGAGGACCATAAAACACGAGGTGCGGCGCCGCAGGAAAGGCGACGTGCGACGGTCCGCTACCCGGGTACAATCAAGCACCCAGACGAAAAAAATGGGATAAATAGAGAAAATGCGAATTTGCGTCATTCAACAAACAAATTGGGAGCGCCGTGCTTGACCCTCTCGACGGCGCGGTCGTTGCCGAGGTGTAGGCGCGGCTGTGGTCCGCGTCCCTTGCGGCTCCGAAGGGGGCGGCGGGGAGGCTCGGTGTCCTCGCCAGCCCCTCCGATTTATATCATCATTCGCACGTGTGATCCTGCCTGGGAGCATCGACAGTCCTGGGACATTCGGATAAACTATCGATCTCTCCCGGGCAGGGAGGCGCGACGCGGCGGACGGGACCTCCCCACCCGGCCCTCGGGGCGAGCGACGGGAGGGGGGGATGAGCGGAACTCCGAGACGACGGCTCGCCCGGGAACATGGAGAGTGGCGCCTCGCCTGACGGTAGGCGGTCCGCGCCGCGGTGCTCATGGACCTCTTCCAGAAGGCGTGTGGGGCAGCAGGTCCGCTCTGGTTGAGCGTCGAGAAGCGAGGGCTGCCGGGCGCCGTCCATCGGAGCTTCCCCCAGCCATTCGCCCTGATCGGCCGCGATCCCCGGGCGGACCTCTTCCTCAACCACCCCCGGGTCGGTCGGCGGCATGCGTACCTCCAGGTCGTCGAAGGAGGAGTCTACTGCGTAGACCTGGCGAGCCGGACCGGAACGCGCTGGGAGGGCGGACCGGCGCGCACAGGATGGTTGACCCGTCCCCAGGGCATCGGCATCGGGCCGTTTGTGATCCAGCTCATGCCCGACGGCGACGACTTCCCGCCCGTCGGTCGGGGACGGGCCGAACCGATGGACCCCCTCGTCACCCGACCCGGCGATCACGACGACCTGCCCCGTGTGATCCTCGAATTCCCCAGGGAATCGTCCCGGCTCTTACAATGGCGGATGAATCGCGCGCTGGTGCTGGTGGGCAGCTCACCCCGCTGCAAGGTCCGGCTAGTCGATCAAAGCGTCTCGGGGTTCCATTGTAGCCTGGTCCGGACGCAGGCGGGGGTGTGGGTGATCGACCTCCTGGGGAAGGATGGCATCACCGTCAACCAGGCGAGCGTCCGCGTGGCGCGGCTGGCGGACGGCGATGAGCTGAGAGTCGGCGCGATCCTGATCCGGATCTATTACGAGACGCCCGCGCCGAGGTTCCGCGAAGTCGAGTCGGCGCCAAACGGGGCAACGGGCCGGACGACGACCCTCGTCGTCTCCGAGCCGGCATCGGGCGAACTCGTGTCGAGGCCCTGGGAAGTGGCCTGGCCCGTACCGGGTTGCGAGGCCGGTGGTATGGTCGCGCCGGGATCCTCGGGCGGGACCGAGATGTCCGGACCGGCACTCGCCATGCTCCTGAGCCAGTTCGGCCAGATGCAGCAGCAGATGCTCCATCAATTCCAGCAATCGACGATGATGATGTTCCAGATGTTCGGCTCGATGCAGACCGAGCAGATGGAAATGATTCGCGAGGAGCTCCATCACCTCCGCGAGATCGGCGAGACGCTCGAGGCACTCAAGGCCGAGGTGAAGGCCGCCACCGAGCGCCCCGCTCATCCCGCCCTCGGGCCGGCACCCGCGTCCCGACCGCCAGACGTCCCCTCCGTCGAGGCCCCGGCCCGGACCAAGGCCCCGGTTGACGGGGCAGGCAGGGAGATCCCGGCCCCGACCTTGGCCCCACCCGTCTCGGACGAGGCTGCCGCGCGGATCGGCGCGGGGCATCACTCGACATCGGAGAATCTTGCCAGGGAGCAATCGCTGGGACCGAGCCCGAATGTCGATGAATGGTTGATCGAGCGGATCTCGGCACTCCAGGTCGAGCAGCAGGGCCGCTGGCAGAAGATCTTCAACCTAGTGCGCGGCAAGTAACGCGGCGGGACGACGCCTCGGAGGATCCCTTGAGCGCGGCGATTGAGTGATGACGCAACTGGTCCCGGTCTTCCTCTGGCTCTGGATCCCTTACATCCTCTGGCTCTTCAAGAGGCTGTCGGCGCCGCTGGCGGTGGTCGTCGGCGTGATCGGCGGGTGGCTGACGCTGCCGACCGCCTGGTTCGCCGACGAGGTCGCGCGGTCCGAGTTCCCCTACTGGATCATGCCCGCTTGCCTGCCGTCGCTCTGGACGACCAAGGCCCGAATCATCCCGCTGGCCTGCCTGCTGGGCATGACGCTCTTCGACCTGAAGCGGTTGCAAACACTGCGAATGGCTTATTGCGATTATCTCATAATCGGATGGTGCGTCTGTCCCTTCGTGTCTGGGGTCGCGAACCACCTCTATATCACGGAATCGATCGCGAATGCGGCCTACCAGTCGCTCGCCTGGGGCGTCCCGTACCTGCTCGGCCGACTCTACTTCGCCAGTCCCGGGGGAATGGCGCTGCTGGCGCAAGGGATCGTCGTCGGGGGGCTGGTCTACGCGCCGCTCTGCCTGGTGGAGTCCGCGACGGGGCCGGGGCTATACGCGGCGGTCTACGGCTTCCACCCGTTCCAGAACGACGGCTCGAAGCGCTCTCTCGGTTTTCGTCCCATCGTGTTCCTGGAGCATGGCAACCAGTTGGGGATCTGGCTGGCCACCTCGGCGATGACCGCGGCATGGCTCTGGTGGTCGGGCCAGATGCCGAGGCTCTGGCGGCTGCCGGGCGGGATGGTCGTGGTGGTCCTGGTCGGCGTCACGGTGCTGTCGCAATCGGTGGGGGCAATCTTCCTGTTGCTGGCCGCCCTCGTCGTCCTGGAGGCGACCCGGCGCCTCGATCGGGCCTGGCCCCTGGTCGCCGCGCTGGTGCTCGTGCTGGTCTTCGTGGGGATCAGGGCGGTCAACCTGGTCGATGCCAAGGCGGTGGCGCAACAGACCGGCGTCGGCCGCGCGCTGATCGATGGGATGTTCAGGGCGAAGAAGCGGTCGTTCGGCTGGCGGCTCCGCGTGGAGGAGCGTCAGACCCGGATCGCCTTGCAGCGGCCCTGGTTTGGCTGGGGCCGCCCCGACTGGTGGCGTCCTGAGCCCGAGCGGCCCTGGGGGCTGTTCAGCCTGGTCCTCGGGATGTACGGCCTGCTGGGACTGGCGCTACTGCTGAGTTGCCTCGCGCTGCCGCTGGTCCGGTTCATGGGCCAGGGACCGCCCCGACTCTGGGCGACGCCGTCGCGAGCCCCGCCGGCGGCCCTGGCGGCGCTGCTGACCATCAACGTGCTCGATGCGATCCTCAACAGCACCCTCCTGCTGCTCGTGTTGCTTGCGGCGGGGGGGCTCGTCGGCATGGGAAGTCCCTTCGCCTGGGCGTCATCACCTGCGGAGGCATCGGGGAGCATCCGGTACAAGGTTCGAAAGGGTCGGGAAACCGGGGCCGCAGGATGACCACACCGCAATGAATCGCCCGCTCATCTTGACCGTCGACCTGGCAGGCCTCGCGCTCGTGCCGTTCCTGTTCCGGACGCTCGGGCCGAGGAGGGCCGTGCTGATCGCCATCTTCGGCGGGCTGCTCGTCTTGCCGAGGGGGGCCCAGGTCCTCGCCCTCGGGCCGGCGACGATCGAGTTGAACAAGTTCCTCGTCTCGGGGCTCGCGGTGTTGCTGGGCGTGGTGCTCTTCGACCGCCGGGCACTGCTCCGGGCGCGCCCGGATTGGCTCGACCTGCCGATGGCCGCGTGCGTGGCCTCGCCTCTGGTCAGCATGGCCGTCAACGGCTTCGATCGCCCGCGCGAGTTCCTCGACGGCGCGTGGTGGAAACTCGCGGCCTGGGTGGTCCCTTACCTGCTCGGCCGGATCTATTTCGGCGACGCCGCCGGGACGAGTCGCGTGGTGGTCGGGGTGATGGCCGCCGGCCTGCTGTACATCCCGGTTTGCCTGTTCGAGACGGCACTGGGACCGAGGTGGTATCTCCTGGGCGTCATCTATGGCATCCCGCCCCATAAGGGCGTGGCCCACCGGCTCGGCGGCTGGCGGCCCGAGGGGATGCTCAACAGCGGCCTGGAACTGGCCGCGTGGATGGCGCTGGCATCGGTGGTCGCCTGCTGGACCTGGCTCAGCCGGTCCGGCGTGAGGTTGTGGCGGCTGCCAGCCTGGGTGCCCGCCCTGGCGCTGACCTCGACGTCGCTGGCCTGCCGAGGCACCTATGGTTACCTCCTCCTCGGCGCCGGTCTCCTGGCCACGGCGCTGACACAGGCGCTGAGGACCCGGCTCGTCCTCGTGACGTTGATGCTCCTCCCCCTGGTCTACATCGGCCTGCGGGTCTCGGGCGCGTGGGACGGCCGGCAACTGGAGGCGATCTCCCAGCAAATGGGGAGGACCGGCACGGTCGACGTCCGGCTCGAGGCCGAGTCGCGCCTGCTCGACCACGTCCGGGGCGGCATGCGGACGCTCGCCTTCGGCGACGGGGTCTATGAGTGGGCCGATGCCTGGTGGGTCACCGTCTTACAACAGTTCGGCCTCGCCGGCTTGGCGGCCTTCCTCGCCGCCTTCTTCCTCGTGCCCGCGGGCCTGACGATCGGCCGGCTCCCCGTGCGGACCTGCCGTGGGTCACCAGTCTCGCCCGCGTGGGGGTTGGCGCTCTTTGTCATCCTCCACATGATCGACAGCCTGCACAACACGTCGCTCCTGTCCCCGACAACGCTGATCGGCGGAGCGCTCGTCGGCCTCACCATCGACCAGCGAAGGCGCGAGAACGCGGACCGGCCTGTGATCGAGCTGGTCCTAGTCCTCGTTATCTGGGTGCTGGTGGAGGTCATCGGGCACCTGCCGCGGACACCTTGAGAGGGTGGCCTTCAGCGGAAATCGCGCCTCAACCGCCCGACGAGGTGCACCGACCCGTCCGGTCCCTCGTCTGGATCGGCGTGAACTCATCGTTTCCCTTGCATCTTCGCAATCAGGCGCCTGATCCGGGCGCGGAGGCTGTAGTCCTCATCGAAGAGTTCGCTCCGGATGAAGATGCGGCCCGTCGGGCCGCCGGCGGGCAGATCGATGAGGGTGCGGGCATGGGGATAGACTGTCGCCGGGTCGTCTCCGGAAGGGTTCATCCCCGACTTGATGCCGCCGGGGACCATTTCGTTGACCAGAACATCCGGATACGACGTTCTGTCGATCTCCACGGCCAAGGCTTTCGTGAGACAGGTAATCCCGGCCTTCGAGACCGAATAGGCCGAACTCTCGGGGATCACGCTCCGGCCCGCGAAGGATCCCATGTTGATGATGCGTCCGTAGGCCCTTTCCAGCATGGAGGGAAGGACCTTCCGGCAGCACATAGCGGCTCCGATCAGGTTCACCTCGATCACCTCGGCCCATTCCCGGGGCGACATCTTCAGGAATCTGTGCCTCGGATACACGGCGGCATTGTTGATCAGCACATCAATCTTGCCGTTCCGTTGCAAGGTCCGGGAGATTAGGCGGTCCACATCGCCTTCCGAGGCGACATCACCAACGATGGGCTCCATCCGACCCCCCTCGCAGAGCTTCGACGTCGCGAACAGGTCCTGCTCGGTGCGACCGAAGCCCACGACGCGGTCCCCGTCCCGGCAGAAGCCGATGGCGAGGGCGCGACCGATTCCGCCACCCGCTCCGGTGATGATCACGACCGCGCCGGAAGAGCCCATGCAATAACCTCCGAGCCCTCGTTATTGAACAGTGATGATGATAAAATCCCCGAGGAGGGCGAGAAACGCGCGGGAAAGACTTGCCGCGCGACGACCGGATGACACTTTCCTCAAAACAGGCTCTTGAGATGATCGGCCAGGCGAAATGCTAGGGCGACGATCGTCAAGGTCGGGTTCGCGTGGCCGCCAGTCGGGAAGACAGAACTGCCGGCGACATAGAGATTCGCGACCCCATGGACCCGACAATCGGCATCGACAACGCCCTGGCGGGGATCATCATGCATTCGGGTCGTGCCCATGTGATGCGCGGCACCATGCGCCACCGAGGTGAATTCCGGGGTGACGAAATCATCGTCGATCACGAAACGGCCGATGCCGCTCCGCGAGAATTCCTCCTGAAGAAGGCGCTGAGTCCGCCGGACACTGTCGACGTCAATTTCGTTCAGGCGGCGTTCCACCTTGGCCTTCCTGCACCCGAGCCGATCCAACTCCTCGCACAACATCACCCGATTCCCCGGGTCGGGAGCCTGTTCAAAGAGCTGCTGGATCTCGATGGCCCCGAACTCCCGACCCTTGTGGGGGAATCGGGACCATCCCCCGGAGGTGGTCGTGGCATGATAGAACGGCTTCCCGACCAGGACCTTCCTGAGCACCCTGCTCGGGGCATGGCCGAGGTAGCCCAGCACGAACCTCCGCACATGCTCGAAGGACCCGAGGGGACGTTCGGGTTGCCGGTCGATCTGTCGGTTCAAGATCCACGCTTTCAAGGCCCTTTTTGAAAAGGCGGCCTTCCGATTCAGGTGGTATGTCCTGTGCCTCGGAACCAGGTAGGTCGCGGTATTAAGCAGCCGTTCCTGACGCATTGTCTCCTGCGTCAGCGCGAGGATCGCCATCCCCGAGGCGCCGTTCACGCGACGCAGGTCGAACAAAGTCATCCGGTCGAAGATTGCCCTGTCCGAGGGGAACAGCATCCCTCCAAACAGCCCGTAATGATCCATGAAGAACCTTCCCACAAGATCGTTCTGATTGCCCAATCCTGCCCTCATCGTTCGATTCGAGAGGAGCAAGAGACGGGCATTCTCGATCCCGCCCACGGCCAGGACGAAGGACTTCGCCCTCACCGCGAATCGGTTCCCCGCCAAGGTCGCGACAAGGATGCGGGTGGCGCGTCGCGCATCCCCGCCAACCTCGATTTCAATGGCGTTTGATTTCAAATAAACAGAAATATTCTTCGAAGCCGCGAGTTTCTCCCGGCATTCCCGGAGGAAGACGTCCTTGGGGCCGAATTGGACCATCGTCGTAGTGACCCGGCCGCCCCGGAAGTCGAACGGGCGAGCGTCGGCATCGACCCAGTGGGCGGTCTCGAAGGAGGCGATGCGGAGGAAGTGCTGCGCCCTCTCGTAGAAGGGGTCAAGATGACTCTTTCGGAAGGGCCATCCGCTCGAGGGCAACCAGTCCCGGGGTTTCGAAATCGATCTCGTCCAAGATGGCGTGGCGGACCCCCATCACGCCGTCCCCCAGATCGATGCCCCATCGGTTGGAGGTCCCGCAGAACTGGCGACTGCGCAAGGAATAAGGGTCCGGCGGGTCGCCGCCGGGGCCCTGGCAGAGCGACTGCGTCGCCTCGTCGAACTCGAGGCCGCCGCTCTCGATCAGGATGATCCGAACGTCCCCGCCGTCGAACTCCCTGGCGATGGTCAAGCCGGCCGGTCCCGACCCGACGATGCAGATGTCCGCGTCGAGGGTATCGATATCGGACAATTCCGAGGAATCGATAATCATGGGGCTTCGTTCCGGTTTCGGAGCGGCTCACGGCTCTGGGAAGCTAATTCTCCTGTATGGGGTCCAAGCGTCGACCGAACTTACTCTTCGCCGAAGGACTTGTGTTGAGTGCCATTCCTGGCGCCAGGGGGAGGTTGTCGGCGTGAGACCGACACGCCGAGGCCGTTAGGTGGCCGAGCAAGCACCGGCCATCCCTCTCACGGACTTCCTACGCCGTGAGTCCCGAGGCTCGAAATCGCCTGCCGGACGAGCTTCTCGCAAGACAAGGAATTCAAAAGGGTTGCGTCGCTTATCCATAACTTCTCAATAAGTCCGGGTGGAGGGCTCACTGAGATGGCCATTCCGGGCCAACTTTCTCGGGAATTCCAGGGATGAGAGCTCGCGCCATCGCGGAGAATGCCCGGACTCATTGAGAAGTTACGCTTATCCACCCCCATACCGTAGAATTCTCATTCCACGAAAATAGGACGCGACCGGGATCTGTGTCAAGCCTCTCGATCCCCACATCGAATACACCGCGAGCGTCACCTTGGTTCGAGCCGTTGCGAAGGGCGAGCGGCCCGTTGAGCGGCTCGGCCAGATCTGATTGTCAATGGACCCGAATCGTTACGAGGTTAGTGAACCCGAACTGCTCAGAAAACTTCGCGCCACGGTCGCTTTCGCATTCACGGACGGCGAACCCCATTGCCGTCGACAGGCCGCCTGCAGCAACGTCCTGTGGGACCCGGATTCGTTCGGCTTATCAGGCCGCCTCGCTGTCTCCGGCGATCTCTTGATAGTTCGTTCCATCCCTCAACAAGTGGTAGATGATCACGAGGAGCGTATGCGCCACCGCCACCGCGGCGCGCTTCTTCGCCGATTTTCGCGGAAGCGCAACTTCTCTTCTTCGGAGACTCCTCGCTGATCTCCACCAGTGTGCGGATGGCCCATTCACGACGATCTTCCGAGAAAACCAGGCCCGGAGAAGAGTGAGAGAGGGGCGCTCTCTGAGATTTTGACACGACCGGGCCGAGAACGCCGAAAATCGCGGTCAACTACCTATGGCATTGGGGTTTACGTCATAACTGTGGTGGAGATTAGCGAGAAGTCTCCTTCTTCGCACCCATTTTTCTTCGGCAGGCCGTGCGGTTTTGTTTTGCTTCAGCCGGAAATGGAGAAACGCCACGTCCGAGTTATAGTACAACTCGGGAGGAGTTTCTCCGATGCGAAAGCCCCGCAAGAACTACACGCCCCCTGAGAAGGTCGCCATCCTCCGGCGCCATCTGATCGACCGAGTGCCCGTCTCCGACCTCTGCGACGAGTACCAGCTCTCGCCCACCCTCTTCTACGCCTGGCAGAAGCTGTTCTTCGAAGGCTCTTCCGTTCTAAAGTGCGAGACCGTGGGTTTTCTTGGCATTTGGCCATGCTGCATTCCGGGGTTATCATCCCGATCTGGCCCCAGGAGATCTCTGGGGCGGCATCCTGATCAACCCCTCGGCCCCAACAGGAGAGACACCGTGGCTAGTGTGACGATCGAGGTCGACTTGCCTCCCGACGTGGAGATCACCGGGTATGAGCGCCACCAGGACGGCCACGGCTTCGGGGTCCGCTGGCCCCTGCCCGAATGCTGCCGCTGTGAGCGGTGCGGACATGAGGATCGGGCTCACATCGAGTTCAAGACATCCCCTCAAGCCATTCGGGACCTCGACGTCTGGGGGCAGCCCGGCTTCTGGATCTACCAGGCCCCCTTTCACCGCTGTGCACGCTGCGATTACCGCCAGCACCTCATCCCACCCTTCAAACGCAAGGACACGGCCTACACCTACCGTTTCGAGCAGTTCGTGCTCCGGTCGCTGATCGGCAGCACCGCCGAGGACGTCGCTCGCCGCCTGGGGATCTCGGCCGAGACCGTGGAACGCATCGTCGAGTCCCAGTGAGCCGAGGAGCGTCAGATCGATCCGCAACGCGTGATCACCGACATCGGCCTGGACGAACTGAGCTTGAAGAAGCGGCACCGGCTCGACGTCACGCTTATGACCGACCTGAGTGATCCGGCACGGCCCCAGATCTTGGCCGTGGCACGCGGCAAGGACACGGCCGCGGCCCTGAAGTGCTTGGACCTCCTCTCCGAGGAGCAACGCCAGCAGGTGCGGACCCACCGCGTGGACATGGGCGCGGCCTCTCCGGCAGCGTGCGCCGAGCGGTTGAAGAACAGCCGCGCCGTGACCGACCGGTTCCATGTGGCCAAGAAGTTCCACGAGGCCGTCGATGCCCTTCGAAAAAAATGACCCGTGAATCTCAGGCGAAGTTGAGCAGGGCCGAGCGGAAGGCGTTTCGCTCCCAGAGGTGGGCCTTCCGCCGTGATCCCGAGGGCTTGACACCGGAGGAACGGCAGGCGTTGGAGGGCCTGTTCGAGAAGATCCCGAAGCTGAAGGAGTTGTACCGGGTGCGTCTCCGCTTCCAGGAGATTTTCGACACAGCCGGCGATCGCACCACGGCGGTGCGCTGGTTGAGGCGACTGCGGCGTGAGACCGAAGACTTGGGGCTGGACCTCGGCCCGTTCTTCGCGACCTACGACCGGTGGAAGACAGCGATCCTGAACTCCTTCGATGCGCATCAGACGAGTGCGGCGGTGGAGGGGATCAACAACAAGGCGCGGGTGATCACCAAGCGGGCGTACGGGTTGAAGTCAGCCGACAGCCTCTGGACGCGCCTGATCCTGGACCTCAATCGTGCGTCCGAGGCGATCGGTTGGTCAATCAAGCAGATCCGTCAGATGGCCAGTGGCCTGAAGGCTCTTTTCGACCCGTCTTGCACTTAAAAACGGAAGAGCCCTTGAAACCGCAGTTCCCGCGTCGTCTGCGGGAAGACGACGGTCTGGATCTCGGCGGGATAGGTCGCCACGTCCTCGATCATGGCCTTGGGGGTCGGCCACCGCTTCCCCTTCTTGCGAGGGCGTCCCCGCTGCCCCTCAGCCGGTGGCTCGGGCCGTTCGTAGAGGGCGGCTTTCCAGTGCCACGGGCCGATCACCTGGAGGTTCTTGGGCCGCCCTTGCAGCGTCGCGGTGTTGACGTAGGCCGAATCGCCGACCAACCAGAACGTCCGATCGGGATTGGCCTCGGCCAAGAGCCGCGCCATCGCGGCTGCGGCCCGGGGCCGGCTCTGGTATCCGACGTGGCCCTCCTTGCGGTAGGCCCTCCAGAGCACCGACAGGCAGTAATACCGATCGGGCGCAAGGGGATCGGGACCGCGATCCCCAGGACGACCCAGTTGACGCCGAATCGCAGCGTCTTGTGCCGCTTGGTCGAGAGCACGGCGTCGAGGACGATGCCGCCGAAGGCGACCTTGGCACCGCGCTTGTGGCAGAGCGTGTCATCAACGACGATCCAGACCACACCGCCGGGGATGAGATGACTCAGGATCAGTGTGGCCAGGACGAGGCCCAGGTCGTCCCACTCCCAGGCGGCGGACCGGAAGACGGCATAAGCCGGATCGTGATGCCGCTGGGCGGCCCAGCCAGTAGCCTGCCAGACCTCGCTGATGGTGCGCGGGCCGAGGCAGACGATCCAACCGGCGAGCAACGCCTGGAAGGTGGGGAAGACACTGGGGTGGAAGCAATCGCGGAAGGACTCTACCAGGATGGCGAGCGAAGGAATAAGCTGATCCATGGGGCGGACCTCCGTGCGGTGAGGGGACCTGGGGCCTCTGAACACCCCCAGGATACCGACTCCGCGCGGGATGGTCCGCTCTCTTTCTACCATCTACGACTCCTGTAAAACGTCCGAAAGTCCAGTCTGAGGCGCATCGAAAGAGTTCAAGATCGCCGTCTTCCACCGCTCGTAGGTCTCGAAGAACGGACCGAGGTCCAACTCCAAACTTCCCGTTCGCTTAACGAAAGAGGCACTTTTCAGAAAGGCGAGAGAGGCTTACCACTGAGTCCATGAACACTGCAACGCCTTGTGTGCTCAGCGTCGAACGGGTGGACGACATTCCCGTTCTGTTCGCTTCCTTGCAACGCTTGCAGGTGGCCGAGTTCCTCGACCGCCACTTCCCGACGCACCATCTCTGGAAGGGGGAGCTCTCCTTCGGCGAGGTCGTCTGTGTCTGGCTCGTCTTCCTCACCTGCCAGGGCGACCACCGCCTCTACCACCTCCTTCCCTGGGTCGAAGAGCACTTGCTCACCCTTCAGGCCTGCCTGGGGAAGTCCCTGCGGCCTTTGGACTTCCATGACGACCGCCTCGCCGACGTCCTCGACGCCCTCGCCCAGCCCACTCCTTGGCAAGCCTTCGAGGCTGACCTCAACGGCCACACCGTCCGCGTCTACGCCCTCGCCCCTTCCCTGTTCCGCATCGACACCACCACGGCGTCCTCCTATGCCGAGGTCCTCTCGGAGCACGGCCTGTTGCAGTTCGGCCACCGCAAGGACCGCGACGACCTGCCCCAGTTGAAGATCGCGGCGGCGGCCCTCGATCCGCTCGGACTGCCGGTGAGCACGTTGGCTGTCGCGGGCAACAGCGCGGACGACCCGTTGTATATCCCCGAGATCCAGAAGGTGCAACGCTCCTTCGGCGCGGGCGGCAAGACCTACGTGGGCGACTGCAAGAGGGCGGCGTTGGCCACCCGCGCCTACGTGGCCAGCACCCAGGACTACTATCTCTGTCCGTTGTCGGAGAAGCAACTGTCCCACGAGGAGCGGCGGGCCTTGTTGCAGCCGGTCTGGACCAGCCAGCAACCGCTGCAGCCGGTGTATCGTCCCCAGGCGATGCCCGAGCAACCACCCGAACTGGTCGCCGAGGGGAATGGCACCAGGATAACTTAAAGCCTGTCATTTGGACAACTTGCGGCGATAGCCATTCGTAGTTGAGGCTATGCTTTACTATAGGGTATTATCCCTCGTTTGATCAGGCGTTTGGCCTTCGCACGCGGCATCCGCAGCAGCGGGTGAGGCTTCGGGCGTCGCTTCACGGCCCGTGGCTCAGAGCGGTCCGGGCGGTCCCCCACACGCTTCTTGCCGATCAACGATAACAGGCGCGGCAGGTCCGCTACGATCCGCGCCGGGTCGTACAGATGGACTTCCTCAAACGCGCGGACTGTGTGCAATGACCCCTTGAAGCTGAGCCGCCGCGGCTTCACTTCCGCGGCCCACGCCGCCTCGGCCATGATCCCCCGGATCAGGTTGTACGCCAGCAGGTGGGTCGCCACCTCCTTGCGGACCATCTCCGGGCTCTTGGTCGAAAGCAGCTCCATCCGCATGTCCGTCTTCCACGAACGCAGGTCCAGTTCCGCGTACCACCTCTGACGGAACAGCCCCCCCAACTCCTTGGCTTGGTATGTCTTCGCATCCAGGAGGGTCGTCACGATTACCAGGTTGCGGACCCGCTTGGTCTTGTCTTGGACCCGGACGCGGAGTTCCCGGATCGTCACCTGGGCGGGCATCGCGTCGTACTCGGCGCGGCTCATCCAGTCGGGGACCTGTGGCGGTTTGGTCCAGGTGACGATGTGGTCCTCTCGGCCCAGGCGACGCCCGCGCCGGAAGTCGGCCGTGCGGCGCTGGTGCAGTCGCACCACCACGTCGACGCCGCGTGCCTGCAAGGCCGCAATCACCCAGTACGAACAGAAGAACCGGTCGGCCAGGACAATGTCACCGGGCTGGAACTGGGCGATGACCGTGCGGAGCAAGGCCAGTTCACTGGTCTGCTTGCCCTGGCACGGCCCCATCGCGGCTTCGAGCACCGTGCCCACGGCGAGGCTGAACACCACGAGGAGCCGCGCGATCGGAAACCCCAGGCCGGGCTTTTGGGTGTCCACTTGGGGGTATGCCGCCTGGTTCTCTGGCGTGTCCGGCATGATCACGGTGGAGCCGTCGATGATCTTGACCGGTCGCCCCTGAAAGAGCCATGAGTCGTTCGCCTTTTGATGGATCGATTGCCCGGTCGTGCGGACGAGATCCCAGAAGACCCTCTCGGGCAGGCGTTGCCGGGCTTCGCAGGAGCTGCTGGTCTTGGGGGTGACCGGGGGGAGTTCCTGATCGTAGCGGAACTTCTGGAACCGATCGACGGCGTCGTCGCAGGAGTGGTCATCGGAGAGGACCTGGGAGAGGAAGATGCTCAGGGTGATCCAGGGGGTGTAGATCCGCTGACGCCACAGATGGTTGACGTGACGGCAAGCGGTCTCGACGAAGGCCCGCGAGAGAACCCTGAGGAAGGGGAGCCCCTTCTGCTGGACGAACTGGTCTCGGAAGTCATGGAATTGGTCGCGCGGCGATGAGGCGGTAGACTGAGCCACAGGGACCTCCTTGGTGTGGTGCCTGGCGTGCGGGTCTCAACCGCCAGGTTACCAACCGAGGAGGTCGCTTTGCTCCCCACAAAGCCACGCGGCTCAACTTCCGAAGAGACTGAAAGTTAGGTTATCCTGGTGCCATTCGTCGCCGAGGGCTTTTCCGTCGAGGTGGTCGTGCAGGCGGAAGTCAACGGGCGTCTGTTGCAGTGGACGGAGCGGCGCTGGCTGGTGCGGTCGGTCGCCTTCGCCACCGGCCCGCAGCAGCGGCGGGACAAACGCGTGCAACAGGCCGCGGAGCCACTGGAGCAGCTCAACGCACGCAAGCAGGGCAAGAAACGCCTGGGTGCGGAGGAGTTGCACGCGGCCGCCCAGGCGATCCTCAAGCAGCCGCGCGTGGAAGGCTTGCTGGAGGCTCGGGTGGAGACAACCACCCGGGAGCGGCGTCTCCGTTGCGTAGCCGTTCACCGGTGTAATAGGAAGTGCTGTACCGAGGCTTGTGCTTATAGCGTCTCAGGAAAGTAATGTCAGTCCTCGCAGTGCACGGTCTCGGCCTCGCTGGGCGGAGACAGCCAAGAGATGCTGACCCACCCTGACATGACTTTTCGGATCGTCAAGAGCATCGCAGCCTCGAGAGGAAGTTGGGACATACCCGGTTGGTTTTCAATGCGCAGCATCGAACACCAGACGTTCGAGCAGTCAAACGACTGGGTCCCCGCCTTTGAGGAGACGTACAGCGACCGTTTCGGGTGACGGTCTTCGACCGACGCCAGCTCGCGAACGGAACAATCGGGGTGTCATTGCCGCACCTTCCCGGCCGAACCCGTTCAGCCTTGCAGTCAACGGAATGACTGTGATGAGCCGCCAAAGTAGCCGTTTTCGCGATTTCGCACAATGCTGTTCCTCCTGTGAGAGGGGCGGGTATCCGCAACTACACTGGTGAACGGCTACTCCGTTGCTACGGCGACCGCCCGGAGCAAACCGTGCAGGAGCAAGACCCTCAAGTGGAAGTGGCGCGGCGGGAAGGAGCCATCGAGCAAGCCAAACGCGAGATGGGCTGGCAGGTCTACGCGACCAACCACCGGGAGATGACCTTGACGGCGGTGGTGTGGGGCTATCGAGGTCAATACCGGATCGAGGACGACTGGTCGCGGCTGAAGGGCCGGTCGCTGTCGCTGACGCCGATGTACCTGCAGGACGAGAGCCGGATGCAGGGACGGGTGCTGCTGCTGAGCCTGGCCATACGTCTGCTGACCCTGCTGGAGTGGCAGGTCAGGAAGAAGCTGCAAGACAGCGGGCAGACGCTGACGGGGGTCTACCCCGGTCAGCCGGGAAGGCAGGCGCGGCGACCCAGCGCGGAGATGCTGTTGAAAGTGTTCCAGGGGATCAGCCTGAGTGTGGTGGAGGTGGCGGGGGAGGTGAGCATCCCCCTCACGCCCTTGACCTAGGCTGTCCAATCTGTAGTGATTTCGGGCCGTTTTTTTCATGCTGGTTCCGGGCCCTCGTTCATGTTACTGGAACGGGCCGCATTCAACACCGCTCGCTTCTTCTTCTGCGGGGAAGGTCCCAGGTGTTCATCGAGCCACTCTTCGACATCCTGTGCTCGAACGGTCTCCAATGCCTGGCGAAGGAGGTCCGCCGTCAAGGAGGTCACCAACAGCGGGATCGTCAAGACATTCGCCGTGATCTCCCGGCAGGGCGCTGGTGCAGCAAGGTCTTTGTACTTGCCAAATAACGACTCCAGCACGTCGGTACTCCCCAGGTACTTCTGCCTGGCAGGTACCTTGGCTCCTTCCTTCCGCACAAATGACAGGACCCGTCCTCGAAATTCGTTTTCGACTCCCACCGGTTGGCTTTCTCCTTCCAGGCGGTCCTTGGCTCGGCGCCAACTCGTGCGGCTCAGTCCTGCTTCCTTGATCTCTTCCTCGGCAACTTTGACGACCTTCTGAAAGTAACTCCAGGCGCAGCACTTCGCGCGCGTACTCGCGCAGCCAACCCAGTCTCAGTAGTTCCAAAAACAGTCCGACGGTTGGCTACAGCGCAAGTTCATATTGCACATCTCTTTCGGTATAGGTGACGTCCGCGACCCCGAATGCTTCCTCGACCACATGGAGCAACCAGAGCAACAGCGTCTCCCACCGGAGCCGCTCCAGCAAGATGACCCGACCGCCGCGCCGCGGCCTCGAGAGGATCGCGTAATGGAGCCACACCCACAGGTTCCGAAGCACCAGCGCAATCCCCACGTACAGCAGGCGCACCTGCGGGCGGCGCGTCGTCGTCCGGATCCGCCCCTCGTGCAGCTGGCGATAGCTCGACTCGATCCCGAACCGCAGCCGGTAGGTCGTGAACACCGACTCCGGCGAGGGCGGCTGGTAGCCCCAGTAGGCGTAGATCAATGCCTGACGCCCGTGACGCTTCCTCTCCCCGCGGGAGTTGCGACACTTCACGCAGATCGACACCGTCGCAGTGCGCTTCTTGGCGTCGGCCAGCGTGTAGGTGGACCAACCGCTCGTCCTCCAGGTCCGGAAGACGTAGCTGCCGCTGGGGCCCTTCGGATGCTTGGGCGCGCGGCCGTGACAGACCACCGGCATCAGGAACGGGTCGCGCGCCTGCTGGAGGTAGCGGACCACCGCCACGCTGTAGAAGCCGCGATCGAGCAGCAGCAGCCGGGGCCGGACGCCGACGCGGGCCGCCTGCCGGAGCAGGCGCTGGACGACGTCCTTGAGCGCCTCGCCTTTCTTCACGCCGGTCAGGGCCACGGTGGAGCGCTGGCCGTGGCGGACGACGTAGGCGGTGGCGTAGGCGTGGAAGTGGCTGGTGCCGTCCTTGGCCTGGGCGCGGTAGATCTCGTTGAGGTCGCGGAACGGCTGGCCGTGGTAGGGGATCAACGTCAGGTCGATGGCCAGCCGCTGGAGGCGCTGGCCAGGGCCTTGGGCAGGTGCCCGGCCAGGGCGGCGTTGAGCTGTTGATGCAGGGTGGCGTAGTCGGGCAGGGTGGCCAGAGCGCCTTCGCGCCGTCTCGTCGGAGGGGGCGTCGCGGAGGCGCTGGCCGGCGTCGGACAGCGAGGTGATCCGCGGCGGCGGCCAGCAACAGAGACCAGAGGACCTGGGCCGAGGTCTTGCGCTTGTAGTCCTTGAACTTCAGGTGCGCTTGCAGGTGCTCGGCGGCGAGGCGATGGACTTGGTTGCGGTTGAGGATACGACGGGGTGGGCGCATGGCTCCCTCCGGTGATGACTCGGTGATCCAAAGTCATTCTTCGGAAGTGGCTTGCGTCCATCCAGCTCAACCCTTCGGGGGCCGACCAATTTTGGAACTACTGAGTCTCTCTTCCAACCATTTCCCCGCCTCGGCAACGCCTTGGCCCAGTTGCTCCGCCAAAGTCGCCACATCGGCACCCTGGAGCAAGACCAACATCTCGTTGGCCCACGTCAAGTGACTTTCCAGGTTGAGGAACCGCGCTTTGCTGCGCCAGGCCGGGGGCTTCAGAAAGCTGCCTGCGGTCTGCTGCAACTGCTGTCGCGTGCTCTGGCACGCCGTGACAAAACTGGCCCAACGCGCGTCGGGCTCGAGTTGGTTTTTCAGCAAAATGGCCAGGCCGTGGGTGATGTCGGAGGTCTCGACGACGCACTGGTGACGATCCTGCTGTTTCCGCCGGAACAAGCGAATTCCCGCCAGCACATCGCTGCCGTGATCGGAGACGACCTGCACCGGCACGCCCAGACGTTGGCTGAGCGTGCCCAGGTGGGCCGCGACGGTTTCGCCGTTGCAGCGCGTCAACACAGCGACCGAGAGCACCTGGACATCGTGATGGTCGGGGCTATAGCCTTTGCTGCGTAACACCGACAAGCGCACGCCCAGGATCACCAGACACTTGTGCTCTCCCAACTGGATGGTCAGATCGACAAGAAACACCCAATCGGAACAACGCGGCAAGGGCCGCCGCAGCAGAAACAAGCCGACACGCAACAGCCACAGGCGAATGGTCTCGGCACATGGGCCAACGGCGACCACAACACCTTGGAGGGAGGAAAAGATCAAGGCGACTCCGCGATAACTGCTGTGAGCCTCGCAGACCCAGGTCAGAGCCAAGCGAACCAACAGCAGGGGGTAGACATGTCCTTTGGCGCAAGACAACTCTTCGGGTGTAATCAGTCGCCCAGCAAGGAGAGGGGGATCAGGAGTGTCCTTGACCGATTGAGCATCTGGCCCCCAAAAAAGACGCAGACATGCGGACCGTCAGCGGAGGGGCTCTCAGGAGCCGCTGACAAGGCTCGCAGTTGTTCCTCCAAGTCTTTGACGCGGGCTTTCCACTGATCTCGGCTCAGAGACAGGTCACGGTTCGTGACCCGCAACTGTCGAATCTGCTGTTGTTTCTCGGCCGATCGTTGTTTCCACCGATCACGACTGGCTCGGAGTTTCCTTGCCTTTCGGGCAGCATCCCCGTCGTCGCTCATCACTAAATCCCCACTTGAAACACCCTCCTTGACGGGACCGATTCTGGCATGAATTCTAACATGGAAAAACAGCACAGACTGGACAGCCTACCCTTGACCCCTCTGCAAGAGAGATTGTTGGCCTTGTGGGACTTGCCTGCCAACCTGTTCCACCGCCTCATTCAGCATTGTGCTGAACCCCTTCCCGTGTTAAGCGAACGGTAAGTCCAAGCGCTCGGTCTCGCGGCGGAGTTGCCTCAACCAACGCGCCGCCGTGGTGCGATTCGGGGCCGTGTCGAAGATCTCCTTGAACCGGAGACGGACCCGGTACAACTCCTTCAGCTTCGGGATCTTCTCGAACAGGTCGCTACAACGCCTGCTGCTCCTCGGCCGTCAAGCTCTCCGGATCACGGCGGAACGCCCACATCTGCGAGCGAAAGGCCTTCCGATCGGCCTGGCTTCAGCTTCGCTTTGTACTCGCGGGTAAGTTTCTTCCGCAGCGTATCGACCACCTCGTTGAACTTCTTGGCCACATGGAACCGGTCGGTCACGGCGCGGCTGTTCTTCAACCGCTGGCGCACGCCGCGGGATAGGCTGACCCCATGTCCACCCGGTGGGTCCGGACCTGCTGGCGTTGCTCCTCCGAGAGGAGATCCAAGCACTTCTGGGCCGCGGCGTTGTCCTTGCCGCGCACCACGGCCAAGATCTGAGGCCGCTCCGGATCGCTCAGGTCGGTCATCAAGGTCACGTAGAGCCGGTGCCGCTTCTTCAAGCTCAATTCGTCCAGGCCGATGTCGGTGATCACCCGCGTCGCGGATCGATCTGTCGCTCCTCGGCCAGTTGAGTACTCGACGATCCGTTCGACCGTCTCGGCGGAGATCCCCAGGCGTCGGGCGACTTCCTCCGCGGTACTGCCGATGAGCGATCGAAGCACGAATTGCTCGAAGCGGTAGGTGTAGGCGACGTCCTTCCGCTTGAACGGAGGGATGATGTGCTGGCGGTAGTGCAACGCCCACAGCGGTGAAAGGGGGCCTGGTAGATCCAGAAGCTGGGCTGCCCCCAGACGTCGAGGTCGCGAATCGCTTGGGGTGTCGTCTTGAACTCGATGTGGGCCCGCTCCTCGTGCCCGCAGCGCTCACAGCGGCAGAACTCGGGCAGGGGCCATCGGACCTCGAAGCCGTGGCCGTCCTGATGGCGCTCGTACGCGGTGATCTCGACGCCTGGCGGTAAGTCAACTTCGATGGTGACGCTGGCCACGGTGTCTGTCCTGTTGAGGCCGAGGGGGGTGATCAGGATGCGTGGCCGTTCACCAGTGCGGTAACAGTTGCTGTACTGGAGTCTCGGGCGCATGCGGGTGCATTCGCCAATGGACGACCATTGGTGTTTTCGATCAGGGACCTTGGCTATTCTCCACTTCGCGCAGCTTGATCCGCTGCTCCCGTCGTGGATGTCGTCTCCGGTGTGCTGCCTTCAGGACGTCCCGGCCCCAACGGACCTTGCACCTGAGCATCCCACCAGAACCTCGCGCCTTCTCAACCTTCCGGTAACAGGGACGGCGCTTCCGTCCCTGTGAACCACGCCCCGACCGCCTTCTCCAGGTACGCGAACACCGAGCGACCTTGCTGACCGCACGTCGCGATCACCGTCCAGATCCGTTCGCACCACCGATTCCCCGCCTCGCTTCGCGTCCCCTGCGTCACCAGACGGTCCAACACTACAAACCGGATCGCCTGTTCCGCCAGGTTGTTCGTCGGTTCCACCTCCGGCGTTGTGAGGAATCGGAAGTAACTCGCCCCATGCGTCTCGAACCGCTTCGCCAGGTTGCGACTGCCGCGCGTCTCCGGCACGTCCTGGGTGCCACACGCCAACACCTCGGCACGGGCCGCTTCCAGTTGGCTCGCAAAATCCGTGGCGGACAACTCCTCCCGCCGGTGGATCACCGCGAACAACCGCCGCAACGCCTCACGCAACCGCTCCCCGTAGGCCCGATCGCGCGCGTCGGGCAGCGTGGTCAGGTACTTCACGTCGCGGATCAGATGGGCCAGGCAGAACTGGAGCATCACGCCGAACTCGCGCTGATAACGCCGGTACGCCGAGAAGTAGTCGCACCCCAACACCCCGTTGAACTCCGTGCCCAGCACCTCGATCAACACATCGCCGCTCCGCGTCGGGTCGCTCTTGAACAGCGTGTACAGGGCGGCACGGAAGCACCAGGTCCATTGTCGCTGGCCATTCTGCGTGTGGCCGGTCTCATCGACGTTGAGCCGCGCCTGGCCGGGGAGGTCGTCGAGCAATTCCTCATACGGTCGCTCCAACGCCTGGCTGACCTTGCCGATGATCCGTGCCAGTTCGCCACGCGAGATCGTCACGCGCACGACGTCGCGGAGGAATTTGCGAACGGTCGAGAAGGAGGCGTGGCAGGCCCCCTTGAGGTAGGCGATCAAGGTGGTCAAAGACGGCCCGACCAGGCCGCCACGCTGGATCCCCAGCGGGAGTGGGGCCTCGTACATCTTCTGACAATGCGGGCACCATCCCGAATGACTGCGATGCTCCTCGATCGAGAGCGGCGCTTCGCGGACGTCGACCTGATGGACCACCCGCGGCGCGATGTCGAGGGCGGACTGCAGGTCATGGCCGCACGCGGGGCAGGCATCGAGGCGATGGTCGACGAATCCGCCGTTGACCGCCTCGGGCGGGAATGCGACCCGCTCGTGCTTGGGATGACCGGGTTGCCCACCCGCGTGACGTCGGTCCTGGCCCTCCGGCGGAGGCGGCTTGGGCGGCTTGACGATGTCGGACGAGGGGGGCTTGGAGGAGGTGGAGGAGTTCTTACGTGCCGCAGCCAGTTGCTGGCTGAGCTGGGCGACGACGTCCTTGAGGGCGACGAGTTCCGCCTCAAGGGCATCCACTCGTGCCTGTAACCGTCGACAGTTGGTGCAGCCAACCGGGTCCGTGGCGCTCATGGCGGTCTATTGTACATACTCTGCAGCAGGGGAACTACACCGGTGAACGGTCACCAGGATGCCAACCCCAGAGATCTCCTGGGGCCAAACCGGGATGATATACCATCGCCGAACGAGTGCTTCCTGGTAGAGGGAACAACACTCGGTGTGCATCTTGGATGATGTCCTCTCCTCTCGTCGTAGGTTGGCCTCTCAAGGAGAGGACGGACGATCTCCGGTCGTTCCTGAGTGGATTGCGTCCTCTATAGTCCGTGTGTGACGGAGAGCCCGCGTCTCAAGCGGCCGGGTCCAGGGGCAACTCTTCATCCTTGAGGATGTGAAACTCTTCGCTCATCAGGCGGTCCAACTCCGAGCGGTAGCGCTCCAGGTGATCCAACACCTCGGCCACCGCCTCCTGCATCGCCTCGAACGTCTTGTGCCAGCGGTGCAGGGCCTTCTTGCGCAGGAACTTCCACAGCCGCTCGATCAGGTTGAGGTTGGGCGAGTACGCCGGCAGGAACACCAGGCGGAACTGCCGATGGCGGGCCAGCCACTCCTTGACCACCGCCTTGCTATAGTACTTGGCATTGTCCAGGTAGAGGATGAATTTCTCCGTCTCGGGGTGCTTCGCCAGCAACTTCTCCAGGAGTTTCACGAACTGCTCGCCGGTGATGTTCTCCTTCGTCAGGCGGAGGTCGACGTAGTCGTGGTCGTCGGGGCTGTAGGCCCCCAGGATGTTCAATCGCTTCCGACCGCTTCCGACACCCACGTAGTGCCGCTGCCCGACCAGCAGCCAGCAGCAGTAGAGCAACTCCAGGCCCCAGACCGGATGGCACGCGTCCACGAAGTAGCGGCGGGTCGTCGGCCCGGCCTCACGCCGATGCCGCCGATACTTGCGCACGAATTGACGCTGCTTCGCCCGGTCCGCCTTCCAGAAAAAAGCCGGAGACTTTGTGGTAGCTGGCACCGATCCGGTGCAACAGATCCTTCACCCCGGAAGGAGAGTAGGTGACACCGAACTGCTCCTCGATCCAGGCCCGCACCTGCACGGCGTTGTGAAAAGTCCCTTTGGCGATCTCCTGGCGCAGTTGCTCGACTTGTGCGGGTCGCAACCGACCGGGATCACCGTGATAGTGCACGGTACACAACTCGTCCAAGCCCTTGTTGCGGAAGATGCGGAGCCAGTCCCCGACCTGGCGGCTGGAGACCCCCAGCAACTCGGCCACCTCGTCCCGGGTGCGTCCCTCGTCGATCCACAGCAGGGTGGAGAGCCGTTGGAAGATGCGGCGGTCGCGGGCCTGTCGCCGCCGTTCCTGGATCTCCTGGCGTTGCTTGGCACTCAGCGTGATGGTCTTCATCGCTCACCGCCCGGCCGCTGGAGGCGGCCACAACCCACCCCTTGACCTCAGCTCCACCAGGGTCATTATAGGAAATACTGGAACGCGAAGACTATAAACTCCGAAAGGCAGCCTGGCCAAACGCCAAGAAAACCCGCGGCCTCGCACTTAATAACGGAAGAGCAGTTTCAAGTGATCCGGGACGTGCTCTGGTACCGGGGGTGCAAGACTAGTCCGAAGAACCACAGTTGAACGCCAATGATACGGCCAGCTTACCCTCGTTCGTTACTCTGCCCTGCTTCACGCTGCTGGCTTCGCCATCAGCGGACGACCCGTGTACGTCCATCGGAATGTATGTGCAAATACTCGATTGAAATATTCGATAAAATTCGACAGTTTATCACGCAAGTCTTTCACCGAGGTGAACGAACCACGGCGAATCACTTTCCGCATGATCACCCCGAAGACCACCTCGATCTGGTTCAGCCACGAACTGTGCTTCGGCGTGTACACGAACCGGATGCGGTGACCGGGCTCCGACAAGAACGCCTGGCGGCTCGCCACCGATCCCAGCACACCACGTACCCCCTTCTTGCCCAGCGCCGTGGTGATCTCACATGCCTTGGCCACCACCCGCACCAAGGTCTCCGAACAATGGATGTTCAAGTTATCCGTTACGAACACCCACGACGCACCCGGGTCAATGGCCATCGTCTGCTCGATGTGGCTGGCGAAGTCGGCCTCGGTACGCGTCGGGCCGATCGTGGGAGCGATCAACTCCCCGGTCGTCACCTGGAAGTTGCCGATCAGGGTCAACGTCCCGTGCCGCTCGTACTCGAACTCGAGCCGCGCCGGCTTCCCCGCGATCATCAGCTTGGTGGCGGCGGTCCGCTCCAACGCCTGGATGCCCGTCATCTCGTCCACGCAGACGGTGTGGGTGTTCTGGGTCTGCTCCAACACTGGCGCCATGCGGTATGTGTCGCAGACCGCCTCGACCTGCTTCTGAAACCGCTCCGGGACCTTCTCGGTGGTGTTGAGCCAATACCGGCTCTTGTGGGGCTGCATGGCGGCCTCGCGAAGGTAGCGGCCCACCTGGGACGTCGAGATCGACGCGACGATGCCCCGTTTGACGACCTCATCGGCCAGTTCGTGCGCCGTCCAGTGGGTGATGGGCCGGCCGGACTTCTCGGGGGGCTCGCAGGCGACCGCGAGGATCTGGGTGACTTGCTCCGGGGTGAACTTGCCCGGTGCGCCGGGGCGCGGTCCATCAGTAAGGACCGCTTCGATGGCCCGGCGCAGAGCGGCGTGGGTCTCGCTGCATTCGAGGTCAATGAGGCGGTTCCATGCCTTGGCCCAACGTCGTCGCCAGAGTCCGACCGGGCGTTGCCCAAGGCCGACCTGCTCGGCGATCTCGTCATTGCGAAGGCCGTCGAAGGCCAGGAGGATGAGGGAGGCCCGTTGCCGGAGATGCGAGGGAGCCGTGACGGCGTCGTGGAGCGTGCGGAGGATGTCATGTTGACGTTCAGTGATGGTGATCTTAGCCGCCTTACCCGGCATGGTGAAAGCTCTCCTTGTAACTGGGAAACTAGCAAAGCCAGGTAATTTTAGCGTGACGGTCAACTTCTTGGGATCTCAACTACGGTTTGTGGGACTAGGCACGCCACGCAACGACCCGCTCGTGGTTTGCAGGACGTTGGCGGCCGGTGCCTCAGCTCGGCCGAATTCGTAGGGGGGGGGCCCTCCCGATGTTCATGTCCCTCTTTGGAGTCTTCACCAATGTCGGAGAAATGCGACAGCTTTGAACTCCCGCGGCGTCTCGGCCGCAGCGTCGGGCCGCAATCGGACCCGGTCGCGGGGACCAACGTAGGCGACGTGGCCCGCGCGATCCACGACGGCCTCGCCGAGGGCGGATTCTCGTCGCACGCTGCCAATGTCGGCGGGAATCATCCCGCGGCGAACCCGCTCCGCAGGCCGCTCGCGACCTTGCGCTCCGCGAGCCCCTGGTGGGAGCGAAACGAGCCGTCGAGGAGCTCTCGGCGGCTGGCGTCGACCTGGGGCTCCTCTTTCGGCTCCTCCCCGACGAACGCTCGCTCGGCGTCCGCCTGGCCATCATTCAAGCCGCCGAGAGGGCCACGGGAGCCCAGATTGCGGAGGTGACGAACGCGCCTCCATGCCAGGGTCTGAACCGCCTCAGGCCGCACGAACGGATTCGGATCGGTCAAGCAGAGTGCCGCGGACCTCGTCTCCAGCGTCCGGATCGTGGACGTGGAGTTGGGCCAGCGCCCGGAGGGCGGCCCTGCGGACGTCGTGTCGGTCGGCATGGAGCAGGGCTCGGAGGGACGGTAAGGCACCGCGAAAGCCAGCTTTGACCATCAACCTCAGCAGTTGGCGGAGGAGTCGTTCGCCCGGGTCGGCGAGCAGGCCGACCAAGGCCGGGGCGGCCTGCTCCGGGCCGAGCTCTACCAGGGCCTGGACGGCGGTACTGCCAACCCAACTGCTTCCCGCGCGGTACGGATCAGGATGGGGATCGCTTCCTGGGACCCGAGTCTGCGAAGGACTTGGATATAGTTCCGCGCTCCTGGGCCTCGGCCTCGCTTCGGCGAGGCAACACGACGCACCGCTCCAGCGCCTCGATCAGCGCCGGTGCCGCCGGCCGGTACCGTAGGCGGGCGATGCCCCAGGTTGCACAGGCCCGCACCGGGGGCCACGCATCGCGAGCAGGGGGACGAAGCGGCTCGCCACTTCGGGCGGCCCAAGGCTCGAGGCAGCCCACGGCGGCTTTGACGATGCAAAACGGGTGATACGCCTTCGGCCTGACGACCGCAGCCGCACACCAGTCGTCGAGTACATCGATTACCTCGGCACGAGCCGCCTCGGGCCGGAGCACTCCCAGCGCACAGATCGCGGCGGCGGCGACCCCGGCATCGGGGTAATCGATCTCCCCGAGGAGCGCGTTCGTCACCTCCGCAATCTGGGCTCCCGTGGCCCTCTCGGCGGCTTGAATGATGGCCAGGCGGACGCCGAGCGAGCGTTCGTCGGGGAGGAGCCGAAAGAGGAGCCCCAGGTCGACGCCAGCCGCCGAGAGCTCCTCGACGGCTCGTTTGCGCTCCCACCAGGGGCTCGCGGAATCGCAAGGTCGCGAGCGGCCTGCGGAGCGGGTTCGCCGCGGGATGATTCCCGCCGACATTGGCAGCGTGCGACGAGAATCCGCCCTCGGCGAGGCCGTCGTGGATCGCGCGGGCCACGTCGCCTACGTTGGTCCCCGCGACCGGGTCCGATTGCGGCCCGACGCTGCGGCCGAGACGCCGCGGGAGTTCAAAGCTGTCGCATTTCTCCGACATTGGTGAAGACTCCAAAGAGGGACATGAACATCGGGAGGGACACCCCCCCCCTACAAATTCGGCCGAGCTGAGGCACCGGCCGCCAACGCCCTGCAAACCACGAGCGGGTCGTTGCGTGGCGTGCCTAGGAGCAGGCAAGAGAAACGGTAATTGCGGAATGCCGCGTACCACGGGCCCCGCAAGGGGTCGAAGCGGCGGCGGCGGGTGCAATCGCCAATGCGGCGCATGATGGTGACCTCACTCCACGGGCGCGGGGGAAGACCCCGGGCGGGGCTCGCCCCGCCATGTGCAGAAATGAATTGAGTTCGTAATATTAGGGCAGTGGCAAAAAGACGGCTGGGGCAGCGTTACGCCACGGGCTCGGCGTCACGCGGTTTCTTCGAGAACCGTTGGGGGAGCCCTTCGGCCTTGTCGTGCGGGTAGCGTCCGTGCTTCCAGAGAGCCGCAATCGTCTCGCGGACCAACTTTCGGAACAGCGCTCGCGACGTCGGGTCGGCCCCGGCGAGTTCGACATCGCCCAGTTGTTTCGTTAGGCTGACGAGGCGCTGGCGGGCCTTGTCCCAGGCGACGAGATCGGCGACGAGTTCACCCGGGTAGGCGCTCCAATCACCCGCAGCAGACTCTTGGCCCTGCTTGCCGATGTTCCGCTTCTTCCGCAGCACGAACAGTACCTCGCGCAGGCTGGCGAAATCCGCAGCATGCTGCGGATCGATCAGTCCTTCTCCGAAGGCGCGGGCGATGCGCATATAGTCCTGCGCGGTGCGGACGCTGAACTCGCACTTAGACTCCACCCATACACCCCACGAGCCGACCGGGACGCATGCCTGAGCCTTAAGCAGCAGCCGGCCGGCCGTCACGGCGAATGCGATGACGGCGACAGATGCGCACGCCACCGAGACGTGGGCCTGCTGGATCCGGGAGGCGAGGTCGTCGAGGGTTTCTTCGCGAGATCTGACATCCGGGGCCGGAAGCATCAGGAGAGCAGGGTGACTGGCGTGCGGCTCGGCATCGACCCCTGGGATAGAGTCCCCGGGTTCATGGCAGAGGTGCCGGCTAACGGTCGCCGCACCGATCTCGTTGAGATCAATCCGTTCGGGAAGTTCGGTGGAGGGAGTCACAGGTGCATCCTCCAGAGACGCGGGGCATCACTAGAGGATTATTGCACATTGCGGTTGGAATTCCAGTGGTATTTCCGCCGAAATAACTATTAATTCATAAACTGCTGTCACGTTTTGGTTTAGGTCCACGGCGAGGGGGATTGCTAGCGAAGTCTTCGACTGCCTGTGGGGAGATGTACCAGTCTCTCCCGACTTGTATAGCCCGAATTGTTCGGCTCTCACAGTGCTCCCGAATTGTTCGATCGGATAACTTGAGGAGTTCACCAGCCTTAATAGGTGTATAATATGTGCTTAGCATTCTCTTAATGGCTTCTTCGATTGTCGCTTCTCCCCCTTCCCCCTGGTTAGCAGCAACCGGTGCCGATTCCTCCGTTACGCCGTTGCCTACCTGCCCAGCGGTTCCAGCAGAAAGTCCCTGGCCGTGGGTGCCACCATCGGCCCCGGGTGCGGGTGGTTGCTCGTTAATGGAGACCGGGCTCATGGCGACGAGTTTGGCGCAGACGGTCCAAGATGCGTACGAGGGCTGGGATGAAGTCGGGCCATTCGCGGGAGTATCGCAACAACGGCTGCCGAAACATCTCGACCACGGGCTCGATGTTGCTGCTCAGGAACGTGACGATCGCTTTCAGACCGGCGATCCTAGCGGGATCTGTAGCATGCTGCGTGACGTCCTGGACGCCTTGGGCAAGAGCTGCAGAGCCACCGAACTCGGCCGCAGCGAGGTCGAGATCGGGAGATGGAGCCGCAGCGGAACCGCGAGAAACCTCCTGTGATGCATTGATGCGTACCACAGAGGAAGTCTGCGACGGACTGGGAACTATAAGCAAATCAGTTAGAATGAGTAGTTTAGGAGGTTCGACAAGATTAACGATGCATCCGCTCGATAGAGCGGCCGACGATTCCCAATCACGATCACATATGATTGTTCTAGTTTCACCAGCGGCTTTCACACCTCCGGCCCTATTGAGATCAAGGGCCGCTTTCGCCGCCTTCCGCAATTCCGGATATTCAGAGCGATTGAACACATCATCAAGCAAGTCCCGGACTTCCTTGACATCGTCCGGTAACGGGTCCTGCATCGAGGTCGGACCATACTGCGCCAAGGCGACCGGCGGCCGCGATGCGCTGATCTTTATCTTTGGAACAGCGCAAGATGTGGACGTACACCCGCCACGTCCACGGGTGTTCCTCCTCCCCGGAAAGATGCTCAATAACCCACTTGGCCGCGGGGGCGTCGATTAGCCCAAGCTCCGCCTGATCGGGACTGGACAGCACCTTGCCGCAGATTCGCCATGCCATCAGCTCGACGGCAACATTGGATGCCTTCGCTAACTTCTCGATGACGGGGTGGAGTCCCTCGCCCAGGGTCGTCGCGCGAGCCCGCACGATCCCGGCGACCTGCTCTACCAACGACTCATCGTGTGTGTCGTCCTTGAGGAGGAGTTCCGCGATAAGCGAGACCGTGGTATCACGACAATCCCGGGCAAGAGCGGGCTTGTCGTCATAGACTGCGAACCCATGCTCTATCAGAGAATCGATGCTACCCAAAAAGTCTTGTAATACGCCTGGACCATGGCGTCGGGCGACTGGCAGGAACCGAATGAGGTTCGGCATCACCTCAAGCGGCTTGAAGGAGGATACAACGGATTTGAGGACGTCGGCCCGCGTGTTCTCAGGGAGCGTCGCAGCTTCGCGGAGCACGATGGCGATAGCCTCGGATCTCTCCCGAGGATCCCGGGTGGTCCTTGCCAGCGCTTCCCTAAGGTGGAGTCGGACTACGGTCCGTTCTTTGAGGGTCTGGTCTTCGAGCAGTGATGCGAGCGTGGTTGCGAGTTCTGGAACCAACGCCGCCAATGCCGGGTCGTCCGACTCCGCTACGGCGGCTGTCAGGTCCCAGGCCGTCCATGAGTTCGTTGCAAACGCCTTCAGCAACGATTCCCTGTTCCGCGTCTGAATCAGTCTCCAAATCAATTCCCGTTCGCGTTGCTCCTCCCCCAGTGGCCTGAGGCGAAGCATCTCTTCCTCATCCATCGACCTTATCGGGACATCCGCCCGCGCCGCTCCCGCGATGAGATCTTCGCCCGGGAGTTTTTTATCTTTTGAGGCCATGGTCGCCTCTCGTTTCACGCCTGGCGGGCAGGCCCGATTGCGCGGACACCCGCAAATCCCGCGATCTTCTTCCCGTGTCTCTCGCCCCCCATCTCTGTCCGTGAGCACCGTGGGCTTCGTGCTCCCTCTTCCGTTCAGGGTCAAGCATCACATCACCCGTGCGTGACCAGAGCTTGGCCTCGACCCTTCCATTATGACCGGAGTGGGACGCGTCTTCCTTCGCGCCGCTCTAACCGGCGGCGTGACTCTGGAGCCCGTGCGGATTGACTCTCTGGTGGTCTTGTCTCCACGGCGGATGGAAGCCGCGTCCGAGATTTTCATCTTTGTCGTCGCACGGGATTGGCACCCATCCACATCTACGGCAATAGGCGCACGCACATGGATTCCTTTCCATCAAGCCGCATTGGTGGTCGTGTCGCCTTCCGTCAGCGACTCGCCGCCCTCCCCTGCCCCGCCCGCCAGCGCACCTCTCAGCGAGATCACGACGCCCCGCAGGGCCTCGGTCAGGATCGAATCCGCCAGTGTGCTTCTGTCCACGCCCTTAAGCACGGCCAAGGTCGAGAGTTTGACGTTCGCCTCCTTCGAGATGAGCAGTGTGATTTTCTCCCTGCCATCTTTGGGCTTCGCTGGCTTTGCCGCCGGGCGGCTTCGGCGGCTCTGCCGATTCTGGCCGGTCGTCATGTCATCGCTCATGCTCTGCTCCTTTGACCCGGACTGGCTGGTAGCCGGTTTTTCCGTTATCGGCTGAGCCGGGCATCAGGCTTTGAGCTTCGCTACTCGTGCGTATTTGCGTCTGAGTAACTCCTCTTCCGCTGGCCATCAGGAACTTGAGTGTGCCTCTATACCGGCAGGTGGTTTAGGGTCGGAATCCCCCTGGTTCGTCAAGGCCATAACGTCATGGCTATAATGTTAGGTCCGTAACGTTACGGCCATAACGTTAGGGGCCTAACGTCAGGGCCATAACGTTTCGCCCATAACGATAAGGCCATAACACTATCTCTTGGTGCGGTTATGACTTGCGCTGAGTGCCACCGGGCGTTATGGACACAACGATAGGGCCATCACGAAACGGCCGCCTCCTACGCTTCGCCGTCCTGATAGTCCGTTCTGAGAGGAGGGGCCTTCCGGAAGGCGGCGTGAATGACCTCGGCGAGCTGCCGCTCGAAGAAGGCTAGGGCGGTCTTGTCGTTCAGCGGCCTCGCAAGCTCGGCCCGGCCCAATTCCTGAGTGAGCTGGTCTTCGCAGTGGAGGAGCAAATCGAAGTAGGGCCGCAATGAGGTGACTGAGCTGAGCGAGGTATCCGCCTCGTCGGCAAGTCGTGTCACGAGCTTTCGCAACTCTGCTCCTCGGAGGGCGTGAAGAGACATTTCACGACCCGCGTGAGTCGCTCGCCGCGCTCCGGTGGCTTGGTGAGCTTCTCGAGAGGTGAGCGTTTTGCCGCGGGTCTCTTGGGGGGTTTCGGGCGCTTCTCCGCGGCCTCCGGTTAGCTCCGGCGCCGGTTCGGCTTCGGCAAGGGCAGGGGGAGCCTCCTGGCGGAGGATGGGCCGCGAGCGAGTTGATCGTGTTGTTCTCGATCGGGTCAAAGGGCTTCTGGTCGCCCTTTGCGAACTTAACCATTGGCCGCCTCCTCCAGCGACTTCCTCCCGGACTCCGTCATCCGGCGGCTGTCCGGCGCCGGGAGATGCTGAGTGGCGAGCGGTCGCGACGTTGCTCGTCGAGCATGCTCACCCGGGCCTCGAACTCGCGGGCGAGGGCGCGGAACTGCTCGGTGACCTTGTGATGGGGCTCGGTCTGGAAGATGGTCCTGCCCGACCTTCTGGGCCGCCGGGATGACGGTGGTCCGGCTGATCGTCGTCTCGTACTTCCGCATCCAGGGCGGGGTCTTGGCGAAGGTCTCCTCGACGTAGCTGAGGAGTTCCCGGGCGAGCCGCGTGAGTCGGCCGTCGACGTTCGAGAGCACGACGCCGATGAGGGTGAGCTTGGGGTTCCCGCCGTGCTCGCGGACGGACTGGATGTCCTTCAGGGCGTTGTTCAGCCCCTGGACGGCGAAGGTCTCGGGCATGGCCGAGAGCAGGAAGAACTCGGCCGACTTGTAGGCGGCGATGGTCGGCGTGGTCAGGTTCGGGGCGGTGTCGAGGAAGATGTAGTCGTACTTGCCGCGGAGCGACTTGAGGGGCTTCTTCAGGACGGAGCCGAGGTCGCTGAATCTGCCGAACTTGCCGACCAGGGCCTGGTCGATGAATTCGAGGTTTCTCCGGGCGGGGAGGAGATGGAGGTTCTCCGGCAGCTCCACCTCTTCGAGGTCGTCCCTGGCGGACGATGACCTCCTCGGGCTGCTCGGCCCCCATGAGCACCTCATAGGTGCCGAGGATGGCCATGTTGTCCGGGATGCCGAAGTGCTGGGTCGAGCCGCAGTTGACGTCGAGGTCCCAGACGAGGCACTTGCGGCCGAGCTCGGCGAGGGCCGTCGCCAGATGGACCGTGTTCGAGGTCTTGCCGACCCCGCCTTTCTGATTCCCAACGGCGATGACCTTCGTCTTCAGCGCGCTCCGTGGTTCCTTCCATCGTCACCTCCTCGTTGGTTCGGGCCTCAAGGCCATAACGTTATGGCCATAAGGCCACGCGGACTATGCTCCGAGCCGCGAAATCGCACAAGGTCCGATCTTGCAGCCTGGCCGAAACGGGCCACCTGGAGTCGACGCCGCAGTACGGCCTTAGGCTTTAAACCTACATCTCGAAAAATTTTTTGAGCACACGTCGCCTGCGTTCTGGCCATAACATCCTGGCCTTAAGGCAATAAGGCCGAGAATGTCTGGCCATAACGTTATGGCCATAACGCCACTCGTATTTCCCAGAAAATCAAGGGTTTAGCGTTGCGTCATGCGTTATGGCCATAACGTTATGGCCTTAAGCCATACCTAGCATGATAAAGGGACGATTTAGCGCGGCTCGGCCGGAGTTTCACCCGGGCGAGCCAGCGGACGCCGTCGGCGCCACAAAGTCGTTGCAAGTCTTAGAGATAGGCCCTATAGTCGCAGTTTCAACGGGGTTAGAGGAACCCCGTGCCCGCGTCCACCGGGGGATGGGGCCTCAATCATCTGAAGGGCACGGCATGTAGCTGAAGTTCGAAGAACCCATAAAGCAAAAAAGCGACCCCTGCAGGGGGTCGCTCATTTGCTTCGCGGTCAGTTGACCGGTGCCAATGAGGGCAGGGCTGCACGCGACAAGCTCGAGGCTGTACACACAACCCCAGTCTACACCCTCCTTTAGCTGTCTCGTCAACACAAACCTCCGCGAAGGACAGGGATTTTCCGCCTGAGGCTACCCGTCTGCCCTCGCGGGAACGCGGACCCCGTCTCGTTCGTCCTCCCTCCGCGAGGTGGGATGCAGAAGTCATCGGAAGAAAACCAGCACGGAGAGAGAGCGGAGCCAAAACGGAAAGCCGGAGGGGGGATTCGCCTCGTCCCGGTCACGCAGATATCATGGCCTGGTACTGCTTCCGCGAGGGGCACATCGGGCCTAAGGACGCTGCGGGTCTATTTTGCCCTGCCGAGATGAAAGCCCGCCGCTGCCTGCCCGGACGACGACCCCCCGGAGTTCACGCCCAAGGAAATCCGGAGACTGGTCGGCGGGGCAGGGGGCGGCTCAAGGCCGTCCGGGGCTCTGGCCCGGCCTGCTCGCAGGTCTCGAAGACGGGCATCGAGTTCGCTACCGAGCCGGGTGAACTGCCCTTCGACCCGGACGTTCCAGGCGACCCTGGATCAAATCCCGAACCACGACCGGCTAGTGCCCGTCCCGCGTCGCATCGTCCGCCTCATCGCCGGCGGTGCCCGCCGACGCTCATCGCGACCATCCTCGGTCACCTGGTCCGGTGTCTATTCTACGTAGCGGCAGGTGCCACCCCACGGGCTGGTCAAGGCCTCGTGGATCGCCGAGGTCTTCGGCGTCTCTGAGCGGGTCCACAGCAGCGTCGGCACCTCGTCGAGCTGGGCTGGCTCGTCCGCCTGGAGACCTCCCAGCGGACGCTAACGGCCACGGCCACTGGGTCACCATCAATCTCGAATGGATGCCCTCGCCGAGGCCAGGAGAGGCTCTACGAGCCGGTCGCGAGCGGCCAGGGCAGGGCAGGGGGCTCCAGGAACCGGCCGCCGCAGAGGCGGAGCCCCCCGCCGAACTGTCACCCCCTCCGGCCGAAAAACCCGCCCAAACTGTCACCCCCAAGAAAAACCAGGAACCTCTCCGAGAGGATCTAAAAACCAGAAACCCGCCTCCGGCGGACCGACTGGTGTTTAAATCTCTCAATCGGAATCGAAGAAGAGAAGCGCCGGCGGACCGGCCCACCCTGCGGGACGTGATGCCGGAGGACCTCCGCGACCGGCGCGGCTGCTCGACCTTCACGCCCAGGCGGTCGCCGCGGGCTATATCCGCTCGAGCGAGGCCGACCGGCTGAATTTCTTCGCCGCCGCGAACCATGCCCGGGTTATCGGTAGCCGGAACCCGCCGGGGCTCTTCGTGCGGATCGTCCGTGCGGTCTCTGGAATTCCTCACCCAGGACGACGAGGACGTCGCCAGGGTGCACATCCGTAGCCTGCTCTACCCGAAGCGCCCCCGATGGGATCGCCGCGTGGCGGGGCTCCTCGGCGGTCTCCCGGCCTCTCGGATAACGCCCGGTTCGTGCGGGACGTGACGAACCAGTCCCGCCAGCGTGGCATCCCGGAGTCGAGCGTCTGGCGGCTCGTGAACCGCCAGCGCCCCGAGTGGACGCGGGAGCGGTGGGACAGGCGCAGGCAGAACTCCGGGGCGAGGTTCCTGCCATGGCCGCCGCACCGATGCTGAGCTAAGGGCTCAACGTCGAAAAAGTTCCCCGGTTCACGGTAGGCTGCTCCCGTAACTCAAAGTGAGCAGCCTGCCCCTCGTAAACCGCCCCGTGGCATGGCCCCGTGCGTGCTCACGAGATGCCATAGCTCGACGCAGACCGAGGTGGCAGAGCACACACGGCAGCTCCGGCGAGATGAGAAACCAAGGTCGCGGACTGCCTGGTCGGTCGGTAAACCCGGAAGACGAGATCGGAGCCCGCAGAGATCGGGGCACATGGCGGAGCTTTCCCCGAATTACAAGGCTGTTCCGTCGTGGAACATTTCCTTTTCCGGAGTGTCCGAGGCGAGCTGTCCCACCGGGATTTATCCGGTAACTTCGCCGAATTGAAGTAGTAGGTAAGCGGAAATCAATTCCTCATAGCGCACTGGCTCATTGCGTGGAACGCATGGCGGGTCGATTTGATGACTCGGGGGGCACTTTCTCAAAACCGTCGTTCGGCGGGTC